>NZ_JBTXLQ010000001.1:0-1799710 GCF_054871705.1 Brucella sp. LJL56
GGCACGATTGGTCACGTTGACCATGGCAAGACGTCTCTGACGGCAGCGATCACGAAGTTTTTCGGTGATTTCAAGGCCTATGATCAGATCGACGCAGCGCCTGAAGAAAAGGCTCGCGGTATCACGATTTCGACGTCGCACGTCGAGTACGAAACCGCCAACCGTCACTACGCACACGTCGACTGCCCTGGTCACGCTGACTATGTGAAGAACATGATCACCGGTGCTGCCCAGATGGACGGTGCGATCCTGGTTGTTTCGGCCGCTGACGGCCCGATGCCGCAGACCCGTGAGCACATCCTGCTCGCCCGTCAGGTTGGCGTTCCGGCAATCGTGGTGTTCCTGAACAAGTGCGACCAGGTTGACGACGCAGAACTGCTCGAACTGGTTGAACTGGAAGTTCGTGAACTTCTGTCGAAGTACGACTTCCCGGGCGATGAAACCCCGATCGTCAAGGGCTCGGCTCTTGCTGCTCTGGAAGATTCCTCGAAGGAACTGGGTGAAGACGCTGTTCGCGCTCTGATGGCCGCTGTTGACGACTACATTCCGACCCCGGAACGTCCGATCGACCAGCCGTTCCTGATGCCGATCGAAGACGTTTTCTCGATCTCGGGCCGTGGTACGGTTGTGACGGGTCGCGTTGAGCGCGGTATCGTCAAGGTTGGTGAAGAAGTTGAAATCGTCGGCATCAAGGCGACGACGAAGACGACGGTTACCGGCGTTGAAATGTTCCGCAAGCTGCTCGATCAGGGCCAGGCTGGCGACAACATCGGCGCGCTGATCCGCGGCGTTGGCCGTGAAGACGTTGAGCGCGGCCAGGTTCTCTGCAAGCCGGGTTCGGTTAAGCCGCACACCAAGTTCAAGGCAGAAGCCTATATTCTGACCAAGGACGAAGGTGGCCGTCATACGCCGTTCTTCACGAACTATCGTCCGCAGTTCTACTTCCGCACGACGGACGTGACCGGTGTTGTCACGCTGCCGGAAGGTACGGAAATGGTTATGCCTGGCGACAACGTTACCGTTGACGTCACCCTGATCGTCCCGATCGCCATGGAAGAGAAGCTCCGCTTCGCTATCCGTGAAGGTGGCCGCACCGTCGGTGCAGGCATCGTCGCTTCGATCATCGAGTAATGATTTCGACCGGCAGTTATACTGCCGGTCATTTCTCCGGCTTTAATTAAGACTTGAAGCCGATCCCGCAGGGGATTAGAGAGTCTTTCCAGACGCTCCGGCGTCGATAGGGGTATAGCTCAGTTGGTAGAGCGACGGTCTCCAAAACCGTAGGTCGCGGGTTCGAACCCTGCTGCCCCTGCCATTTTATAACGGGCGCTCATGGCTTGACTATGGGTGCCCGTTTTCTATATGATTAGTTAGGCGGCAATTTAAGTCGCATAGGAGCGCTACGTGTCCTTTCGGGTGCACAAGGCGCTCTAATCTATTGAATCTATGCGTCGTGCTTCCTGAAAATCATTTCTGATTTCTGGGCCGATGTAGTGGTTTTTCGATGGTGGCGCTGGCTTTGGTGTGGCGACGCAGTCGAAGATGATAATTCCCTGCGGGATTTGTTGGCCGGGCAGGGGAGGATCGCCGCCGCACGATTGGATGGTGCGCCGAGTGATATTCGCAAGGATCGGGGTTCCGATAAGCCTGTATGGTATTCTTTTAACCTTTGGGCTTGTTTTTTTCGGGAATCGATTCTATGTAGCGTCAACAGACACGCGGCGCGTGGGGCTGAATTTTCAGCTTTGCGTGCCGTATACGCGTGACTTCAGGCTTCTGATTCGTTTCGACGAGGTGGGGTTTGGGGGTAGCGCCGGATCAATGACAGAGCGGCAGATGGCATCCAAAACGAATCCGATCACCTTTTTTCAGCAGGTTCGCGCCGAAACGGCGAAGGTGACCTGGCCGACACGGCGTGAAACGGTCATCTCCACCATTATGGTGGTGATCATGGCGTTTCTGGCTGCTGCGTTCTTTTTTCTTGCCGACCAGCTTATGGCCTATGGCGTAGAATTTATTCTCGGCCTTGGTCGATAAGTTAGGATTGGGGAGTTTTTAGATGACGGCGCGCTGGTACATCGTTCACGCCTATTCCAATTTCGAAAAGAAGGTCGCCGAGGATATCGAGATCAAGGCGAAGCAGAAGGGTCTGTCCGAGCTGATCGAGCAGATCGTTGTGCCGACCGAGAAGATCGTTGAAGTGCGCCGCGGCCGCAAGGTTGATGCAGAGCGCAAGTTCTTCCCTGGTTACGTGCTGGTTCGTGCAACCCTCACGGATGCCGTCTTTTCGCTTATTAAGAACACCCCGAAAGTCACTGGTTTCCTTGGTGATTCCAAGCCGGTTCCGGTTTCTCAGAAGGAAGTCGACCAGATTCTGAGCCAGGTTCAGGATGGTGTCGAGCGTCCGAAGACTTCGGTATCCTTTGAGATCGGTGAAAACGTTCGTGTTTCCGACGGTCCGTTTGCTTCGTTCAACGGCATCGTTCAGGAAGTTGACGAAGAGCGTGCGCGACTCAAGGTTGAGGTTTCCATCTTCGGGCGCGCAACGCCTGTGGATCTGGAATACGGTCAGGTCGACAAGCTCTGATCGTTTTGCCCGCGAGGGCATTCACCACGGCCGGATTCCGGGTGGGGTGAAGATGGTGGAAGGGAAGCGGCTTAGCCGGTCGTCAATCTCGAACCACCGAACTGCCCGCCAGTCGAACTGGCGTCAGTCGAGAGCCGGATCTTCCGGCATTAATCGAGAAAGCCGGATTTCCGGCAAAGTAAAAAAGGCAGAAAGCAATGGCTAAGAAAATTGCAGGCCAGCTCAAGCTCCAGGTAGCGGCAGGTGCGGCCAATCCGTCGCCCCCTATCGGTCCGGCCCTGGGTCAGCGCGGCATCAACATCATGGAATTCTGCAAGGCGTTCAACGCTGCCTCGCAGGAAATGGAAAAGGGTTCGCCGATTCCAGTTGTGATCACCTATTACCAGGACAAGTCTTTCACTTTTGTGATGAAGACCCCTCCGGTAACCTACTTCCTCAAGAAGGCTGCTAACCTCAAGTCCGGTTCGAAGACCCCGGGCAAGGCAAGCGCCGGCACGATCACCCGCGACAAGGTTCGCACGATCGCTGAAGCGAAGATGAAGGATCTGAACGCCGCTGACGTTGAAGCAGCGATGCGCATGATCGAAGGTTCTGCCCGTTCGATGGGCCTGGAAGTGGTGGGCTGAGACGATGGCGAAGATTTCCAAGCGCATTAACAAGATCCGTGAAGGCGTCGATCGTAACAAGCTGTACGATCTGTCGGCCGCTATCGGCCTCGTCAAGGAACGTGCTGTCGCCAAGTTCGATGAAACCATCGAAATCGCGATGAACCTCGGCGTCGACCCACGCCACGCTGACCAGATGGTCCGCGGCGTTGTCAATCTGCCGAACGGTACCGGTCGTACGGTTCGCGTTGCTGTTTTCGCTCGCGGCGACAAGGCTGAAGAAGCCAAGAAGGCTGGCGCTGACATCGTTGGTGCGGAAGAACTGTTCGAAATCGTCAATGGCGGCAAGATCGACTTCGATCGCTGCATTGCAACCCCGGACATGATGCCGCTCGTTGGTCGTCTCGGTAAGGTTCTTGGTCCGCGTGGCATGATGCCGAACCCGAAGGTTGGTACCGTCACCACCGACGTTGCAGCCGCTGTTGCTGCTTCCAAGGGCGGTGCAGTCGAATTCCGCGTTGAGAAGGCTGGTATCATCCATGCCGGTATCGGCAAGGTTTCCTTCGACAATGCCAAGCTCGAAGAAAACATCAAGGCTTTCGCTGACGCCGTCATCAAGGCAAAGCCGTCGGCTGCCAAGGGCGAATACGTCAAGCGCGTGTCGATTTCCTCGACCATGGGCGTTGGCGTCAAGGTCGATCCGGCAACCGTCAAGGTTGTCGCCTAAGTTATCCGGGCTCCGGTTTTCCGGAGCCTGGCCTTTCCTTTAAGGGAAGGCGCATCGGCGGCACGCCGGGAATGCGAGAGCAGACCGAAGTGCAAAAATTCCGGATCGCAAGATCCGGATAGCCGGATGAAAGTCCGGTTATCCTGTCCGAGATTGCAGGCGGAGCATCATCTTCGGGTGATTTTCCTTAAACATAAAGCCTGCATGAGACGTGGAATAACCCTGTTTCGCACGAATGTGCATGCAAGGTTTGAACCGTAGTTGCCTTTGGGCGAAGCCTGCGAGCAGGTGGAGCTGAAGGGGACAGGATCCTCGAACGTCGGGCTGACTGTGAAGTTCGTCCGGCAAAGGCAACCCGGCAGGGCCATGTGGTCCTGTCAACTGGAGAGAGACAGTGGATAGAGCGGAAAAGCGCGAATTTGTCGCGTGGCTGAACGGCGCTTTCAAAGAGTCCGGTTCGGTCGTCGTGGCCCACTATACCGGTCTCACCGTTGCGCAAATGAGCGATCTTCGCTTGAAGATGCGTGATGCAGGTGGGTCCGTTAAAGTCGCGAAAAACCGCCTTGCCAAAATCGCTCTTCAGGGCACGGAATCGGAAGGTATTGCTGACCTGTTTACGGGTCAGACGGTCGTTGCTTACGCAAACGATCCAATTACCGCTCCGAAAGTAGCCGTCGAATTCGCCAAGACTAACGACAAGCTCGTTATCCTCGGCGGTGCAATGGGTGCAACGACGCTTAACGCCGATGGCGTCAAGTCGCTTGCTTCGCTCCCGTCGCTCGACGAACTGCGCGCAAAGCTGGTTGGAATGATCCAGACCCCGGCCCAGCGTCTTGCAGTACTTACCAGCGCTCCGGCGGGCCAGATCGCCCGCGTTATCGGCGCGCACGCCCGGAAGAACGAGGCGGCTTAAGGCCGTTTCTCGCTGTCAACAGTTCAAACCTTTATAATAGGAAGTACAAAAATGGCTGATCTCGCAAAGATCGTTGAAGACCTTTCGGCCCTGACCGTTCTGGAAGCTGCTGAGCTGTCCAAGCTTCTCGAAGAGAAGTGGGGCGTTTCGGCTGCCGCTCCTGTAGCCGTTGCTGCTGCAGGCGCTGCTCCGGCTGCTGCTGCTGAAGAAAAGACCGAATTCGACGTCGTCCTCGCTGACGGCGGCGCAAACAAGATCAACGTGATCAAGGAAGTTCGCGCGATCACCGGTCTTGGCCTCAAGGAAGCTAAGGACCTTGTTGAAGCTGCTCCTAAGGCAGTTAAGGAAGGCGCTTCGAAGGACGAAGCTGAGAAGATCAAGGCACAGCTCGAAGCTGCTGGCGCCAAGGTCGAACTCAAGTAAGTTCGGACTGTTCTGGCGGATGGTTTCCATCCGCCAGTTTCCGCCGCTTTTTTCGGCGGATCGGATAACTGGAACCCTTTTTCTGAACGCCGGATTGGCTTTCAGAAAACGGGTTTTAGCCCGTTAGAAGGACCGCCGAAAGGCGGCGCATGATAAAGGCCGCAAGGCGTGAGCAAGCCGTAAGGCTATAGAACGAGGAGCGACGATGGCTCAGACCCATTCATTCAATGGTCGCAAGCGCGTACGCAAATTTTTCGGCAAGATCCCAGAGGTCGCCGAGATGCCGAACCTTATCGAGGTTCAAAAGGCATCTTACGACCAGTTCCTTATGGTTGAAGAACCATCCGGTGGGCGTTCTGACGAGGGTTTGCAGGCGGTTTTCAAGTCTGTTTTCCCAATTCAGGATTTCTCCGGCTCTTCAATGCTCGAATTCGTTCGTTACGAATTCGACGCACCAAAATTCGACGTTGACGAATGCCGTCAGCGCGACTTGACGTATTCGGCGCCACTCAAGGTGACGCTGCGTCTTATCGTGTTCGATATTGACGAAGATACTGGCGCGAAGTCGATCAAGGACATCAAGGAGCAAGATGTCTACATGGGCGATATGCCGCTCATGACAGACAACGGTACCTTCATCGTCAACGGCACCGAGCGCGTGATCGTTTCGCAGATGCACCGTTCGCCGGGCGTCTTCTTCGATCATGACAAGGGCAAGACCCATTCTTCGGGCAAGCTCCTGTTCGCGGCTCGCGTCATTCCTTATCGCGGTTCCTGGCTCGACATCGAGTTCGATTCCAAGGACATCGTCTTTGCGCGTATCGACCGCCGCCGCAAGCTGCCGGCGACGACGCTGCTTATGGCGCTTGGCATGGACGGCGAAGACATTCTGTCGACGTTCTACAACACCGTCACCTATACGCGCGACGGCGACAACTGGCGCATTCCGTATTCGGCTGACCGCTTCAAGGGCATGAAGATCATCTCCGATCTCATTGATGCGGATACCGGTGAAGTCGTTCTCGAAGCTGGCAAGAAGCTGACCGCCCGTTCGGCCAAGCAGCTTGCTGAAAAGGGCCTCAAGGCCATCAAGGCGACGGAAGACGATCTGTTCGGTTCTTATCTTGCGGAAGATGTCGTCAATTACGCAACCGGCGAGATCTACCTCGAAGCCGGTGACGAAATCGACGAGAAGGTCCTCAAGACGCTTATCGATACAGGCGAGACGGAAATCAACGTTCTCGATATCGACCATGTCAATATTGGTGCGTATATCCGTAACACGCTGGCTGCCGACAAGAACGAAAGCCGTCAGGAAGCCCTGTTCGACATCTATCGCGTCATGCGTCCGGGCGAGCCGCCTACGATGGATTCTGCTGAAGCGATGTTCAATTCGCTGTTCTTCGACGCTGAGCGCTACGACCTTTCGGCGGTCGGTCGCGTCAAGATGAACATGCGTCTGGATCTCGATGCGGAAGACACCGTGCGCGTTCTGCGCAAGGAAGACATCTTGGCTGTGGTCAAGATGCTGGTCGAACTGCGCGATGGCCGTGGCGAAATCGACGATATCGATAACCTCGGTAACCGTCGTGTCCGTTCGGTCGGCGAGCTGATGGAAAATCAGTACCGCGTCGGTCTGCTTCGCATGGAGCGCGCGATCAAGGAACGTATGTCCTCGATCGAAATCGACACGGTCATGCCGCAGGATCTGATCAATGCGAAGCCGGCTGCTGCAGCCGTGCGCGAGTTCTTCGGTTCTTCGCAGCTCTCGCAGTTCATGGATCAGACCAACCCGCTTTCGGAAATCACCCACAAGCGCCGTCTTTCGGCTCTTGGACCCGGTGGTCTGACCCGTGAGCGCGCTGGCTTCGAAGTCCGCGACGTGCATCCGACCCATTATGGCCGTATCTGCCCGATTGAAACGCCGGAAGGCCCGAATATCGGTCTGATCAACTCGCTTGCTACCTTTGCCCGCGTCAACAAGTACGGCTTCATCGAAAGCCCGTACCGCAAAGTTGTCGACGGCAAGGTGACGAACGACGTTGTCTATCTGTCGGCCATGGAAGAAGCAAAGCACTCGGTTGCGCAGGCAAACGTAGAGCTGGACGAGCAGGGCGGTTTCGTTGACGAATTCGTCATCTGCCGTCATGCAGGCGAAGTGATGATGGCGCCGCGTGAAAACGTGGATCTGATGGACGTGTCGCCGAAGCAGCTTGTTTCGGTTGCTGCGGCTCTTATTCCGTTCCTCGAAAACGACGACGCCAACCGCGCTCTCATGGGCTCGAACATGCAGCGTCAGGCTGTGCCGCTCGTTCGCGCTGAAGCGCCGTTCGTCGGTACGGGTATGGAAGCAGTCGTTGCGCGTGACTCCGGTGCCGCTATTGCTGCCCGCCGTGGCGGCGTGGTCGATCAGGTTGACGCGACGCGTATCGTTATCCGTGCGACCGAAGATCTCGATCCGTCCAAGTCGGGCGTTGACATTTATCGCCTGATGAAGTTCCAGCGTTCGAACCAGAACACCTGTATCAATCAGCGTCCGCTCGTGCGCGTTGGCGATCCCATCCAGAAGGGTGACATCATCGCTGACGGTCCGTCGACGGATCTGGGCGATCTGGCTCTCGGCCGTAACGTGCTCGTCGCGTTCATGCCGTGGAACGGCTACAACTACGAAGATTCGATCCTTCTTTCCGAGAAGATCGTTTCGGACGACGTGTTCACCTCGATCCACATCGAGGAATTCGAAGTTGCCGCTCGTGACACCAAGCTTGGACCTGAGGAAATCACCCGCGACATTCCGAACGTTTCGGAAGAAGCGCTGAAGAACCTCGACGAAGCCGGTATCGTGTACATCGGTGCTGAAGTGCATCCTGGCGACATTCTCGTCGGCAAGATCACGCCGAAGGGCGAAAGCCCGATGACGCCGGAAGAGAAGCTTCTGCGCGCCATCTTCGGTGAAAAGGCATCGGACGTCCGTGACACCTCCATGCGCATGCCGCCCGGAACTTACGGTACGGTTGTGGAAGTTCGCGTTTTCAATCGCCACGGCGTTGAAAAGGACGAGCGCGCCATGGCTATCGAGCGTGAAGAAATCGAGCGTCTGGCCAAGGACCGTGACGACGAGCAGGCTATCCTGGACCGCAACGTCTACGGCCGTCTCGCCGACATGATCGATGGCAAGGTTGCCGCTGCCGGCCCTAAGGGCTTCAAGAAGGGCACGACGATCAGCCGCGAACTCATGACCGAGTATCCGCGTTCGCAATGGTGGCAGTTTGCCAGTGAAGACGAAAAGCTTCAGGGCGAGCTGGAAGCTCTGCGTGGCCAGTACGACGAATCCAAGAAGCTGCTCGAAGCACGCTTCATGGACAAGGTCGAAAAGGTACAGCGCGGCGACGAGATGCCTCCAGGCGTCATGAAGATGGTCAAGGTCTTTGTCGCTGTGAAGCGCAAGATCCAGCCAGGCGACAAGATGGCTGGCCGTCACGGCAACAAGGGTGTGGTTTCCCGCATTCTGCCGGTCGAGGACATGCCGTTCCTCGAAGACGGTACGCATGCTGACATCGTGCTGAACCCGCTTGGCGTTCCGAGCCGTATGAATGTGGGCCAGATTCTGGAAACCCACCTCGGCTGGGCATGCGCAGGCATGGGCAAGAAGATCGGTGAGCTCATCGACGTTTACCGCAAGACGGCCAATATCGAGCCGCTGCGCGAAACGCTGGAGCACATCTATCCGGACAACGACCGCAATGAACCGGTACGGTCTTATGATGACGATTCCGTCCTCATGCTGGCCAACCAGGTGAAGCGCGGCGTGTCGATCGCAACGCCGGTCTTCGACGGTGCCGTCGAAGCCGACATCAATGCGATGCTGACGGATGCCGGTCTTGCGACCTCGGGTCAGTCGACGCTGTATGATGGACGTACGGGTGAGCCGTTCGACCGTCAGGTGACCATGGGCTACATCTATATGTTGAAGCTCCACCACCTGGTCGACGACAAGATTCACGCCCGTTCGATCGGACCTTACTCGCTCGTTACGCAGCAGCCTCTGGGCGGCAAGGCCCAGTTCGGTGGCCAGCGCTTCGGCGAAATGGAGGTCTGGGCTCTGGAAGCATATGGTGCGGCTTACACGCTGCAGGAAATGCTGACAGTCAAGTCGGACGACGTGGCAGGCCGTACCAAGGTCTACGAAGCGATCGTGCGCGGCGACGACACGTTCGAAGCGGGCATTCCGGAGAGCTTCAACGTTCTCGTCAAGGAAATGCGTTCGCTCGGCCTCAATGTCGAGCTGGACGATACACGCGACGAACAGCAACAGGCTTTGCCTGACGCAGCGGAATAAAGCTCAAGGGCGCGCCACGGTATTGCCGCGGCGCGCCTCTATAATCGTTTTCAGGACACTGCGGGACACGGTTCCGTACCGGAAACGAGAATACGGCAAGCCAGTTCAAAACTGCGTAGTACCGCGATTTCTTTTCAGGATGGCAAGGATTTTCAGCTTGTCATCGACGACACAGGGCGACGGATCGCCCTCAAGGAGAACGGCATGAACCAAGAGGTCATGAATCTTTTCAATCCTCAGGCTCCGGCACAGACGTTCGATTCCATCAGAATCTCGATTGCCAGCCCTGAGAAGATTCTGTCCTGGTCATACGGCGAGATCAAGAAGCCGGAGACGATCAATTACCGCACGTTCAAGCCAGAACGCGATGGTCTCTTCTGCGCGCGCATCTTCGGCCCGATCAAGGACTATGAATGCTTGTGCGGCAAGTACAAGCGCATGAAATACAAAGGCATCATCTGCGAAAAGTGCGGTGTGGAAGTCACGCTCTCGCGCGTTCGTCGCGAGCGCATGGGCCATATCGAACTCGCAGCTCCGGTTGCTCACATCTGGTTCCTGAAGTCGCTGCCGAGCCGTATCGGCACGCTCCTGGACATGACGCTCAAGGATATCGAGCGCGTCCTGTACTTCGAAAACTACATCGTGACCGAACCGGGCCTGACCTCCCTGAAGGAGCATCAGCTTCTTTCGGAAGAGGAATATATGATCGCCGTCGATGAATTCGGCGAAGATCAGTTCACGGCTCTTATCGGTGCAGAAGCTATCTACGAGCTGCTGGCTTCGATGGAACTCGCAAAGATTGCCGCTGATCTGCGCGTCGATCTTGCCGAGACCACTTCGGACCTGAAGCAGAAGAAGCTGATGAAGCGTCTGAAGATCGTCGAAAACTTTCTGGAGTCGGGAAACCGCCCGGAATGGATGATCATGAAGATCGTTCCGGTCATTCCGCCGGATTTGCGTCCGCTCGTGCCGCTGGACGGCGGTCGTTTCGCGACGTCGGATCTGAACGATCTGTACCGCCGCGTCATCAACCGTAACAACCGTCTGAAGCGCCTGATCGAACTGCGTGCTCCTGGCATCATCATCCGTAACGAAAAGCGCATGCTGCAGGAAGCTGTGGACGCGCTGTTCGATAACGGTCGTCGCGGCCGCGTCATCACCGGCGCCAACAAGCGTCCGCTGAAGTCGCTGTCCGACATGCTCAAGGGCAAGCAGGGCCGCTTCCGTCAGAACCTGCTCGGCAAGCGCGTCGACTATTCCGGACGTTCGGTTATCGTGACCGGTCCGGAACTCAAGCTGCACCAGTGCGGTCTGCCGAAGAAGATGGCGCTCGAACTGTTCAAGCCATTCATCTACGCCCGTCTTGACGCCAAGGGTTATTCCTCGACCGTCAAGCAGGCGAAGAAGCTTGTTGAAAAGGAGCGTCCGGAAGTCTGGGATATCCTCGATGAAGTGATCCGTGAGCATCCGGTTCTTTTGAACCGCGCTCCGACGCTACACCGTCTTGGCATCCAGGCCTTCGAACCCACCCTGATCGAAGGCAAGGCAATCCAGTTGCATCCGCTCGTTTGTACGGCGTTCAACGCCGACTTCGACGGTGACCAGATGGCTGTTCACGTTCCGCTGTCGCTTGAAGCCCAGCTTGAAGCACGCGTGCTGATGATGTCGACCAACAACATCCTGCACCCGGCAAACGGCGCACCGATCATCGTTCCTTCGCAGGACATGGTTCTCGGCCTCTATTATCTGTCCATCGTGGCAGACAAGGAGCCGGGCGAGGGCATGATGTTTGCCGATATGGGCGAGCTTCAGCATGCGCTGGAAACCAAGGTCGTTACGCTGCACACCAAGATCAAGGGCCGTTTCAAGACGGTTGATGCCGAAGGCAATCCTGTGTCGAAGATTTACGACACGACGCCTGGCCGCATGATCACGGGTGAACTGCTGCCGAAAAATGCCATGGTGCCGTTCGACATCTGCAATCAGGAGATGACCAAGAAGAACATCTCCAAGATGATCGACCACGTCTACCGCCATTGCGGCCAGAAAGAGACGGTTATCTTCTGCGATCGCATCATGCAGCTCGGCTTTGCCCATGCCTGCCGTGCGGGTATCTCGTTCGGCAAGGATGACATGGTCATTCCGGACACCAAGGCGAAGATCGTTGCGGATACTGAAGCGCTCACGACCGAATACGAACAGCAGTACAATGACGGCCTGATCACTCAGGGCGAAAAGTACAACAAGGTCGTCGACGCCTGGGGCAAGGCAACCGACAAGATCACCGAAGAGATGATGGCGCGCCTGAAGGCCGTCGAATTCGATCCGGTGACCGGTCGCCAGAAGCAGATGAACTCGGTCTACATGATGTCGCATTCGGGTGCCCGTGGTTCGGTCAACCAGATGCGTCAGCTTGGCGGTATGCGCGGCCTGATGGCCAAGCCGTCGGGTGAAATCATCGAAACCCCGATCATCTCGAACTTCAAGGAAGGCCTGACCGTTAACGAGTACTTCAACTCGACCCACGGTGCCCGTAAGGGTCTGGCAGACACCGCCTTGAAGACGGCCAACTCGGGCTACCTGACCCGTCGTCTCGTCGACGTTGCACAGGATGCGATCATTTCGGAAGTCGATTGTGGCGCCGAAATCGGTCTCACCATGCAGCCGATCGTCGATGCCGGCCAGATCGTGGCTTCGATCGGTCAGCGCGTTCTGGGCCGTACGGCTCTCGATCCGATCCTGCATCCGGCAACCGGCGAAGTCATCGTCGAAGCTGGCCGCATGATTGAGGAGAAGGACGTCGAGATCATCGAGAAGGCTGGTATCCAGTCGATCCGCATCCGCTCGGCACTGACTTGCGAAACCCGCAACGGCGTTTGCGCCAAGTGCTACGGTCGCGACCTCGCACGCGGTACTCCGGTCAACCAGGGCGAAGCTGTCGGCGTTATCGCTGCTCAGTCGATCGGCGAGCCGGGCACTCAGCTCACCATGCGTACCTTCCACTTGGGCGGTACTGCACAGGTTGTTGACAGCTCGTACCTCGAAGCCTCGTACGAAGGTACCGTCAAGCTGCGTAACCGCAATGTGGTTCGCAACTCCGATGGCAACCTCGTGGTCATGGGTCGTAACATGGCCGTCCTGATCCTCGACAATACGGGCAAGGAACGTGCGGTCCATCGCGTGACCTACGGTTCGCGTCTGTTTGTGGACGAGGCCGACACGGTCAAACGCGGTCAACGTATTGCCGAGTGGGATCCGTACACCCGTCCGATCATGACGGAAGTCGAAGGTTACGTGGCGTTCGAAGATCTCGTCGACGGTCTTTCGGTTTCGGAATCGGCCGACGAGTCGACCGGTATCACCAAGCGTGTCGTTATCGACTGGCGTTCCACCCCGCGCGGTTCGGATCTCAAGCCTGCCATGGTCATCAAGGACAAGGCCGGCAAGATCCTCAAGCTGTCCAAGGGTGGTGACGCTCGCTTCATGCTCTCGGTGGAAACGATCCTCTCGGTCGAACCGGGCGCACACGTGAAGGCTGGTGATGTTATCGCCCGTCTGCCGATGGAAAGCGCCAAGACCAAGGACATCACCGGTGGTCTGCCGCGCGTTGCGGAACTGTTCGAAGCACGTCGTCCGAAGGACCATGCCGTCATCGCAGAGATCGATGGCACCGTTCGTTTCGGTCGCGACTACAAGAACAAGCGTCGCATCATCATCGAGCCGAACGACGACACGATCGAGCCGGTCGAGTACCTCATTCCGAAGGGCAAGCCGTTCCATCTTCAGGACGGTGACGTCATCGAAAAGGGTGAGTACATCCTCGACGGCAACCCGGCACCGCACGACATTCTGGCGATCAAGGGCGTCGAGGCTCTGGCTTCGTACCTCGTGAACGAAATCCAGGAAGTCTATCGTTTGCAGGGCGTTTTGATCAACGACAAGCACATCGAAGTGATTGTCCGTCAGATGCTTCAGAAGGTCGAGATCACCGAATCCGGCGATACCGGTTACATCACCGGCGATCACGTGGATCGTATCGAGCTCGACGAGATCAACGAACGTCTGGTCGAAGAAGGCAAGAAGCCGGGTTCCGGCAATCCTGTCCTGCTCGGTATCACCAAGGCTTCGTTGCAGACTCCGTCCTTCATCTCGGCTGCGTCGTTCCAGGAAACGACCCGCGTGCTTACGGAAGCTGCGGTTGCCGGCAAGATGGACACGTTGCAGGGTCTCAAGGAAAACGTCATCGTCGGCCGTCTTATCCCGGCCGGTACTGGCGGCATGACCAACCAGATCCGTCGTATTGCAACAGCTCGCGACGAACTGATCATCGATGAGCGCCGCAAGTCTTCCGGTTCCAAGGAAGCCAATGCGATGCTGGTGGACATGACCAACAACGCTGCCGAGTAATCGGTAGATATGAAATCGAAAAAAGCCGCCTTTCGAGGCGGCCTTTTTGTTTGGGTGATTTCGGCGGCGAGCCTGGATATGTAGCAAAAGAAAAAGGCGCATCCCGTTTTCAGGATGCGCCTTTTGTTTTGAGTATTTCCCGCAGAACAGATTCGCAGTTTTGCTGAAAATGCTTTTGCTAAGCCTTACTCTTCTTCTTCGTCGCCGTCGAACTCGATCAACGCGACTTCGCCGCTCAGTGCGGTGGCCCATGCACTTTTATGCGGCTCTTCGGCAGGCTCTTCGGTGAGGGTGCCCATCTCGAGAAGTTCTGCTTCGTGATAGCCTTCTTCGGCGAGAATGGCGAGTACGGTCTGAACGAGATCTTCATCTTCGTCCGTCTTCATAAGCAAATGCACTTCGACGGGAGATTCTTCACCTTCGTTCCAGACGTCTGCGATGATCAGGTGGACGGTTGGCGAATCGTCGCCAGTGGATGTGGTAGTGGAAGACATTGAAAATCCCTTAATATTGGGTTGCGTTTCGACTCGGATGTGTTTCAATAACGGCTCCGGGGCACCAAAGCCATGCTGCCACGTGAAAATGACGGTTCTGATCGCGAAATATGTGCGATTATGCGCCGATTGCAGCGCAATAACCTGCCCGGCGGAGGGCAAAACGCCGGTTTCCGGCCCGTTGCCGAAGAAACTTGGCTCAACTCCCTTGACGTAACGCTGCTAAAGACGTATCAGCAGCTCATCTGAGCCGATGTGAGGCAGGCTTGTTCGGGACGACGCGTCCTGAAGTTCGTCTCAAACAGGGTTCGTTTTACGATCGAAATGCAACTTGCCGTTCGCATGAAGCGTCAGCTTCCTCTGCTTTTGTTCGGGGTAGTCACCGGTTGTCGTGACTTGTCCCGAATTTGTGCATCAGCATGGCGGTGAAACGGCCCGTAAGGGCGTGGATACGAGATTTTTTATAGAGGAAGGTTGTATGCCAACCGTAAACCAGCTTATCCGCAAGCCGCGCACTGCGCCGGTAAAGCGCAATAAGGTTCCTGCACTGCAGGCAAACCCTCAGAAGCGCGGCGTTTGCACCCGCGTTTATACGACGACCCCGAAGAAGCCAAACTCGGCTCTCCGTAAGGTTGCCAAGGTTCGTCTGACGAACGGCTTCGAAGTCATCGGTTATATCCCTGGTGAAGGGCATAACCTGCAGGAGCACTCGGTCGTCATGATCCGCGGCGGTCGCGTAAAGGACTTGCCGGGTGTGCGTTACCACATCATCCGCGGCGTTCTCGATACCCAGGGTGTCAAGAACCGCAAGCAGCGCCGTTCGAAGTACGGTGCAAAGCGTCCGAAGTAAGATTTTCCGGGGATACCGGCCGCCAGAGGGCGAGCTGAGCCCGATGTAATTGAAAGAAGAGACGAAATGTCCAGACGCCATAAGGCTGAGAAGCGTGAGATCAATCCGGATCCGAAGTTCGGTGATCTCGTTATCACGAAGTTCATGAATGCAGTCATGCTTCATGGCAAGAAGTCGGTTGCTGAAAGCATCGTTTACGGTGCGCTCGATTCAATCGAAGCCAAGGCAAAGTCCGAGCCGGTCGCGCTGTTCCATCAGGCGCTCGACAACGTAGCTCCGCACGTCGAAGTCCGTTCGCGCCGCGTTGGCGGTGCAACCTATCAGGTTCCGGTCGATGTGCGTCCAGAACGCCGCCAGGCACTTGCCATTCGCTGGCTCATCAATGCTGCTCGTGGTCGTAACGAGACGACGATGATCGATCGTCTTTCCGGCGAGCTGCTTGACGCTGCTAACAACCGTGGTTCTGCTGTGAAGAAGCGTGAAGACACGCACCGCATGGCTGAAGCCAACCGCGCCTTCTCGCATTACCGCTGGTAATCGTCGAAACCTATTCAAAGAGCGACTATCATGGCCCGCGAATACAAAATCGAAGACTACCGCAATTTCGGTATCATGGCTCACATCGACGCCGGTAAGACGACGATGACCGAGCGTATTCTGTTCTACACCGGTAAGAACCACAAGATCGGCGAGACCCACGACGGTGCGTCGACCATGGACTGGATGGAGCAGGAACAGGAACGCGGTATCACCATCACGTCCGCTGCCACGACCACGTTCTGGCAGGGTCAGGATGGCAAGAAGCGCCGTTTCAACATCATCGACACGCCGGGCCACGTCGACTTCACCATTGAAGTTGAGCGTTCGCTCCGCGTTCTCGACGGCGCAATTGCACTGCTCGACGCCAATGCTGGCGTTGAGCCTCAGACCGAAACCGTATGGCGTCAGGCTGAAAAGTACCACGTCCCGCGTATGGTCTTCGTCAACAAGATGGACAAGATCGGTGCCGATTTCTACCGTTGCGTAGAAATGGTCGGCTCGCGTCTTGGCGCAGTAGCGCTTCCGGTTCAGTTGCCGATCGGCGCTGAAAACGAGTTCGAAGGCGTCATTGACCTGATCGAAATGAAGGCTCTGACCTGGGATGGCACGATCGGCGCGGCTGCGACCGTTGGTGAAATTCCTGAGCACCTCAAGGATCAGGCTGAAGAATACCGCGAAAAGCTCATCGAGCTGGCTGTGGAAATCGATGAAGCTGCCATGGAAGCTTATCTCGAAGGTACTATGCCTACGAATGAGCAGCTCCGTGCATTGATCCGTAAGGGCACCATCGAGGTTAAGTTCCATCCGATCCTTTGCGGTACGGCATTTAAGAACCGTGGCATTCAGCCGCTTCTCGACGCTGTTGTGGATTTCCTTCCGGCTCCGACCGATGTGCCTGCCATCAAGGGCATCGACGTCAAGACGGAAACCGAAACCACCCGTGAATCTTCGGATGAAGCACCGCTTTCGATGCTTGCATTCAAGATCATGAACGATCCGTTCGTTGGTTCGCTGACCTTCGCTCGTATCTATTCGGGCAAGCTGACCAAGGGCATTTCGCTCGAAAACACCGTCAAGGGCAAGCGTGAGCGCATCGGCCGTATGCTGCAGATGCACTCCAACAGCCGTGAAGACATCGAAGAAGCTTTCGCAGGCGACATCGTTGCTCTGGCTGGCCTCAAGGAAACCACCACTGGCGATACGCTCTGCGATCCGCTGAAGCCGGTTATCCTTGAACGCATGGAATTCCCGGATCCGGTTATCGAAATCGCTATCGAGCCGAAGACCAAGGCCGACCAGGAAAAGATGGGCATCGCGCTCAATCGTCTGGCTGCCGAAGATCCTTCGTTCCGCGTCAAGTCGGACGAAGAATCCGGTCAGACCATCATCGCCGGCATGGGCGAACTTCACCTCGACATTCTCGTCGATCGCATGAAGCGCGAATTCAAGGTTGAAGCAAATATCGGTGCTCCGCAGGTTGCTTACCGTGAATCGATCACCCGTAAGGCTGAAATCGATTACACCCACAAGAAGCAGTCGGGTGGTTCGGGTCAGTTCGCTCGTGTGAAGATCATCTTCGAACCGCATGACGGCGACGATTTCATCTTCGAATCGAAGATCGTCGGTGGCTCGGTGCCGAAGGAATACATTCCAGGTGTTCAGAAGGGTATCGAAAGCGTCATGGGTGCAGGCCCGCTGGCTGGCTTCCCGATGCTCGGCGTTAAGGCCACTCTGATCGACGGCGCATATCATGACGTTGACTCGTCTGTTCTCGCCTTCGAAATCGCGTCCCGTGCAGCGTTCCGTGAAGGTGCGCAGAAGGCTGGCGCTCAACTCCTCGAGCCGATCATGAAGGTCGAGGTTGTTACGCCGGAAGATTACGTTGGTGACGTTATCGGCGATCTGAACTCGCGTCGCGGTCAGATTTCCGGCACCGAAGCCCGCGGCATCGCCACGGTCGTCAATGCAAACGTTCCGCTCGCCAACATGTTTGGCTACGTGAATAGCTTGCGTTCGATGTCCCAGGGCCGTGCACAGTACACGATGCAGTTCGACCATTATGAGCCGGTTCCGACGGCGGTCGCACAGGAAATCCAGAAGAAGTTTGCGTGATCGGAGCGCATGTCTCCCGGAAGTGGATATCGGTTCCGGGAGAAAGACATGCGTAATCTGAAGATCACGCTCCCAATCAAAAGAATGCCTGAGCAGGCTAAATTTACGGAGAGCTCAAATGGCAAAGAGTAAGTTTGAACGTACGAAGCCCCACGTTAATATCGGCACGATTGGTCACGTTGACCATGGCAAGACGTCTCTGACGGCAGCGATCACGAAGTTTTTCGGTGATTTCAAGGCCTATGATCAGATCGACGCAGCGCCTGAAGAAAAGGCTCGCGGTATCACGATTTCGACGTCGCACGTCGAGTACGAAACCGCCAACCGTCACTACGCACACGTCGACTGCCCTGGTCACGCTGACTATGTGAAGAACATGATCACCGGTGCTGCCCAGATGGACGGTGCGATCCTGGTTGTTTCGGCCGCTGACGGCCCGATGCCGCAGACCCGTGAGCACATCCTGCTCGCCCGTCAGGTTGGCGTTCCGGCAATCGTGGTGTTCCTGAACAAGTGCGACCAGGTTGACGACGCAGAACTGCTCGAACTGGTTGAACTGGAAGTTCGTGAACTTCTGTCGAAGTACGACTTCCCGGGCGATGAAACCCCGATCGTCAAGGGCTCGGCTCTTGCTGCTCTGGAAGATTCCTCGAAGGAACTGGGTGAAGACGCTGTTCGCGCTCTGATGGCCGCTGTTGACGACTACATTCCGACCCCGGAACGTCCGATCGACCAGCCGTTCCTGATGCCGATCGAAGACGTTTTCTCGATCTCGGGCCGTGGTACGGTTGTGACGGGTCGCGTTGAGCGCGGTATCGTCAAGGTTGGTGAAGAAGTTGAAATCGTCGGCATCAAGGCGACGACGAAGACGACGGTTACCGGCGTTGAAATGTTCCGCAAGCTGCTCGATCAGGGCCAGGCTGGCGACAACATCGGCGCGCTGATCCGCGGCGTTGGCCGTGAAGACGTTGAGCGCGGCCAGGTTCTCTGCAAGCCGGGTTCGGTTAAGCCGCACACCAAGTTCAAGGCAGAAGCCTATATTCTGACCAAGGACGAAGGTGGCCGTCATACGCCGTTCTTCACGAACTATCGTCCGCAGTTCTACTTCCGCACGACGGACGTGACCGGTGTTGTCACGCTGCCGGAAGGTACGGAAATGGTTATGCCTGGCGACAACGTTACCGTTGACGTCACCCTGATCGTCCCGATCGCCATGGAAGAGAAGCTCCGCTTCGCTATCCGTGAAGGTGGCCGCACCGTCGGTGCAGGCATCGTCGCTTCGATCATCGAGTAATGAAGGTTTGTGCTGGAACGCTCGCTCCAGAGCGAGCGTTTCCGCGTAACAAGGAACAGATGAAATGAACGGTCAAAACATCCGCATTCGCCTTAAGGCGTTTGATCATCGGATCCTTGACGCTTCGACGCGGGAAATCGTGTCGACTGCCAAGCGTACCGGTGCAAATGTGCGCGGACCGATCCCGCTTCCAACGCGGATCGAGAAGTTCACGGTTAACCGGTCGCCGCACATCGACAAGAAGAGCCGCGAACAGTTTGAGATGCGTACGCACAAGCGTCTTCTCGATATCGTAGACCCAACCCCGCAGACTGTAGATGCTTTGATGAAGCTCGATCTGTCTGCAGGTGTTGATGTCGAAATCAAGCTTTAATCGGCTTGAGGACGGAAGGAACGAACCCGATGCGTTCAGGTGTTATTGCACAGAAGCTGGGCATGACCCGCGTCTATAACGACGCCGGCGAGCATGTGCCGGTGACGGTTCTCCGCATGGAGAATTGCCACGTGGTAGCTCAGCGTACAGTTGAAAAGAACGGTTACACGGCTGTTCAGCTTGGCGTTGGTATTGCCAAGGTAAAGAACACGTCCAAGGCTATGCGCGGTCATTTCGCGAAGGCCGAGGTCGAGCCGAAGGCGAAGGTCGCGGAATTCCGCGTTTCGCCGGACAACCTCCTCGAAGTCGGCGCTGAAATCACCGCCGAACACTTCGTCGCCGGCCAGAAGGTCGACGTGACGGGTACTTCGATCGGTAAAGGCTTTGCCGGTGTTATGAAGCGTCATAACTTCGCCGGTCATCGCGCTTCCCACGGTAACTCCATTACCCACCGCGCTCACGGCTCGACCGGTCAGCGTCAGGACCCGGGTAAGGTGTTCAAGGGCAAGAAGATGGCTGGTCACATGGGCCAGACCCGCGTAACCACGCAGAATATTGAAGTTGTCTCGACGGACACTGATCGCGGCCTCATTCTGGTTCGCGGTGCGGTTCCGGGCTCCAAGGGTGCCTGGATCATCGTGCGCGACGCGGTCAAGGTCTCGCTGCCTGAGAACGCGCCGAAGCCGGCCGCTCTGCGTGCAGGTGCTGCGAAGGCTGAAGCTGTCGCGACTGAGGGAGCCGAATAATGGATCTCACGATTACCACTCTTGAAGGCAAGGATGCCGGCAAGGTCAAGCTGAACGAAGAAATCTTCGGCCTCGACCCGCGTGACGACATTCTTCAGCGCGTTGTGCGCTGGCAGTTGGCTCGCCGCCAGCAGGGCTCCCATAAGGCACAGGGTCGTGGCGATGTAAGCCGCACCGGCGCCAAGATGTACAAGCAGAAGGGTACGGGCCGTGCTCGTCACCATTCGGCTCGCGCACCGCAGTTCCGCGGCGGTGGTCAGGCTCACGGACCAGTTATCCGTTCGCACGACCACGACCTGCCGAAGAAGGTTCGTGCTCTTGGCCTGCGTCATGCCTTGTCCGCAAAGGCTAAGGCATCCGACCTGATCATCATCGATGATCTGGCAGCAACGGAAGCCAAGACGAAGCAGCTTGTTTCGCAGTTCGCCAAGCTCGGTCTTGAAAATGCACTCCTCATCGGCGGTGCGGAGATTGATGTGAACTTCCAGCGCGCGGCTTCGAACATCCCGAACATCGACGTTCTGCCAGTGCAGGGCATCAATGTTTACGACATCCTTCGCCGCGGCAAGCTCGTTCTTTCCAAGGCGGCTGTCGAGGCACTTGAGGAGCGTTTCAAATGACTGATCTTCGCCATTACGACGTGATCGTCAGCCCGGTTATCACCGAGAAGTCCACCATGGTTTCCGAACATAACCAGGTTGTCTTCAACGTAGCCCGCAAGGCAACGAAGCCGGAAATCAAGGCTGCAGTCGAAGCGCTGTTCGGCGTCAAGGTTACCGCAGTCAACACTGCAGTGCGCAAGGGTAAGGTTAAGCGGTTCCGCGGCCTTATCGGGCGCCAGAGCGACGTCAAGAAAGCGATCGTTACTTTGGCCGAAGGCCAGAGCATCGACGTTTCGACCGGTCTCTGAGAGGCCATGGAGTAAGAGACAATGGCACTCAAGCATTTTAATCCGATCACGCCGAGCCAGCGTCAGCTGGTCATCGTGGACCGTTCGGAACTCTACAAGGGCAAGCCGGTCAAGTCCCTGACCGAAGGTCTGTCCAAGAAGGGTGGCCGTAACAACACCGGTCGTATCACTGTTCGCTTTCAGGGCGGCGGTCACAAGCGTTCGTACCGTTTCATCGATTTCAAGCGTCGCAAGCTTGACGTCGTCGGCACTGTCGAACGTCTGGAATACGATCCGAACCGCACAGCGTTCATCGCGCTGATCCGTTACGAAGACGGTGAACTGGCATACATCCTGGCTCCGCAGCGTCTTGCTGTTGGCGACAAGGTTGTTGCAGGCAACTCCGTCGACGTGAAGCCGGGCAATGCAATGCCGCTCGCTTCCATGCCGGTTGGCACGATCGTTCACAACGTTGAGCTGAAGCCAGGCAAGGGCGGTCAGGTCGCTCGCTCGGCTGGCACCTATGCTCAGCTCGTCGGTCGCGATCAGGGCATGGCTATTCTGCGCCTTAACTCCGGTGAACAGCGTCTGGTTCCAGGTGCCTGCTTCGCTTCGGTCGGTGCGGTGTCCAATCCGGACCACGGCAATATCAACGACGGTAAAGCCGGTCGTTCGGTATGGCGTGGCAAGCGTCCGCACGTTCGCGGTGTTGCAATGAACCCGGTCGATCACCCGCATGGTGGTGGTGAAGGTCGTACCTCGGGTGGTCGTCATCCTGTCACTCCGTGGGGCAAGCCTACGAAGGGCAAGAAGACGCGCTCGAACAAGGCGACTGACAAGTTCATCATGCGTTCGCGCCATCAGCGCAAGAAGTAAGAGAGGTAGTCTGAAGTGGCTCGTTCAGTTTGGAAAGGTCCGTTTATCGACGGCTATCTTCTCAAGAAGGCTGAGAAGGTACGCGAAGGCGGTCGTAATGAAGTTATCAAGATGTGGAGCCGCCGCTCCACCATCCTGCCGCAGTTTGTCGGTCTGACTTTCGGCGTCTACAACGGCAACAAGCATGTGCCGGTGTCGATTTCGGAAGAAATGGTCGGACACAAGTTCGGTGAATTCGCGCCTACACGTACCTACTACGGTCATGGCGCGGACAAGAAGTCAAAGAGGAAGTAACGATGGGCAAGGCCAAGGCTCCCCGCCAGCTTAAGGATAACGAGGCGAAAGCCGTCGCCCGTACGCTCCGCGTCAGCCCGCAGAAGCTTAATCTTGTCGCGAGCATGATTCGCGGCAAGAAAGTGAATGCGGCACTTGCCGATCTGACGTTCTCGCGCAAGCGGATCGCCGATACGGTTAAGAAGACGCTTGAGTCGGCGATTGCAAACGCTGAAAACAATCACGACCTCGACGTCGATGCTCTGATCGTCGCCGAAGCCTATGTCGGCAAGTCGATCGTCATGAAGCGCTTCCATGTCCGTGGACGTGGTAAGGCCAGCCGCATCGAGAAGCCGTTTTCGCATCTCACCATTGTTGTCCGCGAAGTCGCGGAAAAAGGGGAGGCCGCATAATGGGTCAGAAGATTAATCCGATCGGTCTTCGTCTCGGCATCAACCGCACCTGGGATTCGCGTTGGTATGCGAATACCGGTGAGTACGGCAAACTGCTGCATGAAGATGTCAAGATCCGCGAGTTCCTTAATAAAGAACTCAAGCAGGCTGCGATCTCCAAGATCGTGATTGAGCGTCCGCACAAGAAGTGCCGCGTGACGATCCATTCGGCTCGCCCGGGCATCATCATCGGCAAGAAGGGTGCAGACATCGAAAAGCTCCGTAAGAAGCTTTCCGAGATGACCAATGCCGATACGTCGCTCAACATCGTTGAAGTTCGCAAGCCGGAAATCGACGCTACCCTGGTCGCTCAATCGATCGCTCAGCAGCTCGAACGCCGTGTGGCATTCCGTCGCGCCATGAAGCGGGCCGTTCAGTCGGCAATGCGTCTTGGAGCCGAAGGTATCCGTATCAACTGCTCGGGTCGTCTGGGTGGCGCGGAAATCGCTCGCATGGAATGGTACCGTGAAGGTCGCGTTCCGCTTCATACGCTGCGTGCCGATATTGATTACGGCACAGCAGAAGCGAAGACCGCTTATGGTATCTGCGGCGTGAAGGTTTGGGTCTTCAAGGGCGAAATCCTTGAACATGATCCGATGGCTTCCGAGCGTCGTGCGGTCGAGGGTGACAATCAGGGTTCCTCGTCGAACCGCCGCCGCGAAAACGCTTAAAAAGCGGGCCGCGGGCGAGAAATTTGGAGTAGAGAACAATGATGCAGCCTAAGCGCACCAAGTTCCGCAAGCAGTTCAAGGGCCGTATTCACGGCAACTCGAAAGGCGGCACGGATCTGAATTTCGGTGCATTCGGTTTGAAGGCCGTGGAGCCGGAACGCGTCACTGCACGTCAGATCGAAGCGGCCCGCCGCGCGATCACCCGTCACATGAAGCGTGCCGGTCGTGTATGGATCCGCATCTTCCCTGACCTGCCGGTAACTTCGAAGCCTACTGAAGTCCGTATGGGTAAAGGTAAGGGTTCGGTTGACTACTGGGCGTGCCGTGTGGCACCAGGTCGCGTAATGTTTGAGCTTGACGGCGTACCCGAAGATGTGGCACGCGAAGCCCTCAGACTCGGCGCAGCAAAGTTGCCGATCAAGACGCGCTTTATCCAGCGCATTGCTGAATAAGGAGAGGCAACTATGAAAGCCGCAGACGTTCGGGCGAAGAGCCTCGATCAACTGAATGACGAGCTGGGCACCCTGAAGAAAGAGCAGTTCAACCTGCGCTTTCAGAAGGCCACCGGCCAGCTCGAAAAAACCGCGCGCGTGAAGCAGGTTCGCCGCGACATCGCGCGTATTAAGACTATTGCCCGCCAGAAGGCGGCCGCAAGCAAGGCATAAGGAAGAATATAATGCCTAAACGCGTTCTGCAGGGCGTTGTCGTCAGCGACAAGAATGATAAGACTGTTGTGGTCAAGGTTGAGCGCCGCTATTCGCATCCGCTCCTCCAGAAGACCGTGCGTCAGTCTAAGAAGTACAAAGCGCATGACGAAAACAACCAGTTCAAGATTGGTGATCTCGTTTCCATTCAGGAATCGGCTCCAATCTCGAAGGACAAACGCTGGGTCGTTCTGACGAACGAAGCAGCAGGCTAAATTATAAACACGCAGCTTAGGTAGGGCAGGAGCCCTTAACCAGCTGAGAGGAAAGAAGGCGGCCAGTCATGATTCAGATGCAAACAAACCTCGACGTGGCGGATAACTCCGGCGCACGTCGTGTCATGTGCATCAAGGTGCTGGGCGGCTCGAAGCGGCGTTACGCTTCCGTTGGCGACATCATTGTGGTGTCGATCAAGGAAGCTATTCCGCGCGGCCGCGTCAAAAAGGGTGACGTGATGAAGGCGGTTGTTGTACGCACCGCCAAGGATATCCGTCGTCCGGACGGCAGCGTTATTCGTTTCGATAACAATGCAGCCGTTCTCATCGATAACAAGAAAGAGCCGATCGGCACGCGTATCTTCGGACCGGTTCCGCGCGAACTTCGCGCAAAGAACCACATGAAGATCATCTCGCTGGCCCCGGAAGTTCTGTAAGGAAGCAAGACGATGCAGAAGATTCGCAAAGGCGACAGCGTTGTCGTGCTGTCCGGTAAGGACAAGGGCCGTAAGGGCGAAGTTCTCAAGGTTATGCCGAAGGACGAGCAGGCGCTCGTTCGCGGTATCAATATTGTGAAGCGTCATCAGCGTCAGACCCAGACCCAGGAAGCCGGCATTATCTCCAAGGAAGCGCCGATTCACCTGTCCAACCTGGCAATTGCTGATCCCAAGGACGGCAAGCCGACCCGCGTCGGTTTCCGCGTCGAGGACGGCAAGAAGGTTCGTGTCGCAAAACGTTCTGGAGCGCTGATCGATGGCTGAAGTTAAGGCACTTCCCCGCTTCAAGAAGCTTTACAACGAAAACATTCGTAAAGCTCTGCTTGAAGAATTCAAATATGACAACGAGATGCAGATTCCACGCATCAGCAAAGTTGTCCTCAACATGGGCGTTGGCGAAGCCACTGGCGACTCCAAGAAGCCGGCGATTGCTGCTGAAGACCTTGGCTTGATTGCCGGTCAAAAGGCTGTTATCACCCGCGCTCGTAACTCGATCGCAACGTTCAAGTTGCGTGAAGGCATGCCAATTGGTACGAAGGTCACTCTTCGCCAGGACCGCATGTACGAATTCCTTGATCGTTTCATCACGATTGCTCTTCCGCGTGTCCGCGACTTTCGCGGCCTGAACCCGAAGAGCTTTGACGGACGTGGCAACTATGCCATGGGCATCAAGGAGCACATCGTGTTTCCGGAAATCAACTACGATAAGGTTGATCAGATCTGGGGCATGGACATCATCGTTTGCACGACCGCCAAGTCGGATGATGAAGCGCGCGCTCTTCTGCGTGCATTCAACTTCCCCTTCCGGCAGTAACGGCAAGCGTAGCGAGGTATATTAATATGGCCAAGACTAGCGCAGTCGAAAAAAACAAGCGCCGCGAAAAGTTGGTTAAGCGTCACGCTGGCAAGCGTGCGCGCCTGAAGGCGATCGTAATGGATCAGGGCCTTCCGCTGGAGGAGCGCTTCCGCGCCACTATCCGGCTTGCCGAACTGCCGCGCAATTCATCGAAGGTTCGTATTCGCAATCGTTGCGAAGTTTCGGGCCGTCCGCGTGGTTATTACCGTAAACTGAAGATGTCGCGTATTGCGCTCCGTCAGTTGGGTTCGCTCGGTCAGATCCCGGGCATCGTCAAGTCGAGCTGGTAAGGAGTAGCATATGTCTGTGTCAGATCCTCTCGGCGATATGCTGACCCGTATCCGCAACGCAGTAGGCCGCAAGAAGACCAAGGTTACGACCCCGGCTTCTAAGCTGCGCGCTCGCGTGCTCGATGTTCTTCAGTCTGAAGGTTACATCCGCGGTTACTCGCAGAGCGAATTCGTGAACGGCAAGGCCGAGATCGAAATCGAGCTGAAGTACTATGAAGGTGTTCCGGTTATCCGTGAGATCAGCCGCGTATCGAAGCCTGGCCGTCGCGTTTACGTGTCGGTCAAGTCGATCCCGCAGGTCGCGAACGGCCTTGGCATCTCGATCCTCTCCACGCCGAAGGGCGTTATGGCGGATCATGAAGCCCGTGAACAAAACGTTGGTGGTGAGCTGCTCTGCCGCATCTTCTGATGCGGTTGACAGCGAACAGATAAAAGACAGGTATTAAAATGTCTCGTATCGGTAAAAAACCCGTGCCGGTCCCGGCGGGCGTGACCGCCAGTGTTGATGGGCAGATCGTCAAGGCTAAGGGCGCGAAGGGTGAACTCTCCTTCGTCGTGCACGATGAAGTTTTGGTCAAGATGGAAGAAGGCGCTGTCAGCGTCGATCCACGCGACCAGTCGAAAGAAGCTCGTTCGAAGTGGGGCATGTCCCGCACGATGATCTCCAACATTTTTGTTGGCGTGAAGGACGGCTTTGAAAAGAAGCTCGAAATCAGCGGCGTCGGTTACCGCGCTGCCATGCAGGGCAAAAACCTGCAGCTTTCGCTCGGCTTCAGCCACGAAGTGGTCTACGACGTGCCTGCTGGCATCACTGTTGCTGTTCCGAAGCCGACGGAAATCGTCGTCACCGGCATCGACAAGCAGCAGGTCGGTCAGGTCGCGGCTGAGATCCGCGAATATCGCGGCCCCGAGCCTTACAAGGGCAAGGGCGTCAAGTATGCTGGCGAGAAAATCGTCCGCAAAGAAGGCAAGAAGAAGTAAGGGAAGCGCGTCATGGCATCGCCAAAAGAAACTTTGCAGCGTCGCGCTGCTCGTGTACGCCGTCAGGTCAAGGCTGTCGCAAATGGCCGTCCGCGCCTCAGCGTGCACCGCTCTTCCAAGAACATCTACGTTCAGGTTATCGACGACGTTCGCGGTGTTACCATCGCGGCTGCTTCGACCCTGGATGGCGACCTGAAGGGCAAGCTCAAGACCGGTGCCGACTCCGCAGCAGCCGCTGCGGTTGGTAAGCTGGTTGCTGAGCGTGCCGTTAAAGCAGGCGTCAGCGAAGTAGTGTTCGACCGTGGTGCATTCATTTACCACGGCCGTGTGAAGGCTCTCGCCGAAGCTGCCCGCGAAGGCGGTCTGAGCTTCTAATAATTTTGTGCTTCCGGAAAATAATAAAGGAATAGGATATGGCACAGAGAGAACGTAACCGCGAAGATCGCGGTCGTGAGGAGCGCGACAGCGAATTCGTCGATAAGCTCGTTCACATCAATCGCGTTGCTAAGGTTGTTAAGGGTGGCCGTCGCTTCGGTTTCGCTGCGCTCGTCGTAGTTGGAGACCAGAAGGGTCGCGTAGGCTTCGGTCATGGCAAGGCTCGTGAAGTGCCTGAAGCTATCCGCAAGGCCACAGAAGCTGCCAAGCGCGATATGATTTTCGTACCGCTGCGTTCGGGTCGTACTCTGCATCACGATGTGCAGGGTCGTCACGGCGCTGGTAAGGTTCTGCTTCGTGCAGCTCCTGCTGGTAAGGGTATCATCGCCGGTGGTCCGATGCGTGCAGTGTTCGAAACGCTCGGCGTTCAGGACGTTGTTGCCAAGTCTCTCGGCTCGTCGAACCCATACAACATGGTTCGTGCGACGTTCGATGCTCTGAAGCATCAGATGCATCCGAAGGACATCGCTGCACAGCGCGGCATCAAGTACTCGACCCTTCAGGCTCGCCGCCATGATGTGGTCGGTTCGGAAGAATAGCCGATAGTTTGTGCCAGTCCGGTGCAATGGCACCGGATACGCCATAGACAAGGGATTTGAGTGATGGCTGAGAAGAAGGGTAAGACGGTTACGGTCGAACAGATCGGAAGCCCTATCCGTCGTCCAGCCGAACAGCGTGCAACGCTGATCGGACTCGGACTTAACAAAATGCACCGCCGCCGCACGCTGGAGGATACTCCTTCGGTTCGCGGTATGATCAACAAGGTTCAGCATCTCGTCCGCATCGTGGACGAGGCCTGATAACGCAGGGGATAGAGATATGAAACTCAACGATCTGCGTGACAAGCCAGGTTCGGTCAAAGAACGCAAGCGCGTTGGCCGTGGTATCGGCTCGGGCACCGGCAAGACCGCTGGCCGCGGCGTCAAGGGTCAGAAGTCCCGTTCGGGCGTCGCGATCAATGGCTTCGAAGGCGGCCAGATGCCAATCTACCGCCGTCTGCCGAAGCGCGGCTTCACCAACATCTTCGCAAAGAGCTTCAATGTTGTGTCGCTCGGCCGTGTTCAGGCCGCTATCGACGCAGGCAAGCTCGACGCCAAGGCTGTTGTGAACCTCGATTCGCTGAAAGCTGCCGGCGTGATTCGCCGCGCCAAGGACGGTGTTCGTATCCTTTCGGACGGCGAACTGAAGGCAAAGGTTGTCTTTGAGGTAGCCGGTGCTTCCAAGGCTGCGGTCGAAAAGATCGAAAAGGCTGGCGGTAGCATCAAGCTTCCTGAAGTCGCTGCCGAATAAGGCTTCGATACAAAAATAAAAAGCGGCGGCCTTAGTGCCGCCGCTTGCACATTTATGCCAATGCGCATATCTGGGTAGGGTCTTTTTAGTCCCGAGGCGCGACCGGTGAGGATTGCGCAAAAGGGGGCGGAGGACCGGAGACTTTTCACCGGAGAAATTTAATGGCATCGGCTGCTGAACAGCTAGTTTCCAATCTCAATTTTTCGGCTTTCTCGAAGGCAGAAGAACTCAAGAAGCGCATCTGGTTTACGCTGGGTGCTTTGCTCGTATACCGGTTCGGCACCTATATTCCGCTTCCCGGCATCAATCCTGACGCGCTTGCGCAGGCTTTCCAGCAGCATAGCCAGGGTGTGCTCGGACTTTTCAACATGTTTGCCGGTGGCGCTGTCGGTCGTATGGCCATTTTTGCGCTTGGCATCATGCCCTACATCTCTGCTTCCATTATCGTGCAGCTCATGACGTCGGTTGTTCCGTCGCTTGAAGCGCTGAAGAAGGAAGGCGAGGCGGGTCGCAAGATCATCAATCAATATACGCGTTACGGCACGGTGCTTCTGGCACTGGTTCAGGCCTACGCGATTTCTGTCGGTTTGCAGTCTGGTAACGGTATCGTTACCAATCCTGGGCCTTTCTTCGTCGTCTCATCGGTGATTACCCTTGTTGGTGGCACGATGTTCCTGATGTGGCTCGGCGAACAGATCACGGCACGTGGTATCGGTAACGGTATTTCGCTGATTATCTTCTCTGGTATCGTGGCCAACCTGCCGCATGCTATTTCTGGCACGCTGGAACTTGGCCGTACCGGCGCTCTGTCGACGGGCTTGATTCTGGGCGTTATCATTCTTGCAATCGTGCTGATTGCGGTCATCGTTTTCGTGGAACGCGCGCAGCGTCGCCTTCTGATCCAGTATCCGAAGCGTCAGGTCGGCAACCGCATGTTCCAGGGCGATACTTCGCATCTGCCGCTCAAGCTGAACACTGCTGGGGTTATCCCTCCGATCTTTGCTTCGTCACTTCTGCTTTTGCCAGCGACTGTTGCAGGTTTCGCAAATACGGCTGAAATGCCGGCTTGGGGTACGACTATTCTCAATGCGCTCGGTCATGGTCAGCCACTTTACATGCTGTTCTATGCTGGGTTGATGGCATTCTTCTGCTTCTTCTATACGGCCATTGTGTTCAATCCCAAGGACACCGCTGACCAGCTCAAGAAGCACTCCGGCTTTATTCCGGGCATTCGTCCGGGTGAGCGTACCGCCGAATACATAGACTATGTGCTGACACGTATCACTGTTGTCGGTGCCATCTATATCGTGCTTGTCTGTCTCCTGCCGGAATTCCTGATTTCCGCAACCGGTGTGCCGTTCTATCTTGGTGGCACCTCGCTGCTGATCGTTGTGAGCGTGACGCTCGATACGGTTGCGCAAATTCAGGGACATCTGATCGCCCATCAGTATGAAGGGCTGATCAAGAAGTCCAAACTCAGAGGTGGGAAACGCAATAAATGAGACTGATACTTCTTGGGCCGCCCGGAGCAGGTAAGGGGACGCAGGCTGGACTTCTTACCAAGAAGCATGGAATTCCTCAGCTCTCGACCGGCGATATGCTGCGTGCAGCAGTCGCCCAGCAGAGCGAGATCGGGAAGCGCGCCAAGGCCGTGATGGATGCGGGGCAGTTGGTTTCCGACGAGATTGTAAACCAGATCGTATCGGAGCGTATAGACGCTCCAGACTGCACGAATGGCTTCATCCTCGACGGCTATCCGCGCACGGTGCCGCAAGCTCAGGCTCTGGGGACGATGTTGGCGGGGAAGGGCCTCAAGCTGGATGCTGTCATCGAGCTGAAGGTCGATGAGAATGCTCTGGTCAAGCGGATGGAAAGCCGCGTGGCTGAAACGATTGCCAAGGGTGGTCAAGTCCGTTCAGACGATAATCCCGAAGCTTTCCGCAAGCGTCTCGTGGAATATCGCGAAAAGACCGCGCCGCTTTCCAGCTATTATGCCGGAACCGGTGAACTGCGCGTCATCAATGGTATGGCGCCAGTTGAAGAAGTGACCGCCGAAATCGAGAGAATTCTTGTTCCAGCCTGATTGGCCGGCATGAGAGATGAAGGGGTTTGAACAAGCCTCATCCCATTGCGGGCAGGGAAAGCGTGAAGCGTTTTCTGCCCGTTTATTGCTTCCGAAAGTCGACTGAATTGTCTGTCAGCCCTGTTTCATGGCTTTACGGACAGTTAATAGTTGACTTTTCAAGGCGATTCCGTCAAAGACTGCGCCACTTCAACTGGTTTTGAATGGCAGGTAGCGGCGGAAATCGAAAGAGGCCGGTACCGGCCGTTTATTGCTGTCTGGTTGATCGCATCTGCCAGATGGATTTTTTATAACTCAAGGAGAACAGACGTGGCACGTATCGCTGGCGTCAACATCCCGACGAACAAGCGCGTTGTTATTGCGCTTCAGTACATTCACGGGATCGGACCGAAATTTGCTCGGGAAATCGTAACGAAGGTTGGCATTGCTGACGATCGTCGTATTAACCAGCTAACGGATGCTGAAGTCCTTCAGATCCGCGAAGCAATCGATGCTGACTACCGGGTCGAAGGTGACCTGCGTCGTGAAGTTTCGATGAACATCAAGCGCCTGATGGACCTTGGCTGCTACCGCGGTCTGCGTCATCGTCGTTCGCTGCCAGTTCGCGGCCAGCGCACGCACACCAACGCACGTACCCGCAAGGGCCCGGCGAAGGCAATCGCAGGCAAGAAGAAGTAATTTCGACGGAACGAATGTTCCGTCGAGCCTTTCCGGTGCGCCGGTTGGGTTTGATACTGGTCCTTTCTTGAGGACCGGTGTAGCCGCTGGAATTACGGCGGTGTAGAGATCGATTGAAAGGACTGTCATGGCCAAGGAAGCCACGCGCGTTCGCCGTCGCGAGCGTAAAAACATCTCGTCGGGCGTAGCCCACGTAAATTCGACGTTCAACAACACCATGATCACTATCACGGATGCTCAGGGCAATGCGATTGCCTGGTCGTCTGCCGGTGCTCAGGGTTTCAAGGGTTCGCGTAAGTCGACCCCGTTTGCCGCTCAGATCGCTGCCGAAGATTGCGCCAAGAAGGCTCAGGAACACGGTATGCGCTCCCTCGAAGTCGAGGTTTGCGGACCGGGTTCTGGCCGTGAATCTGCGCTGCGCGCCCTTCAGGCCGCCGGCTTTGTGATCACGTCGATCCGCGATGTTACGCCGATCCCGCACAACGGTTGCCGTCCGCGCAAGAAGCGCCGGGTCTAATCCTCGTTCACATGCCGTATGAGCCTCGGGCTTTTCAAGTTCGGGGCTCCTCTGCGGTTTCTTCACTTGATCGCTACGATAGGATGGTAGCGACGAATGATAGAGGGATACTTACATGATCCAGAAGAACTGGCAGGAACTTATCAAGCCGAACAAGGTGGATTTCATCACCAACGGCTCTCGCACGCATGCAACCGTCGTTGCTGAACCGCTGGAACGCGGCTTCGGTCTGACGCTCGGCAATGCTCTGCGTCGCGTACTTCTGTCGTCGCTTCGCGGCGCTGCCGTGACCGCCATTCAGATCGATGGCGTTCTACATGAATTCTCTTCGATCCCTGGCGTCCGCGAAGACACCACGGATATCGTTCTGAACGTCAAGGAAATCGCCATCCGTATGGAAGGCGAGGGCCCGAAGCGCATGGTCGTCCGCAAGGAAGGCCCAGGCGTCGTTACGGCTGGCGACATTCAGACTGTCGGCGATGTCGAGATCCTCAATCCGGATCACGTCATCTGCACGCTGGACGAAGGCGCTGAAATCCGCATGGAATTCACCGTCAACACCGGCAAGGGTTATGTGCCTGCCGACCGCAACCGTGCGGAAGATGCACCAATCGGTCTTATTCCGGTTGACAGCCTCTATTCTCCGGTTCGCAAGGTGTCGTACAAAATTGAGAACACCCGTGAAGGTCAGGTTCTCGATTATGACAAGCTGACGCTGAACATCGAGACAAACGGCTCGGTGACGGGTGAAGACGCAGTTGCATATGCTGCTCGTATTCTCCAGGACCAACTGGCGATCTTCGTCAACTTCGAAGAGCCTCAGAAGGAAGCTCCGCAGGAACAGGTTGCGGAACTGGCTTTCAATCCGGCTCTACTCAAGAAGGTGGACGAACTCGAACTGTCTGTCCGTTCGGCAAATTGCCTGAAGAACGACAACATCGTCTACATCGGCGATCTGATCCAGAAGACGGAAGCCGAGATGCTGCGGACTCCGAATTTCGGCCGCAAGTCGCTCAACGAGATCAAGGAAGTTCTCGCGTCGATGGGGCTCCATCTTGGTATGGAAATCCCGTCCTGGCCGCCGGAAAATATCGAAGATCTCGCAAAGCGCTACGAAGACCAATATTAAGACCGGCAATCCGGCTAGAACTAATTAAGGAGAAGGCTCATGCGTCACGGTAACGGATACCGTAAGCTGAACCGCACTGCCTCGCACCGCAAGGCGATGTTCGCCAACATGGCTGCTTCGCTTATCGAACACGAGCAGATTGTGACGACGCTTCCGAAAGCTAAGGAAATTCGCCCGATCGTTGAAAAGCTTGTCACGCTCGGCAAGCGCGGCGATCTGCATGCCCGCCGTCAGGCTATCTCGGCTATTCGCGACGTTAAGCTCGTTGCAAAGCTGTTCGACACACTGGCTACCCGTTATGCAACCCGCAACGGTGGCTATATCCGCATCATGAAGGCTGGCTTCCGCGCTGGCGACAACGCGCCTCTGGCAGTTGTTGAATTCGTGGAACGCGATGTCGATGCAAAGGGTAAGGCTGACCGCGCCCGCGTCGAAGCTGAACAGGCTGCTGAAGCAGAAGCAGCATAATCTGCTGATTTCTGATTATTGAAAAAGGGCCGCCTTGTGCGGCCCTTTTTGTTTGCGGTCGCCGTGTTTCCGGTCGTTTGGGTGCGGGCGGTTCACGAAAAATTGCCGGTTTGCTCGCCAAGGTCACAATCTGGCCCTTTATCCTTGCCCTCAGTTGACTACATTCAAGATCGAGTCTTGCATGCTTCCTAGAAGCGGCGGTGAGCTTGATAAGCGCGGAGTATGTGCATGAATTGGCGACGTTTAAGCGTATTGGGTCTTGTGCTGACATCTATAGGACTGGCTGTACCGTCAGCTATGGCGCAGGACGCACCTGCTACACCCCAAAAACAGATACCGCTCAGCCGTGCCGATATGCAGTTGTCCTTCGCTCCGCTCGTGAAGGAAACCACACCCGCTGTTGTGAATGTCTATGCTGCGCGTCAGGTGCAAGCACGTTCGCCATTCGCCGGTGATCCGTTCTTTGAACAGTTTTTCGGACGGCAGTTCGGAGAAAGTAAACCACGCATCCAGCAGTCGCTCGGCTCCGGCGTGATCGTCGACAGTTCAGGCATCGTCGTGACGAACAATCACGTCATCAAGGATGCGGATGAAATCAAGGTCGCCTTGTCGGACGGGCGCGAGTTTGAAAGCAAGTTGCTTCTCCGCGACGAAACCACAGACCTTGCAGTCCTCAAAATCGAAGCCAAGGACAAGTTTCCAGTGCTGGGTCTCGGCAATTCCGATGAAGTCGAAGTCGGTGATCTGGTGCTCGCCATCGGCAATCCGTTTGGGGTCGGACAGACCGTGACGAGCGGTATTGTGTCGGCGCAATCACGTACACAGGTTGGCATTTCCGATTTCGATTTCTTCATACAGACGGATGCGGCCATCAATCCAGGTAACTCGGGTGGTGCATTGATCGACATGCGCGGGCGCCTGATCGGTATCAACACCGCTATCTATTCGCGCTCTGGCGGCTCCGTCGGCATTGGCTTCGCCATTCCGTCCAATATGGTTCGCGCCGTTGTGGAAGCTGCACAAAACGGCAGCAAGAGTTTCGAGCGGCCTTATATAGGAGCAACGTTTCAGGGCGTGACCGCCGATCTGGCCGAAGGCCTTGGCATGGAGAAACCCTATGGGGCTTTGATTACGGCAATTGCAAAGGGCGGACCGGCAGAGGCGGCAGGTCTGAAGATCGGCGATGTGGTTCTGTCCGTTCAGGGCGTTCGCGTCGATAATCAGGACGTGCTTGGTTACCGTCTGTCGACGGCCGGCATTGGTAATACCGTCTCGGTTGAAATCATGAGGGATGGAAAAAATCTGACCGTTCCCGTGAAGCTCTCCAAAGCGCCTGAAGTCAAGGAAACTGCGCCGCAAGTCATCAAGGGTGATAATCCTTTCGCCGGTGCTTCTGTGCTTGAGTTGACACCTTCGTCCGCAGCAAAGCTGCGTCTCAAGCGCGATAGTCAGGGGGTAGCAGTTGTTGAGGTCTATTCCGGCTCGCCTGCGGCGCGGCTTGGGTTGCGTCCCGGTGATATTGTTCGCAGCATCAACGGGAACTCTATCCGCACAGTAGACGATATGACTGCAATTCTGGACGCGGGACGGGGTCTCGCCTGGCGGCTTGAGGTGGAACGTAACGGAACGCTGTTGCGCCAGTTCGTGCGTTAAAACTGGTACTGACATATCGCCAAAAGTTGCATGCCGCTTCGGGTGGGATTATGCCTGAAGCGGCATTTACTTTATCGATCGAGCGAATGAAATGAGTGACCTTTTTTCAGCAGCGGCTGATCCCAATGCGGACCGCAACCGGCCGCTCGCTGACCGCCTGCGTCCGAAGCATTTGTCGGAAGTGACCGGTCAGGAGCATTTGACCGGTCCAGAAGGCGTTCTAACGCGCATGATTGCATCGGGTTCGCTCGGTTCTATGATCTTCTGGGGGCCTCCCGGTACAGGCAAGACGACCGTTGCCCGCCTGCTAGCTGGAGAAACCGATCTCGCGTTCGAACAGATTTCGGCGATCTTCTCCGGCGTAGCCGATCTTAAGAAGGTTTTCGAAGCTGCCCGTGCGCGGCGAATGTCGGGACGGCAAACACTGCTTTTCGTGGACGAAATTCATCGCTTCAATCGTGCGCAACAGGATTCGTTTCTGCCGGTTATGGAAGATGGCACTGTTATTCTGATCGGCGCCACGACGGAAAATCCATCTTTCGAGCTCAATGCCGCTCTGCTATCCCGGGCGAGGGTGCTGACTTTTCATCCACATGATGGCGAGAGCATTGCAACGCTTCTGACTCGCGCCGAGGAGCAGGAAGAGCGACCCTTGCCGCTGGACGATGAAGCGCGGGCAAGTCTTATTCGTATGGCCGATGGCGACGGGCGCGCCGCACTGACCCTTGCAGAGGAAGTCTGGCGCGCGGCCCGCCTCGAAGAAGTGTTTACAGCAGAAAAACTGCAGGACGTGGTTCAGCGCCGCGCTCCGGTGTATGACAAGGGGCAGGACGGGCACTACAATCTGATTTCGGCCCTGCATAAATCTGTACGGGGATCGGATCCCGATGCGGCGCTTTATTATCTTTCCCGAATGTTTGATGCAGGCGAAGACCCGTTATATCTCGGGCGACGACTCGTGCGCATGGCGGTCGAAGATATTGGTCTTGCCGATCCGCAGGCATTGGCCATCTGCAATGCTGCGAAGGATGCATATGACTATCTTGGTTCGCCGGAAGGCGAGCTGGCGCTGGCACAGGCCTGTGTTTATCTAGCGACGGCACCAAAATCGAATGCGGTCTATGTCGCCTATAAAGCTTCAATGCGCGCGGCGAAGGAAAACGGTTCACTTCTGCCACCGAAGCATATTCTCAACGCTCCGACCAAGCTTATGAAGAATGAGGGTTATGGCGACGGCTATGCCTATGACCATGATCAGCCTGATGCGTTTTCAGGGCAGGACTATTTTCCGGAAAGTATGGGCAGGCAGAAATTCTATGATCCACCGGAGCGAGGTTTCGAGCGGGATATTCGCAAGCGTCTGGAATATTGGGCGCGGTTGCGGCAGGAGCGCCAGGGAAGGCGTTAACGCTTAGAGCGGTTCTGTTTCAGCGGAATCGCTCTAACCATTTGTTTTCAGGCGGTTTCGAGCACTGGGAATGCGCTATCCCCATAGTTATCCACATTCATCCACAGTTTGGACCGCTTGCGCCCCCCGCAGCAGCTTTTGTTTTTGTCTTCACGCGAGTTTGAAGCGGCTGGGAACCGTCGGCCCATCGTTAGAAAGGTCTTCTTAATCTTTACATTTTATCAATCTTTGCAAAGAGACGAGGTTTTCCATGATGCGCGTTTTGTTTCTCGTCGCGCTCGTGATCCTAGGAGGCTGCGCGACCGCCCCACGGCAGGTCAACAATGTGTGTGCGGTCTTCGATCAACGCGACGGTTGGTTCAATAACTGGCAGACGGCTGCGACTCGGGTTTCACGCGAATTCGGTGTGCCGGTTCCAGTTCTGATGGCCACAATCTATACCGAATCCGGCTTCCAGCCCTACGCACGCCCACCACGAACCAAGATTCTCTGGATTATCCCGTGGAAGCGGGCCTCCAGTGCCTACGGCTATTCGCAGGCACTGAACGGCACCTGGGATCGTTACAAGCGAGAAACAGGCCGCTGGACTGCGTCGCGCACCAATTTTGCTGACGCTATTCATTTCATAGGCTGGTATCACTATCAAAGCTATCAGAAGAACGGCATCAATCGTGCTGATGCCTACAGCCTTTATCTCGCCTACTATTCGGGTCACGGCGGTTACGCGCGGGGTGCGTGGCGCGGAAATGCAACAGCGCTCAATGGAGCAAAACGTGCCCAGTCGATGGCCAATCGCTATGCCACGCAGTTGCGCAGTTGCGGAGGCATCGGCTAAAAAGCGAAAGACCGGATTCAGTCTCGCATTTGAGACACCATCCGGCCTTAATCGCTATTATCATGCGAGCGGATTCGCTAATTGAGGATGACCATTTCATGCTGAAGAAGATCGGTATTGCCCTTTTCGCCGCCACATTTCTGGCAGGCTGCACCACCGACCCCTATACCGGGGAACAGAAGATGTCGAACACCGCAGGCGGTGCTGCGATCGGCGCGGCTGTGGGCGCTCTTGGTGGTCTCATGGTCGGGGGCTCCAGTCGCGCACAGCGCAATGCCGTATTGATCGGTGCAGGTATCGGTGCGCTCGGCGGCGGTGCAATCGGCAATTACATGGATCGTCAGGAAAGCGAGCTCCGCGCACAGTTGCAGGGCACCGGCGTTTCCGTGACCCGTAATGGTGACCAGATCATCCTGAATATGCCGTCCAGCATCACTTTCGATACCGATCAGGATCAGGTGAAGAGCCAGTTCTATCCGACGCTTAACTCGGTCGCGATTGTGCTGCGCAAATTCAACCAGACGCTCGTGGACGTTTATGGCCATACTGATTCGACCGGGAGCGCCAGCCACAATCAGGCTCTTTCGCAGCGCCGCGCCGCTTCGGTTGCAAGCTACCTCGGCTCGCAGGGCATCGACCCGCGCCGCTTTGCAATTATCGGCTATGGCGCGAGCCAGCCGGTCGCCACCAATGCGACACCCGAAGGGCGCGCGCAGAACCGTCGCGTAGAAATCCAGATCTCGCCGCTTCGCGCCGCAAGCTGATTCCTTTCCTGAGTTGATATTTTTCAAGCAACGCAGTCCTTCGAAAGAAGGGCTGCGTTTTTCTTTGTCGTGCCGAATCGTCAAACAGACAATTTGGTTTGAATTAAGTTAATTCGTGGATAGTTCTTATATTTTCGCAATCGCTGATGTTAGAGAACGATTATAGAACAAAAATACGGAATCGTTTATAATCAATGGTTTAGCTGCATTGCAAAATGAGAACAAAACAGATACAAATAGATCGTGGCAACGAGCCTGCCGGGCTTCTAGCGAGACAAGAGGATGGTGTAAGATGTCTCAGAATTCATTGCGACTTGTTGAGGAAAATTCAGTGGACAAGACTAAGGCTCTCGATGCGGCATTGTCGCAGATCGAAAGGGCGTTCGGCAAAGGCTCGATCATGCGCCTTGGCCAGAACGATCAGGTAGTCGAGATCGAAACCGTATCGACGGGATCGCTCTCGCTGGACATCGCGCTCGGCGTCGGTGGCTTGCCCAAGGGACGTATTGTCGAGATTTATGGGCCGGAAAGCTCGGGTAAGACGACACTTGCATTGCATACGATCGCGGAAGCACAGAAGAAGGGCGGTATCTGTGCGTTCGTCGACGCGGAACATGCTCTTGATCCGGTCTATGCACGCAAGCTGGGTGTTGATCTTGAAAACCTGCTGATTTCGCAACCGGATACGGGCGAGCAGGCGCTTGAAATCACCGATACCCTTGTGCGATCAGGCGCTATCGACGTTCTCGTTATCGACTCCGTCGCAGCCTTGACGCCGCGCGCGGAAATCGAAGGCGAAATGGGTGATTCCCTGCCGGGCCTGCAGGCGCGTCTCATGAGCCAGGCGCTTCGCAAGCTTACCGCGTCGATCTCGCGTTCGAACTGCATGGTGATCTTCATCAACCAGATCCGCATGAAGATCGGCGTGATGTTCGGGTCGCCGGAAACGACGACGGGCGGTAACGCCCTCAAGTTCTACGCTTCGGTTCGTCTCGATATTCGCCGTATCGGTTCGATCAAGGAGCGTGATGAAGTCGTTGGCAACCAGACCCGCGTGAAGGTCGTCAAGAACAAGCTTGCACCTCCCTTCAAGCAAGTCGAATTCGACATCATGTATGGGGCCGGTGTTTCCAAGACCGGTGAGCTGGTCGATCTTGGCGTGAAAGCCGGTGTTGTCGAGAAGTCTGGTGCGTGGTTCTCGTATAACTCCCAGCGACTGGGACAGGGCCGTGAAAATGCCAAACAGTATCTCAGGGACAATCCGGAGACAGCCCGTGAGATCGAGACGACGCTTCGCCAGAATGCCGGACTGATTGCCGAGCAGTTCCTGGAAGATGGCGGACCTGAGGATGATGCAGGCGATGCTGCTGAAATGTAAGATCGCCAACATCTGATGAATTATCGAAGCCCCGTGCAAATCGCATGGGGCTTTGTTTTGCGGCGATATATTTTTGCTGAGCGAACAGTGCCGATTTTATCGTCTTCCAGCAGAAATTGCTTTTATGGCGCAGCGTACTTATCTGGACAGAAAAGCAAGGCACCGTTAAAAGCGGTCAACCGAAAACTCCACTTCACGTTCTAGCAGTGCGGCAGAGCCTCGGGTCTTCGACGATCGTTGGCGGCTGTGGGAGTTTGAACAGGACAATTGATACTGCTTTCTGCAAAGCTGTATCCGTGCAGGGCAGAAAAGCCCAAGGGTGACTTATGGCTGGCGTCAACGAGATAAGGTCCACATTCCTCGATTATTATCGTAAGAACGGGCATGAGGTCGTTCCATCGAGTCCGCTTGTTCCGCGCAACGATCCAACGCTTATGTTCACCAATGCGGGCATGGTGCAGTTCAAGAATGTTTTTACGGGTCTTGAACACCGCTCCTATAACCGTGCCACCACTTCCCAGAAATGTGTTCGGGCCGGTGGCAAGCACAACGATCTGGACAATGTTGGCTATACCGCCCGTCATCATACTTTCTTTGAAATGCTCGGCAATTTTTCGTTTGGTGACTATTTCAAGGAAGAGGCTATCAGCTTCGCCTGGAACCTGATCACGAAGGAATTCGGCCTGCCGAAGGACAAGCTGCTCGTCACCGTTTATCACACGGACGACGACGCTGCGAATTACTGGAAAAAGATCGCCGGTCTTTCCGACGATCGCATTATCCGCATCGCTACCAGTGATAATTTCTGGGCCATGGGCGACACTGGCCCGTGCGGCCCATGCTCCGAAATTTTCTTTGACCACGGTGATCATATCTGGGGTGGACCTCCCGGATCGGCTGACGAGGACGGTGACCGTTTCATCGAAATCTGGAACCTCGTTTTCATGCAGTTCGAGCAGATCACGTCCGAACAGCGCATCGAACTGCCGCGTCCGTCCATTGACACTGGCATGGGGCTGGAGCGCGTCGCTGCGGTCCTGCAGGGCGTGCATGACAATTACGATATCGATCTCTTCAAGGCACTGATCCGCGCTTCCGAAGAAGCAACCGGCGTGAAGGCTGAAGGTGAGTTCCGCGCCAGCCACCGCGTCATTGCTGACCATCTGCGCGCATCGAGCTTCCTGATCGCCGACGGTGTCCTGCCGTCCAACGAAGGCCGTGGCTATGTATTGCGTCGCATCATGCGCCGCGCAATGCGTCACGCCCAGCTTTTGGGTGCGAAAGAGCCGTTGATGTGGCGTCTCCTGCCAGCTCTGATCCGCGAAATGGGACAGGCTTACCCCGAACTGATCCGCGCCGATGCTCTGATCTCCGAAACGCTCAAGCTCGAGGAAACTCGTTTCCGCAAGACGCTGGATCGCGGTCTTGGTCTTCTGTCGGATGCGACGGAAAGCCTTGTTGAAGGCGATCGGCTCGATGGCGAAACCGCTTTCAAGCTTTACGACACCTATGGCTTCCCGCTCGATCTGACGCAGGATGCTCTTCGTCAGCGCGGCATTGCTGTGGATACGGATGGCTTCAGTGCCGCCATGGAACGCCAGAAGGCCGAGGCCCGTGCCAATTGGGCTGGTTCCGGCGAAGCTGCAACCGAAACGATCTGGTTCGGTATCAAGGATAGGGTCGGAGCGACTGAATTCCTTGGATACGAGACCGAGACTGCCGAAGGCGTTATTACGGCTTTGGTGCGCGACGGTGCGGAAGTGCAGTCGGCTTCCGAAGGCGAGACCGTGGTCGTCGTCGTCAACCAGACTCCTTTCTATGGAGAATCCGGTGGCCAGCAGGGCGACACCGGCACGATCTCTGGTGAAGGTTTTGCTATTGCAATCAAGGATACGCAGAAGAAGGGCGAAGGCGTCTTCGTTCACATCGGCGAAGTCACCAAGGGGACGGCGAAAACTGGCGATGCTGTCGAACTGAAAGTGGATTCAGTGCGCCGCACGCGCATCCGTTCCAACCACTCGGCGACCCATCTTCTGCATGAGGCACTGCGTGAAACGCTTGGTAGCCATGTCGCACAGAAGGGCTCGCTCGTTGCACCGGATCGTCTACGTTTCGACTTTTCGCATCCGAAGCCGATCTCGGCTGAAGAACTGACGCAGGTGGAAAGCCTCGCTAATGAAATCATTCTGCAGAATGCTCCCGTCAGCACCCGTCTGATGGCTGTTGACGATGCGATTGCCGAGGGTGCCATGGCACTGTTCGGTGAGAAATACGGCGATGAAGTTCGCGTCGTTTCCATGGGCACCGCCAAGCATGGTCCGAAGGAAGGCAAGGCCTATTCGGTTGAGCTTTGCGGCGGCACACATGTGCACCAGACCGGTGATATCGGTCTCGTCCGCATCGTTTCGGAAGGCGCGGTTGCTGCTGGCGTTCGGCGTATGGAAGCGCTGACGGGTGAGGCAGCACGTCTTTACCTCGAAGAGCAGGACGAACGCGTAAAGGCCATCGCCGGTGCATTGAAGACGACACCGTCTGAAGCGCTGGAACGTGTCAACGCACTGCTTGATGAACGCAAGAAGCTGGAACGCGAACTGGCCGATGCCCGCAAGAAGCTTGCGCTTGGCGGCGGTTCGGCAGATGGCGGCAGCGCCATTGAAGCGGTGAATGGCGTCAATTTCCTTGGCAAGATCGTGACCGGTGTTTCCCCACGCGACCTGAAGCCGCTTGCCGATGAAGGCAAGAAGCAGGTCGATTCCGGTGTTGTGCTGTTTATCGGTGTTGGTGAAGATGGCAAGGCGAGCGCCGTAGTTGCGGTTACGGAAGACTTGGTTGGTCGCTTCAGCGCGGTTGATCTGGTTCGCGCTGCTTCTGCAGCCCTTGGCGGTGCAGGTGGCGGCGGTCGCCCGGACATGGCACAGGCCGGTGGGCCGGATGGCGACAAAGCTGATGCTGCGATTACAGCGGTCAAAGCACTGATCGTCTAGTTCGATACAAAAAGGCCGGGTCATTCCGGCCTTTTTCATAGGTGGAATTAGGCCGCATGCACCGTGCGGCTATCGTCAGGCGCTTCGCTGCGCTCATCCAGCCCATAGTCCCTGAGGATACTGGCTACGCGCAAACGATAGTTCTCAAAAACGCCCTTCCGGCCCTTGTTCTGTGCGGCCCGATGCGAGGGCAAGTTGCGCCATGCACGCACGGCTTCTTCGTCACGCCAGAAAGAGAGCGAGAGTAGCTTGTCCGGATCGACTAGGCTCTGAAAGCGCTCGATCGACAAAAAACCGTCGATCTTGGAGAGGTCTTCGCGCAGGCTTGCGGCAATATCGAGATATTGCCCGCGTCTGTCGTCATCGGCTGGCCAGACTTCGAAGATAACAGCAATCATGGCTTGATGAACTCCCCATGTGGTGCGGATTGCAGTTTGAGGAAGATGCGGTCCTCGGATCGGATGAACTGCTCCCGACGTGCAAATTCATAATTGGAACGGCCGATGGGGTCGGCGGCGAGCCGCGCCCGATACGCTTCATATGCGGCCAGGCTGTTGATTGAGTAGACGCCGTATGCTGACGTCAACGACCCTTCATGCGGCCCGAAATAGCCGATAAGATTAGCGCCACAGCGTGGAATGGCCTGTCCCCAGTTGCGTGCATATTCGGCAAAGGCGTCTGCTTTGAACGGGTCGATCTGATAGCGGATGAAACAGGTAATCATGCGTGTCTCCTTCAAATGCATGGTTTCGATGGTGACAATGTAGCAATTGAAATACCTTCATAGTTCGGTTAACATCGAAGTATGAAAGATGGTCCGATCATAGCTTCCGTTGCAGCACTCCTGGGCGATCCCGCGCGGGCAAATATGCTCACAGCATTGATGGACGGTCGCGCGCTAACGGTCAGTGAACTTGCATCGGCTGCGGGTGTGACGCTCCAGACAGCGAGCGGTCATCTTGCAAAGCTTGACGCAGCCAATCTGCTGGTCGCTGAGAAGCAGGGGCGGCATCGTTATTTCCGGCTTTCAGGAACGGATGTGGCCCAGGTTCTTGAGGGCCTCATGGGCCTCGCGCAACGCACTGGTGCTGTGCGGGTGCGGACTGGCCCGAAAGATCAGGCGCTACGCAAGGCGCGTATCTGTTATGACCATTTGGCCGGTGAACGTGGCGTCGAGATGCTTGATGCCTCACATAGGCTTGGGCTGATCGTCGATGATGGTGAGCCAGTACTGACGGAAAAAGGTAAATCGTTTTTCAGTTGCCTTGGGGTTGATGTGAGCAGTCTGGAGGAGGGCAAGCGTCCCGTCTGCCGTCACTGCCTCGACTGGAGTGAACGCCGCAACCATTTGGGTGGCGCGCTTGGTGCGGCGCTGTTGAGCCAGTTTATCTCGAAAGGCTGGGCACGCCGTGAAACGGGGCGCGTCATCGCCTTCTCGCCCAAAGGTGTGCAGGCATTCTCGCGCACATTTGAGCTGGCTGGCCAGAACGCGTGACCTGAAACAGCCAGCATTTGCTTGTTAGTGTTGTGTGGCGGCTGCGGCCGCTTCGTCCAACTCGGTAGCCCGTTTCATCGCGGGGCGATCCTTTAGCCGGTCCCAATAAGCGACAAATGCTCCTCTGGCGGGCAAAGTGCCGAAGCGCAGGCCCCAGCCTATGTGCGAACCGACATAAACGTCAGCAGCGGTGAAGCGGTCGCCAGTGATATAAGGATGATGAGAAACCGCCTTCTCCAACGTATTCACCACTGTATCGTAATTGCCGTAGCCGACCATTCCCTGCTTGTCTGTCGGTACTTCAAAACCGAGTGCATGATTGGACAAAGCGGCTTCCACAGGACCAGACGTAAAGAACAGCCAGCGGAAGAAATCCGCACGCTCGTTGGGATGCGGTGCCAGGCCAGCTTCGGGAAATGTTGTTGCCAGATAGGCGCAGATCGCAGCCACTTCTGTTACCACTGCATCGCCGTGACGCAGGGCGGGAACTTTTCCCATCGGGTTGATTGTGCAGTAGTCGGGTCCCTTCATCGGCGGGCCGAAATCCAGTATTTCCACATCATAGGGTTTGCCGATCTCTTCCAGCATCCAGCGCGCAATGCGTCCACGCGACATCGGGTTGGTATAGAGCTTCAACTCTGCCATTTCATCCTCCCAGTAAGAGGTGTCAGGATGCGCTTTTTCCCCTGAAAAGGAAACGAAAAAACCCGGCAGCGATGCTGCCGGGTTTTCTGGAAAGACGATAAGCGTCGATTATTTGATCAGGCGGCCATGGCCTTCTGAAGGTTCTCATCGATCTTGTCGAGGAAGCCCGTGGTCGAGAGCCAAGGCTGATCAGGGCCGATGAGCAATGCCAGATCCTTGGTCATGTAACCGCTTTCGACGGTATCCACGCAGACCTTTTCCAGCGTATCTGCAAAACGCTTCAGTTCGGCATTGTCATCGAGCTTGGCGCGGTGAGCGAGACCGCGGGTCCAGGCGAAGATCGAAGCGATCGAGTTGGTCGAGGTTTCCTCGCCCTTCTGATGCTGACGGTAGTGACGGGTCACTGTGCCATGCGCAGCTTCGGCTTCGACGGTCTTGCCATCTGGAGTCATCAGAACCGAGGTCATCAGGCCGAGCGAACCGAAGCCCTGAGCCACGATATCCGACTGAACGTCACCGTCATAGTTTTTACAAGCCCATACATAACCGCCGGACCACTTGAGCGCCGATGCAACCATGTCATCGATCAGGCGATGTTCGTACCAGATCTTGGCTTCCTTGAACTTGTCTGCGAATTCAGCCTGATAGACTTCTTCGAAGATGTCCTTGAAGCGGCCGTCATAGGCCTTGAGAATGGTGTTCTTGGTCGAGAGATAAACTGGATAGTTGCGCTGCAGGCCGTAGTTCAGCGAAGCGCGCGCAAATTCACGGATGGATTCGTCGAGGTTGTACATGGCCATTGCCACGCCAGCAGCCGGAGCCTGATAGACTTCGTGCTCGATGGTTTCGCCATCTTCACCAACGAATTTGATCGACAGCGTGCCCTTACCTGGGAACTTGAAATCGGTCGCGCGGTACTGGTCGCCGAAAGCGTGACGGCCGACGATGATTGGCTGCGTCCAGCCTGGAACCAGGCGAGGGACGTTCTTGCAGATGATCGGCTCGCGGAAAATAACGCCGCCGAGGATGTTACGGATGGTGCCGTTTGGCGACTTCCACATCTTCTTGAGCTTGAATTCTTCAACGCGGGCTTCGTCCGGCGTTATGGTTGCGCATTTTACGCCGACGCCGTGTTCCTTGATGGCGTTTGCAGCATCAATGGTAACTTGGTCATTGGTAGCATCGCGGTGTTCGACAGACAGATCGTAATATTTCAGATCGATGTCGAGGTAAGGATGGATAAGCTTGTCCTTGATGAACTGCCAGATAATGCGGGTCATCTCGTCGCCGTCGAGTTCGACGACCGGGTTCGCAACCTTGATTTTTGCCATGGATGAAGCCTCTTTTTCAATGCGTCGCGCCCGTATAGCACTCGCGACGGATAAGGCAAAGCTTAAGAGGCTTATTCTTTGGCCTACAGAGTGTTTAGATGGTCAAAATTTCGGGATAGATTTGCGAATAGCGCGAAACGGCTTTTGGAGCGGATCAATCACGCCGCACGATCGCCGCCGCGGGATTGCTCCCATGAGGATTGCCGCTGGCGATAGTTTTCCTGCTCCCTGACCAGAATGGCGTCAGCATCCAGCGTGGAGATGGCAGTTGATCTGTCTGTAGGAACCAGACCGCTCAGTTGAAGGGAAAGATAGCGCCCGCAGCAAACCCGCAGGAACGACGCAAAATTGTCGAGGTCATGCCCCTCATTCCGGGATTCATCGTAAAGTTTGCCGATCAGGCGGCTGACCGTGAGATCATCGCGTGCAGCAATATCTTCCAGAGCCCACCAGAAGAAATTTTCAAGCCGAACGCTTGTCACGACGCCGTCGATACGCAGCGAACGTGTCACGCTCAGCCAGAGCTCAGAATCGGCACCGATGAACAGCCTGCACATGATTTCCTCCGGATCGTTCTCCCAACCTTACTGTCGCTCAGTTTCGCCCCACCTGCAACCTTGTTGGGAAACAGGCAGGGCGGCGTTGCGGTCAGCCATGCGTGATCCTGGTGCCGAGCACAGTAAGGAACTGTGACAGCCATGCCGGATGGGCGGGCCATGCGGGCGATGTGACAAGATTGCCGTCCGTGACAGCCTGATCGACCGGAATGTCGGCATAGGTGCCGCCGGCAAGCTCGACTTCGGGGCGGCAGGCCGGATAGGCAGAGCAGCTGCGACCTTCCAGAACGCGCGCTGCGGCCAGCAATTGCGCGCCATGGCAGACTGCGGCAACAGGCTTGTTTGCTTCGAAGAAGTGCTTCACCATAGCAATAACCTTGTCATCGAGGCGCAGATATTCCGGTGCCCGGCCACCGGGAATGACAAGTGCGTCATAGCTCTCTGGTTTCACCTCGGCGAAGGTAGCGTTCAACGTGAAGTTATGCCCCGGCTTTTCCGTATAGGTCTGATGGCCTTCGAAGTCGTGAATGGCTGTCGCTATATGATCGCCAGCTTTCTTGCCGGGGCAGACGGCATGGACCGTATGGCCAACGGTCAGCAGTGTCTGGAATGGGACCATAGTTTCATAGTCCTCACCAAAGTCGCCGCAAATCATGAGTATCTTCTTACCGGACATGGTTTCCTCCCTTGATCCTGTATCTGCTAGAAGCAGTCTGGCATGAATGGGCGGCAAATAGGTGTTATCGGGCTACTACACAGGCTTTTCCCGCAAACACGTAAGGGGAATCTTTGCGATTCCGCGTCAATTATGTAAGGGAAACGCCACGATACGATAGCTAAAGCGGAAGAGATCATGGCAGGAACAGATAAACAGCGCACCTTTATCGCGGAAGGACCGGCAATCGTGCTGGTAGAGCCGCAATTGCCGGAAAATATCGGCATGGTGGCGCGTGCCATGGCGAATTTCGGACTGGCAGAATTGCGTCTGGTCAATCCGCGCGAGGAATTTCCGAGTGAAAAGGCGAGGGCGGCAGCCAGCAAGGCCGATCATGTGATCGACAATGCGGTGGTCTATGATGACCTTCCTTCTGCTATCGCCGATCTCAATTTCGTCTATGCGACAACGGCACGCGAACGCGATGGTTTCAAGCAGGTTCGCAGCGCCGTGGAAGCGGGTGGCGAACTGCGCCGCCGTTTCAGAACCGGAGAGAAGACAGGCATTCTGTTTGGCCGCGAACGCTTCGGTCTCAGCAATGAGGAAGTCGGTCTGGCGGATGAACTGGTGACGTTTCCGGTGAATCCGGCATTTGCCTCGCTCAATATTGCGCAGGCGGTTCTGCTTATGTCCTATGAATGGATGAAGTCGGGTCTTGAGACGCAGACGGAGACCGTTTTTCGTGGCCCGGAGCTTGAGCTGGCGCCGAAGCAGGAGTTGCAGGGGCTCTTCAATCACCTCGAAGAAGCCCTTGATGTCAGGGGGTATTTCCGCCCTGAAGCCCGCAAGGAAATCATGGTCAACAATCTGCGCGCTGTCCTGACGCGTGCCGGTTTTGCCTCTGCCGAATTGAAGCTCCTGCGCGGGGTTGTCACCTCGCTCGATGTATTCACGCCAAAGAAGCCACGAGGTTCCGGAGCTCCGGAAGGACGCGCGCGCAAACCCGCGACCGAGACTCCGGCAACAAAGGACAAGGACGAATGAAAAATGCACTCGCTGAGCGCTTTTCCGCCATTCCCTCCGTCGACGTTGAGAGACCCATTCTGGTTTTCGACAGCGGCATCGGGGGCCTGACGGTTTTGCGTGAAGCGCGGGTGCTTATACCGGACCGTCGCTTTGTCTACGTTGCCGACGATGCCGGATTTCCCTATGGCGGATGGGAAGAGGATGCGCTCAGGGCGAGGATTGTCGAATTATTCGGCAACCTCATTGTTGCCTATGATCCGGAAATCGCGGTTATTGCCTGCAATACGGCCTCCACGCTGGTGTTGGACGATTTGCGGCAAGCCTATCCTTCGGTGCCGTTTGTCGGCACGGTGCCGGCAATCAAGCCCGCTGCCGAAAGAACATCGTCGGGGCTCGTTTCCGTGCTGGCGACCCCCGGTACTGTGCGGCGTGCTTATACGCGCGATCTCATTCAATCGTTTGCTTCCCAGTGTCATGTTCGTCTCGTTGGTGCTGACCAGCTTGCGGCGGTAGCGGAAGCGCATATTCGCGGCGAGAAGATCGATGAGGCGCTGGTTGTGGACCAGATCGCCCCGTGCTTCATTGAGCAGGATGACAGCCGGACCGACATTGTCGTTCTGGCCTGCACGCACTATCCGTTTCTTGCCAATGTGTTTCGCCGTCTCGCGCCATGGCCGGTGGACTGGCTTGACCCTGCAGAAGCGATCGCCCGGCGCACCGTTTCACTGCTGAAACCACGCCGCGCTGATGAAGAACTGCATCATCACAATGATCAGGCGGTTATTACATCCCAGAATCCAGACTATGCCATCCGCAGGCTCATGCAGGGTTTTGGTCTGCATTTTGCTTGAGCGGTCACTCTCAAGGTCTTGAACTTTCCGGCTATGTAGCGATCATGGCAATGATCGTTTTATAGAGGAAGATGCAATGACCGGTACCATGCGACAGATCACCCTGCCTTCGGGCCAGACGGTTCCAGCGCTGGGGCAGGGCACCTGGTATATGGGCGAGGACAGCACGCAACGCCGCTATGAAATCGAAGCATTAAGGAATGGCGTTGATCTGGGGATGACGCTGATCGATACAGCGGAAATGTATGCTGACGGCGAGGCGGAAGATGTTGTCGGTGAAGCCATCACCGGTCGACGCGACGATGCGTTTATCGTCAGTAAGGTATTGCCGTACAATGCTTCATGGAAGGGAACAATCGATGCCTGCGAGAGAAGCCTGCAGCGCCTTCGCACTGATCGTATCGATCTGTATCTGCTGCACTGGCGTGGGCGATATCCACTTGAAGAGACCGCCGCGGCATTCGAAGAATTGCAGCATGCCGGGAAGATCGTGAGCTGGGGTGTCAGCAATTTCGATACGGCTGACATAAAAGAGCTGGTCGGTATAGCGGGTGGCAAGGCCGTCTCGACAAACCAGATACTCTACAATCTGACGCGACGAGGCCCGGAATTTGATCTGATGCCATGGTGTGCTGAGCGCAAAATTCCACTTATGGCTTATTCGCCAATTGAACAGGGTCGATTGCTGGGCAATCCCGTACTGGCAGAGATTGCAAGTGAAACGGGAGGAACGCCTGCCTCGGTCGCGCTTGCCTGGACGATGCGTAGCGGGAATGTCATTGCAATTCCAAAATCCTCCAACCTGCATCATGTGCGGGATAACAGAAAAGCCGCAGAGCTGCGGCTTTCCGAAGATCAATTGAAACGTCTGGACCGGGCTTTCGTGCCGCCGTCCCGAAAAACTGCGTTGGAAATGCTGTAGCCATTCATTTTCAAGCTTGTCACCCAAATTAGCTTCCACTTTTGGGCGATAAGCTTTAGCCCGCTTCCTTCTGACGAGTATCCTTCTTTGCCTGAGCGACGCTGGCGGCCTTCCAAAGCCGTCCACGTTCTGCGGGACGAACAAGGCTGTCATATTTTTCGTTCGGGATGTTGCGCATACCATTAAGCGCATGACGCGTGTTGAAATCCTTACTCTTTTTCTCGTTTGCTTCTTTGGTCGCGAGTGCCTTTCGGGCATTGGCTATTAATTCTGCGCTGGCGGACATTCGACGACGACGTTCAACTTCGGTATTGATGCGACGCACGGCCATGGCCAGTACGGAAACTTTCAAGTGTGAACCTTCATCCGCCTTGGAGGGCGTTGCGCCGCGAGTTGTGCCCTTTCCACGCATTTCACGTCTGCGCTGGTGAGCCTGATCTTTTGCCTTCTTGCGGCGCTCACGGATCAGTTTCGCCAGATGGGAAAGCTCTTCGTCGGGAACGTCCTGCAAAAAAGGATGATGCGACTTTTCCACCAACTCTTTTTCGTCGGCATTGAGAGCGCGGGCTTCCTGCTTTTTGGTGACGGCCATGGGGCATTCTTTCTGCTAACGACAATATCTCTGTTGAGGAGATATAGGCCTGAACGTCACGCCGGGAAGATGTGTTGTTCATTCTGGTTCTTCGGTCGAATTTTTTTCGCTTTTCGCTTCGAGACGTTTCAGAATCGCCTTCAGTTCGTTGAGAGGCAGATGTTCCGCGCCAATGGTTTCGCTTTTGGTCGTTGAGACGATGTTCAGGATTTCATCGAGTTTCGCCTGCGTCGCGCTAGCTTCTCGATCCTGCGCGTTTTGGATCAGAAACACCATCAGGAAGGTGATGATGGTGGTCGATGTATTCACTACGAGTTGCCATGTGTCCGAGAAGTTAAAGAACGGCCCGCTGAACCCCCATATGATGATGGATAAGGTAGCCAGTACGAATGCCAGATAATGGCCAGCAAGTTCGGCGGCTTTTTCGCTGAGCTTTGTGAAGAATTTTGACATCGCAACCTCCAAACAGCAAACTTAAAACGTTTTATGGAGGGACGCGGTTCCGTAATCGCCCGTGCTAGCGGAACTTTCTGGCGCTAGTCACCGTTTGATCTACATTGAAAACGCGGAGGTGAAGCGATGGAGATTGTCGAAACCCGCATTAGTTCGGTCGGAGGATTCAAGCTCTACATAGTGGAGTTTGTCACCGAGGGTGAGGAGAAGATTACGGTCAAGGTCGAGAACGAGACAGCAGCGGAGCTGGCACGCGATGAAGTGGTACGCCGTGCGGCAATCAAGCTCGGCAACGCCCTCGGTGTTGCATGTATGGAATGCGGCATTCAACCTGAAAGCTTGCTGACACGCCCAAGCGCACGTCGTGCAGGTGATCGGGCTGAGTTGGAACGTCAGCTCGAAGAAGGTTTGGAGGACACGTTCCCGGCCAGTGATCCAGTATCGGTCACCAGTTCCACGATTGCCGGTTTTGCCGGGCCCAAAAACTGAACGATGGTTGCAAGCAAGAAGCCGGGCTATTAACCCGGCTTCTGAGGTTGTTCAGAAATTGAGTCCTGTACTGGATATATCCATTTGATAATGTTCAATTATTACGGAGCTTGCCTTCCATCAGATCAAGCACGGCGCGAGCGCAGTCGAGCACGTTCGAGCCCGGTCCGAATACTGCCGCCACTCCATGGTCGAACAAATACTGATAATCTTGGCGTGGAACGACGCCACCGCAGACGACTATGATGTTTTCCGCGCCCTTTTTACGGAGCGTGTCTACAAGCTGAGGCAGAAGTGTCTTGTGACCGGCTGCCAGCGATGAAACGCCCAGCACATGCACCTTGGACTTGATCGCCATATCTGCAGCTTCGTCCGGGGTCTGGAACAGGGGGCCGGCCAGTACTTCGAAGCCGATATCACCGAATGCAGAAGCAATGATTTTGGCACCGCGATCATGGCCGTCCTGACCGAGCTTTGCCACCATAACTTTCGGGGTTTCACCGATCTGCTTCGAGAAATCACCGAGCCGGTCAACTAGCGTCTGATATTCCGGCTCGTCCTTGTAGGCCGCACCGTAAACCTTCTTGACGACCTTCGGAACCGCAGCGTGATCGCCGAATGCGCTGCGCATGGCGTCGGAAATTTCACCGACGCTGGCGCGAGCGCGGGAGGCCTCAACGGCGGCGGCAAGAAGGTTGCCTTCACCGGTCCTGGCGACTTTTTCCAACTCCGCAAGGGCTGCTTCGACTTTTACCTTGCTGCGCGTTTCCTTGATACGGTTGAGACGTGCAATCTGCGACTGGCGAACGGCGCTATTGTCGATTTCCAGAATGTCGATTTCGTCTTCCTGCTCGAGGCGGAATTTATTGACCCCGACAATGACCTCTTCGCCCTTGTCGACCGCCGCCTGCCGTTTGGTGGCAGCTTCTTCAATGAGGCGCTTCGGAAGACCACTTTCGACAGCCTTTGTCATGCCGCCGAGTTTCTCGACCTTCTCGATCAACGCCCATGCCTTTTCGGCCAGTTCGTTGGTGAGACTTTCAATGTAATAAGAACCCGCCAGCGGATCGACTACTTTGGTTACGCCTGTTTCGTTCTGGAGGATGAGCTGCGTATTGCGGGCGATACGAGCCGAAAATTCCGTTGGCAAAGCAATGGCTTCATCGAAGGAATTGGTGTGCAGCGACTGGGTGCCGCCTAAAGCTGCCGACATGGCTTCGAATGCCGTGCGGACGATATTGTTGTAGGGGTCCTGTTCCTGAAGCGATACGCCGGAAGTCTGGCAATGCGTGCGCAACATCAGCGAGCCGGGTTTCTTCGGATCGAATTCCTTCATGATGCGCGACCAAAGCAGGCGCGCAGCGCGCAGCTTGGCGATTTCCATGAAGAAGTTCATGCCTATAGCGAAGAAGAATGACAGGCGACCCGCAAAATCGTCGACATTCAGGCCTTTGTTCAGGGCTGCGCGTACATATTCACGGCCATCCGCAAGCGTGAAGGCCAGTTCCTGAACCAGCGTCGCGCCCGCTTCCTGCATGTGATAGCCGGAAATGGAAATCGAGTTGAACTTCGGCATTTCGACAGCAGTATAGGCGATGATATCCGCAATGATCCGCATAGATGGTTCCGGCGGATAGATATAGGTATTGCGGACCATGAACTCCTTGAGGATGTCGTTCTGGATTGTGCCGGAAAGCTGGGCGCGCGGTACGCCCTGTTCTTCGCCTGCGACGATGAAATTAGCGAGGATCGGGATCACAGCGCCGTTCATCGTCATGGAGACGGAGATTTTTTCAAGCGGGATGCCGTCGAAAAGAATCTTCATGTCCTCGACGGAATCGATGGCAACACCAGCCTTGCCAACGTCGCCTTCGACGCGAGGGTGGTCGCTGTCATAGCCGCGATGGGTAGCAAGATCGAAGGCTACCGATACGCCCTGCTGACCGGCCGCCAGCGCCTTGCGATAGAATGCATTGGACTCTTCAGCCGTCGAAAATCCGGCATATTGCCGGATTGTCCACGGTCGACCGGCATACATGGTTGCGCGGGGCCCGCGCAGGAAAGGCTCAAAACCGGGCAGGGTGCCCAGATGGTCGATGCCTTGCAGATCGTCTTCCGTATAAAGCGGCTTGACGTCAATGCCTTCCGGCGTGTGCCAGACCAAGCTGTCGGCAGGCCGCTTCAGTTCCTTCTCAGCCAGTGTTTCCCAGTCTGCACGGGTGGTGGGGCGCTCGCTCATATCGACCTCACTCAAATTCCATAATCAGTTCATCCACGGCGAGGCTTGCGCCTGCTTCCGCCGTAATGCGCTTTACGGTAGCACGGCGTTCCGCACGCAGCACGTTTTCCATCTTCATGGCTTCCACAGTGGCCAGCGGCTGACCGGCCTCGACCGTTTCACCATCCTTGACAAGGATCGATGTGATGACGCCGGGCATCGGGCAGAGCAACATCTTTGACGTATCAGGAGGTAGCTTTACCGGCATGAGCTTTGCCAGTTCCGCGATGCGTGGCTTGCGGACGTGGGCAACCACATCCATGCCACGCCAGCGCAGCCGCCAGCCAGTGCCCGAACGCGAAACCTTGATGGCAATGGGCTTGCCGCCAACGGTGAACGAGCCTAGATGGCTACCGGGATGCCAGTCGCTGGCAACAGGCAGGCTGCCACCATCCATGAAATTGATTGTCGTTCCGCCTTCCCCTTCCGCAATCCGAACCGGCAAAGTGGACCCGCCGAGTGTTGCCACCCAATCGGTCGCCATGGATTGCTGCTCGTTGGAAATCCGCCCCGAAATCTGCATGTTGCGCTGTTCGATAGCAAGATTGATCTGGGCGGCAACAGCCGCAAGCACCCGCGCATCGTCTTCCGAAACCGGCACACCGGCGAAGCCGTCCGGATATTCTTCGGCAATGAACGCGGTGGTAAGCGCACCTTCGCGGAAGCGCGGATGGTCCATAACCGCTGAAAGAAAGGGCAGGTTGTGACCGATACCTTCGACCTCGAATGCGTCCAGAGCATCTCCCATTGCATCGATGGCGCTGGTGCGGTCCGGGCCCCAAGTGCAGAGCTTTGCGATCATCGGATCATAATACATCGAAATTTCGCCGCCTTCTAACACGCCGGTATCGTTGCGCACGATTGTACCATCCGAGTTGTGGCCTTCGACTGGTGGGCGATAACGGGTAAGTCTGCCGATAGAGGGCAGGAAGTTGCGATATGGATCTTCCGCATAGAGGCGGCTTTCCATCGCCCAACCGTTCAGCTTTATGTCGCTCTGGCCGAAACGGAGCTTCTCGCCGGATGCAACGCGGATCATTTCTTCCACAAGGTCGATGCCGGTGATGAGCTCCGTCACTGGATGCTCGACCTGTAGACGCGTATTCATTTCAAGGAAGTAGAAGTTACGGCTGCCGTCGACAATGAATTCGACCGTTCCTGCAGAAAAATATCCAACGGCCTTTGCGAGAGCCACGGCCTGTTCGCCCATGGCTTTGCGGGTGGCTTCATCAAGGAATGGTGACGGCGCTTCTTCGATGACCTTCTGGTTACGGCGCTGAATGGAACATTCACGTTCGCCGAGATAGACGACGTTGCCGTGTTGGTCGCCCAGAACCTGAATTTCAATATGGCGCGGCTGCGTGACGAATTTTTCGATGAAGATGCGGTCGTCGCCGAAAGAAGACTTCGCCTCATTGCGTGAAAGCTGGAAGCCTTCGCGGGCTTCGTCGTCGTTCCATGCAATACGCATGCCTTTGCCGCCGCCACCAGCAGAAGCCTTGATCATCACAGGATAGCCGATGCTGCCAGCAATTTTGACGGCCTCGTCTGCATCCTCGATTAGCCCCATATGACCGGGAACCGTTGAAACACCGGCTTCGGCGGCAAGCTTCTTCGACGTGATCTTGTCGCCCATGGCCTCAATGGCATTCACTGGCGGGCCGATGAATGTGACATTCGCCGCCTTCAGAGCTTCAGCGAAGCGCGGATTTTCCGACAGAAAGCCATAGCCGGGATGCACGGCATCCGCTCCGGTTTCCTTGATCGCTGCGAGGATCTTGTCGATGACGATATAGGACTGATTGGAGGGCGCTGGTCCGATGTGGACTGCTTCGTCGGCCATTTTGACATGCAGGGCGTTGCGGTCGGCGTCGGAATAGACCGCCACGGTTGCGATGCCCATTTTCTTCGCCGTCTTGATGACCCGGCATGCGATTTCGCCGCGATTGGCAATGAGAATTTTCTTGATCATGTGCGTTTACTCAAATGAACCGGATCATTGCCACGGCATGATCCCGAAAAGTGGGAACCGGTTTTCGGATAAGATCATGCGAAACTAAAGCGGAATGGTGTCGTGCTTCTTCCACGGCGTGCTTTGGCTCTTGTTGCGCAGGCTGGCAAAAGCGCGGGCAATGCGGCGACGTGAGGAATGCGGCATGATGACTTCATCGATAAATCCGCGTTCAGCGGCCACGAACGGATTGGCGAAACGCTCCTCATACTCCTTCGTGCGCGCGGCGATTTTCTCAACGTCGCTCAGTTCGGAACGATAGAGAATTTCCGTTGCACCCTTGGCGCCCATGACGGCGATTTCCGCCGTCGGCCACGCATAATTGATGTCAGCACCGATATGTTTCGAAGCCATCACGTCATAGGCCCCGCCATAGGCCTTGCGCGTGATGAGCGTGACCATGGGAACAGTTGCCTGGCTGTAAGCGAAGAGCAGCTTTGCGCCGTGCTTGATGACGCCGCCATATTCCTGTGCCGTGCCTGGCAGGAAGCCCGGTACATCCACCAGGGTCAGAAGAGGAATATTGAAGGCATCGCAAAAGCGAACGAAGCGGGCAGCCTTGCGCGATGAATCGATATCGAGGCAACCGGCAAGCACCATGGGCTGATTTGCAACCACACCGATGGTCTGTCCGTCCATACGGATGAAACCAGTGATGATGTTTTTCGCAAAAGCTTCCTGAATCTCAAAGAAATCACTTTCATCGGCCAGTGCATGGATAAGCTCCTTCATGTCGTAGGGCTTGGTGGCACTATCCGGGATCAGCGTGTCGAGCCGCATTTCAAGCCGGGCCGGATCATCAAATACAGGGCGAACGGGTGGCTTTTCGCGATTGTTGAGCGGCAGGAAGTCGAACAGAATGCGGACCTGTTCCAGTGCTTCAATATCGTTCTCATAAGCGCCGTCGGCGACCGATGATTTTCTGGTGTGAGTCGATGCACCGCCCAGTTCTTCAGCGGTGACAATCTCGTTGGTGACGGTTTTCACCACATCCGGGCCGGTCACGAACATATAGGAGCTGTCTCGCACCATGAAGATGAAGTCGGTCATGGCAGGCGAGTAGACCGCGCCGCCCGCGCAGGGGCCCAGGATGACCGAGATCTGCGGCACTACACCGGATGCGTCGGCGTTGCGCTTGAACACATCGGCATAGCCCGCAAGCGAAGCGACGCCTTCCTGAATGCGGGCGCCACCGGAATCATTGAGGCCAATGACCGGCGCGCCGTTTTTCATGGCCATATCCATGATCTTGCAGATTTTCTGCGCGTGCGTTTCGGACAGTGAGCCGCCCAGGACAGTAAAATCCTGGCTGAACACATAGACCTGGCGGCCATTGATCGTGCCCCAGCCTGTTACTACACCATCACCGGCGACTTTTTGCTTTTCCATGCCGAAATCGGTGCAGCGATGAGTGACGTACATGTCGAACTCCTCGAACGATCCTTCGTCGAGAAGCACTTCGATCCTTTCGCGGGCAGTAAGCTTACCCTTCGCATGTTGGGCATCGATACGGCGCTGACCACCGCCAATGCGGGCTTCCGCACGGCGGGCTTCGAGCTGTTCAAGAAGTTCCTGCATAAAGTCCCCATTTTTTGGGCGGCCTTTGGAAGGCGAGTTATGAAACTGAAAAGATAGTCTTTTTCTCCTTCCTGCTTAAAATCGGAAGGCGTTCTGGAAAAGCTTGAAAAGGTGCGATTGTGTAAGATATAAATTTGCAAATAGCGAAATGCGAATTTGCAAAAATGGCACCCAGAAAACTTTATATCGGCAGAAAAATCCGCGAAATACGCGAGCAGCATAAGGCAACCCAGTCAGGTTTCGCTGAACGCCTTGGTATTTCAACGAGTTATCTCAATCAAATTGAGAATAATCAGCGACCTGTTTCTGCTGCGGTCTTGCTGGCGCTGGCTGAAAACTATCAGATCGATATAGGTGCCATTTCGCTCGGCGATGACGACCGGTTGCTTTCAGCGGTTTCAGAGGCGTTGGCCGATCCTGTTTTCGACAACTACAAGCCGAACTTGCAGGAACTGAAGCTCATTACGCAAAATGCGCCGGGTCTGGCTCATGCACTGATTGCCTGTCATCAAGCCTATCGTCGTAACAGTGAGCAGCTTGCCAGTCTGGACAACCAATTGGGCCGCGCTCCATCCACTGCCGAGCCTGCGCCTTACGAGGAAGTTCGCGACTTTTTTCATTTTATCGACAATTACGTACATGAGATTGATATTGCGGCAGAAAAGCTCGCTAGCAAACTGGATATTCCGGGGAGAGACATCGGCGTGGCCTTGCCGCAATATATGGAGGAGCGTCACCGGGTGCGTGTTGCACGCGCTGGACCCGAGGAGGCAATTCTGCGCCGGTTTGATCCTGTTGCGCGAGTACTATATCTCAATCCTTATTCACCAGCTTCAACCCGTAATTTCCAGATCGCGTTCCAGATCGCTGAATTGGAAATGGAAGAACTCGTGAGCACGATTGCCAGGCGGGCAGATTTTCGGTCTGCTGAAGCCGTCGAAATCTGTAAAATTGGTCTGCGCAACTATTTTGCCGGGGCGCTGGTGCTGCCCTATCAAACATTTCTCTCTGCTGCGAAGGAACTGCGCCACGACCTGGAACTATTGGCATCACGTTTCGGCGCGAGTCTGGAGCAGATCGCGCATCGCCTCAGCACGTTGCAGCGTTCCGGCCAGCGAGGTGTGCCGGTGTTCTTTGCGCGCATAGACCGGGCTGGAAATATCACGAAGCGGCACAGCGCCGCCAAGCTGCAATTTGCCCGCTTTGGGGCTGCGTGCCCCCTGTGGAATGTGCATCAGGCATTCGAAACACCGGGGCGGATCATTCGACAGCTTGCTGAAACACCGGATGGAGCACGTTACCTTTGCATTGCGACAGAACTGACCAAGAGCGAAGGGGGGTTCAACGCGCCCCAGCGTCGCTATGCCATCGCTCTTGGTTGTGAAGTGGCCTATGCGAAGGATTTTGTCTATGCGGATGGGCTCGACATCGCTGTGCGCTCTGCCTTCGACCCGATCGGTGTTTCCTGTCGTATTTGCGAGCGTGCTGAATGCGTGCAACGGGCCGTTCCGCCGCTTAAAAGCAGATTGGCGGTCGATCACGACCGCCGCGGAATTTTGCCATATAGGTTGCTCTAAAGATCAGAAGCCAGCATGTTCCTTGAGGAACTCCGCTTCCTCATGGGTCGTATTACGCCCCAGCACGTTGTTGCGATGGGGGAAGCGCCCAAAGCGTTCGATGATATCGTGATGCTGACGGGCGAAGCCGAGCGAGAACTCGTCACCGAGTTTTTCATAGAGGTCGACACAGCGCTTCTGATCGCCCAGATGTTCGCTATGCATGAACGGCAGATAGAAGAACTGGCGCTGTTCTGGCGACAGCTTCCGGTCGAAATCATGATCGAGTGCCTGCGCCGCCACATCACGGGCTAATCCGTCGCTTTCGAAAGAGCGGGGCGAGCCACGGAACATATTGCGCGGAAACTGGTCGAACAGAATGGTGAGCGCAAGCGCGCTTTCTGGTTGCTGTTTCCAGTATTCCAGCTTGTCAGCGCGAGCATCTTCATAAACCGCCAGAAACTTCTCACGGATTTCAGCGTCGATCTCGTCGCTTTTGGTGAACCAATTGTCCCGCATCTTGGGCGAAAACCAGAAATCGAGAACGTTCTTGGATTCGATAGCCATGTCAGGCCTCCTCTGGTTTTATTGTGCTGGCTGGTTTGTACCTTCCGGCTGCGGGCAGGGCGGTTCGCCCTTGAAATTGCGCGACATACAGGCGAATCGATCAAAGCTCTTGCCTGTGTCCATAGCGGCCTTGCCAGCTCCCCCGCACCCGGCAAGAACGGCCAGAGAAATCAGAATAGCGAAATTTTTCATGGGGGTCCTTTCAGGCGCCATGTTATCTACTTCTATAATAAGGATCGCAATCTCCAGCCGCAACCGCCCGGCAGCGATCAACTAACCTCTGCCGCGATAGTTAGGCACACCCTGTTCCGGTATCCAGACATTTTGCGGTGCTGCTCCGGTTTGGAAGAAAACGTCGATGGGAATGCCGCCGCGCGGATACCAATAACCGCCGATCCTGAGCCATTCCGGCTCCAGTAACTCTACAAGGCGCTTGCCGATGGTCACCGTACAATCTTCATGGAACGCGCCGTGATTGCGGAAGGAAAAAAGGAACAGTTTCAGGGATTTGCTTTCCACCAGCCATTGAGCGGGAACGTAGTCGATCACCAGATGCGCGAAATCGGGCTGCCCTGTCATCGGGCAGAGCGAGGTGAATTCAGGCGCGGTGAAGCGAACACAGTAAAGTGTTCCAGCTTGCGGATTTGCAACCCGTTCAAGGATGGCCCCATCCGGAGCGTGCGGTATCGAAGTGTTGGAGCCGAGCTGCTTTAGGTCGGAATATATTGTCTTTTCAGACATTTGCGTGCCTTTGTTTCAAGCCACGGTGCAGTCTTGTAGCGCATTATCGCGCTTGTCCTTGTTTTGTCCGGGTAGGCTGCGACCGGTGGCAAATTGCCAGTGACGGGGAGCTAGCAGACCATGCCTTTCTCGTAAAGAGCGTAAACAAAAGCCCGCGCATTGAGCGCGGGCACAAACTCCGGAAGGTTCTTGCTGTCTAGCGTCGGTCGGAAATGGCGCAGCCGATAGCAACGCCGATAAGAATACCAAGGATCCCCGCAGTCCCGAAAAGTGTCGTGGCCGTGCCCGGATTTTCACGAACGGTTTCGGCAACCACCTGGCCGCGTTCACGCACGGCCTGAGCAGCATGACGGAAACGACCGGACGCATCATCCATGGCATCTTCCGCACGTTCCCTCAATTCGCTGGAATTTGACGCCAGCGATTTTGAAAGACGCTTCAGTTCGGTGCGCATATCGGCGATCTGCTTTTCGAGAGCCTGCTGGATGTCGTTTGTGATCTTTTCGTCGGCCATTTGAAGTCTCCGTTGAATTGATAACGATAAAACGAGTGAAAACGCGTTCGGTTCCATGCCGTGACAATGCGGTTAACAAACATGGTAAACCGCTCGTAAACCATTTTAATTTAATCTTTTCGAATACAAGAACGATCTGGAGCGGGGCCAGAATGTATATCGAAAAAGATGCGCTTGTCGGGGGCTGCGAGCCGGTCGCTGCGCGCATTGTCCGTGCAGCCCACTTGGCGCGTCAATGTATTGACCAGCTTCAGCCGGGTCATGTTCACGCACAAGCGGAAGCTGCTTTGACGCTCCTGCTCGATGATCCTTCTCCGAAGGTTCGTATGGCGATAGCTGACGTGCTTTCGACCAGCGTGCATTCGCCTCTGCATATTATAACCGTGCTTGCCGCTGACCAGCCGGAAGTAGCGGGATATATTCTTGCGCGTTCGACGCTGCTGAGCGATGCCGATCTGATCGATCGTGTGGCGTACGGTGCCCCCTCGATGCAGGTTCTCGTTGCGGCCCGTCCTCATGTTTCGCTCGCAGTCGCTGCAGCAATTGCAGAAGTCGGAGATAGTGAGGCAGTCGCGGAAATGCTGCTTAACAGTTGCGCCCGTATCGCTTCGGTTTCGTTTCGACGCATGAGTGAACGCTGTGGGCATGACGCTCTCGTGCGGGAGGCTTTGCTGGCTCATCCGCATCTTCCCGCAGAATGTCGTCATCTTTTGGCAGTGAAAGTCGGTGAGGTTTTGCAATCTCTCCCGCTGGTGAAATTGCTGCTGGGGGAACGCCGCGCCAATAAGGTAGTAAGTGATGCGACGGCTCGCGCATCGATGCAACTGGCAGAAAACTGTTCACATGAGGAGCTGCCGGCACTGGTCGAACATTTGCGTCTGCGTGGCGAAATAACGACCAGTTTTGTTATCCGTGCTGTTGCCGGAGGTCGTGTAGATTTTTTTGCGAGCCTGATCGGTGCACTTTCCGACCTTGATGATGCCCGGATTTGCGCGATTATTTCCGGCGGACGTCCGGCGGCTCTTGCGGCATTGTTGCGCTCTGCCGGATTAAGCGATGCCACGCACACGCCCCTGATTGTTGCCATCGAAGCCTGGCGGGCCGTTGCGGCCGGTCGAAAGCGGATGGGCGCTGCTGAAATATCGGCTCTTATGTGTGAGGCTGTTGGGCGCGGCCGATTTGCTGCCGCCAATGATGATCTGGCGGCATTATTGCGTTCGATCCATCTGGAATTCATGCGGGAAACGGCCAGGGATAGACTGCAATCTATTCCCGCAGCCTGATCAGTTTTGCTGCCGAAAAGGGCGGATAAGGCTGAGACTGTAGCCGACTGCAATGCCGAATGCAGCTCCGGCAGCCTTGAAAACAAAGTCTATGAATTCGCCGTGACGTCCTGGCGCTAGACGTTGCATCAATTCAAAAAGCGCAGCGCAGCCGACCGTTAGCAGAAGTACTCCCATCCAGTGGCGAGGATAGGCGAGGGCAAATAAGGCTCCCACCAGAAAAAAGGCAACAAAGCGCTCCAGATCTGCAGGTTCACCTGTTATTGGACGGAACTTTATCGGGCTGATCGTTACCGCAAGGATGGCCAGAAGTATCGTCCAGGCGCCAATGCGCAAAATTCGCTTCATGAGAGCGCCTTTATTCGTCCGTGTATTCGCCAGGTGGCTCGTCTCGCTTGGGGTCACCACAACGCTGGTACATTCGGTCGGTTATTGATGTTTTAATCTGGTTGCCGAATGGCAATTCATAATGGGAAATGACATCGACGCCCATACACCATTTAACGTCGTGAGGCGACAGGCCATAATTGGTTTCGAAAAAACCCAACGCGTAATTCATGCCCTCATCGCATTGGTCCGTCTTGCAGAAATTGCCGTCTCTGGCGAGCTGACGAATCGAGCCTTCTCCGATCTTGACCACGATTGGTTCAACGGCAAAAGGTGCAGCACCTATCACCGCGATAACCACAAGACCGATTAAAGTAAATTTTATAGAGCGCCGCATGAATCGCCGTTTGTAAATGGTTCCGCAAGTTCATAACGCATGAGCGGCAATATCATGGCAAGTCGTAATCAACGGCAAACCAACTGAAATGCGGGGTTCTCTGGTCAATGCTCTTCGGAAAAGCATTTATCGCGTCTGCTGATACGTGAAGCCGGTGATCCCATTTTCTGACCATATTGTAGCTAGGTGTATTTTAGTTTGTTCGGTTTAATGTTGACTTTTACGTAAATGCAGGACCACAACGTTAAGCTCTAAAACTAATTCGGTGTAGAGCCCGGTCCGCTCGATACAAGGCAGGAATGTTGTGGTGCGCGAATATTATACGATTACAGAGCTGACACGCGAGTTCGGTATTTCAACTCGTACTTTGCGCTTCTACGAAGATGAAGGCTTGATTGCTCCTGTGAGACGCGGTCGCACGCGATTGTTTCGCCCTGCCGACCGTCATCTCCTGAAGCAGATACTGCGCGGCAAGAGGCTCGGATTTTCCATCGCCGAAATTCACGAGATCATCCAGATGTATCGCGAGCCGCCCGGCGAGACCGGACAGTTGAAGTTGCTCATGAAGCGCATCGAAGAAAAACGTGGCGATCTTCGTCAGAAGCGGCGCGATATTGATGAAACGCTCGGCGAACTCGATCAAATCGAAGAATCCTGCATCGAGCGTCTTGCCGAACTCGGCGTCAATACCTGATCAGTTTTACTGAGCGTCAGGCACCGGAGAGCATATCTGTGCGATATCCTGGACCGTACTGTTGTTCTCCTGGTCGATTTTGCCGCTGAAAACATCGTCGAACAGTTTAGCCTTGTCCAGTTCGGTTACGACGCAGCCGCAGAACTGCTGACATAGCTGTTCGCCGCCATTCTGCAGGCATGCGGCCACGCAGGATTGTGTGAAAGCTTCACGCGGGGCTGGCTGTGCCGGAGGCATCAGTTGCGAGAACACATAAACGAGCGCGATCAGCACGGGCTGATGAATGAGATAGAAAGCTAGGCTATGCCTACCGATAAATGTCAGCGGCTTTTCAAGAAACTGGGGTTTGACCCCGCCAGCCAATAGCTGGAGCCAGCCAAAGCGCTGAAACATGCGAGCGGCAGCTATACCGACGAGAACTGCTCCGAACCACGGAAACAGGGGCACGTAGTCATTCGAGCGCGGCATCACGGTCGAAAGGCCGACCCAGCTTAATGCAGGATGGTTGAAAATATCGGCGCGGGCATAGAGCGGAGCGCTGATGACAAATGCTGCAACGGCCAATGTTTTAACTGCGGGCAGGCGCAGGAAAAGAAGGCCGAGCACACTTGCCAGGGCGATCTGGTGAAGGATACCGAAGAAGATAAAACTATCCGGTGACATATACCACGTGACGGCTGAGATTGCGGCTGCAGCGACAACGATCTGCGCCAGCCGTTTCGCCATGGACTTCCAGCGAATGCCGTTGCCATGCGCCAGGACGAGGCTGAAGCCGACGAGAAACAGAAAGCTTGACGCGATACAGCGGGCGAAAAGCTTCCATCCACCGTGGGCGGTCGTGGCGGGAGCCATATAGCCGAAGAACTCAAGGTCCCAGCCGAAATGATAGATCGCCATGGAAATCAGTGCGACCCCACGCGCAATGTCAATGCGCTCGAGGCGAATACGGGACGAAAGTACAGTCTCCTGAGGCGTGATGTTAGACATGGTTCCTTCCGGCTGGATAGCAACGTCCGGCGTTGTTCGATTCCAGACAAATCTCTAACACAGCCTTTTGCAACACTATAGTATGTGGGCGCACACGGATTCGTGCTGGCATGGGTGCGGGCAGGGTGCCTCATATTGGAGAGCTTGGTTGTTTTATAGTCTTTCGAAGATTTTCTGGCTGTTCTTTCAACCTGTCACGATGATCTTCGTTCTCGTCCTCGTTGCTTTTCTCGCTATGTGGTGTCGCTTTCATCGATTCAGTATGAGCATGCTGGGGTTGTCGATGATCATTTTGTTTTTTGCGGCCTTTACGACACTCGGCGCCGTCCTGCTCGCTCCATTGGAGGACCGTTTCGCAAAGCCGGATGAAATGCCGCCACGCGTGGACGGAATAGTCGTTCTTGGCGGCTATATGAACGGTGAGATCAATGCAGGGCGCAAAGGTTTCGAGTTGAACAGTGCTGCTGACCGCATTTTTGAAGCAATGCGGCTGGCAAGGCTATATCCGAATGCTAAAGTTATTGTCTCCGGTGGTGAAGGCGCCTTTTTTGAAGAATCCGCCAAAGATGCAGACAGCACACAGAAGATGTTGATTGATCTCGGCTTTTCCGGTGAGCGCTACATTTATGAGAACAAGTCCCGCAACACTGTGGAGAATGCGGTTTTCTCGAAGGAACTGGCCCAGCCGAAGCCGGGGGAAACCTGGCTTCTGGTCACTTCGGCATATCATATGCCTCGATCCGTTGGTTGTTTTCGCAAGGCTGACTTCAATGTTGTCGCGTGGCCGGTAGATTATAAAACGCGCGCCAGCGAACGTTTTGCTCTCTATCTTGAATCACCAAACGAAGCGCTGTCGCGGTTCAGTTTGGCCATGCGTGAATGGGTTGGGCTCATCGCTTATTGGCTGGCGGGCAAGACAGATATGCTTCTGCCTCAACCCTGATGCCGCATTTCTGCCGTCACTTTAAAGCTTTTATTAAGGTTATCTATCGGTAACTTATTGATAAATAAGGTATTCTGGAATGGCGTGTTAGACTTGGAAAATCTGTCGCCGCAATTCGGCCGTTTTTCGTCGTTGTGTTCTGGTAATCACGAAGCTATATGGTTGGTAACAGCGTTGTGAAGGACGCTGTGTGAAAGAGTTGCACAACAAGGTTGCCAAAATTTCCATGGACGAAACCGTTCAAAAATCCTGCTGGGGCGTTACGCTTTGGGCAGTCGTTGGTCTCGCTGCTGTCATTCTCATGGCCTATCTGTTCTCCGTTTAGAAGTTAAACGGAGTTACGTATTCCGGAAAATTGATGCCGCATTTCGGCATTCCGTTTGCGTTGTTCCTTTCCTACATTATCTAATAGGGATACGCGGTTTGCGCGTTAGCGACTTTTTGCCGATTTTTGTCTAGAATAGACGATTGGGCAAATCGCGGGCGGTGCTGCGATCAGGAAACAATCAGCCGCATGACGGGCTGTAGAAGGTGTGGAATGTTTCTGTCGGTTTTCGATCTTTACAAGATTGGCATTGGGCCTTCCAGTTCGCATACGATGGGCCCGATGACGGCTGCGCGCATGTTTCTTAACGAAGTAATCGGTGGAAATTGGCCGAGGCCAGCGCATTCGAAAATTCATCGTTTGAAAGCAAGCCTGCATGGCTCGCTGGCTTATACCGGCGTTGGACATGCGACAGATCGAGCCGTTATTCTGGGGCTCTGCGGTTATCTGCCCGATACGATCGACCCTGACATCATGGATGTCGAAGTCGAGAAGGTCTTTACCGAGAAGAAGGTGAACCCTGATGGGCATCCAGCCTATCATTTCGACCCGAAGGTCGATCTCGTACTGGATCGGAAGACGCCTTTGCCGGGCCATGCCAACGGCATGGCTTTCTCCGCTTTCGATGTCGATGACAACCTCCTGCTGCGTCGGGCATATTTCTCCATCGGCGGTGGCTTCGTCGTGACCGAAGAAGAGTTGAGCCGCGTGCAGCGCAGCGGCGCGAAGCAGGACGACAAGGCCGACGTGCCGTTTCCGTTCCGCAACGCTGCTGAAATGCTTGAAATGGCCCATGATAGCGGGCTGTCGATTGCAGAAATGAAGCGGGCCAATGAAGAAAAACATATGGTACGCGGTGATCTGGATAGCGGTCTTGATCGCATTTGGGGAGCCATGCGCGGCTGTATCGAACGCGGACTGAGCCGTGATGGTATCATGCCCGGCGGTTTGGGCGTTCGCCGTCGCGCGCGGCAGCTTCACGATAAGCTTCAGGACGACTGGCGCAACAATCGCAGCAACCCGCTTCTCGCGAACGACTGGCTGTCTGTCTACGCCATGGCCGTCAATGAGGAAAATGCGTCCGGCGGCAGGGTTGTGACCGCACCGACGAATGGCGCTGCAGGCGTGGTGCCTGCAGTTCTACGCTATTATCTGCATTTTCATGATGATGCCGATCAGAAAGGCATCCGCGATTTCCTCCTGACATCTGCTGCTATTGGTGGTGTCATCAAGCACAATGCATCAATTTCGGGCGCCGAGGTCGGCTGTCAGGGCGAAGTGGGGTCAGCATCCGCTATGGCTGCTGCCGGACTCGCTGCTGTTCTGGGCGGTTCGCCGGAACAGATTGAGAATGCCGCCGAAATTGCTCTGGAACACCATCTTGGCATGACGTGTGACCCGGTTGCCGGGCTTGTGCAGGTGCCGTGTATCGAGCGTAATGCACTCGGTGCTGTGAAGGCGGTCACCGCGGCATCACTGGCTGTGAAGGGCGACGGCAAGCATTTTGTGCCGCTTGACGCTTGTATCGAGACGATGCGCCAGACCGGTCACGATATGAGCGAGCGCTACAAGGAGACCAGTCAGGGCGGTCTTGCCGTGAACGTCGTCGCCTGTTGATTCGCAATTCTGGACAGAATGCCATTCTTCAGGCTTGAAGCTTACATTCGTCTTGGCTAAATCACCATCATGGCTCTCAATCTCGTCAAACTTTGCGTCGGCTGCGACAGTATCGAAGATCTCGCAGCGTGGATCGATTTCCGTCTGGCGGAACAGCGCGCCGCCGGTCTGGTGCCGGAGCAATTTCATACAACGAGAATGGTGCCGAAACGAATCGATGAACTGCTGGAAGGCGGCTCGCTCTACTGGGTTATCAAGGGCAACGTCCAATGCCGCCAGCGTTTACTGGATGTCCGTCCGTTCACGGATAACGAGGGTATCAACCGCTGTCACCTTGTTCTGGAGCCCAAGGTTATTCCGACCGAGTGGCAGCCACGTCGTGCCTTTCAGGGATGGCGCTATCTGAAAGAAAATGAAGTGCCGCGTGATGAGGCGGCCGGAAAAACGGGCAGGGCTGCCTTGCCGGCGGAATTGCGTCAGGAACTGGCTGCGCTGGGCCTGCTTTGAAGACGAGGTATTCATTAGAGCACGTTTCGAACTAATTGAATCAGATCGGCCGTCTGAATACCTGTTTTAACGCGCATCCCATCCGAAAACTGTTTCATACTTTTCGGGATGCGCTCAAAAAAAGCCCGCCGGATAATCGGCAGGCCTTTTATACTTCATAAATCAGTTGATCAGCTTTCTATCGTCAGGCGTACAGAAACTCTGTCAAAATTGACCGGCAAGGTCATACGCATGGATGCCCGTGGCTGCACCAGTCGCTTGTTGCGTGCAGCATGGCAGACGAGCAATCCGACCAAATCTTTGGTCTGAAAGCCGCCGCCGCGTCGCGTATCGGCAATTCGCAGCGCAGCCTGTTTCAGCCCTTGCACCGAGAACAATGTACCGAACGCTGAAGTCTTACCTTCGTCGTGTGTCCAGTCAGCACTTTTGAAAGGCGGCTGACCGTAAGTTTCTCTTATATTTGACATCTCGAAACCCTCTACGCACTACAAATTCGGGTTTGAAGCTGGCAACGAGGGGGCAAAGCCCCTCGCGATCGATTAGTTCGCGACTGCATAGCAGCCGAAATTTTTCTTTTTCAGCGATGTGCATGCATCCCATGCAGCCTGCTTGGAAGAGAAGCCAACAAAGCGTGCGCGGTAGAAAGTTGCGCTGCCCTTGTTGAACGTCTCGGTATAGGGGGAGGCTGTGCGCAAGGTGCCGCCTGCTGTTGCAGAAGCCTTGGCCAGCATGTCCCGTGCCTGGCCTTCGCTCGGCAAAGAGCCGATCTGGATTGCCCAGCCGCCGGTAGCAGGTGCGGAAGCAGTTGTGACCGGATCGACATCCTGCGCTTGCGCTGACGGGACAGCGGCCTTCGGGGTTGGGCGAATAGCGGCCTGTGCGGCAAGAGCAGCCGGACGCGCGGTTGGTGCTGCAAGTGCCAGAACCTGTGGCTGGTCGCTGTCGCCTTCACCGTTTTCGTTGTTGATGACATCTTCCACAGCGGCAACCTGACGGGTTACTGGAACCGGTGCATTCTTGGACTTGGGAAGATCTATCGAAGCAACAACCTGCGGTGCGTCGTTACGCATTGCGACCAGCGGTGCAGCGTTACGGCTACGCTTTGCCATAGGGAGATACTTGCGGATGAGCTGAGCCATATGGGCATCGCGGCTTGCACCGGTATTGCCACCCATGACGACAGCTACGAGCCTGCGACCATCCAGGCTGACTGAGGAGGCCAGATTGTAGCCAGATGCGTTGGTGTAGCCGGTCTTGATGCCGTCCACGCCTTCAACGCGGCCGAGCAAACGATTGTGACCATTGATGGTTTGTCCGCGGAAAACGAAACTACGACGTGAGAAATAGGAGAATTCATTCGGGAAATGCTGGCGAAGCGCAATGCTGAGGATTGCCATGTCGCGTGCTGTGGTGTGCTGCGCCATATTAGGCAAGCCGGATGCGTTGCGGAATGTCGTGTTGCGCATGCCCAGGCGACGTGCCTTCGATGTCATCATCTGGGCGAAACGTTCTTCGGAGCCACCGAGATATTCACCTACAGCGGTTGCTACGTCGTTCGCCGATTTCGTGATCATTGCAAGCGCGGCATCTTCAGCGCGAATGCTCTGGCCCGGACGGAATCCGATTTTTGTAGGCGGACGTGCGGCAGCATAAGAGGACACCGGGATACGTGTGTCCTTGTTCATACGGCCGGCCTGCATTGCCTCGAACAGCATGTACAGGGTCATCATTTTCGTGAGAGAGGCAGGGTAACGCTGGGCATCTGCATTAGAGGCAAAAAGTGTCTTGCCGGTATTCGCATCGATTACGATAGCTGCATATCTATCGCTTGCCGCTATCGCCGGTATCGTTGTCGAAGCTGTAGAACACCCCGTTACAACTGCAAGGAGAAGGGTGGCTTGCGCCGCTCTTTTCAAGGCGTATGCGACTTTACTAAATGCGGTACGCACGATGATGACCTACCTGTATCCCGGATTTTTTAAACTGCGGCACAAAAGGCACACAGCGTCTAATTCGGTGATCCTACTGCCATCAGCGTTACCAATCCGTTTATGGTAACTGCGTTGTTCATAAATTTCGAAAAAAAAATTGAAATGGCCGTGGTGTCGTAGCCGATCAAAGTACGATCGTTTCGATCACTCACGCAGATGTGTCATTCAAATGTGGCTTCAGCATTGGTGAAAGGAAGTTGTGTCCGCAAACAAAAAAACTCGCTTGCGCGAGTTTAGTTTTGCTGCAGCCTTGTCTGGGTGGAAGGGGGCGAGACAGCTCTTTGAAATTAGTAGGCTTTAAAAGAAAATTCCCAATATTATTCGAAATTCATTTATTAATTTTTTGCTTATGGATCAAATCTAGTATTTTTTTCGCATAGCCGAAATAGCAATTTTTATTCCGCTGTCTATAGGGTGGAATTTTTTATGTCCAATTATTCTAGTTTATATTTATGGAGACTGAGTTTCCCTGGCTATTTTACATAGCGTTGTCGCGCCACGGCCTATCGTTCGGACAATACGATATAACTGTGTCAAGCCTCGTTATTGCAATAAGTCCCGGTTGCAAGTGCCAATGAAGGGCTTAAAATCACCACATGACGACCTACATAATAGGGCAAGTTGGGTCAGGCAGATGGGCATCCGGGTAATAGGTTTCATGAGGCACTTCGATATAGTCATGCAAAGCAAGACTGACGGCGGAAATGGTCCGGAAAACGGCACCGTCGTGGTCACGCGTACACAGCCGAAGACCAAGAAGCCCAGCCTTTATCGTGTCCTGCTCCTCAACGACGACTACACACCCATGGAGTTCGTCGTTCATGTCCTGCAGCGGTTCTTCCAGAAGAACCAGGATGATGCCACGCGCATCATGTTGCATGTTCACAATCATGGGGTCGGCGAGTGCGGCGTATTTACATACGAAGTCGCCGAAACCAAAGTCAGCCAGGTCATGGATTTCGCCCGCCAAAACCAGCATCCGCTGCAATGCGTGATGGAGAAAAAGTGAGGTCATATGCCATCGTTCTCCCCAAGCCTTGAAAGGGCCCTGCATCAAGCCCTCACAATAGCAAACGAGCGGCATCACGAATATGCGACGCTCGAACATCTTTTGCTTGCCTTGATCGACGATCAGGATGCGGGCGCAGTGATGCGTGCCTGCAGCGTCGACCTGGAGCATCTCAAACGTATCGTTACCGATTATATTGATCGCGAACTTGATAACCTTGTTACAGGTTATGATGAAGATTCTAAACCAACCGCCGCTTTCCAGCGCGTCATTCAGCGCGCGGTCATTCATGTACAGTCGTCGAACCGTGAGGAAGTGACCGGTGCCAATGTGCTGGTCGCCATCTTTGCGGAACGGGAAAGCCATGCTGCCTATTTCCTCCAGGAACAGCAGATGACCCGTTACGATGCCGTGAACTATATCTCGCACGGTATTTCAAAACGCCCGCAAAACAGCGAAACCCGCCCACCGCGTGGCGCAGAGAGCGCAAGCGAAGAACGCACCAGCACGGAACAGGAAGAAAGCACCAAGAAGAAGCAGGACGCGCTGTCTGCCTATTGCGTCAATCTGAATGAAAAGGCAAAAGCCGGACGCATCGATCCGCTGATCGGGCGTGACAGCGAAATCAGCCGTACTATTCAGGTGCTTTGCCGCCGTTCGAAGAACAACCCGCTTTATGTGGGTGACCCCGGCGTTGGCAAGACCGCCATTGCCGAAGGGCTTGCCAAGCGGATCGTCGAAGGACAAGTGCCGGAGGCTCTCGCTGATGCGACTATCTTTTCGCTCGACATGGGCACGCTTCTGGCGGGCACGCGCTATCGCGGTGACTTCGAAGAACGTCTGAAGCAGGTCGTCAAGGAACTCGAAGAGTATCCGGGCGCGGTTCTGTTCATCGACGAGATTCATACCGTCATCGGCGCTGGCGCTACTTCGGGTGGTGCAATGGATGCATCGAACCTGTTGAAGCCCGCGCTTTCATCAGGTGCGATCCGTTGCATCGGATCGACGACCTATAAGGAATATCGTCAGTTCTTCGAGAAGGACCGTGCCTTGGTGCGCCGTTTCCAGAAGATTGATGTCAACGAGCCTTCGATCCCGGATGCGATTGAAATCATGAAGGGGCTGAAGCCTTATTTCGAGGATTTCCATAAGGTCAAATACACAGTCGATGCAATCAAGACGGCGGTGGAATTGTCTGCGCGTTATATTTCGGACCGCAAGTTGCCTGACAAGGCAATTGATGTGATTGACGAAACCGGTGCCAGCCAGATGCTGTTACCGGAGAACAAGCGCAAGAAGACCATCGGTGTAAAGGAAATCGAGGCGACAATCGCAACGATGGCCCGTATCCCGCCCAAGTCGGTATCGAAGGATGACGAACAGGTTCTGTCGCATCTGGATGCTGAATTGAAGCGTGTTGTCTATGGTCAGGATCTGGCGATAGAAGCGCTGTCGGCCTCGATCAAACTCGCTCGTGCTGGCTTGCGTGAACCGGACAAGCCAATCGGCTCCTACCTGTTCTCCGGCCCGACCGGCGTCGGTAAAACGGAAGTGGCTAAACAGTTGGCGAGCTCGCTCGGTGTGGAACTTCTGCGTTTCGATATGTCGGAATATATGGAGCGTCATACCGTATCGCGACTCATCGGTGCGCCTCCCGGCTATGTCGGCTTCGATCAGGGTGGCCTTCTGACAGATGGTGTGGATCAGCATCCGCATTGCGTGCTGCTGCTCGATGAAATCGAGAAGGCTCATCCGGATCTGTTCAACATTCTGTTGCAGGTGATGGATCACGGTTCGCTGACCGATCACAACGGTAAGAAGATCGATTTCCGCAATGTGATTTTGATCATGACCACCAATGCCGGTGCGTCGGATATGGCAAGGGCGGCAATCGGCTTCGGTTCGACCCGGCGTGAAGGCGACGATATGGAAGCGATCAACCGGCTGTTCACGCCGGAGTTCCGCAACCGTCTCGATGCAATCATTCCGTTCGGTCCGCTGCCCGTTCCTGTCATTCATCAGGTCGTGCAGAAGTTTGTGCTTCAGCTTGAGGCACAGCTTGCTGAACGGGGTGTGACCTTTGAACTGACCGAGGGCGCAATCGCCTGGCTTGCGGACAAGGGCTATGACGAGCGCATGGGTGCACGTCCGCTTGCACGTGTTATCCAGGAGCACATCAAGAAGCCATTGGCCGATGAAGTGCTGTTTGGAAAGCTCAAGCATGGCGGCACAGTCCGTGTGGACGTCGTGACCAAGCCGGACGGAAAAACCGATCTTTCGCTTGAAAGTGTAGCTGATAAGCCGGTAAGCCCGAAGAAGGACATTCCGGCTGAAAAGAAGCTGCCGCAGCGCAAAAAGGCTGCGCCAAAGAAGGCCGAGAAAGAAAAGGTGCTGGCAGGCAAAGTTGAGCCAGTATCCAAAACCTCCTCAAAGGTTTCGCCCGCAAAATCGTCGGTGCCGAAAGTGCCACGCAAAAAATAATGAGCAATCGGAACGGCCCTCTCTGAGGGCCGTTTTGTTTTGAGCACGAGACTGGCGTGAACGAAAACTGAGGTTTTCCGAGTTGAGCGGTAAAAACCGGGTGCAACTTGCTCGGACCTTGCTCTAACGTGGCTCCATGCCACCGATTCATTCCGATCATCCCGAAAAAAATCTGGAAGATCATCGTCACATACGATGGTTCTTGCGCGGTTGTACGCGCATTTGCAGTATTCCGGCCCTTTTGCTGATGAGCTCGTTCATCGGCTTCGCGGGATTGGCGATCGAAAGCGGCATTACCGTTGTTCAGGCAGTCTTCATGACGCTGACCATCTGGGCGCTTCCGGCAAAGGTCGTTCTGATCGGCGCGATCAGCGCAGGTGTGGCTTTGCCTGCCACAGCTCTCGCCGTGGGGCTTTCCTCTGTGCGTCTGATGCCGATGGTGGTCGCACTGCTTCCCGAGTTGCAGGGACCGAAAACGCGGAAACTGACGCTTGCGGTTCTGTGTCATTTCGTTGCCGTCACTGCCTGGGTCATGGCTATGGAAGAGCTGTGCAAAATCCCGCGTGATATGCGTACCAGCTATTTTGCTGGGGTCGGTATGGTTCTGGTGGGAACCAATGCGATCGTTGTCGCCATCGTCTATTCGTTATCGACGTCTTTTCCGCCAATTGTTTTCGCTGCACTTTTCATGCTGACGCCGATGTACTTTCTGACTTCGCTCTGGCGTTCAGCCCGAGAGCGGGCAGGGCAGGTTGCGATGATTTCCGGGATCGTTCTGTTCCCCATATTTCATCATTTGGCTCCAGGATATGACCTGCTGATTACCGGAGTTTTCGGCGGGCTGATAGCTTTCGGTTTTCACCGGATCCGTCGTGTATCGGTGGGAGCAGCCAAATGAACTGGGATAGTTTTTCGAACTGGTGGTGGCCTTTTCTTTTTATTTTGCTGGCCGGCGCACTTCCAACCTATCTCTTTCGCGTGATGGGGGTGCTGGTCGGCGGGCGTATACGAGAGGATTCGGAGTTTCTTGTTCTCGTGCGCTGCGTTGCAACGGCTCTGGTTGCGGGTGTTATCGCGCAGCTTATTCTCTATCCAAACGGCGAGCTGGCCAATTCCCCTGTCTGGCTGCGTGCCGGATCAGCGGTAGCAGGATTTGCCGCTTTTCTCATTGCCGGCAAGCGACTGCTCGTCGGTGTACTGGTTGCGGAAATCCTGCTGGTAATCGGCCTGCTTACACTTTGAAAGTGCGAGTCATATCAGAGTGCTGCACGAATCTTCTCAGCGTTTGCTGAAAGAACTGCGGCGTCTTCCATCTGTCCGGTATGAGGCTTGAGCGCCACGCCTTCAAAGCGCGGGATCACATGGAAATGCAGATGATAGACGGTCTGGCCGGATGCCGGTTCGTTGAACTGCATCACGGTTACACCATCGGCATTGAATGCCGTTTTCACGGCCTGCGCGATTTTCTGTACTACTTGAACAGCGTTCGCGAGGGTTTCCGGTTTGGCGTCAAGGAGATTGCGGGAAGGTGCCTTTGGCACAACCAATGTATGGCCTGTGCCTTGCGGCATCACATCCATGAAAGCAACGACATCATCCGTTTCGTAAACACGGGTGGACGGGATTTCCCCGCGCAGAATTTTGGCGAAGATATTGTTGTCGTCATAGGTGGCGGACATGCGATTCTCTCCAATGCGAAATGTTTGGCAGGATCAGACCGTATCAAGTCGCGTTAGGCAAGGTCGATGGGGTCAATCATCCCTGAAGGGTGAATGTTCTTCCAGGGCGCTCTGAATTTGTTCGACCTCACGGCGCTCATGATCGAGATAGTCGCGCACGGCGTTTCGAAAGCCCTCATGGACAATATAATGCGCCGAATGAGTCGTGACGGGCACATAACCGCGAGCGATTTTATGTTCACCCTGTGCGCCGGCTTCAACGACGCTAAGCTTACGATCGATGGCAAAATCGATTGCCTGATGATAGCAAACCTCGAAATGCAGATAGGGGTGGTCCTCGATGCAGCCCCAGTGACGGCCGAAAAGCGTGTTACCTCCAATGAAATTGATTGCACCGGCAATGTAGTGCCCGTTGCGCTTGGCCATAACGAGTAATATGTCTTCCGCCATGCTTTCGCCGATCAGCGAAAAGAACTGCCTGTTCAGATAAGGCCGTCCCCATTTGCGGCCGCCTGTATCCATATAAAACGCAAAGAAATCATCCCATACTGCTTCCGTGAGATCACTGCCGGTCAGCCAGTCGATTTCAATGCCATCCGACAAAGCTTCGCGCCGTTCTTTTTTCAGCGTCTTGCGCTTTCGCGACACAAGTTCATTCAGAAAATCATCATAGCTTCTAAAGTTATTATTTTTAAAGTGAAACTGCTGATCTGTACGATGGAGAAAGCCCGCGCGCTCCAGTGCGAAAATTTCATCGGGCAGCGCAAATGTTACATGCGCAGACGAAACCCCGGTTTGATCTGCCAGTTCACGCAGCCCACCAGCCAACGCCAAGCGAACTGCCTCGCTTTCATAGGCGGCATGGTTGAGTAAACGTGGCCCGGTGGCCGGTGTGAAAGGTACTGCTGCCTGAAATTTTGGATAGTATCGACCACCGGCGCGCTCGAAGGCGTCAGCCCATCCATGGTCAAAGACATATTCTCCCTGGCTATGCCCCTTGAGATAGTTCGGCACAGCTCCGATGAGACGGCCCTGGTCATCCTCAAGACGCAAATGACGCGGAAGCCAGCCAGCTTTCTGTGAAACTGAGCCGGATTTTTCCAGAGCCAACAGAAAGTCGCGGGTAATGAAGGGATTGTAATTTATGCCCTGCCGGGATGCCCCGACAAGACTGTTCCATTCGTTTGCCGTGAATTCGCTGATATTCTCAACGACACGGAGAACGAAGCTTTGTTCATTCTGCGGATCTTCGTCGTTCACCGCTATTCCTTTGCCGTTATCGCGCACAGTTTGCGGCGCTCGGCGTGTTGTCGTCAAGCCACGAGGGCGCGCGGATCAAAGCCTTCGAACGTGATCTGGTCGACATTGAGATCGCTATGCTTTTGCATTTCACGATCCCGGACAGTCCAACTGATCACTGGCATCTGCAACTTACTCCGAACGAAAGTAACGAACGGATTCGGCAGGTGATGCACGTTATAGGATACGAAGGAAATGCCGTGCGCCAGCATAGAGAAATGTCTCTCAAAATCCTCCGTGCGCGTACCTTCGGCGGTGAGACCACCGGGAATACCCGATGCATCTGTCGAAAACCGGCGAATTAGATGGTGGTCGAAAGACATGATTGCGGCTTCGCCCTTATAGGACGCCAGTTCTTTGGCAACTGCGGCAACCAGACCGTCATCTTTGCCTTCGATGCCCTTCAACTCGATAACCAGGGGAACACGGCCATTGACCAGATCAAGCATCTGTCGAAACGCCGGCACGTGATCGGCAGTGCCGCCGATCTTTAGCGCGGTAGCTTCCGCCAGTGTTAAATCGCTGATGTAGCCTTCGCGACCGGCAAGGCGCTTCAGTTCATCGTCGTGAAAGACGACAACACCGCCGTCGCGGGTGAGATGAACATCACATTCGATCGCGAAACCCGCTTTGACCGCTGCTTCGAACGCTGAAAGGGTGTTCTCCCAGCGCTCTTTATTGAGATCGTGCAGTCCGCGATGGGCAACGGGACGTTTTTTGATCCAGTCGATGGAAGTCATGTCAGGCAACCTCGATGATTGCTTCTATTTCGACAGGTGCGTTGAGCGGCAGGCTCGCAACACCAACAGCCGAGCGGGCATGTTTGCCAGCATCGCCGAGAACCGCCACGAGGAGATCGGAAGCGCCATTGGCCACAAGGTGCTGTTCCACAAAATCAGGCGTGGAGGCTACGAATGCGGTAATCTTCACAATGCGCTTGATGCGGCCAAGGTCGCCAAGAGCAGCCTTTGCCTGGGCAAGGATGTTGACAGCGCAGGCGCGCGCCGCAGCTTGTCCATGCGCTACCGTCAGCTCATCACCGATCTGACCCGTATGCACAAGCTTGCCGCCTTCCAGCGGAAGCTGGCCAGATGTGAGAAGCAAAGAACCGCTCTGCGCAAAAGGGACGTAGTTGGCGGCGGGTGCTGCTGCTTCCGGAATGGATATACCCAGATTTTTAAGGCGGCTGTCGATTGTCTCGGTCATTGCATTAATCCTTGCTTGCAAAGGTACTTCACGATCTACCTATAGGCAGAATCGGTGAAGCTTTTGGGAAGGGTGCGTTTTTTGCCTCGCTTCCGCCACGAGTTTTTTTATCATGCTCGTCAACTCATCGGGAGATTCATGTATGCGTTTTTTCAAGAGTGCGGTTGCGGCGAGCGGAGCGGCTGCTTGTGTATGGGCCGGCTTCGCTGGCGTCGCCCATGCGGCCTCGACGGTAACGTTGGTTCCTCATCGCGCAGTCTATGATCTGACGTTGGACCGGGCCGATGAAAAATCGGGAATCAGCGGTTTAACCGGTCGTATGGTCTACGAGTTCAACGGTTCGGCTTGCGAAGGCTACACAACCAATTTTCGCTTCGTCACGCGGATCGATATGGAAGAGCAGCCACAGCGGGTGACTGATCAGCAGACAACGACTTTTGAAGGCGCGGACGGAAAAAACTTCCGCTTTGTCAACAAGACCTTCGTAGACAAGGAGCTGGTCAAGGAAGTACGTGGTGATGCTAAGCTCGAGGGCGGGAAGACGGTTGTTGAGCTGAGCAAGCCGAAGGAAAACAAGCTGGATCTTAAGGGAACACAGTTTCCGACCGGCCATATGGAAGAGCTGATCGGAAAAGCGGAAGCTGGACAGAAATTCTATCAGACGTCGCTTTTCGATGCCTCTGAAGATGCTGACCGGGTGGTTGCTACCACAGTGGTTGTCGGTAAGGAGCAGGCCCTACCGGATGATGAGACCAAGGTTATGGGTAAATTTTCCAAGGATCAGGTCTGGCCGGTGACGATTGCCTATTTCGATGACAAGGAAAAGCAGGACGGCTTGCCGATCTACCGTATCAATTTCAAGCTCTATCGCAATGGCATTACCCGCGACCTTACAATGGACTACGGGGATTTTTCCATGCGCGGAAAACTGGTGAAGCTTGATGTCTACGATGGGGCAAAGCAGGCCGCATCCTGTAAATAGCACGTTGACCGGCGTGTTCGTTTGTCTGTTCAGTGCTATATTGTGCAGATGACTTGCAATTTGCGGCGCGATCAGTTAACAGCGCGCCTATTCCACACACGGGATTGGGCTTTTGCAGGGAGAAATCCTGCCTCAGCCTCCGGTGGCGAGCAATCGCCTCAGCCCGTGGAGGTTCAACCGGAAAAGGAAAATACAGATGGCATTGCCTGAATTCAGCATGCGTCAGCTTTTGGAAGCTGGTGTTCACTTCGGTCACCAGACCCACCGCTGGAACCCAAAGATGGCTCCATACATCTATGGCGACCGCAACAATATCCACATTCTCGATCTGTCCCAGACTGTTCCGCTGCTGCACAACGCGCTGAAGGTCGTTTCGGACACGGTTGCTCGCGGCGGTCGCGTTCTGTTCGTTGGCACGAAGCGTCAGGCTTCGGACATCATCGCCGATGCTGCCAACCGTTCGGCACAGTACTACGTCAATGCACGCTGGCTCGGCGGCATGATGACCAACTGGAAGACGATCTCCAACTCGATCCAGCGTTTGCGCAAGCTCGACGAACTGCTGGCTGGCGAAGCTCAGGGCTTCACCAAAAAGGAACGCCTGAACCTCGAGCGCGAGCGTGAAAAGCTTGACCGTGCCCTTGGCGGTATCAAGGACATGGGTTCGGTTCCGGACCTGATGTTCATTATCGACACCAACAAGGAAGCGATTGCTATTCAGGAAGCCAAGCGTCTTGGTATTCCGGTTGTCGCAGTGATCGATTCGAACTGCGATCCTGACCAGATCGACTACCGGATCCCAGGCAACGACGACGCTGCACGCGCTATCGCTCTTTATTGCGACCTGATTGCTCGCGCTGCTCTCGACGGCATTGCGCGCCAGCAGGGTGCAATGGGTATCGACGTCGGCGCACAGGCTGAAGCTCCGGTTGAGCCTGCCCTCGAAGCTCCGGCTGAAGGCGCTTAATCAGCGTTTGATTTCATCCATCCGTCATATCGGTGATAGGGCGGGTGGATAATCTCGTTTCATCCCGGTGCGGGATTGTGATTCCTGAAGTGCAATGCTCAGGTCAGATTACGATCCGGAAACCAAGCGCCGGTTAAAAGTTGGCACACCCACCCGGTGTGCCTTCGCTTTCATGAAAGGCGACATCATGAGCATTTCCGCATCTCTCGTCAAAGAACTCCGCGACCTCACCGGCGCCGGCATGATGGACTGCAAGGCCGCGCTTGCTGAAACCAATGGCGATATCGACGCAGCCGTTGACTGGCTACGCGCCAAGGGCATCGCAAAGGCCGACAAGAAGGCTGGCCGTACGGCTGCCGAAGGTCTGGTTGGCGTTGCATCTTCGGGCAACAAGGCTGTTGTCGTTGAAGTCAACTCCGAAACTGACTTCGTTGCCCGCAACGAGGCTTTCCAGGATCTGGTCCGCAATATCGCTCAGGCGGCTCTGTCGACCGACGGTTCGACTGAAGCAGTGGCCAATGCCGATATCGACGGCAAGACGGTTACGCAGGCTGCCAAGGACGCAGTTGCAACCATCGGCGAAAACATCGGTTTCCGCCGTTCGGCAGCACTCAGCGTTTCGCAGGGCGTTGTTGCGACCTACATCCACAATGGTGTTGCTGATGGCCTTGGCAAGCTCGGCGTTCTCGTTGCAATCGAAACCGCTGGCGATTCGGAAGCTGCAAACGCATTCGGTCGCCAGGTCGCCATGCACGTTGCTGCAATCAACCCGCTGGCTCTGACCGCCGAAGACGTTGATCCGGCTGCTGCCGAGCGCGAAAAGGCGATCTTCATCGAGCAGGCTCGTGAGTCTGGCAAACCGGACAACATCATCGAAAAGATGATCGAAGGCCGTATGCGTAAGTTCTACGAGGAAGTTGTTCTTCTTTCGCAGGCGTTCGTCATCAATCCGGACCTGACGGTTGCAGCGGCCCTCAAGGAAGCTGAAAAGACCATCGGTGCTCCGGCCAAGATCGTCGGCTTTGCCCGCATCGCTCTCGGCGAAGGCATCGAGAAGGAAGAGACCGATTTCGCTGCTGAAGTGGCTGCTGCTGCCAAGAGCTAAATGACTCTGTTTTTCAGCGCATCTTGTCCCGAAAACCGGTTTCCACTTTTCGGAATGCGCTGATTGCCTGAAAAGACTTTTGATTATGAAGGGCATCGCGTGACAACGCGGTGCCCTTCGTGTATCGGAACCCGAACACAACCAGTTGATCACAATCTGCGGAGAGCATCCAATGTCCGGTAAGCCCGCCTACAAACGCGTCCTTTTGAAAGCCTCGGGCGAGGCATTGATGGGCAGTCAGGGCTTTGGCATCGATGTTTCCGTCGCGGATCGTATTGCAAACGATATCAAGCAGGCGCGGTCGCTCGGCGTTGAAGTTGGTGTGGTGATTGGTGGCGGCAATATTTTCCGCGGCGTCGCTGTGGCCTCAAAAGGCGGAGACCGCGTCACTGGCGATCACATGGGAATGCTGGCTACAGTCATTAATTCGCTGGCACTTCGCACCTCCCTGCACAAGATCGATGTTGATTCCGTCGTACTTTCGGCCATAGCCATGCCGGAAATCTGTGAGAGCTTCTCGCAGAGAAAGGCCACGGCCTATATGGATGAAGGCAAGGTCGTAATTTTTGCTGGCGGCACTGGAAATCCTTTCTTCACGACAGATTCGGCAGCGGCTCTCCGCGCTGCGGAAATTGAAGCCGATGCTCTTTTGAAGGGCACACAGGTGGATGGAATCTACTCTGCGGACCCGAAAAAGGATCCTAATGCAACGCGTTTCGATCATTTGACTCACAAAGAAGTTCTCGACCGCGGGCTCGCGGTCATGGATACAGCCGCTGTTGCCCTTGCGCGCGAGAACAACATTCCGATAATAGTCTATTCCATCCATGAAAACGGCGGCTTGGCCGAAATTCTGCAAGGCAAGGGACGCTGCACGATCGTTTCCGATAATTGATCGACCTTTGCTGCGTAATGAAGGAGAAAATGTATGAGTGATGCTTTCGACATCAACGACCTGAAACGCCGCATGGAAGGCGCAGTCAATTCTTTGAAGCACGATCTGAATGGTCTTCGTACCGGCCGTGCTTCCGCCAGCCTGCTTGAGCCTATCACCATCGAAGCCTACGGCGCCACGATGCCGATCAATCAGGTTGCCAATATCACCGTTCCCGAATCGCGTATGCTTTCGGTTTCCGTCTGGGACAAGAGCATGGTAGGCGCCGTAGAACGCGCCATCCGTGATTCCGGTCTGGGCCTCAATCCGATCACAGACGGTATGACGCTTCGCATTCCGCTGCCGGAACTGAATGAACAGCGCCGCAAGGAACTGGTCAAGATCGCACATCAATATGCTGAACAAGGCCGTATTGCTGCTCGTCATGTCCGTCGCGACGGTATGGACACGCTGAAAAAGCTGGAGAAGGACGGCGACATCAGTCAGGATGACAGCCGGGTACAGTCTGAAAAAGTGCAGAAGCTGACCGACGAAACCATTGCAGAGATGGACAAGGTTGTTGCAGTGAAAGAAGGGGAGATCATGCAGGTTTAGGCCTTGCATGATTTTCATTGAGGGAGAGCTTCGCCATGTCCAATCCGCGCCACATCGCCATTATCATGGATGGCAATGGCCGTTGGGCGAAGGCACGCAATTTGCCGCGCAGCGCCGGACACAGGGCAGGCGTGGAAGCTCTTCGTGAGACGGTACGGGCAGCCGGGGACCGTGGCCTCGGCTACCTTACATTGTTTGCATTTTCTTCAGAAAACTGGTCTCGCCCCAGCGGGGAGGTGAACGACCTTCTGGGTTTGCTGAAGATTTTCATCCGTCGTGATCTTGCAGAACTGCATCGCAACAATGTGCGGGTCAGCATTATCGGCGAACGCGATGATCTTGCCGCCGATATTCGCGCCCTATTGATCGAAGCGGAGACGCTTACGCATCGCAATACCGGCCTTAACCTGATCATAGCCTTCAACTACGGTTCCCGCGACGAGATCGTTCGCGCCGTGCGAAGCTTGGCGCGCGATGTTGCTGCCGGGCTACTTGATCCAGCCTCAATTTCCAGTGAACTGGTTTCTGCAAATCTCGATACTGCCGGGATACCCGATCCAGATCTCATCATCCGCACAAGCGGTGAAATGCGCCTGTCGAACTTTCTGCTCTGGCAAGCTGCATATTCAGAGTTTCTGTTCCTGTCCATTCATTGGCCAGATTTCCGCTCGTCCGACCTTGATGCGGCGTATGAGGCTTTTCGCCAGCGTGAGCGTCGGTTCGGTGGTGTTGAAACGCGCGCCGGGCTGGAGGAACTTGAAAACGAAATCGCATGCCCTTCGACCAAGGGGGCGGCAGTCTAAGGTGGCTCCCGAGGGGCAGCACCATTGAAAATGCTCTAGTATGGCATAAGCCAGCCCGTCGAAAGGTCTCAATGTCCAATCTGCAAACCCGTATCATTACTGCCATTGTCCTCGGTGCAGCCGCCTTATGGCTGACATGGGTCGGCGGTTTGGGTTTCACATTGTTTTCGATTGCGATTGGATTGGCTATGTTCCACGAGTGGACGAGCTTGACCGAATCGAAACAGACATCGTTTTCGCGTCTGTTTGGCTGGGGATGGCTGGTATTTACCAGCATCCTGCTCGTAATGGACCGGAGCGCATTGCTGACAATTGGCGTTCTGCTCGTGGGCACCCTCATTCTTTTGGTCACACAATGGCGGGCTGGGCGAGGCTGGCCAGCGGCTGGACTTTTCTATGCCGGTTTCTCTGCCGTTTCCCTCTCGCTCCTGCGCGGTGACGAGCCGTTCGGCTTCACTGCGATTGTTTTCCTCTTCGCCGTTGTCTGGTCCACCGATATTGCAGCTTACTTCAATGGTCGGGCGTTGGGTGGACCAAAACTGGCACCGCGCTTTTCACCGAATAAAACCTGGTCCGGCGCCATCGGTGGTGCCGCTGCTGCGGTGGCCGGCGGCATTCTGGTTGCGTCTCTTGTGGCTGCGCCGGGTAGCTGGCTCGTACCGCTGCTCGCACTGTTGCTGTCTATTGTTTCGCAGATCGGCGACCTTGCAGAATCATGGGTGAAGCGCCAGTTCGGCGCAAAGGATTCCGGACGTCTTCTGCCGGGGCACGGCGGTGTTCTGGATCGCGTTGATGGGCTTGTGGCTGCTGCCGCACTTTTGTACCTGTTTGGTGCGATTTTTGCCGAGCCAGATGTGCCGTCCGCGATTTTTTTCAGTTTCTAAGAATGCAACGAACGAGTTTAGGGGTAGTTCAAAATCCATTCAGCTCTTCGTGGCTCGATAGCACTTTGTAAGGAGTAGTGATTTGCAGGAGGCGTTGGCCTTTTTTCTGGGTGGCGAAAGCCTGCTTGTCGGGACCATCATTCCATTTCTCTTTGTTCTGACCGTTGTGGTTTTTGTCCATGAAATGGGCCATTACCTGGTTGCGCGCTGGTGCGGCATTGGTTCTCAGGCTTTTTCTATCGGCTTTGGACCTGAGTTGATCGGTTTCACGGACAAGCACGGAACACGGTGGAAGATTTCTGCGATTCCGCTTGGTGGTTACGTCAAGTTTATCGGTGATGAGAGCGCCACAAGTTCTCCTGTCGATGTCGATAGCGCAAAACTGAGTGAAGATGAGCAGCAAAGGGCATTTCATACTCAACCTGTTTGGAAGCGCGCGGCGACCGTCTTTGCGGGACCTGCTTTCAACATCATTCTGACGGTCATTATCTTTAGCGTCTTCTTTGCACTTTATGGGCGACAGATTTCCGATCCACTTATCGCTGGCGTTCAGCCAGATAGCCCGGCAGCAGAAGCAGGGTTTGAAGCTGGAGATCGTTTTATCAGCGTTGATGGCGAAAAGATCACAACTTTTTCTGACGTACAGCGTATCGTATCGGGACGAGCAGGAGACAAGCTGAATTTCACCGTCGAACGTAATGGCAAGATGGTGGATCTGCAGGCTGTTCCGGCAATTGTCGAGCGAACCGACCCGCTTGGAAACAAGATCAAGCTAGGCGCTATCGGTGTGGAAACCACTGAAGCTGTCGGTAATTTTCGCCGGATTGAATATGGTCCTCTCGAATCAGTGGGGCAAGCTGTCATGGAGACAGGCTATATTATCAGCCGCACGGGGGAGTTTTTCCAGCGTTTCGCGGTAGGGCGCGAGGATAAATGCCAGCTTGGTGGTCCGGTCAAGATCGCCAACATGGCGGGCAAGGCGGCAAGTCAGGGTTTTGATTGGCTCATTCAACTGATGGCGATGTTATCTGTCGGCATAGGGCTTTTGAACCTGTTTCCGCTGCCTCCACTGGATGGTGGTCATCTGGTTTTCTATGCAGTCGAGGCCATAAAAGGTAGTCCGGTGTCTGCTGCGGCGCAGGAAATTTTCTACCGTGCGGGGTTCCTTCTTGTTATGGGATTTATGGGGTTCGTACTTTTCAACGACCTGTTTGCCTGCTAGATGACTCTCCGGCTGGCTCAGGTGGTGATCTTGGGGATCGGTGCAGGCTGGAGGGCTCCAGTCAGCTAACCGCTATGATACGTACCTTCGTCGATGAGGATCGGGGAAGGTGTTAAACAGAAGTGAAAATTGGGAGTGACTGCTAGAAAAGCTAAGCGATTTGTTTACCATAACGCTTGAATCGCGTGGCGCGGATGCCACGCTGGTTGCTTAAGTAAACAGAATTTAACCGTGACGCTTGCTTGTATGGAAAAACCGGGTATGACGGTTGTATCTGTACGTGCTTTTCTGGGTTAATCGCCCCGGGGACAGAAAAAACGAAGGTTCGGAAAGCCTATGACGGCAAGTTCTAAATTCTTTGGCGCCGCATCTGCGCTCGCCATGTCAGTGGCTCTTGTGGCTTCGGGTACTGCTGCACTCTCGCTGGCTTCGGTCAATGTTGCCGAGGCTGCTGTCGTTAGCCGTATCGAGGTGCGCGGTAATACACGCGTCGACGCACAGTCCATCCGTGACAACATTGAGATTCGTCCGGGCAAGGCTTTCACCAGCGCCGATATTGATGCTGCGGTGAAGCGTCTGTTCGCGATGGGTCTGTTCTCGGATGTTCGCATCAATCAGTCCGGCAATACGCTCGTCGTGAATGTTTCCGAGCGTTCGGTCGTCAACAATGTCCTTTTCCAGGGCAACAAGAAGATCAAGGATCCTGATCTCGCTCGCGCGGTTCAGCTCAAGGCTCGTTCGCCTTATGAAGCTGCAACGATGGAAGCTGACGTTGAAGCTATCAAGGGAGCTTACGCACATATCGGGCGCAGTGATGCGACTGTGAATGCGCGTACTGTCGATCTTGGTCAGGGACGTGTAAACGTCGTCTATGAAATCAACGAAGGCTCGCGCACGAAGATTGCAAACGTCGATTTCGTCGGCAATCAGGCATTTGGCTCCCGTCGTCTGCGTGATGTAATCTCGACCAAGCGCTCGAACCCACTTTCGTGGCTGACGCGTAACGACGTGTATGACGAAGGTCGTCTTCAGGCCGACGAGGAAACGCTCCGTCGTTTCTATTACAATCGCGGCTATGCGGATTTCCGCGTCATCTCATCGAATGCGGTTCTCGATCCTTCGACCAACGAATACACGATCACCATCACGGTTGATGAAGGTCAGCGCTATACGTTCGGCAATGTAAGTGTCGAAAGCAACGTTGAAGGCGTTGACGGGCAGGCTCTGGATCATCTGGTCAAGACTCGTTCGGGTAAGCCTTACAGCGCCAAGGAAATCGAAGATTCGGTGCTCGCGGTTACCGAAAATGTTGCTGGTAGTGGCTATGCCTTTGCAAAGGTCGAGCCGCGTGGTGATCGCGATTTCGATAATCACACGATCTCGGTCGTTTATAGTGTTGACGAAGGCCCGCGCGCTTACATCCAGCGTATTGAAATCCGCGGCAACGACAAGACCCGTGACTTCGTGATTCGCCGTGAATTCGACATGAACGAAGGCGATGCTTTCAATCAGGTTATGGTGCAGCGTGCGAAGCGTCGTCTCGAGGCACTTGATTTCTTCCAGACGGTCAATATTTCCACTGCGCCCGGTTCCGAGCCGGATCAGGTTATTCTGGTTGTTGATGTCGTCGAAAAGTCGACCGGCGAGTTCTCGATCGGTGGTGGTTATACGACCGGTGGCGAATCGCCGGGTGCTCAGGTTGAAGCTGCTATCACCGAGCGTAACTTCCTCGGACGTGGCCAGTATATTCGTATCAGTGCGGGCGCCGGTCAGGACGACATGCGCAATTACGGTCTGTCGTTCACCGAGCCATATTTCCTCGGTTACCGCCTCTCTGCTGGCTTTGACGTTTTCCGTCGTACGTACCGCGTAAATGACGATTACGACGTCGAGCAAACCGGTGGTACGATCCGTTTCGGTCTGCCGATCACGGACAACTTCTCCGCAGGTATCGCGTATAACCTCGTACAGGAAAAGTATGACCTGTTCCGCGCGGACCGGGATAATTTTTATGCCCCTGCTTTGCTTGAGGCGGCTGAAAATAGCCCGTGGATTCGTTCTTCGATCAGCTATTCGCTGACCTACAACTCCATTGATGACATGAAGAACCCGCATGACGGTCTTTATGGCAAGTTCACGCAGGAGTTTGCCGGTCTCGGTGGTGATGCGAAGTACATCAAGACAACCGCCAAGGCTAACTACTACAAGACGCTTTCTCAGGAAGCCGATATCGTCGGTATGCTGGGTGTTGGTGGCGGTTATATCCATGAATTTGGAAATGACGGCGTTCGCATCTTCGATTTGTTCAAGAACAATTCGGATATCATTCGCGGCTTTAAGTTTAACGGCATCGGCCCTTATCAGGACTCTGATAGCGGTAGACGCTATTGGCTGGGCGGTACGACCTATTTCAACGGTACGGCTGAAGTTCAGTTCCCGATGCCGCTCGTTCCGGAAAGCCTTGGTATCCGTGGCGCTCTGTTCGCAGATGCGGCAACGCTTTACGGTAACAATACCGACGGTGCTCTCGGCGACGACAAGAAGCTTCGCGCTTCGGCAGGTGTAAGCTTGATGTGGGCTTCTCCGTTCGGTCCGCTGCGCTTTGACTATGCGTTCCCGATCGCGAAGGCTGATACCGACAAGGTTCAGAACTTCAACTTCGGTGTCTCGACCAAGTTCTAATAGATTTGCCTTTTCCTGGGGTGTAACAACCCCGGGAAAGAAAGTGTTTTGATGGCAGATCCTGTTTTTTTCGCGCCTTCGCGTGAACTCACGATTGGCGATATTGCAGATTTTACCGGTGCAAGACTTCGTGACCCGAAGCTTGCGCCGCGTTCTGTTGCGCGTCTTTCTTCGTTGAAGGATGCATCTGACGGTTCACTTGCTTTCGTCGAGGGCAAGAAGAACGCCGACGGCCTCTCCTCGATCAATGCTGCAGGTGTTCTCTGCACGGAAGCTCTTGTAGATAGTGTGCCGTCGCATATAGCGGCACTGGTTACCCGTAATCCGCAACGGGATTTTGCATCTGTTGGTCGAATGCTGTTTCCAGCATCTGTCAGACCGGTTAGCTGGTTTGGAGAAACGGGTGTTTCTGCAGCGGCGATTATTCATCCATCCGCACATATCGAAGATGGCGCAACCATCGAAGCCGGAGCGGTGATCGGGAAGGGTGTGACCGTTGGCTCCGGTACGTTGGTTGCCTCAACAGCCGTCATTGGCGAGGGTAGCCAGATCGGTCGCAACAGCTATATTGCACCAGGTGTAACCGTTCAGTGTGCTTTCATAGGCAACCAGGTTTCGCTTCATCCAGGTGTTCGAATAGGACAGGATGGCTTCGGCTACGTTCCTGGCCCTGCCGGTTTGGAAAAGGTTCCCCAGCTTGGTCGGGTCATCATTCAGGACAATGTCGAGATTGGTGCTAATACCACGATTGATCGTGGTTCGTTGAATGACACCGTCATCGGTGAAGGAACGAAGATCGATAATCTTGTTCAAATCGCACATAACGTGCGATTTGGTCGTTTCTGTATTGTCGCGGCGCATTGCGGCATTTCCGGCAGTTGTGTCATTGGCGACCAGACCATGTTAGGTGGGCGCGTGGGGCTTGCCGATCATTTGATTATCGGCTCGCGCGTTCAGGTTGCCGCAGCGAGCGGCGTTATGAATGACATACCCGATGGGGAACGCTGGGGTGGTATTCCTGCGCGGCCTATCAAGCAGTGGTTCCGCGATATTGCGAACATCCGCAGCATCGGGCAATCGAGAAAGGAACAATCCTCTGATGAGTGATGCAAATCAGACAAAGCTGGAAGCAGCAGATATCCAGGATCTTCTGGCAGTGTTGCCGCATCGCTATCCGTTTTTGCTGATCGACAGGATTATCGACATTGACGGTGATGTCTCTGCAACCGGCATCAAGAATGTGACGATCAACGAGCCGCATTTCTCGGGACACTTCCCCGAAAAGCCGATCATGCCGGGTGTACTGATCGTTGAAGCCATGGCGCAGACAGCAGGTGCCATTTCGCTGCTTCAACGTAAGACCGGACGCCCCGGCGTGGTCTATTTCATGACCATAGACAATGCGAAATTCCGTCGCCCGGTTATCCCGGGAGATCGGCTTCTGCTGCATGTAAAGAAGATCAAGCAACGTGCAAATATCTCGAAATATGAATGCATCGCGGAAGTTGATGGTGTAAAGGTTGCGGAAGCTGAAGTCGCTGCAATGATCAGCACAGCCGAAGAAAGCCAGTGAGCATATCGATGAAAGAAACATTCATTCACCCCACCGCTCTTGTGGAGCAGGGTGTGGAACTGGGGCAGGGTGTGTCTGTCGGTCCCTTCTGTCACATTCAGTCTGGCGCCGTCATCGGCGACAATTCGGAATTGATGAGCCACGTAGTGGTAACCGGTGCAACAACGCTCGGCGCAGGCGGAAAGGTTTATCCCCATGCTGTTCTGGGGTGCGACCCGCAGAACAATAAGCATAAGGGCGGCCCTACCAAGCTGAATATTGGTGTAAACTGCCTTATCCGTGAAGGCGTGACCATGCACAAAGGGTCAGACAGCGCGCGGGGTTACACTTCCGTCGGTGACAACTGTTCGTTTCTTGCTTATGCGCACGTAGCACACGACTGTGATATTGGCGATTACGTTACATTTTCCAACAACGTGATGATCGGCGGTCACACGACAATCGGGCATCATGCCATTCTCGGCGGCGGGGCAGCGATACATCAGTTTGTGCGCATTGGACATCACGCTTTCGTTGGCGGTATGGCCGCTGTTGTAAGCGATCTTATCCCTTATGGCATGGCGATTGGTGTGCACGCTCATCTTGGCGGATTGAATATCGTCGGCATGAAGCGCTCGGGTATGGAACGCAAGGAGATCCATAATCTCCGCCATGCAGTCCGGATGCTGTTCGACCGCACGAAGCCAATTCGGGAGCGTGCCAAGGACGTTCTGACTACGATACCAGACTCTCCGGCTGTCATTGACATGATCGATTTCATTAATGTCGATACCAAGCGGGCCTACTGTACGCCTCCGCTTGATGCGGTCCATGGTGCGGCCGGGCATGACAGTAACGAAGATTGAGAAAATATCGCGTCTCGCAGATGATGCGGGACGCGTTGCGATTATCGCTGGCAATGGCCTGCTGCCGATCAATGTGGCCAGCGTTCTCGCGGCCGCAGGAAAATCGCCTTTCCTTGTGCCGTTGCGAGGAGAAGCCGATCCTACACTTTATAAATATGAACATCAGGAAATTTCGATCGTTGAGTTTGCAAAACTCGTGCGGTCCATGAAGGATGCCGGTGTGGATCGGGTTGTCCTTGCTGGAGGGGTGACAAGCAGGCCCCATGTCAGCGATCTGAAGTTCGACTGGCCCACTTTACGTGCGGTGCCTTACGTTTTGCGCGCACTGGGGCAAGGCGACGATGCCCTGTTGCGCGCGTTCATAGGCCTGCTGGAATCCTTTGGCTTCAAAGTTGTCGGAGCTCATGAGGTCGTCCCGGATTTGCTTTCCCCGTCACCGGCTCAAGTCCTGACTCGAAAAGTACCAGACGCCCGAGAACGTCATAATCTTGAACTTGCGATGGAATCTGCGCTTCGTCTGGGTGATCTTGATGTCGGGCAGGGTGCGATTGCAATTGGTGGTCGTGTCGTTGCTCTCGAAGGGGCGGAAGGCACCGATCAGATGATAGAGCGTGTACGCGAGTTGCGTGTAGCCGGTCGTATCCCTCGGCGGGGCGGCGTTCTCGTCAAGATGGCGAAACCGCAACAGGACGAGAGGGCGGATCTTCCGACCATTGGAATCTCGACAATAGATAAAGCCGTGCAGGCGGGTTTGTCAGGAATAGCGGTTGAGGCGGGTAGAACATTCATTCTAGGCTTCGGCGAGACCATCGCTGCAGCAAACGACAAAGGCCTTTTTATCGAAACGGTCAGTCGCGAGAGAAAGGATATCAAGAAGTGAGCACGACCAGCCGGCCATTGAAAATAGCAATCGTGGCCGGTGAAGAATCCGGTGACCTTCTTGGCGCGGATCTGATTGATGCGTTGCGGACCCAAACGGACCGTCTGGTCGATATTGTAGGGGTCGGAGGTGATCACCTCGCAGCTCGTGGAATGAAATCCTTTTTTGATCCACACGAGATTGCACTTATGGGACTGGGCGCAATTCTTAAAAATTTGCCGGGGCTGATGTTGCGTATCGGGCAGACGGCGCGGCGCATTGTTGCAGAGAAGCCGGATTGCGTACTCCTGATCGACAGTCCCGAGTTTACACATCGTGTTGCCAGAAAGATCAGAGCCGCGAATCCGTCAATTCCTATTGTGAAGTATATAGCGCCGAGTGTTTGGGCCTGGCGTCCGCAGCGTGCCCGGGCGATGAAGGCCTATTTCGATCATGTGTTGACTATTCTTCCGTTTGAAGTCGAGGTTATGCAACGCTTGAGCGGACCGAGTGCCACTTATGTCGGGCACCGCCTTTCCAGCTATGAACCGATATTGCATACGCGGGCTGCGCAGAAAGCTCTGGAAGCACAACGGACTGTTGGAACCCGGAAAACGTTGCTTGTTTTGCCAGGCTCGCGTCGGACTGAAATCCAGATGCTCATGGAGCCGTTCGGACAGGCTGTTGGCGAACTTGCGGCACGTGTCGAGAAACTCGACGTTGTTCTGCCAACACTGCCCCGTATTGAGGAAATGGTGCGGGATCTTTCTAAGAACTGGGCTATCAAGCCGCTCATTGTGCTGGGTGACGAAGAAAAGTGGAAGGCGTTTTCCCGCGCCGATGCGGCGCTCGCGGCTTCGGGAACTGTCTCGCTGGAGCTGGCCCTCTCGCGCATTCCTAGTGTGCTTTCCTATAAGGCGGACTGGTTCGCACGTAAATTTCTGATGCCTAAGATCACGATCTGGAGCGCAGCCTTGCCGAATATCATTGCCGACGAGCCAGTCGTTCCCGAATATTTTAACGAGTTTGTTCGTCCGGGAATGCTCGCCCGCAACCTTGAGCGGCTGATGCGTCCTGGGTCGGCACGTCAAGCGCAACTGGACGGTTTTGATAGGGTCGCTTCGATCATGTCAACCGAGCGCCCGTCTGGTGAGATCGGAGCGCAGGTCATTCTGGAACTGGCAAACAATTCCAGGAGCTGATGTTCAGATTCAGACAAGACATGAAAAACCCCGGCTACCAAAGGTAACCGGGGTTTTCTTGTAGGTCGGATACTTATTTGCGCTTTGCGAGCGGCACGTAATCGCGTTCGGGAGCGCCGGTATAGAGCTGGCGCGGACGGCCGATCTTCTGCTGCGGATCTTCGATCATTTCCTTCCACTGTGCGACCCAGCCGACGGTGCGGGCGAGAGCAAAGAGAACCGTGAACATTTCGGTCGGGAAGCCGAGAGCCTTCAGCGTGATGCCGGAGTAGAAGTCGATATTCGGATAAAGCTTCTTCTCAATGAAGTATTCGTCCGTCAGGGCGATCTTTTCGAGTTCCATCGCAACGTCGAGCAATGGATCGTCCTTGATACCGAGTTCGCCCAGAACTTCATGGCAGGTCTTCTGCATGATCTTGGCGCGTGGATCATAGTTTTTGTAGACGCGGTGACCAAAACCCATCAGACGGAACGGATCATTCTTGTCTTTTGCACGGGCGATGAATTCTGGAATACGGTCAACGGAACCGATTTCAGCCAGCATGTTGAGTGCAGCTTCATTTGCGCCACCATGGGCCGGACCCCAGAGGCAGGCAACGCCGGCAGCGATACATGCAAATGGATTGGCGCCAGAAGAACCGGCGAGACGCACGGTTGAGGTCGAGGCGTTCTGCTCGTGATCTGCATGAAGGATGAAGATACGGTCCATCGCGCGTGCCAGAACCGGATTGACCTTGTAATCTTCGCACGGAACGGCAAAGCACATGTGCAGGAAGTTCGATGCGAAATCGAGATCGTTCTGCGGATACATGAACGGCTGGCCGATATGGTACTTGTAGGCCATAGCGGCGAGCGTCGGAACCTTGGCGATCAGACGGATCGAAGCGACCATACGCTGATGCGGATCGGTGATGTCGGTCGAGTCATGATAGAAGGCTGACATTGCACCAACGCAACCGACCATCACAGCCATCGGATGGGCATCGCGACGGAAGCCCGTAAAGAACTTCGTCATCTGCTCGTGGATCATCGTGTGGCGCGTCACACGATAGTCGAAGTCAGACTTCTGGGTTGCCGTCGGCAATTCGCCGTAGAGAAGCAGATAGCAGGTTTCCAGAAAATCACCGTGTTCGGCGAGCTGATCGATCGGGTAGCCGCGATAGAGCAGCGTGCCTTCATCGCCATCAATGTAAGTGATCTTGGATTCGCACGATGCAGTGGATGTGAAGCCCGGATCGTAGGTGAACATCTGGGAATTCTTGTAGAGTGGACCGATATCAACGACGTCTGGTCCGACAGTGCCTTGTCGCACAGGCAGGTCGAATGTTTTGCCTTCTAGTGTAAAGCTGGCTGTCCTATCTGACATCGTGTTTCCTTTCATGTCCACTTTGCCGCCCGCACGACGGCAGAATTGTAATCGTCGTTATAATTTGTCTTTTATCTTTTGGCATAGTCCCCGGCCTGCGGGGACCATCAGCGTTTCACGCATTATCCTAACGATTTTGCCCGTCAAACTATCCCAAACGGTTCGTGATGCAATGCGTAATTTGAACTATTTACGCCGGTTTTGTCACGTCAGCGTGAATGTTCCCACCTTAACCGATTTGATCGCGAATACGTCCAAGTGACTCTTCGCGTCCAAGGACGAAAAGCACGTCGAACACGCCCGGAGAGGTGGCGCGACCAGTCAATGCTGCACGTAGGGGCTGTGCAATCTTGCCCAGTTTCAGCCCGGTTTTCTCTGCGTGAGTCCGTACGACGGCATCAAGCGATTCAGCGGTCCACTCTCCAGCTTCTTCCAAATCCGGGAGCACGGATTTAAGGACGGAGCGGCCTTCCTCGTTCAGGAGCGAAGCTGCCTTCTCATCAAGGTCGAGCGGACGGGCTGCAAAGATAAACTTCGATCCGTCGGCCAGTTCCACCAGAGTTTTGGCACGATCCTTCAAGCCAGGCATGGCCGCAAGCAATTGTGCGCTTCGCTTGTCGTCCAGAGCGTCTGCAATTTCCTTACCACCTTCGATTTCCGGCAGAACGGTGACGAGCGCGTCGTAAAGCGCTTTATCATCGCTGGCACGCATATAGAGGCCGTTAATTGCCTCAAGCTTTTGAAAGTCGAAGCGGGCTGCGCCCTTATTGATATCTTTGACGTCGAACCACTCGATCATTTGCTCGGTCGACATGACTTCGTCATCACCGTGACTCCAACCGAGGCGCACGAGATAGTTGCGCAGGGCTGCGGGCAAATAGCCCATTGCACGGTAAGCATCGACACCCAGGGCGCCATGACGCTTGGAGAGTTTTGCGCCATCGGCACCATGAATGAGGGGGATATGCGACATTTGCGGTACGTCCCACCCCATCGCATCATAGATTACGGTCTGTCGCGCGGCGTTGGTAAGATGATCGTCGCCGCGAATGATGTGCGTCACACCCATATCGTGATCGTCGACCACAACCGCATGCATATAAGTCGGCGTACCGTCGGAACGCAGAATAATGAAATCATCGAGATCCTTGTTCGGGAAACGCACGTCGCCCTGCACAGCATCCCGAACGAGGGTTTCGCCTTCCTGCGGAGCTTTGATCCGGACGACGGGCTTCACGCCTGCAGGCGCTTCAGACGGATCGCGATCACGCCAGCGACCATCATAGCGCGGCGGGCGGCCTTCCGCCCGTGCTTTCTCGCGCATTTCTTCCAGTTCTTCTGGCGTTGTATAGCAATAATATGCCTTCCCAAGAGCGACGAGTTCTTCCGCTACTTCACGATGGCGAGGTGCGCGTTCAAACTGTGAGATGGCGTCGCCGTCCCAATCCAGACCTAACCAGGTCAGCCCATCGAGAATGGCAGCGGTCGCGGCGTCTGTGGAACGTTCCCGGTCGGTGTCTTCGATGCGCAGCAACATCTTGCCGCCATTGTGCTTGGCGTAGAGCCAGTTGAACAAGGCAGTGCGCGCACCACCGATGTGCAAATACCCCGTGGGCGAGGGGGCAAAACGGGTAACGACCGGTTTCGACATGATAGCTCCACTATGTCATGCGCCTTTTGAGAGTAGCGGCGAATGCCGAGACACTGGCGCAAACTTGAATTCTAACGCCTGCGGGAGAAACTCCGGCAGGCAATCGGGGTTCGTGATGCGAACCCACTCGATTTCGGCTGCGGTTCATGTAGCATAGGCAGCAATGTGCGCAAGGGTTTCACATCCCTTTCGTGCTGATGTGCCGTCGTTCTTTCGGGGTATTTCGGCGGTTTGGGCTAACTTTTGCGGTCAGGCGGGGGCATGACAGGCATCAGGGAAGCGAGCAATGCTAACGAGCGGGCGCTTGTCAGAAGCATGCCCGATGGTCTGTTGCGTGCTTTGTTGCCAGAGGCTTGGCCCCAGAATGAAACAGAACCTCCGGCAAATCCGGAATTGGTCAAGCCGCCTGTGCTCAGCCGGCGTGAGCGTCTACTCTCCATTCTCTTCGTTGCAACTGATCAGGTCAGGGCAGCAATTGAAACTGAAGCCGGGCGAGGCGTATTTTTTCTCTTATTGCCAGTTTTCGCCGGTGTTGGCGCAATCATCTATTTTACGCTCTCATTCGAACCTGCGTGGACACCACTTCTATCCATGCTTGCGATCGCCGTCGGTTTGCGAATTGCAACGCGAAGGCACCATGTCGCTACGCAAGGCACAACGTTGGCCATCGCTTTGATAGCCGGTCTTGTGGTCGGCAAATGGGAGACGGAGCGTCGTGCAACGCCGATGCTGGGCTCCGATGTAGCGACACGTGTGACGGGACGGGTTATTGCGCTGGAGTATCAGGATAACGAAAGCTGGCGGATAACGCTTGATGTGCTCCAGACCGAACGCCCCAAACTCCGTTTTCCGCCCAAGCGCATCCGCGTCAATGCAAGGGACATTCCTGCATCGACGGTGATCGGCGGCGGACTGACGGGTTTTGTCCGATTGCGAACCCCTTCAGGCCCGGTTCGCCCCGGCAACTATGATTTCTCGTTTCACGCTTATTTCAATGGGATTGGCGCCAATGGTTTCTTTCTCGGAACACCCAAAGTGGCGACGGTTTCTCCGCCAGATGAACTGACTGCGGAAATTTCCCAGTGGATTGCCATGTTGCGTGTTCGGGTGTCTGAACGAATCGAGGAAGTGATAGGTGGGGAGGATGGCAGTGTCGCCTCGGCACTCGTAGCAGGCACGCGGGCCGGGATTAGTGAGCAGACGAATGAAGATCTGCGCAAAGCGGGGCTTGCGCATATTCTGTCGATCTCCGGCTTGCATATGGCGCTTGCAGCCGGAGTCGTCATGCTGACGTTGCGCTCTCTTTTCGCTCTTTTTCCGGCCTTTAGCGTGCGGCATCCCGTGAAGAAGTATGCGGCATTTCTCTCCCTGCTAAGCTGTACTTTCTATCTTGCGATGTCGGGTGCGGATGTGGCCGCACAACGAAGCTATGTAATGATCGCGGTTATGCTTGGTGCATTGCTGGTGGACCGTGCTGCGATCAGTATGCGTAATCTGGCGATTGCGGCCATAGCTATGATTGCAATCTCGCCGCATGAAATATTGGGGCCGAGTTTTCAAATGTCTTTTTCGGCTACGGCCGCGTTGATTGCAGGTTTTGCCTGGTGGAGCCAGCGCAACGTGATCGGGCAGGTTGGAGCGGGAAAGCGTGGGAAGACCACCTATGGTTTCGCTGGAAAAGTCCTGAAGCCTATCACGGCTGCGGCTGGTACCTCGCTCATTGCCGGACTGGCGAGCGGGATTTTTGCAGCTTATCATTTCAACAACACAGCGCCGTTCGGTTTGGTAGGAAATGTCCTCGCTGAGCCCGTAATAGCTCTTCTCGTAATGCCGTTTGCTGTCTTCGGCCTTGTGTTGATGCCATTGCAACTGGACTGGGTGCCTTTGCAGATCGTGGGCTGGGGTATCTTCGCTGTCAGACACATTGCCTCTTTTGTTGCGGCGTGGTCCCCCGATGGCAATCCCGGCGCCATGCCTGCACTCACTCTCGTTTTCTGGACCATTGCGCTTGTTCTGGCTGTTGTTTTGTCGACTAGACTGAAGGTGTTGGCGCTGCCCTTCATCGTTCTTGGGTTCGCTGCTTTCGTCAGGGAACCTTTTCCCGACATCGTGGTATCAGAAGATGCCAAACTGGTTGGAGTCCGACTGGCTGATGGGAGATTTGCAGTCAATCGGAGCCGTCCGTCGCAATTTACAGTCGATAATTGGAAAACAGCATATCTGGTCGAAGAATTCATTGCACCGCCATCGGGCAAAAACAGAAAACGAACGGATTCGGATGGGTTCGAATGTGAAGATGGATTGTGCACGATCAACTTGCGCGATGGCCACACACTGGCCTACACAGCAGATATCGCGATGCAAGAGATCGCCTGCAACATTGGCGATGTGGTCATTCTCGCTGTTCCTGGCAAGGAATCTTCGTGCGGGCGCTCAACAACTCTGAGCATCAGTAAACGCGATCTGGCGCTAAAGGGATCTGTGGAGATAAGACTCGGAAAAGCAGCAGAACAAAACCGAACTCCTCAGGCCTTATCCTTAATTTCACCCAAAACAACGAAAGCTGAGGCGGCATCGCCAACATCTGAGCTGCAACAGGACAGCCGGATAACATTTGCTGTCGATACACCGAGCCGTCCCTGGCATTTGCATCGCATCCATTCACGTCCGGCACGCGGTTTAGCGGAACGCGAGTACAAACCAAAATCCCGCTCTGCCCAAAATGCAGCGAGCTGTTCATCAGACGCCAATGATGATGCAAATCGCTGCGAATAATCCTGGAAGGCTCCCGGCTAAAAGGGAACTTTGGATACGCTCTATCTCTTTGCTTTACGCATTTTCCAGCGCAAAGCCGTTTCTCTTTTTGCCGGAAACATCTTAATAGCGGCGGATCAGGCCAACAAGCTTACCTTGAACCCGTACTCGGTCAGGGCCGAAGATTCGTGTCTCATAGGCAGGGTTGGCTGCTTCGAGCGCGATGGATGCACCCTTACGACGAAAGCGCTTCAATGTGGCTTCTTCGTCATCGACGAGAGCGACGACGATTTCACCAGGATTTGCGGATTCGCCACGCTTGATGATGACTGTGTCTCCATCGAAAATTCCGGCATCGATCATTGAATCGCCTCTGACCTCGAGAGCGTAATGCTCACCCGCACCAATCATTTCTGGCGGAAGGTTGAGGGAATGGGTCTGATTCTGGATGGCTGAAATCGGCACACCAGCAGCAATTCGCCCCATGACCGGCACGGAAACAGTTGCAGACGTGTCGTCATTCGTGGCCACAGGGGCAGGGCGCAACGGTGGAGGCGGCGGCGCTTTGCCAAGGCTACCTTCGATAACGCTAGGAGCGAACTTCTTTTGTGCATTGAGCCCTGGAGCAATAGAATCCGGCAGGCGCAGGACCTCAAGCGCACGTGCTCGGTTCGGCAAACGACGAATGAAGCCACGTTCCTCCAGAGCGGTGATCAGACGATGGATACCCGATTTTGAAGCCAGATCGAGCGCTTCCTTCATTTCATCGAAAGACGGGGGAATGCCCGTTTCTTTTAGACGTTCATGAATGAACAGCAGAAGCTCGTGCTGTTTACGGGTTAACATGCGCGACACCCTCCCGGCCAAGAATCGAGAAAAACAAAACCAGAACGAACACTATATGTTCCAGTCTTGTTCTGCAATGGTTTTAAAATCATTAACGCTTGAGCCGAGAGCGAACGGAATGCCATGCTTGCAGAGCTTTATTTGCAAGTCAGGGCAATGTGAAGTTTAAATAATATATAATTTACAATAGATTATATGTTGTTCTTCATGCATTATCGAGGTCGAAAGTTGTGTCAAATCTATAGCATGAGGACACGGCAATCGTCGCCGACCGCAGCCTCTGGGGCGTTCTCATCCCTGATGAGAAGTGCTTTCGAGCCGACGAGAGCCGAAAGCATAGACGAATCCTGGATTGGAAATGGCTTTGCTATCAGAGTTCCATCCGGGGTTGATTCGATTGTAGCTCGGATATAATCGCGGCGGTGGTCATTCGCAGGTAGGGTCGCGTCCAGCTTTGCGGGCCGGATATCGGCATCGAGGCTGGTTCCGGCAAGCTTGGCGACAAGCGGACGGAGAAAGACAAGGCTACAGACGAGGCTCGAAACGGGATTGCCTGGCAAGCCTATAACATGCACAATTTTGCTGTTCACACTGATGCGTCCGTACATCAGGGGTTTGCCCGGCCTCATGGCTATCTTCCAAAAATCGAGATTGACGCCCAATTTCTGAAGCGCGCCATGCACAAAATCCCGATCACCGACGGACGCGCCGCCAATCGTCACCAGAATGTCGATGCCACTTTGCAGGCTGTCTGCTATAGCCTGTTCGATCTTGGCAGGATCGTCCGGAATAATCCCCTTATCTTCAGGGCTGCCGCCCGCTCGCCTTATGATTTCAGCGATTCCGACGCTGTTTGACGCAACAATCTGGTCTTTTCCGGGTGTTTCACCCGGCGCGACAAGCTCATCACCGGTCGCGACGATTGCCACCTTGGGTTTTTGGAATACGTCGATTTTCGCGTGTCCGCTTGCAGCGGCGAGCGACAGGGCAGCGGCATCCAGCTCACGTCCGCTCGAAATGACGATATTACCAGGCGAAAAGTCGAGCCCCGCGCGGCGTATATGCCGTCCCGGCTCTATTCCTTCGTGAACAGTGAGCCGGTTACCCGAACGCTCGGTATGTTCCTGAATGACAATTGTGTCTGTGCCTTTGGGCAATGGCGCGCCGGTGAAAATGCGAACCGCCTGTCCGATCCCCAATTTGCCCTCGAAGCGATTGCCCGCCGCCGATTCACCGATGATGTCGAAAACGACTGGATAAGAGATGTTGTCCGGTGCGATCAGGGCGTAACCATCCATTGCCGACCCGTCGAAAGGCGGCTGGAGAAAATGCGCCAGCACAGGTGTTGCAACCACGCGCCCGCCCGCATCGGACAAGGTGACTTGCTCTTTGCCGTGCGGTTCCGCAGATTTCAGGATGCGGGCCAGTGCTTCATCGACCGGGAGAAGGGACATGGTGTTTCCTCTCGAACTGAATTGTGGACCCGTTTAGAGCATAAAGCCTGTCTGGAAGAATTGATCCAGAACAAGGTTCAGCGATTATGCCGTCCAGTCACCTGATTTGCCGCCGCTTTTTTCGGTAACGCGGATGCCGCCGATCTCCATATGTTTGTCGACGGCTTTGGCCATGTCATAGATGGTAAGACACGTTACGGAAACGGCAGCGAGGGCTTCCATTTCCACGCCAGTGCGTCCTTTGAGCTTGGCGAGTGCGCGAACGCGCAAACCGGGTAGTGCCTGATCCGGTTCGATTTCGACAGCGACTTTGGTCAGCATAAGCGGATGGCAGAGGGGAATCAGGTCGGCGGTCTTTTTTGCCGCCATGATGCCTGCTAGACGCGCAGCGCCAATGACGTCACCCTTCGCGGCATTGCCTTCCAGAATGATCGCCAGCGTTTCCGGCTTCATTCTGACCGATCCTTCGGCTGTGGCTTGGCGTTCAGTTTCATCCTTGGCCCCAACATCCACCATATTGGCAGCACCGGTCTGGTCGATATGGGTGAGCTTGGACGTCATTGGTCAGGCCTTGTCGGTCAGGAGTTCACGGGTGGCCGCCGCGACATCTTCCCGGCGCATCAGGCTCTCGCCGATGAGGAAGGTCCCGATTCCGGATTTTTCCAAACGCAGGCAATCTTCGTGTGTGAATATGCCGCTTTCACCAACCAGAACACGATCGGAAGGTGCCATTCTCGACAGGCGTTCCGACACGGCGAGATCAACCTCAAACGTACGCAAATTGCGATTGTTGACGCCGAGCAGACGCGACGAAAGCTTCAGTGCGCGTTCCATCTCGGTTTCGTCGTGAACTTCGATGAGTGCATCCATGCCAAGATCGAACGCGGTTTCTTCCAACGCCTTTGCCAGATCGTCATCGACGCTAGCAAGAATGATCAGAATGCAGTCCGCACCCCAGCTACGCGCTTCATGCACTTGGTATGTATCGAACAGAAAGTCCTTGCGCAGGGCTGGGAGACTGCAAGCGTTACGCGCTGCTGTCAGAAATTCCGGTGCTCCCTGAAAGGATGGCGTATCAGTCAGTACGGAAAGACAAGCGGCACCGCCGGCCTCGTAGGCTTTTGCAAGTGCTGGCGGATCGAAATGAGGGCGGATGAGGCCCTTCGAAGGGCTTGCCTTCTTGATCTCGGCGATCAGTGCAAATTCACCAGCAGCGCGTTTGGCCTCCAGCGCGCTGAGGAAACCGCGCGGCGCTTCCTGATCCTGTGCACGCGCCTTGAGATCGGCGACGGTGCGTTCGGCCTTGGCCGCAGAGATTTCTTCGCGCTTGTATGCCTCGATCTTGCGCAGAATGTCGGTGGACATGACTTAATCCTTTCCGTCAGGCAGCTTTGTCGTTCGAAACGGCAATCACCTTCTGCAAGACAGCAAGTGCTGCACCGCTGTCGATGGATTGCGCTGCGAGAGCGATGCCTTCTTTCAGATCCTTCGCTTTGCCTGCAATGATGAGTGCTGCACCTGAATTGAGCAGGACGATGTCTCGATAGGCATTTTTACTGCCTTCAAGCACGCCGAGCAAAGCCTTGGCATTCAGCGAAGCCTCGCCACCCTTCAGTTCTGCCGGATCGCAACGACGGAGTCCAACTTCTTCCGGCGTGATTTCAAAAGTACGGATTTGACCATTTTCAAGAGCGGCAACTTGTGTCGTTCCAGCGGTGGTCATTTCATCAAGCCCGTCGCCGTAAACTACCCAGGCTGCTTCGGAGCCTAGTTCCTTGAGCACTTCAGCCAACGGTACGAGCCATTGCGGAGCAAACACGCCAACAAGCTGACGTTTGACACTGGCCGGATTGGAAAGAGGGCCAAGGAGATTGAAGATAGTGCGTGTTCCGAGTTCGACGCGGGAGGGACCAACATGGCGCATGGCGGAGTGGTGCATCGGTGCAAACATGAAACCGAGGCCGGCTTCGGTGATGCTGCGGCCGATGATGCTCGCGTCGGCCTCGATATTGATGCCGAGAGCAGCTAGCGCATCGGCGGCACCGGAACGTGAGGAGAGGGCGCGGTTGCCATGCTTGGCGACAGGAACACCAGCACCAGCGACAACAAACGCCGAGCAGCTTGAGACATTGTAGGAACCCGACTGGTCACCACCGGTTCCGACAATATCGATTGCGTCGGCAGGAGCTGAAACTGCCAGCATCCGCGAGCGCATGGACGCAACCGCACCGGCAATTTCTGGTACCGTTTCACCGCGCACACGCAATGCCATCAACAGCCCGCCGATCTGCGACGGAGTTGCTTGTCCCGACATCATTATATCGAAGGCGGTCCTGGAATCCTCAAGCGAAAGCGGCTCGCCTGATGCGGCTTTCGCGATATAGGGTTTTAGATCAGCCATTTTTGATGCCCACCGTCCTTAAAACGCCAGAGCGTTGTTGATGACGGCCTGATTTATCTTCACAGGGTACTGCTTCTGTAGTTCGCCGACGAGCTGTTCGAGAACATCGTCCGATAGCGATGTGGCCAGATACTTCTGCTGCTGTTCCGGAATAGCTTCCGGGCCAGCTCCTGCGGGTTCGGTTACTTCAACAACCTTGAACAGAATCTGGGCGTCGTCCGAAGGTGCTGCAGCGCTCCCGGTGAAACCATCTGCTCCACGGAAAATCTGAGCCGCTGCGGCCGTTCCGATATCGGCATCGTTGGTCGTACGGACAACACCACGCTTGGTCTGTTTCTCAACCCCCATTTCGGAGGCAATCGTGTTGAGTGTCGCACCGCCATCGAGGCGCTTCTTCAGGTCTTCCACCCGCTGGTTGAGGCGCTTGACAGCTTCCTCGCCCTTCCATGCCGCTACAACCTTGTCCTTGACCTCGTCGAGCGTACGTTCACGTGCCGGAGTTACGCCATCGATCTGGTACCAGAGATAGCCGATATTACCCATGGTCAGGGCATCGTTTTCAAAACCCTGATCGGCTTGGAAAGCAGCAGAAAGCAATGCTTCGGAATTTGGTAGTTGAACGGGATTGCCGGAAGGATCGTTACCCTCGGCATCAACGGCTTCCACGGTAACGGATTTGAGGCTCAGTTTCTTTGCCACATCAGACATGGATGCGCCGTCGGAACGATCCTGTTCGTAGGAATCATGAATGCCGCTGATGCTGCTTGCCGCGATATTATTTGCAAGCGTGGTGCGAATTTCACCTTCAACTTCAGCCAGCGGCTTCACATGGGCCGGTTCAATCTGCGTCACGCGCAGGATAACAGGGCCAAAACTACCCTTGACGACCTGGCTCACGCCATTTTCTGAAAGTGCAAAAGCTGCATCGGCAACCGCTTGATCGGGAATAGCGGATTTTTCAAACGAACCAAGTTTCAAGTCGTCTTCTGTTTTGCCTTGTTCCTTGCCGATATCGACAAAGCTGGTTCCAGCGGCGATTTTCTGCTGGGCGGCTTCAGCCGCTGTATCGTCAGCAAAGCTTAGCTGCTCGATGGTGCGCTTTTCGATTGTGCTGAAGCGGTCCTTGTTCTTTTCGTAATATTCGTTGATTTCATCCTGCGTGACGGCAGACGGATCGGCAATGTCCGTCGGTTCCAGCTTCACATAGGTTATCTTCCGGTATTCCGGCGCCTTGTACTCGTCCTTATGCGCGTCAAAATAGGTCTTGAGCGCATCATCGGACGGGGCCGGGACGGTATCGGCTTTTTCAGCCTGAATGGTCACATAATCAACGCTGCGGGTTTCACCCTGATAAAGGGCCAGCGCCTTCAAGGCCGCATTCGGGAGCTTGATGCCATCGGTGGCGGCTTCCACGATCTGCTGGCGGCGGGCGACTTTCGCGCGATTGTCGAGGTAGTCCTGCGCGCGAATGCCGGATTGACGAAGCACTGCATCGAACTGCGCGCGATTGAAGTTGCCGCTTGCGTCATGGAAAGCGGGATCTTCGCCTGTCAGCCGTGCAATTCCGTCCTTGGAAAGGCCGAGTTGCATGTTACGCGCACCTTCGTCCAGAACTACACCTGCTGCGAGCTGTGCGAGTACCTGATTTTCGACGCCGAGCGCCTGCGCCTGTTCGCGCGTCAGACGCTGGCGAAACTGCTGCGACAGACGCATCATCTGTTGTTCGTAGGCGAAACGATAGTCGGTGGCACTCACTTCGGAATCGCCTGCGGTCAAAGCGGCGGTGCCTGTCAGGCCGCCGCGAAAGACATCGGAGATGCCCCAAATCGCAAAGCTCAGTACAAGCAGGCCAAGCAGAAGTTTGGCGACCCAGGATTGAGCGGCGGAACGCAGGCTGTCGAGCATTGGAAACCCTTCAAGAATAAATCGAAGCTCGGCTTTTATAGATAGAGCCAGTCAGGGGATAACCTCAAGCCAGCCCTATATGCAAGGTCTCATTGCATATAGGCACTCAAGAACATTTGCATTGCGGCACGAATACGCTTAGTCAGTGGCAAATTTTGGCGCTGGCCGCTTTCAAGAGGCGATCGCGCCTTCTGTTTTGAACAGGCGAGGAGAATGAAATGACTCCGGGAATCCGTCCGCTGGTTGCTGGCAACTGGAAGATGAATGGCACGGGAGAAACCCTGACCGAATTGCGTGCGATTGCTGCCGGTCTGAGCTCCGATCTTGGCCGCAAGCTTGATGCAGTTATCTGCGTACCTGCGACACTTCTTTCTCGCGCAGCGGAAACGCTCGAAGGTGAAACTGTCGGTCTCGGTGGCCAGGATGCTCACCATAAAGTGTCTGGTGCGCATACGGGCGATGTTTCTGCGGAAATGCTTAAAGAAGCAGGCGCCACGCATGTGATTATCGGTCACTCCGAGCGTCGGACCGACCATCATGAAAGCAATGAGGTTGTTCTCGCCAAAATCGAAGCCGCATGGGCAGCCGGACTGATTGCAATCGTTTGCGTCGGCGAGACTGCCGATGAGCGCAAAGCGGAGCGTACGCTTGACGTGATCGGCAAACAGCTTGCCAGTTCTTTGCCAGATGGTGTGAATGCCGAGAACACGATCATTGCTTATGAACCTGTTTGGGCAATTGGCACGGGGTTGACGCCGACGGTGCAGGACGTTCGCGCCGCACATGCTTTCATGCGCGAGCAAATGATCGAGCGTTTCGGCGCGAAAGGCGCGCATCTTCGACTACTCTACGGCGGGTCAGTCAAACCTTCCAATGCAATCGAATTGCTCGGCGTTGCAGATGTTGATGGCGCACTTGTCGGTGGGGCAAGCTTGAAGGCTAGTGATTTTCTCGCCATATGCGAAACCTATCGTAATTTGTAACTGGCACATTACGTCTGTCTATCTTGGTCTCGGGGCTTGGATTATCGGACAATAGCGTGTAAAGAGCCGCTCTAGTTTTAGGGATATAAAGACCGTAACCCATGCAGACCGTAATCATTGTCATTCACTTGTTGATCGTGCTGGCGCTTGTCGGCGTTGTGCTTATCCAGCGTTCGGAAGGCGGCGGCCTTGGTATTGGCGGTGGTTCGGGGTTCATGACGGCTCGCGGTGCAGCGAACGCGCTGACCCGCACGACAGCCATTCTTGCGATCGGTTTCTTCGCAACCTCGCTTATTCTGGGTATCATGGCGCGCTACGGTGAAAAGCCGACCGATATCCTCAATCGTATCCCAGCGGCAACCGGTAGCCAGACTGCTCCTGCAGGCGGCAACGGCGGCATTCTGAACCAGTTGGGCGGTGAGTCTTCGCGTCCTGACGCCAATCAGACGACGCCTACGACGCCAGGTGTGGTGGCTCCGGTAACACAGCCCGACGCTACCCAGCCGCAGGCTCCGGTCGTTCCGGAAACACCAGCCAACCCGGTTCCAAGCTCGCAGTAAAAAACCGAGCAATATGAACACAATGCGAAACCGGCCCTTGAGGCTGGTTTTCTTTTTGTTAACCATGGCACTCCAAAGTGTTGCAGCTAGGCAATAGGCTGCCGCGAATCGCATTGCAGAATGATGACGGCGAATTGAGAACCGGATCGCTTTGCAGTAAGGAGGACGAAAGTCCGGTCGCAATTGATGCGGCGGATGTTTCTCCCTCGTGCTTGAGTTTTCGGGAACCGAACATGTTTTCACGCCGTATTCTGATGGCCGGTATTGCAAGTCTTTGTTTTGGAGCGACTGCTCCGGCATTTGCAACTTCGCCGGTTAGCGCTGAAGCGCAGCTTAATGAAGCTGCCGCATCCGTTCAGCAGGTTGCTCTTTCAAGCGATGCCAAGGCCAACCCTGAAAAGCCGAAAAAGAAAAAGGTTTCCAAGAGCGGCAACACGGTAAAAGCCAATAAGTACAGTATCGATCCAAAGTTTCGGGCGCAGGAAGTAGCCTTCACCGGCTATAAGCCGGGCACCATCGTGATCGATCCGAAACAGCGTTTCCTCTATCTCGTTGAAACTTCGTCGACCGCTCGCCGTTATGGCATTGCGGTGGGCAAGCAGGGATTGGAATTTAAGGGCACCGGAACAATCAATGCGAAGCGCGAATGGCCGCGCTGGATTCCTACAAAGGAAATGATCGAACGAGATCCGGCTCATTATGGTCGTTTCAAGAACGGCATGGATGGCGGTCCGGGCAACCCGCTTGGCTCCCGCGCCCTTTACTTGTTCCAGGGGAACAAGGACACCTACATCCGTATTCACGGTACCGTTCAGCCTTGGACCATCGGTAGCTCAGCTTCCAATGGCTGCTTCCGCATGATCAATGAGGATGTGATGGATCTCTACGAGCGCGTCGGTCTCGGCACTGAAGTGGTTGTTCTCTGATCTGTAAATGACTATCTGAATGTGGTCGGGCTTACGGGCTCGACCTATTCTTTTGCGTCAGTCGCTATTCTGGCTAGTGGAAGCTGTGGATTTCGAGCTTCGACATGGCTTTATCTGAATAGGGGCGCTAGAGAATGCAGACGTATTCGCTCCGGAGTTTCTGGCTCCGGTTTTTCTTTGAGTAACCACGATTGCCGCCTGACTTCGGTGAAAAACACTGCCGGGGTGCATTTTTTTGTGGCGGAATCAATCAAGAAAGTCTAACGAGATAAGCCCATGGCGCGATATGTATTCATCACAGGCGGCGTGGTTTCTTCCCTCGGAAAAGGCATAGCCGCTGCAGCACTGGCTGCACTCCTTCAGGCACGCGGTTACCGCGTGCGTATCCGTAAACTCGACCCTTATCTGAATGTCGATCCCGGCACGATGTCGCCTTACCAACATGGTGAGGTGTTCGTCACTGACGACGGTGCAGAGACAGATCTTGATCTGGGCCATTACGAGCGGTTCACCGGTCGTCCTGCCAATCAGCAGGACAATATCACCACCGGTCGCATCTACCGTAATATCATTGAAAAGGAACGCCGCGGCGATTATCTCGGTGCGACGGTTCAGGTCATTCCGCATGTGACCGACGAGATCAAGAACTTCGTCCTTGAAGGCAACGAAGACTATGATTTTGTTCTCTGCGAAATCGGTGGCACGGTTGGCGATATTGAAGCTATGCCGTTCCTCGAAGCGATCCGTCAGCTTGGCAACGAACTGCCACGCGGAACTGCGGTTTATATCCATCTGACCTTGATGCCTTATATTCCGGCCGCTGGCGAGTTGAAGACCAAGCCGACCCAGCATTCGGTCAAGGAACTGCGCTCTATTGGTATTGCTCCAGATATTCTTCTGGTCCGCGCTGATCGCGAGATTCCTGAATCAGAACGTCGCAAGCTGTCGCTGTTCTGTAATGTCCGCGAAAGTGCGGTCATTCAGGCGCTCGATGTGGCCACGATCTATGATGTGCCGATTGCCTACCACAAGGAAGGCCTTGATTCGGAAGTCCTGTCGGCATTCGGTATCGATCCGGCTCCAAAGCCGCGTATGGATCGCTGGGAAGAGGTGTCCAACCGTCTCCACAATCCGGAAGGCGAAGTGACCATTGCCATCGTCGGCAAGTATACCGGTCTCAAGGATGCCTATAAGTCGCTGATCGAGGCGCTTTACCACGGTGGCCTTGCCAACAAGGTGAAGGTCAATCTCGACTGGATCGAGGCGGAAGTCTTCGAAAGTGAAGACCCGGCTCCATATCTGGAAAAGGTTCATGGCATTCTGGTGCCGGGCGGCTTTGGCGAACGTGGTGCGGAAGGCAAGATCCTTGCAGCGAAATTCGCTCGCGAACGCAAGGTTCCTTACTTTGGTATCTGCTTCGGCATGCAGATGGCTTGCATTGAAGCTGCTCGTAATCTCGTCGGCATAGAAAATGCGTCATCGACCGAGTTCGGCCCAACCAAGGAGCCGGTTGTCGGTCTCATGACGGAGTGGCTGAAGGGCAATATGCTCGAGAAGCGCGCTTCGGCTGGTGATCTTGGTGGCACGATGCGCCTTGGCGCGTATGAAGCAGCATTGGCACCAGGTTCAAAGATCGCGGAGATCTATGGCTCGACGGATATTTCGGAACGTCATCGTCATCGCTACGAAGTCAATATCGACTACAAGGATCGTCTGGAAGCAGCCGGATTGAACTTTGCGGGCATGTCACCGGATGGCGTTCTTCCGGAAACGGTTGAATATCCTGACCATCCTTGGTTCATCGGCGTTCAGTACCATCCGGAATTGAAGTCTCGACCATTCGAACCGCATCCACTTTTCGCTTCCTTCATCGAAGCGGCGATCGAGCAGAGCCGTCTGGTTTAAAACTACAACGCGCCTTTCGGGGCGCGTTTTCATTTGGGCTTTCAGGCTGTGGTCTTGTTTTCGACCCAGCTTTACGCCAGATAAGGTGCCTGCAAGGCATTCAATACCGAGGTCCACGTCATGGCGACTGCCAATTCATCCGTAAAAATCGGAAACGTTACTTTTTCAAACAGTGCGCCGTTTGCCCTGATAGCGGGTCCGTGCCAGATGGAAACGCGTGAACACGCTTTCGATATGGCGGGTCGTCTCAAGGAGATGACCGATAAGCTCGGCATTGGTCTCGTCTACAAGTCCAGCTTCGACAAGGCCAATCGCACATCCTTGAAGGCCGAGCGCGGCATCGGCCTCGAAAAGGCAATGGAAGTTTTCGCCGATCTCAAGAAGGAGTTCGGCTTTCCGGTGCTGACGGACATCCATACCGAAGAGCAGTGTGCCGAAGTTGCGCATGTGGTCGATGTCCTGCAAATCCCGGCATTCCTCTGCCGCCAGACCGATCTGCTGATCGCTGCCGCAAAGACGGGACGTGTCGTGAACGTCAAGAAGGGACAGTTTCTGGCGCCGTGGGATATGAAGAATGTTCTTTCCAAGATTACGGAAAGCGGCAATCCGAATGTGCTTGCGACCGAACGCGGTGCTTCTTTCGGTTATAATACGCTTGTTTCAGATATGCGCTCTCTGCCGATTATGGCTGGTTTTGGTTCACCGGTCGTGTTCGATGCGACTCACTCCGTACAGCAGCCGGGCGGGCAGGGCGGTTCGACAGGAGGACAGCGTGAATTCGTTGAAACGCTGGCTCGGGCAGCAGTTGCCGTCGGTGTTGCGGGGCTCTTCATTGAAACGCATCAGGACCCGGATAACGCACCGTCTGATGGTCCGAATATGGTGCCGGTGGATAAAATGCCCGCGCTTCTCGAAAAGCTCATGGCTTTTGATCGTATCGCAAAAGGGCTTTAAACAGTTCTCGGAGAATTTAAAAAGGCGGGGGATTTTCCTCCGCCTTTTGTTTCGCTAAGGCTTAAAAACTGGCCGGTGCATAATCTTTTCTGAAATGTCTGCAAACTTTCAGGATTATGCGCTAAGAAATGGCCGCATCGGATTTGTTAAGCGCCTCGCGGATATGGCGGGGCAATCTATAGGGAAGGACTGGTTCCTATGACTGCAATCATCGACATCGTCGGCCGCGAAATTCTCGACAGCCGCGGCAACCCGACCGTCGAAGTAGACGTCGTGCTTGAGGATGGCTCTTTCGGACGCGCTGCCGTTCCGTCCGGCGCATCGACTGGCGCACATGAAGCTGTAGAGCTGCGCGACGGTGGCAGCCGCTATCTTGGCAAGGGTGTTGAAAAGGCTGTTGAAGCTGTTAATGGCAAGATTTTTGACGCTATTGCAGGCATGGACGCGGAAAGCCAGCTGCTTATCGACCAGACGATGATCGAGCTCGATGGTTCGGCCAACAAGGGCAATCTCGGCGCCAACGCGATTCTGGGCGTCTCGCTTGCTGTCGCCAAGGCTGCGGCCCAGGCGACCGGTCTTCCGCTCTACCGCTACGTCGGTGGCGCAAATGCCCATGTTCTGCCGGTTCCCATGATGAACATCATTAATGGCGGCGCACATGCCGACAATCCGATCGATTTCCAGGAGTTCATGATTCTGCCGGTCGGCGCTTCATCCGTTCGTGAAGCCGTTCGTTACGGTTCGGAAGTTTTCCATACGCTCAAGAAGCGCCTCAAGGATGCCGGTCACAACACCAATGTCGGTGATGAAGGCGGTTTCGCTCCGAACCTGAAAAATGCCCAGGCTGCACTCGATTTCATTATGGAATCGATTGAGAAAGCCGGTTTCAAGCCTGGTGAAGATATCGCCCTTGGCCTCGATTGCGCCGCGACCGAGTTCTTCAAGGACGGCAATTACGTCTATGAGGGTGAACGCAAGACGCGCGATCCAAAGGCTCAGGCCAAGTATCTTGCCAAGCTCGCCAGCGACTATCCTATTGTCACCATCGAAGACGGTATGGCTGAAGACGACTGGGAAGGCTGGAAGTATCTGACCGATCTTATTGGCAACAAGTGCCAGCTTGTCGGCGACGATCTGTTTGTCACCAACTCGGCCCGCCTGCGCGACGGTATCCGCATGGGCGTTGCCAATTCGATTCTCGTCAAGGTTAATCAGATCGGATCGCTGTCGGAAACGCTCGACGCTGTCGAGACTGCTCACAAGGCTGGCTATACCGCTGTCATGTCGCATCGTTCAGGTGAAACGGAGGATTCGACGATTGCCGATCTCGCCGTTGCCACCAACTGCGGCCAGATCAAGACCGGCTCGTTGGCCCGTTCCGACCGTACGGCCAAGTACAATCAGCTTATCCGCATCGAGGAAGAACTCGGCAAGCAGGCCCGTTATGCAGGCCGCAGCGCACTGAAGTTCCTCTAATTTTTCTGAGAATCATAAAAGGCGGGCTTAGGGCCCGCCTTTTTTCGTTTCAGCACTATATGAACCCAGATATTCGGCATTTGACCCAATGTAATTATATTGATATCAATGTTATTACATTGGTGTTCGAACTGATGAGGGAGCGGCTTAAACGCAACTGACGAAGCCGTGGGCGGATTTATCAACGGGAGAGAGAAAATGGCTTATATCGAAGGATTTGTTGTCGCCGTCCCCAAGGCGAACAAGGAAGTCTATCGCAAGCATGCCGCTGAAGCCGCTGTATTATTCAAGGAGTTTGGTGTGACGCGCATGGTCGAGGCATGGGGGGATGATGTGCCGGACGGCAAGGTTACCGATTTTCGACGTGCAGTTAAGGCAGAGGACGACGAGGAGGTTGTGTTCTCCTGGTTCGAATATCCCGACAAGGCGACGCGCGACGCTGCAAATAGCAAGATGATGAGTGATCCGCGCATGAAGGCAATGGGTGACCAGATGCCATTTGATGGCAAGCGCATGATCATGGGCGGGTTTTCCACTATTGTTGATGTTTGATTGAACTTTTTGTTCCGCTTGCAAAATCAAGTGTTCATCTGTCTGCCATTGTAGTTGACCGGCTATGGCGTACCTTGGAGCGCCGATCTGATTGAAGCAGATCGGCGCTCTAATTGTTTGTCCGAACGTGGATCTTATCAGAAAACCGTTTCACACTTTCCTGGATGCGCGCTAGGAGTTCATCTCGCTAGGGGGCGTTCATGAAATCTTACCTGATTAATCTCGACAGGAGCCGTGATCGGCTCGCCTTTATGACGGAGCAGTTTCGCAGGCTGGGATGTGACTTTGTGCGTGTAGCCGCCGTCGATGCGCGCATGCTCACTCCTGAGCTGGCTCAGGATACATTGGCCTCCAATCAAAAATGGCCACACCCTCTGACGCCAGCCGAAATAGGCTGTTTTCTTTCCCATAGAAAATGTATCGAACGCATTGCGCAGGGTGAGGAAAACTATGCTGCAGTCTTCGAGGATGATGTCGTTTTCGGTCGGGGTGCGGACAAGCTGTTTGCCTCGATCAACTGGATACCCGTCGATGCGGATATCGTTAAAATTGAGACACATGAAAAGACAGTGCTTCTCGGGCCACATCTAACTTGTACCGATACGGATTTTACGGTTGCTCGGCTGCGAAGTCGGCACCTTCTCTCGGCTGGCTATATTATGTCAAAGTCGGCCGCGCAGCGTATGCTCGCCTTTATGGAAAAGCCTTCGGCACCTCTGGACCATTTTCTGTTTGATTCCGAGTTTGGTCCTTTCTCTAATTTTGTAGTTTATCAGACTTACCCGGCGCTGTGCCGTCAGGTCGGTCTGGAAAGTACAATTGGCGGGAATCGCAAGCATGCAAAAATCCGCCCTGCATTGATGCGGCTTTTGGTTCGGGAAACTGTCAGAATCTATAAACGCTTACGTCTCGTTATCATTGGTACTTGCGTAAACATGGGAGCTAGAAAGCGTTGGACGCCGATTCCCTTTGAGGCTGAGAATGAGATCGATTGAATAGCTTGCGAGCCAAAGTGTTTGCGGCAGCACGGAAAAATCAGGGTTACACGCTCCCGACATCTGTTCTTGGTAAATCTCTGTTAAGCAAAATAATGCTTGATGGTGGAATTCGGATTGACGCCCTTCGCAGGATTCGCGGCGGCCTTGAATATCCGGGAAGGAAGCCGAAATGTGGACCAAGCAGAAGCGTAAATCGATCCGTGGGCGTTTTGTATTGCCCATTCTGACGGCCGCGTTTCTGAGCTATTTCGGTTTTCACGCCTATCATGGCGAATTCGGTCTCTATTCCCGTATCCAGCTAGAAGAGCAAAAAAGCCTTTTGGCCAAGCAGCTCGAGCAGGTAACGGCGGATCGCACTGCACTCGAAAAGCGAGTCACGCTTTTGCGTGACGGTTCCATCGAGAAGGATATGCTTGACGAGCAGGCACGCAGGGCGCTTAATCTCTCCCATCCCGATGAAGTGACAATTATCACCTCCAGGGAAGACCGATCAAATTAACTGAAATCCGGTTAATTGTCTTTTTGTGATATGTTTTTAAGGGCTTGGCGACATAGCAGCTATGCTCTGGGCGCATATTGTATCTTGTGATATGCCCGTATAACGTCACAATAGAACGACAATTTAGGGAGCGAGATATGGCACCGAGGGCTAAAAAGTCGCCTGCAAGCAAAACGCAGGCGTCTTCTGTGACTGCACCCAAGGCACCTGCACCTGTGAACTTCGACAAGAAGCAGGAGCTGGACGCTTATCGCGAAATGCTGTTGATCCGGCGTTTCGAAGAAAAGGCCGGCCAGCTTTACGGCATGGGCTTCATCGGCGGCTTCTGCCACCTTTATATCGGCCAAGAGGCCGTAGTGGTGGGTATGCAGATGGCGCTGAAGGAAGGTGATCAGGTTATCACCGCCTATCGCGATCATGGTCATATGCTTGCAGCGGGCATGAGCGCGCGTGGCGTTATGGCTGAACTGACCGGACGTCGCAGCGGCCTTTCCAAGGGCAAGGGCGGCTCCATGCACATGTTCTCCAAAGAGAAGAACTTCTACGGCGGTCACGGTATCGTCGGTGCGCAGGTTTCGCTTGGCACAGGTCTTGCGTTCGCGAATCGTTATCGCGACAACGACAATGTAACGCTGACCTATTTCGGTGACGGTGCTTCCAATCAGGGGCAGGTCTACGAAAGCTTCAACATGGCATCGCTGTGGAAGCTGCCGGTAGTCTACATCATCGAAAACAATCGCTATGCCATGGGCACATCGGTTTCGCGCTCCTCCGCTGAAACTGATTTCTCGAAGCGCGGTCTTTCTTTCAATATTCCGGGTATTCAGGTTGACGGCATGGACGTTCGTGCGGTCAAGGCTGCTGCCGATCTGGCTGTGGAATGGACGCGTTCCGGCAAGGGACCGATCATTCTCGACATGCAGACCTATCGTTACCGCGGTCACTCGATGTCGGACCCGGCAAAGTATCGCTCGAAGGAAGAAGTGCAGAAGATGCGCTCCGAACATGATCCGATCGAGCAGGTCAAGCAGCGTCTGATCGAAAAGGGTTGGGCAACCGAGGAAGAGCTGAAGGAAATCGACAAGGACGTCCGCGACATTGTCGCTGATTCTGCTGATTTCGCTCAAAACGATCCGGAGCCGGATGCATCCGAGCTCTACACGGATATTCTGCTCTAATTCCAGGAAGGTGTTGTCATGCCCGTAGAAATTCTCATGCCCGCACTTTCCCCAACCATGGAAGAGGGCAAGCTCTCGAAGTGGCTGAAGAAAGAAGGCGACAAGGTTACGTCCGGCGATGTGATCGCTGAAATTGAAACCGACAAGGCGACGATGGAAGTCGAAGCTGTCGACGAAGGCACGATCGGCAAAATCCTTGTCGATGAAGGCACCGAAGGCGTGAAGGTTAATACGCCCATTGCTGTGCTTCTCGGTGATGGTGAAAGTGCTTCCGATATTGGTTCTGCTCCGGCTGCCAAGGCTGAAGCACCAGAAGGCGAAGCCAAGGAAGAGCCAAAAGCTGAAGAAAAGAAGGCTGATGCTGTTCCGGCTGCTCCCAAGGCTCCGGCGCTCGAAGTCGTGTCCGACCCGGACATTCCGGCTGGCACCGAAATGGTTTCCACAACCGTTCGTGAAGCGCTTCGCGATGCGATGGCCGAAGAAATGCGCCGCGATCCGAACGTTTTCGTCATGGGTGAAGAAGTTGCCGAATATCAGGGCGCTTACAAGGTAACGCAGGGACTTCTCGATGAGTTCGGTTCCAAGCGCGTTGTCGATACCCCGATCACTGAGCATGGTTTTGCCGGTGTAGGTGTTGGCGCTGCTTTTGCAGGTCTGCGCCCGATCGTTGAATTCATGACTTTCAACTTCGCCATGCAGGCAATCGACCAGATCGTGAACTCTGCCGCCAAGACGCTTTATATGTCCGGCGGACAGATGGGCGCCCCGATGGTCTTCCGCGGTCCGTCCGGTGCGGCTGCACGCGTTGCTGCCCAGCATTCGCAGTGCTACGCAGCCTGGTACAGCCATATTCCAGGTCTCAAGGTCGTGATGCCGTACACGGCAGCCGACGCTAAGGGCCTGCTGAAGGCTGCAATCCGCGATCCGAATCCGGTGATCTTCCTCGAAAACGAAATTCTCTACGGTCATCATTTCGATGTGCCCAAGCTTGATGATTTCGTTCTGCCGATCGGCAAGGCCCGCATTCACAAGCAGGGCACGGACGCGACCATCGTTTCGTTCGGTATCGGCATGACCTATGCCATCAAGGCGGCCGAAGAACTGGGCCAGCAGGGTATCGATGTTGAAATCATCGATCTGCGCACGATCCGCCCGATGGATATTCCAACGGTTGTGGAATCGGTCAAGAAGACCGGTCGTCTGGTGACGGTGGAAGAAGGTTTCCCGCAGTCGTCCGTCGGTACGGAAATTGCCACCCGCGTCATGCAGCAGGCCTTCGATTATCTCGATGCGCCGATCCTGACCATTGCCGGTAAGGATGTTCCTATGCCTTATGCGGCAAATCTGGAAAAGCTGGCGCTGCCGACGGTTGCCGAAGTGGTCGAAGCGGTGAAAGCCGTTACCTATACCGCGTAACGAAAGGGTCTGGACATGCCGATCAATATCACCATGCCAGCGCTTTCTCCGACGATGGAAGAAGGCAACCTGTCGAAATGGCTGGTCAAGGAAGGCGACAAGGTCGCACCTGGCGATGTTATTGCTGAAATCGAGACCGACAAGGCCACGATGGAAGTGGAAGCTGTGGACGAAGGCACTATCGCCAAGCTCGTGGTTCCCGCAGGCTCCGAAGGCGTCAAGGTCAATGCGTTGATCGCTATCCTTGCCGAAGAAGGCGAGGACGTGGCGGCTGCGGCCAAGGGCGCAGCGTCTGCTCCGAAGGCAGAAGCAAAGGCCGAGGCTCCGAAAGAAGAGCCGAAGCCCGCTGAAGCCAAAAAGGAAGCCGCAACACCTGCAACGGCGCCCGCACCCGTCAAAGCGGAGCAGCCTGCTGCTTCGAATAAGGGCGACCGCGTATTTGCGTCGCCGCTTGCTCGTCGTATCGCCAAGGAATCCGGTGTCGATATCGCTGCCGTGAAGGGTACCGGCCCGCATGGCCGTGTCGTTCAGCGCGATGTGGAGGCCGCTCTGGCTTCCGGTGGAGCCAAGGCTGCTGCGCCGAAGGCGGAAGTGGGCTCTGCTGCCACGCCGAAGCCGATGTCGGATGATGCCGTTCTCAAGCTCTTTGAAGAAGGCACCTACGAGATCGTTCCGCACGATGGCATGCGCAAGACGATTGCCCGCCGTCTGGTGGAATCGAAGCAGACTGTTCCGCATTTCTATCTGACGATCGATTGCGAACTGGATGCGCTTCTGGCGTTGCGTTCGCAGATCAATGCCGCCGCTCCGATGATCAAGACTGAAAAGGGCGAGGTTCCGGCCTACAAGCTTTCTGTCAACGATCTGGTGATCAAGGCTGTTGCTCTTGCGTTGCGTGATATTCCTGAAGCCAACGTCTCCTGGACTGAAGGCGGCATGATCAAGCACAAGCGTGCAGATGTCGGCGTTGCCGTGTCGATCCCAGGTGGCTTGATTACGCCAATCGTGCGTCAGTCGGAATCGAAGACGCTGTCCGCCATCTCCAACGAGATGAAGGACCTTGCCAAGCGTGCGCGTGATCGCAAGCTGAAGCCTGAAGAGTATCAGGGCGGTTCGACCTCCGTGTCCAATCTCGGCATGTTCGGCGTGAAGGACTTTGCCGCGATCATCAATCCGCCCCATGCGACCATTTTCGCAATCGGTGCAGGTGAACAGCGTGCAGTGGTCAAGAACGGTGAAATCAAGGTTGCGACCGTTATGTCCGTGACCCTTTCAACCGATCACCGTGCCGTCGATGGCGCGTTGGCTGCTGAACTTGCACAGGCCTTCAAGCGTCACATCGAAAACCCGATGGGTATGCTGGTCTGATCGATCAACTTCAAGGGCGTCGTGTTCTGCTGAACTCGACGCCTGAGGTTTTTGAATGGCTGGACAACTGAACCTACGCCGGGCTGAACGCCGTGAAGCCGCTGAGATCGCCATTCTTGTCGATATCTCGTCACACGGTTTTGCGTCATGGCTCTGGTACAGTGCGGTTCTTGACGGACAAACTGAAACGGCCATGGAACGCGGTCGGCAATATATGCGTGCCGACGGCACCGAGGGCTGGCAGAGTACGACCATAGCCGAGTGGGCTGGCGACATTGCCGGGCTTTCCATCGGCTTTACCGTGGACGAAAGCATTAACGATCAGTCGGCAAAACATCCGGTTATGGATCAGCTGATCGCGATGCAGCGCAAGGTCATTGGCAACCGCTTTATAGACAGCGTTGGCGTTTATCGGGAGTTCCGCGGCAAGGGAATTGGCCGCGCTCTTGTCACCAACGAGATTGACCTGGCTTGTCGGAATGGCAATCGGGCCATCAGCCTGATAACCGAAAGCCACAACGATGTGGCGCTTTCCCTTTACGGCGCCCATGGTTTCAAGGAAATTGAGCGGCTCGAAGCGATAGAACGCATTGGGCAGGACAAAAGACACGACTGGGTGCTGCTCACCCGAGAAGTGAACTGAGCAAAGGCAGGACAATATGGCCGACATTTACGACGTTATTGTTATCGGCTCGGGCCCGGGTGGTTATGTCACCGCAATCCGCGCTGCGCAGCTTGGCCTCAAGACGGCTATCGTCGAGCGTGAACATCTGGGCGGAATCTGCCTCAACTGGGGCTGTATTCCCACCAAAGCGTTGTTGCGTTCGGCTGAGATCCTGCATTTTGGCGAACACGCCAAGGATTACGGTCTGAAGCTGGAAGGCACAATTACACCTGATGTGACGGCTGTGGTGCAGCGATCGCGCGGTGTTTCGGCCCGTCTTAACGGTGGTGTCGGCTTCCTGATGAAGAAGAACAAGATCGACGTGATCTGGGGTGAGGCGAAGCTCGTAAAGGCTGCCTCGGGCAGCAATCCGGTTGAGATTTCGGTCGGCAAGTCGTCAAAGCAGCCGATGCAACCGCAGAACCCTATCCCGAAGGGCGTTCTGGGCGAGGGGACCTACAAGGCGAAGCACGTCATTGTCGCTACTGGTGCACGTCCACGTTCTCTGCCGGGCATTGAGCCGGATGGCAAGCTGATCTGGACCTATTTCGAAGCAATGGTTCCACCGGAACTGCCGAAGTCCATGCTTGTAATGGGGTCGGGTGCGATCGGTATCGAATTCGCTTCTTTCTACAATGACATGGGCGTTGACGTGACGGTCGTGGAACTGATGCCGCAGATCATGCCGGTTGAAGACGCAGAGATTTCGGCAGTCGCGCGCAAACAGCTTGAAAAGCGCGGTCTGAAGATCATTACCGACGCCAAAGTTACCAAGGTCGAGAAGGGCGCAAACAATGTGACTGCCCATATCGAAACCAAGGATGGCAAGACTGAGAAATTGACCGTCGACCGTATGATTTCGGCGGTTGGCGTTCAGGGCAACATCGAAAATCTCGGCCTGGAAGCGCTCGGCGTCAAGACTGATCGCGGATGCATCGTCATTGATGGTTATGGCAAGACCAATGTTGCGGGCATCTATGCTATAGGTGACGTTGCCGGGCCGCCGATGCTGGCGCACAAGGCCGAGCATGAAGGCGTTATCTGCATCGAGAAGATTGCAGGTCTTCCGAACGTTCACCCGCTCGACAAGAATATGATTCCGGGCTGCACCTATTGTAACCCGCAGGTCGCTTCCGTCGGTCTGACAGAAGCAAAAGCCAAGGAAAAGGGTTACGATATCCGCGTCGGTCGTTATTCGTTTGCCGCAAATGGCAAGGCGATTGCACTTGGAGAAGATCAGGGGCTGGTCAAGACTATCTTCGACAAGAAAACGGGACAGTTGCTCGGCGCCCATATGGTCGGCGCTGAGGTGACCGAGCTCATCCAGGGCTTCGTGATCGCCATGAATCTCGAAACGACCGAGGAAGAACTGATGCATTCGGTCTTCCCACACCCGACCCTTTCGGAAATGATGAAGGAAAGCGTTCTGGATGCGTATGGTCGCGTGCTGAATGCATAAGACGGAGAGACGCTCATTCCGCTGATCGAGAACGGAGGGCCATGGCGGCGTGCCGCCTGGCCCATCATCAAATGGTGTACCGTGGGAGGGCTGGTGCTGGGGTTTGCAGCCGGCACCTTGAGCGTTCTTGGCGGCAACACCATATCGGTCAACGGAATGGCCCTAACCGGCTGGTACGGTGTCTGGGCGCTTACATTGGCGCTCGGCACTGCGGGCTTGGTGTTTGGCTTGATATGGGCATTGGTTTTCCGGGCTCTCGGACTGGCGGCGCGGCGATGAGTAGCAAATCGCTCAAGTTGACAGGGTAGGGAGCAGGGATTAGGACCGAACCGAACTTGGAAGCATTTCATGAAAATGTTTCGGATAGGCAGGGAAAAGCATGGTTACAGTTCTCGATCTGGTGAACCAAGGCAAGCGTGAACGGCATCCAGAGAAGGCGCATCGTCCGGACAATGTTGTCCTGAAGAAGCCTGACTGGATTCGCGTCAAGGCTCCTGTCTCGCGCGGCTACAGTGAAACGCGTGATATTGTTCGCTCAAACAAGCTGGTCACGGTTTGCGAAGAAGCTGGTTGCCCGAACATTGGTGAGTGCTGGGAAAAGAAGCACGCGACCTTCATGATCATGGGCGAGATCTGTACGCGCGCTTGCGCCTTCTGCAACGTCTCGACCGGTATCCCGACTGCGCTCGATCCAAACGAACCCGAGAATGTCGCTAAGGCTGTCAAGCAGATGGGCCTGACGCATGTGGTTATCACGTCGGTTGATCGCGACGACCTTGCTGATGGCGGCGCGCAGCATTTTGCCGAGGTCATTCAGGCGATTCGTGAAGCTACTCCTGCGACCACGATTGAAATCCTGACGCCGGATTTCCTGCGCAAGGAAGGTGCTCTTGAAGTCGTGGTCAAAGCCCGTCCGGACGTGTTCAACCACAATCTGGAAACCGTGCCTTCGAAATATCTCAAGGTTCGCCCCGGCGCTCGTTATTTCCATTCGATCCGCCTGCTGCAGCGCGTCAAGGAACTGGACCCGACCATTTTCACCAAGTCCGGTATCATGGTCGGTCTCGGTGAAGAGCGGAATGAAATTCTTCAGCTGATGGACGATCTGCGTTCGGCGGATGTGGATTTCATGACCATCGGTCAGTATCTCCAGCCGACCCGCAAGCATCATCCTGTCATTCGCTTTGTGACCCCTGACGAATTCAAGTCGTTCGAAACGATTGGCCGGACAAAGGGCTTCCTGCTGGTTGCGTCCAGTCCGCTGACGCGTTCATCGCATCACGCTGGCGATGATTTCGCCAAGCTGAGGGCAGCGCGCGAGGCGCAGATTGCTGCACAGGTCTAAGACAAGAAATGCCGCAATTTACGACCGTCAGGCGGGTGCATCACCGGGCAGATCAGATGTTCGGCCTTGTTGCGGATGTTGAGAAATATCCGCAGTTTCTGCCGATGTGTGAGGCTTTGTCGGTTCGCTCCCGCAAGGAGCGTGACGACAAGGCTCTTCTCATCGCCGACATGACGGTTGGTTACAAGCTCATACGCGAGACATTCACCAGCCAGGTGCTGCTGAAGCCCGAGGAAAATGTCATCGATGTGAAGTATCTCGACGGGCCGTTTCGCTATCTCGACAATCGCTGGACCTTCAAGCCGGTGGGCGATGGAAGCGAGTGCGATGTCGAGTTCTTCATCGATTATGAGTTCAAGAGCCGTACCCTTGGCCTTCTCATGGGAACGATGTTCGACCTCGCTTTCAAGAAATTTTCAGAAGCTTTCGAGAAGCGGGCCGACCAGATTTTCGGTCTGGCCTGAAAACCGTTTTACCCTTTTCAGGATGTGCTTTTACTGCGCTGTATAGCCGCCATCGACCAGTATGGATGCTCCGGTGACGAAGGAAGCTTCGTCGCTTGCCAGAAAAAGCACGACGCTGGCTACTTCTTCGGCACGACCGAGGCGGCCTATTGGATGCAAAGCCACGAGCGCCTGTTTCTTGTCGTCCGGAATATCCTTGAGAAGCGGCGTGTCGATATAGCCGGGGCAGACTGCGTTAACCCGGATGTTCTGCGCTCCGTAATCGATGGCAAGCGTCTGCGTCAGAAGCTTTACGCCGCCCTTTGCTGCCGCATAAGCGGTGACACCTGATTTACCGACGTGACTGTGAATGGATCCGCAATTCACGATCACGCCGCCGCCCTGCGAGCGCATCTGATCAATGGCGTATTTATCGCAAAGATAGACGCCGGTGAGGTTGATATCGATGGTTTTTTGCCATGCAGCTTCATCGAGCTCGTCTATCGGGCCGTCTGCGGCAATGCCTGCATTGGCGAACATGATGTCGAGGCGGCCATAGGTTTCGACGGTTTTGGCAATCAGTGCCTGCACAGCTTTCGTGTCCGTCACATCGGTTTTGACGAATAATGCCCGCTCGGTGCCGCCTGCAAGCTTGTTGGCCAGTTGCTGGCCATGCTCGGAATAATCCGCGATGACGACATTCGCTCCTTCGCGAACGAAGGCCCGAACAGTTGCTTCACCGATGCCGCTTGCTCCACCGGTTACGATTGCCACCTTACCATCGAAACGCATCGCCATGTTCTCCTTACCTGGTCAAAGACAAGGATAGGGCACCATAGATAAAAGTATACGCTCTAATTTATCGAAGGTTTTCCAGGACGAGGTCCAGTGCGGCGAGAACTGTCGCGTGGCGAATCTCAGCTCGGGTTTTGGGACCGAAACGAAATTCGCGATGAAGGGGCGGGTAGCCTTTTCGCGCCGATGCGATGTGAACAAGCCCAACGGGCTTTTCATCGGAACCGCCACCTGGCCCCGCAATGCCGGTAACTGCCACCGTTACATCGGCACGGGAGTGAGAAAGTGCCCCTTCAGCCATGGAAAGCGCGACTTCCTTCGAGACAGCACCGACGCGATTGATCAATTCCATCGGAACGCCGATCATTTCGGCTTTCGCTTCGTTGGAATAGGTGACGAAGCCGCGATCCACGACATCGGACGATCCGGCGATGTCAGTCAGAGCTCCGGCTATAAGTCCTCCCGTGCAGGATTCTGCCGTTGCAATCATTATGCCGGCCTTGCGACAGGCATCCAACACGGCAACAGCTTTTTCTTCTGCAATCAGCGCGCTCATTCGGGCACCTCACCGGGATAGATGACGGTTGCCGTTGCAATTGCAGCGATACCCTCGCGGCGCCCGACGAAGCCGAGCTTCTCATTGGTGGTCGCTTTGACGGAAACCCGGTCTGTGGTAATTCCCAGCATGTCGCAAAGCGCTTCCGTCATTGCTGCGCGGTGTGGACCGATCTTGGGTGCTTCGCTGATAAAGGTCACGTCAACATTGGCAATACGCCCACCTGCTTCACGTACGATATTGGCGGCGTGTTCGACAAAGATGCGGGAGGCTGCACCTTTCCACTGCGGGTCGGAAGGAGGGAAATGCGTACCAATATCACCCGCTCCTCGCGTCGCAAGCAGGGCGTCGGTCAGCGCATGAAGTCCGACATCGGCGTCTGAATGACCATTGAGTTTTGCTTCATGGGGGATTTTCACGCCGCACAGCATCACATGATCGCCGGGCTCAAAGGAATGGACGTCATAACCATTCCCAGTACGAATGTCGGGAAACGAGACGTGGTCTTGCCGCAGGCGCTTGTCAGCCATTTCAATATCCTTTGCCCAGGTAAGCTTTGTATTGTCTGCCGATCCTTCGATGATGCGGACGGCGATGCTTTGCCACTCGGCGATGGCGGCATCGTCCGTGAAATCAAAGCGATTGATCGCGTAGGCCTGTTCATGCGCATCAAGGATAGGCGGGTAGGGAAATGCTTGAGGTGTCTGTGCCGCGAAAAGGCCCGCGCGAGGCACCGTCGTTTTTACTGTTCCGTCTGTGGCTGACTGCTTGAGCGTGTCGGAAACGGCCAGAGCCGGTAGAACGCCTTCATCAGGTGCGAGGTTCTCGACAATACGCTTCAGCAAATCCTGACTGATGAACGGTCTCACGCCGTCGTGGATCATGACATATTGCGGCGCATAATCTCTCAACGCAAGGAGGCCAAGACGTGTTGATTCCTGCCGGGTAGCGCCGCCATTCACGACGAGAATATTACCACAGTTTTCCGGGACGGCACGTTCGTAAAGCACATGGTCATCAGGGTGAATGACGACAACGATGCTATCAACCAGTGGGCAGTCGATAAAGGCGCGTAAAGTGCGGGTAAGTACGGCTTCGCCACCGATGCGCCGGTATTGTTTCGGCCCTTCGACGTTCTGCCCGGCTCGCTCCCCGCGGCCAGCCGCCACAATGACTGCTGCTATCTTTGAAATGGTTGTTGCCTCTGCCAAAGGTTGCATCTGTTCAAATCTGCGTTTCCAAGCCGAATAATGCCTTGCGCAGATAAATGCCAGACGACAATTGATTTATCGTGATTTTGCGCGCGCTTTTCCTTGCGTTGAAAAGTGAGGCTGATTAATGTATGTGCTAATTGCGCTATGCACATCAAATAGGCACCCATCAGTGAGTTTCCTCGATCAACCTTTGAGTATAGGCGCTGTGGCGCTTGCCAACCGTGTGTTTCTTGCGCCGATGTCGGGCGTTTCGGACCTTCCATTCCGCAGGCGCGCAGCAGCGGCTGGCGCGGGCATGGTCGTGTCTGAAATGGTCGCCAGTGCTGAACTTTGTAACCGTCACAAGGAAAGCCTTCTGCGCCTCTCAGGCGAGGGGCTTGGAACGCATGTCGTGCAGCTTGCGGGACGCGAAGCGCATTGGATGGGCGAGGCAGCCAGGATCGCCGCGGGCGAAGGTGCTGATATCATCGATATCAATATGGGTTGCCCGGCCAAGAAAGTGACAGGCGGTTATTCCGGGTCTGCGCTGATGCGCGATCTCGATCACGCAATGACCCTCGTTGAGGCCACTGTCAATGCGGTCGGCATTCCCGTTACGCTCAAGATGCGGCTGGGATGGGACGAGAAAAGCATTAACGCGCCTGAACTTGCAAGACGTGCCGAAAGTGCCGGTATCGCCATGGTGACTGTCCACGGGCGTACGCGTTGTCAGTTCTATGAAGGCAAGGCGGACTGGAATGCAATTCACGCCGTCCGCGACGCGATCAGGATTCCTCTGGTTGCCAACGGAGATGTGGCGTGTCGAGGTGATGCTGAGGAAATTATGCGCCGCTCTGGAGCTGATGCCGTGATGGTCGGGCGTGCCTCTTATGGGCAACCGTGGCTGGCTGGTGCAATTGCAGGAAGTGACTTTGCCCCACAGTCTCGAAATGAAGTTCTTGATTATATTATAAAGCATTACGAAGATATGCTCGAGCATTATGGAAGCACGACGGGCATCCGTCATTCCCGCAAGCATCTAGGTTGGTATATTGATCGCCATGCTGGTGCCGCATGTATGCCTGCCGAGAAAGCGGAAGTGATGACCCTGACCGACCGGCAAGCCGTCATCGATGCTTTGCGTCGTATATTCATGCGCGAAGCTCCAGAAGCCGCGCTCAAAGAGGTTGCCTGATGCGCGAGAGAACTGAAACGAACGGCATTCCATCGGTCGTGCTCGATGCCATCAGCCAGCCGGTTATCATGGTTAGCGCCGAGAACTATATTGCCTATGCAAATCTGGATGCGGAACAGTTCTTTCGTTCCGGCTCGTCCATTCTTGCGCGCAATCGGCTGGAGTCCTTTCTGCCCTTTGGTAGTCCGCTGTTAGCGCTGGTCGATCAGGTTCGCACCAGCCAGATGCCGGTGAACGAATATCGCGTCGATGTCTCGTCACCACGTCTTGGGGCGGAGCGTATCGTTGATATTTACGTAGCACCTGTCGCGGAGCTGCCGGGTGCTGTGGTCATCCTCTTCAAGGAAAAGACGATGGCCGAAAAGATCGATCGCCAGATGACACATCGCGGCGCGGCGCGGTCCGTGACCGGGCTTGCATCGATGCTGGCTCATGAAATCAAGAACCCTCTCTCTGGTATCCGTGGTGCGGCACAATTGCTGGAACAGGTTGTCGGCGACGAGGATCGTGCGCTTGCGCGTCTTATTACCGATGAAACGGATCGGATCGTTTCACTGGTTGACCGCATGGAGGTTTTCTCGGACGAGCGCCCCATCGAGCGCTCTGCCGTCAATATTCATGCAGTTTTGGATCATGTGAAGGCGATTGCGAGGAACGGGTTCGCACGGAAGATCCGTTTTGTGGAAGATTATGATCCTTCTCTCCCACCAGTTTTCGCCAATCGAGACCAACTCGTGCAGGTGTTCCTCAATCTGCTGAAGAATGCCTCGGAAGCCATAGGCGACCGTGAAGGCGGCGAGATTGTCTTATCCACGGCGTATCGTCCGGGCATTCGTCTGCAGGTGCCGGGCGCGCGGGACAGGGTGGCGCTGCCTCTCGAATTCTGCGTGCATGATAACGGACCGGGTGTGCCGCAGGACATGCTGCCGCATCTGTTCGATCCCTTCGTGACCACGAAGACCAATGGTTCGGGACTGGGATTGGCACTCGTTGCGAAGATCATTGGTGACCATGGCGGTATTATCGAATGCGACAGCCATCCTTCGCGAACGACTTTCCGCGTCCTGATGCCCGCATGGAAAAACACGGAACTGGCAGCTGGAAATACTGGAGATAACGCATGACCGCAGGACGTCCGACAGGAACCATATTGGTGGCGGATGACGATGCAGCTATTCGGACCGTGCTGAACCAGGCATTGTCACGGGCAGGCTACGATGTGCGTGTGACTTCTAATGCTGCCTCGCTTTGGCGCTGGGTGGCTGCAGGCGACGGTGATCTGGTCATCACTGACGTCAATATGCCGGACGAGAATGCCTTCGACCTCCTGCCACGCATCAAGAAGATGCGCCCTGACCTGCCAGTTGTGGTCATGAGCGCGCAGAACACATTCATGACGGCAATCCGGGCATCCGAGGCGGGAGCCTACGAATATCTGCCGAAGCCATTCGATTTGACGGAACTCATCAATATCGTCGGTCGGGCTCTGTCTGAACCAAAACGTAAGCCCATTGCCGCTTTATCGGATGAGCAGGCCGATAACATGCCGCTGGTCGGCCGCTCGCCTGCGATGCAGGAAATCTACCGTTTGCTGGCCCGCATGATGCAGACGGATTTGACCGTCATGGTTACAGGTGAATCCGGCACAGGCAAGGAACTGGTTGCGCGTGCCCTGCACGAATACGGGCGCCGCCGAAAAGGGCCGTTTGTAGCGATCAATATGGCCGCAATCCCGCGCGACCTGATCGAGTCCGAGCTGTTCGGGCACGAGAAGGGTGCCTTTACCGGCGCGCAGAACCGCTCGAGCGGCCGCTTCGAGCAGGCGAATGGCGGAACACTGTTTCTCGACGAGATCGGCGATATGCCGATGGAAGCACAAACCCGTCTTTTGCGTGTGCTACAGCAGGGCGAGTATATGACAGTCGGCGGACGTACGCCGATCAAGACCGACGTGCGCATCGTTGCCGCGACCAACAAGGATTTGCGGCAACTGATAGCGCAAGGTTTGTTCCGTGAGGATCTTTATTACCGGTTGAATGTCGTGCCCCTGCGCTTGCCGCCGCTTCGCGAGCGCAGCGAGGATGTGGCCGATCTTGTGCGCCATTTTTTCAAACGCGCTGCCGAAGAGGGGCTGCCGGAGAAGCGTATCAGCACTGCTGGCCTGGAAATGATGCGCCGGTATCCATGGCCAGGAAATGTGCGTGAACTGGAAAATCTCGTCCGGAGGCTTTCGGCGCTTTATCCGCAAGAGGAAATATCGCCGGAAATCATCGAAACGGAATTGAAGTCTGAACTGGCCAAGCCGGATATCATTTCCGTCAGTGGCGGCGATATGGAGAATATTTCCATATCGCAGGCCGTCGAGCAGAATATGCAGCGTTACTTTGCATCATTCGGTGCCGATCTGCCGCCGCCGGGGCTTTATCACCGGGTTCTGGCGGAACTGGAATATCCCTTGATCCTCGCATGTCTTACGGCAACACGTGGAAATCAGATCAAGGCGGCAGATCTTCTGGGATTAAATCGGAACACGCTGCGCAAGAAAATTCGCGAGCTCGGGGTCAATATCTACCGCGGAAACAAGGGAAACTGAGCGGTAATCAGGCGCTAATAACGCATTAACTACATTATTTAATGAGCAATTAAGTCTGTTCGACTACTGTTGGTTGCATGGGAAGTCAGCAATCCACACGAAGCAAGAAAACTCGGCGCATTCTCGAACCGGCTGTAAGGAGCGGCATTCTTGCCGCGCCTTTGATATTGATGCTTGCAATCGTCGTTATTCTGTCAGGAGCAGAGCCAAGGCTCTCCGCGATGATCGATCAGACCTTCACCGGTTCGATAAGCCCTATCTTAAAGTAATTACCCGTTGGCCTTGAAGAAGACGCCTGCACTCCTACTCTTTTAGAATAGCTAAAGGAGGTAATCATGCGTCTTGCTATCACGACTTTATTTTTTGGTCTGTCCGTTGCTGCTGCCTATGCCGCTCCGCCACCGGAAGGCACCAAACTGTCGGAAATAATCGCGAAAATCGAACAAAATGCAGATACGGCTTTTATCGACGAAGTCGACTGGAATGATCGTGGTTACTATGAGGTCGAATATGTCACCAAGGCTGGTGCCAAGGTTGAGGTCAAGGTCGATCCGAAAACCGGAGAAAATATTCGGTAATCTCTGGCACTTTCGAGCCTTTATGCTGGAGCGGGTAGCGGGAATCGAACCCGCGCGTTCAGCTTGGGAAGCTGACAGGCTGCCATTACATCATACCCGCAAACTGTAATGTATTTCAGCTAATTAGCGACAAGTTTGATGAGGCCGCCTTAGAAAGTTTTACAGTTGGTTTTGCCAAACTATGTTCTCTTTCTGGTCTCGTCAAACTCTTTTGTCGGCAGCTCGGCCTTGCCATTGCTTTCGCTCTCATGACCTCACGAAACACTACAGTATCGTGACAAATTTTTCATGAACCGTTCCATTGATATCCAGGATTGAGAAGCCATCTGCAGATGACGCTTCCAACCAAGCAGCCAGATTTTCTGGCTGTTGCAGATGACAGGAAATCCATGGGCAAGACCACAAAGCGCCGGGCACTGCTAATCGTAAATCCTCATGCCCGAAATGGCAGGGGATACGGCGCGGATATTCGCTCTGCGCTGGAACGCGGCGGTCTCCAGCTCATCGAGCGAAATCCGCAGGACGACGAGACGATTTCAGATGTGATCCTTCGCGAAAGAGATTGTGATCTCGTTATTGTCGGTGGTGGTGATGGCTCGCTGAACGCTGCGGCCAAAGGATTGATGGAAACGGGAATGCCACTTGCAATCCTTCCGCTTGGAACTGCAAATGATTTCGCCCGAACCATCGGCATTCCTGCCGATCCTGTTGAGGCGGCGCGTCGCCTTGTTTCCTATGAGGTGCGGCCCATCGACCTGGGTGAGGTGAATGGTCATCTTTACTTCAATGTCGCGAGCATCGGCTTCAGTGCTGAACTGGCGCAGCAACTCAGCTCTGCGGCAAAGAAGAAGTGGGGAAAGCTCGGTTATGCAATGGTTGCGGCACGTATCCTCATGCGTTCGGAGCTTTTCACAGCCTATCTGGAGCACGACGGAATGACCGAGAAAATCCGTACATTGCAGGTTTCTGTCGGGAATGGAAAATTCTACGGTGGCGGTATGGCCGTCGAGAAGGATGCCACAGTGGATGACGGTAGGCTGGATTTCTATAGTCTGGAAGTCGATCACTGGTGGAAACTTTTGCGTCTTCTTCCCAGTCTGCGCCGTGGCACCCACTCCAGATGGGATGATGTGCGGGCTTTTCCGACGACTGAAGTGATTGTGCGCACCAAGAAGCCACGTGCCGTAAACACAGATGGCGAGCTATCGACCTGGACACCAGCTCATTTCCGCCTGTTGCCCAAGGCGATCAACGTCTACATGCCTGATCCGGCAATGAGGCCGTGATATTGACGAGGCAAAAAAAGACCCGCCTTGTTGGAGCGGGCCTAATCCATGACGTTAGGTGACTGGCTCGGAGGTCACTAGAGCCGTATGAGTAACGATTGAAGGGCCTGAACGTTCCACATCTAAAAGAAAAAATACCAGATAAGCAGCACGACAACGAGTGGAACGCCCATCAGCCAAAGGATCATTGCTCTCAACATTCTTTTTCTCCTTCCTGTTGAAAATTCAACGCTTTGAATGAACGATCGTTCCACGAGACTAGAGGATACAGCTCGTCGGAGTTGAGTGGAGGTCATGCAGCGCGACTCAAAATATGCGGAATTCCAAAAGCTTTAATGATCCGTCAATGAATCGGTGACATCACTAAAATCTAAAAGGGCGCAACCAGCGTTTTCGGTTGTGTTGTTGAGTAACGGGCGTGTGGCGTATGGATTCGAAACGAGGGCTGAAACATTCGGTCAACGGCAAGGCAGTGAAGCTGCGCGACAAGCGCGGTTCCGTCGCCATGTTGTCGTTCATGGCTATTGCGGTCGCCTTGGCGGGCTGTGCCTCGGCACCTCAGCCGAAATCGAAGACAAAGCGCTCAAAGGAATATTTCGCCGAATCTAAATATGGCGTGAAAGCCAGCCCGCGCGTGGCTTTTTCGAAGGGAAAGCCTCTGCCGCGTGGCGGCGGGCGCGATCAGACCGGACAGCCCTACAAGGTCAAGGGGCGTTGGTATTATCCCAAGGAAGACAAAAAATATGTCAAGGTCGGCCACGCCTCCTGGTATGGCGAAGCTTTTCACGGCCGCCTGACGGCCAACGGTGAGGTCTATGACATGGCGCATCTGACAGCTGCGCATCCAACCATGCCGTTGCCGAGTTATGCCCGTGTGACCAATCTTGCCAATGGCAGTTCGGTCATCGTACGCGTGAATGATCGTGGTCCGTATGAATTTGACCGTGTCATCGATCTCTCCCAGAAAGCTGCCGAAATGCTTGATTACCAGCATCACGGCACGGCGAATGTGAAGGTCGAATATGTCGGCAGAGCGCCATTGGATGGCAATGACGACGCATTCCTGATGGCGTCTTACCGTCCGGCGGGTGGCGATGGGATCGGCCAGCCTGCAACTGGCGTCATGATGGCGATGAATGGGCCAACGCCGACTTCGCCGAAGTCACGCGTTCCTATGCCTGTGATGGACGCTGTTCCGGTCTCTGCGCCCATACCTGAAAACTCACCTTTTGCCGTCGATCCTGCTTATAGCGATCCGTCTGGCGGACCAGCTCCGTTGTTGCCAGCGAATGTGCCTGTGCCGTCGCAGCGCCCCGGTTCAAGCTTCGGAGTGGCGAATGCTGCCGGTGTGAGCGGTCTTGCCGGCTATGCTTCGGACCGTCTTGCTGTAACCGCTTATACCGAGGAGCGCACCTATGGCAGCATCCTGACCAAGGATGCAATTTCGAGCGCCTGGAAGCGCCGCGAGGCTGAGGAGCACGGCGAATATGTCGAGCTTGGCACATTCAAGACGCTTGAAGAGGCAAGGCAGCTTCAGGCGTCGTTGCCACGTTCAACCCGATTTACGCTTACCAAGATTCCAACTGACACCAGCGAGTCTTACGAGCTGACAGCCGTGGCAGAGAAAGGCGGAAACGACGCCCTATTGCGGGCGGCCTGGAAGGCGGGCGCAGTGAATGCGTTTGTCGTTCGTCTCGATTGATTGCTCACATTACGGTGATACACGCTGGCATATTGATTTTGGTCGGATTCGTTGCGTAAGCTCTATCTCATTGCTCACGTAACGGGATTTGCATGGGGCTGATTTCAAAAACATTGGTATTTGCGCGCGCGGCCTCTGTGGGCGTTTCGCTGGCTGCATTCGTGCCGGTTTTAAGTCAGGCGGCACCTGTTGAGGCGGCATTCGTTTCAAAGGCGCCGCAGGTGTTGCTTATCGATGACCGAAGCGGAACGGTGCTTCTTTCCAAGAATGCCAATGTTCCTATTCCGCCCGCATCTCTTGCCAAGCTGATGACGGCCGAAGTGGTTTTCGAAGCCCTTGATAAAGGCGCGACGACACTCGAAACGCCTTACATTGTCAGCGAGAATGCCTGGAGAACCGGTGGCGCCCCCTCGGGAACATCAACGATGTTCGCACGCATCAAGTCGGCGCCAACGGTCGCTGATCTGCTGCAGGGGATGATTGTTCAGTCGGCGAATGACGGCGCCATCGTACTGGCAGAAGGGCTGGCGGGTAGCGAAGAGGCTTTTGCAAAGCGCATGAATGATCGTGCGCAGGAGCTTGGTTTGACCGGCTCCAAATTTGTAAACTCGACGGGTTTGCCCGCCGAAGGGCAGGCGGTCTCGTTGCAGGATCTGGTCAGATTGGCGCGACATATCCGGACAGCCCATCCCGAGTATTATAAATATTATGCTCAACCTGCCTTCACCTGGAACAACATCATGCAACGCAACCGCAACCCCTTGTTGCGGCTTGATGTCGGAGCTGACGGCATGGGAACGGGTTTTACGGAAGCATCAGGTTTTGCGCTGGTTGGGTCGGCGGAACAGAACGGTCGCAGGCTTTATTTGGCGATGAGCGGTCTTGCCAGCATCAAGGAGCGTGAAGAAGAAGCAAAGCGTCTCCTGCAATGGGGGATGACGGCCTTTGACGATGTTCAGCTTTATCCGACGGGCGAGATTGTTGGCGAGGCGCAAGTTTTCGGCGGTGCTTTCACGCATGTACCATTGAAGGTCAAGGATCGCGTCGAGCTATTGCTGCCGAAAGATGGTCGTGACAAGCTGAAAGCCCGGATTGTCTATAAGGGGCCACTCGATGCTCCTGTCGCCGACAACCAGCAGGTCGGTGTTCTTCAGTTGGAGCTTAATGGTAGCATTCTTCGTGATATCCCTGTTTTCACGGCGCAATCTATCGATGAAGGAAGTCTCTCGAAGCGCGCCTTGGGTGCGGCGATGGAGCTTTCCACCGGCTGGCTGCGGAAGTATCTTTAGCCTGCGTTGGGTGTATTCCAGGCTCGACCTGATAGCCAAAGGCCGATAATAAATTTCACAGAAGTCCGTTCGGGCATCGATTCAAACAGTTGGAAGTTGGTTTGTCGGGATTGTTCATCACATTCGAAGGCGGCGAAGGAGCGGGCAAGTCAACACAAATCGCGTTGCTGGCCAAGCACCTGCGGGCATGCGGCTTCGATCCGGTCATCACGCGAGAACCGGGCGGCTCTCCTGGTGCGGAAGCAATTCGCCATGTCATACTGAGCGGCAATGCAGAGAACTACGGCCCAGCGATGGAAGCCCTGCTGTTCGCCGCTGCAAGGGCAGACCATGTAGACCAGCTTATCCGTCCCGCCCTGAACGAGGGGCGAGTGGTGCTTTGTGACCGTTTCATCGACTCAAGCCGTGCCTATCAGGGCGTTACCGGCAATCTCGACAGCACCTATATGGCGGCGGTGGAACGCATTGCCATAGACGGCGCCATGCCTGACATGACGATCATTCTCGACATTCCCGCGGAGAAAGGTCTGTCGCGTGCTGGAAAACGGCGTGGCAGCGAAACTGCGGACCGGTTCGAGAAAGAAGATATTGCTGTCCATGAGGCGCGACGGCAGGCCTTCCTCGCGATCGCCGAAGCGGAACCTGAGCGATGCAAGGTCATCGACGCTGACCGCCCGCAAGACGCGATTGCGGGCGATATCGCAAAAGAAGTTGATCATGTTCTGACGAAAAGGGGGCTTTTGTGATCGAGGAACTCGACGTCCCTAAAGCCCACGATTCCATTGAGGGTGTGCCAGAACCGTCGGCAAGCGATTATATCGCGGGACACCGGGAGATCAGTGATTTTCTGGCGCAAGCCTATCGCGAGGGGCGTATGCATCATGCGCTTCTCTTTGAAGGTGCGCAGGGGATCGGCAAGGCAACGCTCGCTTTTCACCTGGCAGGCCATATGCTGGCCCATGGCAATAATGGCGAGGCACCGGAGCATATTGCTGCGCCGGATTTTGCGAAACCGCTCTGGCGGCAGATTGCAGGCGGCATGCATCCCGCTGTCCTGCATATCAATCGCCCATTCGATCAGAAAACGGGAAAATTCAAAACGGGTATCCCAGTGGAAGAAATCCGCCGGGTCACGCATTTTCTGACCAGAACGGCATCGGACCACGCCTGGCGCATCGTAATTGTCGACCCTGCCGATGATATGAACCGCAATGCCGCCAATGCGCTCTTGAAAACGCTGGAAGAACCTCCTGCACGGGCTCTCTTTATCCTGATTTCTCATTCGGCGGGGCGCTTGCTTCCGACAATTCGGTCGCGCTGCCAGAGCATCGGCTTCAAGCCACTTGATGATAGTGCGCTGACAGATGCCCTCGCACATGTCGGCCCCGGTGTCGGAATGGGGGCTGATGCCGTAACGAAAACGCTGCTTCAGAGATCGGAAGGCAGCGCGCGCAAGGCACTTCTGCTGGTGGCGAATGGCGGTATCGAAATCGCTGATACGGTCGATTCCCTTCTTGAAGGACAAAATTTCGATTTGCCGAAAGCACAGGCGCTCGCCGGCATATTGAATGGTCGCGAGTCGGAAGTTCAGTATGAATTGTTCCGTGACCATCTGCTGGGGCGGGTTGCGATCGAAGCTCGCCATCGTGCGGAGGCAGGGCAACTGCGTGATGCAGACCGCTGGTCGCGATTCTGGAGCGATCTGTCACGCGAAACCGCGGATGCCGAAACCTACAATCTCGACCGCCGGCAAGCTGTGGTAATTCTTTTGGAAAAAACGCATCGCGCTTTTCGTTCCGGTCAGCCTCCGCTTGCGTGACATGGCCGCCGACATGCGTTATGTCACCGCTGATAATTTTCTCCTCGTGTGTCTGCTAATCATTCAGGCGCGCTTTCAAACTTCGAAAGACCGGGTCCATAATGAGCCGCGAAAAATATTACATCACCACCGCGATTGCTTATCCGAACGGAAAGCCGCACATCGGCCACGCGTATGAACTGATCGCGACCGATGCAATGGCGCGTTTTCAGCGCCTGAACGGCAAGGATGTTTTCTTTCTGACCGGTACGGACGAACACGGTATCAAGATGCTGCAGAGCGCGCGCAAGGAAGGCATCACGCCGCGCGAGCTTGCAGATCGCAATACGGCTGCGTTCAGGCAAATGGCGGATGTACTGAACAGTTCGAATGACGATTATATTCGCACCTCGGAAGAGCGCCATTACAAGGCCAGCCAGGCCATCTGGAAAGCGATGGCCGACAATGGCGATATCTACAAGGGTGGATATGCCGGTTGGTACTCCGTGCGTGACGAAGCCTACTATGGTGAAGAGGAAACGGAAGTCCGCGAAGATGGCGTTCGTTACGGCCCACAGGGTACGCCTGTCGAATGGGTCGAGGAGGAAAGCTATTTCTTCCGTCTCTCAGCCTATCAGGACAAGCTGCTCGATCTTTACGAGAATAATCCGGGCTTCATCATGCCTGCGGAGCGCCGCAACGAGATCGTGAGCTTCGTCAAGTCGGGCCTGAAGGATCTGTCGATTTCGCGCACGACCTTCGACTGGGGCATTCCGGTGCCGGGCGACGAGAAGCATGTCATGTATGTATGGGTCGACGCCCTGACCAATTACATTACCGCTCTCGGCTATCCCGATACTACGGACGAAAAGTGGGGTTATTGGCCAGCCGATGCGCATATCATCGGCAAGGATATCTCGCGCTTTCACGCTGTCTACTGGCCCGCATTCCTGATGTCGGCTGGTATTCCGCTGCCGAAGCGGGTTTTTGCACACGGCTTCCTGTTTAACCGCGGCGAGAAAATGTCGAAGTCCCTCGGCAATGTGATTGATCCGTTTGGCCTGGTTGAGCGTTATGGGCTCGATCAGTTGCGCTATTTCCTGATGCGTGAAGTGCCGTTCGGTCAGGACGGCAGCTATAGCCACGACGCTATCGTCAACCGCACCAACGCTGACCTGGCGAACGATCTCGGCAATCTTGCCCAGCGCTCGCTGTCGATGATCGCCAAGAACTGTGAAGGCAAGGTTCCGGTTCCGGGCGAATTCTCGGACGCGGATAAAGCCATTCTCGATCAGGCCGATGCGGCGCTCGATACCGCACGCAAGGCAATGGACGATCAGGCGCTGCACCTTGCGCTTGGGGCGATTTTCGCTGTTGTTGCCGAAGCCAACCGTTATTTTGCGGGACAGGAGCCTTGGGCTTTGCGCAAGACTGATCCAGCACGCATGGGCACTGTCCTTTATGTGACGGCCGAGGTGATCCGGCGCGTTGGCATCATGGTGCAGCCGTTTATTCCGCAGTCGGCGGAAAAGCTTCTCGACATACTGGCTATTCCTGCCAACAAGCGTCAGTTCTCCGACGTTACGGCAAGCCAGCTTGTCGGCGGGACCGATCTGCCCGCTCCGCAGCCGGTATTTCCGCGCTATGTGGAAACAGAAGAGCAGAACTGAGTTCGATGATGCTTGTCGATAGTCATTGTCACCTCGACTTTGCCGACTTTGAGCCGGAGCGCGATGACATCGTTCAGCGCGCTCTGGATGCAGGCGTCAGGCGCATGGTGACCATTTCCACACGGGTCAAGAAGTTCGACACGATCCGTGCACTCGCTGAAACCTATGATTCCGTTTATTGTTCGGTCGGAACCCATCCGAATAATGCGCATGAAGAACTGGACGTGACCGCCGATGATCTCGTGCGTCTGGCCGAACACCCGAAAGTGGTGGCTATCGGCGAGGCGGGGCTCGACTATCACTATGATTATGCGCCACCGGCAGCACAGAGGCAGGGTTTTCTCGTGCACATCGAGGCGGCACGTCGTACTCAATTGCCGCTAGTCATTCATGCCCGTAGCGCAGATGAGGATATGGCCGAGATTCTGGAGCGTGAGACGGGGAAGGGCGCTTTTCCGTTCATCCTGCACTGCTTCTCTTCCGGTCGCGCTCTGGCTGAAAAGGGCATCGCGCTCGGCGGTTATGTCTCCTTCTCGGGAATTCTGACTTTCAAAAACTCAGCCGAAATCCGCGAAGTTGCTTCCATTGTTCCGCGCGACCGTTTGCTCGTCGAGACGGATGCTCCTTATCTGGCGCCGGTTCCTTATCGTGGCAAACGCAACGAGCCTTCTTTTGTACAGCATACCGCCGCCGTACTTGCCGAGACGATTGGCGTGAGTAGGGAAGAAATTGCGCAAATTACCAGCGAAAATGTCTTCCGCCTGTTCTCCAAGATGCCGATGCCAGAAGATTTGGCCGCAAAAGGAAACTGATTGTGTCAGCGCCGCGTAACTGCCTGCGTTTTACGCTTCTGGGCTGCGGATCGTCTCCCGGCGTGCCACGCATCAACGGCGACTGGGGCAGTTGCGATCCGCAGAACCCGAAAAACAGGCGCCGTCGCGCATCGCTTCTGGTTGAGCGATTTGACAATGCCGGTAACAGCACGACGGTTGTGATCGATACGGGGCCGGATTTCCGCGCCCAGATGATCGATGCTGGAGCGCACAGCCTTGATGCGGCTGTCTATACCCATCCGCATGCAGACCATATTCACGGTATCGATGATCTTCGCACATATGTGGTTGAAAACCGTCGGCTCATGGATGTCTATGCCAATCGGCTGACGCGTAACCGGCTCTTCGACGCGTTTGGCTATTGTTTCGAAACACCTGTTGGGTCGAACTATCCACCAATCCTCAGCATGCACGACATTGCTCCTGAGACGCCGTTTTCCATATCTGGAGCGGGAGGTGCAATCCGTTTCGAGCCGTTCAGCCAGGTCCATGGCGATATTGAATCGCTGGGCTTTCGTATAGGTTCTGTCGTTTATTGCACGGACGTGAGTGCTTTTCCTGAACAAAGCCTCAAGCATTTGGATGACGCCGAGGTGCTCATCATAGATGCGCTGCAATACCGCCCACATCCAAGCCATTTTTCGCTTGGCGAAGCGCTTGAATGGATTGAGAAGCTGGCGCCCAAACGCGCCATTCTCACGCATATGCATGTCCCGCTCGATTATGAAACCGTCATGCGCGAGACACCGGACAATGTCGAGGCGGGATATGATGGGCTCCGCTTCGAGATACGGCTTAAAGTTTCGAGCTAGCGATGAAAATAGCCCGCGATGAGATCATCGCGGGCTTTTCACTTGAAGTTCTGTGCTTTAGCCAATCGCGCCCTTGGACGGGAAGGGCATGACGTTACTGCCTTCAGCGGACTTCGGCTGCTTGTCTTCGAGCTTAAGACCACCGGCGCGGAGCAGATCGGTAAAGCGTCCGCCACGGGCGGCAAGTTCATCGAAGCTACCGCTTTCAACCAGATGTCCCTTATCCATGAAAAGGACCAGATCGGCTGAGCGAACCGTCGAAAGACGGTGAGCGATAATGAAGGTCGTACGGTTGTGACTGAGATCGTCAACCGCCTGCTTCACCTTCTCTTCGGTTTCGACGTCGAGCGCACTGGTCGCTTCATCGAGAACGAGGATAGGCGAGTCCTTCAGGATTGCGCGAGCGATCGCGAGGCGTTGGCGTTCGCCGCCGGAAAGTTGTGACCCGCGTTCACCGACAACCGTATCGTAGCCATCGCTCTTGGCCAGAATGAAGTCGTGGGCTGCAGCAGCACGTGCTGCTGCGTGTACTTCCTCATGCGTGGCGCTTTCACGGCCGACACGAATATTCTCTTCGACCGAGCGATTGAACAGGCCGGCATCCTGAAAGACGGTTGCAATCGCATGGCGCAACGAACGACGGCTGACGGTACGCGTATCTGTTCCGTCGATTGTGATACGGCCTGCTGCTGGATCGAAAACGCGCTGCAACAAATTGATGAGAGTGGTTTTGCCTGCGCCTGTTGGACCGACAATAGCCACCGTCTGCCCTGGCTTGATTTCGAAGGACACGTCATAGACGCCTTGGCCGGAATTCGGAAACTCAAAGGTGACATTGTCGAAAACGATGTCGCCCTTGACGTCGGTGAGATCCGAGACGTCCTGCGGTTCCTGACGATCAGCCGTAGCGTCTTCCATCTGGAAGAATTCTTCAAGCTTGGCGCGTGCTGTAACCGTCTGGTTGATGAACGCGCTGATCTGGTCGAGACGGCCGATCATCAACTGGGCAAAGCCGATAAAGGCAATCACATCGCCCACGCGCATCTGGCCCTTGGTGACGAAGTAGGCACCCAAAACAAGAACCACCACCATCGAGAAAGTTGAGGCCATGCGGTTTAAGCCGCTGGCGAGCGCCCACCAGTTGAGGACTGGAAACTGTGCCTTCTCAAGATTTTTGGCGTAATCGCGCAAAGACTGGGTTTCCGACGCAATACGGTTATAGCTCTGTACGACCGAAACGTTGCTAATCGTATCGCTCACGTGTTCGAACAGCTTGTGGTGATGCTTCTCGACAGCCACCTGGCCGTCTTTGGTCTTGCGCATCACCAGTTGACCGATCATCACATAGATGACGCCGAGCACGATCAGCACCAGCGACATGCGCATATCCATATTCATCGCAACCGGAATGAGCGTCACCAAGGCAACGATCGTCGTCAAATGCTGGCGCATGAATTCGAGCCAGAGCGTGAACAGCGAGTCTGTTGCACGGATCAGCGTATGGAGTGCGTTGGACGTACCGCGCTTCTGGTGCCAGGAAAGTGGCATTGTGATGAGGCGTTCATAAGAATCGATCATCACGCCCAGACGACGGCGATGTGCCAGGCGGTCGGCTCCGCGTGCAACAAAAACCGCAGCAACAATGTTGAAGCCACCAAGGGCAGCCCACATCGCAAGCGGCGAGAAGATATCGCCCTTGTCGGAGATGGCCTGAATGACCCGGCCGAACAGAATAGGTTCGGCAAGTGTGACCAGGGCAACCAGGACACTCGCGACACACATGGTTATCGTCGCGGTCTTCTCGACCGCAAGGTATTCCATGGCTCGCCAGTAAATTTTGAGCAATGACACTTTCGCACTCCCGCTCGTTCTATTTCACGGGACTAAATGGTATAGCCCCGTTGTTCTATCAATATCTGATGGCGGCAAGAAGTGGCGATTGGGTGTCAAGATCGACCATAAATTAAAAACGGGTGTAACCGAGTGTGAAGATTCGGTGGTCGGAATCGAATTCTATAGAGAAAGCTGAGCTAGTTGCAGCTAATGCAGCCAAATTGCAGTTTTCAGGAATTCTGCCTAGTAATCATCGGAACTCGCGTCTATTGACAGGATTAAGTGACCAGCGCGTGTGTACGTGCGGTATTAGGAAGAGTTGATCGGGTTTCTCAATGGCAGGCGTAGAACAGAAGATTGTGGATACAAGCGAAGCGGGCATGCGGCTCGATCGCTGGTTCAAAGTCCATTATCCGGGGCTCGGTTTTGGTCACCTGCAGAAACTCTTGCGGTCGGGGCAAGTTCGTATCGACGGTTCCAGGGCTAAGGCCGATACGCGTATTCAGGCCGGGCAGACTGTTCGTATCCCGCCTCTGGGTGTCGATGAAAAAGCCGCTGGGCCGATCACGGCGCGGACAATCCGCAGCCAGCAAGACGGTGACGTGCTTTCGCAGATGCTTCTCTATGAAGATCCGAAAGTGTTTGTTTTCAACAAACCGGCCGGTCTCGCCGTCCAGGGCGGATCGGGTTTGACACGGCACGTTGATGGAATGCTGGAAGCCTGGCGCAACAAGAAGGGCGAAAAGCCGCGTCTTGTCCATCGCATTGACCGCGACACATCTGGTGTACTGGTTGTGGCGCGCACACGTGGTGCAGCGCAGGCACTGACCGCCGCTTTCCGAGAACGCGACACCAAGAAGACCTATTGGGCACTGGTAAAGGGCGTTCCGCGCAAACGTGAGGACAAGATTTCCACGTGGCTCGTCCGGGATCAGACACCGGACGGTGACAAGATGCGCGTTTGCCAGCATGGCGAACCGGATTCCGATCATGCGATCTCGTATTATCGCATCATCGACAAGGCGGGAAACAACCTGACCTGGCTCGAAATGGAACCTTATACCGGTAGAACCCACCAGTTGCGCGTGCATGCAGCCTATATCGGTCATCCAATCATCGGTGATCCCAAATATTTTGAAGCCGACCAGAATTGGGAATTTCCGGGCGGGATACAAAAACGCTTGCATCTTCATGCGCGACGCATTCGTATTCCAAACCCGTCAGGCGGCGTTATCGATGTGACAGCACCATTGCCGCCACACATGGTGCAGTCATGGAACCTGCTCGGCTTCGACGAGGAAAGTGCGGAAGATTAAAAATGTCAGGCGAAGCGGGGGGATCGTCCCAAGGACGAGTTTCGTTCGATGGGCTGGCCATCATGCTGGTCATGTTCATCATGTTCAGTTGGGGACTAAATCAGGTTGCCATCAAGATCGGCAATCGAGGATTCAATCCCATGCTGATGGCGGCAGGGCGCGCAGCACTCGGTGGTGTGTGCGTTTTTCTCTGGTGTTACTGGCGCCGTATTCCGCTTTTCAATCGTGATGGTACGCTCGCGGCCGGGATAGTCGCCGGCTTGCTGTTCGGTACTGAGTTCGTTCTGATTTTTCTCGCGATGGAGCTGACAAGCGTGGGGCGTGTCACCCTCATGATGAATGTCATGCCGTTCTGGGTTGCTATCGGAAGCCATTTTCTTCTCGGTGAGCGGATGTCAGTCCGGGCTTTCCTAGGCATGTGTATTGCCTTTCTGGGGGTGTTTCTCGTCTTCTCCGACCATGTCAGCCGACCGGGACCACTTGCAATCTATGGCGATCTGCTGGCTCTGGTGTCTGGTGTGCTGTGGGGGCTTACCACGCTGGTCATCAAGAGAACGCGGCTTGCTTATACCGCGCCGGAAAAGACACTTCTTTATCAATTGGTAGTTGCAGCGCTGGTGCCGCTGCCATTCATCTCGTTGAGCGGCCCGCTGCTTCGCAGCCCTGATATACTATCCATATCAGCCTTCCTCTTTCAGGCAATATTCGTGGTGGCCTTCACCTATCCGCTCTGGTTCTGGATGGTGCGCCGATACCCTGCATCGAAGCTTTCGAATTTTGCATTCCTCACACCAGCATTTGGCGTGTTATTGAGCGGTCTCATTCTGAACGAGCCTCTGAGCTGGAAAATATTCGCAGCTCTCGCGTTGGTCGGTTGCGGACTGATGATCATCAACAAACCGGCAAAGGTCTCCAACGCCCGATGAAACTGGTACTTTTCGATTGCGACGGAACGCTGGTAGACAGCGGTGACTTCATTCACAGATGCATGGCAACGAGTTTTGCTGATGCCGGTCTGGAACCTCCAGCAATCGAGGAAACGCATTCGATCATCGGCTTGTCACTACATCTGGCTATCGCGAAGCTTCTGAAGCGCGAACCGGATGATCAGGTGCATTGGCTGACTCAGCGCTATAAGGACAACTTCGTCATGCTGCGACAAGCTCCTGATTTCGCAGAGCCGCTCTACGATGGAATTCTGCCGCTCTTGACGGAACTTGGAGCGAGGGACGACCTTCTGCTCGGTATCGTGACCGGAAAGTCCCAGCGTGGCGTTCGTTCTGTATTCGAGCGCCATGGCATAGGGCATCATTTCGTGGTGACGCGTACTGCCGACGATTGTCCGTCGAAACCGCATCCGGCCATGGTGCTTGAATCTTGCGCGGAAATGGGCATAGAACCCTACCGAACGATTGTTATCGGTGATGCTGTTTATGATATGCAGATGGCCCGCTCGGCAGGCGCTATGGCCGCGGGCGTGTCGTGGGGTTATCATAACAGGCAAGGACTGATCGAAGCGGGCGCCCATCACATTTTGGAAGCGCCATCCGAACTTCATGCACTGCTGCATGGTATGGACGAACAGGTTCTTTAGTCACTGAACCTTCCGGCCAAGCCAGCGACAAAGAACTGGACAAATCTATGCGTGATATTTTGAACGATCTTGAATCGGGAAAGCAGCTTTCGGACGAAAATCCGATCGTACGGGCACAAAAGCTGATGCCTGCGCAGATGCCTAAACGCTTCTACGAAAAAGCGGAAGTGGCCGATGTTGAAGGCGGCTTTGCCGTCCATCTGGATGGTCGTCCGGTCAAGACACCTGCGCGCAATCTTCTGCTGCTGCCGACCGAGGCGGCTGCCCAAATCGTAGCGGCTGAATTTGCCGCTCAGGAAAAGGTAATCGATCCGGGAAAGATGCCCGCTACCCGCCTCGTCAATACGGCGATTGACGGAATTGCGCAGGATCCGCAGGCGGTATTTGAGGATATTCTGCGTTTTGCGGGGACGGACATGCTTTGCTATCGCGCCGATAGTCCGCAGGAGCTTGTTTCTCGACAGACTGAGCAATGGGATCCGCTGATCGACTGGATGGAGGGCCTCGGCGCCAGGTTTTCACTCGCCGAAGGTGTGATGCACATCGAACAGCCGCGCGAAGCGATAGCAGCACTCGGCGTGCATCTGGCTGCCTTCAAGGATCCAATCGCGCTGGCATCACTGCATACAATGACGACGCTGACGGGATCGGCGATTATTGCGTTTGCCATCGCCAAGGGCGAAGTGACCGCAGAACAAGGCTGGAATCTGGCGCATATCGACGAGGATTGGACCATCGAGCAATGGGGATCAGATGCGGAAGCCGTAGAGCGACGCAAGAACCGTAAAATCGAGATGATGATGGCTGCCCGCGTTCTCGAGGCACTTTAAGTATAAGAATTATTGTACTGATTTAATAAAGAAACCCCGGCATTGCCGGGGTTTCTTTGCGCGCGCAATCATCAAGTGTTGCACGTCGTTCCCCTCGGTAAAAACACAAGAAATTGCGCGGACGGATTGGCGCCCGCGCAGTTTTCTTAAACCGAGTAGTACATGTCGTACTCGACCGGATGCGGCGTCGTTTCGTAACGCAGCACTTCGGCCATCTTGAGTTCAATGAAGCTGTCGATCTGGTCATCTTCGAATACGCCGCCAGCCTTGAGGAACTCGCGATCCTTGTCGAGCGACTGCAGCGCTTCGCGAAGCGATCCGCAAACGGTTGGGATCTTCTTGAGTTCCTTTGCAGGCAGATCGTAGAGATCCTTGTCCATGGCCTGACCAGGGTGGATCTTGTTCTTGATACCGTCAAGACCAGCCATCAGCAGCGCTGCAAAGCAGAGATATGGGTTTGCTGCCGGATCTGGAAAGCGAACTTCAAGGCGCTTCGACTTCGGCGACGAGCCGAATGGGATACGGCAGGAAGCCGAACGGTTGCGAGCCGAGTAAGCCAGCAAAACCGGAGCTTCGTAACCGGGGACCAGACGCTTGTAGGAGTTGGTCGATGGGTTGGTGAATGCGTTCACGGCCTTGGCGTGCTTGATGACGCCGCCGATGAAGTACAGGCAGTTTTCCGACAGGCCGGCATATTCGTTACCAGCGAAGGTTGGCTTGCCGTCTTTCCAGATCGAGAAGTGAACGTGCATACCCGAACCGTTGTCGCCGAAAACCGGCTTTGGCATGAAGGTTGCAGTCTTGCCGTAGGCATTGGCAACCTGATGCACAACATACTTGTAGATCTGCATCTTGTCGGCGTTGCGAACGAGCGTGTCGAACTTCACACCCAGTTCATGCTGAGCCGAAGCCACTTCGTGGTGGTGCTTTTCAACGGTTACGCCCATTTCCGTCAAAACAGTGAGCATTTCTGAACGCATATCCTGCGCACTGTCGATCGGCGGAACCGGGAAGTAACCACCCTTGACGCGTGGACGGTGGCCGAGATTGCCGGTTTCGTAATCGGTATCGTCGTTCGATGGCAGTTCGGTCGAGTCGAGCTTGAAGCCGGTGTTGAACGGATCGACCTTGTACTTGACGTCGTCGAATACGAAGAATTCAGCTTCCGGGCCAACATAAACAGTGTCGCCGATGCCGAGCGACTTCATGTAGGCTTCGGCTTTCTTTGCAGTCGTGCGAGGATCGCGGCCATAGGCTTCACCCGAAATCGGATCAAGGATATCGCAGAGAATGACCAGCGTGGACTGAGCGAAGAATGGATCGATGTGAGCTGTTTCAGGATCCGGCATGAGAACCATATCGGATTCATTGATGGCCTTCCAGCCACCGATCGAAGAACCGTCAAACATGACGCCGTCTTCGAACATTTCTTCGTCTACGAGGCCAATATCCATCGTGACGTGATGCAGCTTGCCCTTGGGATCGGTGAAGCGCAGGTCAACAAACTTGATGTCGTTGTCTTTGATCTGTTTCAGAATGTCATTGGCAGTCGTCATTTTGGTATCCTGTTTGCACGACGATGGATTGTACGCAGCTCTTATCAGATGGCATCCACGCCGGATTCACCGGTACGGATACGAATAACTTCTTCGATATTGGAGACGAAAATCTTACCATCGCCGATGCGTCCCGTCTGGGCAGCCTTGCGGATGGCTTCAATAGCACCGTCCACGGTTTCGTCAGCGACGATGACCTCAACTTTCACCTTGGGAAGAAAGTCGACGACATATTCGGCGCCGCGGTAAAGTTCGGTATGACCTTTTTGTCGCCCAAAGCCCTTGGCTTCGATGACAGTGATCCCCTGCAAGCCGACTTCCTGAAGGGCTTCCTTCACTTCATCCAGCTTGAAGGGCTTAATGATGGCTTCGATCTTTTTCATCAGAGAATGGTCTCCGCTCTTCTTCGGAAATGAGCATTGTGCTCGTTTCACCAATAGAGAAGCATGAAGTGTGCCAGTTTGAAGTGGGTGTAAGAAATTTCTTCAGTTTCCTTCATTCCAAGGCAGAGTGGCACTATTCGTGATGCTTGCGCAAGCGCCACTATGTCGGCAAGTATGAAATAGGCCATATTGACCTGGTTTTTCTGCCTAAAATTTAGTCATTTTGCATCAAAAGAGGGCGGGCTTGCATAAAGTGAAGTGCCGCGTATTTAATCACATAGACAACCCGTGTTGAAAAGGTACGCGATGTACGAGTTGCTGACTCCGCAGGAAATGGCAGAAGCGGATCGCCAGACGATCGAGACCGGTATCAAGGATGGTTTCTCGCTGATGCTCGCGGCAGGGCGAGCGGTTGCGGATGTCGCGCAGCGGATGTTTCCCCGTAATGCGCCTGTCGCTGTTCTGTGCGGACCCGGCAACAATGGCGGCGACGGTTACGTTGCCGCACAGTTTCTACTGGAAGCGGGATTGGAGGTTGTATGCTTCGCATCAACTCCCCCTCGGAAAGGTTCTGATGCCATGCGCGCATCGCTTTTCTACAAGGGACCTGCGACCAACTTCAACGAATTTTCGACCGCGAGTTTTGGAGGTGTAGTCGATGCTCTATTCGGCGCAGGATTGGCTCGAGACATTCACGGGGCCGAAGCTGTAGCAATTGATGCGGTGAATGCCTCTGATCTGCCTGTTGTGGCAGTTGATTTGCCAAGCGGCATATCTGGTGAAGGCGGTGGCATCCTCGGAACGGCGATCCGCGCGCGCGCGACAGTCACGTTCTTTCGCAAGAAGCCCGGCCACCTGCTGCAGCCGGGAAGGGCGCATTGCGGTGTTCTCCATGTCACGGATATCGGTATTCCAGATCACATACTTGCAACAATCGAACCGCGCACTTTCGAGAATGCTCCTGAGCTTTGGGAAAGCACGTTGCCGGTTCTTGGCACTGAGGCTTACAAATATAGTCGTGGCCATGTCGCGGTGTTTTCCGGCGGGGCTCATTCGACGGGCGCGGCACGCCTGTCAGCTCTTGCGGCAGCTCGTAGTGGTGCGGGTGCGGTAACGCTTTTGTCTCCGCCCGACGCCATGGCGGTGAACGCGGCTCATCTGACCAGTATCATGGTTCGTGAAACTCGTGGTTTGAGAGATGCTCGGCAGTTCCTTTCCGAACGCAAGGTTGCTGCAGCGGTGCTCGGTCCGGGTTATGGAAATCCGACTTTTGTGCGCGAACATGCCTTGTTACTCGCAAGCAGCAGGCTGGAAGGGTTTCGTGGGCTGGTTCTGGATGCCGACGGCATCACGGCCTTTGAACGGAATCCAGATGAGCTATTCGAAAAGCGGCAGGGTGCCGAGACTGCGCTCGTGCTTACACCGCACGAAGGAGAATTCCGGCGACTGTTCCCTGATATTGCAAAGAACTCGACCTCGAAGATCGGAAAGGCGCGTGAGGCTGCAAGGCGCGCCAATGCAGTCATTGTATATAAAGGGCCTGATACCGTGATCGCTGAACCGGAGGGGCTGGCTGTAGTTAATGCCAATGGAACACCGTTGCTGGCGACGGCAGGATCAGGCGACGTGCTGACGGGTATAGTCTGTGGCCTGCTTGCACAGGGCATGCCTGCATTCGTCGCTGCCTGTGCGTCGGTATGGATGCATGCAGACGCTGCGCGTCGCTTCGGTCATGGCCTTATCGCCGACGATCTGCCTGCTCAACTTCCTAAGGTTTTGTCGGCGTTAGAGCGATCTTCCCGAAATTAACGACCGGACGTTCGGCTGTTTTTTGTGCCGACGTCAACGGTGATGCTTCCAGAGACCGAAACATCTGTATTGCCGATACGAAAGTTCTTCCAGTTGCCGTTCGGCGTCTGGTTCGGTTCAGGAGCAGGAGGCGGGGCGGACACAATAGGCTTCGGCGGCTGCACACCGGGCAGGCCCGGCGATCTTTCATTCGCAGACGCAGTTGATATGATGGCTAAGAAAATAGTGCCAAATATAAGGAAACGCTGCGCAATCATTTTTCAATCTCCCTTATACGGCGGCAGTAACCGCATCGATGAGTTGCCCAGCCATTTCGAGGGTAAACTCGTTGAAATGAGAGATAACGTGGCTTGGATCGTAATGCTGTACGGGAAGATCAGTATATCCGAAATCGACGGCAACCACTGGAATGCCAGCCGCCTTCGCAGTGTCGATATCAGTTCGGCTATCCCCAACCATGATTGCCCGTTCGCGATTGCCGCCGGCCCGCGCGATGGTCTCGGTGAGATGACGCGGATCGGGCTTGCGATAGGCGAAAGTATCAGCGCCGCAAATCGCACCAAATCGCCCGGCTTCACCCATTGAAGTCAGGAGTTTGACCGATAAAGCCTCAAACTTGTTCGTGCAAACTGCCAGTTCGTAACCGTGTGCCGAGAAGCGGTCCATCGCCTCCAGAACACCTGGGAAGAAGGTCGAGTGTCCAGGCATGTTATCTGCATAATGCTCGCGAAATTCTTCAACGAGATTATCGAGCTGTGCTTCATTGGTCTGTTTCTGCTGTGCGGCAAAGGCGCGCTCGATCATGACGCGCCCGCCCTGGCCGACAAATCTCCGCAACGATTCACGATCCGCCGTTTTCAGGCCCGATATTGCGAGGCAGTGATTAAGGCTGTCGAGAAGGTCCGGTGCTGTATCGACAAGTGTTCCGTCGAGATCAAAAACGATGATGGGCTTGGGATTGGCGGCAGACATTAGCTTCTCGTGGGTAAATGGGGAATGGGGCATTCCTATCTGATTGTCGTCTTCGGCTCAACCTTGCGATCAGATTTGCTTGGAACGCGATTCGATCAGATGAAATGAGATTGGCATTCTAACGGTTTTTTGAACGCGTATCATGTCCGAAGACAGTTTCACGCCTTTCGGGATGTGCTCAAAAGCCGAAATTCTGCGTCATAGTTCGAATAGTTGCTTTGTTGTGCAGCGCCCGCATGCTAGAGGCGAACCGGACCATAATGAGAATCCGCTGGGGACTATCGGGAATTTGGGTATGGACGAAGCTCGCAAGCTGAAAATCGCAGCCGCCGCAGAAGCACTCACGCACGTCAAAGACGGAATGCGTTTGGGGATTGGTACTGGTTCGACGGCCGAGGAATTCGTGCGGCTGCTTGCCGAGAAGGTAGGTAACGGCTTCAAGATCATTGGAGTGCCCACCTCCGAACGCACCGCGAAACTTTGCGAGGAACTCGGCGTTCCGCTTACGACGCTTGATGAAACGCCTCATCTCGATCTTACCGTAGATGGCGCTGACGAAGTCGATACTAACCTCTCGCTCATCAAGGGCGGCGGTGGAGCTCTTCTTCGCGAAAAGATCGTGGCTGCCGCGTCGGATGCCATGATCGTTATTGCTGATGGTTCGAAGGTAGTCGAGACGCTAGGGCGTTTTCCCCTACCTGTGGAAGTCAATCGTTTCGGTCTCGGCGCTACCATGCGCGCGATTGAAGAGGTAGCTGCAAAGTGCGGCCTTGCAGGCCCGCTGGCGCTGCGTTTAAAAGATGGCTCACCCTTCGTAACGGATGGTGGGCATTATATCGTGGATGCATCTTTTGGCCGCATTCCCGATCCAAAGACACTATCTGACGCTCTCTTCGCAATTCCAGGCGTTGTCGAGCACGGACTTTTCATCGGACTGGCGCGTGCGGCAGTGATTGCCGGCAACGACGGCATCCGCACCATGAACCGGTCTTGAACTGATTAAACGGAGTACTGACCATATGATCCCGGCAACTGGCTTTCGCCGTCTGATTGCACCGTTTTCCGCGCTCGTACTGATGTCGGGCATTCATGCGGCATCCGCACAGGAAATCACAGAAGCTCATTTGGAAGCTGCCCGTGCTGCAATTTCTGCAATTGATGCTACCGCGCAGTTCGACGAAATTCTGCCGAATGCAGCGCGCGCCCTGAAGGGTGAGCTGATCCAGAAGGATCCGAATCTGGAAGCGCTCATCACCAAAACAGTCGATGACAAGGCTCTTGCTCTGGCGTCCCGTCGCGCGGACCTTGAAACCGAATCCGCGCGCGCCTATGCGAAAGCGTTCTCGGAAGACGAACTGAAGGCCATTGCAGCATTCTATGCGTCGTCAGCAGGCAAGAAGCTTCTGTCGGAGGGGCCGATCGTGACGCGTGAAGTCGTGAAGGCGGCCAACATCTGGCAGAACGGCATCGCCCGTGATCTGGCGACCAGTGTAGCTGAGGTTCTGGCTGCTCAGGCTGGCGCTGCAGCAGCTCCAGCACAGCCTGCACAGTAGTAATTTGTTGCGGTAACGCGGAATTTGTAAGCCCGGTCTCTTGGCCGGGCTTTTTCTTTTGCTTACATATCGGACAACGTAATGTTTTATTGGAGAAACCCATGACCGGATTCGACTTTGATCTATTTGTTGTCGGCGGCGGTTCCGGCGGTGTTCGGGCAGCACGTCTTGCCGGGGCGATGGGGAAAAAGGTCGGTCTTGCGGAAGAATACCGCATGGGAGGGACCTGCGTTATTCGCGGTTGCGTGCCAAAAAAGCTTTTCGTCTACGCTTCGCAATTTCCCGAATATTTTGAGGATGCAGCCGGTTACGGCTGGGATGTTGGTGCATCAGCATTCGATTGGAAGAAGCTGATCAATGCTAAGGATAAGGAAATCACCCGGCTTGAGGGGCTCTATACCAAGGGACTTCAGAACTCCGAAGTTGAGATTTTTGCCAGCCGCGCCGAACTTATCGATGAACATACCATAGAGTTGAAAGCAGATGGTCGACGCGTGACGGCGGACCAGATATTGATTGCGACGGGCGGTCATCCAAGCATGCCCGAAACCATGACTGGACACGAACACTGCATCAGTTCCAATGAAGCGTTTCATCTCGCTGAACTACCGAAGGCAATCGTTATTGCAGGTGGTGGATACATTGCAGTTGAGTTCGCGAACATATTCCATGGTCTCGGTGTCGAGACCACGCTTGTCTACCGAGGCAAGGAAATTCTCTCCCGTTTTGATCTGGACCTGCGCCATCTTTTGCACGAAACGATGGAAGCAAAGGGCATCCGCATTATTTGCGGAGCCGTTTTCGAAAAGGTTGAGAAGCAGTCTGACGGTAAGCTGAAAATCTCGCTGAACAACGGCGAAACACTGTTAGCCGGCCAAGCTATGATGGCTATCGGGCGCAGGGCCAACACGACCGGTCTCGGGCTGGAAAGAGCTGGTGTGCAGGTGGACGAACTTGGTGCCATCCCCGTCGATGAATATTCGCGTACCAATATCGCGAATATCTGGGCAGTGGGTGATGTTACAAACCGGGTCCAGCTAACACCGGTGGCAATCCACGAAGCCATGTGCTTCCTCGAAACTGCTTTTAAGGATAATCCGACGAAGCCGGATCATGAATTGATCGCGACCGCCGTCTTCTCGCAGCCAGAAATTGGCACGGTTGGTTTGCCCGAAGATGAGGCCGCGAAGAAGTATCCGGAAGTTGAGGTTTACAGAGCGCTATTCCGGCCGATGAAGAACACGCTTTCCGGTCGCAATGAAAAAATGCTGATGAAGCTCATCGTCGATGCAGCAAGCCGCCGTGTTGTCGGTGCTCATATAATGGGACCCGACGCGGGTGAAATGGCTCAGCTTCTGGGTATCTCGCTCAAGTCTGGTGCGACCAAAGATGACTTTGACCGGACAATGGCCGTTCACCCAACAGCAGCCGAGGAATTGGTGACCATGTACAAGCCGACCTATCGTGTTGTGAATGGTGAAAAAGTCGACGGCTAAATCTTTCGCAGCCGGTTTGTCCGGTTAACGAATATTGCTGGCATAAAGTCTCAGGCTGCATTATATCAGCGCGGTCACGCACGCCGGGTTTCCGGGGCAGGCTGTCATCTTTGTCAGATGTCGGCTGTCCGTTAAGGAATTCCGGCATTCGTGTAAGGAGGATATAATCCGAGAGAAATCGAGCGGATAGAAGCAAACAGGTGCTCAAATGACGAAGAACTGGACCCCACATTCCTGGAGAAACAAACCGATCAAGCAAGTGCCGTTTTATCCAGACGCACAGGCTCTGAACGACGTTGAGGCCCGTCTTCGCACCTATCCGCCGCTGGTTTTTGCAGGTGAAGCACGCAAACTCAAGCAGCAACTGGCTGACGTAGCGGAAGGCAAGGCATTTCTGCTTCAGGGCGGTGATTGCGCTGAAAGTTTCGCTGAACACGGCGCGGATAATATCCGCGACTTTTTCCGCGTCTTTCTTCAGATGGCTGTCGTGCTCACATTCGGCGCTTCGAAGCCTGTCGTGAAGGTCGGACGTATTGCCGGTCAGTTCGCCAAGCCACGCTCGTCGGACATGGAAACGCTGAATGGCGTGGAGCTGCCGTCCTACCGTGGTGATATCATCAACGGTATCGAATTCGACTCCGCATCGCGCATTCCAGATCCGCAGCGTCAGGATATGGCATACCGCCAGTCGGCGGCGACTCTTAACCTGTTGCGTGCATTCGCTCAGGGCGGTTACGCAAATCTGGAGAACGTTCACCAGTGGATGCTCGGCTTTGTCGGCAAGAGCCCGCAGGCAGAACGCTACGCAGCCTTGGCACAGCGTATTTCCGAAACCATGAACTTCATGCGTGCAATCGGGATTACTGCGGATAGCAATCATTCGCTGCGTGAAACTGATTTCTACACTAGCCATGAAGCGCTGCTTCTTGGATATGAAGAAGCGCTGACCCGCGTGGACTCGACTTCCGGCGACTGGTACGGCACGTCCGGCCACATGATCTGGATCGGCGACCGCACACGTCAGGCCGATCATGCGCATATTGAATACTGTCGCGGCATCAAGAACCCGCTTGGCCTCAAGTGCGGCCCGTCTTTGCAGCCGGATGATCTTATTCGCCTGATCGATCTTCTGAACCCGGAAAATGAAGCCGGGCGCCTGACGCTGATTGCACGCTTTGGCTACGACAAGGTTGGTGATCACCTGCCGCAGCTTATCCAGGCCGTCGAGAAGGAAGGCCGCAAGGTGGTGTGGTCATGCGATCCGATGCATGGCAATACGATCACCGCAGGTGGCTACAAGACGCGTCCGTTCGACCGCATCCTCAAGGAAGTGGAGTCTTTCTTCGCGATTCATCGCGCCGAAGGTACGCATCCGGGCGGTATCCATATCGAAATGACCGGCAAGAACGTGACGGAATGCACCGGCGGCGCACGTGCGATCTCTGCCGAGGATCTGCATGACCGTTACCACACGCATTGCGATCCGCGTCTGAATGCCGATCAGGCGCTGGAACTGGCGTTCCTGCTGGCTGAGCTGCTCAAGAAAGAGCGCGATGCCGGCGCTGACAAACAGGTTGCAAGTGCCTGACCTGTTTCGCATATTGTAGAGCTTGCAGGGCGGAGGTTTCGATCTCCGCCCTGTTGCTTTTCGGCAAAACTCACCTATTGATTGCCTTAGAGCGTCGTGCGTCCGGACGGATGCACGACGCTCTAACCTATTGTATCTACGCATCGTGCTTTCCGACAATCCATTCCGATTTTGGGGCCGATCCTGTAGCCAGTTTGATTGAGGGTATGATGCAGCGCATTTTTCTGGCTTTCCTTAATTCCATGCGGGCACTGAAATATCTTGCGGGACATGAGAAGGCCGTTCAGCAGGAATTGGTGCTGTTTCTTCTATCCCTGCCGGTCGCATTTTTTCTTGCGCCGACCTGGCTTGCTTTCTTCTTCATGACGGGATCGATCCTGTTTCTTATCCTCGTGGAAGTTTTGAACACCGGTATCGAGGCGACCTGCGATGCCGTCTCGCGGGATTTTCACAAGGAAATTCAGATTGCAAAAGACTGCGGCTCTCTCGCCGTTCTGATTTCCATTGTGTTCGTCGTCGCGGTTTGGGGCTACATCCTCGTCATTACCTATCTGGCCTGACAAACAGAGTGGTTGATCGATAGCATCCGTTGCATTTGCTTGCCCAAGCGCGCTAAAGCTGGGGCATGTTAGCCTCTCACGAGAATCTTGCCATGCTCCGTATTGCTGTTGCGCAGCTTAATCCCGTCATGGGCGATATCGCCGGAAACCTGGTAAAGGCACGCACCGCGCGCGCCGAAGCTGCCAGGATGAAGGCTGATCTCATTCTGTTTACAGAATTGTTCATTTCTGGCTATCCGCCGGAGGATCTGGTTCTGAAGCCGTCCTTTCTCGCTGCATGCGAAAACGCTGTTCGCGAACTAGCCGGTGACACTGCCGATGGTGGGCCGGGGGTCATCATTGGAACACCACTTAGCCGTGAAAGCGGTTTGCATAACTCAATTGCCGTGCTTGACGGTGGTGAAATCATCGCCGAACGGTTCAAGGTTGATTTGCCGAACTATGGCGAGTTCGATGAGAAGCGGGTGTTTCAGCCTGGCCCGATGCCGGGTCCGATCAATTTCCGCGGCGTTCGTATCGGGGTTCCGATCTGCGAGGATATCTGGGGCGATCTCGGTGTGGCGGAAACGCTGGCCGAGAGCGGTGCGGAAATTCTGCTCGTTCCAAATGGCTCACCCTATCATCGCGCCAAGATGGATCGGCGGCATCAGGTTGTCCTCAAGCAGGTGATCGAAACCGAGCTGCCGATGGTTTATGCCAATCAGATTGGCGGGCAGGACGAGCTGGTTTTCGATGGCGGATCGTTCGCATTCAACGCAGACCGGTCGCTCTGTCTGCAAATGCCGCAGTTCGCCGAGCAGATTACGCTGACCGTCTGGCACAGAGAGAATGGCGATTGGCGCTGTGAGGAAGGCGAGAAGACCATTCTTCCAGAAGGACTGGAGGCTGATTATTCCGCCTGTGTGCTGGGACTGCGGGATTATGTGAACAAGAACGGTTTCAAGGACGTGGTGCTCGGGCTTTCCGGCGGCATTGACTCGGCAATCTGTGCGGCTCTGGGTGTTGATGCCTTGGGTAAGGAACGTGTGCGTTGCATCATGCTGCCTTATCGCTACACATCCGAAGACTCTCTGAAAGATGCAGCCGATTGCGCCAAAGCGCTCGGCGTTCGATACGATATTGTTCCTATCGCTGCGCCAGTTGAAGGCTTTCTGGAAGCACTGCATCCACTATTCGTGGGCACCGAGAGCGGGGTTACCGAAGAAAATCTGCAGAGCCGCGCACGTGGCACCATTCTGATGGCTGTTTCGAACAAGTTTGGTTCGATGGTCGTCACCACTGGCAATAAGTCTGAAATGTCCGTGGGATATGCGACGCTTTATGGCGATATGAACGGCGGTTTCAATCCGATCAAAGACGTCTATAAGATGCAGGTCTATGCGATGTCGGAATGGCGTAACAGTCATGTGCCAAATGGGGCGCTTGGTCCCTCGGGCGAGGTGATCCCGCATAATATCATTTCCAAGGCACCGTCTGCCGAACTGCGTGAAAATCAGACCGACCAGGATAGTTTGCCACCCTATCCGCTTCTGGACGATATTCTTGAATGCCTTGTCGAAAACGAGATGAGTAACACCGAGATCGCTGCACGTGGACATTCGCTCGAAACTGTACAACGAATCGAGCATTTGCTCTATCTGGCTGAGTATAAGCGTCGGCAATCGGCACCAGGTGTCAAAATTACCAAGAAGAATTTCGGACGCGATCGCCGTTACCCTATAACGAACCGCTTCCGCGACCGTTGAAAGATAATAAAATGACCGTAACCGTTCGTTTTGCTCCGTCGCCGACGGGCTATATTCATATTGGCAATACGCGCACAGCGCTTTCAAACTGGCTTTTCGCGCAGAAGAATGGCGGCAAATTCATTTTGCGCTATGACGACACTGATGTCGAACGATCCAAGGACGAATACGCGCAGGCAATTACTGTCGATCTTGATTGGCTCGGTGTCAAACCTGATCGTGTTGAATATCAGTCAAAACGTTTCGACGTTTATGGCGAGGCCGTGGAAAAGCTCAAACAGGCCGGTTTACTATATGCCTGTTATGAGACAGCCGAGGAACTGGAGCGCCGCCGCAAGTTGCGTCTGGCTCGTCGACTGCCGCCGGTATATGGCCGTGAAGGCCTGAAGCTCACCGAAGAAGAGAAAGCCGCCTTTGAAGCCGAAGGGCGTAAACCGCATTGGCGTTTTCTCTTGCCGAATTTCGATGCTGATCCGTTCAATACCAAGCGCACGGAGGTTCACTGGGACGATCTGGTTCGTGGCCCGCAGACCGTTGATCTGGCGTCAATGTCTGATCCGGTACTGGTGCGTGAGGACGGCACTTATCTCTACACGCTGCCATCAGTGGTCGATGATATCGATCTTGGCGTTACACATATCATTCGCGGTGACGATCACGTAACCAACACCGGTGTACAAATTTCAATCTTCGAAGCACTCGGAGCCAAGGCCCCGATTTTCGGGCACCACAATTTGCTGACCACAATTTCAGGTGAGGGGCTTTCAAAACGAACGGGGGCTCTATCTGTCGGATCGTTGCGCGAGGCTGGTTTCGAGCCCATGGCGGTCGCCTCGCTTGCCATTCTGATTGGCACATCGGAAAATGTTGCGGCTGCACCCAATATGGAAAGTCTGGCCGAACGTTTTGATCTGGCCTCGATATCGAAGTCTTCAGCAAAATTCGATCCTGCAGAACTGGATACGCTCAATCGCGCCCTTCTGCACGAGATGCCGTTTTGGGAAGCCCAGCCACGTCTTGCGATGTTGGGCATTTCCGGCGACAAAGCTGAACCCTTCTGGCTGGCGGTGCGGGCAAACCTTGATCGTTTCAAGGATGCGGCGCGTTGGTGGTCTATCGTCGAAGGTGATTTACCGGAAGCTCCAGACCTGTCCGAAGAGGATCGCGCTTTCGTGAAAGAGGCATTCGCCCTTCTGCCGCCTGCTCCCTGGGATCATCAAACATGGAAAGTCTGGACTGAAACAGTGAAGGCTGCGACAGGACGCAAAGGCAAGAATCTTTTCATGCCCTTACGGCTAGCACTTACGGGGCAGGTGCATGGGCCGGAACTGGCTGAATTGCTGGTGTTGATTGGTCCTGAAAAAACTCTGACCCGACAAGCCTGACTTTTGTGTTCGTCGTATAAGAGCGCTCCATAGGTAGCGTTGGCGTGACAGGCGCCACATAGGTTGGTGTATTCACAGTTTGCACGGTCGCGGAAGATGAGAACTCCACTTTCTCCGCTTCGACAGGATTAGGAGATGCGTAGGCGGGCAATGTGATTTTGCTGGTCAATTCGGCGCTCGGCTTGGCGATCTTCCGTTGCGGCACATGTGCAGTTTTTGCTTGTGGTTTCTTATGTAATACAACCCAGGAAACCTTGCACGATTTGACATGCCTGGACGGTGACGGACGTCCAGCCAGTGCCATGTTCAGTTCATGGAGGCGTTCGCGTAATGTTTGTGTCTCAGTTGCCAGTCGGTCCGTTCTTGTCAACAATGTTGTACACTGCGAAGATTTTACAGCGGGCGTAAACACGCCTCCCAAGCAGCGATCCTCAGTAATTGTTTTTCTCAAACGAGAAAGATCCATTTCCTTGCGATCTAGAAGCGATTGAGTAACGAGGAGCTGTTTCTTAAGCTGCTTTTGTTCGGTGGGCGTGCACATTTCTGTGGGGCGTATAGTTGTACAACCAGCTAGTACACCGGATATCATAAAAAATATTGAGTAAAATAGAGATTTATTATGGCTCGATAGAAAAATAAACATGATAACCTCGTGGTGTTGCTGGCCACATCATGTTTGAAAAATATAGTAAATTAAATACTAACGGCGAGTGTATTTAAACGCACTCGCCGCTATTTGCTTATATATTAATTATATCTAATTTATTATTTTATTTCTTCTTACGAAGGGTTTCGCCTGATTTTTGCAAAGCTTCAACGACTGCGAGCGCAGTCATATTGACGACACCACGCGAAGTGACCGACGGCGTGAGAATATGTGCGGGGCGGGCCGCGCCAAGCAGAATTGGACCTACATGCAGAGCGTCCGTAACCATCTTGACCACGTTCAGCGTGATGTTAGCAGCATCGAGGTTTGGGAAGACAAGAAGATTGGCTTCACCTTTCAGGCGGGAGTTGGGGAATACGCGATCACGCAATGCCTGCGAAAGAGCAGAATCGCCATGCATTTCACCGTCGGATTCGAGTTCCGGTGCCTTCTCGGCGAGAATTGCTGCTGCTTCCCGCATCTTTTCTGCGCTGGCCGATTCTTTCGATCCGAAATTCGAATGCGATACCAACGCTGCCTTTGGCTCAATACCAAAACGGCTGATTTCCTTTGCAGCCAGAATCGCCATCTCCGCGATTTCGTTCGCACCCGGCTCGACGTTGACATAAGTGTCTGTGAGGAAGAGGGCGCCACGCTGAGAAATCAACAGGCTCAAGGCGGAATAGTCACGAATACCGGGAACTTTGCCGATGATCTGGCGTACGACGCGAAGGTGGCGTTCGAACCTGCCCTCAAGGCCGCAGATCATGGCGTCGGCTTCATCGCGCATAACGGCCAGAGCGGCAATTGCGGTCGAGTTCGTGCGTACGATGGTACGCGCAGCTTCCGGCGTCACGCCTTGTCTGCCGGTATAGGACAGATAAAGATCGACATAGTCGCGATAGCGTGGATCGTCTTCAGGATTGATGAGTTCGAAATCTGTTCCAGGGCGGATCTTGAGGCCGTAGCGACGCAAGCGTGTTTCAATAACCTGAGGGCGTCCGACGAGAATCGGAGCAGCGATGCGTTCTTCGATCACGACTTGAGCCGCACGCAGCACGCGCTCATCTTCACCATCGGCATAAATGACGCGTTTCGGCTTTTCTTGTGCGCGGGCCGCAGCAAAGACCGGCTTCATGATGAGACCGGAGCGGAAGACGAAGCGGTTCAAGCGGTCGAGATAGGCCTCCATGTCTTCGATTGGGCGCGTCGCAACACCTGTTTCCATCGCAGCTTTCGCCACTGCCGGGGCAATACGCAGGATAAGACGCTGATCGAACGGCGAAGGAATGATATAGTCAGGCCCGAACGTGGGCGTATCGCCTGAATAAGCGCGCGCCGCGACATCCGAAGGTTCCTCACGAGCAAGCGCGGCAATGGCGCGAACGGCAGCAAGCTTCATTTCTTCGTTAATTGCAGTCGCACCGACGTCAAGCGCACCACGGAAGATATAAGGGAAGCAGAGAACGTTGTTGACCTGGTTCGGATAATCCGAGCGTCCGGTACAGATCATGGCGTCAGCGCGGGCCTCACGGGCTTCTTCCGGCATGATTTCAGGCTTGGGATTGGCAAGCGCCATGATGAGCGGCTTCTCAGCCATCTGTTTCAGAAGTTCGGGCTTCAGCACACCAGCCGCCGAAAGGCCAAGGAATACGTCGGCGCCGCCAATGACGTCAGCCAGAATTCGTGCGTCGGTTTTCTGGGCGTAAACTTCCTTCCAGCGATCCATCAGCGTGTTGCGGCCTTCGTAGACAACGCCTTCGAGATCACAGACCCAGATATTCTCGCGTTTCGCACCAAGGTTGACGAGGAGATTGAGACAAGCAAGAGCCGCAGCGCCAGCACCGGAGGTAACAATCTTTGCGTCGCTGATTTTTTTGCCGGCGAGTTCCAAACCATTCAGAACCGCCGACGCAACAATGATCGCCGTGCCGTGCTGATCGTCATGGAAAACAGGGATGTTCATTTTCGCGCGAAGCTGTTCTTCAACCTCGAAGCACTCCGGTGCCTTGATATCTTCGAGATTGATACCACCGAAAGTCGGTTCCAACGCGGCAACAACATCGACAATGCGACCGATTTCATGGGCGTCGATTTCAATGTCAAACACGTCGATGTCGGCGAATTTCTTGAAAAGGACAGCCTTGCCTTCCATGACCGGTTTGGACGCAAGCGCGCCGATATTACCGAGGCCCAGTACCGCAGTTCCGTTCGATACAACAGCAACGAGATTGCCGCGGGCCGTATATTCGGCGGCCGTTGCTGGATCTTCATGGATTGCAAGGCAGGGAGCCGCTACACCGGGCGAATAGGCCAGCGCCAGATCGCGCTGGTTGCCAAGGGGCTTTGTCGCCTGAATTTCCAGCTTTCCGGGCTTCGGATAACGGTGGAAGAACAGAGCTGCTTCATCGAAATCCGAACGGGAAGTGGAAGGTGTTTTCTTGGTCATGGTCGCATCGCTTTCCAAAAATCTTTCGTGCAGGGCAGGAGCTCGTTTGCACGTGGAGGCGCGGTATTCGCATACAGATTCTGTATGCCGCTTCCGCACACCGGGCCATTATTGTTCTTAGTCTATCGGCTCAAATCTCAGTAGGCCCGTTTTCGAGAATGAGTTTTTCCAAATTTGCAGATCTATCGTTTGATGCTGTTAAAACGCACTCTGATATGCGCCGCCATCGATAACGAGATTCTGCCCGGTAATGAACCCGGAATGTTCCGAGCAAAGAAAGGCACAGGCCTGACCGAATTCCTTCGGTTGACCAATCCGTCCGGCGGGAATCGATGATGCGCGCTTCGCCGCTTCCGCGTCTGGTGTTGTGCCGTTCTTCTGGGCGGAGAATGCAAAACCGTTACGAAGGCGATCCGTGTCGAACGCACCGGGAAGGATGTTGTTGATCGTCACATTGGATGCGGCGACCGTACGGGCGACGCCAGCAAGAAATGCCGTCAGGCCTGCGCGGGCTCCTGATGAGAGATCCAGGCCGGGAATAGGAGCGTATACTGATGTCGATGTGATGTTGACGATACGGCCAAAACGGCGCTCGACCATCCCATCGATCACAGCTTTGATAAGCTCTATGGGTGTAACCATATTTTGTGTCACACCTTGAAGGATTGCGTCACGATCAAGGAGCCGGAAATCCTTGAAGGCTGGACCGCCATTATTGTTCACGAGAATGTCCGGCGCGGAACAGGCCAAAAGCAGATCTGCCTGTCCTTCAGCGGTAGATACGTCTGCAGCGACGGCCTTAACGTTTACGCCGAATGTCTTGCGAATTTTCTCCGCTGCTTCGGTGAGGGTTTCCTCATTTCGCCCGTTGAGAACCAAATCACACCCAGCTTCGGCGAGTGCCTCTGCGCAGGCCCGTCCAAGGCCCTTGCTGGAAGCGCACACAATTGCTTTTCGACCCTTCAGGCCCAAGTCCACGGCTCGATCCTCGCATTTGTTCAAGTTTTTTAAGACATGCCACCAAGCAAGCGCTCCGATCAACCGGATTCTGGTTCACGGGTGTATATGTCCACCTTTTACAGTTATAAAGCGCTATCCTAGCGAACAATATTTGGTGAACGTCTCTATTCAAGGGGCGGGGTGAATTCCGCCCTCGGTCGGATAAGTGATCCATTATCAGCTTGTTCCAGTGCATGGGCGAGCCATCCCGCGATGCGTGCGAGCGCGAACAGAAACAGTGGCGCGTCCGGCGGGAGATCATAGATTTCTGTGATAGCTGCAAGTGCGAAATCGACATTCGGTTTTTCGCCGAGGATGTCCGCAGCGCTTTGTTCCAGGTCGCGATACGGGACAGGTAGCTCCAGATATTCCAGCAATGTCAAGGCGCGAATATCCCCAGTTTCGCGATAGAGAGGATGGCCAAAGAAGTGGAATTGTATACCTTGCCTGAGCTGGTCCTTGATTGCCGCGTCCGCCCCCATTTGTCGCGTCTGCGCAACAATAGCTGTTGCCGCGGTGGCAGCGCGTCCATGTCGTGGGCCGATCAATGTTGATAATCCGGCAAGAACTGCCGCGGAAAGCGGCGCTCCTGTCGATGCAGCAACGCGCGTGGCGAATGCCGATGCATTCAATTCATGGTCTGCGAGAAGCACCAGAACACGTCGGATCACATCGCTAGCTTGCGGCTTTTTCCAGGTTAAAGCGATGCGCTCATGCATTGGAATATTGGATGAAGGAACGCCAAGAACGGTATCGTGGAATAGCTGCAATAAACCGAAAGCTTCCCGTTGCAGGACCGCTGTGGAGCGTCCAGAACTAGGCAGATCATTCGCAGCGCGAACTCCGAAAACAGTAAAAAGCCGCTCCAGTGGCGCGTTACTGGTCTGGCAGTTGTCAAGATTCACGTTGGTGTAACCGCCGCTAATACTGTCAAAATTCATCTGCCACAGCAATGCAGCCACATCTTCCAGTGTAGCTGTTTCCGACAGTTCGGCGGCGTCACAGCCGCGATAGAGCAGGCGGCCATCGATAATGGTCGAAATGCCCGAACGCATGATCGGAAGGCCCCAACGAATGGTATCGGCGGCTACAACACTGTCTCTCTTGCGACCTGGGCGTCTACCAGCCAGACCATGGACATCCTCCGATCTGTAGAGGCTGCGTCTGGGATCATCAGGCAATGGCTTGGAACGGATGCGGCCACGACTCACATTTGCGTAAAGAGTCTGGGGTTTTGTCTGAAGAACGGCAAGAGCCTCTTCCGTTGTCAGCCAGTCCATTATTGCCCCCTACATTGATCGATTTCATCAAGATTGACGTCAACTATACTTGAATTCAATGTCGTTAGGCAAACAAGGAGAATTGTCATGAATAGCGGACTTGAAGATGTGATTGCTGCCGAAACCGTGTTGTCTGACGTCGATGGTCTTGCGGGCAGACTGGTCATACGCGGTCGGTCGCTGGACGATCTGGTTCCGCAAAGCAGCGTTGAAGACGGGATTGAGCTTTTATGGGACGGGTTTTTTAAGGATTTGCCGAGAGGTGCAGAACTTCAGAAGGCGCTTGGTGAAGCACGCGTACAGGTATTCCCTCATACGGAGGCGCTTGATGACACATTGATGGAGCTGCCGCCTATAGAAGCACTTCGTGCGTTGATGGCCCGCATTCCTGATGAAAACGATCTGGCCGCGGCCTTGCATTTGATGGCAGCGCCGGCGGTCTTCACGACAGCCATTTTACGCGCGAATAAGGGACGTCCTCCCGTTCACCCTGACCCGACGCTGCCTCATAGCGCGGACATTCTTCGCATGATGAATGCGGGAATGCCTGATGAAGCGGAAGTTGCAGGGCTAAACACTTATCTCATGACGGTTTCCGACCACGGATTGAACGCTTCGACCTTCGCTGCGCGCGTCGTGGCATCGACACAGGCCGGATTGACCTCTTCTATGCTTGCCGCGATCAGTGCGTTAAAAGGACCTTTGCATGGTGGTGCCCCTGGACCGGTGCTCGATATGCTGGATGCTATTGGCAGACCAGCTAACGCCGAACGGTGGCTTGAATCAGCCGTTGCCAATGGAGAAAGGCTGATGGGGTTCGGTCACCGGGTCTACCGCGTACGTGACCCACGCGCCGATGCTTTGAAAGGTGCTTTGAGGCGCATCGAAACCCTTGGACATGAACGAGGAGAACACCGGGTTGAGTTGGCAGAAGCGGTGGAAAAGGCTGCCATCGCGGTTCTCAAACGTCACAAGCCCGATCGTTCTCTCGAAACCAATGTTGAATTCTATACCGCACTGTTGCTTGAACAATTAGGTTTTCCCCGCGAAGCGTTCACCAGTGTTTTCGCTATGGGAAGAACCATGGGCTGGGTGGCGCACTGTCGCGAACAGATGGCGACGAACAAGCTTATTCGTCCGCAATCACGCTATGTTGGCCCAAAAGCGGAGCTCGTCGCGCAAAGTGGAGGTCAATAGAGGCGCGGACACCGCTTTCCGCGCCTTAAAGCGAACCGTCATATCTCTGTGACATGAATCGGGTTTTCTGCGCTCAGATCAGGTTGCCATTGAAGGGGACAACCAAATGAGCACCGACGCTCCGCAGTCCAGAAAACTCCGAACCCTTTTCATTTCGGATGTGCATCTCGGGTCCAAGGCCGCACAGGCCGAGCTGCTTCTGGATTTTCTCCGTTATCATGAAGCCGAGACGATCTATCTGGTGGGGGATATTGTTGACGGCTGGCGTCTACGACGCAATTGGCATTGGCCTCAGGAACATAATGATGTGGTCCAGAAGCTGCTTCGCAAGAGCCGTAAGGGTGCCAACATCATCTACATCGCCGGTAACCACGACGAGTTCCTGCGGAATTTCCAAGGGACGCATTTCGGCGGCATCGAAGTGATGAATCGTGCGATTCATGAGGCTGCGGACGGTCGCAAGTTTCTCGTTATTCACGGCGATCAGTTCGATGTAGTCGTGCGCAATGCCCGCTTCATCGCTTATCTGGGCGATTGGGCGTACGATACGGCTATCTGGATAAATACGGTTATGAGCCGTGTTCGCGCCCTTTTCGGTCTGCGCTACTGGTCATTTTCAGCCTGGGCGAAATTCCGGGTCAAGAAGGCGGTCAATTTTATTGGTCAGTTCGAGAATGTGGTTTCCGAAGAAGCGCAGCGTATCGGAGTTGACGGTGTGATCTGCGGTCATATCCATCATGCCACGATCGAGAGCATGAATGGCGTCGAGTACATCAATACCGGCGACTGGGTGGAAAGCTGCACAGCCGTGATTGAACATTTTGATGGCCGGATGGAGCTTATCGAATGGACAGAACGCCGTGATCGCCGCTCAACGACAGGGAACATCAACACCGATAGCGAAGAGCACGAGGAGGGCAGGGTGATTAAGCTGCCTCGACCAGTTCGCGAACTGGCGACCTTCCGCTGATGAAGAAAATTGTCATCGTAACCGACGCCTGGCATCCGCAAGTCAACGGTGTCGTACGCACGCTGACCAAATGCTCTGATCTGATGATTGAACGCGGGTACGAGGTCAAGATCGTATCGCCGCTCGACTATCGATCTGTACCCTGTCCGACATATCCGGAAATCCGGCTCGCCTTGACGACGCCAGGCGCGCTTAAACGGCGCCTAACGGCAATGCGGCCGGATTATGTGCATATTGCAACTGAAGGGCCGCTTGGGTTCATGGCGCGGCGCGCTTGCCTGAAAATGAGATGGTCCTTCACTACAAGCTTTCACACGCGGTTTCCAGAGTATCTGCAAGAACGATTTCCTATTCCGCCACGCTGGACCTATGCATTCCTGCGGCGTTTCCACAATGCGGCTGAGCACACACTGGTGCCGACCCAATCCATTCTGGATGATCTCAAAGTCCGTGGTTTTACCCGGCTCGATCTCTGGACGCGGGGCGTGGATCGCACACTTTTTTATCCTCGTCCGGAAGTGATTGAGGACCTGGCACGACCAGTATTCATTTGTGTGGGGCGTGTCGCCACGGAAAAAAACCTGCCAGCATTTCTGGAACTTGATCTTCCCGGCACGAAGCTGATCGTTGGAGATGGTCCTTCGCTCAATGATCTGCGAACGCGGTTTCCGGGAACGGTGTTCGTTGGGAAGCGTGAAGGTGAAGCATTGGCAAAAACTTACGCAGCAGCAGATGTGTTTGTCTTTCCGAGTCGAACAGACACGTTCGGTCTCGTTTTGCTCGAAGCGATTGCCTCCGGACTGCCGGTCGCCGCCTATCCGGTGCCGGGGTCACGGGATGTCGTTGGAGCAACCGGTGCGGGTGTTCTTTCGGAAGATCTAGGGGAGGCATGTCTGGCAGCACTGGAAATGGAACCGTTTGAACCCGCGCAAGTGCTCAGACAATTCACCTGGGATGTCTGCGCGAACATTTTCGAGGAGGCTCTCGCTCCGATCTACGGAACCGCAAACGAGAGCTATCAATGCGCGCGTCAGCCCCAGACAATCGCTTCTGGCGGATAAACCAGAGCGCCTTCGTAGCGCAATCCAGGATCGCGATCATGGGCGAGGAGCAGCGGGCCGTCGAGGTCGACTACATTGGCTTTCTGGGCAAGCAGAACAGCAGGCGCCATGCCGAGCGATGTACCGACCATACAGCCGACCATGACCTGAAGGCCGAGGTCGATTGCTTTGTCCCGCATGACCAGACCTTCGGTTAGTCCACCTGCCTTATCGAGCTTAATGTTGACTGCGTCGTAGCGTTTGGCCAGTTCTTCCAGACCGATTGATGTATGAACGCTCTCGTCGGCACAGATAATAACAGGTCGTTCAATTTCGCCAAGAAGCTGATCGCTATCTGCGGGCAAGGGTTGTTCAATAAGAACGACGCCTGCATTGGCTGCTGCACGCATGTTTTCGACAATATTGTTTGCTGTCCACCCTTCATTTGCGTCGATGATAATTCGGCTGTTCGGCGCCGCTCTTGTGACAGCGTGAATTCTTTCGATATCGTTTTCGCCGCCCATCTTGACCTTGATGAGGGGATAGTGGGCGACCTTTGCTGCCGATTCCGCCATTTCGAAAGGTGTGCCGAGCGAAACGGTAATAGCGGTTTCCAGGGGGCGGGTCGGTGTGCCGAGCATGTCGGCAACACTTTTACCGGACTGTTTGGCATCCAGATCCCACAACGCACAATCGACTGCATTCCGGGCCGCACCCGCGGGCATCAATGCCTGAATATCTTGTCGCGTGGCACCATGTTCGATGGCAGAGCAAGCGGCCTTGATCTGGGCGCTCACGCTTTCGATGCTTTCCCCATAGCGCGCATAGGGAACGCATTCTCCACGTCCCTGATGGGAACCGTTGCCGATCACACACACAACCACAGCCGCTTCCGTCTTGGAGCCTCTGGAGATTGTGAATTTTCCGGCGATGGGATAGCGTTCTACGATGATATTCAAGGTATTGTGCATAGAGATAGCCTCTGGGACGCAGTATTTCGGTCGTTCAACGACTCGTATATGAGGTAGGCCATGTTGACCGACACCGCCGACAAAGCAAGAGTTACCGATAACCCTGTGCCAAAGATTGATCTGGCGGAGGAAGACGGTGCGCGCCATATCCGGTTAAGCGGCCGCTGGGTGTCGCAGAGTGTCAATCTCGTCGATGACAAGATGCGCAGCCTTGAGAAAGCGGACGAACACAAGGCAACGATAATCGATGTTTCCGGGATATCAGGTCTTGATACTGCGGGTGCCTGGTTGATTGAACGGATGCGGCAGAGGTTGGTGGCGGGAAATGCCGACGCGCAATTGCAAGGCGTTCGCCAATCCTGGCTCCCTCTGATGGAAGAGGTTGGGGGCGCCGTCGAGCGCGCGCTTGACGTACCGCATCAGAAGAAACCGTTTTTCCTTATCGCTTTTCTTGCTGCTCTTGGCGGCGGCGTTATCTCGATGGGTAACGACTTCAAAATGGCGATGCATATCCTTGGCGCGACCATCCGTGGAGCCCAACTGAAATATGGGCGCGGCAGTGGTATCCCATTTGCGGCTATTGTCACACAGATGGATCGTATGGGCGTTGGTGCAATTCCCATCATTATTCTGATGTCGACGATCGTCGGCGCTATCATTGCCCAACAGGGCGCATTTCAGTTGCGCTATTTTGGAGCGGAAATCTTCGTTGTCGATCTGGTTGGCATCTTGGTTTTGCGCGAACTCGGAGTGCTTCTGACAGCCATTATGATTGCGGGCCGTTCAGGTAGCGCGATTACGGCTGAAATCGGCTCCATGAAAATGCGTGAAGAGACTGACGCCTTGACGGTTATAGGCCTCAATCCGGTTGGAGTTCTCGTCTTTCCCCGGCTCGTCGCGCTTGTTATAGTCTTGCCATTGCTCACGATCATTGCAGATCTCGCCGCGCTGGTCGGGGCGGGTGGCGTCGCCTGGTTCTATTCCAATATTTCACCAGAAGCCTTTATCAGTCGTTTGCATGATGCGGTCGCGTTGAATACTTATTTCGCTGGGCTCATTAAGGCTCCGTTCATGGCCATGATCATCGGAGTTCTCGCATCAGTAGAAGGCATGAAGGTCGGCGGAAGCGCAGAATCACTGGGCCGTCGTGTTACGGCTTCAGTTGTGAAGGCTATTTTTGTCGTTATTGTCGTGGATGGTATGTTCGCGATGTTCTATGCGGCTATTAATTTTTAGAAACTACTTATGTTCTTTGTTTTTAATGGGTTCTTTGAGACACAGTTGCACAGAAAATTGACCCCGGAAACGTGTTCAGCGGTTCAGTCCGAAGCCAAGCTCGGTTAAAGAATGGTTATGGAGAACGGCATCGACCACCGGTCGCAACCGCAGGACGAAGACAATCGCCAAACGGCCGTACCGATGATCTCGGTGCGCGACGTAACGGTTTCGTTCGGGCGCCAGACGGTGCTCGACAAGCTGTCGCTCGATATTTACCCCGGTGAAGTGCTCGGTTTCATCGGCCCGTCGGGTTCAGGAAAATCCGTGCTGATGCGGACCATCCTCGGACTCAACAAAAAGCAGTCGGGTGGGATTGAGATTCTCGGTCGCAACATTGATCAGCTTAATGAACTGGAAAAAATGTCCATCGATATGCGTATGGGGGTTCTGTTCCAGCATGGCGCGCTGTTTTCGGCATTGAACGTGCTTGAGAATATTCAGGTTCCGATGCGCGAATATCTCGACCTTTCGCCGAAATTGATGGATGAGCTGGCGCGACTGAAAATCGATCTTGTCGGATTGAAGCCTGATACGGCTGAAAAATTCCCGTCCGAACTCTCCGGCGGTATGATCAAACGTGCCGCGCTTGCGCGTGCGCTGGCGTTGGACCCTGACATTCTCTTTCTCGACGAACCGACATCGGGTCTTGATCCCATTGGTGCGGCAGAGTTCGACGATTTGATCGCCAATCTGCGGGATACCATGGGCTTGACCGTCTACATGGTCACGCATGATCTCGATAGCCTTTTTGCAATTTGTGACCGGATAGCTGTTCTTGGAAACAAGAAGGTGCTCGTTAGTGGCACCATTGAAGACATGCTGACGGTAGACGATCCGTGGGTTAAATCCTATTTTCGGGGCAAGCGCGCGCGCCAGATTGATCCCTCGGCGCCAACGAGACGGCGGCCTGGCAGCCGCTTGCAGACTGGATAAAATATGGAAACTAAAGCCAATTACGTACTCGTAGGCGTCTTTACGCTAATCGTAAGCCTTATGGCTTTCGGGTTCGTGTACTGGATCGCCCGTTTCGGCGAGGCACGAGATTCCATACCTCTCGACGTTCGTATTCCCGGTTCCGTGACCGGGCTGACAGTCGGTAGCCAGGTTCTGTTCAACGGCATCAAGGTCGGTGACGTACGCCGCTTGCACCTCGATGAAACCAATCCCGAGATGGTTATTGTCCAGACACGTGTGAATGCGGCGACGCCAATTACCCGTTCAACTGCGGCAACTCTTGGTTTTCAGGGTTTGACGGGGCAGGCCTATATAGAACTGAAAGGCGGCCGTCTCGACGAGCCCAATCTTTTGACCGAGGCTGCGAAGGAAGACACGGTTGCGCGTATCGATGCCGATCCGTCCGCTGTTAACAATCTTCTCGCCACTGCGCAGGATATTGCTGCGCGGGCGAATTCGGTACTCGGGCAGTTGGAAGGTTTCGTGAAGGACGCCCGTGGGCCGCTTACGGATACGATCAACAATACGAAGACTTTCACGGATGCTCTGGCAAAGAACGCCAACATTATACAGGAACTGGGCGAGAACACCGGAAACATCAACCAGATCGTCACGGATGCCAAGGACATGATGGCTCGTTTGAATGCGGCTTCTGTGCGCGTTGACACCATTCTGGCGAAAACTGACAAGCTCTTGTCGAGTGACGACAAGGATGGTGTTGTTGCACAAGCAACGGCAACACTGGAATCCATCCGTCAGACGTCTGACAATCTTGACAAGCGGCTGGGGCCGATTGCCAATAATCTCGAACGTTTTTCAGGCCAGGGCCTGCGTGAAGTGCAGGGCGTGGTTCTTGATAGCCGCCGCGCCATACAGCGCATAGAACAAGCTGTTACCGAACTTGAGCGTAATCCCCAGCGCCTTATCTTCGGCGGGCCGGGTAGTGTGCCTCAATATGATGGGAGGAAGCGTCATTGATTTCCAAAGCCGGCTCCAGTGACATGAAATCACGACGCATATTCCGTCATAAAGGTTCCATTTCGATCCTGCTCGCAGCACTTCTGGCAGGGTGTGGCACCACAACGCCGCTGGACACGTTCAATCTGTCGGCACCACAACCCGGTGTGACTTCGCCAAGCCGCAAGAACACACAGTTGCTGGTTCCAACACCAACGGCACTCAAGGCACTCGACAGCGAGAACATCGTTGTTAGTTCCGCGCCTGGCTCCATCGAATATCTCAAAGGCGCTCAATGGGGTGACCGACTGACGAATATCGTGCAGTCGCGGCTGGTGCAGGCTTATGAAAATACAGGCGTGTTTGGCGGGATTGGCCGTCCGGGAGATGGGCTGGCGATCAACTATCAGATCCTGACCGACGTCCGGATGTTCGGCATTCAGGCTTATGCCTCGCCAAAGCTCGCTGTGGTCGAACTGGCCGTCCGGCTGATGAACGACAAAAGCGGCGAGGTTCGTGCGACCCGCGTATTCCGTACAGCCATCCCGGTGAGTGGCACAACAAACGCCGCCTATGTGAAGGCGCTCAACGCGGCTTTTGAACGGACTGCCAGCGAAATCGTAAGCTGGACGGTGACGGCGCTTTAAGCCGAGGCAAACCGGAATGGTAAAAAGGTCGGTGATATTCGCCGACCTTTTTTATTTCGAGCGCCTATTTGATTCAATCAGATCGAAATGTTGCCCTAACGAAAACAGCCGCGATCTATCCCGGTTGGACAAACAAAAACGCGGCCCGAAGGCCGCGTTTCCTTTGAGTTCAGCTTTTAGCGGAGACGACCGCTTGCATGAGCAAGCATGGTGTAGACCTTGCCGGTGTCTGATGTGAGGTAGGTCCGCGTTACCATGTTGTCACGGTCGTTGCGGGCTACGTCTTCGAGCAGGCGCTGGAAATCGTCCATGTAGCGATCAACAGCGCGGCGGAATTCACCATCCGTCTGATACTTGCGCTTGATGTCGTCAAAGGTTTGCTGCCCCTTCAGCGTATAGAGACGGCGGGTAAAAACGTTCCGTTCGCCGCGGCGGTAACGGTCCCACAGTTCCACTGAGGCTTCGTGGTCGATAGCGCGTGCAATGTCCACCGAAAGCGAGTTCAGCGATTCAACGACGTGGCTTGGCGAACGAGGCGTCGCGGTCGGCTGTGCCTTCGGCTGTACGGCTTCATCTTCCTCACGGGAGGCGCGGGCAAGGAGATCAGACACCCATCCACGCGGCTTTTCTGCTGGTGCAGTTGTTGGTGCTGGTTGAGCCGTCGGCGCATCATAAGCGCGCTGGCGGATTGCAACATCTGTCTGTGCTGCCGGTGCCTGAACCGGCGCTGGACGAGGGGCTGCCGGTGTCGGACGTGAAGTCGGGCGATCTGCACGGCTTTCGCCGACATCTACCAGACGGCCGGACTTGTTGACGATTTCGGCCAGTTCCTTGAGCGCGTTGATTTGCTCGCTCACGGCCTTGCGCATCGCGGTCGTCGTTTCCTTGGCCTCGGCAGGCATGTCGAGAACACCGCGCTTCAGCTCACCACGGGTCGTGTTGAGCTCGGTGCGGATTTCGTTCGCGGTACGACGGATATCGTCGGTGGCAGCGGAGAACTTCTGCGCGGCCTGTTCAACAATCTCCGAAACGCTTTCGCGCATCTTCTCGGCCGACGAGCGGGTTTGGCCTTCTGCGCGTTGGAACGCGGAGGTCACCAGCTCTTCGAAGGACTGCATCAGCTTTTCCACGCCTTCGGACTTCTCGACCAAACCGGACGCCAGTTTGTCGAGTGCCTGGTGACGATCTTCAAGCGTGCTGACAAGGCCATTCTGGGCCGTACTGATCATGTCGGAAGCTGAAGAGAGAACCTTTCCATGTTCTTCGAAGCGATCGGCGATGTCTGCAATCTGCGACAATGTGCTGTCGGAGATGGCGCGCAGCGTACCGATATTGCCGTCGATAAGGCCGGTGGAAGCCTGGAACATCTGCGCTGCGCGGTTGGTGTTCTCAACGAAGCTCGACGTCGTGTCGACAAGGCGACCGTCGATATCGGTGAGATTGCGCGTTGCGGAATCGATCAGCTTGCCCAGTTCGCCGTTCGATGTAGCAAGGCGGTCGATCAGTTCGCTGACATTGTCGGACAGACCCGTCTTGGCCTGCTGGACGGCTGCAATCGTTTCCGCCGTGCGGCTCGCAAGTGCATTGACGAGAGCGGCATTTTCCGAACGAAGCCGGTCGGTTGCGGCGTGAGTTGCTTCTTCAAGCTGCTGAGCCAGTCCACGACCACTATCAGCAAGCCGTTGTACGAGCGGTTCAGCCGTATCGTTGAGGATTTTGGTGATTTCCTGCGAACGGGCGGCGAGGACGGCATTGAGTTCGCGAGTACGTTCTTCAAGCGTAACTGCAGTTGTGTCAGTGACCTGTGCGATACGCGCCTCGACGGAACCGAGTTCCATCGTGATACGCGAGCCGATGTCACCCAGACGGGTTGCAATGGCATCTGCACGTTCTGCGAGGCGCGCCTCGGTACCGGCGAGATTGTCGGCCACGCTGGCCGAGAAGGATTCGCTGTGACCGGCAAGCGTTTCGCTTGTCTTGGAAGCCGTATCTGCGATCCGGGCTTCAATCGTGCTGAGTTCACCAGTGAGGCGGTTCTCGATTGCTTCAAGGCCGCTTGCGATCGCGCTGGCGCGTTCGTTGAGGCGTGTTTCCGTTCCAGCCAGATTGTCGGCAACACTCGCAGCAAAGGCTTCGCTGTGACCAGCAAGCGTTTCGCTCGTTCTGCTCGCCGTATTGGCGATGCGGGCTTCAATTGAGCCAAGTTCGCCGGTGAGGCGGCTTTCGATCTCGCCAAGACGGCTGGCAATCACATCGGCGCGGTCGCCGAGGCGTGCTTCCGTACCGGACAGATTGCCGATCAGACGGGCGCTGAATTCTTCGCCGAAACCGTCCAGAGCTTCGCCAGCCTTGGCTGCTTCAGCCGAAAGCGTGCTGGCGGCTTCGCTGATCTTCTCGCGCAGCGTGCCTGCAACAATGCCAGCGCTCTGCTCGAGTGCACGGCGGACATTGTCGACGCCGATGGTAAGCGCCTTTTCCATCGTTTGCGTGCGTTCTTCAATAATGCCGGTCTGGCCTTCGAATGCGCGGCTGATGGTCGAGCTGCTGTCTGCAATTGCGTTATGCAGGTTGGTTGTGCGCTGTTCCAGAATGTCACTGTGATCCTGCAGCGTTTGGCTCAGTGATGCTGTGCTTTCACCCAATGTCGAACGAATTTCAACTGCACGGTTTTCAATTGTGCGTTCGTGACCGTCCAGGATGCCGGAAAGGGCGCTGTTGTGATCGTTCAGGATGGTATGAAGGCCATTTGTGCGCTCTTCGACCTGACGAACATGCTCACCTAAGGCGGCAACAAATGCATCACGACCAGCACCAATGGATTGATTCATGCTGCTTGCGCGTTCGTCGAGAATACGTGCGAGTGTGTCCTGATTATCGACGATAAGTGCTTGAAGTGCATTCACGCGTTCATCAAAGGTGCGAGCGAGAACTTCACGATTCTCGTTAAAATTATCGCGCATTGCGGCCGCTCGCTCATCCATCAGTTGTGCAAGCATGGCCTGATTACCGGCAATGATACCGTGAAGTGCGGTGGAGCGCTCTTCCAACGAATGGGCGTGGTCCGCAAAACTTGCATCGAGTAGCGCGGAATGACTTTCCATCGTCTGACGCAGCGCATTGGTCCGCTCTTCCAGAATTGCCTTATGATTATCGGCAACGGAGTTGAGCGCAGATGCACTGACATTAACGACATTTTCGATGTCGCTTGTGCGTGCAGCAAGCGTATCGGCATGACCACGAATGACAGAGGAAACACGCTCGGTTTCGCCTTCCAGAGATGCTGCGAGAATATCACGGCTTTCGGCAAGCTTACCAGCGAAGGCATCGGCCTTTTCGCCAAGAATACTGCCGACGCTTTCACCAATCGAAGTGAGGTCTTCGCCGATCTTGGTCTTGGTTTCGTCGATCATCGTGCTGAGAGACGTGCGACCGCTGGAGAAGGTCTCTGCGATTTCACGAGTACGGGCGATGAGATTTTCGTTGATCTGGCGTGAACGAGTTTCCAGCGCCGCATTGAGCTTTTCGGTGCTGCTGTCGAGAGCATGTGCGCGGGCTTCAAATTCGGACAGAAGCGAACGGCCACGATCAGAAAGGGTGGTTTCCAGATTGGCAAGGCGAGTGTCAAATTCGCTGACCATGGACTGCGTCGCACCACCAAGCAGATTGGCAATACCGGTCGTGCGTTCGTCCAGGGCCTCGGTTAGACGGTCGGATACAGTGCGCGACTGTTCATCGAGCGTTGCGATCCGTGTGTCGAGCAGGTTTGCGAAAGCTTCGCCGGATGTAGTGATGCGCGAACCGATGTCACCCGTGCGAGTTTCAATGGCCTCGGCAATGGCGCCGCCGCTTTCATTGATACTTCCGATAAGACGTTCGCCGGATTCGCCGAGCAGGGTGCTCAACTGCTGCGAAGCGGAAAGAACATTGTCGCGGATGATGTTGGAAGCGCTCGACAGCTCTTCCTTAAGCTGTTCGTGTGCACCGGAGATAGAGGAACGTACGCGCTCCGCGTGGCTGACAACGGCTTCGCGTTCGTTGCCCAGATCACTAACGAGCGAACGGATACGAACTTCATTGTCGCTATAGGCACGTTCAAGCTGATTGACTTCCGACTGAACGAGCGTTTCGAGCTCGACAGCTCGTGCCAACGTACGTTCGATACCTTCGTTCATGGCGGCGACTTCGCGACGCACGGCTTGCCCGAGTGTCGAAACGCGATCACCAGACACGGCTTCCGGTTGGAGCAGTCGCATGGCAGCTTCCGACATGCTGCGTGCTGCCGTATGCATTTCCTGCGCTCGCTTTACGAGCTGTGCGAAGCCCCAGAACATGGCGACCGGCAATGCTACACCCGCAACAACGCCAAGACCGGCGGGCGAAGTGAAGAAATCTTTGGTGGCCTGCAGGCTTGAGAAGACATCGGGATTGATGGCTTTGCTCAGCGCAACACCGCCAGCGGCCCAAAGCACGCTGATTGCGGTTGTTGTCCAGAAAAGTTTTGACGAGTTTTCTGTCACCCGGCGTGGCGCTGCAATAATCGCTTTCTCGCTGCGGGAATCGTCGTTTGCCGGCGTGAAGGTAGACGATACAGCGCTGGCGCCGGTCGTAACAGGTGCAGCGGAAACAGGCTTGCTGACAGGCTCAGGCGCTGGCATCGCAGCTTTCGAGGTGTTGGCGGGCTTGTGCTGAACGCTGGCAGTAGTTTGCGAAACTGGCTCGGCAGCTTTGACGACTGGAGGGACCGGTGGCGCAGCAGGCGTAGCGATCACTGAGGCGGTGGTGATGGTAGCCACTTTCGCAGCAGTTTCCACAGGGGAAACAGCAGGCGTTTCGACCGACTTGGTCTTCTGTTCGGCAACCAGTTCTTCTGCGGCGCGCGAAATCTGCTCTTCCAGATCATCGACGGAGAAGCCTTCATCGAACGCACTCAAGTCCATGTCGATATCAAGATCGTCGCCGAAATCGATATCGAGCGCCTGTTCCAGTGCCTTTTCAACCTCAAGGTCGAGCTTCTGTGCCTTGGATTTGGAAGCCATTGTTCGCCTACCTCGTACTCATTACTGCGACGGCCGGACCATAAAAAGGCCGTTACAAAACTTTTTCCGCCACTTTGCATCGTATCGGCTCGCGCCTGTTAAGGAAATAGGCGTCTTTCGCCGATACCTAAAACTTTAAATACAAGGTTAACGGAAATTAGCTCAATTCATAAAAATTCGACATTTCCGGGCTTTCCGCATTTACCAGCAAGTTGTGGAAATCGATTATGGCTGTTTCTCACGCTCGAAAAAGCTTTGCGAGTTAATTAACAAAAAAGCTCTCAATGCGTGTTTGTTGGCAATTTTGTCACCTTGTGATTGCAATATCGCCAACGCAGAATTCTATTCATTGTTCTTCGCTCTCTCCCAATTCACATCATATGATGCACTTTCCGCTAACGGCAAGGACGAGTTTTCCGTTTATCGGGACAACTGTCAGGTTTGTCAGGTATGGAAACACATCGAAAGATGCACGGCATATTGGCGCAGTTGCAGGCATGGATGCGGTCATGGTTGAAACTATTTACATAACGCCGTATCTGCCATTTCGAGTTTATTTGCGTTTTTCTGCCGAGGCGGCGACAGACGCTGAAGATAGAGATCGCGCGAAATTTGCGTGTTTCAAGGAATGAAAATGACGAAGATTGTATTCGTATCATCCGACGGTGCGACCCGGACCGAAGTTGAAGCCGACAACGGATCCAGCGTGATGGAAGCTGCCATTCGCAACGGCATTCCCGGTATCGATGCGGAATGTGGCGGTGCCTGCGCCTGCGCAACCTGTCATGTTTATGTTGATGAGGACTGGATCGACACTGTTGGCAGCCCCGACGCTATGGAAGAAGACATGCTGGACTTCGCTTATGAGGTTCGCCCTACCTCGCGCCTTTCATGTCAAATCCGGGTATCCGACGATATTGATGGTCTCGTCGTGCAGGTGCCTGAACGCCAGAACTAATCCCTTGAAGAAATGGTAGTGCGATGGGCGCCGAACCGCAGAATGATATTGTCATAGTCGGTTGCGGGCCTGTCGCACTTTTTTGCGTGTTTCAGCTTGGACTGTTTGGTTTCAAATGCCATCTCATAGACGCCCGTGATCGACCGGGTGGTCAATGTACGGCGCTCTATGCCGACAAGCCTATTTATGATGTACCCGGTTTCTCTGAAATTATGGGTGAGGAGCTGATTGAACGGCTTCTCAAACAGATCGAGCCATATAATCCGGTTTTTCATTTCAATCAGGTGGTGGATGGCATCTCTGTCGATGGCGACGGGGTCGTTGTTCTTACGCGTGGTGGTAGTAGCTTCAAAGCAGGCGTGGCTGTGATTGCGTCAGGTCTCGGTGCATTTGCCGTGGACGGGCAGGTTATTCGTCCCGACCCGCTGATCGAGCTTTCATTGCTGAAGACGGGGAATATGCTGACCGTGAATCCAGAGACCTTCAGAACTTCAAGTCCGAAGGTCTACGCGATTGGAGATTCCTGCCACTATCCAGGAAAACTGAAACTGATCCTGTCGGGGTTCCATGAAGCCGCCTTGATGACGCAGGCCATACGGCGCGAATTGCGCTAGTTTTGTTGGTGCCGCGTTATTTGGAAACCTGCTGGGCACGTTCCATGCGATACGTCAGCAAACGTGAGAAACGATTTTCGAAGTTGATTGTCTCAACTCGGTCAAACCGCTGCTGCTCCTTGTCATGCGCTTCCATGAGACGCGCAGTCACTTTATCAATGTCAGCGCGAAGCACGGCACAATCCGAGCGGGTGCGTAATCCGCGTATGTCCCGTTCCATCTGGCTTGCAAAGCTGCGCGCGATGACGATGTGGCTTTCTTCGTGACGGCGAATATCCTGTAGCAATGTATCCCAGATCAACGCCAGTTCAGGCGTTGCCTTGCGACGCTGCTTCCAGCGCGGCAGGGAAACCTTTGCATGTACATTCACATAGACATCCTGAACCTTGCATGCTTTTCCGGACTCACGACCGTAACGCACTTTTGCATCAAAACGGATTTCTGCAGCACCGGGATGATGCTGACCAGTCTTCTTAAGGAAGGGGCCATTACGGGAAAGAGCTTTGTCGAGGTCGGCTGCTGTTTTGCCGCTGACATTATAGTAGCTGAACTCCCGAAAGATCGCGGCCGCCTCCGCCTGGGGAGCGACGATGGCAAGAACTGCGCCAAGAGCCAGAACCTTCTTCCTCAAATTCATGTTCTGGACCTCTTTCTAAAACCAGTAAGAAATTCGCTTTTTGCTGCCGCGAGCATGGCATGCAATCGTCAAGAGAACTATAACGCCCTTCACGAAATGACTTCAGGCGGGGTTGGTTGCATCCTCGCCGCAATAAAATGGTACGGGGAAATGGGACAAGAACATTTCGCTATGACGAAAGAATGGCATCTTGCTCACGGACGAAGCCTTCGCCTGGGAGACAAGTCCGTTATCATGGGCATATTGAACGTCACGCCGGACTCCTTCTCCGATGGCGGCCATCATAATGAGTTTGAAAGGGCTGTCGATGTGGCGGGTCAAATGCTCGCCGACGGAGCGACGATCATCGATGTGGGTGGAGAATCGACACGCCCCGGAGCTGCTACGGTCAATTCCGAAACGGAAATCGCTCGCGTCGTTCCGATAATCGAGGCTTTGGTCGAGAAATATGGTTGCATAATCTCCGTCGACACATACCGCGCAGCAACGGCGCAAGCCGCGGTCAATGCCGGGGCGCATATCGTCAATGATGTCTGGGGTTTGCAACGCGAACCGGAAATTGCCCATGTCGCTAAAAGCAGCGGCGCGGGATTGGTCATCATGCACACCAGCAGAGATCGTCCTGTTCTCGCCGATGTCATCGAAGATCAGTTCGCATTCCTGGCTGTTTCTTTGGGTATAGCCAAAAAGGCAGGTATCGGAGATTCCCGTATCGTGCTCGATCCGGGTTTCGGCTTCGGCAAGAACAAGGATGAGGATGTTGCGCTGTTGGCCAGAGCAGGGGAACTGCAGAAATTCGGATTTCCCGTGTTGGTCGGTACGTCGCGCAAGCGTTTTATCGGCGGCATGACCGGTAGAGACAATCCGCTCGACCGCGACATAGGAACAGCAGCAACGTCAGTCGCGCTGCGTTTGGCAGGCGCCGACATCTTCCGTGTTCACAATGTCGCTTTTAATAGAGATGCACTTGCCGTTGCAGATGATATTCTGCAATGCAGGCGCAGTGAAAATAGAAAGTGAAGCCGTGTACACGATTAGAATGATGAACTGCGCATTTTTTGCGCACCACGGCGTTTTCGATGAAGAGCACAAGCTCGGTCAGCGTTTTTACGTCGATGCAATTCTGGATGTCGATCCGGGGAATGCGCTGGAGAATGACGATATTGACGGCACCGTGCATTACGGTATCGCTTTCGCGGTCATTCAGGACATCATCACGGGCCGTCAGCGCTATCTGATCGAGACGCTGGCTCTCGACGTTGCCAAAACGCTATCCGCGCGGTTTCCGCAGGTGAAGCGTGCTGAAATCACTGTTCGCAAGCCGAATGCGCCTGTTCCAGGTGTGCTGGACCATGTTGAAGTAACTGTGGTTTATCCGCAGTGATGGCCGAGAAACATTATCGGGCCTGGCTGGGACTCGGCGGAAATATCGATGATCCTGTCGCCTCGATGGGTAAGGCTTTGCGCATACTGGACGAACGAGCAGACACGGATATCATCGCAGTTTCAGCGGTCTATCGCACGCCACCGTGGGGAAAGACGGATCAGGCGTGGTTTCACAATGCCTGTGCTGAAATTGAAACCGCGTTGCAACCATTGAAACTGATTGCGACCTGTCTTGATGTGGAGCGTTCCTTGAAGCGTGTCAGGCTCGAACGATGGGGTCCGCGCATCATAGATATAGATATACTTGCAATGCAGGATGAAACCGGAGGGGCTATCGTCATGACAGATGTTGCCCTGGAGCTTCCGCATCCGCGTATGCATGAGCGAGCTTTCGTTCTCGTGCCTTTGAACGATATTGCACCGTCTCTTGAAGTGGCGGGTAGAACGGTTGCGGCCTGGAATGCCGGTATCGAACAATCCGGAATAGAAAAAGCCCGCACGAATGCGGGCTGGTGGCGCGAATAAAAAATTCGTCAGTTCTTGGCGATGCTGCCGACAGCGATGTTATCGACACGCTTCAGGTTCATGCCAATGACCGGAACCAGTTCCTTATCGACGCGAACGGAAACCGTCACATTCATCGTGTTCGGATCGGATACACGTGCCAGCATGGCGCCGTTGAGCTGCTTGCGGTTCAGACCGAAAACAACTTTATTGCCACTGACGGAACCCGATGTAACATCAAGGCCTTTGCCCGCAGCACCGTCATTGAACTTGCCGGAGTAAGCGGAGCCAACACGCGTCACGGTGGCCTTCATCGGTTGTGAAAAGACGCCAACGCGGCAGGTGCCATCAAGCGTCATGCCAACATTTTCATCTGGTGTCGATCCGGCCAGATTGCAGACGAATTTCGTGCCTTTGTATTTTCCGGCAACGATTTCGCCCGGTCCTGACCATTGGCCTTCGATCATTTGAAAGAACTGCTTGTCTTTGTCAGCGGCCAAAACCGGCGTGGCAGAAAATGACACGGGCAGCAGCGTCAGGCAGGCGGCGATGCAATTCTTCATATTCAGCTCTGTCCTGGATTCACGACCTTGATCGGACGTCATTCCTAATCATTGTTTTTCAGCATGTCACGACCAAAAGCTAGTCGCGCCTCGCAAACCGTCGAAAAATCCGACGTTGCCATAAGCCGATTGAGAGGGAAGGGCACAATTCTTGGGGGCGTACCAATACACCGCATCGTTCGATTCTGGCGCAGATTTCTATCTACTCATAATCGTCGCGAATGGTTAACGCTTCGGAAACGCGTCACTCTTTTCCAGGGCGCTTTTTGTCGGGCCGTTCGCCACTTATCCTCGCAAGGTCGCCGATAAAGTCTCCGATGCCAGGTCGCTTTTCGGCGTTGAACGGAAACGGGCGCACCACGTCCATGGCAGCAATGCCGATACGCGCTGTCATGAGACCGTTGACGACACCTTCGCCGAGCTTGGCAGAAAGCCGCGATGCCAAGCCGTGGCCGACAAGCTGTTGGATAACGCTATCTCCCATAGCTAGAGTTCCTGTCACGGCCAGATGTGCAATGACCCGGCGGGCAAGCTTCAGAAAACCAAGCGTACCGGGACGACCGCCGTAGAGTTGTGAAAGCCGGCGGATTAGCCGGGCCGATTCAAAAATGACATAACCGATATCGACCAGTGCACGCGGGCTGATTGCGGTGACGATTGAAACGCGTTTTGACGCATTCAGAATGAGCGCGCGTGCTTCTCGGTCGAGAGGTCGAAGAATTTCCGTTTCGGCAAGCTGAATCAGGTTCCGCCCGTCAATAATATCGTCGGTCAGACCATCCAGAAGTTGCCGTCCACGCGCTGTCTCGGGCAGGCTCGCTGCAATAGAGCGTAGCGCGTCCACCGCTTTTCTGGCAGCGGCCATATCGTCCCGTTCCGCCGCGTCTGCGACGTCTTTGCGAAGATGCTGCACGGAAGTGAGGCGACGCAACGCTATCAGTTCGCGAACGATGATGGCAACGAAGGCTGCAAGAGCGATTATAGCGACACCCAAAGCCGTCCAGCCCAGCCAATCCGCGCGCGAGAATAATGCTCGGATAAGGTCTTCCGTCCAGATGCCGACGGCGAATGAAACAAGAATGCCGAGCGCCCCGAAAAGTATTCTGCTGAGCGACCAGCCCTTGCGTTCAGGTGCTTCAAACGACGGATCGAGTATCTCCAGCTCTGCAGCTTCTTCCTCACTTAGTGCGAAAACATCCGGCTGTGAGACAATGACATCAAGGTCGCGCACTGCGCGGGGGCGGCGCGGCGCATCGTCCACTGTTTCTGGACGGATGGACGGTTGGCCGACTGTGAATGAAGCGGGTTTACGCGGCGTCTTCTCTGTCATGCGAGGCGATCCCCAATCAGAAACTGCAAGGCGCGATCCAGCCTGATATGAGGCAGGGAAAGAGTTACGCCTTCGGCGGTACGTTCAAGCCGCGGTGGACGAAAACGGACGAAACGGATGGTGGGGTCATCATGTGCAAAAGACTTTTCAAAGATTGCATTGGGATTTTTAGGTAAGTCACCGGGAAATATAGCGGTTTCTGTATCACCGTCGAACAGTTCGCCGTCGATCTTTTCACCCTTCAGCGGTGTACCGACGATGACTGGTAGCGTTTCCTTGCCCTGCGTCACAGTCGCCTCGCGGGTAGCACGGACCGCAGCCATCGCGAGAACATCGATATCCGCGCCTGAAAAATCGGCTCGCTCAATGGCCCGCTCCACAAGACGCCGCACGATGGCTTGCAGACGGTCGTGACTTTCATGATGAAGATGATCGGCTTTCGTTGCAGCCACAAGAATGCGACCGATACGGCGCTGAATCAATCCAGTCAGCAGGTTCGAGCGTCCCGGTCTGAAGCAGGATAGAATATCGGTAAGTGCACGCTCCAGATCAGCAACGACGGCGCCACCAGCATTCATCGCCTGCATGGCATCGATCAGCACAATTTGCCGATCGAGCCGGGCGATATGCTCCCGAAAGAATGGCTTGATGACATAGGTTTTGTAGGCTTCATAACGCCGTTCCATCATTGCGCCCAGCGAGCCGGCTTTCAGATCGTCTGGTTCGAGATCAGGCAGTGGGGAAAATGTCAGTGCCGGTGAGCCCTCAAGATCGCCAGGCATCAGAAAACGCCCTGGCGGCAGTGTCGACAACGCTCGTTCATCGGCTTTTCCTGCGCGCAAATAAGCCGTAAAGCTTTTGGCCAGCCGTTGCGCGGTCAGCTCGTCGGCCTTCTCAGAGGGGTCAATAAGAGCGGATTCGGCAATCCATACCTGAGCCAGATCCTTATGTGTCGGCTCATGGGCCAGAGCAAAAGAATCCGCACTGAATTCGGCATAGGATTTGCCAAGCAAGGGCAGGTCGAGCAGCCATTCGCCGGGATAGTCGACAATATCGACCGAGAGTTTGCCTGGCGACAGCCACCGTCCCCAGGCAGAAGCCGATTCATATTCGATTGTCAGACGCAATTGCGAGATTGCACGCGTTGAGTCCGGCCAGATACGCTCATCGATCAAAGCCGATAGATGCTCTTCATATTGAAAGCGAGGGACCGCATCGTCCGGTTGCGGTTCGAGCAACGCTCGTGAAATACGTCCGGATTTATAGGCTTCAAACATCGGCAGCCTGCCGCCATGCAGCATATTATGTACGAGAGCTGTAATGAAGACTGTCTTTCCGGCGCGAGACAAACCGGTCACGCCGAGCCGCAATGACGGAGACAAAAGCCCGGTCGCACGATCTGCCAACGTATCCAGTGCGATCTTTGCTTCGTCGCCAATACTTGTCAGCTTAGCCAATTATCCCTCGCCGAATTCAATGGTCTATCAGCGATATAGATAGGGTTGCGTCAGTAGTCTTGGCAAGGAATGTTGCGGGACATCTGAAAAAACTACTGAGGAAACAGGAAGCTTTCGAGATAACCGCCGCCAGGTTCGAGTTCATCAAGCGAAGCCGGAAAGTTGATATTCGCCAGTGCGGCCGTTGGGAAGCCTGCGCGTAGTTTCAGGAGGCTGTCCTTGTTGCCATCACCACACAAGGCTAGAGCCAGATCCTCTATGCTGGGATTGTGCCCCACGAGCGTGACTGTCGGCGCATGGCCATGTTTGCGGATGGATTGCATATAGTCGGCGGCGCCGCCGCTATAGATCGTGTCATCAATGATTGTTTCGACCTCAATTTCCAGGCGCTCAATAAGGCCGAACGCGGTTTCCCTGGTTCTGCATGAACCTGAAAGGATCACCAGATCTGGATAAAGCTCCAATGATTTCATCGTCCTTGCAAGCCGGTCGAGCGAAGCTTTTCCTTCCTGGTCCAGTGGGCGGTCGAAGTCCTTCATTCCAGGCTTTGTCCACATGGCCTTGGCATGTCTTAGGAGAAGTAAACGACTCATCTGTAACGTTCCAAACTGTGTTTTTGTGGCATTTCTTGCCATAATTGGAGCGCAAATGAGCACCCTGATTGCTCATTCTCCCGATTTTTTGATGCCTGTCAGCAATATTCACAGGTGTGGCCTGCTTAATTATTGGGCGGGATTTGCCACTTGATGTGTTGCTGGCTTTGACTGAAAAATACACTTACATTGTTGGTAATTGATTGAAGTCATTCTGGAAGTCTAGAGGGAGATTTTTCGCGTGCAGTTTTGGATTGCATAATTTTAATGCATAATCATACAAAATTGATGAACTAAAAAGTAGTGAAGTACGCTTGTTTGATGTTGTGTCCTTGTTGCTATGGAACTATATAACCGCTCGCGTCTCCTAGATGTGGGGTAATTCAGAATGAGTGAATTGATTGACCTTGACTATAGGCCCACTGAAGACGAGCCGTTCATGAATGAGCGGCAGAAGTCTTACTTCCGCACGAAACTAGTTGCGTGGAAGAATGATATTCTGCGAGAAGCGCGTGAAACGCTTGAAGCGCTACAGCAGGAAAATGCCAACCATCCCGACCTGGCGGACAGGGCATCCTCCGAAACGGATCGGGCAATTGAGCTACGAGCTCGCGACAGACAGCGCAAATTGATCTCCAAAATCGACGCAGCACTGAGCCGCATTGATGAAGGAACATATGGCTTCTGCGAGGAAACAGGAGAACCTATCAGCTTGAAGCGGCTTGATGCGCGTCCGATTGCTACGCTATCCATCGAAGCGCAGGAGCGCCATGAGCGTCGTGAAAAAGTCTATCGCGACGATTAAAGCGTATACGCTCTGGTTATTGAATCTTCGCGTCGTACGATTCCATGAATCGGTCTGATTTTTGGGTCGATACGGCAAGGTTCGAGACGGTTTGAAAAATTATAGGCTGCGGTTTCCGCAGCCTATTTTCTTTGTGTCGAGATAAATTCCAACTCAAATCTCAACTTCTGCGAATTTCATCCTTGGTCAGTTCACCGAGAAGCTTTTCCATCTCGTCCTCAATATCGTCCTTGGCCTTGTCTTCAACAGAGTCATCCGTTGCGGAAATATCAAGTGAACTCAAAAGCTCATTCTCGAAAAATTCGGTATCGAATGAGGCCGCTTCCTCGACATCATCGTCAGTCGCGCTCCGCACATTGACGTCGGCAGCGATTGCGTCGTCTAAAGCACCGCTGAGCCCCGCCAACTCATCGGCCGGCGTTTCTACTGCAGCGGTATCGGGTTCTATCGGCCCGGGCTCGGTAACCGCGATTTCAGGCTCGACGCGTTTCGGTTCTGATGGAGCGCTGAATGCCGGAGCTGCTGTCGAAGAAACTGTCGGGCCGGTTACATCAAGTGTTGAAGACTTGTCTGTAGTCGTCGTTTCACGCTCTGGGACGATGCTGCCAAGATTTGCAGAAACAACCGATGCTGCTACTGCGACGCCAGCAGCGGTGGTCGCACCCGACGAAGTCGAGCTCAAAACACCGCGAGAAACCTGGCTCAATGGGTACGCCGGATGTGCACGTGTGGATTGTGGCTGAGGTTGAGCGGGACGCGGCGGCAACACTGTACGTGGCTGCGGTGGATAGTTCGGTGCCTGACGCGGCTGCTGATGAGGAGCAACCGACTGAGTGGCAGTGGCTTCAGTCCGCACAGGCGCTCGTGGTGGGATTGGCGCGGTGGGGGCTTGCGGCGGAACGCGCGCGGACGATGCAGTGGGCTGAACCCGCTCTTCACGCACTGGGTCAGGCTTACGATAAACTGGCGTTTCGATTGCGGACGTGAGCTGGATCGCTTCATCCTTCTCTTCAGCTTGCGGCATTTGCAATGAAAGAGCAGGGCGCTCTGCCTTATCGTTGGTTAGGGTTGCTTCATGCTGTTTGAAGCGCTCGATCTGTTCGGGCTCTATGCGCGAAGCCTGCACGCGCGCATGGGCGCGTGATTCCATGACGATGTTCTGTTCGACCACGACATCGGTCGGTCCGCCAATGAGCAGCAGATGTTCCACATCGTCGCGGCGAATAAGAACGAGCTTACGCCTGCTGTCGACGGCTGCGGCATCCATTACCGAAAGGCGCGGCTGCCGCGTGCGTCCGTTGGAGACGAAGGTCCCGCTGCTGAAACGGCGAATGATACTGAGAACAACGAAAATTCCGCCAAGAATGATCGCAAATATTAGGATGAAGCCGACAATATTAGCCGCGCTCTCTCCAACGATGCCGCTGAGCCATTCCTTCATGCGGATACCCTCTTAATACAATAAACTAAAAACCTGCGATGTGTGGAGACTGCGCTTCCCCCAGCAGTCCGCATCATCACATAGTTGGTACAGTAGTTGAATTTGTAAGCCTTGGGAATGTTCCTTGGAAATGCGGGAAATATATGATCCCCAGGCAAAACGGTGCAAAAAAGTCCAATTTGCACCGTTTCAGTGCAGCAATGCTTGTACTGTGCGCCGATTAACGCATTCTGCGAATCGGATATACCCTGACATATTGGCTGCGCGTTCCCTGCGCGATAGCTGAAGCGTGCAGAAAAGTGCATTCGAGAAAATCGGATATGCGGATGATTGAAATGACGTCTTGGCTGATCGAAAACACACACGGCATCTCGATGCCCGTCGATACCCAGCCACGCAACATGAAAAGGCAGATGGCTTGATGTCGCGACAGACGGACAACGCTTACCCGAAACCGCTTGTAATGCCCAAGCGCAACCGCAGTGGAGCCCTTCGACTACTGGTCGTCGGTATTCTGATTACGATCGCCGCAATTGCCTATTTTCTGTTTCGTGACCAGCTTGGAGATGGATTTGCCCTCGTTCTCATGGGCATTTTGTCAATGGTCGGCGTATTTTACCTTTTTGGTGCAGCAACCGGTCTCATTCAATTCAGTCAGAAGAACGGTGAGCAGAATCTCGCTCATTCCTTCATGGATTCGCAGCCGGAAGGCACGGTTATTTCCGATGCGCGTGGCCAGATCGTTTATGCCAATGAGGCTTATGCCGTGATGACCGGCGTTGCCAATGCCGAGGGGGTTCGCTCGCTTGATAATGTGCTGACGGCGGAACCGGCGGCATCCGATGCCATTTACCGCCTGACAAATGCTGTTCGTGACGGTTTGTCAGCACAGGAGGAAGTGCGTCTTGCTAGTGGTCTCTCCCGCGAGGGACATGGTTCGCTGGCGCCGGTCTGGTATCGTATCAAGGCACGTCCTATCGAGGCGGGGCAAGAGTTCAAAAGTCCCCTTGTTGCCTGGCAGATTGCGGATATTTCCGATGAGCGTGCTGAGCAGGAGCGGTTCTTTCAGGAACTGCAGGAAGCCATCAATCATCTCGATCACGCGCCAGCGGGTTTCTTTTCGGCCGATCCTTCGGGCCGGATCATCTATCTCAACGCTACTCTTGCCGAATGGCTCGGTGTCGATCTGACCCAGTTCACACCGGGATCCCTGGCGCTCAATGATATTGTGGCGGGTAGCGGAATGGCGCTCATCAAAGCGGTGAAAGCCGAGCCCGGCACGAGCCGCAACACCGTCATCGATCTTGACCTGATCAAGCGTAACGGTCAGAGCCTTGCAGTCCGTTTTTATCACCGTGTTCAGGCGGCGCGCGATGGAACGCGCGGTACGAGCCGTACCATCGTTCTGGATCGTGCGGAGGGTGAAGATTCATCGATGGCGCTGCGCTCCGCTGAAGTACGCTTCACGCGCTTCTTCAATTCGGCTCCGATGGCCATCGCTGCCGTTGATTCCGGCGGACATATACTGCGTACCAATGCGCGCTTCCTCGATATTTTCGCTCCCGTCGTTGATCGCGATGCGATTGACGGCAATGCGAAGCTTGAGATCGTGGTGCACGAACGCGACCGTGAGACATTTAACAGAGCGTTAGCCGCCGCCTTTGCAGGACAGGCAAGCATTTCACCCGTCGATACCGTGTTGCCTGGCAACGAGGAGCGGCACATACGCTTTTATATGAGCCCCGTAACCGACCTTGGCGGAGAAAGGGCAGAAGAAGCGGCGATCATCTCGGCTGTTGAAACGACCGAGCAAAAGGCCCTCGAAAACCAGATGGCGCAAAGCCAGAAGATGCAGGCCGTCGGTCAGCTTGCAGGTGGCATCGCACACGACTTCAACAACGTTCTGACAGCTATCATCATGTCGTCGGATTTGCTGCTGACCAATCACCGCGCATCCGATCCGTCTTTCCCTGATATCATGAACATCAAGCAGAACGCCAACCGTGCAGCCTCGCTCGTGCGCCAATTGCTGGCATTCTCGCGTCGTCAGACACTTCGTCCAGAAGTGCTTGATCTGACAGATGTTCTCGCAGACCTGCGCATGCTGCTGGCACGCCTTGTCGGCAAGGATATCGAGTTGAAGATCGATCATGGACGCGATCTCTGGCCGGTCAAGGCCGATCTTGGACAGTTCGAGCAGGTTGCCGTCAATCTGGCGGTCAATGCCCGCGATGCCATGCCGGAGGGTGGTGAAATCACGCTGCGCACCCGCAATGTGCCGGTGCAGGAGGCCGCCAGGCTTCACTATCGCGATCTGCCAGAAGCGGATTATGTGGTCTTTGAAGTTGAAGATACCGGAACTGGCATTCCAGCAGAAGTGCTTGAAAAGATTTTCGAGCCGTTCTTTACGACGAAGGAAGTGGGCAAGGGCACCGGACTCGGGTTGTCGATGGTCTATGGCATCATCAAGCAGACTGGTGGCTTTATCTACTGTGATTCCGAAGTCGGAAAAGGAACGACGTTCAAGATATTCCTGCCGCGTCTTATCGAGGAAAAGCGCGCCGACGATGCGCCAGTCGTTGTAAAAGAAAAGAAGGTCGAGAAAGCAACCGATCTTTCCGGTTCGGCAACCGTCCTTCTGGTGGAAGATGAAGATGCAGTCCGCATGGGCGGCGTGCGTGCTCTCCAGTCGCGTGGATATACAGTCCACGAAGCGGCATCCGGCGTCGAAGCACTTGAAGTCATGGCAGAGCTTGGCGGCGAGGTCGATATCGTCGTATCTGACGTGGTCATGCCCGAAATGGACGGCCCAACGCTTCTGCGTGAACTGCGCAAGACGTATCCTGACATCAAGTTCATCTTCGTTTCGGGTTATGCGGAAGATGCATTCGCACGCAATCTTCCAGCCGATGCCAAGTTCGGATTCTTGCCAAAGCCGTTTTCGCTCAAACAGTTGGCTACCACAGTTAAGGAAATGCTGGAGAAGCAGGATTAATGCTTCGTCGAGGCTTCGACCATGATGCCTAATGGCAATATCGCCATTCTCGGAGGCGGTCCAACCGGACTGATGGCCGCCGAACGACTGTCTGCGCGGGGCTACAGCGTGACAGTTTATGAGCAGATGCCTGCGGTTGGTCGCAAGCTCCTGCTTGCTGGCAAGTCCGGTTTAAACATTACGCACTCCGAGGATTTTACAGCCTTCGCGAAGCGTTTCGGTTCAAGCAGTGACCGTATATTGCCTGCCTTGACCGCTTTTGGTTCAACCGAATTACGTGCATGGGCAAATGAATTGGGTGCCGACACCTTTGTCGGCTCTTCGGGTCGTGTTTTTCCAAGAGCGATGAAGGCGTCGCCGCTTCTGCGCGCCTGGAGGAAACGACTGGAGGATCAAGGCGTTAATATTCTCACTCGACATCGCTGGCTTGGATTCGATGGGAATAGTCTGCGTATCGAGAGCCCGGATGGCGTTCAGACGATTGCATGCGACGCTGCTCTGTTTGCATTTGGCGGTGGAAGCTGGCCGAAACTCGGTTCCAATGGTCTCTGGATCGATGAATTTCGACAGAAATCAATCGATATAGCGCCGTTTCAATCCGCCAATTGTGGCTTTGATGTTGCTTGGAGCGATTTCTTTGCTGAGCGTTTTGCCGGCGAACCGGTTAAATCTGTCGCTGCAACGTCCGGTGCAGGCACGACGCAGGGCGAATTTGTCATTACACGCGGCGGAATTGAGGGAAGCCTCGTCTATGCGCATTCCGCGGCGCTACGCGACAGCTTACAGGAATGTGGTGAAGCGTTTCTGACGCTCGATCTTGTGCCGGGTCGAACTCTCGAACGGCTGGAGAACGATATTGCGAGGCAGGATACAAAGCTGAGCTTTGGCAATCTTTTGCGCAAAGCTGCCGGTCTGACGGGTGTCAAAGCTGCTCTGGTGACGGAGTACACGCGTGACAGAAGCCCGAAAGCGCTGGCCGCTACGATCAAGGCTTTCTCCATTCCACTCCTTCGCCCACGCCCGCTTGGCGAAGCGATTTCTTCAGCAGGCGGTATTCGTTGGCACGAAATCGATGAAAACTACATGTTACCGAAGCTTCCCGGCATTTTCGTTGCTGGGGAAATGATCGATTGGGAAGCTCCGACCGGCGGTTATCTTCTTACTGCCTGTTTCGCGATGGGCTGTGCTGCGGCCGATGGAATCGGTGCATGGATCAAAGCTGGGAACACGCGCAGCGCGAAATGATCCACACCTGACTTCCACAAGTGGAAATCAGTACATTCGGATATACGGTTAGCCGACTGCAAGCTAAACTGCCGGAGAGTGGCATTGAATCCCTGCCGTTTGAGGGGAAGGTAATTCGCATGAATACAGCTTCTGCCGTCACCGCGCATCCGCTTTTGAGACAACGAGACGGGCACCACGCCCGGGTTACATTCGAAGAATTATTCTTCGATCTGGTTTATGTGTTCGCGGTTACGCAGCTTAGCCACGAGCTTTTGCATAATCTGACGCTGACCGGTATTATCGAAACGCTGATCCTGTGGTTCGCGGTATGGCTGGGCTGGCAATATACCTGTTGGGTGACCAATTGGTTCAATCCTGAAACACCACAGATACGCAGCCTTTTGTTCTGCGTCATGTTGCTGGGCCTCGTTATAGCCTCTTCAATTCCCGGAGCCTTTGCGGACAAAGGCTGGATATTCGCACTGGCATATGTGGCAATGCAGGTTGGCCGGACCACCTATGTGGTGTTTGTGCTTGGTCGAAAACATCCCCTTGGTGCCAATTATCGGCGAATGCTCGGTTGGCTCACTATTGCTGCGGTCTTCTGGATAGCCGGATGTTTCGTCCAACATGAAGCTCGTATGGTGTTTTGGCTTATTGCTGTGCTTTGCGAATATTTATCGCCGATGTTCGGTTTTGCACTGCCGGGTCTTGGACGTTCCCATACCAGTGACTGGACCATCGAGGGTGAGCATCTGGCGGAACGTTGCCAGTTGTTCGTGATCGTGGCGCTCGGCGAAACGGTTTTGGCTACCGGTGCCACGCTTGCAAATGCTGAGACCTGGAATTTGACCCTCATGTCGGCTCTGCTGGCCACATTTCTGGGCACGCTTGCGATGTGGTGGCTCTACTTTGGTACTTCCAGCAAGGATGCAACAGACACGATCACCCATTCGGCTGATCCAGGGCGCATCGGTGCTTATTTTCATTATGTCCACGCTCTTCTGGTTGCGGGGATCATTGCGACCGCAGTTGGAAATGATCTTGTAATGGCCCACCCGCACGATCCGTTGAAAACGGCATATGTTCTTGTTCTTGTGGCCGGGCCTGCGATCTATCTGATCGGTAGCGCCATCTATAAGAAGGTCGTGTACGGCGTCATTCCGGTATCACATATCTTCGGTGTTCTGGCACTACTGGCAGCAATTCCGGTCGGCTACGCGGCGGATTTACTGGAAATGGGCGTATTAACGACGGTTATCATGCTGGTCGTGAGTATATGGGAAGGGCGCAACAAGCGACTACGTAGCGTCACGATCTAGCAGACGGACTTTTAGCGATGTCGTCCAGTACATATCTACGGACACGGATCATATTTCGAAAGCTTATCGTGCATCATGTCAGATATACAGCCCGCTGATCAGCAACCAACTGACAATGTCCATGTCAAGATCGCTCGCAAGGTTGACATTGTGATCATCGGAGCAGGGCAGGCGGGGCTCTCATCAGCCTATCATTTGAGCAAGCTCGGCCTCGTCGGCGAACGGCAATTCGTGGTTCTCGACAAGGCCGCAGGACCAGGCGGAGCATGGCAATTCCGTTGGCCTTCTCTGACGCTCAGAACTGCCAACGCCATTCACGATCTCCCTGGTATGAAATTCGAGGATATTGTCGAAACGACGAATGGCGAAGTGCGCGCGTCGGTTGCCGTACCGCAATATTACCGCGCATATGAAGAGGCATTCAACCTTCCCGTGCATCGTCCTGTGACTGTGAAAGTTGTTTGCGACCGCGGTGAGCGGCTTCGTGTGGAGACGGATCACGGAGATTATTCCGCGCGCGGGATCATCAATGCGACGGGCACGTGGGAATCACCTTATATCCCACCCTGTCCGGGTGCGGAACTATTCAAGGGCCAACAGTTACACACGCGTGATTATCAGACGGCGGAAGCCTTCAGGGGCAAACGCGTTCTGGTCGTCGGTGCAGGCATTTCGGCTGTACAGCTTCTGGATGAAATATCACGCGTGACGGAAACCGTATGGGTCACGCGCAAAGAACCTGCTTTTCGGGAAGGGACGTTTTCGCCAGAGTTGGGCCGTGCCGCCGTAGCTTTGGTTGAGGAGCGAGTACGCCGGGGCTTGCCGCCGGGATCGGTTGTTTCGGTGACGGGCCTGCCGTTGACCCCTGCAATCGAAGCGGCGCGTGCTCGGGGTGTGCTCAACCGTTTACCAATGTTCAGCGAAATCACCGAAACAGGTGTTCGCTGGGACGACGGAATCGAACAATCCTTCGATGTGATTTTGTGGTGTACCGGATTTCGCAGTTCGCTCGATCATCTTGCACCGCTGCAATTGCGCAATGCGGAAGGTGGCATCCTCATAACCGGTCGTCTGGCAACACAAGTGGCGGCCAATCCTCGGATACATCTGGTTGGTTATGGCCCGTCGGCGTCAACTATTGGTGCAAACAGGGCAGGCGGGGCCGCTGCCCGGGAGTTGGCAAACTATCTTGGCTTGGTATGATCCGGCTTAGCGATTATTTGCGAGGGGCAGCATGAAGCGCATTCTGAAGTTTGTCGTTGGTATTCTGCTTGCCATCGTGCTGGGAGTAATTCTCTGGTTGGCGATCAGGCCGCCCGAACTATTGCGTGTCGGCACCGGTTATGCCGCCAAGATCGTCTGCTCGAACGTTTTCATTGCAAATCGAGACGCTGATACTGTCCTTGCAGATGATGTTCAGGCACCGGGCAATCCGCTGCTACGATTTCTGAATGTTTCCATAGACAAGAACAGCAGCAGCGTGACAGTGCGGATTTTCGGTTTCTTCGCACCAGGTACCGCGGCTTATCGGCCAGCACTCGGATGTGCGAATATTCACAGGGATGATTTGCGACCGGATCTACCGACCAGTCCACAGGTACCGGCAGAGCCGATCCAGATTGAGACCGATCCGAAAGTACAGGCTGTAATCGAGGATCAGGCTTTGGCCGGTCCGGGTATGCGGGCGATTACCGTTATCCGCGACGGCAAACTGATTGCCGAGAATTACGCTTCGGGCTTCAACGCGGATACGCCTTTGCTGGGCTGGTCCATGACCAAGTCCGTCATCGCGACGCTGATCGGCATGCGCATTGCCGAGGGGCGGATGACGATGGAGAGCACCGGGCTATTGCCGGAATGGAAGAACGATGAGCGGGTGAAGATTTCCCTCGCAAACCTGATGGCGATGAATAGCGGACTGCGATTTGATGAAGACTATGGCGCCGTGGCTGATGTCACGCGCATGCTTTATCTGGAGACCGATATGGCCAGGTTTGCTGCATCATTGCCACTGGAAACGGCGCCGGGCACGAAGTTCAATTATTCCAGTGGAACTGCCAGCATCTTGTCAAAGCTCTTCATGGATAGCTTCAACAGCCGTGAAGAGGCTCTCGCCTACCCTCGACTTGCACTTTTCGGCCCGCTAGGCATGCGTAGCACCATTCTGGAGACGGATGCGTCAGGCGTCTTTGCCGGCTCATCCTATATGTACGCGACCGCCCGCGATTGGGTGCGCCTTGGTGCATTTCTCGCTGATGGCGGGAGCCTTTATGGAACGCCCGTCCTGCCACCAGACTTCATTTCATTTATGCGCAAACCTACACCAGAATCCGAAGGGCGCTACGGCTCGGCACAAGTCTGGCTGCAGATTGCCGGTGTGAAAGCCGGTCAGGACGGCATTCCGGAAGATGCATTCTGGATGTCAGGGCATGACGGGCAAAGCGTAATGATCGTGCCATCGTTGCATCTTGCCGTAGTCCGTCTGGGCCTGACACCTTCACACACGCGCTACAATGTTCAACGCCTCAACGCCAAAGTTATTGAAGCTCTCCGACAGGCGCGCTGACCCTAAGCTTGCGAAAATCGTTGCCGCTCGGGTTCTGGAAGGTGCTGAGGCCAAATTCTGGCAAAACTGCATAAAGGTGATCGAAAATATCCGACTGGATCTGTTCGAAGGATGCCCAGACGGTTGTGTTCGTGAAACAGTAGATTTCAAGCGGCAGGCCTTCAGGCGTAGGATCCATCTGGCGCACCAGCAACGTCATGCCTTTATGCACACCGGGATGGTTGCGCAGATAATTGTCCACATAGGCACGAAACGTACCGATGTTGGTGAACTGGCGCCTGTTGACCGGATTGTTGGCGCGGTCGCCTAACTTCTGGTTCCACTCGCCGATTTCCTTGGCCTTCTTCGGCAGATAATCCGCCAGCCAATTAACCGTGCCAAGTCTGGCCCGTTCGTCATCCGACAGGAATCGAATTGTGTTCTGATCGATGTAAAGCGCGCGTTTGATCCGTCGCCCACCGGATTCCTGCATACCGCGATAGTTCTTCATCGGCTCTGTGATGAGCTTACGGATCGGAATTGTGGTGATCGTCTTGTCGAAGTTCTGGACTTTAACCGTATAGAGAGCGATCTCCGTGACATCGCCGTTGGCGTCAAGGTTCTTCATTTCGATCCAGTCGCCAACACGGACCATGTTTGACGAAGCGATCTGCATACTGGCGACCAGTGAAAGCAGCGTATCCTGAAAGACGAGGATCAGCACAGCGGCCATGGCACCGACACCCGAAAGAAGGATAACCGGTGATTTGTCCAGCAATGTCGCGATAATGAGAACTATCGCGATGATATAGACCGCCAGCTTGGTGACCTGAATATAGCCCTTTATGGGGCGGAAGCGCGCCTCCGGGCGGCGGTGATAGAGCGTATCGACAAGCCCGAACACCGAGTTAACCGCCAAGGCCAGCGTTAGAATGATGAAGGCTATCGCAACATTTCGAATGACGGTGATCGCGCCCTCTGGCAAGCCGGGCACAGCCATGATCCCGGAGGAAATGATCAAGGCCGGAACGATATTGGCAAGGCGGCTGATGACGCCGTGCTTCTTGAGCTCTTCATCCTGTCCGAATGAGGTCTTCTGAACAATACGATCAAGCAGTTTGAGCAGAATCGCCTTGATCAGAAAATTTGCAATGAAAGCTGAAAGAAATAATCCCCCGAGCGCCACAAGCGTTTCCGCCCATGGATGAGCAATAAAAAATTCCGACAATAGACTTTTCCGAGATTAACCTGATGAGAGATGAGCGCTGTGCTGCGATGCCTTTATTGTGTTCTACCAGTAATTAAGGCAGCCATATGAAGATTTCAATCATGATTGATGATTGATTGTATCAAAACCCCGGCCAAGAGGCCGGGGTGACTTACCTTATCGAATATTGAGACGATATTACTGGGCCGGCGGCGGCGATGCGGGAGCCATATCGCTGGCCGGAGCATCAGCCGCCGGGGCATTCGTCTCCTTTGCCGCAGCGGGATCGGCAACACCGTCTGCAAAAAGCTTCGAACGGTCAAATGCCGGCGCATCGGTCAGTTGCTGCTTGGTTGCCTTGATGACGAGCCATTTTTTACCATCGCTGCGCGTAGCAAGCTGTAGCTGATCCGGACTTACGGCAACGTCCTTTTCACCGATTCCCAGAAAGCCGCCCACGCCGATCACTGCGGCTTCGATTTCGCCTTCTGGGCTGGCGATGAGGTCGTTCAGCTTACCGACAGTCTTGGCGTCGGCTGCATCACTTTCATAGACGCTTTGTCCGATGAAGGAGGAGACAAGAAGCTGGCCGTCTTTCGGCTCAAGAAAACCTACCTTGTCGGTCTCGCCTGACGTGGGGTTGCCAAACATGTCCTTGGACGACACCGGCATTTCCTCTGCTGCCGCGGGTGGCTCTGCTGGAGCAGGTGCAGGCGCCGTTGTCTGAGCATAAGCTGCTCCGCCAATCAGCAATGCACACGTCGTCGTCAGAAGTGTAGTTCTGAACATAACTATCTCCTTTATACGTTCGGTTGCTTAAGCAGAACGCAGAAATATAAATTTCGTTCCGGATTTTCTTGAATTATTATGCCTCGTTAAGCAATTAGTATTTCTGCAATTACTATTCTGTATAGGCAATCCAAATGAAGAAAAGCCCGCATGATGCGGGCTTTTCTTATTTGTTTTACCGAAATTTAATCTTAGCTACAGCCGCTCGTCGCACCGCAAGTGTCGCACTTGAGGCAGGTGCCGTTGCGAACCATAGTGAAGTTCTGGCACTCGGTGCAGCTATCGCCCGTATAACCCTGCATCATCGATTTAATGCGGCGATCAGCTTCCAGCTTCTTCGCAGCATTTACGCTTTCCGCACGGGCGGAGGCAGCATCAGCAGCAGCTTTATCCGAGAAAAGTTCGGTTGCCGATGTGCTTTCCTGCTGCTGCGCCGGGGCAGGCTGCTCCTCGAACTCCCGCTTGAAGGCCGTTGCACCATCCGTCACCAGACCAATGGTTGCCGGACGGTTGCCCGCCGGTGCCGATGACTTCAAGGTTGTGATGTTGGATGCCTGTGGTGCTGAACCTGCCGATCCCTTGGCTTCGTTAGTCGGATTCGAGTTCGTCACCAGCGTAGGCTTGTAACCGCGCGTCCAGCCGGTCGAAACCAGATTGGTCTTGCCTTCCTTGATGCCCTTTCCGAGCGCCGTATTGCCGAAATCGCTTGTGTCGACATGGGCGAGGTCATTGCGACCCAGATAGGACACGGCCAGCTCACGGAAGACATAGTCGATGATCGACGTTGCTGTCTTGATGGCATCGTTGCCGATGACCATGCCAGCCGGTTCGAATTTCGTGAAAGTGAAGGCTTCCACATATTCTTCGAGCGGCACGCCATATTGCAGGCCGAGCGACACTGCGATGGCGAAGTTGTTCATCATTGCGCGGAAAGCAGCGCCTTCCTTGTGCATATCGATGAAGATTTCGCCAAGGCGTCCGTCACCGAATTCGCCGGTACGCAGATAGACCTTGTGTCCGCCTACAACCGCCTTCTGTGTATAGCCCTGACGACGGTTCGGAAGCTTATCGCGCTCATGTACGATCTTTTCGACAACCTTCTCGACGATTCGCTCGGTCACCTGAACGGCGCGAGCTGCCGCCGGTGCTTCGATCAGCGCTTCGATCGCATCGTCTTCATCCTCATCGTCGGCGATCAGGGCGGCGTTTAGCGGCTGCGATAGCTTGGAACCGTCGCGATAAAGCGCATTGGCCTTCAGAGCCAGCTTCCAGGACAGCATATAGGCGTTCTTGCAGTCCTCGACGGTGGCATCGTTCGGCATGTTGATCGTCTTGGAAATCGCACCCGAAATGAACGGCTGCGCGGCAGCCATCATGCGGATGTGGCTATCCACTGACAAATAGCGCTTGCCGATCTTGCCGCACGGATTGGCGCAATCGAACACGGCGTAATGCTCTTCCTTGAGGAAAGGTGCGCCTTCGAGGGTCATCGCGCCGCAAACATGGATGTTGGCCGCTTCGATGTCCTTCTTGGCGAAGCCCAGTGCCGGAAGCATCTCGAACGAGAAATCGTTGAGCTGTTCGTCGGTGAGCTTCAGCACGTCCTTGCAGAAATCTTCGCCCAGCGTCCACTTGTTGAAAGCGAACTTGATGTCGAAGGCGCTCTTGAGAGCGGCGTTCAGGGCCTCGATTTTATCATCGGTGAAGCCCTTGGACTTCAGGGAAGACGGATTGACGCCGGGAGCCTGATTGATGTTGCCGTGACCGACAGCATAAGCTTCAATTTCAGCGACCTGGCTTTCCGAATAGCCGAGTGTGCGGAGTGCTTCCGGCACAGCGCGGTTGATGATCTTGAAATAACCGCCACCCGCAAGCTTCTTGAACTTCACCAGCGCGAAGTCCGGTTCGATGCCGGTCGTATCGCAGTCCATGACGAGGCCGATTGTGCCGGTGGGCGCGATGACGGTGGCTTGCGCATTGCGATAGCCGTGCTTTTCACCGAGCTCCAGCGCCTTGTCCCAAGCAGCGCGAGCATGGGTGATCATATCCTGATCCGGGCAATCCTCGGCAATCAGTGCTACTGGATTGACAGCGAGACCTTCATAACCCTCTGTCTTGCCATGGGCAGCCAGACGATGATTACGAATGACGCGCAGCATGTGCCCGGCGTTCGGCTCATAACTCGGGAAGGTACCGAGCTCCTTGGCCATTTCAGCCGAAGTCGCATAGGCAACGCCAGTCATGATCGCCGTCAGCGCACCGCAGATCGCACGGCCTTCGTCGGAGTCATAAGGAATACCGGAGGTCATCAACAGACCACCAATATTGGCATAGCCGAGGCCGAGCGTACGGTACTCATAGGAGAGGCGGGCGATTTCCTTGGAAGGGAACTGCGCCATCATCACCGAGATTTCCAGAACGATGGTCCACAGGCGTGCCGTGTGCTCGTAAGCCGCAATATCGAACGAACCGTCCTTGTTGCGATAGGTGAGCAGGTTGATCGACGCCAGATTGCAGGCCGTGTCGTCAAGGAACATATATTCCGAGCACGGATTGGAAGCACGGATCGGACCAGCCGTCGGGCAGGTGTGCCAGTCGTTCATGGTTGTGTTGTAGTGCAGGCCCGGATCGGCGGATGCCCATGCGGCGTAACCGATCTTTTCCCAAAGGTCGCGTGCCTTCAGCGTCTTCATGACCTTGCCGTCCTTGCGGGCGGTCAGGTTCCAGTCGCTGTCGTTTTCCACGGCGCGCAGGAATTCGTCCTTGAGCGAGACGGAATTGTTGGAGTTCTGGCCCGAAACAGTCAGATAGGCTTCCGAATCCCAGTCCGTGTCATAGGTCTTGAACTGAATATCGGTATAACCCTGACGTACGAACTGGATCACGCGCTTGACGTAGTTTTCCGGAACCAGGTTCTTTTTGGCAGCCTTGATTTCGCGCTTCAGGGCAGGGTTCTTCGCAGGATCGAAGCAATCATCATTGTCAGCTTCGCAATTGACGCAAGCCTTCATGATGGCAGTCAGATGCTGCTTGACGATCTTGGAGCCGGTTACAAGCGAAGCGACCTTCTGCTCTTCCTTGACCTTCCAGTCGATGTATTCCTCAATATCTGGATGGTCGATGTCGACAACGACCATCTTGGCGGCGCGACGCGTCGTGCCGCCCGACTTGATAGCGCCAGCAGCACGATCACCGATCTTGAGGAAGCTCATCAGGCCCGAAGACTTGCCGCCGCCGGAAAGCTTTTCGCCTTCGCCGCGCAGATGGCTGAAGTTGGAACCTGTGCCGGAACCATATTTGAACAGGCGGGCTTCGCGAACCCACAGGTCCATAATGCCGCCTTCGTTGACCAGATCGTCGGCGACGGACTGGATGAAGCAGGCATGCGGCTGCGGATGTTCGTAGGACGACTTGGATTTGGTCAGCTTGCCGGTCTGCCAGTCGACGTAGAAATGACCCTGGCCGGGACCGTCGATACCGTAGGCCCAATGCAGACCCGTATTGAACCATTGCGGGCTGTTCGGCGCCACACGCTGGGTGGCGAGCATGTAGGCCAGCTCATCGCGGAAGGTGAGTGCATCGTCTTCAGACGCAAAATAGCCGCCTTTCCAGCCCCAGTAAGTCCAGGTGCCGGCAAGACGATCGAACACCTGGCAGGCGTCCATCTCGGAGCCATAACGCTCGTTCTGCGGCAGTGACGCCAACGCATCCTCATCAGCAACCGAGCGCCAGAGCCATGAGGGAACGTCGTTCTCCTCAACCTTCTTCAGGCGGGCGGGCACGCCAGCCTTGCGGAAATATTTCTGCGCAAGAATGTCTGCGGCAACCTGGCTGAACTGCGCGGGCACATTGATGTTCTCAAGACGGAATACGATGGATCCATCGGGATTCTTGATCTCGCTGGTCGCAGTACGGAACGCGATGTCCGCATAGGCCGACTGATTCTCTTTCGTGAAACGGCGTTCGATCTTCATCTGTCCCATCCAAACGTTCTATATATAGTAGCTCTAGTGACGGTTTTCAGCCACGGTCTGTCTGTATCGCGTCTCTGTCAAAACAGCTCTTCTGCGGGGAGGAGCGTGTTGTTGGGAAGAAAACTCCCGGAAATCCATTTCTGCCTCTTCCAAGCCCACAAGAAAACGCCTCAAGGGAGCTCAATTGCAACCTTGTTGGCACCGTCGTAGTCAAAAATCAGCAGAACGAAAAATACTTTATCTTGTACGAAGTATGAGCGCAAATACTAAATCTAGTGTTAACGCTATTTCTGCTCGATGCTGCATCTGCTTCTCCAGTGGCGTGCACACCCAAATTCTGGGCGCAAGAAAGCGCCGAGCGAAAACCGCACTTTCAAAGTGCAACGCCCATCCGATACTCAACTTGACCGAAAAAAGACCGGCAGATTACAACATCCGATCCCGCTACTTACGCAACGATAGCCTTATAAAAAACGACTCGGCTGCAAGCGTCAAGCGATGGTTTGCTGCAACGCTCCAGCATCTAGATATTGTGCGTAACCGCTTGGGGCAAATGTGGATAACGGGGAGAAGCAACACTTTTGTGAAGCAAGCCGACTATATGATTTTGGGAGATAGTGCGGCTGCATTCATTAGCAATTAACGGAATAAGCCTGGCCACATGCACTATGGAAAGAGGAAATTGCTGCGAAGGAGCATAATCCAGGGCATACCACGCAACGGACGGCGTGCAACCTGCTTACTCCGCAGCCGCAGCAATTCCCGAATCACCAAACTGATTCAATATCTGCTTCAGCTCAGTCTCTTCGACGCGATTTGCCGCTTCCTGCGGCGATACCCATTCGCAAATGCGTTGATCGCGCTCAGGCCAGTCTTTTTCCTGGCCGTTGAACTGCACGGCGAAGACTGCTGCCGTGAACTGGTTTATGCGTTCAGGTGGAAGATCTGTCTTGCAGTAACAGAAACTGCCGATCGGCGTTGGGAAGACTTCACCACGAATGCCAGCTTCTTCATATGCTTCACGAAGTGCTGTTTCCGCCAGCGTGCGCCCAACTTGTGGCCAGCCCTTGGGAATGATCCAGCGGCCCGTGCCACGGCTCGTGATGACGAGAACCTTGAGAGAACCCATATCGCGACGATAAACAAGCGCCGCAACCTGTTGCAAACGACCGGAAGGCGTCAAAATACGCTTCTCGGTTGCAATCGGTTGTTTTGCGTGCGCCTTCACCGCGAAATCCCCTTTTTTCTTTATAACATGATCCGATTCGCCAAAATAACAACTGATTAGTTGGGCAACAGACCTTTGAAATATCGGAAAAAAGCTTTTATTTTAAAGGTATTACTAAAATCTCGGGGTGAGATAGCAGTTCAGGGAAGTCGACCTGCCCCTATTAGGTGTTATTTCGATCGGCTTTCCATAAATTGCGATTGCGGCAGAAATATCACCGCAATCGCGTTCATATGTTTTCGTTTCGCAGCGTTTTGATCTGACAGATATTGAAGTCGCGAGTTTTATCGGAGATGCAATCCTGATGGATTGACCACTCCAATTCGAACGGGTTTTAGCCGCGCTTGTCACCTGCAATCGGTTCCTGGTAGGTGAAGCCCATATCCCAAGGGAAGTAGATCCAAGTGTCCTGCGATACTTCTGTTACGAAGGTATCGATCAGCGGACGACCTTTCGGTTTTGCATAGACCGTTGCAAAATGGGCCTTCGGCATCATTTCGCGCACGATGGCTGCGGTCTTGCCCGTATCAGTCAGATCGTCAACGACGATGACGCCTTCTCCGCCATTTTCCAAAAGCTTTTCGCTCACGCCCTTGAGGATCTGCATATCGCCTTGCGACGTGTAATCATGATAGGACGCGATACAAACGGTTTCGATGAGGCGGATGCCGAGTTCGCGGCAAACGATGGCTGCGGGGACCAGACCGCCACGCGTAATGGCGACAATTGCATGCCATTCGCGATTCATGCCGGCGATCCGCCAGGCGAGGGCGCGAGCATCGCGGTGAAACTGATCCCAGGAAACGGGAAAGGCTTTATCTGGCAAGGACATCGAAACGCTCCGTGGAACGATCCGGAGCTCGTTCTCCGGACCTGTAAAAACCAAAAACGCGCTATGACGGTCTGCCAAGCGCTGTAACTGTCAGGATCTGCAGCTTCTCTTCATCCGCGCCCATTTCAGGCGGGCGGCGGGAGAGGAAAAGGCTCTCCACCCGGCACAGTCAGCGCCGGGTGATGCTGATAACCGCAAAAATGGTGTTCTTGCAAGCCTATCGTGTCATCATATGCCAGTTGTTGGATCAAACCGGGTTTAACGATCGCTTCTAACGCGAGAAAAGCGTGAGAATAGGCAACTCGTTCAGCATCGAACGCGTCACTCCGCCAAAGACCAGTTCCCGCAGTCGCGAATGACTGTAAGCGCCCATCACAAGAAGATCAGAACGTTCAGCAACGATATGTTCCCGTAGCGCATCCTGGGCATAGCGTCCATTGGATGCGATTGCAGCAGGGGTCACATTAACACCATGCCGTAACAATGCCTCGGCGATGTCGTGGCTCGCCAAAGCCTGACCTTCCCCTTCAATTTCCGGCGGATCGATCCATACGATCTCCGTTCTGTCCGCATGCTTCATCAAAGGCAGGGCGTCGAAAGCCGCTCGGGCCGCTTCCCGTTTGCCGTTAAAAGCAACAACAATACGATCCAGCGAAACCATCGGCAGCACCGGCGCATAAGGAACGAGCAAAACCGGGCAACTGGAGTTGAAAACGATCGTATCGGCGGTTTCGTCGTTGGTGGCCGGGTCGTCCGGGTCGGGTTGGCCCGCGACCAGCAATTCCGCTCCAAGACATGCCGTCAGCACGCCGTCGGCGGCTGTGCCTGTTTCCGAACGCGTAATGCGATACTCGTAATTGGTGCCCTGACGACGCATCTCTTCCTCGAAGACATGTTTCAGTCTTTCGGAAAGCTCTTTATGCTGCTTGTCATGCAGCTCGAACATTCCCGGATCGATGAAGCCGTTCGGGTCGGCATAGACGATGGGTGAAGGGATGGAGTAAAGCCCGATGACGTGAATATCGGGCACCTTCTGCTTTAGAAGCCCAACGGCGGACACAACCCGTTTCAACTCGGATTCGCTGCGAGAATAGGCAACCACCGTCTTGTAGGACATGACCGAACTCCTTCCGGCTGTGTTTCTATTTTAGCATATAGTGCAACGAGTTGCGCTGGCAAAAGGTTGCAGAGGATTAAGCGGCGCCTTCTGTTTCGAGCGACGAGATCATTTTTTCGATTGCATGGATTGCCGTATCGATTTTTTCGGGATCGCTCCCGCGTACGACGAGTTCCGTACTGAAGCGCCCATTCTCGAATTTCGGATAGGAACCGATGATCGTATCGGGGTTTTCCTTCTGGATTTCCGTCAAGGGAGCGCCAATCACGCCTTCGCCAAAGGGACAAAGCACAGATCTGGACAGGAGCTTGCGACCGGTCTTCAACGTGGGTAGCACATTGTCGAGCATCGCCTGAAAGACGGACGGCACACCCGCCATCACATAGACATTGCCGATATGAAAACCCGGCGCAGCAGAGATTGGGTTGGCGATATGCTCCGAACCTTGCGGCATGCGCGCCATGCGCTTGCGTGAGTCGGTGAATTCCAGTCCGCGCTTTGCATAATTGTCGCCGAGCAGCTTCATGGCTTTTTCGTCATAGATACACGGCACGCCAAAGGCTGCGGAAACGGCATCAGCGGTAATGTCGTCATGGGTAGGACCTATCCCGCCTGACGTAAAGATATAATCAAAATGCGGTCGCAACGCATTGAGAGCCGCTACGATGGCTATTTCTTCGTCCGGAACAATCCGTACTTCCTTGAGATCAATGCCCGCCGCTGTCAGGACATCGGCAAGATGTCCGATATTCTTGTCCTTGGTGCGGCCTGAGAGAAGCTCGTCGCCAATTGCCAGCATGGCGGCTTTGACGGCTTGCTGCGGATTGTTCGTCATATCCAGACTCCATTTCTAGCATCAGTTAAGCGCCAGCAGGACATGGCTGCAACTGCTTTATTTGAGCATTTTATTCGTTTGCAAGAAGTTGCGCCTTTCCAAAGAAGACCGCTCCCCTAATTGAACCTGTCGAGGTCGGGGCCTCGCAAATCGGGATATGGAGACGTCACATGGTTAAAGTGCTGGTGCTGTATTATTCGGCCTATGGTCACATGGAGAAAATGGCCAAGGCTGCTGCGGAAGGGGCGCGGGAAGGTGGTGCGGATGTCACGGTTAAACGTGTTCCGGAACTGGTTCCGCCTGATGTCGCGAAAGCCTCGCATTATAAGGTTGACCAGGACGCACCCATTGCAACGCCGGGCGAGCTTGCGGATTATGACGCCATCATCATCGGTACTGCTACTCGTTACGGTATGATGGCGGCCCAGATGAAGAATTTTCTCGACCAGACCGGCGGACTTTGGGCGAAGGGCGCTCTCATCAATAAGGTGGGATCGGCGATGGTTTCTACAGCCACACAGCATGGTGGCGCTGAACTGGCGCTGATTTCCACACAATGGCAGATGCAGCATCATGGCATGATTATCGTCCCGCTTTCCTATGCTTATCAGGGGCAGATGGGTAATGACGTGGTGCGTGGCGGTGCTCCGTATGGCATGACCACCACTGCCGATGGTGACGGTTCACGCCAGCCATCGGAACAGGAATTGGACGGTGCCCGTTTCCAGGGTAAACGCGTTGCAGAAATCACCGCCAAGCTGCATGGTTAAGCGCATATGAGGTTAGAAAAGCCGCAGATTCAGCCTGCGGCTTTTTCATGTGATATACTAGATAATTTACTTAGTGCTTTCTATTTTATTATCTTTTTCAACAATGTGATAAGTCATTTGCGGATAGGGGATATTGATCCCGGCTTTGTCGAACTCGATCTTCACCGCTTTGATCGTATGGCGTGATACCAGCACATAATTCGCGCTGTTTACCCAATAGTTCGCGCTGAGAACGACGGCATTATCACCCAGTTGCGATACGAAGTAGGCAGGCATCGGTGTTGAAAGGACGCCCTGCTGGTCTTCAATGACTTTCTTCATAATAACGAAGGCTTGATCGATATCGTCTTCGTAGCCGATCCCCACCTTGAAATCGTGCATGCGGGTTTTCATGCGGCTGTAATTGGTAACGGGCGTATTCCAGAGTGAGGAGTTGGGTGCCAGAACGTAAAGACCATCGCCGGTTTTAAGCTCCGTCGCGAACAATCCGACGTCTTGTACTGTGCCAACAATGGTGCCTGCACTGATGTATTCACCAACGCGAAACGGCCTGAGAACCAGAAGCATAATACCTGCTGCAATGTTCTGCAGCGTACCTTGTAGGGCAAGACCAATAGCCAAACCGATTGCGCCCAGTGCCGCAAGAATGGAAGCGGTCTGGATGCCAAACTGCCCGAGAACCATGACCAGAATGATGACGAGTATCCCGTATCGGACGACAGCACCGAAAAATCCGATCAGTGTTGGGTCGAAGCCGCGAATTTTTGAAAGCGACTGTGTGGTCCATTTCTGAAGGAGCCCGGCCAATATCCAGCCGACACAAAGGATAATCAGCGCGCCGAGAGTGGAAACCGAATATCGTATGAGAAGGTCGTAAATCTGGAGAACGAACGCGTTTGTATTTGCGATAATCTGTGTGGCTTGCTCTTCCATTGTTCCGTCTGAACCTGTTTCAATTAGGGGGAGCAAAGGAGGATAGGGCAGCAAACCGCCAAGGCGAGGTTGCCCTTTACGGATAAGGGAAAAACGGAGGACAAAAGGGGACGTGGTGCGGTCGGCGGGACTTGAACCCGCAAGTCTAAAAGACGACGGATTTTAAGTCCGTTGCGTATACCAATTTCGCCACGACCGCAGCGATTACCATCGTCTATGTCATGATTTGTATCATGAATTCAAGCCACAAAGCCTGTTAATATCAACAGTTAGCATTGCCGAATATATGCTTACTCCAAATTGATGATTTAGCGGTCTGGCAAGCTTCAACCTTGTCTGCATTGTCAAACCCATGTAGCCATGAGCGAAAATCCGCAGGAAATCCAGAAAGTCGAATAATGACCGCCTTCGTCAAATCCGTATCCGAAGCCGAAAAGGCAATGCGCGCGCTGTTTCCCGAAACGCCGCTGCAGCTCAACGATTACCTGTCGCGGAAGTACGGTGCGGAAATTTGGCTCAAGCGCGAAGACCTCACTCCGGTCCGATCCTACAAGATTCGTGGCGCCTTCAATTTCATTTCCAAAGCGGTCGAAACGACTGACAAGAATGTGGTGTTCGTTTGCGCTTCTGCAGGCAATCACGCGCAGGGTTTTGCATTTGTCTGCCGCCATTTTGGCCGCAAGGGCGTGGTTTTCATGCCGGTTACGACACCGCAGCAGAAAATCGACAAGACGCGCGCTTTTGGCGCTGAGTTCATCGAAATCAAGCTGGTGGGCGATATTTTTGATGTTTGTTACGCTGCTTCACAGGAGTTTGCCGCAAGCAATAAGGGCGTGATGGTACCGCCCTTCGATCATCCCCGCATCGTCGAGGGGCAGGCAACGGTAGCGCTTGAGATCGAGCGGCAATTGCCGGAAGGAAAGCAGCCTGATTTCATTCTGCTGCCTGTCGGCGGCGGTGGGTTGTCCGGCGGCGTCACGCAATATGTTTCGGATTTGGGTTGGAAGACGAGTTTCCGCTTTGTCGAACCGCAAGGGGCGGCGAGCCTGAAGGGAAGTCTTGAGGCAGGCAAGCGCATCAAGCTCTCGCATGTCGACACTTTTGTCGACGGGGCGGCGGTGGCTGAGATCGGCAAGGAAAACTTCAAGCTTCTCAAAGAGTTTGATCCTAAAACTGTCATAACAGTGCCGGAAAATCGGCTCTGCGCGACAATCATCGAAATGCTCAATATCGAGGGCGTCGTGCTTGAGCCTGCGGGTGCACTCGGCATCGATGCACTGAAGGATTTCAAGAAGAGCGACATCAAGGGCAAGCGCATTGTCATTGTTGTTTCGGGCGGCAATTTCGATTTCGAACGTTTACCGGATGTTCGCGAACGCGCGCTTCGTTTTGAAGGCTTGAAGAAATATTTCATCTTCCGCTTCCCGCAGAGGCCGGGCGCGCTTCGCTCATTCCTCGATCTTCTGGGACCGGAAGATGATATTGCGCGTTTTGAGTATCTCAAGAAATCGGCACGCAATTTCGGCTCCGTGCTGATCGGCATTGAAACGAAGAACGCGTCGAACTTCAAGCTTCTGGAAAAGAAATTCGGAGAAGCAGGCTGGGCTTATCAGGACATTACCGACAATCAGGTGCTCGCCGATTTCATCATCTGATTTCGCGGGTTTAAGCGAAATAGGTTGCTTTTTCGACGAAAATATACCATATGCCGCGTCAGGCGCATGGGCCGACGTGTTCGTCGGCTTTCCCGGCATTGGACTTGTTGCGTCTCGCCTCTGTCTTCTGGAATGGTCTGGAAGCGGGGAGACCCGAGAAAATGTTCGGGCACGGCAGCGCAAGTCGCCAGGAGTTTACAAGCTTCGGCGTCCCGTCGTTATCCTTGAATAGATAGAGTTCGGCAAGTTGCGCTTGACCGGCATTTGGATGCGGACCATGAGATCATGGTGCCGCCGAAAGAGATTGAATTGACAAAAGAAATTACGGGCGGCTTTGCCGCTCTTGGCGTTACCGGCGTTTTGCTCAAGGGCGTCGAAGCCGCTGGCATGACCGAGCCGAAGCCGATCCAGTTGCAGGCTATCCCGCACCAGCTTGAAGGCCGTGACATCCTGGGCATCGCGCAGACTGGCTCTGGCAAGACGGCTGCTTTCAGCCTGCCAATCCTGCAGAAGATCATGGGGCTCGGTGACAAGCGCCGTCCGAAGACCGCGCGCGCACTGATCCTGGCACCGACGCGTGAACTCGCAGTGCAGATTGAACAGACGATTCGCAATGTTTCCAAACAGGCCCATATCTCGACGGCGCTTGTTCTGGGCGGTGTTTCCAAGCTGTCGCAGATCAAGCGTATCGCTCCTGGTATCGACGTTTTGATTGCCACGCCCGGTCGCCTGACCGACCTGATGCGTGACGGTCTGGTCGATCTTTCGCAGACGCGCTGGCTCGTTCTCGATGAGGCTGACCGTATGCTGGATATGGGCTTCATCAACGACGTGAAGCGCATCGCAAAGGCAACCCATTCCGACCGTCAGACCGCGCTGTTTTCGGCAACAATGCCAAAGGAAATCGCATCGCTGGCCGGAAGCCTGCTGCGTGATCCGGTGCGCGTGGAAGTCGCCCCGCAGGGAACGACGGCTGCCGAAATCACGCAGGTCGTGCATCCCGTGCATACCAAGGAAAAGCGTCGTCTTCTTTCCGCACTGCTGGGTGACAAGGCCATGCGTTCGGTCATCGTCTTCACTCGTACGAAGCATGGTGCCGATGCGGTGGTCCGGCATCTGGAACGCGATGGATATGAAGTCGCCGCCATTCACGGCAACAAGTCGCAGAACGCACGTCAGCGCGCGCTGAACGGATTTCGTGACGGATCGCTGCGGATTTTGATCGCAACCGACATTGCTGCGCGCGGCATTGATGTGCCGGGTATCAGCCATGTTGTGAACTATGATCTGCCGGATGAGCCGGAAACCTATGTGCACCGTATTGGCCGCACCGGCCGCAACGGCGCCAGCGGCGCATCGATCACGCTCTACGATCCAGCAGCAGAAGAAGCCAAGCTGCGAGCGGTCGAGCGTGTGACGCGCAGCAAGCTTCCGATCAAGGATGCACCTGTGGAGCTTGCACCGGCTCCGGCCCCGCGAGCCGCCGCTCCGGGCGAACGCCCGCAAAAGACCGGGCATCGCAAAGGCGGAACCCCTCAGAAGCCGCGCCGTGCAGCGCCGAAGTCCAGCGAACACCGCACAGGCGCTCATGCAGCAGGTGACGCCGCTCCGAAAGCGAAGCGCCCATTCCGGCGCAAGCGTCGCAATGCCAATGGCAATGGCGGGCAGCGTGCTGCTTAAGCTGACCTTAAACATTTTTCCAAAAAGCCGCCCATTTCGGGCGGCTTTTCTATTTGTAGCCATTGTCTGGGTTTTGATTTGCGCAACATACAGGAAAAATATTCCATGCTTGCTTGAAGGGCAGGGCGCTTCCTCATAACGTCCTCTGCGAAACAGGAAGGACGGAAGCCATGTTCCAATCAGTGCTAGACGCAATCGGCAATACGCCATTGATCCATTTGAAGAAGGCTTCCGAACTGACCGGCTGTGCAATTTACGGCAAGGCCGAATTCCTCAATCCCGGCCAGTCAGTGAAGGATCGGGCAGCGCTCTATATTATTCGCGAAGCCGAAAAGCGTGGACTTCTGAAACCCGGCGGTGTCATCGTTGAGGGTACGGCTGGCAATACCGGCATTGGCCTCACGATGGTCGCGAAAGCGCTTGGCTATCGCACTGTTATTGTTATTCCCGAAACGCAGAGCCAGGAAAAAAAAGACGCGTTGCGCCTGCTTGGCGCCGAACTGATCGAAGTTCCTGCCGCGCCCTATCGAAACCCGAACAATTATGTGCGCCTGTCCGGACGATTGGCCGAACAACTTGCCAAAAGTGAGCCGAACGGCGCGATATGGGCCAACCAGTTCGACAATCCGATCAACCGGCAGGCCCATATCGAAACCACAGCACAGGAAATCTGGCGCGATACCGACGGCAAGGTCGATGGATTTGTCGCCGCTGTCGGATCGGGTGGAACGCTTGTCGGCACTGCATTCGGCCTGAAAGATCACGACACCGATATCAAGATCGCACTTGCCGATCCCTATGGAGCCGCACTCCATTCCTTCTATACGACCGGTGAGCTGAAGGCCGAGGGCGACTCGATTACCGAGGGCATCGGGCAGGGACGTATCACTGCCAATCTTGAAGGGTTCAGCCCCGATTTCTCCTACCGCCTTTCCGACGCGGAAGCGCTCGATATCGTATTCGATCTCGTGGAAAATGAAGGACTTTGCCTTGGGGGCTCTTCGGGTATCAATATTGCAGGCGCAATCCGGCTTGCAAAAGATCTCGGGCCGGGCCACACAATTGTGACGGTGCTTTGCGACTATGGTAATCGTTACCAGTCCAAGCTGTTCAATCCTGCTTTCCTGCGCGGCAAGAACTTGCCTGTACCGCAGTGGCTGGAGAAAAAGACCGAGATAGACATACCGTTCGAGGGATAATCATGGCATACGAGACCGAAGCGCTTTTCCGCGAAGATTCCTATCTTTCAACGGCGGAGGGCACGGTACTTGCCATTACCGACACCGGTGGAATCATTCTCGACCAGACGAATTTCTATGCGACGTCAGGTGGCCAGCCGGGCGATATCGGTGTTTTTGAGCGCGCAGATGGTTCCCGCATCGAGATAACGGCAACCGTTACCGGCGAAAACAAGAACGAAATCATTCACGTTCCGGCAGAAGGGCAGGCTTCGCCCGCAATCGGTGAGAAGCTCGTCCTGCATGTCGACTGGCCACGCCGCTACAAGCTGATGCGCATGCACACGGCCTGCCACCTGCTTTCCGTTGTATGCCCGTTCCCCATTACCGGAGCTGCGGTGGGCGAGGATGAAAGTCGCGTTGATTTCGACCTTCCCGACGCAAGCTACACCAAGGAATTCGTGACGGAAAAGCTCATGGAGCGGGTGAACGCCAATGACTCGGTTGCCATTCGCTGGATCAGCGATGAAGAGTTCCTTGCAAATCCTGATATCGTGAAGTCGAAGAATGTGCGCCCACCGGTCGGGCTCGGTCGCATACGCCTTGTTCTCATCGGCGAAAACGGTGTGGTGGATTCGCAACCTTGCGGCGGTACGCACGTTTCCGAGACGCAGGAAGTGGGTGAAATCCACATCGGCAAGATCGAAAAGAAGGGCAAGGAAAATCGCCGGTTCCGCATTCGCTTCGGCGGTTTGCCAGAAGCATAGTTCTATCGTTTTTCGCATGTTCCTGCCTTTGGGGAGGCATGCCGCAGGAGTGACCCATGGTTGAGAAAAGCGCTTTCGTCGTTTCGCGGGATTGGTTGAAAGAACGGCTCGGCAAACCGGGCATCGCAATTGTCGATGCGTCCTGGTATCTTCCCGCCGCTGGACGCAACGGGCAGGAAGAATACAACGCCGTGCATATTCCTGGTGCTGTTTTCTTCGATCAGGACAAGATCGCCGACAAGGAGTCCGGTCTGCCACACACCCTGCCGTCGCCTGAGCTTTTCGCGCAGCATGTGGGTGCCATGGGCATCACCGCTGACGAGACTGTTGTGGTCTATGATGGACCGGGAATGTTTTCCGCGCCGCGCGTCTGGTGGATGTTCCGCGTCATGGGCGTGAAGGATGTCTATGTGCTCGATGGCGGCTTCGACGGCTGGAAAAACGCTGGTTATCCGGTTACCGATGAAACCACCAAGATTGCACCGACACTGTTCACGCCATCCTTCAACGAAGCAGCAGTCGTCAATTTTGCGCAGATGCATGATATCGTGAACGAACGGCGCTTGCAGATTGCCGATGCGCGTGCAGCCGGGCGCTTCACGGGACGCGATGCGGAGCCGCGGGCCGGTATGCGCTCGGGCCACATGCCCGGCGCACGTAACGTTCCCGTCGGAACCTTGTCCGAAAACGGTGAGCTGAAGGATCTGGCGAATCTCCGCAAGATTTTTGATGAGGCTGGTGTCGATCTTTCCAAGCCGGTCGTTACGAGTTGTGGCTCCGGCGTAACCGCCGCCGTCATCACTCTGGCTCTGACGTCACTCGGTCACAAAGACAACCGTCTTTACGATGGTTCCTGGAGTGAATGGGGCAGCAGGCAGGACACACCGGTTGTCACCGGTGAAGCCGAATAAGCATGTCTGAAAAGCTGACTGCCCGCATCACACATCTGGAGATGTCCACCCGTCAGGCCGTTGCGATGCCGGTGCCGTCAGGTATCCGCTTGGCAATCATGCGGGCAAGCGATATGCCGGTCCATTATTACCGCTATCTGTATGAACAGATCGGGCGCAAGCATCACTGGATGATGCGGCGGGTTCAGACAGATTCTGAAGTCGCAGCTATAATTCATGCAGGCACAACAGAAATCAACATCCTCTACGCGGATGGCTGCCCGGCAGGATTTGTCGAGCTAGACCTGTCGGCTTTGCCGGACGCTGCGGAAATTGTCTATTTCGGTCTCATCGATGATTTTCAGGGGCGGGGAATCGGCAAGTTTTTTCTGAGTGAAGCGATTTCCGCTGCCTGGGCGCATGGGCCGCAAAAGGTGACGATCCATACCAATACGCTCGACAGCCCGCGCGCATTGCAGCTCTATCAGAAGATGGGTTTCGTGCCGATTGGATGGTCGGAAGAGATAATCGAGCCCTGGAAATGAGGCTGGCGCTATCCGCGCGCCACTTCACGAGCACTTGCGATCGATATGACAGACGTGCTGGCAAGTCGCCCGCTTTCCTCATCGAACACCACGCAATTGCGTCCACGCTGCTTGGCCATATAGAGGCATCGATCAGCGCGACTGAGTACCTGTGAGTTCGTCTCGTTCTTTGGTGCGGAGGCGACGCCGATACTGATGGTCAACGGATAGACCTGATACTCAGTCGTATGAAAAGGCGTGTTTTCCACTTCCGCGCGTATGCGCTGCGCAACACGCATGCCGGTTTCTCCGCTTGCACCTGGCAGAAAAACGCAAAACTCTTCTCCGCCGATGCGCCCGACAAGATCACCTTTTCGGGTTACATTCTGGAGTGCGAAAGCAATCAGTTTCAAAGCGCGGTCGCCGACGCCGTGGCCGAACGTATCGTTGATTGCCTTGAAGTGGTCAGCGTCAACGACGAGCAAAGTGCCGGTCTCGATACGGGACCGGCTGATCTTCATTGCTTCAAACAGCGCCTCGCGGTTGAGGAGGCCTGTCATGTGATCGATCCGCGAACGTGCCTGCAGTTCGACATGCGCTTTTTCGAGCTGGAGATAGGCATCCCTCAGCTTGCTGTGCTGATGAAAAATATAGGCAAGGGAAGGGAAGGCCGTAGCTGCGGGAATACCCGCACTAAGGCTAAGCGCAACCACGCCGGGGCTTACGCCAGCAGAATACGCCACTATTGACGTTGCTCCCAGCGAGAACAATACGACAGACAGCGTTATCAATGCTGCTTTTAAAAGAGCAGTCTTCTTCATTCCCTCGCACTCCCAACCCTGAGTGAGGATGATCAACGACCCCGCCTGAACCCTATATGAACGGGCTTTATTTTGCGGGCCTTATAAAAGGAACGCCTGAGAGGGGAAAGATATAACCATGCGCCTCTTGCAATTTTTTGTTTATGAGTGCCATTAATGACACAATCATAGGTAGCATAGTGGTTATATATTACGAGGAAATGTAATTAAGCACAACTATGTTTAAAAGAACTGTCTCCATAAGACATAAATCGTAAGTAGCTAATATAAGCCGAGACATACCGTGAGCGTAGCACTGTAAAAAATCCCGGAACGCCCAAAAGTCGTGACGCTCCGGGATTATGGCTGTTGCTGGTTGAAATCAGAAGACCGCCAGATATTTCAGAAGTGAAATTATGCCAATGATGATCACGATAACTTGAGCGATCTGTTTGACCTTGGCGTCCAGAGGCAGCATGTTGATGAGATAAAGCACGAGGAAGATAACAAGGATTGTTATCAGAAGGCTGATGAGGATGGACATGGGCGGTCTGATCCTTCCCGGAACTTGGGGTTGCATTGCTCACACCCGACGACCGTTCCTCCACGTCGTCCGATTGAGCCGTTGTAACCGGAAGAAAGAGCAGGGCTCCTGCTGCCGGCACATCGTCTCCAATCCAAAAACGATGTGCCAGTTAACGTTCCAAGGAAAAGAAGGTTCCGCTTTATAAGCAAGAACTTAAACCAAACGAGCACCGAATGGCACCGGATAGTTCCGGTATTCAGCTCCGCATGCTGCCCGTCTCGCGACGACGCTGATGCCAGCTAAAGACTTCTTCGATCAGGTGAGGCGTATGCCCCCCGCGTGCGCACGCCCGGTCGAAGTAATCGCTGAGCTGGTCGCGGTAATCGGGGTGTGCGCAATTATCAATGATGGCACGCGCGCGCTCGCGCGGAGCAAGACCACGCAAGTCGGCGAGACCCTGTTCGGTTACCAGAATATCCACATCGTGCTCGGTGTGATCGACATGCGTAACCATGGGTACGACGGATGATATCGCGCCGCTTTTGGCTTCGGATTTGGTGACGAAGATCGAGATGAATGCGTTGCGGGCAAAATCGCCGGAACCGCCGATCCCGTTCATCATATGTGTGCCGTCGACATGCGTGGAGTTCACATTGCCATAAATGTCGAATTCCAACGCGGTGTTTATGCCGATAATGCCGAGACGGCGGATGACTTCGGGATGGTTGCTGATTTCCTGCGGGCGCAGAATGAGTTTATCGCGGTAACGGTCGATATTGTTGAAGACCCGTTCTCCGCAGGCCGGGCTGAGCGTGATCGATGATCCCGATGCAAAATCGAGTTTTCCGGCATCGAAGAGGTCGAAGGTGCTGTCCTGCAGCACTTCGCTATACATGCGCAGATTGTGGAACGGGCTATCGGCGAAACCATTCAACACGGCATTGGCAATGGTTCCGATGCCAGCCTGTAGAGGATTGAGCGTCAGGTCAAGACGCCCGGTTGCCACTTCATGCATCAGAAACTCGATCAGATGGCTCGCGATGGCAATCGTTTCGCCGTCGGCAGGCTCTACGGTCGATGCGCTGTCGTTCTCCTGCGTGATGACAATGCCTGCGATTTTTTCCGGCGGGATCGGAATATAGGGCAGGCCGACACGGCTGTCGCATGCCGTAACCGGTATGGGGTCGCGGGAAGGGCGCTTCGTTGGAATATAGATATCGTGCAAGCCTTCAAGCGCCATAGGCTGGTTGAGGTTCACTTCAACGATGACCTTGTCGGCCAGAATGGCAAAGCTTGCCGAATTGCCGATGGATGTCGTGGGAATGATCCCGCCGCTTTCGGTAATCGCCAGGGCCTCAACGACTGCATAGTCGATAGGGCCGATCTGGTTCGAACGCAATTGTTCGACAGTTTCGGAAAGATGCTGGTCGATGAACATCACCTCGCCGCGATTGATTGCGGAACGCAGGGTTCGGTCAACCTGAAATGGCATGCGTCGCGCGAGTACGTGTGCTTCGGTGAGAATTTTGTCGACGTCGTGACCGAGCGATGCGCCGGTAATCAGCGTGATCTTGAAGGGATCTGTTGCGGCACGGGCGGCCATGGCGATTGGCACAGCCTTGGCGTCACCGGCGCGGGTGAATCCGCTCATACCAACAATCATACCGTCTTTGATAAGGCTTGCGGCCTGTTCTGCGGTTATGATCTTATCGCGAAGCGAAGTGTTTCTGATACGTGCTTCCAACATCTTTAAGTCTACCTTTTTTCCCATCCGGCGTTGAGCCGGAGATGGCGCTTGCCGTCTCGAAAGCAAGATGCTGCTGCCGACCATTTGCGAATTACAGCGCCGTCCGGGTAATAGCGCATATGGACCACCAGTACACGCATGCTTTGGTCTTAGATGCCAAGACAGTTGGCTGTGATGCGGATCGTATTTCCCACGTCATGCGATTCTTCGAAATGATTGAAATCAAAGACGTGGGACGAGTTGCTGCATGTCCGATCAGCATGAAGGGCGCAACATGAGCAGCTAAGGTTCAAGGGCTTGTGTGGGTTGCATAAGATAGATTATGGAACTTTCAGATGTCGGCCACACAGGAGAACATTGGGATAGTTGTCAAACTGTCGTCGTGAACCACGCTTCTTGCGCACTCAATTGGAGTTCGGATTATCATTTACGCCGAGCGACATAGAGATGTCCTGGAACTGGCGATCCTTGTTCGCTACGCACGACAATATCGTCGCAACGTAAGCAATCCATTCCGTGGTTGTCGAGCATTGCCCGCACATAGGACTGTGCGTGGGCAAAACGCTGATAGTCGCCGACCATGAATGCACGACCCGCAAGTCTTGCATCATCGAGCGTCTCGCTGGAAAATCCGAAATGTCCGCCTGATGACAGATGCGCAGCAACGCCGGTGAAGAATTTGTCCAGTTCGCCCATATAAGGCAGAACATCGGTGGCGACGATCAGATCCCATTGTGGTTCGCCGGTGGTTTCGAGAAAACGTACGGCTTCTCCGACAAACAGCGCCTGATAGTCGCCTTTCTCGTAAGCGACTTCGATCATGTTCTCAGAAATATCGACTCCGGTTTTATGCCCGGCCATATCATCGAGTGCGTCAGCAGACAGACCGGTGCCGCAGCCCAGATCCAACATGCGTTCTGCGAAAAACTCGTCATTCATCTCGAGGAACATTTCCCGCAGTTGCAGCGGAACGTCGTAGCCAAGCTGATCGACAAGGATCGTATCGAACATTTCTGCATGCTGATCGAAAAGCGTCGACACATAGGCATCCGGAGCCTTGAGCGGAACAGCGCCGCGCCCCATGCTTGCGAGCCGCACAGTAGCGCCGCCATGATCCTCGGGATCGATCCGCAAAACATCTTCATAGGCCTTGGCAGCGGCATCGAAATCACCGGCCTTTTCCAGCGCGAGCGCGCGGTTATAGGCTTCTGCAAGAGCTTCCTGATCAAAAGCCTGGCTATCATCTTCAGCCATTGATTTCTGCCTTTCCTGTCTTGCACAGATGAACGAGCCAAGACAGCGCAACAACTGCGCAAATCTCGTTAGAACATATTTCGATCTGAGGACCAGAAACCTGCAATCGCGGGAGTTGGACCCCTGCCCGCTCTCCTACGCCGATCCAGGTGTTCTCGCAAGCGCTGCATGAGATGATTATTTCTTTCAATGCTTAAATAGATAAAGCTAATAATATTCTTATAATTGTGAATAATTGAAGTATTCAATAGAAAATAACCATAATAATGATAGCGTGATAATGATCTTCTGATTTTTATATTCGTATATTATTTGGTTGTCATGGGACTCAGATGCACGGTTTAACTTTGAAACCATTCGTATTTTTGGTGGCTGTTGCGGCTGGTGTTAGCAATGCGCGTGCCGATGCAGACCAGGAACTGGCCAAAAAGCTCGCCAATCCCATCTCCAGTCTTATCAGTGTCCCATTTCAGAGCAATTATGACTGTTGCTTGGGCCCCAAGGACTCCTACCGATACACACTCAACATTCAGCCTGTTATTCCGTTGTCGCTAAACGAGGATTGGAACCTTATTGTCCGCACGATTGTTCCAGTCGTTTATCAACAGGCTCCAGCGGCTGGCTTCGACAACCGTTTTGGACTGAGCGACGCGGAACAGAGCTTTTTCTTTTCACCTGCCCAGTCTGTAGACGGCATAACCTGGGGCCTCGGTCCGGTATTCCTGTGGCCAACTGCTACCAATAGTGAGCTTGGCACAGGGAAATGGGGCGTTGGCACTACCGGTGTCGTCCTTAAACAACATGGCGGCTGGACCTATGGCGCGTTGGCCAACCATATATGGTCCTATGCCGGACATAGCGACCGCGATGCTGTCAGCCAGAGCTTTATCCAGCCATTTCTCACCTATACGTTTCCCGATACGACAGCACTGAATTTATCATCGGAAACCTCCTATGACTGGACTTCCGAGCAATGGACCGTACCAATCAATGCGGGCATATCGAAGGTCTTCAGGTTTGGAGAACAACGGGTCAGCATTGGTGCGTCGGCGCGATATTATGCTGAAGCACCGTCAGACGGTCCCAAATGGGGAGCCCGATTCGTGACGACATTCCTGTTTCCTGAAAAATAGGGCATTGCGATTCCTGCCGAGCGCCCTACTCCGCAGCAGCGGTGATACGTTCTTCGTGGCCCTTATGATCCGCCAGTTTTCGTGCAATCACAGCACAGGCCATAAGCTGAATCTGGTGAAAAAGCATCAAGGGCAAAACGATACTGCCGACATTCGCGCCGACGAAAATAGCACTCGCCATTGGCGCACCGCTGGCAAGGCTCTTCTTTGATCCGCAGAACATGATCGTGATGCGGTCGGGACGGTTGAAACCGAGCCATTTGCTACCATACCAGGTGGCGAGCAGCACAGCGACGAGCAGAATGATGTTTACGCCGACCATCATGCCGAGATCGTTCCACGACACTGTGTGCCACAGACCTTCAACCACCGCTTCGCTGAAAGCCAGATAAACGACCATCAGGATCGAGCCTCGGTCAACGAAGCCAAGCGCTTTGCTGTGGCGCCGCATGAACTTGCCGATCAATGGCTGCAGGATCTGCCCAAGCACAAACGGAGCAAGCAATTGCAGCAGGATGGATTCCAGCGCGTCGATCGATATTCCGCCGCCGCCTTTTACTGCGAACAATAGGCCAACCAGCAGCGGAGTGAGGAACATGCCGAAGATATTCGACGCGGAAGCCGATACGATCGCCGCCGAAACATTGCCGCCTGCAATTGAGGTGAAGGCGATGGATGACTGAACCGTCGAAGGCAGGACACAGAGAAAGAGGATACCGGTGTAGAAGGCTGACTGCGACAAACCAGGAACCGTCCAGCCTGCCATCAGGCCAAGAATCGGGAAAAGGATGAATGTCGAAGACAATACTGCCAGATGCAGTCTCCAGTGCGTTATGCCCGCAACCACGGCCTCGCGCGAGAGCCTGGCACCATGCAGAAAGAACAGCAGCCCGACGGCGAATTTTGTAGCGAGCGCAAACCAGTCTGCAAAGTCACCGCGCACGGGAAGCACGGACGCAACAAGAATGGTCACGATCAGCATGCTGGTGAATTTGTCAGGCAGGAAACGCATCATATCGTCCAATCTGGCGGGCATCGCGAAGGGCGGCGCCCACTTCAGGTATAAGGCAGCCAAGCTTGTATTCGTTCATAAACCTCTCGGGAGGAGTTTCAATCCTCCCGGTGTCGAGAAATGGCTCAAAGTTTCGAGATACAACCTGGAACTGTCAGTCATTTTGACCATATCTGGTCATTCATAGCCGTTGGGGTTTTTCGATTGCCAGTGCCATATATCCTGACACATCTCGCGCAGATTCTTCTCCGCTGACCAGCCGAGGAAATTCTGGGCAAAACTAGGATCGGCATAGCACTCTGCCACGTCGCCCGGACGGCGTGGCGCAATCTCGTATTTGATCTCGCGGTTCGAAACATGCTCGAATGCCTTGACCACATCGAGAACGCTATAGCCCTGCCCCGTGCCAAGATTGACCGAGAAGCATTGCGGCTCATCAAGTTTCTTGAGTGCCTTCAGATGGCCCGCAGCCAGATCCACCACATGGATATAGTCGCGAATCCCGGTGCCATCGGGCGTTGGATAGTCGTTGCCCCAGACATTCAGTTTTTCGCGACGACCAGTGGCGACCTGAGCAATGATGGGCATCAGATTGTTCGGAATACCCTTTGGATCTTCGCCGATAAGGCCGCTCTCATGTGCGCCAACCGGATTGAAATAACGCAGGATAGCGATCTTCCAGCTATTGTCGCCATTGTAGAGATCGCGAAGCATGTCTTCGATGACGAGCTTCGTTCGACCATAGGGGTTCGTTGCCGACAGTGGCTGGTCCTCGGTGATCGGCAATTTCTGCGGATCACCGTAAACCGTGGCCGATGAGCTGAAAACCAGCGTCTTGACGCCGGTTGCTTCCATGGCTTGCAGCAGCCGCAGCGTGCCCACTACATTGCAATCATAATAGAGCATCGGCTTTTCGCTCGATTCTCCAACGGCCTTCAGACCGGCAAAGTGAATGACGGCAGTGCATTTGTGATGCCTGATCACTTGCTCCAGAAAGGCGCGATCACGGATATCACCGGATTCGCGCCGCGGCGCGCGCCCTGTAATCTGTTCGATGCGATGCAGGGCTTCCGGGTGGCTGTTGTCAAAATTGTCGACCACAACAACGTCGTGGCCTGCCTCGATGAGCTGAACACAGGTGTGCGAGCCAATATAGCCAGCGCCGCCAGTCACAAGAATTGTCATCGTTTATGTATCCACTTGTTGAACATACCGCCCCGATGTGCGATCCCCGGCTGACTATGCAAAATCAGTAACAGACTTCAAGCCATCCGGCGCGATTCTCTCGAATTGACAGTCACGGATTAGCCAAGTTTGATGGAGCGAAGATGAAACCATCGCGCAATATCGATCGCTTGCTGGAAATCATGGCAGCGCTCCGCGATCCTGAAACCGGCTGTCCATGGGATGTGGAACAAAACTTCCAATCCATCATGCCCTACACGCTTGAGGAAACATATGAAGTGCTCGACGCAATCGAGCGCAACGATATGGACGATCTGCGCGAAGAGCTTGGCGATCTTTTGTTGCAGGTGGTGTTTCATGCGCGCATGGCTGAAGAACAAGGCAGCTTTGCATTCGGTGATGTTGTCGAAGCCATCACGCACAAGATGATACGACGCCATCCGCATGTCTTCGGCGATGTTGAAGCAAGAAGCGCTGGCATGGCCAAAGGCTCGTGGAACCGCATCAAGGCCGAAGAAAAGGCCGAGCGAGCTGAACGGCGGGCAAAGCTCGGGCTTGAAGCGACTGACAAGAACGGTTTTCTGGATGATATTCCGCAAGCCTTCCCTGCTCTGCTTCGAGCCCTGAAACTCCAGCAGAAAGCTGCGAAAGTCGGCTTTGACTGGTCTGAAGCTGCACCGATCCTCGACAAGATTGCGGAGGAAACCGCAGAGCTGAAAGAAGCAATGGCCGCGCAGGAACCAGCGGATATAGAAGAGGAATATGGCGACCTGCTGTTTGCCATGGTCAATCTGGGCCGTCATCTCGAAATCGACGCGGAAACCGCGCTCGTCGCCGCCAATGAGAAGTTCAAGCGGCGTTTTCATTTCATTGAAAGGACGCTCGGTGAAACCGGAAGCGACCTGGATGCCGCGACCCTTGATGAGATGGAAGCAATCTGGGGCCAAGCCAAGAAAAAAGGGCTGTAGTTAGAGCGGTTCCCGCTTTGATAGAATAGTCAGAACCTCTCGACCTATTTTTTTAAGCATTTCCGAACGCAAATCCGTTTCACGCTTTTGCTGGAAATGCTTTATCAGCCTTTATTTCTCATCTTCCCATTTCGGCCGGAACATCTGGTAGACGCTTTCCGTTGTGCCAAAATCCATATAACCAAGCCGGCTGACAGGCCTGGCTTTCGAGATGTCGACAAGACCGTCGGTCAGCACCTGCTCGTCGATATGAACACCGACGACCTCGCCAATCACCATATAATTGTCGGTCAGCCTACTCTCTTTGTCCCGCAGCCGCTTGACTTCTACCGCAACACATTCAAGAGCGGCATAGGCTTCCTTGACCCGCGGAGCTGCAATGAGCCTGCTCGGTGCTTTCGTAAGCCCGGCATATTCGAACTCGCTGATCCCACGAGGCGCGTTGATAGATGATGCATTCATCTGCGTTTTCAAATGATCACTCACGAGATTTGCAGTGAACTCGCCGGTTTCTTCGATGAATGAAACGCTGTCCTTCTCGCCGCTTGATGAAAACATGACCATAGGCGGTGTGTCGCAGATCGCGTTGAAGAAGGAATAAGGCGCGAGATTGATTGCGCCATCCTTCGATCGAGTTCCGATCCAGCCAATGGGCCGTGGTGCGACGATTGCCTTGAACGGATTGTGGGGCAGCGGGTGCCCTTCCCTCGGTTCGTAAAACATATGTTTTTCCGTTAATTAGCAAACGTTGTTGCAGTCATCCCTAAGCTTGAACCCAAGGCCCCGAATATTCCGTCACGATATTATCCATATTGGCTCTCGGGCGTTCTGGCATCTTGTTTTCTGCCGTTCCGATATGGACAAACCCGGCTACGCGCTCATTGGGAGCCAGCCCAAGAAAGGCACGGGCGGTCGCATCGTCGGAGTACCAGTTGGTAATCCAGTTGCTGGCATATCCAAGCGCGTTGGCAGCCGTGCAAAGGTTCATCGCTACGGCTCCGGCGGAAAGGAATTGCTCCCATTCCGGGATGCGTTCATGTGTGACTGGCGATGACACAACGCCGACGACCAGCGGTGCGCGCGAAAAGCGTGTCAGCTCTTTTTCCTTGCGTCCTTCAGGCATAGGGCCTTCGATTTCTTCGGCACGCCGGGCCAGATATTCTCCGACTTTGAGTCGTGCGTCGCCGCGATAAAGGATGAAGCGCCAGGGTGTCAGGCGTCCATGGTCAGGCACACGCGCTGCAACTTTCAGTAGAGCTGCAAGTTCCTCGCCCTCAGGGGCTGGCCCGGAAATAGCTGAAATCGGGGTAGAACTGCGCTGCGCCAGAAAATCGAACACCGGATGGGTCACGGGTAACCTCGTTATTAGAGCATTTCCCATTCGCCTGAATCATTGGAAATGCTTGATTCATTTGTTTTTACGCGCTTCCTGTACTGAAAACCGTTTCACACTTTTCGGTATGCGCTCTAAAATGCTGCTTATATTGCTCCACTTTTTCGGGAGCTGCTTCTTCTCGCTTGTCGCATCCGAACTGTAAAGTCAAAACTCTGAAAACGATTAATCAACAGAAGTTGGAAAAATGCGGGCGGTCGTATCGATTTGGCCTTGAATTCGCCACCCGCATGGGATCAAAAATACAGTATGTCGGATCGCTTGAACCTGTTTTACCCAAAGAGAAAAATTGCCTTGCAAGGCGGATCGCTTTTTACGGCGATTGCGCTTTCCGTAAGTGCGATGCCGTCGGTAGCTCAGGGGCTTGATCCGCAGACGAACATTCCGCTGCTGCAAAGCACGACGACCGGCTTGCCGGACTTGCCGCAGCCGACGCTCGATCTCCCTACGCTGAACACTTATGCCTCCCCCTCCAGCCCAGAGAACAACCCGCTCGTTCAGACACGCGAACTTGATCTCAAGGCGCGACTGAATGAAAACGGCAGCGACATCCCTACAGGGCTTGTCTGGCGTGTATTCTCGCCCGATGTCGGGCCTGACGGTCAGTTGCCACTCATCGCCAGCGCAAAGGGTGGTAGTGCTATTTTCAACCTGCCCGAGGGTAGCTATCTGGTGCATGTCGCCTACGGGCGTGCGGGCGCTACCAAGCGGATCACAGTTAGCAATGCGACCCGCCATGAAGTGATGATGCTCGATGCGGGTGGAATGAAGCTGAGCGCCATTCTGCCGGATGGTGGCAAGATCAACGACGACCTCCTGCGTTTCTCTATCTATGCCGACGAAGACAATAATGACCGTTCGCTGATCGTGCCCGACGTCAAGCCGAGTACGATCATTCGCCTCAATAGTGGCACCTATCATGTTGTTTCCAACTACGGTTCAGCCAACGCCATCATTCGTGCCGATATTCGCGTGGAAGCCGGAAAGCTGACTGAGGCGACCGTTCAGCACCGCGCCGCAGAAGTGACATTGAAACTTGTGCGTGAGCGTGGCGGCGAAGCGCTTGCCGATACGTCGTGGTCTATCCTCAACGCTTCCGGCGATGTGGTGCGTGAAAGTGCTGGCGCTTATTCGTCGATGGTCCTTATCGAAGGTGATTATGTCGCCGTCGCGAAGAACAAGGACCGCATCTATCAGCGGGATTTCAAAGTTTCATCCGGCAAGAACGAGGAAGTCGAAGTCGTCGCCAATGGCGAATCCGAGTCCGTTCAAGACAGCATGGATTGAGTTTAAGCTATCTGCAAAAGCAAAAGGCCGCGCAATGCGCGGCCTTTTTATTGTTAGCCACCATTCTTGAGCCGGAGCAGATCGGGCGGGGTCGCCTCGTCCACCAGCCGTGCGATGGCTTCATCGAGCGTCATGGATTCCTGATCCCGCGAACCGAGACGGCGCATATTGACCGTATTTTCTTCGGCTTCGCGCTTTCCGCAGACGAGGATCACCGGAACTTTCTGCAACGAATGTTCACGGACCTTGTAGTTGATCTTCTCGTTGCGCAGATCGGTTGTGACCTGTAACCCGGCCGCTTTCAGCTTGGCTGCCGCCTGCGCCGCATATTCGTCGGCGTCCGAAGTGATCGTGGCAACGACAACCTGCACCGGCGCAAACCACAACGGCATGTGACCGGCGAAGTTCTCGATCAGGATGCCGAGGAAGCGTTCCATCGAGCCGCAGATCGCGCGGTGGATCATCACCGGCTGGCGCTTTTCCGAATCCTTGTCGATATAGAAGGCGCCAAAGCGTTCCGGCAGATTGAAGTCCACCTGCGTGGTGCCGCACTGCCATTCACGGCCGATGGCATCCTTCAGCGTATATTCGAATTTCGGACCGTAGAAGGCGCCCTCGCCCGGCAAAATACCGGTCTTGATGTTGTTGGACTGCTGCTGAATCTTTTCCAGCACCGACATCATCACGCTTTCGGCACGATCCCAAAGTTCATCCGAACCGACGCGCTTGTCAGGACGGGTCGATAGCTTGATGGTGATCTCTTCGAAACCGAAATCCTTGTAGACCGACAGGATCAGGTCGTTGATACGAAGGCATTCCGCAGCCATCTGCTCTTCGGTGCAGAAGATGTGCGCATCGTCCTGCGTAAAACCGCGCACGCGCATCAGACCATGCAATGCTCCGGACGGCTCATAGCGATGCACATTGCCGAATTCAGCAAGCTTGATCGGCAAATCGCGGTAGGACTTGAGGCCATGCTTGAAGATCATCACGTGGCCGGGGCAGTTCATCGGCTTCAGCGCAAACACGCGATCATCGTCGGTTTCATCACCGGCGACAGTCACCTTGAACATATTGTCGCGATACCAGCCCCAGTGCCCCGAGGTTTCCCAAAGCGACTTGTCGAGTACCTGCGGCGCGTTGACTTCCTGATAGCCGTGGCTGTCGAGGCGGCGACGCATATAGCTCACCAGATTCTGGAACATTTTCCAGCCCTTGGCGTGCCAGAAGACGACGCCCGGTCCTTCTTCCTGGAAATGGAACAGGTCCATTTCACGGCCGAGACGACGGTGATCGCGCTTTTCAGCCTCTTCAAGCATATGGAGATAGGCCTGAAGATCGTTGTCGTTGGCAAAGGCAGTGCCGTAGATGCGGGTCAGCATCGGATTGTTGGAATCACCGCGCCAATAGGCTCCGGCAACCTTCATCAGCTTGAAGGAATTACCAATCTGACCGGTTGACGCCATGTGCGGGCCGCGGCAGAGATCGAACCATTCACCCTGAGAGTAAATCTTGAGGTCCTGCCCGGCTGGAATGGCATCCACCAGCTCGACCTTGTAGGCTTCGCCCTTGTCGGCAAATACCTGCTTGGCCTTTTCGCGCGACCAGATTTCCTTGGTGAAAGGCTTGTTGCGCTGGATGATCTCGCGCATCTTCTTTTCGATCACAGGCAGATCGTCGGGCGTGAATGGTTCATTGCGCGCAAAGTCGTAGTAGAAGCCGTTTTCGATGACAGGACCAATGGTAACCTGCGTGCCCGGAAAGAGCTCCTGCACGGCTTCTGCCAGTACGTGCGCCGTATCGTGACGAATGAGTTCGAGCGCGCGCGGGTCTTCGCGGGTTAAAATCTCAATCTTGCCGGAAGCGCCGAGAGGATCGGAGAGATCGCGCACGGTGCCATCGACGGCATAGGCAACAGCTTTTTTGGCAAGAGATTTGGAAATCGATTCCGCGAGGCCCGCGCCGGTCATCGACGCATCGTATTCACGCACAGAGCCATCGGGAAATTGCATGGAAACGGTATTCGACATTCTATTCATCCTTATCCAGTCCCGCCAACGATTGCGGGTGGGTTCATGCGTATGAAAAATGAAGATTGGCTTCTAATCCCTTTTGTCCAACCAGTAAAGCGCGACAAGCTGACAGCGTCAGGTTGCCCGCCTGTCGGGAGGGAAACAATCAGTTCCGGATTGGAAGGCAGTCGATCTTCTGTTGTTTCAACTGCGTACACGCCTTCTCGGCGGATGCCGAATCCTTGAAACCGGAAAAACGCGCGCGATAAACCTTGCGGCGCTTTTCGGCAGGCGAAATTTCAGCCTTCAGTCCCGGCGCGACCTTGTCGACTGCGGGACGGTATTTGGCCAGCAGCTCCTTGGCACCGGCAAGTGTCGGAGGAGCGCCAAGCTGGATCGTCCAGGCCGATGCACCGGCGGCGGCAGAAGCAATCAGGAAGCCGCCATCGCCCTGCTCGATACGGGAATCGTCGATCAGGTCGGCGACTGCATCAGCCTTTGGCTGAGCCGGAGCGACCGGCTGCGGTTTTGCCATTGCAACGAGCTGCCCCTTGGCATCGGCACCTTCAGTACCGAAGCGCGTCAGTAGCTTCGCCATCTGGTCGTCGCGCTGCCGCGCCGATCCGGCACCCAGCACAACGCCGACGAGATGCTTGTCGTTGATGATGGCAGATGAAACGAGGTTATAACCGGATACATCCGTATAGCCCGTCTTGATGCCGTCAACGCCGCCATAGCGGTACATCAGATTGTTGTGGCCGTTGCGAACCCGGTCACGGAAGGTGAAGGAGCGTTGCGAAAACAGTGCATATTGATCCGGAAAATCCCGGCGGAGTGACATACCGAGAACCGCCATGTCACGCGCAGTCGTAAGCTGTGTTGACTTTGCCGTCAGCCCTGATGGATTGACAAAGAAAGTGCTCTTCATGCCAATCTGGCGCGCACGCTGCGTCATCAACCGGCCAAATGCCGCTTCCGATCCGGCTATATACTCGCCCATTACCGTCGCTGCGTCATTGGCTGACACGATAATCATGCCATTGATCGCATCGCGGACTGTGATCGTTTCCCCGGGCTTCAGCCAGAGCTTCATGCGAACTTTCGCAGACGCATTTTTCGACACAGGCATTGCATCGTCCCAATGCAATGTGCCTGTCTTGAGACCTTCAAAGGCGAGATAAAGCGTCATCATCTTGGCGAGCGAAGCAGGTGCACGCTGCACATTGGCATCGTCCTGTCCAAGGATTCGCCCGCTATCAGCATCGAAGACAACCCAGGACGTGTTCGCCATCGCCGCCGACGTACAAAGCACACTCGCACTGAGCGCTAAGGATGCAATGAGACGAGAAAGGCGGGACGATGATTTCAGCATAACAGCTCACAGGAATAAGGACGCCGAGGGACATGCAGGCAAATTGCGGCCCGAAAAAGACCACAGCACTGCCTTAAATTCCAATTCTCAATGAAACGTTGATATCGTTAATGAATTATAATCAGCTAACAAAAAACTGTCAGAATTTACGGCTGGGCGATGAACACCGCCAATATCGCCAGGGCAGATACCATTTGAGATCGCCGGAGAGTGTCCGAGGCACCGGATCGAAACCGTGGGTACCGAAGGGTCCGCAACGCATGACGCGGAAAAGCCCCATCCAGCCGCCGCTCCACAGTCCGTGGCGGGCAATCGCTTCATAAGTATATTCGGAACAGGTGGGCAGATGTCGGCAGGAATTGCCGATAAGGGATGACAATGTCACCTGATAGAATCGTACGAATGTCGTACCGATCAGCCTGCCCGGCGTCTTGCGCCAGGGATCGGTGAAATTGCGGCTATAGCGTTTCGGTGCGCCCTCGCCTTTTTGGTTCTCACTACAGGCACACATCAGGCAGCTTTGGCCTTTTCCTCGATCTGCCGGATGCAATCGACCACCGCGTCGAAAGTAAGCAGCGTGGAAGCATGCCGCGCCCTGTATTCGCGGACGGGCTCGAAATATTTCAGGTCGGCGAAACGCCCTTCCGGCGCCGGGCCCTCTTCCTTCAGCATCTTGTACATTTCATCGCGGACGGCTTTCAGCTCATCCGCCGAAGCGCCGATGATATTGCGCGCCATCACGGAGGAGGATGCCTGTCCGAGCGCGCAGGCTTTCACCTCATGCGTGAAATCTGTCACGATGCCATCGGTCATTTTCAGATAGACGGTAACGGTCGATCCGCACAGCTTGGAGTGCACCTTGGCGACTGCGTCGGGCTCTGGAAGGCGTCCCAGACGCTCCATGTTTCCGGCGAATTCCAGGATACGTTTGTTATAAATATCATCGATCATGGCGGCGAACCTTCCGCTCTGCCGGAGAAAAACATAATTTTGTCGCCCGGCTGCGGTTTGAAGTTGCAATTTAATGTCTATATAATAGGCAGGTAGCGTCTGCGCCATGGGTAACATTAGCACAGACCCGGGGGCAGTCGCACGAAAACCTGTCCGGTGACCTTAAGCGCCGGATCAATACATCGCCCGCTCGCAAAGCGCATCGTTGTATTGTCCGTTTAACTCGTCTCCTCCTTGAAGGAGACTACTGGAGAATACTGATGGACGCTCGCATCCTCAAAGAAGATGACGAATCCGGCCTGCCGAACAAGCAGGCAGATGTAACTCTTTTGCATGGCAAGCCGACGCAGGCCGATGCAGAAGCAGCCGTACGCACGCTTTTGCTTTGGGCCGGAGACGACCCGGAGCGTGAAGGTCTTCTGGAAACGCCGAAGCGCGTCGCCAAGGCCTATAAGGAACTGTTCGCAGGCTATACGGAAAGCCCGGAAGAAGTCCTCGGCACGGTGTTCGAGGAAGTCGGCGGCTATAATGATCTCGTCCTGGTGAAAGACATTTCGTTCCATTCGCATTGCGAGCACCATATGGTGCCGATCATTGGCAAGGCGCATGTTGCCTATCTGCCTGATCACAAAGTGGTGGGCCTTTCCAAGATTGCCCGCGTCGTGGATATTTTTGCGCGCCGCCTGCAGACGCAGGAAAGCATCACCGCGCAAATCGCCGACAGCATCCAGCGCATTTTGAAGCCACGTGGCGTCGCCGTCATGATCGAGGCCGAACATATGTGCATGGCCATGCGCGGTATTCGTAAGCAGGGTTCGACGACTATCACCACCACGTTTACCGGCGAAATGCAGGTGAATGCGGAGGAGCAGGTTCGCTTCATGACCCTGACCCGCAGATAAACGGCAGACAATGAGCTTCTTTCCGGCACAGCCTTCCGACAAGAAGGCCATTGAAGAAGGCGCGGCATTCATGCCGCGCTTCGATGCATCGGGTCTCATCACCGCCGTCGTCACTGATGCGCGTGACGGCGAATTGCTGATGGTTGCCCATATGAACGAGGAAGCGCTGCGCCTTACCCTCGAAACGGGAATTGCGCATTACTGGTCACGCTCGCGGTCCACGCTCTGGAAGAAGGGCGAGACGTCGGGCAATCTGCAAAGTGTTGTCGAGTTGCGCACGGATTGCGATCAGGATGCGCTTTGGCTGAAAGTGCGTGTCGCAGGCGATGGGCCGACCTGTCATACCGGTCGCCGCTCCTGCTTTTATCGGCAGGTATTGTCGGACGACGGAAAAACATCATTAACGATGGAAACGGCCTGCGATCACGAGCATTAACTGCGGTCAAAAGGATGTGATGGCGTGAATAAGAGTCGCGCCATCAATTTGCAGCATTTATTCTTTGGATACTATGTTTCGCTAATCTGAAGCGGTTCCTGTCAAACGGAACTGTCGGAATCGCTTTAGCTATTTGTTCTACGCATTTCCTGACGCAAACCGCTTCGCCTTTTGCAGGAAATGCTCCAAGTCGAGACGAAGAGGTTTCCATCGTGATGCTTGCATGGGGGCAGAGGCGGAAGGCTGCGAATAACGACCTCGCGCCGCCGACAGAAGAAATCATCGAAAAGCCTGAAATCAAGCGTGAGCCGCGCCGGATAGCACTGGCGCTGGGTGGTGGAGCTGCGCGCGGTTGGGCACATATCGGCGTTCTGCGTGCGCTGGACGAAGCCAATATCGATATCGAGATGATTGCCGGGACTTCGATCGGCGCGCTCGTGGGCGGCTGTTATCTGGCCGGAAAGCTCGATGAACTGGAAGAGTTCGCCCGCAGTCTCACCCGGCGACGCATGTTCAACCTTCTCGACATTACGTTTCGAGGCAGCGGGCTGTTCGGCGGCATGAAGCTCGATGGCCGCTTGCGCGAACATCTGGACGGACTGCGCATCGAGGAACTGGATCGCCCCTTCGTTGCCATCTGCACGGAATTGCGCACCGGTCATGAAATCTGGCTGTCTTCCGGCCCGCTTATCGATGCCATGCGCGCCTCCTATGCCCTGCCCGGCGTTTTCGAGCCTGTGCGCTGGCAGGAGCGTGTTCTGGTCGATGGCGCACTCGTCAATCCCGTCCCCGTATCCGTGTGCCGTGCTTATGAGCAACGCCTGGTTCTGGCCGTGAACCTGCATTACGACCAGTATGGTCGCGCTGCGGTCATCAAACATGCGCAAACGCGCCAGGAAGGGCTTGCGGACGCGATTCATGGGGAGAAAGAAGCACGCCTCGGCATTACCGGTGTGATGATGGAAGCCTTCAACATCATCCAGGACCGAATCTCGCGCGCCCGCATGGCTGGCGATCCGCCGGATGTTACGCTCATGCCGATTGTGGGACAGATCGGGCTTGCCGATTTCCATCGCGCATCCGAGGCAATCGATGCTGGTTACGCAGAAACATTGAAGCGCCTTGAGGATATCAAGCGCCTGCAAGGCATCGCCGGCTGATTTTTTTGTCGTTGGAAGCGAATCCGAATGAATCGGATTCGTCGGATTAGCGCTTTATTGCCCCTCACAGTGCTCTCTTCCCTCGCAACGCTCTCGCTCGATGACGTTTTTCGGAATTTTTTTCGATTTGTGGAAGTCTTTGAAAAAGCCCGGAAAATCGCGGTTTTGACCATGTCATCGATGATTGAGCGCCAGCTTTTTCACATTCTTTTTCAAAAAGATTGCCGGAAGATGCAGATGGGGCTTGTGCACCCCAAAGTGATTTGCTAAATGCCCACTCGCCGACGGAGTTCGGCTCCTACCACGGGCGGTCGTGGCGGAATTGGTAGACGCGCAGCGTTGAGGTCGCTGTGGGGCAACCCGTGGAAGTTCGAGTCTTCTCGACCGCACCATCTTCTCTCAAGAACAATTTAAAATGCTTTCCCCGCAAGGGGTTAAGGTTGTTTCTTGATTAGAGACTTTCACTTTTCATCGTTGCATTACAAACAAAAACGCGCCCTTCGATGAAGAGCGCGTCTGGTTGATGACACTATTCCCGATCAGTTTTTGCCGATTTCCGAACGGATCGCATTGCTATGTTCTCCAAGCTTCGGCGAACGCTTGTCGAGCTTCAGTTCGGCATCGGAGAAGCGAATAGGCGTCCGTAGGCCTGGAACCCCTTGCGGGTCGATTTTCATCGCTCTCGCCTCGAATTGCGGGTCTGCAAACACATCGGCCACCGTATTGATCGGTCCGGCGGGCACGCCGATTCTGGCAAGTTCGGCCAGAAGATCGTCACGCTTCCACGCCTTAGTCTTTTCTTCCAGAAGTGCCGTCAGGGCAGCTCGATTGGCCACGCGCGCCGAATTGCTGACGAAACGCTCGTTAGCGGCGATGTCACCAATGCCAAGCAACGAGGTTAGCTTCCCAAACTGTCCGTCATTGCCGCAGGCGATGATGAAATAGCCGTCGGAAACGGGGAGCGTCTGATATGGCGCGATATTGGGATGCGCATTGCCCATGCGCTTCGGCGATACGCCTGACGCCAGAAAATTCATGGCCTGATTGGCAAGGACCGCAGACATGCAGTCGAAAAGTGCCATATCGATGTGCTGGCCGGTGCCGGTGCGCTCGCGCATGATGAGCGCGGACTGGATCGCGATCACGCTGTAAAGCCCGGTGAAGATATCCGCAAAAGCCACGCCGATCTTCTGCGGCTCGCCTTCAGGATCGCCGGTGAGATCCATGATGCCGCCCATGCCCTGAATCATGAAATCATAGCCTGCGCGCTCCGCATATGGCCCGGTATGGCCGAAACCGGTGATCGAGCAATAGATCAGGCGTGGATTGATGGCCTTCAGGCTCTCATAGTCGAGGCCATATTTGTCGAGACCGCCCAGCTTGAAATTCTCGATGACCACATCGGCGTCAGCCACAAGCTGGCGTACCAGCTCCCGGCCCTCGTCGGTGCGAAAATCCGCCGTAATCGAGCGCTTGCCACGATTGCAGGCATGGAAATAGGCGGCGGATCGCTCACCTTCCACATCAATGAATGGCGGGCCCCATTTGCGCGTATCGTCACCTTCAGGGCTTTCCACCTTGATGACATCGGCTCCAAGATCGGAGAGCGTCTGCCCTACCCATGGCCCGGCAAGAATGCGCGCCAGTTCTACCACCTTGAGACCGTCAAGCGGCATGTTCTGCATTTTCAGCAATCCTGTATAAAAATAAAGAGGCCCGCCCGCGAACTGCGAGCGGGCCCGAATGGAAGGCTTGGCGATACAGCGATCAGAAGAAAGCCTGAATGCCGGTCTGGGCACGGCCCAGGATCAGCGCATGAACGTCATGCGTACCTTCATAGGTGTTCACCGTTTCCAGATTCTGCGCGTGGCGCATGACGTGATACTCGATCTGGATGCCGTTACCGCCGTGCATATCGCGCGCCTGACGGGCAATATCGAGCGCCTTGCCGCAATTGTTGCGCTTGACGATGGAAATCATCTCCGGTGCCATTTTGCCGTCATCGAACAGACGACCGACACGAAGCGAAGCCTGAAGCCCCAGAGCGATTTCGGTCTGCATGTCGGCGAGCTTCTTCTGGTAAAGCTGCGTACCGGCCAGCGGCTTGTCGAACTGCTTGCGGTCAAGGCCATACTGACGGGCACGGAACCAGCAATCTTCGGCAGCGCCGAGCACACCCCAGGAAATGCCGTAACGGGCGCGATTGAGGCAGCCGAACGGGCCCTTGAGGCCGGAGACGTTCGGCAGAAGTGCATCTTCCGAAACCTCGACGCCATCCATGACGATTTCGCCCGTGATCGATGCGCGCAGCGAAAGTTTGCCGCCGATCTTCGGCGCGGAAAGACCCTTCATGCCCTTTTCGAGAATGAAGCCGCGAATGGCGTTGTCGTGCGCGGCTGACTTTGCCCAGACGACGAACACATCGGCGATTGGCGAATTCGAAATCCACATCTTGGAGCCGCTGAGACGATAGCCGCCGTCGATCTTTTCGGCGCGGGTCTTCATGCCTGCCGGATCGGAGCCAGCATCGGGCTCGGTCAGGCCGAAGCAGCCGATCAATTCGCCGGAAACAAGGCCCGGAAGATATTTCTTGCGCTGTTCGTCGGAGCCATAGGCGTAGATCGGATACATCACGAGCGACGACTGCACGCTCATCATCGAACGATAACCGGAATCGACGCGCTCGACTTCACGCGCCACCAAACCGTAGGCAACATAGCCCGCATTGGCCGCGCCATATTCTTCGGGAAGCGTCACGCCCAAGAGACCGGCCTGCCCCATCAGGCGGAACAGTTCCGGATCGGTCGTCTCATCCAGATAAGCCTTTTCAACGCGTGGCAGCAGAACGTCCGTTGCAAAAGCCTTGGCCGAGTCGCGGATCATACGCTCTTCTTCGGTCAACTGTTCATCCAACAGAAACGGGTCTTCCCAGCTAAAAGCCGCACGTGACATCAGTGTATTCTCCTCAATGAAAATCCGCAGGAAATATGAACCGTGTGGATGTTTGGTGCAATCGACGTTTACTCATCGATCTATTCCATTTAGTAATGGATCATGACCTCGATATCACGTCGCCTGCTTCCCTCCACGAGCGCGCTCGCCGCCTTTGATGCGGTTGCGCGGCACGAGAGTTTTTCTGCTGCTGCCGAGGAATTATCGCTGACACAAGGCGCAGTGAGCCGGCAGATTGCAACACTTGAAGAACAGCTCGGGACCGCGCTTTTTGATCGCACCAGCCGTCACGTGGTTCTATCCGATGCGGGGCGCGTCTATCTGAAGGCTGTAGGGCCAGCGCTTGCGTCCATCCGTGCCGCTTCGCTGCAGGTCATGTCGCAGATGCGCGGCACCACGCTCAATCTGGCTTTCCTGCCGACATTCGGGACACGTTGGCTGATACCGCGCATACCGCGCTTCGTGGCGAAATACCCGGATATCATCCTCAATTTTGCGACACGCATCGGGCAATTCGATTTTGATCGCGAGGGCCTGGATGCTGCGATCCACATCGGCCAGTCGGACTGGCCCAACGCCGACAGCATTTTTCTAATGGATGAAACCGTCGCACCGGTCTGCAGCCCTGTTTTTCTTCAACAGAATCCGGTTCGCGCGCCGGTCGATCTTCTACCGCTTCCCTTGTTCAATATGGCCTCCCGTCCCGGCGCATGGGATCATTGGTTCAAAAGCCTCGACATGGCAGCGCCCGCTTCTCCAGGCATGCGCTTCGAGCAGTTTTCAAATGTCTCGCAGGCCTGCGTTGCCGGTCTCGGTGTTGCTTTGATGCCCTTGTTCCTCATCCGCGCCGAGATCGAGAGCGGCCAGCTTGTCGTCGCCTGTCCGCATACGGTCAAAAGCCCGAGCAGCTATTATTTTGTGACGCCGAAGGCTCGTTCGCACACTCCGGCGGTCTCGGCCTTCCGTGATTGGCTGCTGACTGAGATCAAATATGAAAGCGAAGGTCAACCGGCCACGAAACCAGCATAACCATCGTCCAGTGTCTTGCTCAGGATCGCCGAATAGTCGGCAAAGGATCGGTCACCGGACCGGACACGCCCGAATGATGGATCGGCAAACAGCTTCATCGGAACGAGCGCAAGCGGCGTCGCGACGGGGGTTAGATGGGCACCCTGCCCGGCCCGCAATGTCGTCAGGATGCCGAACATTTCGCCTGTGATGCTTGGGCGGGAAAGCACGGCCATGCGGTACTGGCCGGATGTATTCGTCACCAGATAGATGTGCCCCGAAAGATGTGGGACGGAAACCGCACCCTGTTGCGAGAACGAGACGTCGGAACGTTCCCGTTCGCGAAAACTGAGATGGCCGGTATCGAAATCCCAGCCAATTTCCGTGATGTAAGTGAAGATAGCTTTGTCCTCGCCAAAGGATGGGCGCAAGGTCAGGTAATTGCCTTCAAGCCATGATACCGAGGCGCGTGAATAGGCTCCCAGCCCCTCCGCTGCATGACCGTTGCCATTGTTGGTGGGATGGCCGGGCGCTTCATTCTCCTGCTCTCGCAACGCGACACCCATAGCCTGTTCGAGCCGGATGATCGTCGCCAGCGTGAACGGCCTGTGTCCCGACAGCGCCTTTTCCAAGGTTGAAAGGCTGATCCGGGCCTCATCGGCCAGAAGCTGGCGTGAAATACGTCGCCGGGCGATTTCCTCACGAACCCGTATCGCGACACGGGTATTGATCTGGTCGGGCAAATGGGAGTCCTGATCGGACATGGTTCATCCTGAATTGCGTACTTTTCTTCACAATTCCACACATATGCGTAACCGGCAAGGTGGATTGCGGAAAGTGGCGGCTGAAACTTGGCAAAGCTTACGCTGGAGTGGAAACACCGCATCCAGCGACAATGTCTCCAGTTCTTCGAGGTGAACAAGGAGCATGTCATGTCACCCGCGATAAGCCTTTCAAATCAGCGTATTAAAGGCAGGGCTCTCTCTCGCTTCTGCTCATTCGTCTGGTTCTGCAACATGGCGCTACTGCCTGCGCTGGCCGTCATCTTCTGTCTCTTGCAGATCGCTCATGCCCGTGCCGAAGTGCCCGCTTTGGTCACTCCGAACGAGGTTCAGTCCGGCAGTCTTCTTCTTGAGACAAACGATGCCGGGCGTTATGTCGAAGCACCCCGGCTTGCAACCGATGTCAATCTCGACGTGAGCGGCCCGACGGCGCGAGCCCGGCTGACGCAGGCATTCGAGAACCCGACGGACGGTTTCGTTGAAGCCTTGTATGTTTTCCCATTACCGGAAGACAGCGCTGTCTATTCGCTGAAAATGGTCATCGGTGATCGCGTGATCATCGCTGACGTCAAGGAGAAACAGGCGGCGCGCGAGATATATGAACAGGCGAAAAGCGAAGGGAAAAAGGCCACGCTGATCGAACAGCAGCGACCAAATGTGTTTACCAATGCGATCGCCAATATCGGTCCGCACGAGAAAGTCGTCATTCAGATCGAGTATCAGCAGGCCGTGCGTCTTTCCGATGGCCGTTTCTCGCTGCGTGTGCCTTTGGTCGTCGCGCCGCGTTACAATCCCGACAATGCCTCCCCCGTTGTCCAGGATGTCGAAATGAAAAACGGTTGGGGCAAGTCGAACGATACTGGCAATCCTGATACTTACAATGCGCCGCTTGTGACGCCTTTGACGCCACCGGCTGCCCTGCGAACCAATCCCGTGACCATCTCAGTCGATCTGAAGGCCGGCTTCCCTCTTGGAAAGGTTGAAAGCCTTTACCACAAGGTCAGGATTGATACGACGAACGACACGACACGAGAAATCACGCTGGATGGAACGGCGGCTGCAGATCGCGACTTCGTTCTGGAATGGAGCGCTGTCGCAACCGATACGCCGCAAGTCGGCCTGTTCCGTGAGCATATCGGTAAAGACGATTATGTGCTTGCCTATGTCACCCCGCCAACGCTTGCGACCACCCGAAATGCGAAGCGCGAGATCATTTTCGTGATCGACAATTCAGGATCAATGGGCGGCACCTCCATTGAACAGGCGAAGGCCAGTCTGGACTATGCCTTGTCACGTCTTCAGCCCGGTGATCGCTTCAACGTGATCCGCTTTGACGACACATTGACCAAGTTCTTCGAGGACACAGTCGATGCCAATCAGCAGAATATCGCGTCCGCCCGCGGTTTCGTAACGAGCCTTGAAGCACAAGGCGGAACGGAAATGCTGCCTGCCCTTCACGCTGCACTTGATGACAGCAATCAGGGCAATGGGTTGCGCCAGATCGTATTCCTGACTGATGGTGAAATCAGCAATGAGCAGCAATTGTTCGATGCCATCGCAGCCCGCCGTGGACGTTCGCGTATTTTCATGGTCGGCATCGGCTCTGCCCCGAATTCCTATCTGATGAACCGTGCAGCGGAACTCGGACGTGGAACCTTCACGCATATCGGATCGGCGGCTGAAGTGGATGAACGTATGCGGGCACTTTTCGACAAGCTTGAAAACCCGGCTGTTACCGATCTGAAGGCCAATTTCTCGGAAAAGAATGTAAGCATGACGCCTTCCCTTCTGCCCGATCTCTATCGTGGCGAACCGCTTGTCATCGCAGCGCGAATGGGCAAGGCGACTGGAAACCTTGTTATTGAAGGCCAGATTGATGGCCGTCCCTGGACAGTCAATCTGCCGCTCGAGCAGGCAATGAATGCTGAAGGCATTTCAAAATTGTGGGCACGTCGCAAGATTGACGATGCGGAAGTGGAACTTACCCTTGGCAAGATTACTCAGGACGCAGCCGATGCGCGCATTCTTCGCCTCGCACTGGAACATCATCTGGTCAGTCGGCTGACGAGCCTCGTGGCTGTTGAAAAAACACCGTCGCGACCGGCAAATGCGCCACTGACCCGCGCCGATATTCCACTGCAACTGCCTGCCGGTTGGGATTATGACGCACTTTTCGGCATTCGCGCGGATCGCAACGTGAACGATCACGCCAGCATGAAATCGGACGAGCAGAGCGATAATGTTCGCGTCCGCAAAAGCCCTGCCTCGCCGTCGTCCCCGACGCCATCCATCCCTTTGCCGCAAACGGCAACGCCAGCGACACTGCTGCTCATGCAGGGCTTGGGTTTGATGCTGGTTGGCTTGTTCGTCTTCTGGTTCTTCCGCCGCAAGGAGAATGTGTGATGTTCACCAATCCAGTTGTAACCGGGAGCGCGCTGAGGCGCTCCCTTCTTCCAGGGGTAGGCATTGCCTTGATCGTGTTCGGTCTGGCAATTGCAGGTCAGGGCATTTGGATACATGCCAAGGCGTTTGCAGCGCAAATTCTGCTTGAAAGGGCATTTGCGGAAAGTGTCGAAACTGGTGTTCCGGTCAAGCCCTGGATCTGGGCCGATACATGGCCGGTTGCCCGTATCGAGGCCCCTCGCCTCGGTGAATCGGCTGTCGCTCTGAAAGGTGTCAGCGGACAGGCACTGGCTTTTGGCCCCGGTCATCTCGAAAATACGGCGATGGCTGGCGAACGGGGAACAGCCGTATATGCCGCGCATCGCGATACGCATTTCGCATTTCTGAAAAATATCGAAAAGAACGACCAGATCGTCGTCACCCGGAGTGACGGGAAGAGCGTTTCCTATCGCGTCAGCCATATGGCTGTCGCACGTTGGGACGACGCGAGCATCGTTCCAGATAGCGAGGGCCGCCACCTCGTGCTGGCGACTTGCTACCCATTCGACGCCATTACAACGGGGCCGCTTCGCTATCTGGTCTATGCAGATATGGAGATCGGTCGGTCAGGCGACTGACTGGCCGATTGATCGACTTGCGATTTCATATGAATGTAGGCGTTTTTTGTGGTCATGGATCATGCCGGTCAGCATCAATTCATCAGCGCCAGTGCTCTCCGCAAAGGCTTTGATGCCCTTGGCCACAGTGTCAGGTCCACCAACCACACGGCATGACAGCATCTGGCGAACGAGCGCCTGAGCAGATGGGTCGAGCCGCTCCATATAGCCTTCGACAGGAGCCGGCAGCTTGCCCGGTCGACCGCTGCGAAGATTGACGAAGGCCTGCAATTGTGACGTGAAAAGATAGTTGGCCTCTTCGTCCGTATCAGCCGCAATTACGTTGAGGCCCAGCATCACATAAGGCTTCTGCATATATTCCGATGGTTCGAACCGTTCGCGATAAAGGGCGATGGCGCGTTCCATTTCCGCAGGCGCGAAATGCGAGGCAAATGCGTAGGGCAGCCCCAGCATGGCGGCAAGTTGCGCGCCGAACAGGCTGGAACCAAGAATCCAGACAGGCACATTCAACCCCTCGCCCGGCACTGCACGCACGCGCTGGCCGGGTTCCGCCGGTTTGAAATAATTCAGCAACTCGACCACATCCTGCGGAAAGGCATTGGCATCGCTGTCGAGATTGCGGCGAAGCGCATGAGCGGTAATCTGGTCGGTACCCGGAGCCCGCCCAAGACCGAGATCAATGCGGCCCGGAAACAGGGAAGCAAGCGTGCCGAACTGTTCGGCAATGACCAGAGGTGAATGATTGGGCAGCATGACGCCGCCCGCGCCGACGCGGATTGTCGAGGTTCCGTTGGCAACATAGCCGATCACCACAGATGTGGCAGCGCTGGCGATGCCTGGCATATTGTGGTGTTCGGCAAGCCAGTAACGGTGGAAGCCGAGCCGTTCGGCTAGTTGCGCAAGTTCCAGCGTGTTGTGCAGCGACTGTGCTGCATCATTACCTTCGGGAACGGGCGAAAGATCGAGAACGGATAAGGGTATCATACTGGCTCATATGGGTTGGAACGCGGCATTCGCAACGTTAGAAAGTAAAAAAGGGCGACCTATTTCTAGGCCGCCCTTTGTCATTGGTTCAACGCAAGTTTCAGTGATGTTGCGTCGAAACCGCTCCGGTCGGTTTGCTGCCCTCTTCCGGCGACGCAACATATTCGCCTTCCACATCCTTCTTGGCGATGAAGGTATAGAACATCGGCACCACGAACAGCGTGAAGATCGTGCCGATCACGATGCCGGTGAAGATCACCAGACCCATGGAATAGCGAGCCGCCGCACCGGCCCCGGTCGCGATGATCAGGGGTACGACACCAAGCGCCATCGCCGCCGTGGTCATCAAGATCGGGCGCAGGCGGGTTTCAGCCGCGACGATGATCGCGTCCCGGCGGGAAAGACCATGTAGACGGCGTTGCTGATTGGCGAATTCCACCATCAGAATACCGTGCTTGGTAATCAGCCCGACAAGGGTGATGAGGCCAACCTGTGTATAGATGTTGAGCGTGCCAAGACCGATATTCAGCGGCACAATGGCGCCAAAGATCGACAGCGGAACCGACATCATGATGATGAACGGATCGCGGAAGCTTTCGAACTGTGCCGCAAGCACGAGATAGATCACGATAACGGCGAGGCCGAAGGCGATCAGGATCGTGTTGCCTTGCTCTACTTCCAGACGCGACTGGCCGGAATAATCCAGGAAGAAGCCTTCCGGCATCTTGGATTTGGCCAGATCGACCAGAGTTTGCAGGCCCTGCCCGGTCGTAACACCCGGCAGAGGCAGAGCCGAAATCGTCGCGGAGTTTAGCTGGTTGAACTGCTCGATTGCCGCAGGCGATGCGTTCTGGTTGATCGTGATGACCGAAGATAGCGGGATCATCGAGCCGGAAACACTGCGTACATAGAAGTCACCGAGCTTTTCCGGGTTCGAACGATAGCTATCTGGCACCTGCGTGATGATGTCATAGCTGTTCGAATCGCGGTCGAACTTGGCGACAGATGCGCCGCCGGTCAGAAGACCAAGTGTCGAACCGATATCGCTGATCTGCACGCCCAGCGTCGCCGCGCGGTCGCGATCGATAGTGATCGTGATCTGCGGTGCGTTGAAGGAGAGCGAGTTCTGCACAATGATGTACTGGCCGGAAGCCTGTGCTTCGTTCTTGATTTCTTCAGCCAGTGCGAAGACCTGATCGGCCGGGCCGGTCGATTGCAGCGCAATCGAGATCGGCAGACCGCCGCCCGTGCCCGGCAGGGACGGAGGCGCGAAGATGAATGCCTGCACACCTGCGACCTTGGAAATACGCGCAGTCAGGTCTTCCTGAATCTGCTTCTGCGAGCGGCTACGCTCGTTCCAGTCCTTCAGAACCCACAGCGCGATACCCGATGTCGTGCCACCGTCCATACCGACGATCTGGAAGCGGGTCTTCAGTTCCGGAAGATCCTTGGTCAGTTCGTCGATCTGTTCGGCATAGAGATTGGTATAGGCCGAGGTTGCATATTGCGGAGCCTGGAACATCGAGAACAGCGCGCCGGAATCTTCTTCCGGTGCCAGTTCGCTCGACGTGTTCATGAACAGGAATCCCGTCAGTCCCATCAACGCTATAACGATCATCAGCGTGATGCCGCGATAGTTGAGCGAGTTGGACACGCGACGGTGATACCACTTCTCGAAACGGGAGAAGGTCCGGTCGATGAACTTCTGGAACCGCGTCTGATCGCCATGCTTGAGCATGCGCGCGCACATCATCGGCGAAACCGTCAATGCGGCAATACCAGAAATGATAACGGCACCGGCCAGCGTGAAGGCGAATTCGCGGAACAGCGCGCCCGTCAGGCCGCCTGTGAAACCGAGCGGCGCGAACACCGCCGCCAGCGTGATCGTCATGGCGATGATCGAGCCGGTGATTTCCTTCATGCCCTTGAACGCGGCATCCATGGGCTTGAGGCCCTCTTCGATATGCCGGTGAATGTTCTCCAGAACCACGATGGCGTCATCGACCACAAGGCCGATGGCGAGAACCATAGCAAGCAGCGACAACAGATTGATCGAGAATCCGAGCACATAAAGAAAGAAACACACGCCGATCAACGAGATCGGAATTGTGACAATCGGAATCAGCACCGACCGGAACGAGCCGAGGAAGACGATGATAACCAGAATGACGATGGCGACGGCTTCGCCGATGGTCGTGAAGACTTCCTTGATCGACGAGCTGATCTGCTCGGTCGCGTCGTAAACGAGAACGAGCGACATGCCTTCCGGCAACGACGCCTGGATCGACGGCAGTTCCTTGCGAACCGCAGCCGCCATATCGATGGGGTTTGCTGCCGGAGTCGGGAAGACGCCGAGGAACGTACCCGCCGAGCCGTTGAAGGAAACGATGGTGTCCGTGCTTTTCGCCGCCAGTTCTACCCGTGCGACGTCACGCAGACGAACCACGTCGTCACCCGATGCCTTGATCGGCATGGCGCCGAAGGCTTCCGGGGTCTGCAAGGTCGACTTCAGAGTGATCGAAGACGCCACATATTCGTTCTTCGTCGTGCCGGGTGCCGACAGGAAGTTGGAGGCCTTGATTGCCGCCAGAACTTCCGGCGCCGTGATCTGGCGGGCCGCGAGCTGGATCGGATCGAGCCAAACGCGCATAGAATAGACCTGACCGCCCAGAATTTCAGCCTTTGCAACACCCTGGATGGTGGACATGCGCGGCTGGATAACGCGCTCCAGATATTCGGTGATCTGTTCGCTCGTCATATTCGGGTTCTGCGCTGCCAGATACATGGTAGCGAAGTTCTGGCCCGTTCCCTTGACGATGACTGGATCGTCGGATTCGTCCGGCAAGTCGCCGCGAACCTGATTGACCTTGGCGATGACTTCCGTCAGCGCCGCATCAGGGTTTGCACCGAGTTTCATCTGTACGGTCACTGTGCTCGACGATGGACGGCTTGAGGACGTCACATAGTCGATGTTTTCGGTGGTGGCGACCGCTTCGGCGATCGGCGCGGTAATAAAGCCCTGAATGAGATCAGCGCTCGCACCTGCATAGTTCGTCGTGACTGTGATGACGGTTTCATCGACCTTCGGATATTCGCGCACCGTAAGCTGCGCGATCCCCTGAAGGCCCAACAGGATGATCATCAGGGCGACCACCGTGGCAAGCACGGGGCGCCGGATGAAAATATCGGAAAAGCTCATCGTGATCGCCTATTGCTTGTCAGCCGGCTGGCCGGCTGGAATCGGATTGACGGTGTTGTCGATTTTCACCGGTACGCCAGGCGAAAGCCGGTTCTGACCTGCCGTAATGATGATGTCGCCAGCCTTGAGGCCGCTTGTAATCTCGACGATGCCGGAATAACGGCGCCCAAGCTTGATGAAGACCTGCTGTGCGACCTGCTTCTCGCCCTCTTCCGGCTTTGCATCGGCGGCTGGGGCCTTGGCGGCATTTGCGCCTTCCTGCTTCTGTTCCGGGCGGACCGCATAGACATAATCACCATAAAGACTGGAAATGATCGTGGTCTGCGGAAGAGCGATGACGTTGTCTTCTTCCGGCAGCTCCACACGAACCTGCACAAACTGGCCCGGTGTCAGTTCGTGATCCGGGTTCTGCACTTCCGCACGTACCGAGACGAGACGGGTCGTCGGGTCGATCTTCGGGTCGATACCGATGATCGTGCCAGTGAAGTCCAGCGCTTCTGCAGTCGAGCCGACCTTCACGGTCTGTCCGAGCTTGATGGATGACAGCGACTGTTCCGGGACGGTGAAGTCGATACGCATCACATCGGTGCTCTGCAACGTGGCAATGACCGTACCCGGTGTCAGATACTGACCTATATCAACCTTGGAAATGCCAATGACGCCGGAGAATGGAGCCTTGACGGACTTCTGGGCCAGCGTTGCACGCATTTTTTCAACGCGCGCGCTTGCGGCATCGGCGACTGAAGCTGTTGTATCGACATTCGACACAGCACCAACACCGCGCGTGCGCAACGTATCGGCGCGCTTCAGGTTCTGCTGGGCAAGAACGGCTTCAGCTTCAGCGGCTGCGAGGTCCGCCTTCTGAATGCTATCTTCCATCTGAAGCAGCAGGTCGCCTTCCTTGACTTCCTGATTGGCCTTGAAGTTGATCGTCTTCACAAGGCCGTCAAGCTGCACGGTCAGGTCAACGCCATTGAGCGCATTGGCCGTGCCGATGGCTTCCACGCCGGGCTTCCAGACGCCAGGTTCCACCGTGACGGTCGAAACCGTCTGGGCGGGCTGCTGCATGTTGGCGAAAAAGTCTTTGATGGCCTGTGATCGGAACAGGTTAAAGCCAACGAGGCCTCCAACGACGATCACCAGGAATATTATTGCCAGAATAAGGCGCTTGATCATTGCGGATGCACTCCAGATGGCTCCCTGATCGATCAGGGTTGGGGGATTGGCCGCGGCGCCTTCTTTCGCAGTCACGCAAAGGTCGCGCGTATTTTACTTGAATGAAAGTGGCGAATAACTGTACCGTCTGGACGGTATTGTCAACACACGAACTGTCAGGAGACACCAGTAAGTTGCTAACAAAAAAGAAAGTCTCGTCGCGCGAACGTATTTTGCGCGCTGCTACCGAGCTTGCCCGTGAGATCGGACCTGCTCACCTCTCTCTCGATGCCGTAGCAGCCCGCGCGGGGCTTTCAAAAGGCGGGTTGCTTTATTCTTTTCCGACGAAAGCCAAACTGCTCGAAGCAGTCGTAGAAGAATATATGAAAGAGCACGAACACGCCATGGAGGTTCAGGAAACACTCCAAAAAGGCGATAAAAACCGCTTGGCGCGGGCTTTTCTCGATGTTTACCGGGTTCAGGCTGATGACGAGCCGCCCGCTTGCGGCGTGCTTGCAGCGCTGGCCGAAGATCCCGGTTTCATGGTGCCTGTTCGTCAGTATCACCGGGCATTGCTGGACCGTATGATCAAGGATACGACCGACGCGGATACGGCACTGATCGTCTATCTCGCCGTCGCCGGACTTGAATGTTCTAAACTGATGGAATGTGAAATTCTGAACGATGAAGAACAGCGTACCGTTCTCTGTCGTCTGGAAAACATGCTGACAGAAAACTGACAGTTGGAAAGAAAAGGGCGCTATGCGCCCTTTGGTTTAACAGGCTGCGAATCAGAGCGGAGCCATATCGCCCCTCGCCCATCCTTCCGAGGTTTCGGCGGCAAATTCGCCAAAACGCCCATCGGCAATCGATGCGCGAATGCCCTTCATGAGATATTGATAGTAGGCAAGGTTGTTCCAGGTCAGAAGCATCGCACCGAGCGCTTCGCCGGATTTCACCAGATGGTGCAGATAGGCGCGGCTATAGTCGCGCGATGCAGGGCAATCCGAATCCGGATCCAGCGGGCGATGATCATCCGCATGACGCGCATTGCGCAGGTTTACCTTGCCGAAACGGGTGAAGGCAAGACCGTGGCGGCCTGCTCGCGTTGGCATCACGCAATCGAACATATCGATCCCGCGCGCGACCGACTTCAAAATATCGTCCGGCGTACCGACACCCATCAGGTAGCGGGGCTTTTCCGATGGCAGGATCGGGCAGACGACTTCCAGCATGTCGAGCATGACCTGCTGCGGCTCGCCGACCGCAAGCCCGCCGACCGAATAGCCCTTGAGGTCCATTGCCTTCAGCGCTTCTGCGGATTTTTCACGCAGGCGAGCGACATCGCCGCCTTGCACGATGCCGAACATCGCCTTGCCCGGTTGATCGCCGAAAGCGATCTTGCAGCGTTCAGCCCAGCGTAGCGACAATTCCATGGCGCGCTCGGTGTTCTTTTCCGGCGAAGGTAGCGCCACGCATTCATCGAGCTGCATCTGTATATCGGAATCGAGCAGTCCCTGAATCTCGATGGACCGCTCCGGCGTCATTTCATACGCCTTGCCATCGATATGCGAGCGGAATGTCACGCCGTTTTCGTCGAGCTTGCGCAATTGCGCCAGCGACATGACCTGAAACCCACCGGAATCGGTCAGGATCGGCCCCTTCCAGCCGCCGAACTCATGCAAGCCGCCGAGCTTGGCCACGCGCTCCGCACCGGGACGCAGCATCAGGTGATAGGTGTTGCCAAGGATGATATCGGCACCCAGTTCCTTCACCTGGTCCATATACATGGCCTTGACCGTACCGGCCGTACCGACGGGCATGAAGGCAGGCGTACGCACCACGCCGCGCGGCATGGAAATCTCGCCCTGACGAGCCGCACCATCGCGTGCAAGCACCTTGAATTCGAAGTTTTCGCTTGTCTTTAAGTTTTCCAGAGTCATGCGGTGTCTTTAGCTTTGTCAGCTCGCTCTAGCAAGCTGCCGTCACCATAGGAATAAAAGCGATAGCCGTTGTTGATCGCATGATCGTAGGCAGCGTGCATCGTCTCAAAGCCGCTGAAGGCTGATACCAGCATGAACAGCGTCGAGCGTGGCAAATGGAAATTGGTCATCAGCAGGTCGACTGCCCTGAACTTGTAGCCGGGCGTGATAAAGATGTCGGTCGCGCCAGACCATGGGCGGACCATACCGTCCTCGCCCGCAGCACTTTCGATCAAGCGCAGAGATGTCGTGCCGACACAGATGATTCTGCCGCCTCGCTCGTGTACGGCATTGAGCGCATTGGCAGTCCGCTGCGAGACATAACCGATTTCCGAATGCATCTTGTGGTCGGTCGTATCGTCGGCTTTGACCGGCAAAAACGTTCCGGCTCCCACATGCAGCGTTACAAAATGCTCTTCGATGCCTTTGGCCTTGATCTTTTCAAGCAGGTCGGGTGTGAAATGCAATCCGGCAGTGGGGGCAGCAACCGCGCCTTCTTCACGTGCGTAGACCGTCTGGTAGTCCTTCCGGTCGCGTTCGTCTTCAGCCCGCTTCGATGCGATATAGGGTGGCAGCGGAATGTGTCCGACCGATGCAATCGCCTCATCCAGCATGGCGCCCGAAAGATCGAACACGAGCAGCGCTTCGCCTGCATCACCCTTTTCGGCCACGGTGGCGTCAAGCGTGCCGAGAAAGCAGCTTGAACCGGAATGGCCGAAACGGATGCGGTCGCCTTCTTTCACGCGCTTGCCCGGCCGCAAAAATGCTTTCCAGCGATCAGGGCCGGTGCGCATATGCAGCGTGGCGCTGACCTGCGAAATATTGCCTTCACGCTCACGCATGCCTTCAAGCTGCGCAGGTATCACCTTGGTATCGTTGAAAACAAGGGCGTCGCCCGGCTGCAGAATATCCGGCAGTTCGAATACTTGCCGATCTTCGAATGGCTGGCCAGGACGGACGCACAACAGCTTGGCGTGGTCACGCGGCTCCACCGGACGTAGAGCAATGCTCTCTTCCGGCAATTCGAAATCGAAAAGATCAACGCGCATTATGAACCTCTAAAGCATTCCAGCAAAAGTGCGAAGCGGTTTTGCGTTCGGAAATGCGGTAAACAAATTACGGCTCCGGCATGAACCGGAGCCGTAATTTCTCAATGGAATTGGCAGGATCAGACGTCGGCAGCGATACGGGCCGTCACGATCGTATCTGGATCGGCAACAGGCTCACCGCGCTTGATCTTGTCGACATTGTCCATGCCTTCGATAACCTGACCCCAGACGGTGTACTGGCGGTCGAGCCATGGAGCGTCGGTAAAGCAGATGAAGAACTGCGAGTTGGCCGAGTTCGGGTTGGCCGAACGTGCCATTGAAGCCGTGCCGCGCTTGTGCTGCGTGTTGGAGAATTCCGCCTTCAGGTCCGGCTTGTCCGAACCGCCCATGCCGGCGCGCGAACCATTGAAATGAGCGCCACCCGTCTTGCCGAACTTCACGTCGCCGGTCTGGGCCATGAATCCGTCGATCACGCGGTGGAACACAACACCATCATACGCACCTTCGCGAGCCAGTTCCTTGATACGCGCAACATGATCCGGCGCGAGATCCGGGTAGAGTTCCAGGACGACATTGCCCTTGGTGGTTTCAAGAACGAGCGTGTTTTCAGGGTCTTTGTAAGCCATTGGGCCTCTCCTTGTATTTTACTTCTTGTCGGCCTGAAGCGTGGCCTTGATGATTTTGTCGGGGGTTTCCACGGCGCCATTATCGGCTTCGCTTCCCTTCTTTATCTTGTCGACGATATCCATGCCGCTGACAACCTTGCCGACCACAGTGTACTGGCCGTTGAGGAATGCGCCATCCGCAAACATGATGAAGAATTGCGAATTGGCCGAATTCGGGTTCTGGCTGCGGGCCATGCCGACCGTGCCGCGCACGAAGGGTTCCTTCGAGAATTCTGCCGGAATATCCGGGTAGTCCGAACCGCCGGTACCAACGCGCGAGCCATCGAAGCCCTTGTCCATATTGCCGAACTTCACGTCGCCGGTCTGGGCCATGAAGCCCGGAATGACGCGATGGAAGGCAACACCGTTATATGCGCCTTCTCCGACCAGTTTTTCAATCTGGGCAACATGCTTCGGTGCGAGATCGGGGCGAAGCTGGATGGCAACGTCGCCGTCCTTCAGCTTGAGAACCACGGTGTTTTCGGCGTTGGCGGCAGCAGCCGTCTGAACTGCCCCTTGCGACAACGCGAAAAAGGCAACAGCGGCAAGTGCCGAACGAAAGAAAGACATGATCGAAAAACTCCCTGTGGTCAGGATTTGAACTTGGTGTTCAGAGCGGCAGCGACTGCCGCAGGAACAAAGGGCTTTATATCGCCACCCATGGAGGCAATCTGGCGAACCAATGTGGCGGTAATCGTGCGCACTGCCGGGTCTGCCGGGAGGAACACGGTCTGCAATTCCGGCGCCATGGTGCCGTTCATGCCCGCCATCTGCATTTCATAATCGAGATCAGTGCCATCACGCAAACCGCGCACCATCAATTGTGCGGCATGTTTGCGTGCCGCATCGATGACCAACCCATCGAAGGAAATGACGGAAACCCGGCCTGCATCCTTGCCCAATATAGCCCTGGAGCTTTCACCGATGAGCGCCACGCGCTCCTCGAAGGTGAAGAGAGGTTTTTTGCCCGGATGAACGCCGATTGCGACAATAACCTCGTCGGCAAGGCGCAGGGCACCTTTGAGGACATCCATATGGCCATTTGTCACCGGGTCGAAGGAGCCCGCATAAATCGCGATCGTCATTTCTTCCAGCTAGCCTTTTCTGAGGGGATTTTCAACAAGAACCACTACGATAAGAAAACAGAAACCAAGAAACCAAATGAACGCGATATGAACAGCGATTTCACGACAAGTTCACAACCGATTTACCAAAATAGGCGCAAGTTCGGTGCAACCTTTTCGCTTCTGAAGCGTATGTATGTCGAAAGGATAACACGATGATGATCTTTCTTCTGGCATTATCCATGATGGTCGCGATGGCTGCGTCGGCAATCATATTGCTTCTCGACGAGAACGAAGCCAAGCGTCAACGCGTACGTCAGGTGGCATTCGACATCAACAGCTTGCGCAACATGCGTTCGCGCTGAGTCTGAACAGTCGAGTTCACGCATCAGCGTTGGAGCTTGCTGAAAAAGAGTTTCTGTGATCGCCAATTCCTCCAGTCTTGGCATCTGAAAAAGGCCGATGGTTCCCGCCATCGGCCTTTTTCATTGTTCAGAACAAAAAGCCTCGGCTTTTTGATTATTCTTCGGTGTCAGCGGCTGTTGTTTCACCTTCGGAAGCGACATCGCCGCCATTGCCGTTTTCTTCATCGCTATCCGCTTCGGATATGCGTTCGACCGAGACGACCTTTTCACCATCCGCCGTGTTGAAGATCGTGACGCCCTTGGTGGACCGTCCAGCGATACGGATACCGTCAACCGGCACGCGAATGAGCTGTCCGCCATCGGAAACAAGCAGAATCTGATCGCTTGCCTCGACCGGGAACAGGGCAACCAGCTTACCGATTTCGTCGGTCTTCGACGTGTCGGTTGCGCGGATGCCCTTGCCGCCCCGGCCGGAAACGCGGAACTCGTAGGACGAGGAACGCTTGCCGTAACCGTACTCACTGACTGTCAGCACGGTTTCTTCGCGTGCTTTCAGTTCCTGATAGAGTTCTTCCGAGAGATCGGCGTCAACACCGACTTCTTCACCGACCACAACAATATCATCCGCATCATCCGCGCCTTGCGCCCGGCGTTCGGCAATCGAACGCTTGAGATAGGCGGAGCGCGTCGAGGCATCGGCATCGACGTGATGCAGGATTGCCATCGAGATGACCTTGTCGCCTTCTGCCAGATTGATGCCGCGCACACCGATGGAATTGCGGCCTGCAAAGACACGCACATCGGTAACCGGGAAGCGAATGCACTGGCCACCGGCACAGGTCAGAAGCACGTCATCGAATTCCGTACAGGTATCGACCGAGAGGATTTCATCGCCCTCGTCTTCGAGCTTCATCGCGATCTTGCCGTTGCGGTTGACCTGAACGAAGTCCGACAGCTTGTTACGGCGAACCGTACCGCGCGTGGTCGAGAACATGACATCGAGATTTGCCCAGGACTCTTCATCCTCCGGCAGCGGCATGATGGTGGTAATGCGTTCGCCCTGCTGCAATGGCAGCATGTTGATGAGCGCCTTGCCGCGCGATTGCGGATTACCGACCGGCAGACGCCAGACCTTCTCCTTGTAGACAATGCCACGCGAGGAGAAGAACAGAACCGGCGTATGCGTATTGGCGACGAACAGGCGGGTTACGAAATCCTCGTCCTTCGTCGCCATGCCGGAGCGACCCTTGCCGCCACGGCGCTGTGCACGATAGGTCGTCAGCGGCACACGCTTGATATAACCAGCGTGACTGACGGTAACGACCATATCTTCACGGGCGATCAGGTCTTCATCGTCCATTTCGGCGCCACCAAGACCGAACTCGGTGCGACGTGGCGTGGCAAACTCGTCACGAACAGCAATCATCTCTTCCGTGACGATTGTCATAACGCGGATGCGAGAGCCAAGAATATCCAGATAATCGCGGATTTCTTCGCCGATCTTGTTCAGCTCGTCCGCGACTTCATCGCGGCCAAGTGCCGTCAGGCGCTGTAGGCGCAGATCAAGAATAGCACGCGCCTGCTCTTCCGAGAGGTTATACGTGTTGTCTTCATTGATCGCATGACGCGGATCATCGATGAGGCGGATGAGTGGTGCCACATCGGCAGCGGGCCAACGACGTTCCATCAACTGTTCACGCGCCGTTGCCGGATCCGGCGCACGACGAATAAGAGCGATGATCTCATCGATATTCGCAACTGCAATTGCCAGACCAACCAACACATGCGCGCGGTCGCGCGCCTTGTTGAGCAGGAATTTTGTGCGGCGCGTCACCACTTCCTCACGGAAGGCGACGAATGCGCGCAGCATGTCGAGCAGATTGAGCTGTTCCGGCTTGCCACCGTTCAGCGCCACCATGTTGCAGCCGAAGGAGGTCTGCAGCGGCGTGTAACGATAGAGCTGGTTCAGCACGACATCGGCAACGGCATCGCGCTTGAGTTCCACCACGACGCGATAGCCTTCGCGGTCGGATTCGTCACGCAGATCGGAAATGCCTTCGATACGCTTGTCGCGCACCAGTTCGGCCATTTTCTCGATCATCGACGCCTTGTTCACCTGATACGGAATCTCGGTGATGATGATGGCTTCGCGATCACCGCGCATTGGCTCGATTGTAGCGCGTCCGCGCATGATCACCGAGCCGCGACCGGTCGTGTAGGCGGAATTGATGCCAGCGCGTCCGAGGATGATACCCCCTGTCGGGAAATCCGGACCCGGAATGATTTCCATGATTTCTTCCAGCTCGATGGCCGGATTTTCAATCAACGCTATGCAGCCATCAATGACTTCGCCAAGGTTGTGCGGCGGAATATTGGTCGCCATACCGACCGCAATACCGCCAGACCCATTGACGAGCAGGTTCGGGAAACGCGCAGGCATAACCACTGGTTCCTGCTCGCGGCCGTCATAATTGTCCTGAAAATTGACCGTATCCTTGTCAATGTCCGACAGGAGGGCTTCGGTGAGCTTTTCCAGACGGCATTCGGTGTAACGCATCGCCGCCGGTGGGTCGCCATCGATGGAGCCGAAATTGCCCTGCCCGTCCACGAGCGGATCGCGCATGGAAAAATCCTGCGCCATACGCACGAGAGCGTCATAAATAGATGCGTCGCCATGCGGGTGATACTTACCCATGACCTCACCGATCACACCCGCCGACTTACGGTACGGGCGATTATAGGCGAGGTTCATCTCGTTCATGGCGTGGAGAATGCGGCGATGTACGGGCTTCAGGCCGTCGCGCACATCAGGCAGCGCGCGGCTCACGATAACGCTCATCGCGTAATCGAGATAGGAGCGCTGCATCTCCTCGATAATGGAAATCGGTTCGATACCGCTAGGGCCGCCGTTTGGGCCACCATTCATATCGTCGGAACCGGGTGGAGGCGTTTGATCTGACACTATTCAGATTTCTTTCTCAACAGAATCGATAAAGTCACTTTATAACGGAAACCAGCAAAAAACGCCAATTTCACGACCGTTTCGGCAAGCTATTTCCGCCTATTAAATCAATGACTTAAAAGATATTCACATAAAGATTGAGCAAGGATGTTGCTCGTCACGGTGCTTTGCATCGACCATGTACCCCTGATCGTCTACAATTCATGTATCCGATTGAGCATAACATGCCAACAAGAAGGGCGCGTGCAGTATGGGGTTCTACGATACGGTTTTCAGCGCGTTCGTCACCCTTCTTGTCACAATCGATCCGCCCGGACTGGCGCCGTTGTTTCTGGCGCTAACGCCGGGCATGGAGCGGCACCACCGCGGACAGGTGGCGCTTCGCGCCTCCATCATCGGTTTTATCGTGATGGCGCTCTTTGCCATTGCGGGTGCGCAGATCCTCGGCATGTTCGGCATAACGATCGGCGCATTCCGCGTCGCCGGTGGCCTGCTTCTCTTCTGGATCGCTTTTGAAATGATTTTCGAGAAACGAACCGAGCGCAAGGAAAAGAGCGCCGAGGTAGCCATCACCAAGGACCATATCCGCAATATAGCTGCTTTCCCGCTCGCCATTCCGCTGATTGCCGGTCCGGGAGCGATTTCGGCCATCGTGCTGACGTCGGACTCGTTCCATGGAATTGGACCGCGAGCCGCTCTGCTTGGCGTCATCGCTGTCTGTTTGCTGATTACCTATTTCGTGCTGCTGCTTGCAGAACGCGTTGACCGGTTTCTGGGCGAAACCGGTCGTTCCATTCTGACTCGTCTGCTTGGCGTTATCCTCGCAGCGCTTGCCGTTCAGTTCGTTGCAGATGGCATCAAGACACTCATCAGTGGTTAAGCCGATTTCTGCGCCTTCTTGCCAATCATGGCGTGACGAAGTTTGGACGAGAACCAGTCGATGACGGCAACCGCGATCAGGATCATGATGATCAGGAAAGAAACGTCCTGAAGGTTCAGAACCTTGATCTGTTCTGCCAGATGCGCGCCGATGCCGCCTGCCCCGACGATGCCGATGATCGTCGCCGAACGGGTGTTTGACTCGAAGAAGTAAAGCACCTGACTGCCGATCAGTGGCAGAACCTGTGGCAGCACGCCGAAGCGATAGCCGTGCAGCCTGCCGCCACCCGATGAGACCACGCCTTCGACCGGCTTCTTGTCGGCGCCTTCAATGGCTTCCGAGAACAACTTGCCGAATGCCCCGAAATCCGAGCAGGCAATAGCAAGAATACCGGCGAATGGTCCAAGCCCCACAACCGACACCCAGATCAATGCCCAGATCAGCGTATCGACGCCGCGAATGGTATCGAGGAAGCGGCGGATGCCGAAATGCAGGAACACATTCGGGATAATGTTCTTGGCGGCCAGAAAACCGAATGGAAAGGCCAGGATCGCCGCCAGCAATGTGCCGAGATAGGCGATTGCCAGCGTTTCCATCATCGACCACAGATAGAGGCTGAAACGCCCGCCGGACGATGGTGGCATCATCATCAGCGCGAAATCGCCGAGACGACCAAGACCATTGAGAATGCGCAACAACGAGAAATCGAGCCAGTAGAAGGCGAACCAGACGGAAGCAACCAAAACTACGGCTAATATCGCCAGATTTCGCCAGGCACGCGCGTTTCCGAACAATTCGGCATGTTCTGCCCGAAGTTCCTTTTCATGCGCGTGCGCCTCACGGGAGAGACTTTGTGCAATATCGGTCATAATTCTCTCTTTTGTTTGAGCATGATCTTTTCCGAAAACCGGTTCCCACTTTTCGGGATCACGCTCCTCAACCAATACGGCCCAGAAGCGCGTGGCGAATACGCTGTGTAATGAGATCGATGGCAACAATGGTCACGATAATCAGAAGCAGAATGGCGCTGACATCGCTGTAATAGAACTGGCGGATCGAGGTGAGCAGTTCCTGCCCGATGCCGCCTGCCCCCACAAACCCCATGACTGAAGCGCCACGCACGTTGATTTCAAAGCGCAGCAGGCCATAGGACGCAAAATTAGCGGCTACTTGCGGCAGCACGGCAAAGCGGATGACCTGAAAGCCGGAACCGCCCGATGCACGAATGCCTTCCACCGGACGCATATCGATGTTCTCAACAACTTCGGAGAACAATTTGCCCAGCGCCCCCGTTGTATGAAGCATTAGAGCCAGCACACCGGCCATCGGCCCAAGACCGAAAGCGATAACGAAAAGCAGCGCGAAGACGATTTCAGGAACGGTACGCAGCAGTTCCAGCCCGCGACGAACAATGAAGCGAACTGTCGAATTGGGCGCCATATTCGATGAAGCCGCAAATGACGCGGCAAAAGCAATGATACCGCCGATCAAGGTTGCCAGATAGGCAATCAACAGCGTCTCAAACAGCATCTTGAGCCAGCCGCCAAGGTTCCAGTACCAGGCAGCGAGATCGCCCCAGAAATTGGCAATCGTCAGATCCGGCAGGATGCGGCCGAGATAGCTTGTGAAGCGAAAGAGATTTTCGACCAGTGTGCCCGGCCGAACATCGGCAACGACGGAGGCAGCAATGGCGACAACAATCAGAGCAAGGAGAAAGCCGATTCCGTAAAGGCGTCGTTTTCCGACTTCTCTCCGATAATCGGCAAGCAGGCTTTTTGCTCCGTTGCCGTCGAGTAAGGATACCGTCATGCGAGATTCCCTAACAAAAATGCCCGAAGCTTGTTGGGCTTCGGGCATTTCGATTACTTTGCGGATTAGGACTTGCGAGCCTTGTCGTTGAATTTGAGCATCTCGATGATCGGCTCATATTCCTTGGCTTCGGTCGCTACAAATTCCTGATCCTTGCCGTCGGAAAGGGCGTCAAAGCCGGCCTTGTCCTTCTTAGGCATATCGAGAAAAGCCTGCTTGATGTCGGTCTTGAGCTGGTCTGGCAGGCTGCTGAGAACCGCAAATGGGCCTTCTGGGAGGAAGTCCGACTTGAAGATGACGCGGAAATCGTCCTTCGTCATCACCTTGCCGTTTGCATCTTTCAGAACGCCGCGGCTGATCATGCGGGTCAGGTTGGAATCGTCTTCCGAGTTCCAGGAGTTTGCGGCAGCGTCTGCGGTGCCCTGTGCGAGAGCGAGAACTGCATTTTCATGGCTGCCGGCAAAGAAGTTCTTACCAAAGAACGTATCGACGCTATAGCCATCGCGGTTGAGGAAGAAGCGTGGTGCGTTGTTGCCCGATGTCGAGTTAGGATCGACAAGCGCAATCGCTTTGCCCTTGAGGTCATCCATCTTCTGGTATGGGCTGTCGGCGCGAACATAAACAACCGAGTAATAGCCGTTTACGCCAGTGTCGTGACGCTGGTTGACGAGCGGCGTAGTTTCAACGCCGGTCATGACAGCGCGGGCATAGGAAGCCGGGCCATAGAATGCGATCTGGATGTTGCCAGCGCGCTGACCTTCGATAACAGCGGCGTAGTCGTTAGCAACGCGCAGCGTAACCTTCGTGCCCAGTTCCTTGCCGAGATAGGCAGCCAGAGGCGCATAACGGTCGGAAGTGGTCGATGCGTTTTCTGCCGGGATCACGCCCAGGACGATTTCCGGGTAGTCCTTGCTCCAGTCTGCAGCCTGTGCAGTGGAAGCCAGCATTGGCATGGTCAGCGTAGCGGTGAGCGCTGCAGCCGCCAGAAAGTTTCTACGGTTAAGCATAGGTATCTCCTGTTAATCCTGAGTTTGGAGCGTAATTTTCCCGGCGTTTAGGCGGAAAGCTGGCGCAGAACGGCTTGAGCCGACTGCGGAACAGGCATCGGCATTGGCTCGGCCGCATCATCCTGATCGATGACGTCATCGGCTTCCATGCCGTAAAGGTCGCGTGATGCCATATCGGTCAGCATCGACGGTGTGCCGCGGAATACGATCTTGCCGGCAGACATGCCGACGAGGCGGTCGCAATAGCTGCGCGCAATATCGAGCGAGTGCAGATTGCAGAGAACCGTGATGCCGTATTCGCGATTGATGCGACGCAGAGCGTCCATGACGCTGCGGGTGTTGCGCGGATCAAGCGATGCAATCGGCTCGTCGGCGAGAATGATGCGCGGTTGCTGAACAAGCGCGCGGGCAATCGCCACGCGCTGCTGCTGGCCACCCGAAAGCTCGTCGGCCCGGTGCGCTGCAAGATGTGCAATATCGAACTGCTGCAGGGCGGAAAGAGCGATCAGGCGTTCTTCATCGCTCCAGATACGCAGGAGCGACTTGGGCGTCGAAACATAGTTCAGGCGCCCCATCAGAACATTGGTCAGCACATCGAGGCGGTCAACCAGATTGAAATGTTGGAAAATCATCGCGCATTGAGCGCGCCAGTCACGCAGTCCAGAGCCCTTGAGCCCGGTAACGTCGCGACCGTCCCAGTGAATTGTTCCCTCTGAAGGCTCAACAAGGCGATTGATCATACGCAGAAGCGTCGACTTTCCCGCGCCCGAGCGCCCGATAATTCCCACAAACGTGCCCGGTTCGATTTCGAGGTCCACGCCCGAAACCGCCACCTTGTCATTATAGCGGCGCGTTATGTTTTTCAGTTGAAGCATGAATTCGTCTCCATTCATGCTCACTCTGAATTGCTTCCATGACACTGCGATGAAAGCAGAATGACGTTTGTGTAAATTTACACGCCGCTATAGAGATTTTATCTAAGCGATTGTTTTAACAGCTAATTCGTTCAAGTGGCGAAGGAACACCTCTGTGGATGCATTGACATTGCCGGAATTGTCTATTGTGACAACATCCCCGGCATCGTCATCAAAGCTCACTGCGCGCGCCAGCCGCAAGGCGATTTCTTCCCGGCTTTCGCGACCGCGTGATGCAAGCCGTTCCGCGAGGACGTCCGGTCGGGCCGTTATCACGACCACAGAGCGCGACGTGTAGAGCCTGCGAATATCGCACAGAACCCGGCGCGAGACATTGGCGATTACCACCGTACCATCGGCAATTTCATCTTCGAGCGATTTCGGCAATCCATAGCTTAGACCATGCGCCTGCCAGTGCAGGGCGAAAGCACCCTCGCCTGCGGCTTTCGTAAATGCCGCTTCATCCAGACTGTCATGATCTTCCGTTTCCGGCGTTTGCGGGCGGGTGATGATGCGACGCACAAAATGAAAACGCGTGTCGCCCGCAAGAGCCACACGCGCTGCATCCATGATCGTATCCTTGCCGGCCCCACTGGGACCGACAACGGCAACGAAACAGCCTTTCGGCGTATTGGATTGCATCTGCATCAGAGCACCCGTTCGCCTTCGCGCCAGACAGTGCGCACAACCGGAATTGCACCTTTCGGGCGCACGCGAACCAGATCGGCGCGCTTTTCGATAGCGATTTCGCCGCGATCATCCATGGCCATGGCGTTGGCAGGATTCTTGGTCACAAGACGAATTGCGTCGGGTAAAGCAATCGGGCGTTCACCGGAAGCAAGGCCGAATGCCGACTGGATCAGGCTGAACGGAATATAGTCCGAAGACAGAATGTCGAGGCTGCCATTATCGACGAGATCGCGTGCAGCGATATTGCCGGAATGCGAGCCGCCGCGCACGATATTGGGCGCGCCCATCAGGATCGACAATCCGGCCTCCTTCGAAGCATTTGCTGCTTCCATAGTGGTCGGGAATTCGGCAATCCGCACACCATGATCAAGCGATTCATCGACGTGATTGCTCGTCGCATCATCATGACTCGCTAGAACGATCCCGCGATGCGCCGACAAATCAGCAATCGCACGGCGATGTTTGGCCGAATAGGCGTCCGAATCCGCCATACGCTTCTCACAATGCACCCGGAACTCCACATCCGTGAGCTTCATCTTGCGCATGTAATAAGTGCGATACGTATTAAGATCAACGAATTGACGCTGTCCCGGCGCATGATCCATCAGCGAAGCGAGTTTAACGCGGTCATCGCCTGCGAAAAGCTCGAATGTTTCCAGGCAATCGGCTGAGGAAACCTCGCAACGCAGATGCAGGAAGTGGTCTGCACGCAGGCGATTCTCGCGAACACCGCTTTCGATCGCATCCGCAAGCATCCGCATATCCTCGCCCACGAAGTCACGGTCATAGTCGGAGCCAACGCGCATGGCATCAAACACAGTTGTGATGCCCGATGCAGCAACCTGCGCGTCATGCGCCTGAACTGCAGCGTCGACATTCCAGCGGACTTTCGGGCGTGGTGCGTAATGGCTTTCGAGCTGATCGGTGTGCAGCTCGATCAGACCCGGAATGACGTAGTCACCATCCATGTCATCGCCACCATTGGTATTACCCTGATCAATGGCTGCAATTTTGCCGTCACGGATCAGGATAGAACCGGAGACAATCTCGTCAGCAAGCACGATGCGGGCATTTTTAAGAACGATTTCATTAGCCATTGGATAGCTCTTTCATGACCGCTTTTGTGTTGGCAGCCGTTTCGTATTTCGAAAGGAAAGCCTCGATATCAAGCGCACGGAAATCATCGAGTCCATTACGCAGACGTTCGTGATCCCAGTCCCACCAGGCCAGTCGATCGAGGCGATTACCGATCGCAGCGTCGAAACGTTCGCGAATGAGACGCGCCGGAACCCCGCCAACAATCGTGTAGGGCGCCACGTCCCTGCTCACGACAGCTCCGGCACCGACAACCGCACCATTGCCAACCGTCACACCCGGCAGAATGGTCGAACCATGGCCGAGCCATGTGTCGTGACCGATTTTCACGGCATTGCCGCGACGCCAATCAAAGAACTCCGTCTCATCCTTTTCGCCCGGCCAGTAATCCCCGGCGCGGTAGGTGAAATGATGCAGTGTCGGACGCCATGTTGGATGATTGGTGGCGTTGATACGCACATGGCTGGCGATATTGGAAAACTTGCCGATCTCCGCGCACCAGATTTCGCAATCGATACCGAGATAGGAATAGTCGTCCAGCACGGTCTCCGAAACACGGCTGCGCGCGCCGATCTCGGTATATCGACCGAGCTTGCTACCGTTGACTTCAGCCGTTTCGTGAACCAGTGGTTCTACCGATAGCTTGGTCATGCCGCTGCCCTCGGCGAGAAGGCGGTTACGTCGATAATGCGATCAGCAACCTGTTCCCGCACATCTTCGTCATGGAAGATGCCGAGCATTGCGACGCCTTGCGCCTTCTTGGCCTTGATGAGATCAACAACGACTGCACGGTTCTTGGCATCGAGCGAAGCGGTCGGCTCGTCAAGCAGTAACACTGGATGGTCCGTGATGAAGCCGCGCGCAATATTCACGCGCTGCTGCTCACCGCCGGAGAAGGTTGCAGGCGGCAGTGCCCAGAGCCGTTCTGGCAGGTTGAGCTGCGCAAGCAATTCAGCTCCTCGATTGCGAGCAGCATCGCGATCAACACCACGAGCCACCAATGGCTCCGCAACGACGTCGATTGCCGCCACGCGCGGCAATGTGCGCAGGAACTGGCTGACATAGCCGATCGTATCACGCCGAACGGCCAGCACTTCGCGCGGATCGGCTGTTGCCAGATCCACCATACGATCTTCGTGACGAATGAGGATCGAACCTGCATTCACCGCGTAATTGCCATAGACCATCTTGAGAATGGAGCTTTTACCGGCACCGGAAGGTCCGCCAAGCACGGCGCATTCGCCTGCTTCCAGTTTGAAGTCCACGCCACTGACGACTGGCAACTGAATGCCACCCTGCAAGTGCATCGTGAACGTCTTCGCCAGACCCGACACGGCCAGCGGAGAGGATGTTCTAACTTGTGTCATTTCTCACCTCACGCATGAAGTTTCGCTAATTTACGAACAACACGCTGCAAACATCTGTTTTAATTTACTAAACCTGCAGAATAGATGACACGAGAAGCTGCGTGTAAGGCGCTTGCGGGTCATCCAGAACGCGGTCGGTCAGGCCCTGTTCGACAATATGGCCGTCTTTCATGACCATGATGCGATGGGACAGAAGACGCGCCACTGCGAGATCGTGGGTCACGATGACAACCGAAAGGCCGAGATCGCTCACCAGACCGCGCAGCAGATCAAGAAGACGCGCCTGCACGGACACATCGAGACCGCCGGTCGGTTCATCCATGAAAACAAGACGTGGTGCCGTCACCAGATTGCGTGCAATCTGCAGACGCTGACGCATACCGCCGGAGAAAGCGCGAGGCTGGTCGTCGATGCGGTCAGCAGCGATTTCGACACGTCCAAGCCATTCGGTTGCCGTGTTGCGGATATTGCCATAGTGGCGCTCGCCAACAGCCATCAGCCGTTCACCGACATTGGCACCCGCCGAAACGGTCATGCGCAGACCATCCGAAGGGTTCTGATGCACGAAACCCCAATCGGTACGCATCAGAAAGCGGCGTTCAGCCTCTCCGATCTTGTAAAGATCACGGAACTCGCCATCACGCATCCGATATTCCACGCTGCCCGATGTCGGTTCCAGACGTGTCGCCAGACAGTTGAGCAAAGTCGTCTTGCCCGAACCGGATTCGCCGACGATGGCCAGCACTTCGCCTGGCCAGAGCGAGAAATCGATATCCGCGCAACCGCGACGGCTGCCATAAAACTTCGAGAGATTGCTGACTTTCAGCAGAGGTTCGACGCTCATTCCGCGGCCTCCTTATTCGCTGCCAGATGACCAAAGTGGCCATTCGCCTGACGATCTTCACAATAATCGGTGTCGGAGCAGACAAACATCGAGCCGCCGCGATCATCGAGTACCACTTCGTCGAGATAGACGCCGCGTGCGCCGCACAATGCGCAAGGCTCCTTGAATTTCTGCACCTCAAATGGATGGTCCTCGAAATCGAGGCTCACGACATCCGTATATGGTGGCACGGCATAGATGCGCTTTTCACGACCGGCACCAAAGAGCTGTAGAGCTGGCGACATATGCATCTTTGGATTATCGAACTTTGGCGTCGGCGACGGTGCCATGACATAGCGCCCTTCGATCATCACCGGATAATCATAGGTCTTGGCGATATGGCCGTGGCGCGCGATATCCTCGTACAGCTTCACATGCATGAGGCCATATTCGGCAAGCGCGTGCATCTTGCGCGTTTCGGTTTCACGCGGTTCCAGAAAACGCAGTGGTTCAGGAATTGGCACCTGATAGACAATCACCTGCCCTTCGCTCAGCGGATACTCCGGGATGCGGTGACGTGTCTGGATGATCGTCGCCTCACCCGTATGGGTGGTCACGGCAACATTGGCAGTTTTCTGGAAGAATGCGCGGATGGAAACGGCATTGGTCGTGTCGTCAGCACCCTGATCGATCACCTTCAGCACATCATTCTGACCGAGGATTGCGGCAGTTACCTGCACGCCGCCCGTGCCCCAGCCATAAGGCATCGGCATTTCACGGCTGGCAAACGGCACCTGATAGCCCGGAATAGCAATGGCTTTCAGGATAGCACGACGGATCATCCGCTTTGTCTGCTCATCCAGATAGGCGAAATTGTAATTGGCTAGATCGCTCATTCTGCTGCTTCCTTGCCTATGCCGATATTGGCTGCTGCTTCGGTTGCCAAAACTTCAGTCTCGTTGTTCGCTTGTTCATATTCCGCACGCATACGGCGGATGAGATCAAGCTCGGCCTGAAAGTCCACGTAATGGGGCAATTTCAGATGCTCGACGAAGCCCGTCGACTGCACATTGTCGGAATGGGAAATGACGAATTCTTCGTCCTGCGCGGGTGCTGTCACATCCGCATCGAATTCACGGACACGCAGCGCCCGGTCGCAAAGCGACATCGACATGGCTTTGCGCTCGCTTTGTCCGAACACCAGACCATAACCACGGGTGAACTGCGGTGCCTGCTTGGACGAGCCCTTGAACTGGCTCACCATCTGGCATTCGGTCAACTGAACGCGGCCAAGCGAAACGGCAAAGCCAAGCTCAGGCACGTCGAACTCGACTTCCACCTCGCCAATGCGGATTTCACCGACAAATGGATGCGTGTTGCCATAACCGCGCTGCGTGGAATAACCCAGCGCCAGCAGGAAGCCTTCATCGCCCCGCGCCAAAGCCTGCAAGCGCAGATCGCGCGGCATCGGGAAAGTCCACGGTTCGCGGGTAAGATCGCCCGGTTCATGCCCTTCCGGCATTGCACCGTCCTCTTCGATCATGCCGTTGACACCGAGAATATCGGTCACGCGTGGCGTCTCTTCAGGCTCAGCCGCACGCACTTCCGGCTCAGGAACACTCACATCGCCAGCCAATTCCGGATCAAGCAGTCGGTGCGTATAATCGAATGTCGGCCCCAATAGCTGCCCGCCGGGCAGATCTTTATAGGTGGCCGAAATGCGGCGTTCGATCAGCATATTCGCCGTTTCCAGCGGAAGCGAATAACCAAAACGCGGCAATGTCGTGCGGTAGGCACGGACCAGAAAGATTGCTTCGATCAGGTCGCCACGCGACTGGCGCACGGCAAGGGCTGCAAGTTCACGGTCATAAAGCGAGCCTTCGGCCATCACACGATCAACGGCGAGGCCAAGCTGTTCGACAATCTGATCAAGACGCAGTGCCGGAACCGAGCGGTCCCCGCGACGGCGGTCATCAAGCAGACGGTGGGCATTGCGGATGGCGGTTTCACCGCCCTTTACAGCAACATACATGGATCAGCCCTCCAAACTTGCTATACGTGTGGTGCGGGGAAGCGCTGCGACTTTGCCGTCAGCGACGAGCACCAGATCGATACCCAGCGGAAACAACGCGCCATTTTCACGCCATTGCGCGGCAAAATCCTGCGGCAAACCATCGACGTTCAGCACAGTTTCATCCTTGATACCGGGGCCTCTGAGGCAGAAACCCTGCCCGCTCGTCAGCGAAGAAACAGCCAGAACAACAGTCGTCGAACGGTCCGGAAACTCAGGGTCACCCTGAGAAAAGGAAGAAAGTGCTGGCAGCGATTGCGCATCAGTCACGAGTGCGAACTGTGCCTTCGACTGGTCATCAACAATTGGTGCACCGGTATGGAATGTCAGCCATGCCGTTGCGTCCTGATTGGCTGCAATTTCAGCATCGACCCAGACGCTGGCATCGTGATCCAGAAGCGTTGCTGCAATCAGGCCGAGCTGCGGTGTGAGCGGCTTTGATGGTGCAGCAGTACTTGGTAGCGAATGGATACGACCAGGATTGGCCATTGCGTGCATGACTGCATGAAACGCCGACTGCGCTTCATTGACTGGATCAGCCAGTCCCCCTTCAAATGCAGAAGAAGAATGGAGCATCAGTTATCTCCCCGAACCATAGTGAAGAAATCGACCTTCGTGGCAGCAGCTTCGCCGCGCCGTTTTGCATCCGCAGTATCGACACGACCACGCAATGCGTTGAGCACGTTGCTTTCGATCGCATCGCGGGTGGCTTCATCGAGCCAGAGCGCATCAAACAATGCAGCCAGCTTCGCCTTTTCCTGATCGCGCCCAAGCGCGTAGGAATGTCCAACCGAGCCATTCGCCAGACGAACAGTTGCGCGGGTGACGGTTGCCTCGCCAACATTGAATGGGGCACCGCCGCCGCCAATACGGCCGCGCATCATGACCAGTCCGGTTTCCGGACCACGCAGAACTTCAAATTCAGGCTTTTCCGCCCAGTTCTGCCAGAACGTTTTCAATTCTTCACCACTTGCGCGCGCGAGAAGCGCCATACTGGCCTGACGTGCAGCCTGCGTTGCATCCGGCGCCAAATTGCTTCCAGCAGTGGAGCTGTCTCCACTTTCACCTGTGCTGTGCCGCGTAGTTTGCCGGGGAGTATGCATGAGCTTATCCGCCCTATCTAATCTTGTTGACGTGATGGCATTAATTGTCTAGTTATATAGACAACTATACAATACCAGAATAGATATACCCTGCCAATGACAGGACGATGACAGTTGATGACAAAGAACAGGCGGATTGAGAGAAACAGCGGTGTAGCTATCTGGCGGCAGATTGCCGACGAGATACGCGGCGACATCATGGCCGGGAAACTGCAATCTGGGGCGCGTATGCCCGCTGAAATAGACTTGGCGGACCGATTTGGCGTCAATCGCCATACAGTGCGCAGCGCCATTGCAGCTCTGACACAGGAAGGTGTGTTGCGGGCAGAACAGGGGCGCGGCACCTTTGTGGCCAATGCAAAACGCCTCACCTATCAGATCGGCCGCCGCACCCGTATTTCGCAATCGCTGGCTTCGCAGGTACGCGATATGAAGGGAAGTCTACTCGCTTCCGGCACAGCCCCGGCCTCACCGGATATAGCCGAGGCCCTTGAGATTGAGCCCGGTTCGCCTGTCACGCGGCTGGAAACCTTGCACAGTGCCGATGGGCGCCCGGTGTCGCGTGCGACACTCTGGATCAGTGCCGAAAATTTTCCTGAAATTGCGACGGACTATGCGGAAAGTGGTTCAATCACCGTGGCGTTCAGAAAAGCGGGTATTGCGGATTATTTCCGTAAGTCCACAGTCATATCCGCCCGCCATGCCGATTCTGACGATCTGAAACATTTGAAACTTTCACCCGGCGCTATTGTGCTGACAGCCAAGGCTATCAATGTGAAGCTAGATGGGAAGCCGATTCAGTATTCGCTGACACGGTTTTCAGCCGACAATATGGAGTTCTCAATTGAGACCTATCCCGGCGATCCGTTGATGAACGGCGCGCTTTGATCCAAAACCGATCTGCTACTATCCCGACATTATGTCGAAGCATTGTATGAACACGGCATCGATAGGAAGCCATCGCCCAGACAGGGAAAATCTGATGACCATCGCTATTTTTCACAATCCGAAATGCGGCACCTCGCGCAATACCCTGGCGATGATCCGCGCCAGCGGCGAAGAACCCGTCATTGTCGAGTATGTGCAAAATCCGCCCACGCGGGAACGCTTGGTCGGGCTGCTTGCAGCCATGAACCTTACACCGCGTCAATTGCTGCGCGAGAAAGGTACACCCTTTGCCGAACTCGGCCTGTCCGATCCAAAATGGACCGACGATGAGCTGATCGACTTCATGATGACTCATCCGATTTTGATCAATCGGCCCATTGTTGAAACACCGAAAGGCACCAGACTGTGCCGCCCCTCCGAACTGGTTCTGGCTCTTCTGGAAAACCCTGTTGCTTCATTCACCAAAGAAGACGGTGAGCAGATTACATTCGAAGAGAAACCGCGCTGACAGGGATTGCCAGCTCGCAACCGACACTGTGTGATCAGCGATTTTAGAAGTATGTGCAATAGAAAAGGCGCTGTAAAACAGCGCCTTATCGAACTTCACTTATAAACAGGATGAGATTTATTCTCAGAACGGAATTTCGTCGTCCAGATCACGCGAAAAGCCACCGCCGCTACCGCCGCCCGAAGACGGGCCGGACGAACCGAAATCACCGCCGCCGCCGGAATAATCCGACATCTGGTTGCGATTGCCGCCGCCGCCGAACGAACGGCCCTCGCCGCCACCTTCGCCACGGCTGTCGAGCATCTGAAGTTCACCGCGGAACTTCTGCAGCACAACTTCCGTCGAATAGCGGTCGTTGCCGTTCTGATCCTGCCATTTGCGGGTCTGGAGCGCGCCTTCGATATAAACCTTGGCGCCCTTCTTCAGATATTGTTCCGCGACCTTGGCAAGGTTCTCGTTGAAAATGACAACGCTGTGCCATTCTGTACGATCCTTGCGTTCGCCGCTCTGACGGTCGCGCCAGCTTTCCGACGTCGCAATGCGCAGATTGGCGACCACATCGCCCGAATTCAGACGACGAATTTCCGGATCGGCACCAAGATTGCCGACCAGAATGACTTTGTTGACGCTACCAGCCATCGAAAAATTACTCCGGGTCTTGCATGCACGCTCTTTCCGTACGGCTTCGCACAGACAAGAGGCACGTTCCAAATGAAAGATCAGGCGCAACGATGCGCCATCACCAGAAACTCATATGTTCACCTTACAGGACTGGCTCAAAACGTGCTCAATCCGGGTCGGTGAATTTGTTAATGTCCACAGAGTTTATGTTCTTGTTTTGTTCAAAATGCAACCTTCCGACATTAAAAAGTCACACGTTCGCCACAAATTTCAGTGGGTTTTTGCACCATTTCCTATGCTGAAAATGCAGTTTGCCGTATTTCAGCGCCTAAAACTGCATCTGCCTTAATTACGAAACGGCCTCACCGATCATCCTTATGAAGTCGTAGCGTCCGCATCTCGCAAACCACATCAGCTTCCAAGGAAAAGCCCTGCCGCTCACTGTATCTTTGGCGCGCAGGGCTTGGGGTTTGAGCAATGCTCATGTGTCGACATTAATTCGTCGGCAGGTCTTTTCGGATCACAAAGGCGCACGGCCATTTGCATTCCGCGCAAATTCAAATTGTCGGCAATCACACTTTCGATCAACGACGCATCATTCCTTGCGAAAAGATGCTGCCGCAACCGAAACGGATTGTGCTTTCATCTCTGTGAAAGCTAGGCACTGTAGTCAGGTGGACTCATGCTCCTTTACCTCCCTACTGGGTCTCCCCGCCTCCTGCGGACCTCTTGCCGATGCCGTGTCATCCCACCGCGGCACCTCTCCGCTATCAGCGAGTTAGGGTAGTCTGCTCCTGTCAGGAGTGACAGTCAACGCTCTTGCGTTCACATTTCGTATCGCCTATCAGAAGGCTGGTTGTTCGATATTTGTTCTAATGATAAGAGTGCACCGATGAATGACCGGAGCCCCCTTCTTATTGGAGGGTTTCACCCCATATTAGAGACCGGCGCGACGTGTTTCACCATTCGGCGCCCGTTTATCCATGGCATCATGAGCAGGCAGGACGCGGAATGAGCGATCAGAAATTCATTTCCATACGTGGCGCGCGCGAACACAATCTAAAAAATGTCGATCTCGATCTGCCTCGCGACAAGCTGATCGTGATGACGGGGCTTTCCGGCTCGGGCAAATCCTCGCTTGCCTTCGATACGATCTATGCGGAAGGCCAGCGCCGCTACGTCGAAAGCCTTTCGGCCTATGCGCGCCAGTTCCTCGAAATGATGCAGAAGCCGGATGTCGATCAGATCGACGGCCTGTCGCCCGCCATTTCCATCGAGCAGAAGACGACGAGCCGCAATCCGCGTTCGACTGTCGGCACTGTCACCGAAATTTACGACTATATGCGCCTGCTCTTTGCGCGCGTGGGCGTGCCCTATTCGCCGGCGACCGGCCTTCCCATCGAAAGCCAGACGGTCAGCCAGATGGTTGATCGCGTCATGGCGCTGGAAGAAGGCACGCGCCTTTATATCCTCGCGCCCATCGTTCGCGGCCGCAAGGGCGAGTACAAGAAGGAGCTGGCGGAGCTTCAGAAAAAGGGCTTTCAGCGCGTCAAGGTAGACGGCACCTTCTATGAAATCGCCGACGTTCCGGCGCTGGACAAGAAGTACAAGCACGACATTGATGTGGTCGTCGACCGCGTCGTGGTGCGCCCTGACCTGTCGACCCGCCTCGCCGACAGTCTTGAAACCAGCCTCAAGCTTGCCGAAGGTCTGGCCGTTGCCGAGTTCGCGGACAAGCCGCTGCCGCCCGAAGAAACGGCGGAAGGTGGCGCAGCCAACAAATCGGCCAACGAAACGCATGAGCGCATTCTGTTTTCGGAAAAGTTTGCCTGCCCGGTTTCCGGCTTCACCATTCCCGAAATCGAACCGCGCCTGTTCTCGTTTAACAACCCGTTCGGCGCCTGCCCGACCTGCGATGGCCTCGGCACGCAGCAGGCCATCGATCCGAACCTGATCGTTCCCGACGAAACGGCAGCATTGAAGGATGGCGCGATTGCGCCATGGGCGCGATCCTCGTCGCCTTACTACAATCAGACGCTGGAAGCGCTTGGCAAAGCCTATGGCTTCAAGATTGGCGCACGATGGGCCGATCTTTCGGAAGAAGCCCAGCAGGCCATTCTTTATGGCACCAAGGGCAAGGAAATCACCTTCCAGTATGATGACGGCCTGCGCTCCTACCAGACGACGAAGCCTTTTGAAGGCGTAATCCCTAATCTGGAGCGCCGCTGGAAGGAGACCGATTCCGCCTGGTCGCGTGAAGATATCGAGCGCTTCATGGCCTCGACGCCCTGCCCTTCCTGTAATGGCTATCGCCTGAAGCCGGAAGCGCTGGCGGTCAAGATAGGCATGAAACATATCGGCGAGATCACGGAAATGTCGATCCGCAAGGCCGACGCTTGGTTCCGCGACGTCGATGGCAGCTTCAATGACAAGCAGCGCGAAATTGCCGCCCGCATTCTCAAGGAGATTCGCGAGCGCCTGCAGTTCCTCAACGATGTCGGCCTTGATTATCTGACGCTGGCGCGCAATTCCGGCACGCTGTCGGGCGGTGAAAGCCAGCGTATCCGTCTTGCCTCGCAGATCGGCTCCGGCCTGACCGGCGTGCTTTACGTGCTGGACGAACCCTCCATTGGTTTGCATCAGCGCGACAATGCCCGCCTTCTCGACACGCTGCGCCATCTGCGCGATCTCGGCAACACAGTCATCGTCGTTGAGCACGATGAAGACGCGATCCTGACTGCCGACTATGTGGTCGATATCGGCCCGGCGGCAGGTGTTCATGGCGGCAAGATCATTGCCCAGGGGTCGCCGCAGGACGTGATGTCCAATGCGAACTCGCTGACCGGCAAGTATCTGTCGGGTACGATGGAAGTTGCCGTTCCGGCGGAACGCCGCAAGATTTCAAAGTCCAAGCGCATCAAGGTGGTGGGCGCGCGCGGCAACAACCTGAAGAATGTCTCGGCAGATATTCCGCTCGGCACCTTCACCGCCGTCACCGGCGTTTCAGGCGGCGGCAAGTCCACTTTCCTGATCGAAACCCTGTACAAGGCTGCTTCGCGCCGCATCATGGGCTCGCGCGAACACCCGGCGGAACATGACCGTATCGAAGGGCTGGAATTCCTCGACAAGGTGATCGATATCGACCAGTCGCCTATTGGCCGCACCCCGCGCTCCAACCCGGCAACTTATACCGGCGCCTTCACGCCGATCCGCGACTGGTTCGCGGGCCTGCCGGAAGCCAAGGCGCGAGGTTATCAGCCGGGCCGCTTCTCGTTCAACGTGAAGGGCGGACGCTGCGAGGCCTGTCAGGGCGATGGCGTCATCAAGATCGAGATGCACTTCCTGCCTGATGTCTATGTGACTTGCGACGTATGCCACGGCAAGCGCTACAACCGCGAAACGCTGGAAGTCCTGTTCAAGGGCAAGTCCATCGCCGATGTGCTGGACATGACGGTCGAGGAAGGCGCGGAATTCTTCTCCGCTGTACCCGCCGTACGCGACAAAATGGAAACGCTCGTCAAGGTTGGCCTCGGCTATATCAAGGTTGGCCAGCAGGCAACGACGCTGTCGGGCGGTGAAGCGCAGCGCGTGAAGCTCGCCAAGGAGCTGTCGCGCCGTGCAACGGGCCGTACGCTCTATATTCTGGACGAACCGACGACCGGCCTGCACTTCCACGACGTGGCAAAACTTTTGGAAGTGCTGCACGAGTTGGTCGAACAGGGCAATACGGTCGTAGTGATCGAGCATAATCTCGAAGTCATCAAGACTGCCGACTGGGTGATCGACCTTGGACCGGAAGGTGGCGATGGCGGCGGCGAGATTGTTGCCGTGGGCCGTCCGGAAGACATCGTGCAGGAGAAGCGGTCTTATACCGGCCACTTCCTCAAGGAACTGCTGGAACGCCGTCCCAAGCGCAGTTCAGAGGCTGCTGAATAAACGGCAGGCAAAGAGAGTAATTGGAAGCCGGGCCCAGTGCCCGGCTTTTTTGCGGATACTCCTCTGTCTGAGCGGGCAAGGACCTGAGAATAAAAGCGTTAGTCGCTATAACGGCCAGCGCGGTCACATCATGCCCTGAGGCAATATACGACTTTCTAATACTCCGGGTCTGTTCCCGATCTCGAATTTATACGCCGGGACTCATAGCTTGTTCACGCCCGGCAAGACTGCGTTCTGAATGGCTTCTGCGACATATGCGAGGTTCGTTTGCGGTCGGAGGTTCGGGTAACGGAGATCCAGAACAATGGCTTATGACGAACTCAGAACCAGATTGCGCGGAGTAACAACCGCTCTTGTTACCCCATTTGAAAACGGAGAAGTGGCGCACAAGGCTTTCGCAGAATTGGTGGAGTGGCAGATTGGAGAAGGCATCCATGCTCTTTCTCCCTGTGGCACGACCGGAGAGGCCCCAACTCTCAATACGGCGGAAAAGATCAGCCTCATCAAAACCTGTGTTGACGTCTCTGCAGGACGTTTACCCGTTGTTGCAGGAACAGGCACTAACGATACTCTATCGACCATAGCTTTGACGAGCGCTGCGGCTGCCTGCGGTGCCGACGCTGCCTTGATTGTCACGCCCTACTATAACTGCCCGTCTCAGGAAGGCTTGTATCGTCATTTCGAAGCTGTGGCTCGTAATGTTCAGATACCAATGATCCTTTATAATGTTCCGAAGCGAACTGGCGTCGACCTTTCTCTGGAAACTATCGAACGGCTGAGTGAACTACCGACTGTCATTGGTATCAAGGACGCAACCGGCGAACTTGATCGCCTCAAACGTATCATTCGTCGTATTGGTGATCGGCTGTTACTGCTATCCGGCCATGATGCAACCGCCGTTCCCTTCAATCTTGAGGGCGGAGACGGAATGATTTCCGTCATATCGAATGTGCTTCCAGCAGCCACTGTCGAACTTTACGAAGCCTGTAAACGTGCCGACACCTGCACCGCCAGAACGCTCGGCTTCAAATTGAAGCCTCTTCTGACAGCCATGGAACAGGACACCAACCCCGTTCCGGTGAAGTATGCCTTGCACCATCGGCGCGGTCTTTCGCCGGATGTACGGCTGCCATTGGTTGGCGTCAGCGAAGAAACCGCCAGCTCCATTCGCCGGGCCTGTGCTGCCATTGACCATGTGGAAGAAACACCCTCGGCGCTCATAGCGCAGCATCAGCAAGCGGTACTTTCCATCACACTGGCGGCGCGCTGACACACCGCCAGCCTAGCCCCCCAGCAATTGAAACATTCGTGCAACCATCAGAAGTGAGGTTTCGATCATGTACGGAAAATTGGGCCTGTTTTTACACCTAAGCAAAGCAAAGCGTACGCATGCAGGGTCCCGGAACATCAGTTCAGCCATTACCGAGGAAGAATTGCGCCAGGACATCAGCATACTGCTCCGCTTGATGACCGTGATTGGAGCCGGCGTTCTGGTGACGTTCCTCATCATGCAACTTACACAGTGAATGCGGTTGCGTCTCTGGATGGAGCACTCGCTATGACCACAAAAAACCAGAGAAACGCCGCCGTTCCACTGCCGCGCTTTATCGTCGACAAGGAAGCCGCACGGCGCTGGGTCGTCTATGACCGGCTGGGACTTGTCGGGGGACTTTTCACAGATCGCGTATCAGCACTGCGTTTTGTGAAGTCCATTTGTGATACGCGGCCTGCTGCTACCTACAGACTTTCTCGTAAAGGCACATTGTGCACCGATATGATCTTCGGGAAGCGCACTTCCCTGCTGAAGATCGTCCGCTAGTCCATTGAGCCGCCAAATGGTGTCATTTGGCGGTGCAATCTCGCAAGATCAGCCGAGCATTCTTTCACTCATGAAAAACCCGGATATATTTTTCGACTGGCTGCTATCATTGGCAGCCGTTTTCGCACTGGCCAGAATCCTGACGGATATTTTTGGTTCTTAGAAGCCAACATCCGGTTGCAAGCACTCATTCACGCTTACTACACTTACGAAAAAAGCCCGGCAATGCCGGGCCTTCTCGACAGCCATTCGCGATCATGCCGCGATGGCTGGAAATTTAATGTCACGATCCGTTCGAAGAGCTTTCACTCTCCAGATCATGATTAGCCGTTTACGGCATCCTTCAGGCCCTTGCCAGCCGAGAACTTCGGCACGTTGCGAGCCGGAATAGCAACTTCCTTGCCGGTCGACGGGTTGCGGCCGGTCGAGGCAGCGCGATGCGAAACGGAGAAAACGCCGAAGCCAGGCAGACGGACTTCTTCACCAGCCTTCAGGGCGCCGGTAACAGCAGCGAGTACAGCATCAACAGCAGTACCGGCATCAGCCTTCGTCAAACCGCCCTTTTCCGCAACTGCGGCAACCAATTCGTTCTTGTTCATTGGCATTTCCTTTCTTTATCTACCGGAACGGATAACGTGACCGGATTGGTCGGAGTTTATTCAAATCGTTTCACAAACCAAGCCTGTCAACGTGAAAAAACCCCGGAAAACCGGGGTTAAACACAGAAATGCCGGACAAATTGCCCGGCATTTCGATTGTTGGTCCTGATAGACACCTTCCAGCGGGATGATCCGACTGAATCAGAATCGCCCGCCAGAAGTTCATTTCACTGCATTACCAGAAAGCAAACCGCTTCGCGATTTCGCTGGAAATGCTTCAATGCGCCGTCGAAACCCCTGCTTCTTCCTCGACCGAAGGCACGGTCGCCGGGGTTGTCGGCTCGGTCCATTCAATCGGCTCTGGTTCACGAACCAGAGCGTGCTTGAGGACTTCACCCACGCGAGACACCGGAACGATCTCAAGACTGTTCTTCACATTGTCCGGAATATCCGCCAGATCCTTGGCGTTTTCTTCCGGAATCAGAACCTTCTTGATGCCGCCGCGCAGAGCTGCGAGGAGCTTTTCCTTCAGGCCGCCGATTGGCAGGACACGACCGCGCAAGGTGACCTCGCCTGTCATTGCGATGTCCTTGCGAACCGGGATACCGGTCAGCACGGATACAATCGCCGTGACCATGGCGATACCGGCAGACGGACCGTCCTTCGGCGTTGCACCTTCCGGCACGTGCACGTGGATGTCGCGCTTGTCAAACAGCGGAGGCTCGATGCCGAAATCGATTGCTCTGCTGCGGACATAGGATGCAGCAGCGGAGATCGATTCCTTCATCACGTCGCGGAGGTTACCCGTGACGGTCATGCGGCCCTTGCCGGGCATCATGACGCCTTCGATGGTCAACAGCTCGCCGCCGACTTCAGTCCAGGCAAGCCCTGTCACGACGCCAACCTGATCTTCGCCGTCGATCTGACCGAAGCGGAACCGCTCGACACCCAGATAGTCGGAGAGGTTCTTGTCAGTGACCTTCACCGACTTCTTCTTCGACTTCAGGATTTCGGTCACGGCCTTACGTGCCAGAGTCATCAGTTCGCGTTCGAGGTTACGCACACCTGCTTCCCGCGTGTAAAGGCGGATAACATTGCGCAGCGCATCGTCCGTGACCGAAAACTCCTTCGGCTGCAGGGCGTGGTCCTTGATTGCCTTCGGCAGCAGGTGCCGCTTGGCGATCTCGAGCTTTTCATCCTCGGTGTAGCCCGCGATACGGATGACTTCCATACGGTCCAGCAATGGACCCGGAATGTTCAGCGTGTTGGCCGTCGTCACGAACATGACGTTCGACAGATCATATTCGACCTCAAGGTAGTGATCCATGAAGGTCGAGTTCTGTTCCGGATCCAGCACCTCGAGCATGGCCGATGACGGATCGCCGCGGAAATCCTGGCCCATCTTGTCGATTTCATCGAGCAGGAAGAGCGGATTGGACTTCTTCGCCTTCTTCATCGACTGGATGACCTTGCCGGGCATCGAGCCGATATAGGTGCGGCGGTGACCGCGGATTTCAGCCTCGTCACGCACGCCGCCAAGCGACATACGGACATATTCACGGCCGGTAGCCTTGGCAATCGAACGGGCGAGCGAGGTCTTGCCCACGCCGGGAGGTCCGACGAGGCAAAGGATCGGGCCCTTGATCTTGGTCGAGCGGGCCTGCACTGCGAGATATTCGACAATGCGTTCCTTGACTTTTTCGAGACCAAAATGATCGTCACCGAGTACGCCCTCGGCGAAGTTCAGGTCTTGCTTGATCTTCGACTTCTTGCCCCATGGAATGGATAGCAGCCAGTCGAGATAGTTGCGGACGACCGTTGCTTCGGCAGACATCGGGCTCATGCTGCGCAGCTTCTTCAGCTCTGCCTGTGCCTTTTCGCGTGCTTCCTTGGAAAGCTTGGTCTTGTTGATGCGTTCTTCGAGTTCAGCCGCTTCATCGCGACCGTCCTCGCCATCGCCAAGCTCCTTCTGGATCGCCTTCATCTGCTCGTTGAGATAGTACTCGCGCTGCGTCTTCTCCATCTGGCGCTTGACGCGGCTGCGGATACGCTTCTCGACCTGCAGGACCGAAATTTCGGCTTCCATAAAGGAAAGTGCCTTCTCAAGGCGCTCACGCACCGAGAGGATCGACAGCATTTCCTGCTTTTCGGGAATCTTGATCGCGAGGTGTGAGGCAACCGTGTCGGCAAGCTTCGAATAGTCGTCGATCTGGCTGGCGGCGCCAACCACTTCCGGCGAAATCTTCTTGTTCAGCTTGACGTAGTTTTCGAAGTCGGAAACCACCGAGCGGGACAGCGCCTCCATCTCAACGGCATCTTCCTCAGGCTCCGGTAAAGCCGCAGCATAGGCCTCGTGATAATCTTCGCGATCGGTAAACTTGGAAACCTTGGCGCGTGCCGTACCTTCGACCAGCACCTTGACGGTGCCGTCTGGCAGCTTCAAAAGCTGCAATACATTGGCAATCGTGCCGATTTCAAAAATCGCATCCGGTGCCGGATCGTCATCGGCAGCGTTTTTCTGGGTGGCGAGCAGAATCTGCTTGTCCACACCCATCACTTCCTCCAGCGCGCGAATGGACTTTTCGCGGCCAACAAAAAGCGGAACGATCATATGCGGGAAAACGACGATGTCACGCAACGGCAAAACGGCATAGAGCCCGTCTGCACCGCCCGCTTCAGAACCACCCAAAGGTGTCTTCTGTTCAATACCCGTCATAACTCAGTCCTTTCTCAGGTCTTTCAACCTGACTGCCACGTCCGCGCCCCCTTTCATTATGAGGCAGGTCGCGAATGTGCTTCGGTCCATACTTGGAGAGCCAAACCCGGCAATTCAATAGCCTGTATCGGGATGGCTTTCATAGAATCGTCATCTATCCTGCGCTGTACCGTGAATTAGTACAATATCCAGCTTAGGCTGTACCCCGATTGCTGCGCCTGCAATAGTGACAGGATCAGCCCGACGCAAGTTTGCACATGAAAAAGGCCGCTTGCGCGGCCTTTTTATGGATTAATTGTCACCGCTTAAGCGGAAACATTACCCTTTTCGTCCTGGCGCTCGGCATAGATATAGAGCGGACGGGCACTGCCATCCACTACATCGCCGGAAATGACCACTTCCTGTACGCCTTCCAGCGTCGGAAGCTCGAACATCGTGTCGAGCAGGATCTTTTCCATGATCGAACGCAGACCGCGTGCACCCGTCTTGCGCTCGACAGCCTTGTTGGCAATTGCCCGCAGGGCATCGTCGTGGAAGCTAAGCTCGACACTCTCCATGTCGAACAGGCGCTGATACTGCTTCACGAGCGCATTCTTCGGCTCGGTCAGGATTTGCACCAGAGCATCGACATCGAGGTCTTCGAGGGTCGCGATCACCGGCAGACGACCGACGAATTCCGGAATGAGACCGAATTTCAGCAAATCTTCCGGTTCCAGCTCCCTGAACACTTCACCGATACGACGATCGTCAGCCGACTTCACGTTTGCACCAAAGCCTATGGAGGTCTTCTCGCCACGTGCGGAGATGATCTTGTCGAGACCGGCAAAAGCGCCGCCGCAGATGAAGAGGATGTTCGTCGTATCCACCTGCAGGAATTCCTGCTGTGGGTGCTTGCGGCCACCCTGCGGCGGCACGGAAGCGACGGTGCCTTCCATGATCTTCAGAAGCGCCTGCTGGACGCCCTCGCCCGACACGTCGCGCGTGATGGACGGGTTATCCGACTTGCGGCTGATCTTGTCGACTTCGTCGATATAGACGATGCCGCGCTGCGCACGTTCCACGTTGTAATCGGCGGCCTGAAGCAGCTTCAGGATGATGTTCTCGACATCTTCACCGACATAGCCTGCTTCCGTCAGTGTCGTCGCATCGGCCATGGTGAACGGCACATCGATGATGCGTGCGAGCGTCTGGGCAAGATAGGTCTTGCCGCAACCCGTCGGACCGACGAGAAGAATGTTCGACTTCGCAAGCTCGATATCGCTGCTCTTGGACTGATGGGCGAGACGCTTGTAGTGATTGTGAACCGCAACCGACAGAACGCGCTTGGCATCCTTCTGGCCGATGACGTAATCGTCAAGAACGGCCATGATTTCCTGCGGCGTAGGCACGCCCTCGCGCGACTTCACCATCGAGGATTTGTTTTCCTCGCGGATGATGTCCATGCAGAGTTCGACGCACTCGTCGCAGATGAAAACGGTCGGGCCTGCAATCAGCTTGCGCACTTCATGCTGGCTTTTGCCGCAGAACGAGCAATAAAGCGTATTCTTGGAATCGCCGCCGCTGTTGCTGACTTTGCTCATCGCAGTTTCCTTTCAATTGACCGAAATGAACCTTGGGCGCTCAAATCGATCGTTTCTTCCGGTTCGGACCCAGTGCTGGAGGAGAAACGCGCCTCCCGCTGGTCATGATGGCAGCAGATACGCACTGCCTGTCATCAAGGGCCTGTAGTCTCAGGATTCCTGTCACCGTGTGGCTCCCCGACCGAAGGAGCCATTTGGCGACTTTTGCAGAAGCTGCACCGCCGAACAAATGAAAAATAAGTTCCCGGCAAAGATTCGGCATAATCTGACCAAGTTTAGCGCCCCGAACCCCAACAGATGCTTAACGCGGCGCGTTAACCATCACGTAGGAGCAAGAATTAGGCCCCTTTTGTGGCAAAGGGCGCTAAAATCAGGTGCGAGCCGGAGATTCCGGCTCTTACTTCGATTCGTCCGCGCCGACGTCGCGCGATTCAACCACCTTGTCGATAAGGCCGAATTCGAGCGCTTCCTGCGCGGTCATGAAATGGTCGCGGTCCAGCGTGCGTTCGATCGTCTCGTAATCGCGGCCTGTGTGCTTGACGTAGACCTCGTTCAGGCGGCGCTTCATCTTGATGATATCCTGCGCGTGACGTTCGATATCCGATGCCTGCCCCTGGAACCCGCCCGATGGCTGGTGAACCATGATACGGGCATTCGGCAGCGCATAACGCTGGCCGGTCGCACCGGCGGTCAGAAGCAGCGAGCCCATCGAAGCAGCCTGGCCCATGCAAAGCGTGGATACCGGCGGACGAATGAACTGCATCGTGTCATAGATCGCCATGCCGGAGGTTACGACGCCGCCGGGCGAATTGATGTACATGTTGATCTCTTTCTTCGGGTTTTCCGCTTCGAGAAAGAGAAGCTGTGCGCAGACCAGCATCGACATTCCGTCTTCAACCGGTCCGTTCACGAAGATGATGCGCTCCTTGAGAAGGCGCGAGAAAATATCATAGGCCCGTTCGCCACGGTTGGTCTGCTCAACCACCATCGGGACGAGGTTCATGACGGTTTCGATCGGATCTCTCATTATGGGCCTCTGGATATATTTATGGCGAAGTGAATAGTTTTGAATCGTGAGTGTTCCATACATAGGGCGTTGCGCCCCTGTTCCGCAAGTGGCGCAGCACTCCGCGTTTTACTCCCAGTCCGACTCCGGCTTTTCGGGCCGAATGCCGCGCTTCTCGTCCAGCGTTTTGCGGGCTACTTCGGTCAGTCGGGCCTTGATGCGCACGGAGCCGTCTTCCAGATTCTCGCGTTCGACATTGCTGCCATGCTGGTAAATCCAATCGAGAAGATGAAGCTCGAAGGGAGACAGCAACACATCGACCGAACCGAGCGAACCCGCTATTCGCGTTTCGATAAGCGAAAGCAACCTGTCAACGCCTTCACCGGTAATGGCTGAGAGAGGGATCGGACGCCCCTCCTCGCTACCGGCTGCGGCAAGGCGCAGGGCAGCTTCCCGCCCACTTTCGTCAAGGTTGTCGATCTTGTTCCAGATTTCGACGACACGCTTGCGGTCCTGTGGCTCTATACCCAGCCCCGCAAGAATGCTTTCCACGTCTTCCGCCTGCGCGGCATTGTCCGGATCGGAAATGTCGCGGACATGCAGAATCAAGTCAGCCTCGACCACTTCCTCAAGCGTAGCGCGAAATGCAGCGACGAGATGGTGCGGCAGGTTTGAGATGAAACCAACCGTATCCGACAGGATCACGGTTTCGCCATGCGGAAGGCGAATGCGGCGCAATGTCGGATCGAGCGTGGCGAAGAGCATGTCTTCGGCAAGCACTTCCGCACCGGTCATGCGATTGAAAAGCGTAGACTTTCCCGCATTGGTGTAGCCGACGAGTGCAACAATCGGATGCGGCACCTTGCGCCGCTTCTGGCGATGCAGCGTGCGGGTGCGCACGACCGTTTCAAGCTCACGCTTGATCTTCAGGATCTTGTCCTGCAACAGGCGTCGGTCGGCTTCGATCTGCGTTTCACCGGGGCCACCGAGGAATCCGCCACCACCGCGCTGGCGCTCAAGGTGGGTCCAGCTTCTGACCAGGCGGCCCTTCTGATAATTCAGATGCGCCAGTTCGACCTGCAAGGCACCTTCCTTGGTGTTCGCACGCTCGCCGAAAATTTCGAGAATGAGCCCCGTACGGTCGATGACCTTGACGTTCCATTCCTTTTCCAGATTGCGCTGCTGCACCGGCGTCAGCGCATGATCGACGATGACCAGCCCAATGGCCTTTTCGTTGACAGTTTCGGCAATGGCCTCCACTTTTCCCGCGCCAAGCAAGGTCGCAGGTCGCGGATTGGCAACAATGACGATTTCGGCATGCTCGATGTCGAGATTGATCGCCCTGGCAAGCCCTACGGCTTCCTCAAGGCGTGCCTCATTCGAACGCTGAAACTGCGAGCGCGCGCCCTCGTCAGCGGTCGCACCGGCATTGTATCGCTCCGGCAAGACGGGAACGATGACGGCAGCCCTGGTGGGTTCAGGTTCTGAAATTTCAAAACCTTTATCTGCATCGGCAGATGTCGGCTTTTTATCCTTGAATTTGGACAAGTATATGCACTCCGGGACGCGGAAACTGTGAAGGCGCATTCAATCTGAATTGATCAGATCAATGCACTATCTGACATTGCAGATAAGTCACCGCCAAAGCTGTTTCAAATGAAAGACGCCCCGGATTGTTTAAACATGACGAACCGGACAAGCCGTGCGTGTCCGGTCATCATCAAGCAGAAACAAAAAACTGGAGCGAGACGACATGAATCGTCACGCCCCAGCGAAAATCGGAAAGCGTCAGGCTTCTTCGCCTTCGAACATCTGCACAGGCTGGCTTGGCATGATCGTCGAAATCGCATGCTTGTAAACAAGCTGCGAATGACCGTCACGGCGCAGAAGCACACAGAAATTATCGAACGACGTTACAATGCCGGTCAGTTTCACGCCATTGATAAGAAAAATCGTCAGTGAGATTTTCTGCTTGCGTACAGAATTCAGAAAAAGGTCTTGTAGATTTTGCGATCGTTCAGCCATTGTTTTTATTCCTTTAATCGATCAGCAGCCAGCTCGCGATGTGTTAAACGAACACGCGCATGCACATAAATCAAGCACCGGAGCGTGCAAAACCGGTACTCGACCGCAATTGCTGTGGAAAGACAACTGCTTCGCTATTTAGCTTCGGTTAACAGGATGGGAATCTTTGCGCAACCGTCAATTTCATTAGTGTATCAGCAATTCCTGGCGGGCAAGATCGCATCAAGCTCTCAGCCTGTAATGGCAAGCTCTTCTTTTTGCTGCGATTCAAGTAAGGGTTGCACCCTATCCAATGCCCACATGTAAAAACTTCCGGGCTGGAGCGAAACAACTTCCTTGTGCTTTTTATGTATATGAAAGCCTATAAAATCAGGATGGTTGATCGGCTCCAGGCCATAGGCTGGATCATAGATGCGCGTGGCATCCTTCCCGACCCAATAGTAGAAGTTTTCCTGCGGCGCTGCATTTTTGAAAATCCCGTATTTGCGGGCTAGGCGCGAAATACCGTCATTACCAAAGACAGTGATGCCGATCGAGGCAGGCGTTACTTCCTTGCCGATCAGGCGATAGTAAATTGGACGTAATTTTCCTCTGCGCACGCCCAGCCAGTTAGGCAGGGGGTAGCTAGCCGATATGTAGGTCTCAAATTCACGAATAATCGGATGATCGTGCGGAAGATAGAGCGCGGACACGCCGACCCGAAAACGATTCTCTCGCGCGAGATATGGTTTGCTCGGATCGGGATGAAACTGCCTTAGCAGATAGACATCCGTATCCAGCCAAACGCCCTGCTGATATTTCATCAGCATGACACGGAAAATATCGCTGAACTGAACGATAGTCCGTTTGGAGCTGAAATTCGGATAGTTCGGGTCAAGCCGTTTGAATGTCGTTTCAGGTAGGATACTGCCAGCATCGTGCAGCTCGACGCCCGGTGGTACGTTCTCGATCGAAGCGTAAGCAAAGAGCTTTACCCTTTGACCGGTCATAACCATTGATGCAAGACAAACGCAATCGACCTCGCGTAAACGCGAGCCGTACCAGAACGTACAGATATCCATGTCAGCCCCTAAGCCTTAACCCCGGCTGAAGCTAACACAAAGTTGTGATCAGAAGAACTCCAGACTGACGCGGAACATCTGTTCCACATGTTTTACCGCGTCAGATGTTGCGAAAATGACGACGCGATCCCTGGGCTTGATCCGCACATCGCCATTTGGGCGGATCACCTGCCCGTCACGATAGATCGCACCGATTCGCAGGCCTTCAGGCAGGTCGAGATCACGCAACGGTGCCCCCACGAGTGAGGAGGTCTCAAGGGCTTCGGCCTCGATCAGTTCAGCCATGTCGCGATAGACGCTGTAGACCGCACGAATGCGTCCGCGACGCACATGCTGGAGGATTTTTGAGATCGTGACAGCCTTCGGATTTATATAGGCGTCGATCCCCACCATATGGGTGAAATCCTGATAGGCGACTGTATTCAGAAGAGCCATATTGGACTTGCAACCCAGGCGTTTTGCCATGATGCTTGACAGAATATTGACCTGATCCTGATTGGTCAGCGCGACCATCAGATCGGCATCCTGAATATCAGCTTCCTGTAAAATATTCTGGTCCAGCGCGCTGCCGTGCAAGACCATGGTGCGCTTTAGCTGATCTGCAATCGCGAATGCGCGGTCGTGTTCGCTTTCGATCATCTTGACGCGCGTATGCCACTTGCGATCCTCGATGGCCTTGGCCACGTAGAGACCGATATTGCCGCCACCTGCGATAACGATGCGGCTGGCTTCCGGCTTTTCATGCCCGAACAGACCCAATGTGCGACGGACCTGCTCACGCGTGGTCACGACATAGGCCAGATCTCCCGCGTTCAGCTCGTCGGAAGAACGCGGGATGAACAGGCTGTCGTTGCGCACCACACCGACGACGGTCGCTGCGAGATCGGGAAACAGATCGGTGAGCTGTTTCAGCGGCGTATTGATGACCGGGCATTCCTCAAGGCATTCGATAGCGAGACCGATGATCTTGTCATCGGCAAAGCGCAGCACGTCTGTTGCACCCTGCAACGCGATACGTCGCAGAACAACCTCGCCTACCTCCAGCTCTGGCGAGATGATGACGTCGATTGGCAGGTTTTCGCGCAGGAACAAATCCTGATATTCGGCCTTGAGATAGGACTGGGCGCGAATACGGGCAATCTTGGTCGGCACGTTGAAGACAGAATGCGCCACCTGACAGGCCACCATATTGACCTCGTCGGACAAGGTGACAGCGATGATCATATCCGCTTCATCGGCGCCTGCGGCGGCAAGCACATCAGGCTGCGAACCGTGGCCGACAAAGCCGCGCACATCGAGCGTGTCGCGCACGATTTCGATGTGGCGTGCCGATGTGTCGATGACGGAGACATCATTTTCTTCGGCGGCAAGCCGCTCGGCGATGCCGTATCCGACCTGCCCTGCTCCGCAAACGATTACCCGCATGACCGCTCCGTTTGAGACAATTAGAGCATTTCCAGCAAAAGTGCGAAGCGGTTTTGCGTAGGATAATGCGACAGAAACTAATATTTAGAGCGGCTCCAGCGTCTCCGCTTTAGCTGGAGCGCTCTAACTGCTTATACGCCCAGAGATTTCAGTTTGCGATGCAGCGCCGAACGCTCCATGCCAACGAACTCCGCCGTACGCGAAATATTGCCACCGAAGCGGTTGATCTGCGCAATCAGATATTCTTTCTCGAAACGCTCGCGCGCCTCGCGCAACGGGAGCGCCATGATGTGCTGGTCCGACTCCGTCGGCGCACGCGGCAGCGTGTCGCCGATTTCAGCCGGCAGAAGATCGGCCGTCACTGGCGCTTCGGGATCGTCGCCACGCGCCAGAATCATCAGGCGTTCGACATTGTTGCGAAGCTGGCGAAGATTGCCCGGCCAGCTATGCGCCTGCAGAACAGCCATGGCATCCGGGCCGATCTTGCGTGGCTTGATACCTGCCTGTTCGGCAATCTGCTTCATGAAGTAATCGACCAGGGATGGAATATCCTCGCGCCGGGCAGCCAGCGGCGGCACCTGCACCGGAACCACCGAAAGACGGTGGAACAGATCCTCGCGGAACGTGCCTTCCGCAATCATACCCTCTAGATTCTGCGCCGTAGAGGAGATGATGCGCACATCCACCTTCACACGCTTGGTGCCGCCGACGCGTTCGAACTGCTGGTCGACAAGTACGCGCAGAATCTTGTTCTGCGTCTCGCGCGGCATATCCGCCACTTCATCGAGATAGAGGATACCGCTATGGGCTTCTTCCAGAGCACCAACCTTGCGCTCGCCGCCGTCCATCTCCGTGCCAAAAAGCTCGATCTCCATGCGCTCCGGCGTGATGTTCGCCGCATTGACCGTCACAAACGGCCCGTCGGCACGGCTCGACTGCGCATGGATTGCACGCGCAACAAGTTCCTTGCCCGCGCCTGACGGTCCCGTGATCATGATGCGGCTGTTGGTCGGCGCGACGCGCTCGATCGTCTGGCGTAACTGGTTCATTGCCAGTGAGGCGCCGATCAGTTCAAGATGGCCGCCGGTACGCTTGCGCAGGTTCGAGACTTCGCGCTTCAACTTCGAAGTTTCGAGCGCCCGTTCCGCGACGAGAATGAGGCGGTCGGCTTTAAACGGCTTTTCGATGAAGTCGTAGGCACCGCGCCGGATCGCCGACACCGCTGTTTCGATGTTGCCATGACCGGAAATCATCACCACCGGCAGGTCTGGATGCTGCTTCTTGATTTCATCGAGCAGCGCCAAGCCGTCCAGACGACTGCCCTGCAGCCAGATGTCCAGAAAGACCAGTCGGGGAACGCGATCATTGATCGCCGCAAGAGCGCTGTCCGCGTCGAAAGCCGTGCGTGTCTCATGGCCTTCATCGCTCAGAATGCCTGCAACAAGTTCCCGGATATCCGTTTCGTCATCAACTACAAGAATATCGGCAGCCATATCAAATCACCTGTCCAGCTATGTTCTTCTCGTCATTTTCCGTGCTCACGCCCACCTCGTCGGCAGGCGCTTGCGGAAAGACCATACGTATCATCGCGCCCCGTCCCCCATGGAAGTCCGGAGGCGCATCATGCAATTCCAGATGCCCGCCATGATCCTCAACGATCTTGCGGACAATCGCGAGACCAAGACCAGTGCCTTTCTCCCGCGTCGTCATGTAAGGTTCGAGCAGCTTCTGGCGATCGTCACCCGGCAAGCCCTTGCCATTGTCGATGATATCGACAACCAGATGCCCGTCCGCCTGATAGGAACGAATGAGAATGTGTCCCTCATCGCGATCTTCTTTCGGAAGTCCGTCAATGGCTTCGCTGGCATTCTTGATGACATTGCCAAACGCCTGCCCGATCAGGCGGCTGTCAAAGGAACCAACCAGCTTTTCTGTCCCAAAATCATTCTGGAACCGGATATCGCTGCGGCTGACTTCAATCAGGAAGGAGGCTTCGCGCAATGCCTCGCGCATATCCATGAGACGCATTTCCGGCTTTGGCATGCGGGCAAAAGCCGAAAATTCATCGACCATGCGCCCGATATCGCCCACCTGGCGAATGATCGTATCCGTGCACTGGTCGAAAACTTCGCGATCCTCGGTAATCACCTTGCCGTAACGGCGACGAATGCGTTCTGCGGAAAGCTGGATTGGCGTGAGCGGATTCTTGATCTCATGCGCAATGCGGCGTGCAACATCCGCCCAGGCCGATGAGCGCTGCGCCTGCACCAGATCGGTGATGTCATCCACCGTCACCACATAGGAATGATCTTCGGATTCCGTATCTTCGACAGTCACCTGCACATTGAAGGTGCGGGCCACGCCGCCGCGGGTCATACTGACCTGTTCGCGATGCACCGCGCGTCCAGTTGAACGTGCAACCTCGAAAGCCTGCCCGATCTCAGGCGCGATACTGGTAAGGTTCTTGCCGACCGCGTCTTCCGATGTGACCCCGAACATATGCTCCGCGGAACGGTTCAGAATGGAGATACAGCCATCGGTCTCGATACTGATGACGCCTGCCGTCACTCCCGACAGCACGGCTTCGGAGAACCGGCGGCGCTCGTCGATCTGGTCCTTGGCTGAAATCAGTTCGTTACGCTGGCTCTTAAGTTCCGCGACCATGTTGTTGAAAGTACCGGACAAAGCACCAACGTCACCATCCGAAGTCCGCACAGGCACCGAGACGTCGAGATTGCCCGCCGCCACGTCATCCGACGCTCCGATCAGCAGTCGGATTGGGCGCACCAGCCGGTCAGCGACGGCAATACCGGTCCAGATCGCCGAAAGCAGGACAATCAGCGTCAGGCCGAAATAGAGCAGTGCGAACGCGATCTGTGTCGGAATGCGGTTCGCATCCATCTCCTGATAGCGCTGGGTGTTGGCTTCCATCAGACGCATGGCGTCGATAATCTGCGAATCCACAGCCCGAACAGTATAAAGATAGACATCAGGTATCTCGCGCATCTTGATGATGGCGCCGACGAAATTACTGTTTCCTGGAGGAATGATAACCGGCTTGCCGTCCAGAGCCGTTTTCAATGCATCTTCCGTCGGTGGAGGCAAATGGCCTTCAACACCGGTGTTGCTCTTTACGACCACATCACCGTTTTCGCGCACCAGAAACGCGCCAAGCAGACCGCGACCGCGTGCCTGCAGCGTCATCGTATCAATAAATCTTTGGCGATCGAGACTGTAAACAGTGCGTTGCCCGTCCAGATCCTGCAACATCGAATAGGACGTGCTTTGCAGATTGAGTGCGGTTTCGCGAATATACGCGGTCGTCAGGCTCTGCGATGAACTCACAATATCGCGTGTATTGGTATCGAACCAGCGATCCAGACCGAGATTGAGCGTTACTGAGGCCACAATGGCGACCACGATAGCGGGTACCGCCGCGATTAGAGAAAACAGCGCTACGATACGGACATGCAGGCGCGAAGCGGCTTTTCCAAGCCGCCGCGCCATGATGATGCGATAGACTTCGCGGCAGATCAGCAGAATAAGGAACAGGATCAGCGCGACATTGATGATGACCAATGTCAGCGTGACGGTCCGGTCCGGCGTGATAGGCGTGATGCCAATCAGAATGGCAAAGGAAGCCGACGCAGTAATAAGCGCTGAAACAACAGTGATAATGCCCGGAAGCGCCAGAAGCCTGCGCCCTTCGCCACCTTGCGATGATTGTGTCTCGCTGTTCATGTCCGCCGTCAGACTCGCCGTGTTCATGTTAACCATGCTACCCAATACCGTTGCATCTATGCAACGCATTGTGGCGAAAATGCAACGTTTGTTTCGAACTGAGCTGTTGATGAAGAACAACTCGCGCTCGGAGACGGTTCGGACGTCCAGTGATCAGCCTACAGGCTCCACAAACGGCTCTCACTTTCGAGAGAAATACTTCAGAAATTGAGCCTGGCCATTGCCAGTGAGTCGATAAACTCACCGGCTCTGAACGCATCTTTTTTTCGAAGACCTTCCGAAACGAAACCGAACTTCTCATAGAGCCGGATTGCGGCGGCATTATCGACATAAACGGTCAGTTCAAGTCGCTTCAGACCGAGCCAGTTGTCGGCGACATCGATCAGCTCGCTCATCAGAGCTGCGCCGATACCCTACCCGCATGATCATCAAGTATGCCCAATATGATATCTGCCGCATGGCTCCGTCGTCCTCTGTGTCGCAGCAAGCCAGCGTTTCCGACAATCTCCTCATTGACCGTCGCAACGATCACCGTTGCTTCCGGACCGAGCGACTCCAGCCATTTCTTCGTCATATCGAGGCGTTGGGACGGGGTGCGTAATGTACCGAACCGAAATCCCGGCATGTTTGGCAGACTGGTGAGCCCTTCGGCATCTGTGGCTTCAACCGCACGAATGTCGAGATTGTCTGGCCGCATTTGAACTCCCGTGCCTGTTACATTGTTCAAATAATCTCAGTTCGTCCACTGACAGATATCCAGACAGGTCGAAACCGGCTGGCGGTTCTTGTCGCAAATACAGCCGTTTGATGCCGAGTAGGATAACGCGGATATTTCCCGCCCCTCAAATAATGAAATTGCAACAAGCACGAAAACCGGAACTGTCAGACACAGTATTCGATGCATTATGACCTCCCTTGCGTTGGAAGATCAAACATTGTCCTTGCTGGCGGAGAAATTCTCAACGCCAACAATTGCCTCCTAATTATATCGACAATCTATTGCGTATGTTGTGAAGATCTTATGTTTGCTGTCGAACTATTCGTTTTTGAGATTGTGCGTCTATGCGAGCAGGCCATTTCCAACAACAACGCCGCCCAACTCAGGCGGCGCTGTAAAATTCAGGTACTCCACCGGCGTTTTCGTACCGCGCGATCAGTTTTCCGCGCCGTAAGCGTCGAAATCGAAGTATTTGTCGTTGACTTCCTTGTACTTCCCGTTCGCGCGGATTGCCTTGATGGCATTATTGAACTTTTCGACCAGTTCAGGACGGCCTTTCTTCAAGGCAACGCCGACGCCGACGCCATGGATATTGTCATCCGACGGATAAGTGCCGACCATCTTGCAGCAAGCGCCATCTGGCGTCTTCAGCCACTCGCTCAGCGTTACGCTGTCGTCGTTGACTGCATCGAGCCGGCCATTGGCCATATCGAGCCGATATTCTTCGGCAGTCGGATAAGCCTTGATCGTGCTGTCGGTGAAAGCGTGTTCAGCATAATTTGCGTGTGTCGTAGACACCTGAACACCGATCGTCTTGCCTGCGAGATCTTCCTTGGTCACACCCTTGATATCGCTATCCTTGGGGACTGCGATGCCGGGAGGTGTGTTGTAGTATTTGTTGGAGAAGTCGACCTGCTTCTTGCGCTCGTCCGTAATCGACATGGAAGAAACATAAGCGTCGAACTTTCCGGCCTGAAGTGCCGGAATGGTGCCATCCCATTCCTGTGTGATGAAAGTACACTCGGCTTTCATTTCCTCGCAGAGCGCTCTTGCGATATCGACATCAAAACCCGACAACGAGCCATCAGGATTGGTGAAATTGAACGGCGGATATGCGCCTTCTGTTCCGATTACAAGTTTCAGCGGCTCGTCGGCATTTGCAGTGCCAATTGCCAAACCGCCCGTCGTGGCCACAATCCCCACAATCGAAGCTGCCACAGCGATACGCTTTAAAACGCGCATTCCAAGTCCTCCCATTTTAGTTTGACTGGTTCCAGAATTGGTCTTCCGGTTCAGCCCTTGCAAAGGGAAGATTCACAATCGTCATTGCGAATTGCCGACTCGTTATGATTTCTCCCCCGTCATCATCAATAGATGGTTCTAAGGAGCTTGCACAATGTCTTTTCAAGAAAGGGTGAAGCTGTTCAGAATAGGCTTAAGAAAGCGCAGCGAAACGACATGCTCAACCGCCGGTGCATACGGACGGCACAGCTCGGCCAACGCCCCAGGATAGACGTCCTTGCACGATGGTCAGTGTCTGCTTGCCGTTCGAATAGATTGTTCCTTCTTCCCCCATGGCGGGCAGATCGACAGTAGCGGCCCCGTTGACGGATACCGAAGCACGGTCACCGAAAAGACGCACTGCCAGATGCGTGCCATCCTCGCATGTATATTCGCTGACAGGATAGGGGTTGCCCGCGCCGATAGAGGCGCCAGACGCTGAATGCTCGAAGCTTGCGAGCATCAGAATACTGATCGCCGCGACCGATAAATTTCTCAGCATAACGGTTCTCCAAAGGGGCACACCAACGCAGTTGAAGCAATGAAATATTTTGTCTTTCCCGGTCTTCGGTACGCTTCGAGTAATATTCGATGCAAAAGGCGTATGGCGCAGCCGGATTGGATATCTTTACCACGTCGTCAATAGCGGCTGCAACACGGGCATATGTTGCCCCAAATGAGCAGCATGGCTAACGGCGATATTGAAATAAATGGCGCACCCGACAGGCGCCATAACTGCGTCCATATTGACTTTTCTGAAATAACGAGTACACACTTTCCCTTGTTATTTCAAAGCCTTGTATGCGAGTTTCCCTAATGGACGTTTTGGATTGTCCGCTCTAGCAACCGACCAAGATTAGGAATGAAATTAGGAAAGAGAGTTCGACTCCCCATGGCGCGAAACCTGCTCACTGTCAAAGAAATAGACAATAGCGATAAAGCGAAACTGCGTGATGGAGACGGCTTATGGTTGCATCGAGCGAAGACTGGATCATCACGATCATGGGTGTTTATTTACATCAAGCATGGTCGACGACGCGAGATGGGATTAGGCGCTTATGGTCCCGTAACGCTTGCTGCCGCGCGAAAGAAAGCTGACGCGATCCGAGAAATTATTGCCAATGGCGGTGATCCGTTCAAGGAGTTGCCTGAACGCAGGGTCGTTAAGAAGCCAGTGAGTTTCGGAAAATTTGCCGATGAGTTCATTGATACGATGGTTGCGGCTCGGAAATGGAGATCCGATAAAACCGAGGCGTCGTGGCGGGCGGCTATGAAGACCCATGCGAAGGCCATCCGCATGATACCGATTGGCGACATTAGCACAGAGGACGTTTTACGCGTCGTCAAGCCGATCTGGGCGGAGAAAAACGAAACCGCGTCGAAATTTCGCGAGCGCATAAAGGTCATCCTCGACGCAGCCAAGACGGAGGGACTTCGATCTGGTGACAATCCTGCCGAGTGGGGCGATCATCTGGCGCGGGCTCTGCCGACGCCCGACAGACTACGCAAGGGCAACCACGCCTCAATGCCCTGGCAGGAATTGCCGGCATTCATGATGAAGCTGCGCGCCGTTACTGGTATGGGTTCCGCTGCTCTCCAGTTCGCGATCCTCACGGCGGCACGATCTGGTGAGGTCCGCGGCGCGGTATGGAGCGAGTTCGATCTCGATGCGGCTGTCTGGTCCCTGCCCCCGGAGAGGATGAAAATGGGCCGTCCTCATCGTGTTCCCCTTTCTGATGCGGCGCTTGCCATCGTTACGGACATGAAAAAGCAGGCGCTTAACGATCTTGTTTTCCCAGGCATGAAGAAAAACGCACCGCTGTCGGATATGACGTTGGCGAAAGCGCTTAAGTCGGCTGGCGGCAGTGACTATACAGTGCATGGCTGTCGGGCCAGCTTTAGGACGTGGTGTCAGGAGAATGTAAAGGACGATTATGTCGCCGAGGCTTGTCTTGCACACCAGTCGGGAAGCGCAGTCGAACGCGCATATGCGCGTTCTGATTTGTTTGATCGACGCCGTGAGCTATTGAACGAATGGTCAACATATTGTGCCGCACCATCTAAATAATAGCCCATGTAGATTTTATGCTTGACTTTTTCGTCCAAAACGTCTATGTTCGAAAATGTCGATTATTTCGACTCCTCGTGTTTGATGGGGTGGTGCCCATCACTAGCCGGTTGGTACCCGGCCAATCTTAAGAGTCGGGTTCGCCCGGCATCTTGCGGCAGAAGCCGCCGGCGCCTTAGCGCGCAAGCCGGTCGTTCGCGACCAACAAACAACCAGGCCAGCGGGCCGAAACACTATCTCAACTTCAATTTCACCATGAGATTTACGCGCCCGGATTCCGTCCCGCGCGGAGGAGTTTCTATGCACCATCACAACGATAACATACCAATCCTGATTTCGCTGAACGACGCCGCCAAGCTCACCAGTTTGAGCCGAACGATGATCAATCGATATCGAGCTGAAGGCCGGTTTCCGACTGCCGTGCCCATGGGAGAGCGACGTGTCGCGTTCGTCCGCGCCGAAGTGGTCGCATGGGTTCAGGACAAGATAGCCGCCCGAGCAGCCTAACCACACCACAACAAACCAAACCGCATGCGCCATCGCCCGCGCAACGGGCCGACGCGCGCCCGCTCTCCCCGATTGGAGGATTGATGCAATACGACTCGTTAAAAGACGTACCTGAAGATCAGATCGAACGCGCAATATTATTTATGGGCGCAGCGCTTCGCCTCACACACTCGCGCACTGCAGATAGAATTGCGCAGTCCATCGTCAATGAATGCCTGCTGCATGGCGAATGTCGGCTATCGCACAAGGAATTCGAAAGGCGTACGGGATCGTGCCGACGCACAGTCTCGCGCGCCCTTCAAAACCTTTTATCCGCCAAACTCATCGAGCGAATAGATTTTACGGATGATCGCCGTTCGGTCTATCGCTGCCTATGGGAGCGCGCAGACGAGCATCGGGAATGGGGGAAAGAGTTTGATCTCCGTTGGGAAGAAGCGCGCGGTGCACGGCGTCTGAAGGATTTTGAGGCACCGGCCTATCCATCGCCGGGGGCCTCTAATGGCGAAGCTTAAGCCACTTCGCCCATATGCCTATGAAAAGGCAGCGTTCCTCGAAGACGCCAACGAAGACAGCACGCTGTCCTCCGCTGCATTGCGCGTGCTTCAAAAAATCTGCGCCGCATACAATCGAAAGGCGGGATATGCGGAATGCGCGCGAACCTTCATCGTGGACCGGGTTCCAATTAGCGTCAAAACCGTTCAGCGCGTCAAAAGGGTGCTGCTACAGAGTGGCCGAATTTTCATTGTTCGCGAACCGATCGGACGCGCGTCTACTCGCTACGGGGTGAACTGGTGGTTTCGCGGGGCGGACAAGGTTCGCAAGGCCAATGACGGCTTGCCTGTTTTAGACTGTCGCGTTCCTGCGCTAGGGGGGACATCGGTGTCATCCGTAGAGGGGACATTAACGACACCTGACATAGACACCGATGTCCCCCCTACAGTCCGTAGAGGGGACATGATGTCCCCCAAACCTATTATTAGTCCGCAAAGCGGAACTAATAATCCCACCAGCGCATCGCACATGCGCGCCCTTGCGGGCGGCATGGCGCGCGCAGGCAGGGAAGTTGAAGTGAAAGACGCGCACCTTATCCGCAGTGGCGCCGACACCATCCTCGCAATTCATATCGAACATAAGGACGGCTCCGGCGACATCATCACGGTAGTCACCGAGTCCGATTGTGCAGAGCGACAATCCGACGGACAGCGCCAGTTAGAGCGGTTGTCTATCGCCACGAACATCACGATTGACCAACCATCTGACCTTATTGGGGCGCGTTTCATCATCGGATCGGACGGCAGCTTTGAAGGAGTATCGGCATGACCGAAAACGAAACCACCGAATCCGCCACCCGCATCCATCGTGGCAAGCGCATCAGCTGGTCCGAGCTGTACCGCCAACGCCCTGACCTCAAGCCAGGCAATGATAACCAAGAGACCAGCCATGCAGCTTGATGCCAACAGCCGCCGCATCCGGGCATCGCGGGCTTTGCGGTTCGCAATGTCCGACAAGTCCGTGCCATTCCGCAAGCCGTTTACTGCCCATCGCGGAGCAGTAACCGACCTTGAAGATGGTGTACTCCGAGGCAAGCGGCTTTCTTGGGATGCCTTCTATAAGCTGCTGCCGGAGGAAGAAGAGCAGCGTCGTGCGGTAATGATTGAAGTCGCGCCAAGCTGCTACGTCAATGAGCTAACCGCTCGCCGTCTCGGCGGTGCACCGGACAGCGCACCCCGCTACGAAACCAGCGAGCCACCTCGCGCCGCTATCCGCCCGCGTTCCATCACGGTTCCACACCCCGTCAATGACAACCGCCCTGCCCGCAAGACCGCCCGTAGCGTGCCATGCAGGGCCGCACAACGGCGCCAAGTCGAAGCCAGCCTCAAGGCCACCACAGACGCAATCGCTGCCCATGCCCTTCGCATGGCCGAGAGAACGGCAAGCACTGGCCAACTTTCCACACCTGACCGCATTGCGCGTGCGCTTGAGAAGCACGACCCTACGATAGGCAAGGCTTTCTATCGCCTGCGGGAATTGATGCGCCCGCCACTGATTGCCGCAAATGACAATCTGGCGGATCCAGACGTCGAGGACAGAGACCGCGCTTGGGGGCTGGAACGCAAACACAATCAGTCTTCGATGACGCCTTCCATCCCAAAAATGCTGCGTGCTTATAAACGAGGTCAGGCAATTGGCGTCCGGTATCACAATCGTCATTCGAGGGATAAGTCCTTCACTTGGGTTGGCGGACGGGTTCGTGGCAAATTCACCGGGTTGTTTATCGGCCATGGTGAAGGTGCGCCGATGTTCTATCAAAACGATGACGGTCGGCGTCAGAAGGCGAAATACCGCGATGGTATTTTGACCGAGCGGGAGCTTGACCACGATCAGGAAGCCGAGAAACAGGCGCTCCAAATGGCGGGGCTGGCCTCCTATATAGCCCTTAAACGCGGTCCCGTTCTTCGCGGGGTCTTGGAAGATAGTTATGTCATCGGCCATCGTCGTTTTCAGCGGTATTCACCGGGCGTAGCGTCATATAAACCAACCGACTATGGCCGTTTGTGCATTTCCGACATGAAGGGCGTCGGAGAAGGAAAGACGACAGCACCGGCAATGGCTGAAATGGCTGAGATATACCGCGCCAACACGGCGGCTGATTTCCTTATCGGCCTTCCCGCCACCGACAAGCTGGTGGTCGAAACCATGCTTGTGGCCGATTCATTCTCGGAAGTAGCTGCTGCCGCAGGAAAAGAGCCGACCGCGCATAACGGCAAACGACTGGTTCTGGCTGCCCTGCAAAAATATTCTGAAAAAATTGCAGCCTGACGACCGTTTCGGGCTCTTTTCAGACCCCTTGAATAGGAAGGGACGCTTCGGCGTCCCTTTTCTTTGCCTCTTAAAAAGCAACGGCGCACCGACGCCAATTCAAGGATTAAAATGAAAACCTATGGACTTACTGCGGTCGCCACCGCAGCAGGCGTCGGTGAAACGACGTTGCGCGGCTGGTTCGACCGTGGACTTTTACCAATCGGCAGCGGGGGCCGTGATGCAGACGGGCGGTCCAATCCCCGGGCAATTCCGTTTGAAACTGCACTGCAAGCCGCAATCGCAGCTTCGTTAATTAAACTTGGCTTTACCGCTGGCCGCGCGTGCAGATTGGCGCTTTCTTTCTCGGATAGCGGGAATGAAAGGCGTCTCCCAGGGCAACTATTCACCGATGATTTGACCGTACTGATGGCAACGCCAGAGCGTGAAGCTGCGCACATCGTGCCTGCTAGTTTCGTTTCCGAAGCTCTCATCGATGAGGGATCGACACTCTCCAGTTCAGCTTTTGTCAATGTGAACGAAATTTATCGCAACGTTGCCGGTCGTCTACACCATCCCATCACCCCACAAGCAATGATTTAACAGGACACTATAATGGATTTTACCGAAATTCAGACCCTTATCGAAGATCAGGGTCGAGCATTCGAGTCATTCAAAGCAGATCATAACGCAGCCCTCGACGAGCAGGCGCAGCGTATTGCTGCCCTTCAGACGGCTGGTGCGCATCGACCGGGCGCAATCGATAAGCCTAATCTTGCGCAAAGTGCAGATTTCAAGGCAATGCGTGATTTCATGCGTGGCGCGCGCGCAGAAATGACAGGTTCGAACGGCCCCGATGGCGGCTATACAGTTCCGAAAGAGGTCGATAGCACCATCCATGATCAGCTCGTCTCGATCAGCCCAATGCGTTCCATCGCGCGGGTCGTCCAGACTTCCACCAGAGATTATCATACGCTGATCGGCACACGTGGCACGACCACTGGTTGGGTTGGCGAAGAGGGTGAGCGCACCGAAACCGACACGCCGAACCTTGCAGACATTGTGCCACCTTCAGGTGAAGTTTTCGCTTATCCTTTTGCGACGAACTGGCTTCTCGATGATGCCGCATTCGAGCTCGACGCTTGGTTGCGTGACAACGTCACTACTGAAATTGCACTCCAGGAAGGGCAGGCGTTCATTTCGGGAGACGGCGTCAATAAGCCGAGGGGTTTGCTCACTTATACCGCTGCTTCGCCTCATCCGCTGGGCACCATTGGCGAAGTGGAAACCGGCGCTGCCGCTGACATCACGCCAGACGGCTTGATTGACGTGGTTTACAACTTGGCGGCCCCGTATCGCCAAGGCGCTGCGTTCCTAATGAATAGCGCGACAGCTGGCAAAGTCAGGAAAATGAAGCTGGCAGATGGCACGTACATCTGGCAGCCAAGCTTGATCGTTGGGCAGCCGGCAACGATCCTAGGTTATCCCGTCGTGATTGATGAATCCATGCCTGACGTTGCAGCCGACGCGACGCCGATCTCATTCGGCAATTTCAAGCGCGGTTACCTCATCACCGATCGAACCGGTATTAGCGTCGTGCGAGACAATGTCACCAAGCCGGGGTGGACCAAGTTCTACTTTGCCAAGCGGGTTGGCGGCTGCATTGCGGACATCAAGGCATTGCGTCTGCTGCGCGTAAAGCAATCTGGCTAAGCGATAATCTAAGAGGCTGGGAAACCAGCCTCTTTTCTTCTGTGTGTAAATCAGGAGTTTCAATGATCAAGATCACTTCGATGACAGCCCGTCGGTTAAAACCAACCAAGGCGGGAAGCATCGGTCATGCTGTCTTCAGCTTTGTTACAGACGATTTCGGATTGAATGGCTGCATCCTCGCAAGAGCAATTAACGGAGAATGGAAGGTCTGGGCACCTACCATCGATGTTAATGCGGCACGGAAACAGCGAGAGCAGACCGAACGCGTGTTTTTCCGCAGGAGCGGTACGCTGTATCCCGCGGTCGTCAACGCAGCAGTGGACGCATACACAGCCCTCTTTGGCGATCCCGAAGGTGTGGTAGATGCCAATCGGTAGAGTTATCACCTTTCTCAATGGCTACGGCTTCATCGCCGCCGAGCCGTGCAACGTGTTCTTTCATCGCTCTGTCATCGACGGCAACACGCCGAAGGTCGGCGATACCGTTCGCTATGATGCCGTGCCGGACGGCCGCAATAGCCCTCGCGCAACATCGGTGCGGATCATCGATCCCGCCGTCTTGGCCGAAGCCGAGAGGGTCTTCGGATCGACATGAGTAGAGGTGAAAGCGCAGCTTGGCAGCACCTTTATAAGCGGTCGCGATGGCTCAAGATGCGTGAGCGGCATCTGATGCAGTCGCCCTTGTGCGTTTATTGCCTTGAGGTTGGCGACGTGGAGCCTGCCACGATTTGTGATCATCGCACCCCGCATAGAGGGAGCGAGGATCTCTTCTGGGACGCTGACAATCTCATGTCCTTGTGCAAGCCCTGTCATGATCGGATCAAGCAGCGCGAAGAGCGCGGAGAGAAGGTCATCCGATTTGGCGCGGACGGCTACCCCATCGAGTGACCCACCCACCCTATGGGGGGAACCGAAGTCTGGAAGCCGCTCGCTCTAGGAGCGGGTGGGCACCACAACGCATACACGTGTTGCCCCGGTTCAAATAAATTTTTGGAGGCTGAATGCCGAAAAACCCCACCAATGCGGCACTTAAGCCGCCCAAACATTTGCAAAAATCGACGCAAACTTGGTTCAAATCGGTAACAGAGGACTTCGATCTAGAACCGCATCACGTCAAATTGCTCACCCTTGCTGCCGAGGCATGGGACCGAGCCGTTGCGGCCCGCGAAGTCATCGACGCGCAAGGGCTGACGTATCTTGATCGTTTCGACCAGCCGAAAGCCCGGCCAGAAGTCGCAATCGAGCGTGACTCCCGCATCGGTTTTGCTCGCCTCATTCGCGAGCTTGCCCTTGACGGTGTGGAATCGCCAGAAACGCCGCGCGCACCTCGCACGGCTGATTACGGGAGCCGCCGCTGATGCCAGTGCGTCGCAAAGCCGACAGAAGGCGCACTGCGTTCGTCTTCGACATTTGGGAGGAATATCTCGAGACCGGCATCGATATGTTTTCGGATCTACATCACGCCGGGATTACGGTCGACCACGAGCCGCCGCCTCGTGAGATGGCAGAACAGGCTTGGCGCGCCCTGGGCCGTCAGGTCGTCGATATTCATGGTCCCGATTGCTGGGGCGTCCGCAAGCTTGGGCTGCCCTAATGCCGGTTCGTAAACGATACAACCGGCGATCTGATCGAATGGATTTCGAGATTACGCCTGAAATTCGGGCCGCATTTGGAGCTTACATCGAAAGCGAACCGGTCGACGGCGGCGGATGGAGAGAGCATTGGCGGCTGCACGATAAACTGCATGAGGCCGGCGCTCTGAAGCTACCGTATTGTCCGCCCTGCTGTTTCCACCCACAGGATCACGGAATCCGATGGCAATACATGCCCCATGCCGTGGCCATTTATCGTCATCTTTCACAATAACCGCCCGCTCAAAGCGGGCTCTTTCTTAGGAAATCCAATGAAAAGCCAACGCATATCCGTCGAGGGTACGCGGTGTCCAACCGCGCCTGAATCGACGGCAACGAAGATAGCAGCAAGACCTTTTTCAGACGGTTCTTTCTTTTCAGACGGATCAGGTTTTTCCGACAACTTGAGAAATTCACACCCTGCCTTGGCGGGGCGTTTTGCCATGGAGCATTCGCATGACCGTTCGCACGATTGACGAGATTTACCGCGATTTCGTAACTGATGGGGTTCCCGCGTCGGGACCTTTCGAACCCTACAAGCCGGATATCCGCGACACGCTGAAGGCGCTGACAGAGGGGAGCGAAAACTTCCCTGACAATCGAGTGATTAAGCTCAATAATGCGAATGAAGGAACTCCGAACGAAATCATTGTTTCGGCTTCTGTTGCCATCCCTACGGCTGCGTATCAGGTTCTTTACATCCTGAACGTCACTCAGGAGAACACCGGGCCTGTGACTGTATCAGGCGCGATCAATCGCGATCTGGTTACCAATATCAACCAGCCGATTGTACCGGGCTATCTCATCCCTGGCATGGCGCTGCTCTGTATTGATACCGGAACTGAGCTGCGTTTGCTGTCCTATGGGAACGCTGAAGCCATTCTTGCCGCCGCTGAAGATGCTGCTGCGCGGGCCGAGGCGGCTGCGGCTGGGGTAAATTTGCCAGAGTTGACGAGTGGTGATGCGAATAAGGTTTTGACCGTTAAACCGGACGGAAGCGGATATGATGTCAAGCTGGTTTCGGAAGCTAACGTAACCAATGCACCCAACGATGCTCTACGGATCACTATTGGAAATATCGCCAATCCTGCCCGTTATGGAACATACGATCCGACAGGGGTTGCAGACAGCACAGCCGCCATTAATGCCGCTTTGTCTTCCAAGAAATATGTCGAGTTGGGAGAAGGTGATTTTCGAATATCTTCAAAAGTAGTTATCGGCTCAAGCTATCGGATGCTGAAGGGATATGCGCCCGGCATTACACGACTTCTGAGCTACAGCGCGGCTAATCCCGTCATTGAGATTGCCGCTGGCCTTGAAGGCATCAATATCGACGGCTTCACGGTCGCGCATGCAGTAACACCGACCAATGGTGGGAATGGCATAACCGCGCTAGGTGATCTTGCCATGTCGAGTATCAAGAGAATGAACGCAGTCGCGAATTATATCGGCATGACGCTGCGCTCGACGGGTTATTCAAAACTGGAAGAAATATTCCTTTCGAATAATCTCGGAGACGGTCTCATCATATTGAACACAGCCGGTCATGCCGCTTGTCAATGGTATATTGATGACGTTCTTAGCCAGGCGAACGGCGGGCGTGGTGCATTCGTACAGTCAATTCCGGGGGCTAGTGGGCTTCTATTGGGCGACTGGTCTCGCTTCCGAACCTTTGCGAACAGTGGCTTTGGCATTGCTTTGCTAGGTACCGCGAGTGAGCCGGTGCAGGCATTCAGACTACATGAAAGCTTTTTGGGGGCTGATGGAGGAGGGGAACTTTATCTCGACACTTACGGTTTCGGGCACAAAATTCATGACACATTCTTTGAACGGTCTGGGCTTGACCCGACGGGGCCGACGCTAACAACCCCTGCTTCCGGGGTGGGATGGGGTATTCAAGCCACGGCGAATAATACCGATTTCAGAGTGGATAATTCAAGTATCTCCTATTGTTCGCAAGGCGGCGTGTATTCCGAAGCTGGGAAGCTTCGCCTTACGACAGTGTTTTTTGATCATCTTACAGCCGGTGTGAACGTGGCGAATGGGAATACTTATCGGGAGGTTGGTTGCGATTTTACATCGGTAACCACGCCACGCACCATCGTAGCTAACCCTCAAGGAGCAATCATCGTGGGTTCTGACACAGGATCAGCAGGGGCTAACCCAACACGCATTCCTGGCGGGATTACAGTTGGCAATGCAACAGGTGGCGATCCAGGCGCGGGCCTGATCAATGTCGCTGGCGGTCTACTCAAGAACAACGTTGCATATAATAATCCGTAAGATAGGGGATGGATGCGGTTAGCGCATGACGATTGTAATGAGTGAGCCAGATTGCTATAGGTCTGGCTCATTTTCGTGTCATGGATTGTGTCAAGTGCTGGATCATATAACTATCTTTCTTCCTATTGCTTATCGTGGCGGTTCACTGAGGGTGACGAAAACCATCGCTAAAATGATCCGGGTTGGCAGTAACTATAATTGCGGCGTTCGGATTGCGGTGTTGGAAGGGGCGTATGATCTTCTTTCGGAGTTCAATGACGTTTATAAATTAGGTGTTGATGTTCGCGAATTTAGTTGGAGTGAAGTTTCCGCCGAAGAGGTAAACTTTTCGAATGTTATTCAAGGGCGACAGAGAAAGCTCAATCATGAAAAGTATTATATGCCAAATGATGGCGTTGATAACTTCATGAAATCTGACTTGTGGTTTATTGTTTCTGATCGTCTTACAAAGCCTATAGCTCCAGTTCGACCGTATGTAGTTTTTGCGACAGACTATATCCAGCGCTATGTACCTGGCATCTTTCCAAAAGAAGGGTGGGGCACCATCGATATGTCGTTTTTATATACTGTCAGAAACGCGGATGCTGTCGTCACAACAACCCCCCAAACGAAGAAGGATGCAGTTTCGTTTGTCGGTGTCCCTGCATCAAAAGTTCATCTGGCTCCTATGGATTTTGATCCAACGGCATTCCCGGAGGTCGATTACACTAACCTTAACCCGCAAGATCACATCATTTGGCCGACTAACCCCACGCCACATAAGAACCATGTAAGAGCGTTCGAAGCGCTTGAGAGATATTATGGTCGTTTAGGCGGCAGTTTTAAGATAAAGATAGTTGGCCCCAATACTGGATGGCTGGACCCGGAACAAGAGCTACCGGACTGGCTCAGCGGTAATAAGCACATCACAGATGCCAGAAAAGTATTAGAAACGCATAAAGACCTGTCCGAAATGGTCGAATTCTTGGGTGAAGTGTCAGACGACCAGTACGCTTCATTGGTATCAAGCGCTCAATTTATGTGGCATCCGACATTGATAGATAATGGCACTTTTGCTGTAGCAGAAGCTGCGTGGTTTAAATGTCCAGCATTATCCAGCGGATATCCTCAGATGAGATATATCGGCGAGCGCTTCTCTATCCCGATGAAGTTCTTTAACGCAAGTTCTGTCAAAGAAATGGCAGAAGCTCTGCGTGACATGGAGAAAGATGTCGAAAACTGGCGGAGTGGACTTCCATCGCAGCAGAGCCTTTCTAAGCACACGTGGGAACATTATTCAAAAGAATACTGGAATATGCTTCAAGGAATAGCAGCATGAAAAATTTGGGCATTATTCTAGGCTTTACACCCCGTGAACTCGTTCCGCACGAGGGAATTGCAAGGCTTATTGGCTTCGTTGTCAGAGGGGCCGTCAACTCCCCAGAGGTATCAGTTACGATCGCAGGACCCGCTTGGCTTCGCAAAGAAATAAAGTTTTTGCTTGAAGATGCGGGCATCGACCCTCGAAAAGTCGACATAGTTACAACGAACGGAGAACCTTTTCTAATTCGGTTCTGGAGATTGTCTCAGCGGCTCAAACGAAAGGCCAGGCCAACTGTTCGTAAAAACAGATTAATGAGATTGCTGACACGAGTACTTAGCTACATCGTGGCTTGGCTTTCAAGTGCTTCCATTTTCACTTTTTTAGCCGGTGGCATTATTTTCGCGTTACTTGCAATCGTTTTCGCGATCCCGGTCTTGATTGGAGGAACCGCGGTTGCAGCATTCTTAATTTACAGACGGCTCGCTCCCCGCATAAAAAGCAGCAAACTCTACAAGGTGCGTAAGTGGCTGTCAGCCAAGATTGGGTATGTTGTCAGCACAGTAGGGCCGCTGGATAAAGTTAGGTCGACTGAACTGGACCGTTTGGTTAAAAAGCTAAACAAGCGGCGAGATATAGATGTCTGGTATGTTCCTTCCATGTTTTGGCCGGAAGTAAGCAATTTGCAGGGCAAGGTTTTGATGGCTGCTCCGGATATTGTCTTTTATGAGCACCCGGCTCAATTTTTATCGCCTGGGGATGAAAGAATGCTCGGTCGCATGTCAAAGAGCATTGCAGCCGCCGATCACCTTATCTGCTACAGCGACTATGTGAAGCAAAATCATATCGTTAAACGCCATAGCGTACCGTCAGATCGCGTGCACGTCATACGGCACGGTTACGTTGATACTGCATCGATTGAGAAAGGCGACGGTTCAAGGGAAAGCTCTCTTGAAGTTTTGCATCAGTATATCGATGACAAGAACAATGATTTGCCCGAGTACCTGCGTGGTTTTAGGTTTGATGATGTAGATTTTCTATTTTATTCATCGCAGGTCCGGCCCCACAAAAATATAGAAAGTTTGATTGTTGTATTCGAGCGGCTTCTAAGGGAGCACTACAGGCCGGTTAAGTTGGTGCTGACCGGAAGAGTTCTCGGCAATCCGCGACTCAAACATATTATCGATAAGTACGGTTTAGGCAGAGACGTGATATCCCTACCATCTATACCGAACCATGTTCTGGCAGCGTTGTATAGGCTTGCGACCGTCTCTGTCACGCCAACTCAATTTGAAGGCGGCTTTCCATTTACGTTCTCAGAGGCGTACTCTGTCGGAACACCTTCGGTTATGAGCCGCATTCCGGTAGTAGAAGAGCTAGTAGACGATGAAAACTTGCTGGAGAAAATGACCTTTAACCCACACAATCAGCGAGAGATGTTAGATCGAATTTTGTGGGCTTTGGACAATAGAGAAGAACTTATTGCGCTGCAGAAGCCGCTATTCGATAGGTTCAGCGCCCGATCTTGGGATCTTGTCGCAAACGAGTATGTTGATTTGGCCGTCAATATCGCGTCTGGTCAGATGAACGGTACTGAAGATCAATCAAGGTAGGAGATATGCGCATAGGCTTCCCCAGATTGTCGCTGATAGTACAGGAGACGATGTAACGCGACCCGATGTACGGTCACTTGTTCGTATTCCGTGGCCGTCAGCCGGCGTCGGCACGGTCATGTTTACCCCCGCGCAACTTGGCTATTTTCCTGGAGGATATAGGTTGGCGGGGCCACAAACGACATGATGTCCAACGTCGGTGGGATGAGCAAAAACACTGGAATACATGGTGGCAGTTCCCTCGTTCAGATTCGGGCGCAGTCGGCAACAACGAACTGGTGATCAAACGGGGGAGATCTCCTTCCCTCCAACGTCGGGGCTATTACGGTTTTCCCATACTGCTTTACGGGAAGCCCATTTTCCGATTTCAGCGCTCCATTTTTGAGTTGGCCATTCAACAAACCTGTGAAGCAGCCATGCGACCGCAATTGCGGTCGCGGTCACTATGATGAGTGCAAGGGTTGATGGAACACCAATGACAATTAGCATTCTCAATAGAGCGTACCCAGCAACGCCATGCACGACATAAAGTGGGTAGCTTATGCTGGCAAAAAAATCAGTGATACGATTTGACGAAAACAACCTCGGGAATGTAAACGCAAAAAGAAACAAGAGGAATGCAAATGCATAGTTCCACATCAACGCGAATGGAACAACTGGAGGGCATAAGGCCCACATCAATGCGAAAAGGCTAACCATAATTAACGCAACTAGCACGCCTGCGCGTTCTGGAAGTTGTCCAGAGTGAATATAGAAAATAGCAGTTCCAGCAAACATGAATACTATGTACTGCGCAGAGAAAACGAGTGGGCTGAGAGAAAGATAAAGTTGAGGTCTAGTGTTTGCCCATTCTGGCATTATTCTCGCCAGAAACAGCCCACTGATAGCCAATGCTAGCGGCGCGACGAATGCCAACTTTGATCTCTTGGAGAGCAACGGAGCAATCAACGCGCATACAATATAGAATTTCATCTCAATATCGAGCGTCCAAATAATCCCGTCAATGTTCCTAGATTGAACAATATCGCGCAGGCCGGGGAAATAATGAATTGCTACTTCTGAAAAAGTGAATGGCCAAGTAATATTAAAATAGGACGTCGAAGCCCATATAGTAAGAATAGAAATGGTAAATCCGACAGCATATGTTGGTAAAATTCTTACGGATCGGCTAATACAAAAGCCAAGACGGGTACCGTTCTTCAGAGAAAAAGGAATTACGAAGCCACTTATTAAGAAGAAAAGCGCAACACCAAACGCACCCCAGTTAAAGAATTGGTGTAGTTGTAGTGGTGTAATAAAGCTTGGAATGTTGATAGTCGAAAGGTCAAGAGGTGGGGCTTTTATGAGATCGCCAACTGCAGCTTGATTGACCCAAAACACACCAAAATAATGCGAGATAACAACGCAAAGTGCCGCTAGGCCGCGTAACGTATTTGCGAATTCAATTCGTTTCGTTTTCAAAACGGCGACCTCAGCAGTTAGTTCTAAACTGCTTACATTGAAAGCGTAAGAAAATCCACCGCCGCTCGCTGAGGCGGCCTTTTCTTTGCCGAAAGAAAAAACGCGGCGGGTGATGCGGGACTATGGGTAACCGGGCAGGTGTTTACGTCCCGCTTTTTTCTCTATTCTTCTTCTTTTTATCTTCGTCGTAATGAAACTTGATGGCGAAGAACATGGCCGTGCCCAACACGAGAACCTTGAACGCTATCAAGAATACCGGAATCAGTTCCATTTTCTGAATGTTTCCATACTGCTATCGAATTTCACGAGCACTACCTCAAAACAGCAGCTTTAGCAGCTTCATTTTTGGTCGCACCACCGTCGGCCACACAGCAGCGTCGCCGCAGGGCAAGCGCCCCAATTTCTATAGGAAATTCCATGAACAAAACAACGTTCTTCGCAAAAGCCGAGACGCGCAATGCGGCGAAAGCGGACGCTGCAACGGCTCTTGCCAGCCTGACACGGCAGGAGCTTTCCGACTACAAGCTGCGCGCGGCTGAGACGTTCGCCACGAAGGCAGGCATGCAGGAGCAGACGTCCCAGATCATGCGGGCCATCGAAAGTGTGGCGCACCGCATCGACGGGCTCACAGAACGGATTGATAACATCATGGCGACGCGGACGGGGCGTTCAAGAACATAGGCGGCCTTCGGGCCGCTCCTTTTTTTGGCGTCTGGTGACCGATTTCCGTTCAGCAGTGGCGCCCACATTCCAAACGCATCGGAAAACTTTTCCGTTGCGTCAATCGAACAGAAACCGTTCGATTGAAAACTATGAGAATTTCTCGCAGTTTCTGGCTGGAATCCGTTCAGTATTCAATTGGGAGAATTTCTCCCGATTGAATAGCAAGAGATTTTCCCGCGGTTTCTGGTGGAACGGAAGCCCATTACTGTACGGAATCCGTTTAGTATTCAGCTACAAGAAATTCTCGCACCAGTCTTTTGTCCGAAATCCGGACAAAACTAATCTCGCACGATCATCCCGACAGCAGTTTCACCAAGAAATTCGATGCCGGCTTTTTCGAGGGCGGTGCGAAGCTTTGCTTCGGTAGCCTGATTGATTCCCCCACGCTCATTTTCATAACGGGTTATTGTCGCCGTCGTGACGTCGGCCAATTCGGCTAGATCTCTGACGCCGATTTTTAAAGCAGATCTAGCCATTCGGAGTTGCGCTGGCGTCATAGTTAACACCTCGTGAAAAAAAATTGTTACACGGTGTTGACACCGTTAGTTCTGCGTAATAGATAGTTATTACAGGGTAACAAATCAAACGCTTTTGCGGATTGTCCTTAACAGATTACTAATTTCCGTTCGAGGAGACCACCATGCCACGCATCAACGCGCCGGCAGCCGAGAGAGGCTTGCCAAAAGACCCCTTAGAGACCGCCAGAGAAGTTTTCTATGCGCTGGACGACGCCCTCGGACGGATGGAAAGCACCATTAGGGTAATGGACATGCTGACCGATGGCACGCCGCAAAATCATGGAGTGGCGGCTTTATTCGACAAGCACCGTGAAATCGATGCCATGGTTAGGCAAGCTTGGCCAATCGTCGTGGGCCGTCCGGGTTGTGTGGTGACAGCATGAACAACGAGCTCAACTACGAAATTGCAGAAGTTCGCGCCCTAGCCGATGCTCTGGTGCACATTGACATGTACGACGACGAATTATTCAAGCGCGCGTCGCCGTATTTGCTTTGTATGTTAAGCGACAAAGCTGCCGAACTCGATAAGAAGCATGGTAGACTTGAAGTCGAGATCATCGAACTTCGGCGCAACCAGCGCCCGTCCTAACGAGTTTTCGCGGCCTGTGTGTGTGGCCGCAGGATGGGGATTTTGATCTCCTCAGGGTTGTTCCCCATCCACCCTATTGCCCGCCTAGCCGGACCGATCTTCTAAATCGGTAACCGTAACAGGAGCTGAAAATCGCGGTTCGATTCCGCGGGCGGGCTCCACTTTCCCCGGCCTCCCCAGCCGGGACAGCAGAAACAAAATTTTGTTTCTGCTACCAAAACACGAGGAGACGAATGCCCGACCGGCGACTTGGCATGCGGGGCATGATTCACCGTTCAATATTGTGATGACTTTTCCGCCCATATTGGTCATTCAAGCAATCTAATAATATTAGGAAAAAGATTAGGATCGTTTCTTTTCACATAGTTTATTTCTTAATAAGTTCAAGTACTTATATTGAAATAAATGGCGCACCCGACAGGATTCGAACCTGTGACCTCTGCCTTCGGAGGGCAGCACTCTATCCAGCTGAGCTACGGGTGCATCGCTGGAAGGCTCGAAGCCTTTCATGCGCGTTTCTAACTGAACCGCGCATATGCATCAATGGCTTATTTTGATTAAGCGGCGCAAATTTTGCCGTTAGAGCGCACCCCGAAAAGTGTGAAACGGTTTTCGGATAAGATGCGCGCCAGAACAAGCACGTTACGAACGCAACCCCGGAGCTTCCTGCCCGGTGCGCTCCACATATTCCGTATAGCCGCCGCCATATTGATGAATGCCGTCCGGCGTCAGTTCCAGAACCCGGTTCGACAACGCACCAAGGAAATGCCGATCGTGCGACACAAACAGCATTGTGCCCTCATAGGCAGCCAGCGCCTTGATGAGCATTTCCTTCGTATCGAGATCAAGGTGATTGGTCGGCTCGTCCAGAACGAGGAAATTCGGCGGATCGAACAGCATTGCCGCCATGACAAGGCGTGCCTTTTCACCGCCCGAAAGCACACGGCACTTCTTTTCGATATCGTCGCCGGAAAATCCAAAGCAGCCAGAGAGAGCACGAAGCGGCGCTTGGCCTGCCTTTGGAAAACGCTCTTCCAGCCATTCCAGTATCGTTGCGTCGCCGTCGAGCACATCCATCGCATGCTGTGCAAAATAGCCAAGCTTGACGCTGGCGCCGATATTGACGTTGCCCTTGTCCGGCTCAGCAGCCCCTGCAACCAGTTTCAGCAGCGTCGATTTTCCCGCACCGTTGATGCCCATGATGCACCAGCGTTCGCGACGGCGAACCATGAAATCAAAACCGTCATAGATCGTGCGGCTTCCATAGGTTTTGTGCACGCCCTTGAAGCTGACGACGTCTTCACCCGAACGCGGCGCGGGTGCGAAATCGAAGGCGACCGTCTGGCGGCGGCGTGGCGGTTCCACACGGTCGATTTTCTCCAGCTTCTTTACACGGCTTTGTACCTGAGAAGCATGAGAAGCGCGCGCCTTGAAGCGCTCGATGAACTTGATTTCCTTGGCAAGCATGGCCTGCTGGCGTTCGAACTGGGCCTGCTGCTGTTTTTCATTCAGCGCCCGCTGGCCCTCATAGAAGGCATAATCGCCGGAATAGGTCGTGAGCGCGCCACCGTCGATTTCAATGATCTTGGTCACGATGCGATTCATGAACTCGCGGTCGTGCGAGGTCATCAGCAACGCGCCGTCATAGTTCTTGAGAAATGCTTCCAGCCAGATGAGGCTTTCGAGATCCAGATGGTTGCTCGGTTCGTCGAGCAGCATTACGTCCGGGCGCATCAGCAAAATACGCCCCAGCGCGACACGCATTTTCCAGCCGCCGGAGAGCTGGCCGACATCGCCATCCATCATTTCCTGCGAGAAACTGAGACCTGCCAAAACCTCACGCGCACGGCCATCCAGACCATAGCCATCAAGCTCCTCGTAGCGCGCCTGCACTTCACCGTAGCGTTCAATGATCGCGTCCATCTCGTCCATGCGGTCCGGATCGACCATCGCGGCTTCCAGCTCGCGGAGTTCTGCTGCAACCACGCTGACAGGACCCGCACCTTCCATCACCTCCGCAACGGCGGATCGACCGCCCATCTCGCCGACATTCTGGTCGAAATAGCCGACTGTCACACCCTTTTCGACGCCAACCTGTCCCTCATCCGGCTGTTCATCGCCGGTAATCATGCGAAACAGGGTCGTTTTGCCCGCACCGTTGGGACCGACAAGGCCGATCTTTTCGCCACGGTTCAACGCGGCGGAAGCCTCGATAAAGAGAATGCGGTGGCTGTTGGACTTGCTGATATTGTCGATGCGGATCATGGAACGGGAGGACTTTGCAAGATGGTGTGGAGTGTAAGGGGATCGCGTTGCGGCCTCCCTATGCCACGACGGCACAGGCAAGTCACCCCGCTTCGCGCGTGAGAGTTCGTTGCTTCAGATCATGGAATGTTGTGCAACCATTGCTCGGTCGAGAATTTTTCGACCACAAGCTTTTCCGCAGCCGCATATTCTTCCGATGTAATCTTGCTGCTCACACCGCCATTCAGCGACACAAAAGTGTCCTTCATGCGCTTGATAACTTCTTCGCGCGGCAGTCCCGTCTGGCTGCGCACCGGATCAACGCGCTTGACTGCGCTCGTCGTGCCCTTGTCGCTCAGCTTTTCGCGCCCGATGCGCAGAACCTTCACCATTTTCTCGGCATCCATGTCATAAGCCATAGTGACGTGATGGAGGACAGTTCCCCTGGAAAAGCGTTTTTGCGCTGCGCCGCCGATCTTGCCCTTGGAACTCGAAATGTCGTTGAGTGGCTTGTAGAAGGCGTCGATGCCGAGCGAATTGAGTGCTTTCAGCACCCAGTCGTCCAGGAAAGCATAAGAATCGGCAAAACTCATGTCACGCACGAGTTCACCAGGCGCATAAAGCGAATAGGTGATGGTACTGCCGGGTTCCACGAACATGGCACCGCCACCGGTCACGCGACGGACGGTTTCGACACCGAATTCCCGTGTTGCTTCCATATCGACTTCGTTGCGCAGCGACTGGAACGCGCCGATGATGATGGCCGGGCGTTCCCATTCCCAGAAGCGCAATGTCGGCGCACGACGCCCTGCAGCAACTTCCTGCGCCAGAACCTCGTCCAGCGCGAGATGCATGGCGGGTGAAACCGCAGGCATTTCAATTATCTGCCATTCGAAGTCCCGCCATGTGCGCGCAACACCCAAAGCACGCCGGACGGCAATCGCAACCGCCTCCGGGCTGAAGCCGAGCATCATCGCATCGGGGCGAAGACCTGCCCTCACCGTGTCGGCAATCTGCTCCGACGACGCATTGGCCGAAAGACCATCGATAGCGTTGCGGATATCCTCCAGAGCCTCATCAGGCTCAAGGAAGAAATCACCCGCCACCTGCACATCGCTCAGACGACCGTCACGAACCTCCAGATCGACAACGACAAGTTTTCCGCCGTGGACTTTATATTCGCCGTGCATGTGGGCAGCCTTCCGAAGAGTGAACGTGAGTGCTTCACTCTAATTTCATGAAATCTGCAGGAAAGGAAGCCGCCTTCAGCCGGGATTATATGCCGGCTTCCGCAGGAACGGTACGTTGAATGAGCGACGTATCGCGCACTTCCTTCGTTTTGTGGCCGACATAAAACCCGGCAGCAATCATAGCCACCAGAACAACGATAATCGATCTGAAACTAAAAGGCAGGCAGCGCATTTCGGTTACTCACTCCGGCCGCAAGCAAACCAGAGCAGGAAACGATTGTCGACCCCACACAAGTTTGGCTTCGTGAACATTCGCAAATTTCGATTGGATGTTGCAGTCTTGCAGCTTTTTACGGGCAACGCATTCATCCTCTGTTCAAGACATCGGAACTAAAGCATATTTCATCGATATCAGAGGGAATCATCATGATACCTGCACTCAAAACGACTGTTGCTTCACTATGTCTTGGTGGCTTTGTGGCCGCCTTCGCTCCATTTGTTACGCAGGCATCTGCAGCCCAGTTGCAGCGATGCGCAAGCGAAAACGGGGTCTGCCAACTGCCCTATCCGGCTGAAGTTGTCTATGGAACAGGCGGACAGAATACGTCGCGCTTCATCGACCGACCGCAGGTTACCTGCTCGAACAGGGTCTTCGGTGATCCGGCGCCAGGCAAAAAGAAAAGCTGCTCCTTCGTCGTACAGGATCGTTGGGACAGGCCGGATCGCCCCGGTCGCCCCGACCGGTATGATCGCGATGACGACAATGATCGCGATTGGAGTCGCTGCGCCAAGGAAGGCGGATTCTGCGATTTCTACGGTCGCAAGCGCGTCCGCTATGGCGCAAATGGCCGTTTCACGGAAGGTGTCTTCCGCAATGGCGTTCGGTGCGATAACCGCGCATTCGGCGATCCGGCACGCGGCAAGGCCAAGGCTTGCTACGTCCTCGATTGACGACTGGACGTGAGGACATAAAGGCCCGGACTGCTCGACAGTCCGGGCCTTCTATTATGGTTGAAGTGGAATCGTGTAAAATGTTACAAATATTTGTTTTTATTATAAATTGTCCCGATTTTCACTGAAAACGCTATAGCAATTTCGTCCTTTGCCTTTCGCTGCATAGAGCGCGATATCCGCATTGCGGGCCAGCGCCTCGGGCGATGAGCCGTCGCGCGGTGCGAGAACAGCGCCGACGCTTACCGAGACATCAAGATTGACGCCGTGGATGACAAAGGGCTCGCGGAAAGCTTCGACAACCTTTCCTGCAACTAACTCTATATTTTCCCGGCAGTCGTCGTCGGGAAGAATGACGGCAAATTCGTCACCGCCCACACGCACTGGAATATCGGTCTCCCTCAATGCAGAGCGCAGACGTCGTGCCGCCTCGATCAGAAGCGTGTCGCCCATCAAATGACCGTAAGTATCATTGACGGCCTTGAAGCGATCGAGATCGATCAGCAGGGCACCAATGGGTTTGCCCTGCTGCAACGCTTTTTCGATCAGCGGAACGGCGAGTTCAGTCAGCGCCCCGCGATTATAAAGCTTGGTCAACCGGTCTGTCAGTGCGAGGCGTTTGAGAGCGGTGGAATCATCGTTAAGAAATTTGTTCGTCTTCTGCAGGCGCAACAATCCACTCGCAACGCGGGCAAAGTCCTCGAGCTTGGTGCGCTCTGTATCAGAAAGCTGTCTGGGCGCGTTATCGAGAATGCATAAGGAGCCAACGATTAACCCGTTCTCTATAGATACCGGCGCACCGGCATAGAAGCGGAAACGCGGTTCGCCGGTCACATAGGGCATTGCGCAGAAGAAGTCGTTTTCGACCATGTTTTCGATGACGAAAAGTTTGCCGCTTTCCACGACAAAGGTGCACGCGGTCAGCTCGCGCGGACAGCTACTGACCTTTTCGCCAGCATTGGCAGCAACGCGCTGCCAGTCCTCGTCGACGATGTTAAGAGCAGATGTACTGACGCCAAAAACATCTTTCACAAGCGATACAAGCGTATCCAGTTCAGGCAGCCCAAGGCTCGTCACTGAAACCAGACTGCGGACGCTTTCCAGTCGTTCGACTTCATTCGCAGGAACCGAAAAAGGCTTCGTTTCTGTCATCGAACTATAGGCATCCAAACTCATCATTCTCACCGTCATCCACACCACTTTCCGGACTATAGATAGTGAAGACAACCGTGACAGCAAGCCAACCCTCCCGGAACCAGCCAAATTCGAACGGGTTTTCGTCCACCTGAAGCCACAGCGCAAGCTGGTGTTACACCATAAAAAAAACGCGACCGGTTGGTCACTGCTTCAGTCGCTGAAACATAGACTGGAGACCACCATAGTTTTACAACAATGCTTGTGCCAAAACCGGCGCTGATAGCCGATACCATCAGCAAGCACCATCAGAACAGGTGCTGGTCATGGCATGCCTTCCACCGGAAGGCGTCAATGCGTGACCCGTCAATTCAAATGCACGGGATGTTGATTCGTCATTGCAGACCTGACGAAGTCGTTTTCCTCGGTCATTCTCACGCCCAATCAAAAAAATTAGGTGGCAGGGGTAATGCTATGATCCTCTTTTCTATTGTCATAGGCGTGTTGACGTCTGCGGTAGTGATCGCCGCATGTGTCATGCTTTGGAGATATGAACGGTTCTGATCCCGCGGAATAAGAATGAACAAGAACTGCGGCGAAGACGACGCATATCGGGCGGATGAAATAAACCGCACAAATTATTTCTATGGAAAAGGGATTTAATGGTGGGCGTGACAGGGATTGAACCTGTGACCCCTCCCGTGTGAAGGGAGTGCTCTCCCGCTGAGCTACACGCCCGATGAGCCATGCTCAATCAAGGTGGTGCGGATATACTGGCCTGCGGCTGCATGAGTCAAGCGTCTCGCAAGCCTGTTCCCATAGAGATTTCAAATCATTCGAACAAAAGCCACAGATCAAACAAGAACGGCAATCACCTGATGAATGATTGCCGTTCTGCATTGATATGGAAAGGATTTCAGAGTGCTGCGAGACGCGAACCTGCAGTCTTGTCGAAAGCTTTCTGCAATCCGGAATCACGGTCGTACACATCGCCGTAATAGTGGACTTTTCCATCCGCTTCTGGCCATGCCGTGAAATAGGAAATGTAGACAGGCACCGGCTCTTTGACCTTGATGCCTCGTTCGTTCTTGCCAAAATATTTTTCAAGATCCGTCACGGATGTTCCCAGAACAGCCGCCGCCATGTCGCGTGGTCGTTCCAGACGGATGCAGCCGTGGCTCAACGCGCGCATGTCACGGCTGAAATAGGATTTGGCCGGGGTGTCATGCATGTAGATATCATGCGTGTTTGGAAACAGTATCTTGAGCTCGCCAAGAGCATTGTCGAGACTCGGTTTCTGACGGATGCCGACATGGGCTTTGCCCGCAGCAACCGCGCTCCAGTTAACGGCACTGGCCGAAACCTTCTTGCCGCCCGCATAAACTTCGTAGCCATTGCGATCGAGATAGCTCGTGTCGCGCATGACCTTGGGCAGCATTTCATTCAGGATGATCGAACGCGGCACGCCCCATGACGGATTGAAAACAACCGTCTGCACCTTGTTGTAGAAGAAGTAGGTCTGGTGGGTCGGGGAGCCGATAACCACATTCATGGCCAGCTTTTCTTTTCCGTCCTCGAAATATTCCGCGCGGTAGGCGGGCTGGTTAACCATGACGTAACGCGTGCCAAAATCATGGGGCAGCCAGCGCAGACGCTCCATGGAATAAAGGATACGGTCGCGCTTGATAGAAGCCTGCTCGCCTTGAAGAGCTGAAACCGTATTGCGACCGATGACGCCGTCAGGTGCACCACCGGAAAGCTTCTGGTAATCCTTGATCGCCGCGACGAGTTCCGGGTCGTAGACATCGCCGCTTGCATGCTTATCCAGCACTTGCTTGTGCTCTGCCAGATAACTGGCAGGCGCATGTCGTGTAATCAGGGCGACGACCTTGCTGAGCTGGTCGTTGGTATCGCCCGGCTTGATGATGCCATTCAGCGAGATGCGGATAGGTTCTGCAGACGGCGGCTCGGTATTCGCCAGTTCGCGCTTCAATGCCGTATATTGCGCATTGTTCGGCTGGAAACCATGCAGATAGGCAGCCGGATCGTTTTCCGAGGCCAGCCGTTCCAGGACAGTCTTCGGATCGACGCGGTCGCGTGGCAGATCGTGAAAACCGCTGAGGCGGTCGGCGACTACACGTCCCTCGCCCGCGTCGATGGCATAGCGCAACGCGCGGGCGGACATGCGAATTTCAAACTCGGCGAGCTTCTGCTGGCGCTCGGATTCGGCGGTAGCGTCGAAATTGTCAGCCGGGATCGTAACTGCATATTCATCGGGGTTGAGCCCGTCTTCATCGGCGCGGGCAAAGAAGGCCGCGACATTCTTGGCGCGATCAAGCACCTTGTCATCGGCGGACCAGATGAACGAGCGCTGATGTGAATAATAATCCACAATCGCCTGGGCGATTTCTTTCTCGGCTTTGACATTGACGGATTTCAGATAATCCGTCGCCGCATCGAATGCGCGCTCGCCTGGCGTTTCATCGCGCACTTGTGGACGGATCGGCGACATGCCGGATGTCAGTGAATCGGCAATGGTCGGCTCGGTTGCCGCCGTCACCTGCATATCGAGCGCGCTGAAGTCGATGTTGACCAGAGTGTCTGGTTTATAGTCGTAGATCTGCGGTCCCTTGACCGTCACGCGCTGGGCTGGCGGAAGGCTGCGCACGGCGGCACGAGGGGCAGAAACGGTGTTCGGAGCAACGGGTGCCGTAGGAGGAGCGACCTGCGGCTGGACAGGCTGCGCCTGCTGCTGCCGACGCTGCTGGAAAAGTTCCAGCAGCGAATTTGCGGCCTGAGCCTGTGTCGTCGGGAGAAACACCGAAGCTGCCAGAGCCAGCGCAGCCGCACGACGGATATTCAGTCCGCGCACAGCGATACTCTTCTCATCCATCTGCGAGTGTCTGGAAAACTGCATTTCAAACCGCCAAAGTTGATGCGTTCGCTAAAAAGCGAAACCGTCCGAATCTCGCGCACAGAGTTTATGAATCTCGTTTAGAAACTTTTAACGCTAATGTTTTCTGAAGCAATTTTCTGTTTTGCGTTTATCACAATTGTTTGAGACATCTTCCGGGGAGATCTGCCGGAAGACCCAAATGAACAAAGTGACGCAGTGGCATCCCCTCCACATCGCGCTAAAAGCCCCGCAGACTATGGCTCCGATGCTCTTCCTCGGAGCTTCGATCAACCTGTTATCGCGCAGACCGGAAACGATGACGTTGTCCGGCAGGCGCAACTGGCAAGCAAGCGAGGTACCACGATGGCAGAAGCAAGCGCCGCCGATCTTTTTCCTCTTGGTGAAGACGACACCCCCTACCGCAAGCTGACTTCCGATCATGTCTCTGTCGATAGTTTCAAGGGGCAGGAAGTCCTGACCGTCGATCCGGAAGGGCTTCGCCTGCTTTCGGAAACGGCTTTTGCTGACATCAACCACCTGCTGCGCCCCGGCCATCTGCAACAGCTTGCCCATATTCTCGAAGATCCGGAAGCGACGGACAATGACCGTTTCGTCGCTTACGACCTCCTGAAAAATGCCAATATCGCCGCTGGCGGCGTGCTGCCCATGTGTCAGGATACCGGCACGGCGATCATCATGGGTAAGAAGGGGCGTCGCGTCTGGACCGAAGGCGGCGATGCCGATGCTCTGGGTGCTGGCGTTCTCGATGCCTATAACAAGAAGAACCTGCGTTATTCGCAGCTTGCGCCTCTTTCGATGTTCGAGGAGAAGAACACCAAGAACAATCTGCCCGCCCAGATCGATATCTACGAAGAAGGCGAAGACGCCTACAAATTCCTTTTCGTTGCCAAGGGCGGCGGCTCGGCGAACAAGACGTTTCTCTATCAGGGAACGCCATCGCTTCTGACGCACGACCGCATGATCGACTTCCTCAAGGACAAGATCCTGAGCCTCGGCACGGCCGCCTGCCCGCCATATCATCTGGCAATCGTCATCGGCGGCACTTCGGCTGAAATGAACCTGAAGACGGTCAAGCTCGCCTCGACGCGCTATCTGGATAGCCTCCCGACCAAGGGTTCCGAAACCGGACATGCTTTCCGCGACCTCGAAATGGAAGCCGAAATCCACAAGCTGACGCAGTCTCTGGGTGTCGGCGCGCAGTTCGGTGGCAAATATTTTTGCCATGACGTCCGCGTCATTCGCCTGCCTCGCCACGGCGCTTCGCTGCCGATCGGCATCGGCGTTTCCTGCTCTGCGGATCGCCAGGCCAAGGGCAAGATCACCAAGGACGGTATCTTTCTTGAAAAGCTGGAAACCAATCCGGCCAAATACATGCCGGATATCGACGAAGAAAAGCTGTCGTCGCACGTGGTCAAGATCGACCTCAACCAGCCGATGCAGGACATTCTCAAGGAACTGTCGAAGCATCCGGTCAAGACGCGTCTGTCGCTCTCCGGTCCGATCATCGTGGCGCGCGATCTGGCACATGCCAAGATTCGCGAGCGCCTTGAAAACGGCGAAGCCATGCCGGATTACTTCAAGAACCACCCGATCTATTATGCCGGTCCAGCCAAGACGCCTGCAGGTTATGCCTCCGGCTCTTTCGGACCGACCACGGCGGGCCGCATGGATTCCTATGTGGACCAGTTCCAGTCATTTGGCGGTTCGATGGTCATGCTCGCAAAGGGCAACCGTTCGCGTCAGGTGCGCGAAGCCTGCGGTCAGCATGGCGGTTTCTATCTGGGTTCCATCGGTGGACCGGCAGCCCGTCTGGCACAGGATTGCATCAGACGAGTCGAGGTCGTCGAATATCCGGAACTCGGCATGGAAGCGATCTGGCGTATCGAAGTGGAAGATTTCCCGGCCTTCATCGTCATCGACGGCAAGGGCAATGATTTCTTCAAGGAGCTCAATCTGGGTTAAAAAACAAAGGGCGGCGCGAGCCGCCCTTCTTGTTTCAGGCGTTTGTGCCGCCATCAATGGTGAGCGAAGCTCCCGATACGAAGCGCCCCTCGGCGCTGGCAAGCCAGGCAACCAGGCTTGCGATATCGTCAGGTGAACCGAAGCTGCCGGTAGCGATAAGTTCACGTTGCTGTTCGGCATGCTCGCCAGTCGCCGGGTTCATGTCCGTATCGGTGGAGCCAGGCTGAACGACGTTGACCGTGACGCCTTTCGGACCGAGATCGCGCGCCAGACCCTTCGTCAAACCGATCAGAGCCGCCTTGCTTGCCGCATAAAGGCTGATACCTGGCCATGGCACGCTTTCGGCGAGATTAGAGCCGATGGTGATAACGCGCCCGCCAGCGCCGAGATGCGGAGCGGCTGCGGAAACGGCAGCAAAGACAGCGCGGAAGTTCACAGCCATTACATCATCGAAGTCGGCAAGCGTGACCTCTTCCAGCGGGGCCGCATGCCAGATGCCGGCGCTGTTGACCAGTATATCAAGACGACCGAAATCCTTGACTGTTTTCTCGATCGCAGCGGCGATCTGATCGGCATCGCGATTGTCGGCCTTCAGTGCCAGCGACTTGCCGCCGTTTGCTACAATTTCGGAAACCACCGCGTCGGCTTTTTCCTTGCTGTTCACATAGGTGACGACAACTGCTGCGCCATCTTTTGCGAGCCGGTGCGCAATTGCTGCGCCAATGCCGCGACTTCCGCCTGTAACGAAGGCAACCTTTCCCTTCAGAGATTCAGATGGCATGCCATTTCCTTTCTGTATCGATTGATACATAATTGCTGACAGGCTTGTGTAGAACCGTCAAGCGATTTATTTAATGATCGATACAGAAAGGTTCAGACGTGGCAGAAAAAGGACGTCCCCGCAGCTTCGACCGTGAAACAGCGCTTCGTGCTGCAATGTTCATATTCTGGGAAAAAGGTTTCGATGGATCGTCTCTGGCCGATCTGACGACCGCGATGGGCATCAATGCGCCAAGCCTCTATGCAGCATTCGGAAGCAAGGAAGGGCTCTATCTGGAGGCCCTTGCCCTCTATGCCGGTGAAGTCGGCAATGAAATCTGGTCGGCACTGGATGAAACGCCGGATGTCCGTGAAGCTTTCGAGAAGTTCCTGTTCGCGACGATAGACTCCTACTGTCAGGACTCCGTGCCGCGCGGCTGCATGATCGCGCTGGATGCGCTGCATCGAACGCATTCGAGCGAAAACGTCTGCGCGGTGCTGCGCAATCGCCGCCAGTCCAATATCGACGTCCTGAAAAAGCGGCTTGAACGCGGCATTCGAGAGGGCGACATTGCCGCATCCGTTAATTGTGAGGCGGTCGCAACCTTTTACGCAACGGTTCAGAACGGCATGTCCATTCTCGCGCGCGACGGCGGAACGCGAGACGACCTCACCGCAACGGCATTGGGCGCCATGGCTGCCTGGGAGAAACTGGTTTGCCCGCAAGGAAAGTCAGGCAACCAGTCTTAATCTCGGGCTGTCATCAAGATAAGTCGCCACGAGCGATGCCACTTCGGCGCTCGCGATGATGCGGCGATGCCCGAGGCCGTCAGCCCAATGCACCCGGACGTGAGCACCGGCCTTGCCCGCCATTTCTGCAGAGATTGCAGGAACTTCCTTGTCGTCATGAGCGTGAACGACGAGCGTCGGGATCGTCATGCGGCGTAAATGCACGTCGGTGTCGAAGTCAGTGATCGGGCGTGCCGCGATATAACGCACCTGTTCCTTCATTGCATTGCGCACATCCCGACCCAACCCAAGCACTTTTCCGAAACCGTCGAACACACCCGCCATCGAATGCGGCGAAGCAATCGTCACCAGTTTTGCCGGACGGTGCGACCGATAACAGCCAAGAGAGCCCGCGGCCGCATTGACGATGACCGCGCCGCCGAAGGAATGACCGATCATTGCATCGAAGGGACCATACTGGCGCCAGGCTACATCGACGGCAGCGATTGCCTGCATCATGTTGAGAGTGCACCCAGCAGATGCGCCATGCCCCGGCAGATCGATGGAAACAACCCGTTCGCCACGCGCGACAAGCTCGCGAATGATCGTCATCATATCCGCTGTGCGCGACCCCCAGCCATGGACCACGAGCGATGTTCTTCCCACATAAGTATCGGGCTCGAACAGATAAGTCGCGACAAGCCCGCGATCGATAATCAGATCGAGCCGTTTTGCTTGATTCAGATATTGGCTCGCCCGTTGAAGCCGCACTGCATAAGCCTTGGTCTTCGGTTTGCGGCTTGGCGTTCGGCAGAAAATCCTGAATGCGGCCCGGCCTGCCTTATCGGCATCAATGCGCCCAAGCACGCCCAGGCCGAATCGCGTAACCTGCAAAGAAAACGATGTCATGATAGGGCCTCAATTATGTTCAAACATGAACAAATAATTGTACAAGAATGAACAAAATGCAAGACAAGACTTCGAAGCTGCCGTGGGACAACCCGCGTTTCAAGAACTGGATCGCCGTTGCGCGTGCCGGCAAGGCGGTGGAACGCGCCCTCGCCCAGGGTCTGTCGGCCTTCGATCTCAAGATCGCCGACCTCGATGTGCTGATGAATATTTATCGCCATCCGGGCGAGTCCCAACACGATCTTGCACGGCGCATTCTCGTCGGGCGCTCGAACATCACAATGTTGCTGCCAAAGCTAGAAAAGCGCGGCTTGCTGATGCGCGAGGGGGATCCGACAGACAAGCGCGTGATGCGACTGACATTGACCCCCAAGGGCGAGAAGCTTTTGGGACATGCACTGACGGTCTATACAGAACTGATTGATCGCGTCATGGCGCAATCGACAACCGCGCAATGCAATTCGATGGGCGATGTAATGAGGCGCATATCCGAAATGCTGGAAAAAGAATAGGCTGGAAGCCGGATCAGCGGTCCCGCTTCAGACCCTTCTGGGCAAGCTCATCGAGATAGGTTTGCCACAGCGCATCCTTTTCGGTGCCGAGCTTGTGGAGGTAGGTCCACGAGAACAGGCCGGTGTCGTGCATATCATCGAAAGTGATGCGGACGGCGTAGTTGCCAACAGGCTCGACCTTTATGATTTCGACATTGCGTTTGCCACCAACTGTCACACGCTGTTCCGGCGAATGCCCCTGCACTTCCGCCGAAGGCGACAAGACTCGCAGCAATTCTGCGGTCAGTTCGAATTTCTGACCATCGTCGAACGCCACAGTCAGCAGTTTACGGTCATGTGAAACACGCAATTCAGTCGGCCAGACCTCACTCATCACCATTCTCCAGCTTGGTTCTTTGCCAGCTTTTGATAGGCCCCGCGCTAAAATATCGCAATAGTTACCGCCATTATTGAAAGAGCTTCACGCGCGCGAAACTGGACAATGGAGCCCGCAGATCCTATTTCTAGGTAGACGACGCGGATATCCCTCCGCATCATGTGGAAACGACGGCTTAATGATGCACACAAACCAAGCCCGGCCACTTGTTTCCCCGACTGGACCCATGATCGATCCTTTCGGGCGTGCCATTACCTATCTTCGCGTTTCAGTGACGGATCGCTGCGATTTCCGTTGCACCTATTGCATGGCGGAACATATGACGTTCCTGCCCAAGAAGGATTTGCTGACGCTTGAGGAACTGGATCGGCTCTGCACCGCCTTTATCGAAAAGGGTGTCAGGAAGCTGCGCCTGACCGGTGGCGAGCCTTTGGTGCGCAAAAATATCATGCACCTGATCCGGCAGTTGTCGCGCCATCTGAAATCGGGCGCGCTCGATGAATTGACTCTGACCACGAATGGATCGCAACTTTCACGCTTTGCCGACGAACTGGCAGAGTGCGGTGTGCGGCGCATCAATGTCTCGCTGGACACGCTCGATCCCCAAAAATTCCATGAGATTACTCGCTGGGGCGATCTCCCTCGCGTTCTCGAGGGCATAGAAGCAGCTCAGCGCGCCGGTATCCACGTCAAGATCAATGCAGTCGCGTTGAAGGATTTCAATGACCGCGAAATTCCCGAGCTGATACGCTGGGCCCATGGTCGCGGCATGGACATGACGCTCATCGAGACAATGCCGATGGGCGAGATCGAATTCGACCGTACCGACCAGTATCTGCCACTTTCACAGCTACGCGAGAATCTGTCGCAGCAGTTCACGCTTTGCGATATCCCTTACCGCACGGGCGGTCCTGCCCGCTATGTGACGATTGCCGAAACAGGCGGGCGGCTCGGTTTCATCACTCCGATGACCCATAATTTCTGCGAAAGCTGCAATCGCGTTCGGCTTACCTGCACCGGCATGCTCTATATGTGCCTCGGTCAGAATGACGATGCTGACCTGCGCAAAGCCTTGCGGGAAAGTGAAAACGATCTGCTGCTCAGTCAGGCTATTGACGAAGCCATTTCGCGCAAGCCCAAAGGTCATGACTTCATCATCGACCGCGATCACAATCGCCCTGCGGTGGCACGCCATATGAGTCTTACCGGCGGCTGATCGGCTTATACTTTAAAAAGTCGACGAGCTGAAATAATTGTCGCGAGATTGACTTTAAAACGGTATGGAATCCTAAACTGGATTCTGTATCGTGCCGCAGTCAGCAAATTTTCGTGCAAGTATTTTCATGCTTCTCGCCATGGGCACCTTCACCATCGGCGATACGATCACAAAATACCTCCTGACCGAGATGAACAGCGGACAGTATATGCTGATCCGGGGTATATTCGCGACAGTGCTCATCGGCTTTCTGGCCTGGCGACATGGTGCACTGCGCGGCCTGTCGCTTGAAAAGATGACAATCCTGCGTGTGGCGAGCGAAGTCGTGGCTACCGTCACTTACATTTACTCCCTCGGTCATCTCTCCCAGGCGTTCTGTTCAGCAGTTTTTCAGGCAACGCCGCTCGTCGTGACAATGGGCGCTGCACTCTTCCTGAAAGAGAGAGTGGGCTGGCGCCGCTGGTCATGCATATTGGTCGGCTTCATCGGGGTCCTTATCATCATCCGGCCCGGAACGGACGGAGCTGCGAGCTTTGCCGCCATCGCCGTGCTTCTTGCCAGTGTATGTTTTGCCGCCACACGTGATATCGCCACGCGCCGCGTTCCCGCACACGTGCCGACCCTTTATTTATCCACACTGACGGCGGGCGCGATAATGCTGACAGGCGGCGCGCTGACAGTTCCTATGGGCGGATGGCAGCCTGTCGGTACTGTTACAATCGGCGCCATCGCCATTGCTGCCATTCTGCTTCTCGTGGGGTATCACTTCATCATTCTGGCGATGCGCGAAGGTGAAGTATCCTTTGTTTCGCCCTTCCGCTATTCCAGCCTTCTTTGGGCAATAGGTCTCAGCACTTTGATTTTCGGCGAAGCGCCCGACATGTATACGATTGCTGGATCGGTTCTGGTGGTCGGGAGTGGTGTCTACATGGTCTATCGCGAGAACGTATTGAAGAAGAGGAAGCGCAACAAAAGTACGCTTGCAACAATTCCGACCGGCGTGGAGCCTTCATGATTGCCGGGGCCATCATCGCTGGTGGACTTTCCAGCCGTATGCAGGAAGGTGGCGTCGCTGGTGACAAATTCCTTCAGCCGCTTGGAAACACCGGCACAATCATTTCCCATGTCGTCAGGCGGATCAAACCGCAGGTCGAAAGCCTTGTGATCAATGCGAATGGCGATGATTCCCGTTTGGCAAATCTCGGTATACCGGTAATTGCGGACCTCCCCACAAGGCACGGCGGTCCTCTGGTCGGCATTCTGACTGCGCTGACGCAGGTGCGGGAAACTTCACTCCTGCTGACGACAGCGGCCGATACCCCATTCCTGCCCCACGATATTGCTGAGCGCCTTCTCTCGCGTCGGAACGAAACCGGGGCACGGGTTGTTCTCGCCAGCTCCCTTGGGCGCGTCCATCCGATTTTCGGGCTATGGGAAAACGGGCTGAAGGACGAACTTTCCGTCTGGCTCGCAAACACAAACAGGGCCAGTGTCTTCGCATTTGCTGAACATATCGGGTTCGAGACACTCGATTTTCCGCTTGCCTTCGCTGGCGATAGTCCGGAAACATATGACCCGTTCTTCAACATCAATCGGCCCGACGATCTGGTCGCTGCCCGAAAACTGGCTGAGGCAATGGAATGAACCAAAAGCTTTTCGGCATTACCGGCTGGAAAAACTCCGGCAAGACGACAATGACCGAACGCCTTGTCGCATGCCTTACAACACGCGGATACCGTATCGCCACGATCAAGCATGCCCATCATAATTTCGATATCGATCATGAAGGCACCGATTCCTGGCGTCATCGAAAAGCAGGTGCAGCGGAAGTCGCTATCGTCTCGTCTCAGCGTTACGCGATCATGCATGAGGGCCTTGGCGAAGAAGAGCCTTCGCTATGGGAAATCGCGGCGAAACTGGCACCCTGCGATCTGGTTCTGGTCGAAGGATACAAACGCGAGACGCACAAGAAAATCGAGTTGCGCCGCGAAGGAGGGCATGAAGGACCGGCTCTCTCTGTCGACGACCCGACAATCGTTGCGATTGCCAGTGATCAGCTCCAGCCCAGCGAAAAAGTGCCCGTGTTTGGCATCAATGATATTGATAAGATAGCTGATTTCATCGAACGTGAGATGGCTATCTAAGAAATCCTCTAAAATATTACATCTAAACGATATAGTTCACCATATTGCAGCGGAATATTGCAGAAAACACCGAGAATTTCCCGTTATAGACACACAATTTAATTACGTTGACCATCTTGCCAATCATCTCGAAATGGTGGGAATATCGTCGCTGGAACGGATGGCGAAAACCTGAGTGCGAAAAAATATTGCGCATGATCGGCTCAACCATCTATTGGTAGCGGCGGGGGAATCCGCTACCAAACGTGCAATTTAAAGTTTCACGGTCGCGACTACCCCTTAAGCGGCTGAACCAGAAGAAATAATCAGGGAACCAGCCAGAACAAACGAGAGGACTAAAAATGCGCGTATTGAAGCGTATAGCCGCTGCAGCATCAGTTGCGGCACTGGCGATCACGATTGGCAGCATGACTGCTGGCGTTGCAAATGCGGAAGAACCACTCAAGCTCAAGATCGGCACCGAAGGCGCCTATCCTCCCTTCAATTTCATCAAGCCGGACGGCACCCTCTCAGGCTTTGACGTCGATATCGCCAAGGCACTCTGCGATGAAATGAAGGCACAGTGCGAATTCGTCACCCAGGAATGGGACGGCGCTATTCCTGCACTTCAGGCAGGCAAGTTCGATGCTTTCATCGCCTCCATGTCCATCACGGATGAGCGCAAGAAGCAGGTCGACTTCTCCAACAAGTATTACAACACACCTCCCGGCATCGCCGCTCCGAAGGACACCGACATCAAGGGCGTGACCAAGGAAGATCTCGCTGGCAAGACCATCGGCGTTCAGGTTTCCACCACGCACGCCAACTACTCGGAAAAGACCTTTACCGACAGCACGATCAAGGCTTATCCGACCGCCGAAGAATACCGTCTCGATCTCGCCAACGGTCGTCTCGACGCCGTCAACGACGACAGCGTGACGCTGGCCGAATGGCTGAAGACGCCGGATGGCGCCTGCTGCAAGATGGTCGGCACTTTCCCACCGGTTATCGAAATCCATGGCCCCGGCGCTGGCGTTGCTTTCAAGAAGGGCCGTCCGGAACTGGTTGAAAAGTTCAACGCAGCCATCAAGGCGATCCGCGCGAACGGCAAGTACAAGGAAGTCAACGACAAGTACTTTGACTTCGATGCCTATGGTGCCGAAAATTAATCAGCGCTGACACATATGCGCCGGTTTGCTTTCCGCAAATCGGCGCAAAACATTTTGTACGGGCTGCCGCACACACCTCGCTGCGCAAGACCTTGCAGGCGATAAGAACTGGGCGAATGCCTTTAGGAAAAAAAGAATAGGCGCATGGAACATTACGCCACTTTGTTGAGTTTCGGTCCCGATGGTTGGGGCGCAAGTATTGCTTGGGGGCTTCTGGTAACTGTCTCGCTGGCTCTGGCGACGCTTCCAGTCGGTCTTGCTTTGGGGTTTCTGGTAGCCATCGGCAAACAATCCAGCGAACCATCGATACGGCTGGCATCAAACATCTACACCACAATCTTTCGCGGACTGCCTGAGCTTCTCACGCTCTTCCTTGTTTATTTCGGTGCCTCGCTTGGTCTGCAGCGGCTTTTGAGCATGTTCGGCATCGAGGCCAATGTCGAAATCAATGCGTTCGGCGCTGGCATGGTAGCACTGGGCTTCGTCTTCTCGTCCTATTCGAGCGAAGTCTTCCTTTCGGCGTTCCGGGCGATCCCGCGCGGGCAATATGAAGGCGGTTATGCAGTTGGACTGTCGCATTGGCAGACCATGCGCAAGGTGATCCTGCCGCAGCTCATCCGCATCGCGTTGCCCGGCCTTGCCAATCTATGGCTGGTGCTGCTCAAGGACACATCGCTGGTTTCAGTTATCACCCTGTCCGATATCCTGCGGCAGACCTCCATTGCGGCACGCGTGACCAAAGAACCGTTTCTGTTCTTCGGCATAGCTTGCCTGCTCTATCTGGTTCTCGCAATCATCTCCTCCTACTTCATCGACCGCATTGCCCGATGGGCCGATGCAGGCTCCAATCGTTCGCGAGGTGCATGATATGAGCCAAACTGTTTCCAACACTGCAGGAGACGTAATGGCTCCGCCACCGGTGGTGAAGCAATGGACGGGCATGCGCATTGCCGGCCACATCATCGTCGCACTCTGGTTTCTTCTCTTCGCAGGCCTTGCGATCTATCTTTACAATGCGTGGCGTATCGATCTGTTCGAAACCTATGGCCCACGCTACTGGTCCGGGCTTCTGATAACGCTGAAACTGGTCGCTGTATCGATCGTCATAGGTGCCCTGCTCTCACTGCCGATTACGGCCGCACGCATGTCCAGCAACCGGTGGCTGCGCGGACTTGCCTTCGGTTACGTCTATTTCTTCCGTGGCACACCGCTGCTGGCGCAGACATTCCTTATTTATTACGGTTTCGGAACATTCCGTCCTTTCCTTGAAAGCATCGGGCTCTGGGTCTTTTTCCGTGATGCATGGAATTGTGCCATTCTGGCCTTTTCGCTCAACACGGCAGCTTATCAGGCTGAAATTCTGCGCGGCGCTATTCAGAGCGTGGCACTGGGCCAGTGGGAGGGTGCTGCGGCGCTTGGCATTTCGAAGCGCGTGACATTCTGGAAGGTCATTCTTCCGCAGGCGCTTATCGTGGCATTGCGGCCTTACGGCAATGAAATCATCCTGATGATCAAGGGCTCGGCCATCGTCGCTATCATCACAGTGCTTGATTTGATGGGTGAAACACGCCGCGCCTATTCACGGACATTCGATTTCCAGACTTATCTTTGGGCAGCGGTCATCTATCTGCTGATCGTCGAATGTTTGAGACACATTTGGGATTTCCTCGAACGACGCCTTACCCGGCATCTCGTTCGCTAGACATTGCCAGATTGACATAAACCGAAATATCGCCCCCGGCAGCCTTGCGGCTGCCGGGGGCGATCTGCTTAGAATACATTTTCCAACTGCAATGCAACAGGTTGAGTCATGCTGAAAATCTGGGGTCGTATCAATTCCACGAATGTGAAGAAAGCGCTCTGGACAGCGCGGGAACTTAATCTCGAATACGAACAGATAAACATCGGTGGCCAGTTCGGTGGGTTGAAAGATCCGGTTTACCTTGCCCGCAATCCGAACGGACTAATCCCATTGCTGGAAGACGGTGACACCGTGCTTTGGGAATCCAACACCATCACGCGCTATCTCGCCGCGGCTTACGGTAAAGGCACGCTGTGGATAGAAGACCCAGCCAAACGCGCTCAGGCCGAAAAGTGGATGGATTGGGCCTCTGCGTCCTTCTACGTCAATTTTAGCGACGTCATGAAGCACTTGATCCGACTGCCGGAAGCAGAACGGGATCCAGCCATTTTGGAACGAGGCCTGAATGGCCTTGCGCAGTCGATGCAGATCGCCAATGAGGGTCTCAAGGATTCACCCTGGTTCTCGGGCGACAATTTCGGTATCGGCGACATTCCCGTCGGCTGTTATGCTTATGCATGGTTCGAGTTTCCAATCGCGCGCTCCTCTCTTCCTCATCTTGAAGACTGGTATGACCGTCTCAAGCAGCGCCCGGCCTATAAAGCAGCCGTTATGACGCCCCTCACCTGATTCATTACAGCTATTCAGAGGAATAAACGAATGACGACACCCGCTAAAGTCGCCTTTCTGGGCTTAGGCGTCATGGGTTACCCCATGGCAGGTCACCTCAAGAACAAAGGTGGGCACGACGTTACGGTTTATAACCGTACAACCGCAAAAGCCGAGAAGTGGGCCAAGGAGTTCGGCGGCAGCTTCGCGGCGACACCCGCCGAAGCTGTACGCGATGCGGATTTTGTTTTCGCCTGTGTCGGCAATGATGACGATCTTCGCTCCGTGACCATCGGCCATGACGGCGCCTTCTCAACCATGAAGAAGGATGCAATTTTCATCGACAATACGACGGCGTCCGCCGAGGTGGCCCGTGAACTGGACGCCGAAGCGCAAAAGCGCGGTTTTCATTTCATCGATGCGCCAGTCTCCGGTGGACAGGCAGGGGCCGAGAACGGGGTGCTAACCGTCATGGTCGGTGCATCTGAAGCCATTTTTGAGCGCGCCCAACCGGTTATCGATGCTTATGCGCGCATGGTTGGTCTTATGGGACCAGTCGGCTCCGGTCAGCTTGCGAAGATGGTCAATCAGATCTGCATCGCAGGTCTTGTTCAAGGGCTGGCGGAAGGCATCCATTTCGGCAAGAAAGCCGGTCTCGATATCGAAAAGCTGATCTCGGTGATCTCGAAGGGTGCCGCCGGTTCCTGGCAGATGGAAAACCGGACCGGAACCATGAACCAGGGCAAATATGATTTCGGCTTTGCCGTTGACTGGATGCGCAAGGATCTTGGCATCTGCCTGGAGGAAGCTGACCGTAATGGCGCGCTTCTGCCTGTCACGGCGCTCGTGGATCAGTTCTACAAGGAAGTGCAGAAGATCGGTGGCAACCGCTGGGACACGTCTTCATTGCTTGCGCGACTTGAACAGTCCTGAGACAAGCAGTTTCCGACAAAAAAGCCCGGCAGTGCCGGGCTTTTTCATGTCCCATGCATCAAGCTTAGAACTTAACTTTTGCCGTGAGCGACAGACCCCCAACAAAGTCGTTACCGAATTCGCCCTTGGAACCGGTCAGGCTCGGCTTACCGCCGACAACGGTATCATCGAGTTCACCGGAGGACAGCCAACCAGCCGCACCTGCCAGACGAACTTCAAACTGTTCGTTTGGCTTATAGTTGGTGCCTAGACCAAACAGCCAAACATCGGTCTGCGACGTCAGGCCCGTGCTGGTGCCGCGATCCCACGTTACAGTACCTGCTACCGACCATTGTTCGTTGAGCTTGTGGCCGACGCCGCCGCTAACCGTCCAGCCATCCTGATAATACAGATTCAAACTGGTGATCGTCCTGCCCTTAGGAGCAACATTGCTGTCAGATGCGTTGAAATCCACGTGAGTTATGGATGACCAATCAGTCCACTTGACCGAGCCGAAAGCAAGCCAATCGGGAGCGATACCAGTCTGGAACTTGAATTCAACCGACTGTGGTGTCGCGACATCGCTTTCAACATTGATCGGGACTGCACGTCCGCCGATAATCGCCAGATTATCAATGGTGCCTTCAAGATTGTACTTAACCTTGGACTGATAAACGAGCGTCGCGCGCATCGCATATTCAGGGATTTCGTAGGCAGCCCCGAGACGCCAGCCCACAGCCTCGTCCTCTACATCCATCGATGCGATGCGAAACTGGCCGGGGAACGGGAAATTCGTCGGATTGTTTCTTGGGTCGATGCCCGGAATCATGCGGGTCTGTTCGCCCCGGAGTTCCTGATAGCTGACACCGCCAAGAATGCGGAAGTAGCTTTTTTCGCCAGCCGCAAAACGGTACGAGCAATTCACGCCGTAATCCTGCGAGGAAATCTTCTGTTCGATTGCCGTAAACATGCGAACCGTATCGACACCGACGTCGGTATGAATACCCCAAGGCTGCCGATACTGCGCCGCACAGGCAAAATCATCGGTCAAATCGAATTTTGCAGATGCTTTCGGGACCCAATAGCTCTTGGCTTCATCAACCTCAGTCTCGTATGGCTTTCGGGTGATGGGGTTTATTCCACCTGACATCGCACCAATAGGCGAACCATGAATATTCTTCAGCTTACGCTGGGGGGCTACATAAGTGCCGGTCGTATCAACAACGTTGCCTTTTTCGAAAAGAATATCGAAATCCTGCGAGCTACGCTCGAAGCCACCTGCATTGGCGGCAACCGCGCTCCCGAGGAGAGCTGCGATCATTCCTGCCATTTTCACGCGCTGTACACTCATAAATGTCCTCCCACAGAGCATCAGTATTAACGTTGACGAAAACGTAAATCAGGAAGGATTCGGGCTGCAAGACCCACTAACTTGGATTAGCACTGTCAGATTTTCGACGCATTCGTCGAAAATGGCTAAAACATCAAGCACCTCACCATTTAATGAGAAGAATTCAACCAAGCGCATGACGAAACATGCCTAATTTGGCCTATTTTCAGCCCATTTTTCGCCTTGTTGCGAAAGCGCAACATTGCAGAAAAACAATCGAAATTGGAGTTCGATCAAGCGTTCCAGCCGTTGAAGCACTCCGAAGTTCTATCATTGTGTATAAAAAACACCCGGCCGTGAAATGCACATGGCCGGGTGTTTGATTCGGAGGTAGGATGCTTTTTGACGTTAGGTCAAATCAGCCTGCATCACGTATGCGTGACTCGGCAGTTGCGACACGCTGCGCCGCTTCTTTCAGCTCGATCAGTCGTTCACGCTCTGCTTCAACGACGTCTTCACGCGCATTTGCAACGAATTTCTCGTTGGAAAGCTTCTTCTCGATACGATCCATTTCAGCGGCAATCTTGCCTGCTTCCTTGGCGAGGCGTGCGGATTCAGCCTTAAGGTCAATCAGATTGCCAAGCGGAATGCAGATCGTCGCCTCACCGAGCAGCATCTGCGCCGAGCCTTTAGGAGCCTGCGCTTCGAACGAGACGCTTTCCACGCGGGCAAGGCGCTTGATGGCTGCGTCATGTCGGGCAAACCGCTCAACGCTTGTCGCATTGGCGTCCAGAACAACGACCGGGGCAATAGCGCCGGCTGGAACGTTCATTTCTGCGCGCACCGAACGAATGCCGGTCACGAGATCAACGAGCCAGTTGATGTCGGCTGCGGCTTCCTCGTCCTCGAAGGACAATTCCGGCCAGGCAGCAAGTGCCAGCACCGTGTCGCGCTTCTGCCCCTCGGCTGCTGTCAAAGTCCAGAGCTCTTCCGTCATAAAAGGCATGAAAGGATGCAGGAGCTTGTAGATCTGATCCAGACAATAGGCTGCGGTGGCCTGAGCCTCTGTTTTAGCGGCTTCATCGTCACCCATGAAGATCGGCTTCAGCAGTTCCAGATACCAATCGCAGAACTGGTTCCATACAAAGCGATAGGCAGCACCTGCGGCTTCATTGAAGCGGTAGGTGTCGATACCTTCCGTCACGGCGCGCGTTGCCTTTGTCAGCTCAGTCAGAATCCAGCGATTGACGGCAAGTTTGGCATTTTCAGGCTGGAATCCGGCATCCAGCTTCACGCCGTTCATCTGGGCAAAACGCGTGGCATTCCAAAGCTTGGTGCCAAAATTACGATAGCCAGCAATGCGTGCCGGATCGAGCTTAACGTCACGGCCCTGAGCGGCCATGATGGCAAGGGTGAACCGCAATGCGTCGGCGCCATACTCATCCATCAGCTCCAGCGGATCGATGACATTGCCTTTCGACTTCGACATCTTGGCGCCGTGCTTGTCGCGAACCAGAGCATGCAGATAGACCGTATGGAACGGGATTTCCTCCATGAAATGGAGGCCCATCATCATCATGCGGGCGACCCAGAAGAACAGAATATCGAAACCCGTAACCAGAACGCTGGTTGGATAATAGGTGGCGAGTTCCGGCGTCTTGTCCGGCCAGCCGAGAGTCGAGAACGGCCACAGTGCCGACGAGAACCATGTATCGAGAACGTCGGTGTCGCGTTCAAGCGTGACATCTTCACCATAGTGAGCGCGTGCGACGGCTTTCGCTTCTTCTTCGCTTTTTTCGACAAAATACTGGCCGTCCGGACCGTACCAGGCCGGTATCTGGTGCCCCCACCAGAGCTGGCGTGAAACCGCCCATGGCTGAATGTTTTCCATCCAGTCGAAATAGGTCTTTTCCCAGTTTGCCGGGACGATTTTCGTCTTGCCTTCGCGTACTGCCGCCATTGCCGGTTTGGCCAGTTCGCCAGCATTCACATACCATTGATCTGTCAGATATGGTTCAATCGGAACGCCGCCACGGTCGCCATGGGGGACCGCGTGCGCGTGATCCTCGATCTTTTCCAGATAGCCGCGTTCGTCCATCAGTTCGACGATGCGCTTGCGCGCTGCGAAGCGGTCTTGTCCTTCGAGTTCGTGGATAAGCGCCTTCAATTCCGGCGTCAGTTGCAGCCCTTCGAGGAAATCGACGTTGTCTTTGATCGTTATCGATGCGTTAGTCGTCAGAATGTTGATAGCGCGTAGCTCATTCCGCTTTCCGACCTCGAAATCGTTGAAGTCGTGCGCAGGCGTGATCTTGACGGCGCCGGATCCGGCTTCCGGGTCAGCATAATCGTCGGCAACGATTGGAATGTGGCGACCGACAAGCGGCAGCACGACATCGTTGCCAACCAGAGCATGATAGCGCTCATCCTTCGGATTGACTGCTACACCGGTATCGCCCAGCATGGTTTCCGGACGCGTCGTCGCAACGACGATATAGGTATGCGGGTTTTCCGGATCGAAAGGAACGTTCTCAAGCGGATAACGGAAATGCCAGAGATGGCCTTTCGTTTCACGCGATTCGACTTCGATGTCCGATATCGCCGTCAGCAGCTTTGGATCCCAGTTGACCAGACGCTTGTCGCGATAAATGAGTCCCTGCTTGTAGAGCGAGACAAACACTTCCAGAACCGCGCGCGACAGCCCCTCGTCCATAGTGAATCGCTCACGCGACCAGTCGCACGAAGCACCAAGACGGCGCAACTGGTTGGAAATCATGCCGCCGGATTCGGCCTTCCACTGCCAGACCCGTTCGATGAACTTCTCACGGCCCATGGCATGACGGTTCGGCTCCTGCCGTTCCATCAACTGGCGTTCGACAACCATCTGCGTAGCAATGCCCGCATGGTCCATGCCCGGCTGCCACAGCACGTTCTTGCCACGCATGCGCTCGAAGCGAACCATGATGTCCTGAATCGTGTTGTTGAGGGCGTGGCCCATATGCAGCGATCCGGTAACGTTCGGCGGTGGAATAACCACTGCGAACGGATCGGCCCCCGGCTTAGCGCCCGCACCCGCCTTGAATGCGCCCGCTTCTTCCCAGCGTTCAGCAATTTTCGGCTCTATCGCCGCGGCGTCATAGGTCTTCTCAAGCATGGAATTATCCGGTCTTTATGCGCGATGAATGGATTGAAGGCTCAATAGCAACTAACAGGCGACAAATCACTTTAAAAGTGACAGCGCCACCATTGGTCATTTTAAAAGTGAAAACCCGCCTGCTGAACAGACGGGTAAAATTTCAATAAAACACCTGATGCGGGTTATCGGTCGCCACGCACGACGCGCTCGATCTCTTCCCGAACAAGCCGCTCGACGAGCGTTGGCAGATTATTATCCAGCCAGTCCTGCAGCATCGGGCGTAACAATTCCGCAGCGATATCGTCGAACGAGCGACGCGGTTCGGCTCGAACGGCGTGGTTCAAGTCCTGAAATGCCGAAGCCACCTGACGTTCGGCGACCTGCGACAGCATGTGGGCAATAGGCTGTGTCCTTGCTAAGGATTCTGCGACCGGCGCTGCAACCTCTGACTGAACCGGAATCTCCTGCTCGGCAAGGGCGGATTTCTGCTCTATTTCCGCATCACGTTCAGGTGCGAGCGAGGCATCGATAGCCTCGGCAATTTCATCTTCAACCGCCAGATCGTCTTCTTCCAGAGATATATCGATATCGGCGGGTTGCTCCAACGACGACGTAGCCGCGGATTGGGAGCGATCATCGTTTTGAGCGTTGAGGACAATTTCGTCCTCGTCGTCGGCTTCGCCTTCAAGTTCGGGCTCTGCCTGCGACGGTTCGACAATCGGACCGCGCAATGTCGGCTCGTCCTGAAACACATTGCGCATCATTGCGGGTTTTTCCGGCTGCACGACAGGTTGTTCCGGAACCGGGCGACGGAACTCCGCAACCTCTCCACGAACTGGAGATGCCGCCGCCGGAGGCGCAGGCTGGCGGGTGACATCGCTATCTTCAATGATCCTGCGGATGGACGCGAGAATTTCTTCCATCGACGGTTCACGTGTTGCGCTGGATGTCTGTGCCATGGCTACTATCCGCTTTCCTGTATTGCGACATTGTCTGCAAAAGACAGAGAATCAATGGATTAAGGGTAGCGGACGATCCCCCATTTGAGAATCCCCGGCCAAGGCACGATGGCTCAAACTCACAGCTTTATGGATTTATTAAGAATTGACAGGTCTGCGAAGTTCCGAATCGACGGCAAAATAAAAGGCACCCGAAGGTGCCTTTTTAATTACCGTTTAGCTTTCAGAAGATCAGCGACCGTCCGGCGTGCGCAGACCGAACCACTTGTCCTTGACAGCCTTATAGTGTTCTTCCGGCTTGTACTCGGCAACCTGCAAGCCCATCTGGCTGGCGGTCATACGGCCAGTCGCATTCAGAAGAGCATAGCTGGCAACAATCACATTACGCTCGGATTCGACCAGAGCGATCTGTGCGGTAATCAGATCGTTCTGCGCATTCAAAACGTCGAGTGTCGTGCGCTGACCGACTTTGCGCTCTTCGATGACGCCATCGAGAGCAAGCTGCGCGGCGGAGATGCCGTCACGGTTTGCCTTGACCGACGCGCGAGCCGCTTCAAGCTGCGACCACGCCGAGCCGATAGCCTGACGAACCTGATCGCGAACAACATCGACTTCGATGCGCGCCTGGCCGAGTTGTTCCTTGGACTGGCGAACCTGAGCCGAATTACGACCACCGGTATAGATCGGAATGCTGACACCAACGCCGATCGACGCCGAGTTACCATCGGTCTGCGAACCACCTTCACCGGAATAAGTATCGAGACGGCTGGCACTTGCCGTAAGGCCAACGGACGGAAGCAAAGCACCTTCTCTGGCCTTCACGTTATATCCAGCAGCGTTGACAGCATATTGCGTCGCGAGAATGCCAGGGTGCCCAGCCGTCGCAATGTTGAAGGCCTGATTTGGCGAGCTTGGCAGGTTCTTGGCAGCAGCAGCCGTTGCAAGCTTGTCCGGCTGAACGCCGACAACCTGCACATAAGTTGCTTCCGCAGATTTGACGTCTGCACGGGCTGAATTCAGCGCAGCCACAGCGGTCGAACGGCTTGCATCTGCCTGCGCAACGTCTGTGCGCGTACCTTCACCAACATCAAGGCGAGCGCGAGCAGCACGAACCTGTTCGTTCAGGGCTGCAAGGTTACGTTCACGCAGGACCGCAATCTGGCGAAACTGATAAACATCCATGTAAGCGGTCACCGCCTCATAGAGTCTGTTTTGCTCTTCGTTGCGGAGATTTTCGCGCTGGGCGAAGACCTGTGTTTCTGCTGCAGCGACATTGTTCTTGGTTTGAAACCCATCGAACAGCATCTGGTTCAGCTCAATGCCGAACGTGCCTGTCGTACGATATCCCCGACTTGAAGGTGTCTTGCCATGCCCTACGTTATAAGAACCGGTAATCTGCGGGCGATAACCGGACTTGGCGATTGCAACACCTTCGTCCGTAACACGGACCCCTGCGCGGGAATAATTCAGGTTAGCATTGTTCTTGTAGGCTTTCACGAGAGCGCCGGTTAACGTCTCCGAGAACGCCGCCTGCCCCGTTAAGATGGTGCCAGACAACAATGCTGCGGCCGCTACCAGTCCTTTGCACGTTTTGAACACCGGGTACCTCATTTTAAGAACAAACGAATCCAACTATCGAACCGATCGGTTCGGGCAAAAACCTAATAACCTCTAAATTCGGTTATTTCTATTGCCCCCGCCAGAGCTTGCACAAACAAATTCCGCAGCGTTGCAGAATTGTATCATCCGCTAAAATTAAAACTCGAACTGTGGAATGCGCTCGAATCCCGGTAGCGGACGAACAGCAGTGTTGAACACACCGCGTCCCGATGCAACACCATTTTCCTTAACGTAGATCCGCGCAACTCCGGCGTTCCCGCGACCTTCAACGACGACGAGGCGTCCGCCGTCCTTAAGCTGGCTGAGAAGTGCGTCCGGAACGAAATCGACAGCGCCTTCGATGACGATCACATCGTAAGGGGCTTCTGATGGATAACCTGCCTGCAGTTCACCCGAAACGATCACAACATTGTCATAGCCCAATTCGGCGAGACGGGCGGTGGCAGCGGCGGACAATACGGAATCATTTTCCAGACCGATAACCGAGCCGGACAGCTTGGAGAGAATAGCAGCAGAATATCCAGTGCCACAGCCGACATCGAGAACCACGTCGGTCTCCTTGATCCGGGCGAGCTGCACGAGCTTCGCGAAAGGCGACGGCTCCATAAGATAACGAGGCTGCTTGCCTTCGCTTTCAAGAAGCTGGTCTTCATCGATATAGGCAAGAACCTGACGGGCGGCGGGAACGAAAGCCTCGCGCGGGACGGTCAGGAAAGCATCGATAACCGCCAGATCGGTTACGTCCGTCGTACGGATCTGATTGTCGACCATCTTCGTGCGAAGTTCCTGGAAATCGGCTGCCATAGCCCTAAACCCTTCCTTGTCGCGGAATGCGATGTTTCATGCCATCAGCGCCTGTCAGCTAAGATTGATCCGCGTCTTCCTGATGAGCGGTTCAAATCCGTTTCTCGCTGCCAGAGCACCATAAACGAGATTTGCCGTTGATGTGGCAAAAATCGCGGGTCCAGTCAATGAAACACAGCGTTTGCGGCATTTATGCTCACTGATACCCGCATTGATAACCGGTTCGGGATACAAGAAAGCCGGAAAGCCCACGGCTTCCCGGCATCTTGACGCGTATTCAAAAAAACGCATCCCGAAACCGCTTCACACTTTCGGGATGCGCTCTAGCTTTTGTGGCACATTGATACAAGCGTCTCTGAAATCACATTTGCGAAATCAGATTACTGGGCGTTCGTTGCCGGATATCCGGCTGCAGCCAATGCGGAAAGCACAGCGTCCTGTGGAACAGTGCCCCCGAACTCCACCTCTTTCCTGTCGAGATCGATTTCGATTGGTGCCGTTGCATCGAGTTTACGCAGCGCGACGGTAATGTTATCGGCACAACCACCGCATTTCATCTTGGGAACGGAAAACTTCATCAATTTGGTCACTCCTTTTGGGTGTGGCGCTAAGATGGAGCTTCCCATCGTGGTAAGGTCAAGGACTATTTTTCAATCGCCTCCTAGGGCGCTTCACACGTCTCCGGCACACTCTTTTCCAGTTCCAGCGGCGACTTGGTCAAAGACCCCGTCATGATCTGCATCGGCTTGAACGGTGGTTCTTCCTGCATGCCCGGATTTGTGAGATGAATCGTGTAGCAGCCTGTAAAGACGACTTTCTTTCCATCCGTCGTCTCAGCTTCGATAGCCAGGGGCTGACTCCAGTAGATCTGGCCTGCCCCCGGATCGGGATCGGTCTTCCGCAGCGCGACCTTCACGCTCTTGGTAGTCTCATAGCCCTTTACGAAGGTCTTGAAATCCGGTTCTCGTCCCTCCTCGGAATAATAGCCGTAGGCCCTGGTATATTCCTTGCGATTGATCGCATTGTAATACGACTCAATCAGCGCCTGCGGTGTGGAACGATCATCGCGATAGTCCGGGACCGTCACACCTCCGGCGGCATCCTGGGTCTGCTCGGAAGGCTTGGTTTCTTCTACAGGCTCGGAAGCATTATCATGCTTCTCCTGAACGTTTCTGGGAGTCTCTTCGGGCGCAGCCTTCTGTGGGTTTTGCGCCATGGCACTTCCGACTGAAAGGCCCGCCACCCCCGTGCTCAGAAGGCCGATTACAGCAGCCAGCATGAGAGGTTTCATCCGGTCATTCGACATTCGCTTCTCCTCTTCCTAGCAAACTTTTTGCGGAGCGCGTCACGCGCGTTCCCAATTTGGTGTATTGCAGTAATGATGTTACAACACTAACTATAGTGAAAACGTGGCAATCGCAGAGGAAACTCAGCCTGTTGCGACAAGAATGGACGATTCTCCGTCCATATGCCAGCACGATACCGGAAGAGAAAAATGGGCCGTTTCGCAGTCATGACGCTAACTGATAAAGCAGCTGATCGCGTTCGCGAGATTATCGCATCGCGGGATGGCGCTCTTGGTATCCGGGTGGGTGTGAAAAAAGGCGGCTGTGCCGGAATGGAATATACCATTGATCTCGTCACAGAGGCCAAAGCCGGTGACGATGTGATCGAGAAGGACGGTGCCCATGTTTTCATCGCACCGGAAGCGGTTCTTTTCCTGCTTGGAACCCAGATGGATTTCGAAGTGACGACGCTACGGACGGGTTTTGTCTTTAACAATCCCAACCAGACATCGGCTTGCGGTTGTGGCGAATCCGTCGAAATCCAGGCTGCCTCTCCTGAAAGCCTTCGCGATATGCAAGGCGCAGCCTAGAGCATCTCCTGTTTTACGCGCATCTTGTTCGGAAAACCGTTTCACATTTCGGGATGCGCCCCAGAAAAGGTTCTTCGCCAATGGATGACGAATCTCTTCGTGATCTCTTGCAGGACTTTGGCCCTATCAGTATCCGGCGCATGTTCGGCGGTAAGGGTATTTATCACCAAGGTCTGATTTTTGCGCTCGTCGTCCGTGACGAACTGCTTTTCAAGGCTGACGAAATAACCATTCCGGAATTTCTCGACGCTGGTGCAAACCAATGGACCTATGAAGGTCGCAAAGGTGGGGATCCAATCGCCATGCCTTATTGGAGCGTGCCGAGCGAGGCTTTCGATGACCCGGAAGTGATGACGCGCTGGGCACGGCTTGCCTACGATGCCGCTTTGCGCAGCGAGAAAACCGGGTCCAAAAAGAAATCGGCTGTAAAGCGCTAGCCTGCAGCCGACGGTTCATTTCAGTACTTCTTCCGTTAGACCCCGGTCGGAATCAGCATAAAGGCCGGAATATCGTTACCGAAGCCAACAGGTGTCGGACCGTCATCGTCACGATCACGACGGCGCTTCTGTTCGTGCTGAGGCCTGCCGCGGCGCTCGTCATTCGAAGCGCGGATCGAATCACGGCGATCACTGGCTTCGATCACCGGCTGCGGCTGTTCGGCAGGATCGATAGTTTCGACAGGCTTGGCATGAGCCTTGTCTTTCGACTTTTCCTTGCCCTTGGCATCCTTGCCTTTGCCACGAGCATTTCTGCCCTTGCGCGGCTCATCCGCCTCGTCGGAGGCTGGCAGCGTCGACAGATCGCCGTCCTGCCATTCAATCTTTTCGCCAATCATGCTTTCGATAGCAGCCAGATATTTTGCATCCGAAGGCGTTACGATGGTGAAAGCCTTGCCGGAGCGTCCCGCGCGACCGGTACGGCCGATGCGGTGAACGTAGTCTTCCGAATGGATCGGAACATCAAAATTGAAAACGTGACTCACATCTGGAATGTCGAGACCGCGTGCAGCGACATCGGATGCCACAAGCAAGCGCAGTTTGCCGTCCTTGAAGTTCGCAAGCATAGTCATGCGAGCACGCTGATCCATATCGCCATGCAAAGCGCCAGCGTCGAACTCATGACGGGTCAGCGAGCGAAACAGTTCGGACACATCCTTCTTGCGATTGCAGAAGATGATCGCGTTCTTGAGCGTATCGCCTTCCGCGCGAATGAGATCGCGCAGAACCGCACGCTTGTCCCAGTCCTTCTTGCTGGATTTGACCAGACGCTGGGTCACGGTTTTGGCTGTGGACGACGCTTTCGCAACTTCGATGCGCGTTGGCGAATGCAGGAACTGCTCGGTCAGCTTGGTGATTTCCGGCGGCATGGTGGCCGAGAAAAACAGGGTCTGACGTGTAAACGGAATGAGCTTGCAGATGCGTTCGATATCCGGGATGAAACCCATGTCGAGCATACGGTCTGCCTCGTCGATGACGAGAATTTCAACACCGGTGAGGAGCAGCTTTCCGCGTTCGAAATGATCGAGCATACGACCAGGCGTCGCGATGAGGACATCGGCGCCGCGTTCCAGCTTGCGTTCCTGTTCGTCAAACGAAACGCCGCCAATCAGAAGCGCCACGTTCAGCCGATGATTGACACCGTACTTGGTGAAATTTTCCTCGACCTGCGCTGCGAGTTCGCGGGTCGGTTCCAGGATGAGCGTACGTGGCATGCGCGCCCGCGCCCGGCCCTTTTCCAGAAGCGTGAGCATCGGAAGCACGAAAGACGCGGTCTTTCCGGTGCCCGTCTGCGCGATACCGAGAACGTCCTTGCGTTCAAGTGCCGGAGGAATAGCTCCCGCCTGAATGGGGGTGGGCGCAGTATATCCCGCCGCTTCTACAGCAGCGAGCACTTTCGGGGAAAGACCGAGTTCGGCAAATGTCGTCAATGGAGGCGCAGCTCTCTGGTTTGGAAATGATTTCCACCCATCCTGTCATTGCAGCCGCGTCATCGGGCGCAGGAACCAAGGCAGAATAAGGCGTCTGCAACGCAATATGCGTTTTCTTGCAGCATCGCGTACGTCCACAGCGTGCAAAAGTCAACTAAAATACCATCGAAAGATATCAAATTGCTTCGATTGTGCTGCAACAATCGAAATCAATGCGGAACTTGAACAAATTTACTCAAATTATCAAAAGCTAAAGAGCATTTGCCTGGCTGAATTTACCCGCCACTTATACGCTGAAACTAATGCCTGAACTGTTCTGTCAGGATGCGCTCGTCCCAGGAATGATTTCGGTCGAAGAGGATGGCGACTTGGCTGTTCGGCGCTTCCCGTACGGTTACAGACTTGACCGATTTAACCTCGTTATTGTCAGCGACCGCATTGACCGGACGTTTTTCAGTTTCCAGCAAATCCATGCGAACAGTCACATGCTTCGGCAGAAGCGCCCCACCCCAGCGACGTGGACGGAAGGGGCTTACCGGGGTCAGCGCCAGAAGCGGCGCTTCAAGCGGCAGAATGGGGCCTTGCGCCGAAAGATTATAAGCGGTGGAACCTGCAGGCGTTGCGACCATAACGCCATCGCAAACGAGTTCGTTCAACCGCACCTTGCCGTCAATCGTTATTCTGATCTTGGCGGCCTGATAGGACTGGCGGAAAAGGGAAACTTCGTTGATCGCCAAAGCCTCGAAAGATTGTCCCGATTCAGTTTCTGCGACCATCACAAGCGGGCGAATGGTTTCCATTTGCGCAGCCAGAATACGTTCCGGCAGATCGTCCACGCTGAACTCGTTCATCAGGAAGCCAACGGACCCCCGATTCATGCCATAGATCGGCGTACCGCTGTTCATGAAGTCGCGAAGTGCCTGAAGCATGGTTCCATCGCCGCCAAGCGCCACGATGATATCGGCGTCTTCGGCAGCCACATGGCCATAACGGGCCACGAGCTCCTTTTGAGCCAAAAGTGATTCTTCGGTTCCTGATGACAGAAAATGAAGCGCGAGCGATTTATCTTCCATATTTACAGTCCCGAATCCGGCCCAACTCTGACAAGTTTGCCACTGTTTCCCCAACCCGCTATTGGCTATCACATGAAAAACCCGGTTGCCATGACCTGCTTGCGATGAATTTTCGTTTTACAGCCGCCGCATTTGTGCTAATCGGGCGCAAGTGCCCTTATAGCTCAGTTGGTAGAGCACCTGATTTGTAATCAGGGGGTCGGGAGTTCGAGTCTCTCTGGGGGCACCACTTTTCTTATTCTGCATGTCTCATGACACTGCCAGAACCTCGCAAATGCGGGTTTTTGCCCTATAGTCTTGTCTCTGTGAAAGTTGCCGAAGAAATCTGGCGCTCGGGACATATCCAAATATTCCAGCGAGCAGAGCGGTCGGACTTCATTTTGCTCGACCTGAAGCAGAGAATCAAAAATGCGGCCCAAAGAGCCGCATTGTTTTGATTTCAATCTAATTTCAGTACCAGCCGACGGCAACCTGAGCCTCTTCCGACATACGGTCCGGGGTCCACGGCGGGTCAAACGTCATCGTAACTTCCACCATAGAAACGCCTTCGACGGCTCCGACGGCATTTTCAACCCAGCCCGGCATCTCACCGGCGACCGGGCAACCTGGCGCTGTCAGCGTCATTTCGATCTTTACGCTGCGGTCGTCTTCGATGTCGATCTTGTAGATAAGACCAAGCTCGTAGATATCGGCTGGGATCTCGGGATCATAAACCGTCTTCAAGGCCGCAATGATGTCGTCCGTCATGCGCAGGAGGTCTTCCTGCGGAATGGCCGAAGCAGAAAACACCGAATTGCGTTCGGCCTTTTCTCCGTCCTCGACAGACGCGGTCTCGGCTTTGTCCTGAACTTTCTGTTCCATATCGGTCATCCGAAAAACTTCCTTGCCTTTTCCAAGGCTTCCGCCAATGCATCCACTTCAGCACGGGTATTGTACAGGGCGAAGGATGCACGGCATGTAGAGGTAACGCCGAAACGTTTCAAGAGCGGCTGTGCGCAATGCGTACCCGCACGCACGGCCACCCCGGCCCTGTCGATCACCATCGACACGTCATGCGCATGAATTCCCTCAAGCGCAAAGGAGATGATCGCCCCCTTGTCCGGCGCATTGCCAAAAATGCGCAATGAGTTGATCCGCCCGAGCTGATCATGAGCGTAGTCACGCAAATCTTCCTCATGGGCGAGGATCGCATGGCGGCCGATCTTTTCCATATATTCGAGTGCTGCACCAAGACCAATCGCCTGAACGATCGGCGGCGTGCCTGCTTCGAAACGATGCGGCGGATGATTGTAAGTGACGTTCTCTTCCGTCACTTCCTCGATCATTTCGCCGCCGCCCTGAAAGGGACGCATCTTTTCCAGCATCTCTGCACGTCCGTAAAGAACGCCGATACCGGACGGACCATAGACCTTATGGCCGGTGAAAACATACCAGTCGCAGCCGAGTTCCTGCACATCAACCGGCAGATGCACCGCGCCCTGACTGCCATCGACCAGCACCGGAATGCCACGTGCGTGGGCAAGCGCGACGATCTTCTTGATCGGCGTTACCGTTCCAAGCGCATTCGACATATGCGTGATGGCGACCAGCTTGGTGCGCTCCGTCAGACGCTTCTCGAATTCCTCGATATGGAAAATGCCTTCGTCGTCCACCGGAGCGAAGACCAGCTTTGCACCCTGACGCTCGCGAATGAAATGCCACGGCACGATGTTGGAGTGATGCTCCATGATAGAGACGAGAATTTCGTCACCTTCGCCGATATGCGGCATGCCATAGCCATAGGCGACCGTATTGATGGCTTCAGTGGCATTCTTGGTGAAGACGATTTCATCGACAGAATCGGCGTTCAGAAAACGACGGACGGTCTCGCGCGACTTCTCATAGGCATCGGTTGCAGCATTCGACAGGAAATGCAGGCCGCGATGCACATTCGCATATTCATTGGAATAGGCGTGCGTCACCGCATCGATGACGCTTTGCGGTTTCTGCGCCGAAGCGCCATTATCGAGATAGACGAGCGGTTTGCCGTGTACTTCGCGCGACAGGATAGGGAAATCCCGGCGGATGGCTTCCACGTCATAGGCCGCAACGAGCGGATTCTTCTGGTCCATGATCGTACCTTTTGCCGTTCGGCAGGAAAGGACAGCGCGCCCATCTGCGCGCGCTGTCTCATTCAACCGGGCCCGATTTACTCAGGCCCGACTTCATCAGGCATGAATGGCGAGCCAGTCGGACAGCACTGCTTCCAGTGCTTCAACCAGCGTTTCGTCTTCCAGCTCTTCGATGATCTCGGCGATGAACGCCTTGATCAGCAGGCCACGTGCGTCATTTTCCGAAATACCACGGGCCATCAAATAGAACAGATAGTCCTTGGACAGCTCGGCAACCGTTGCGCCGTGACCGCAGGCCACGTCATCCGCAAAGATTTCGAGTTCCGGCTTGGCATCGAACTCGCCTTCGTCGGAAAGCAAGAGCGTGTTGCAGGCCATGCGGGCATCGGTCTTCTGAGCGATCTGCGCGACGCGGATCATGCCCTGGAAAACGCCGCGCGCGCGGTCTTTGACCACATTGCGGATAATCTGGGTCGAACGTGTGTTCTCGACCAGATGGCCAACCGTCATGGTAATGTCGGTGTGGGTGTCGTCGGCCAGCAGATTGAGGCCACGAAGCTCGAAGTCGGAATCTTCACCCGTCACATTGACGTGCACTTCCTGACGAACCAGCTTGCCGCCTGCATTGACGATGTAGAGCGTGAGCTTGGAACCCTTGCCAATCGTCGCATTGAACTGCGAAAGCTGTGTCGCCTGGCCGAAATCGCGCAGGATGACCCAGAGGACTTCTGCGCCGTCACCAACCGAAACATGGCTCACCGACGTCGAGAAAGCATCGCCCTCGCCGCCGTTCTGGCGTTCGATGATCGTTGCCTTGACATCCGAGCCGATGCGAACCGGGAAACGCGTGTGGCCCTGCCCGGTCTTCTGGATGTTCTGGATTTCCAGAGGCGCTTCCAGCTCGGTACCGTCGGCGATCGAAATCATCCAGCCATCGCTGACGTAAGCAGCGTTGATCTGGCCAATTGTGTCGTCGGCGCCACGTGTCTTGAGCTGGAGAGCCAGCGAGCCGTCGGCCAGCGCTTCACGCACTGGTGTCAGCGAAACGCCTTCAGGCGCCTTGACGTCAAGCGCAACGCCGTTGCTGGCGGCCAGAATGGTGGAACCGGCGAGCAAAGCCGAAAGCGGCTGCGTACCCGCAGAGCTGTCGAATGCCGCAACGCCCTTCAAAAGCGTGCGAAAATCTGTGTAATGCCAGCTTTCGACGCGACGGGATGGAAGCCCGTTGGTCTTGAGCAGTTCAAGCGCCGTATCGCGTGCAACAACGACATCGCCGTTGCCGGACAAATTGCCGATAAGATCGCCAAAGTTGTCGATCAGCGCGCTTTCAGCGGGCGTCCTCGGCTTTGCGGTCTGAGCGGTCTGGATATTCATAATCCAATCCTCCTCAGGCTGCTTCGCCGATTACTTCGGCATAACCGTTTTCTTCCAGATGCAGTGCGAGGCTCTTGTCGCCAGACTTGATGACCTGGCCTTTGTAAAGCACGTGCACGCTATCGGGAACGATGTATTCCAGCAGACGCTGATAGTGCGTGATGACGATCACGGCACGGTCCGGAGAACGCAGCGCGTTCACGCCTTCCGAAACGATCTTCAGCGCGTCGATGTCGAGGCCGGAGTCGGTTTCGTCGAGGACGCAGAGACTCGGCTCCAGAAGCTGCATCTGAAGAATTTCAGCGCGCTTCTTTTCGCCGCCCGAGAAACCGACATTGAGCGGGCGCTTGAGCATGTTCATGTCGATGTTGAGGCCGCCGGCAACGTCCTTCACGCGCTTGATGAATTCCGGAATCTTGAGTTCCGGCTCGCCGCGCGCCTTGCGCTGGCTGTTCATCGCGACCTTCAGGAATTCCATCGTGGCAACACCCGGAATTTCCATCGGATATTGGAAAGCGAGGAAAATGCCCTTGGCGGCGCGTTCTGCCGGGTCGAGTTCGAGGATCGACTCGCCATTATAGAGAATGTCGCCTTCGGTCACTTCGTAGTCGTCGCGACCGGCGAGGATGTAGGACAGCGTGGACTTGCCCGAACCGTTCGGACCCATGATCGCAGCCACTTCACCCTTGTTCACGGTGAGGTTCAGGCCACGGATGATCTCGGTATCCGTGTCGGCGATCTTTGCATGGAGGTTCTTGATCTCAAGCATGAATGTAAACCTTGTTCTAATGCCAGGAAAAGGCTGGCCAGAAAATCACTGGGAAAGAGGCGCGTGGGTTAGCCCACACTACCTTCAAGCGAGATGCCGATAAGCTTCTGGGCTTCGACGGCGAACTCCATCGGCAGTTCCTGAATGACTTCCTTCACGAAGCCATTGACGATGAGAGCGATTGCCTCCTCTTCCGGAATGCCGCGCTGCATCACGTAGAACAACTGGTCTTCGGAAATCTTGGAGGTGGTTGCCTCGTGCTCGAACTGCGCCGTAGCGTTCTTTGCTTCAATGTACGGCACCGTATGCGCGCCGCAATCGTTGCCGATCAGAAGCGAGTCGCACTGGGTGAAGTTGCGGGCGTTTTCAGCCTTGCGATGGGCCGAAACCTGTCCGCGATAGGTGTTGTTCGACTTGCCGGCCGAAATACCCTTGGAGATGATGCGGCTCGACGTGTTCTTGCCGAGATGGATCATCTTGGTACCCGAGTCGATCTGCTGATGACCGTTCGACACGGCAATCGAGTAGAACTCGCCGCGTGAATTGTCGCCGCGCAGAATGCAGGACGGGTATTTCCAGGTGATGGCGGAGCCGGTTTCAACCTGGGTCCAGGAGATCTTGGAATTGTCACCACGGCAGTCGCCGCGCTTGGTAACGAAGTTGTAGATGCCGCCCTTGCCGTCCTTGTCGCCGGGGAACCAGTTCTGGACCGTCGAATACTTGATTTCGGCGTTCTCCATCGCAACCAGTTCAACCACAGCGGCGTGAAGCTGATTTTCATCACGCTGCGGCGCGGTGCAACCTTCCAGATAGGAAACATACGCGCCTTCTTCAGCGATGATGAGCGTACGTTCGAACTGGCCGGTGTTCTTCTCGTTGATACGGAAATAGGTCGAAAGCTCCATCGGGCAGCGAACGCCCTTCGGAACATAAACGAATGAACCATCCGTGAAGACGGCGGAATTCAGCGTGGCATAATAGTTGTCCGACACTGGAACCACCGATGCCAGATATTTCTGCACTAGTTCGGGATGTTCGCGGATCGCTTCCGAAATCGAGCAGAAGATCACACCCGCCTTGGCGAGTTCTTCTTTAAAGGTCGTAACCACCGACACGCTGTCGAACACGGCATCGACGGCCACGCGGCCTGATGCATAGACGTTGTCGGAGGGATTGTCGTCGATTTCGCTCGGATCGCCCTGCTTGCGGACACCAGCAAGAATCTCCTGCTCACGCAGCGGAATGCCAAGCTTTTCATAGGTCCTGAGAAGTTCCGGATCGACTTCATCGAGCGACTTCGGGCCGCTCTGGTTCTTCGGAGCCGCATAGTAGTAGGCATCCTGGAAATCGATCTTCGGATAATCGACGCGCGCCCAGCTTGGCTCTTCCATGGTGAGCCAGCGTTCGTAAGCCTTCAGACGCCATTCCAGCATCCATTCCGGCTCGTTCTTCTTGGCGGAAATGAAGCGAATGATATCTTCGTTCAGGCCCTTGGGAGCCTTTTCTGCTTCGATCGTCGTCTCGAAGCCATACTTGTACTGGTCCACGTCAAGGCCGCGGACCTGATCAATGGTCTCCTGCACTGCAGGCATTGGCGTTCTCCATCCTCGTCGGGGTCAAGGCCCGACAGTTGCAAACGTCAAGGTGATATGTCTTGAACAATACCGCCTCAATATAGTGTGCGTGGCCCTTCTTTAAAACCTCTCTAAACTGAATTTCAAGCACCGGGTTCAAATTTGCCCCTAAAAATGCCGATTAAAACGATCAACTTAATGAAACAGTCCGATGAAACAGCGATTACGGTCGATACGTCCCGGCTTTGATACCTTGATTTCCTTCAAAGAATTGGAATTACCGCACAGTCGATCAGAATCATGCCTGCCCTTGCTCTGCGCATGTAGGGACATAGATAGTCAAAGGAAAGGGAGACCATGATGAGCACCCAGAACCTGCAGGACTATGTAAAATTTCTCGAACAACAGGTGAATGACGAGGGCCGCACCATTGAGCAACTGAAGTTTTTTCAGGACGCCCACGACAAGTTCAATATTTCAAACGCCAGCGCTTCAAACGACATCGCCGCTGATATAGCCAAGCGGGAAGAGTTCAAAACGCGCTACGAGGGTTATATTGCGGCTGCAAAACAGAAGCTCGGTCTGGACTTTTAGAGCGCGTCTCGATCTGATTGAATCAGATCGGCGCTCTAAATATTAGTTTTAACGCGCATCTTTTCCGAAAACCGTTTCACACTTTTCGGGATGCGCTCTAAACTGTGATCAGGCTTTCCCGGCACGGCGCGCGATAATCTTGCGAAACACGTCGAGAAACGCATCGACGTCCTCCGGCGTCGCTGTTGGTTCAAGCGACACACGGATCGCTCCGAGACTGTCTCCGTGTCCCATGGCCGACAGCACATGGCTGGGGCCCACCTTTCCAGACGAGCAGGCCGATCCTGCCGAAAGTGCGACCCCGCCTAGATCAAACGCAATCTGTATGGTTTCCGCTTTTTGCTCCTCAAGGGAAAAGAACGTCGTGTTCGGCAACCTGTCGACCGATTTGCCGTAGATCACGGCATCCGGGGCGATTGCCTCCAGCCCGGCTTCCAGCCTGTCCCGCATCGCCGGGGACCAGCCATCACCGTCCAGTCGTGCCTTGGCAGTATCTGCCGCAGCACCAAAACCTGCAATCAGCGGCAGAGCCTCAGTTCCCGCTCTATGCCCCTTCTCCTGACCACCACCGCGAACGAGCGCCCTCGGCATCATAAGATCGGAAATGGCGATAACAGCACCAACACCTTTCGGCCCACCGATCTTGTGTGAGGAGATTATGAGGTAATCACCGCAATTATCTGAAATATCTAATTTAATGCGTCCTGCAGCCTGAACCGCATCAATGATATAAATGCCGCCCGCAGCCTTGACGATGGCCGCAATCTCCGCAATCGGCTGGATGATGCCGGTTTCGTTGTTGGCGGCCTGTATCGCCACAAGCGGCAGCCCTTGGCTTTTGTCGTGATCGGCGAGAGCTGTTTTCAGGGCATCGAGTTCTATGATGCCATTTGCATCAACCGGTAGAATGGTGACGTCCTGCGCGGCAAACTGGCCACCGGACAACATGCACGGATGTTCCGTATCACTCACATAGAGATGCGATAGGCGAACTGGTGAGCGTCCCATCATGTATTGAGGCGTCAGCAGCGTCGATGCGGCTTCCGTTGCTCCTGATGTAAAGAAAACATGGTCTGGCCTGGCATTGACAAGCGCTGCAACGCTCCGGCGCGCTGATTCAACAAGCGCGCGCGCGGCGCGGCCTTCACGATGCACGGAGGATGGATTGCCGGTAATGCCGAGTGCATTGATGACCGCATCCCGCGCTTCATCGAGCAACGGAGCACTGGCATTATAATCCAGATAGAGCCTCTTGCCGCTCCCGTTCACCGTACCTATCTCCTAAACAAAATTCTGGAAGCGCAATTTTCTTGAATTTTCAATCAAGAAAAGCCTATTAAGCCCCCATAGGAACTGAAACTCGCTTTCAGTCTGTCGAAATTTCAAACCGGTTCTAGAAGCGGCGTCCAACGACGTCAAGTTTCGCCGCCCAAGTCCGGTCTTCCCGTTACGAGCGGAGTACACATGCCAGAAGTCATTTTCAACGGCCCTGCCGGACGCCTCGAAGGTCGCTATCAGCCTTCCAAAGAAAAGAATGCTCCGATCGCGCTTATCCTTCATCCGCATCCGCAATTCGGCGGAACGATGAACAACAAGATCGTCTACGATCTTTTCTATATGTTCCAGCAGCGCGGCTTCACCACGTTGCGCTTCAATTTCCGCGGGATTGGCCGCAGCCAGGGTGAATTCGACCATGGCGCAGGCGAATTGTCGGATGCGGCAAGCGCACTTGACTGGGTGCAGGCGCTTCATCCCGATTCCAAGACGTGCTGGGTCGCCGGTTACTCGTTCGGTTCGTGGATCGGCATGCAGCTTTTGATGCGTCGCCCGGAAATCGAAGGCTTCATTTCCGTTGCACCACAACCGAATACTTATGATTTCGCTTTCCTCGCACCCTGCCCTTCATCCGGCCTCATCATCCATGGGGATCAGGATAAGGTTGCACCACCGAAGGATGTGCAGGCTCTGGTCGACAAGCTGAAGACCCAGAAGGGTATCACGATTACCCAGACTACGATTCCGGGCGCGAACCATTTCTTTGCCGGTCAGGGCGATGAGCTCATAGAGGATTGCGCCGAGTATCTGGATCGCCGTCTGGCAGGCGAGCTGGTTGAAGTGCGTCCGAAGCGGTTGCGTTAAACCTTAAGCAATCCGGCAAGTCGTTTTCCAGATTTGCAACGTCTCATCCGGCGGGTCTCCCGCCGGATTTTTCATGCGATGTTACCATCGCCATCAAATGATTCGTTTTTTCAAATCCATCTTATGGGCGTGACATGCCGGTTTATGCTTTCCTTGCTATCGCCATCGTGTCCGAAGTCATCGGGACTCTCAGCCTCAAGGCATCGGAAGGCTTCACACGACTGGGACCGTCTCTGATCGTCGTTGTCGCTTACGGTCTGGCCTTCTACTTTCTTTCCATGACGCTGAAGACCATTCCCGTCGGTGTCGCTTACGCGGTCTGGTCCGGGATCGGAGTCACGCTCGTCGCCCTGATCGGCTGGCTGTTGTTCGGCCAAAAGCTCGATATGGCTGCAGTGGTCGGTATGGGGTTGATCATTGCGGGTGTCATTGTGCTCAATCTGTTTTCGAATACTGCGCAACATTGAGACCGATGCCGACTGCTTGCGATCATCGAAGCCAAATTACTGGTTTGAAACCCGCCGATTCGGGAGTTTCCTTGTTTTTGGCGGTTGATTGGTGCTAAAGGCGGACTTATCACATGGGTGTAAGCAGCCGCTTGCGACCAGTTTCAACTTCGCCTTATCAGTCAGGGAAAAGGAATGTCCGGTTTCAAATCCGATTTTCTTCGCACGCTTTCCGAGCGTGGCTTCATTCATCAGATTTCCGATGAAAGTGGCCTCGACGAATTGTTGGCCAAGGAAACCGTGACGGCCTATATCGGCTTCGATCCTACGGCTCCGAGCCTTCATGCAGGCGGCCTGATCCAGATCATGATGCTGCATTGGCTCCAGCAAACCGGGCACAAGCCTGTTGCGCTGATGGGCGGCGGCACCGGCATGGTGGGCGATCCGTCCTTCAAGGACGAAGCCCGCAAGCTGATGACCGAGGATACGATTGCCGAGAACATTGCCGGCATCAAGCGCGTCTTCGCCAACTACCTCACCTTCGGTGACGGCGCGACCGACGCCCTGATGGTCAACAATGCCGACTGGCTGCGCAACATCAACTATCTGGAATTCCTGCGTGATGTGGGCCGTCATTTTTCGGTCAATCGCATGCTTTCGTTCGATTCGGTGAAGACGCGCCTCGACCGCGAACAGTCGCTGTCATTCCTCGAATTCAACTACATGATCCTTCAGGCCTACGATTTCGTGGAACTGAGCAAGCGTTATGATCTGCGCCTGCAGATGGGCGGCTCGGATCAGTGGGGCAATATCATCAACGGTATCGATCTCGGTCACCGTATGGGAACCTCGCAGCTTTATGCCCTCACCTCGCCGCTGCTGACGACAGCATCGGGCCAGAAGATGGGCAAGTCGCTTGGCGGCGCAATCTGGCTAAACGCCGAGATGCTGAGCGCCTATGATTTCTGGCAGTACTGGCGCAACACGGAAGATGCCGATGTTGAGCGGTTCCTCAAGCTCTACACGACGCTTCCGCTGGACGAAATTGCCAAGCTGGCTGCCCTTGAAGGTGTCGAAATCAACGAAGCGAAGAAAATCCTCGCGACGGAAGTAACGGCGATGCTTCATGGGCGCGATGCTGCCGAGGAAGCTGCCGAGACTGCCCGCAAAACCTTTGAGGATGGAGAACTGTCGGAAAATCTTCCGACAGTTGGTGTTCACAAGGCAACGTTGAATAGCGGCATCGGCGTACTGGCATTGATGGTCCTGGCCGAGCTTTGCACGACCAATGGCGAAGCTCGCCGTCACGTTGAAGGCGGCGCCGTGCGCATCAATGACGAACCTGTCAGCGATCCGCGCATGACCGTTGATGCCAGCGCGTTGAACGATCAGGGCGTCATCAAGCTGTCGCTCGGCAAGAAGCGCCACGTGCTGATCCGTCCTGCATAAGCTGCACGACGATTGAACAAAAAAGCCGGGCCTTACGCCCGGTTTTTTTTCAGAATTCGAAGATCGAACGGAATATGCCTGGCGCGATAACGGAGATTGGATTGACGATCACCTGCGGCTGCTTGGCGCTACCCGCAAGCTTGTAGGTAATTCCGATCAGGCCCCGATCGCGCCCGTTTCCAAGCAAAGCACCGAAGATCGGAACTTCGCCGAATAGCCGGTTGACGCCATAGGCGGGCATGAATGTGCCGGTGATCGCCATGTTACCCTGCTTGTCATAGAGCGTTCCCTGGAAAGTGGTGCCGACAGTCGGGCCACGCACCACACCCTTGGACAGATTCAGATAACCGTTGCCTTTCTCAATCAACGAAAAGCCGCGCTCGATATCAACCCGTGAAACGTCGATATCGCGCTTTACGGCCTGATTGAGGCTTGTGCCGCCGCTGGACGGCGGGCTGGAAACGATTTTCGCAAGGCGCGGTTCATTGATGATAGCAAAGTTGCGCGCATCGATCTGTCCACGCAACGGACCGTTGCCCTGTGCAGCCAGTCCGACCGTGATTTTGCCGCCACGCATCTTGTCATAGAAATCGAAGAACCGAAGCACCGCTCCAGCATCGTTCGATTGCAGCGAGATCGACCGCGCGTCGCCCTGATCGTTATTCGTAGCCACGAAGGATTCGCCGGACGATGTGACGGCATTGACCGATACGCCTGAAACTTTGCTGCCGGCACTTTCATAGGAAACGGCAACATTGCGCAGAGTTTCACTATTAAAGCCGCTGACTTCATCAAGCTGGGCGCTAACAACCACACGCGGATTGTTGGATTTTCCACCGCTGCTCCCCTTCTCGCCAAGATCGGAAACCTGTTTGATCAACGCACGCGCGTCGAATTGCGAACCACGCACGTTGACCCGATAACCGCCTCCACTTTTGGTCGCCTTGACTGAGAGGTTGTCGTTTCTGTTCAGACGGATTTCGCTGAAATTCGCCGATTGGAAATCGCCTTTCGCAATGGAAAGATCGCCCTTCGCACCGAAAGCATCGCCGGAGAACACAAGATTGTTGATGTCCATCTTGCTTTTGTCATCAGTACCCTGGACCAGATCGAAAGTTGCTTTTGCCGGTATACCTGCGCCTTTGCGCCATCCAAGCCAGGGCAGATCAATCTGCGTTTTGCCAAGATCGGCCGAAACACGCCGCTTGCCGCCATCTTCCATTCCAAGATCCACCGACATCGGGCCGGAAAAGATGGAGCTTAGCCCAGGGAAGACCGCATCACGGCTCTTGTCGTCAATATCAAGCTTGATTTTCTGTTCGCGTTTGGCCGGTCCCGAACGATCCACCGGTTCCGTCATACTGACTTTGGCAGGAATGCCGTCAAGCTTTGCATCGGCGGTAATAATGGCTGCTGACTGATCGACTTTGATGTTGCCGGTCGCATCACTGACGGAAGAGCCCGCTATCGGCTTCGAAATATCAAGGCCCGTGAAGCCAATATCAGCGTTCCATTTAAGTGTACCGGGTGGCGGATCTTTGGAAACAGCAAAATTCACCTTTACGCGCGACTTCACATCGCCGGTCACATCGCCAGGCAGAAAAGGCACATTCTTCAGAACGTCGATAGGCTTGTTACCGGCGATTTCGGCAATTGCCGATGCCTCACCCGAGACACCGAGATCCAGCTCCGCGATGACGGGGCGCTGCGGTCCCCAGGGAATAATAAGCGTGCCGTCTGATACGTCTATCTTGCGATTATTCGGCGTGTAGGCCACGCCTTTCAAAAGCTTGATGGTCGTATAGGCGCCACGAACCGATATTTCGCCATCGGCATCCCGCACCGGCGGCAGCTCGCCAACCACATCGAAGCGCGTATCGAAAACCTTGAAATCCGCCTTAATTTCATCGCCCGTCAGCGGTGGCGGCAGGCCCGGTCCATTGAAGCGACCACCCGCGAGCGAAATATCGATGCGGCTGTCTTTGACGGTCCCGCCGAAGAGGTTTTTCAGCACCCATTCACGTGCGCCGTCCGCGACATCGATTGGCCAGAGATGCTTGGCGTCGGCAACAGGCATTTCGGGAATGCGCAGCATGAAGATCATTTCCGGCGAGCCGTCGCCGAACCCCATGCTTCCCTGGCCAAAAAGCTGTCCAGTTTCCGTCTGCACGTCGAGATTGGCAAATTGGATGCGCCGCTGGTCGGCCATATAACGTCCGGCAATGCGCGTGGCGAAAGATAGCGGCGGGTCGGTCGATTCCGATGGCATGCTTGTCGCTGACGTGGTCAGGACCTCGAAGCGATATGTCGGCCCCCCGGTGTTGTTTTCAGCTTCCGGTTCCGGGCCGAAGGCGCCGTTGAACTGCGCCTGCATACCACCGAGCTGCAACTTGGACGGCTTGATCTCGATCTTACGGCTTCCCACCGTATGTTCGAGGTTAAGACGAATACCACCACGCACATCTTCAACCCTGCCAAGCTGCATATCTATGCCGTCAACAGCGAGTTCCGTCGCGAGACGTTCGGCTTTGTCGCCATCGGCTGCGGATCCCGTCAATGACAACCGCGCCACAGCTTCCAGTTCGAAATGGGCCGGATTAACGCGATTGCCATTTATAACCGGAGAGACTTCAGGCGGAGACCCCAATGCAACTGGAATGTCGCGAACGTTCAGTTCAAAGCCAGCAAGGCTATTGTCAGCTACATGGCGGTCAATCGTGCCGTCCAGTGCAATTTTCTTGCCTTTCCAGACGACGCTGCCGGTGATGGCGATCTTTCCGCCGTTTTCAATGAGACGAGCCTGTTCTATGTCCAGAACCTGTTGCTCATCGCCGACCTTGAAAGCGATAGTGCTGTTGAAAATGCTTATGACATGCGTGTCCTGCGCGCGCAAAAGTTCAAGGCTACGACGCATTGCGGCGAAAAGCTCACCTGAAACCGCATCAAAATCGAGAATGCCACGTTCGTCGTAAGGCAAGGACTTCCAGAAGCCGGGCCCTTTCGTTTCCGGCATTTCAAAAGAAACACCATCCACTTCGAGCTGAGCCACTCGTACCTTGCCAGTCAAAAGCGGAAGCGGTGCCAGTCCCAAACGTACGGACTTGATTCCGCTGATTTCAAGGCCCTGTTTGGGATCCGTAATCGACACGTTTCGGGCTTCCAGCGCAACATGACTGTCCTGATCCAGAGATAGCGCCGCGCTTCCAATGGATGCGGAGGCACCCTCACCGAGAATACGGGTCAGGCTTTTCTGTGCTTCGTCACGCAATAGGTTGCTGTCAACGCCACTGCGAAGAATGACGAAACCGGCACCGACGACGAGAACCAGAAGAATGCAGATCGACAAAATTGCATGGGAACAGCGCGATAGAAATGAACGGCTCGAACGCGTCGCGCCGGGCAAATAGCCACACTCGCCGTCAGCGGCGAGACGTTCGATTCTTTTCATCTCCCGCTTGCTGAAGCGGATCTTCTGCGGTTTCTCTGTCAACAACCCAGCCAGAAAAAGAGTGCCATACCAAACGGTCCCTTAGAATTTACTTCATTAAGTAACCGTAATTATATGTTTTACAACGACTTCCAACCCGTTCCATGTGTTTACACCGGCAACCGTGCGCCTATCCTCCGACATCACGAAGACGCTGACATCAATGGTTGCACAAGCCTTGCCTGAATGCGATAGCTCAGACTGTAACAGGTGATTTCCATCCTAATCCATAAAAGAAAGGCGCAGATATGGCTCATCCCCAGGTTGGCGATCCAGCACCCGATTTCACTCTGCCTTCGGATAATGGCGAAATCTCCCTGTCATCTCTCAGAGGTAAGCCAGTCGTCATCTATTTCTATCCGAAAGACGATACTTCCGGCTGCACCAAGGAAGCGATTGCTTTCTCTCAGTTGAAACCGGATTTCGACAAGATCGGAGTTCGTGTCATCGGTCTTTCTCCCGACAGCGCAGTAAAACACGCAAAATTTCGCAAGAAGCACGACCTGACTGTTGATCTTGCTGCCGATGAAGACCGTGTGGCGCTTGAAGCCTATGGCGTGTGGGTCGAAAAGAGCATGTATGGTCGCAAATATATGGGTGTGGAACGCACGACCTTCCTGATCGATGCGGATGGGCACATCGCTCGCATCTGGAACAAGGTGAAAGTCGCCGGTCACGCCGAACAAGTGCTTGAAGCCGCTCGTGCGCTCTGAACGATGCCAAACAAAACATCATACGAGCAGACGCTGCGCGGCAACGCCATTCGCGCCATATCTACCTGTGATCTGGATGAAAAAGTCAGGCTGACACGAGAGACCGCTCATCGCTGGTTCGGACGTACGCTTTCGGTGCGCAGCCCGCTTGATCCACCGTTGCCAGACCGTCCGGGGCGCCCGGCCAAGCCGGAGCTTGTGCCGCCGCGCATGATGAAGAAGCGCTCGCTCCACACGGAGCATGGGCGTATTGCGCTCATGCATGCACTCGCCCATATCGAGCTGAATGCCATTGATCTTGCGCTCGACATCATTGCCCGGTTTGCCGCCAAACCCATACCGCGCAGTTTCTTCGATGGCTGGATGAAAGTCGCCGACGATGAAGCCCGCCATTTCACGTTGTTGCGCGACCGTCTCAAGTCGCTCGGCGCAGACTATGGCGACATGCCTGCTCATGACGGACTTTGGCAATCGGCGCACCAAACCCGCAACGACCTTGAAGCTCGTCTCGCTGTCGTGCCGCTTATTCTTGAGGCGCGCGGGCTGGATGTGACGCCGTCTCTGCTCGAGAAGATGATCGAGACTAGTGACCATGAAACCGCTGCGATCCTCGACGTCATCTACAATGATGAGAAAACGCATGTTGCCGTGGGGGCCAAATGGTTCCGATTCTTCTGCGCGCAGAACAAAATCGATCCTGCCGCGAGGTTTCGCGAACTGGTTCGTGCCAATTTCCGTGGCGACCTCAAACCGCCGTTCAATGAACTGGCGCGCGCCGAAGCAGGATTGACGCCGTCCTTCTACCGCTCTCTATCGCCGGTATCGATCTAGTCGCTCCCTCAAAAGCTTCCTTGCTGAAAACAAACCCGGTCGCATGGTCCGCGCAAGCCTCAAATGTAAAGGTCTGTTAACCCTAATAAGTTGTAATCAAGCTAGGGAATCGAGAAGGGGCATGCGGCTGGCATGACTGGGAAGCAGGCGAAAACATCGACAAAAAAGGTGTTCGGAGAGCGCAAGGAACTGCCCGTCCTCATTATTGCGCGCGGTGAAAAGATCAGCCATTTCACCTTTCGCCCCTGGATGGCAGCCCTTGGTGGTGCAGCTTTTCTGGCGCTTTCGGCAGGGTATCTTGGAGCGACTGCTTATCTCGTGCTGCGTGACGACCTGATGAGCGCTGGCATTGCGCGTCATGCGCGTAACCAGCAGCTTTATGAAGATCGCATTTCCGCGCTTCGCACCGAGGTTGACCGCATTACCAGTCGACAAATGCTCGATCAGCAGGTGATGGAGAACAAGGTTGCCGAATTGATGCAGCGTCAACAGACGTTGAGTGCGCGTGACGGAAAACTTGCTCCCTTGCTTGAACGAGCTTCGCAATTGCAGCCGATGCCGGAAATGCCAACGGAGAACGCACCGGATCTGGAAAAGCATAGTCAGCTTATCCCCGACGAGGCTCTGGCAGGACACGATTTTCCGGGTATAGACCCGATCATCACCGGGCCTGTGTCCGGAAAATCTCTCGCTGAAAAGCCTGACCGTCGGGCCGACGCTGGTTCGATAGGGTTGCGTCTCTCAGGTGGGCTTTCGGGTGAATCGACACTAGAGACCTCCGACAAGATACTGGCCACCATCACCCAGAACCTTCATCGCATCGAGAGCGAACAGAACGGCAAGGTGCGGGTGCTGGCAGATGCTGCTTATGAAAAGGCCGACAGCATTATCGATACTTTGAATGCCGCTGGATTGCGGATCGAAACGCCGCACAATGCTGCGATAGCGATGGGTGGACCGCTTATTCCGGTTTCGTCACCCGGAACTGTGATCAATGATTTCGATATGCAGTTGCGTAACCTTGATAGCGCCCTTGATCGGCTCGATCAGGTACGCAAACGTGTGAGTGCCCTACCCCTTGCCAATCCTGCACCGGACAAGCCCGTAACAAGCCTGTTCGGTGTGCGCCGTGATCCGTTTCTCGGAACGGCCGCGTTCCACTCCGGTATTGACTTCCGTGCAGCCTATGGACAGTCGGTGAAATCCACCGCAGCAGGCAAGGTCACGAAGGCAGGCCGTTTCGGTGGATACGGTAATATGGTCGAGATCGACCACGGCAATGGATTTTCGACTCGTTTCGCTCATCTCAGTCGCGTTGTTGTACGCGATGGGCAGCATGTCGCTGCCGGAACCATTGTGGGTGAAGCAGGAAGTTCCGGACGCTCGACTGGCAGTCACCTGCATTATGAAGTCCGTGAAAACGGGCGCGCGGTCAATCCTGTCAATTTTCTCAAAGCGGGCAAACAGATCGAGCCATTACTTTGAATTCCTGAAACGAAAAAACCCGGCCAGAAGCCGGGTTTTTTTTCTATGCACGTGTATTTACGATTGATCAGTCGATGTCGTCGACCATTTCGCCGCCGCCCTGAATACGGTGGGCAAGTGCGGCTTCCATAAATGGCGTAACGGAACCATCCAGCACTTCCTGCGGGTTGGTGCTTTCGACGCCGGTGCGCAAATCCTTGACGAGCTGATAAGGCTGCAGGACGTAGGAGCGAATCTGATGCCCCCAACCGATTTCGGTCTTGGTGGCATTCGCCGCATCCGTCGCTTCTTCGCGCTTTTTCAATTCCTCTTCATAGAGGCGTGCGCGCAGCATCGACCATGCCTTTTCCCGGTTCTTGTGCTGTGAGCGTTCCGCCTGACACTGCACCACGATTCCAGTCGCGATATGCGTGATACGCACTGCTGAATCAGTGGTGTTGACGTGCTGGCCGCCCGCACCCGAAGCGCGGTAGGTATCGATGCGAACATCGGCTTCCGTAACCTGTACATCGATATTGTCATCGATCACAGGGTAGACCCAGATGCTGGCGAAGGACGTGTGGCGGCGAGCGTTGGAGTCATAAGGTGAGATGCGGACCAGGCGATGGACGCCCGATTCTGTCTTCATCATGCCGTATGAATTGTGCCCCTTGACGAGAATGGTTGCGGACTTGATGCCCGCTTCTTCGCCATCATGCACTTCCATCACTTCGACCTTGCGGCCGCTGCGTTCCGCCCAGCGCGTATACATGCGCAACAGCATCGACGCCCAATCCTGACTTTCCGTGCCGCCAGCACCGGCATGCACTTCGATATAGGTATCGTTCGCGTCGGCTTCGCCCGACAGCAGCATGTCGATCTGGCGACGATCAATCTCGACCTTCAGCTCACGGATGGTATTTTCCGCGTCCTCGATGATCGACTTGTCACCTTCCTCCTCGCCCATGGCGATGAGTTCGATGCTATCTTTCAGCGTCTGAGTAAGTTGATTGATGCCATTGATGCTGTCTTCCAGTTGCTGGCGCTCGCGCATCAGCTTCTGGGCTTCCTGGGCATCATTCCACAACGTGGGATCTTCGGCTTTCTGATTGAGATAGCCGAGACGTTTTATCGCCTGATCCCAGTCAAAGATGCCTCCTCAGCAGGCTTATGGCCTGCTTGATTTCGTCAACCAGCGTCTCGATTTCCGCGCGCATGGGCAAATCGTTCCTTCAATATCAGTCTATTTCATCTGAGAAGCTGAGCCGGTCGGTTATGAGGCTCAGGCTTTCGGGCATGGACGGTCGGTCCAGGCGCCGCGGACCATAGTAAGCACGCAGCGCGGTGTAAAGGGTAAAGCCCTGCTTTTCCCGATCAGTAAAGTCCGCCGGAACCGGAGTTGATCGCACGGGTTGCCTGCGGCGACTGTGGCGCAACCGGTGAACCTTCACGGAACGAATCCATGCCAATGACCGAATAGCTGTCAGACGGGCCTGTACCCGGCTTGAAGGCTTCCATGATGACGTTCGGATCGCCGGGATTTGCACGCATGCCGGTCTTGCGGTTGATCGCGATAACGGTCATGCCTTCAGGCACGCGGAAATCCACCTTCGGCGTGCCGGCCAGAGCTTGTTCCATAAAGGACTTGAACACTGGGGCTGCCAGACCGCCACCGGTATTGCCACGACCAAGTGGCGTGGGCGTGTCGTAACCCATGAAAACGCCGACCACGAGATCAGGAGTAAAGCCTACGAACCAGGCATCCTTCTCGTCATTCGTCGTACCGGTCTTGCCGGCCATTGGACGATCGAGGCTCTTCAAAATCTGTGCCGTACCGCGCTGAACGACACCTTCCATCATCGACGTGATCTGATAGGCGGTCATGGGGTCGAGCACCTGATCGCGATTATCGATCAACGTCGGCTCATCCTGATTGGCCCAATCCTGCGCATTGCAGCCCTCGCACTGGCGCGCGTCGTGCTTGAAGACGGTCTTGCCATAGCGATCCTGAATACGGTCGATCATCGACGGGGTTATGCTTTGCCCCCCATTCGCCATGATGGAATAGGCAGTCACCATGCGCAGAACAGTTGTTTCGCCCGCACCAAGCGCCATCGAAAGAACAGGCAGCATCTTGTCGTAAATACCGAAGCGTTCGGCATATTCAGCCACAAGCTTCATGCCCATGTCCTGCGCCAGACGCACCGTCATCACATTGCGCGACTGTTCGATACCGTAACGCAACGTGGACGGGCCGGAGAACTTGCCGGAATAATTCTTCGGCGCCCAGACACCGAGCGAACCACCTTGATTGACTTCCAGCGGACCATCCAGAACCACGGAAGCAGGTGTATAGCCGTTATCGAGAGCCGCAGCATAAACGAACGGCTTGAATGAGGAACCTGGCTGGCGATAGGCCTGCGTCGCGCGGTTAAATTCCGATTCCGCGTAAGAGAATCCGCCGACCATGGCCAAAACGCGGCCCGTATGCGGGTCCATGGCGACAAGCGCGCCCTCAAGCTTCGGCGGCTGCTGGAGACGATAGCGGGAATCGCCCTCCTTGGAGACATAGACGATGTCGCCCGCCTTCAGAACACCTTCCGGCGACTTCGCGCTGGTACGCTTGCCACCGATATTCACGACGCGCATCGCCCACTTCATATCATCGGCAGCGATGAACGCGCGCTTGCGTTCCTTGCTGCGGGAACCTGATGCCTCAAGCGGCGGCTGCAGTCCGATATCCGCGCCTGCAGCAGAAACATTGAGCACAATGGCGAGCTGCCATTCCGGCACATCCGAGTAGGACTGCATATCACCGAATGCTGCGCCCCAATCGTTGCCAAGCTCGACATTCTTCATCGGTCCGCGCCAACCGCGTGCTTCATCATAGCGAAGCAGTGCCGCCTGCAAGGACTTGCGCGCTTCAACCTGAAGGGTTGGATTCAGTGTTGTGCGAACAGAAAGACCACCTTCATAAAGCGCATCGACACCGTATTTCTGGATGATCTGGCGACGCACTTCCTCGGTGAAATATTCCGACGCAAACACATAATGGGCGTCCGAACGTTCCTTGACACCGAGCGGCTGCTTTTTGGCTTCGGCGGCTTCTTCGGCGGTGATGTAGCCGTTTTCGCCCATTCGATCGATCACCCAGTTGCGGCGCTCGATGGCGCGCTCTGGCTGGCGGAACGGATGATAATTGTTCGGGCCTTTAGGCAAAGCTGCAAGATATGCGCTTTCAGCGATAGAAAGCTCGCCGACCGATTTGTCGAAATATGTCAGTGCCGCGCTGGCGATACCGTATGAACCAAGACCGAAGAAGATTTCATTGAGGTAAAGTTCGAGAATACGGTCCTTGGAGTAGGCCTGCTCGATGCGCATAGCGAGAATGGCTTCCTTGATCTTGCGATCATAGGTCTGCTTCGACGTCAGAAGGAAGTTTTTTGCGACCTGCTGAGTGATAGTAGATGCGCCAACCGGACGGCGACCGGAACCCATATTCTTGACGTTGGTTATCATGGCGCGAGCAAGACCCGCGAAGTCGAGACCATGATGTTCGTAGAAGGTCTTGTCTTCAGCCGAAACGAAAGCCGCTTTGACGCGGTTCGGAACAGCCTGAATGGGAATATAAAGACGGCGCTCACGGGCAAACTCTGCCATGAGGCTACCATCGGAGGCGTGAACGCGCGTCATTACCGGCGGCTCGTATTTTGCGAGCACCTCGTAATCTGGCAAATCCTTCGTGAGACTTCCGACGTAAAGGGCGACGCCACCTGCCACGAGGAGCATCAGCACCGTTCCGATCCCGAAGAAATATCCGATAAGCCTTACCATAAATGCGGAATCCTGCCTTCAGATTATTCACATGATAAGGGTCAAAGCACGAACAGCCAACCCTTTAACCCAATTTTGCCGTATAGCAACCACTGGCTTAGTGACCAGCAAATGAGTCAAAGGCAAGATGGTTTACGCGTTTTTACCAATTTAACGCTGTCACTTTCGTCCGCATGACGAAAATCCACAAAACTGTTGCAAGCATGCATCTTATAAGCTGAAGCGCATTCAACACCAAGCGGACAGATCCACTTTCCGGTTCCCTACCCTTTGCTCATGCTTGCCGGATGCTTCAACGTTTCGAAAGCCTTGATCGCAATCGCCAACCGATCCGCAAGCCTCTTGCGCCATTCTGGGTTACTGATCAGCTTTTCATCCTCGGCGTTGGACAGATACCCGATTTCGATCAGAACGGATGGCACATCCGGCGCGCGTAGCACCTGGAAACCGGCGAAACGATGCGGATTATTGATGAGGTTCACCTGCCCTTGCAGGGAATGTATCACCTTCTCGGCAAAACTCAGCGAGAATGTATGCGTTTCACGTCGCGTCAGATCGAGAAGAATATCGGTCACCTCGGGCTGCTCTTCTGGTGCAGCTCCGGCCAGACTATCCGACTTGTTTTCACGCTCAGCCATGGCACGCGCGACAGAGTCCGATGCCTTATCGGAAATTGTGTAGACAGTCGCACCGCGAATATCGTGCTGGTTGATCGTATCTGCATGGATAGAAATAAACAGATCCGCCTCATGCTGGCGAGCAATCCGCACCCGTTCGGACAGTCGCAGAAAAGTATCATCAGCGCGGGTCATCAGAACTTTGATGTTGCTTTCCTGCGCCAGACGATCTCGCAGTTCCTGCCCGAAAGCGAGCGTCAGATCTTTTTCCTTGATACCACTGAGGCTTTCGGCTCCGCTGTCGATACCGCCGTGACCAGGATCGATCATAACGGTAAACGGGCGCGCGGCAGACGCATTCGGCGATGCAGCCTGAATGGGCTTTCCACCACGGTCCGTCGAGCTCGTTATTTCCTCGCGGCCTTTCAATTGTTCCGCAAACTCCCGATCCGAAGTGGCAACGACATCGGCCACCAAACGGTAACCCGATTCACTCTCATTTTTCAGAACGCGAAGATCCTCGACCTTGAAGGGACCGCGCAATGTCAAGATCAGACGTGAACGGCCCTTGCCGACGAGTCCATAGCGAACACGAGATACGAGCCCTCGGGCTTCCAGACTTTTTTCATCGAAACCAAAGCGTGTTTCAGGCAAATCGACGACGAGGCGATGCGGATTATCGAGAAGCAAGGTCGAGAGTTTTGGTTCCCGATCGAACATGACGACGATGCGCGTTCGCAAATCATCGCCGGCCATACGGAAGGTCAGCGCAGATATTGGAGAAATGATGCGATCGGCAGCGAAGACAGATGCGGTTTGGAACAGCAAAACCGGCAAAAGAGCGATCAATGCCAGGAGGCATCTTGCACTCGGCAATCGTGTCATAGCGTTTTCAACGCTTCGAAAATGCATCAGCCGCCACAATCAAGAACATCATTGAATGACTGGTATCAAAAATCGCGATACCGGCACGCTTGCCCCTGCACCATCTCGCCCGAATACCCATTAAAACACTCGTACAGAACTACAGTTAATGAAGGATTTCCAGCCGTATTTCGACCGTGAATAGGTCCTATACTCAGCTTTCGGCGAAATTGCGATACGAATGTCAATTGATATTCGCACTTGTCATCGTTCAAACGACGCCATAAAAGCTATGGAAGGTTATGGGTGAACTATCAGAATCGTTTGCCGGTTCTCAAAACGAACCGCAAGTAATGATAGTGAAAACAGCGGCATATTCATTCGCCGCCCTCGATAACCGGCACAGAATTCAGCGGAGATGTGGCTCCCCCGCCCTCCGTTTCTATCGGCCGACTGCGCATCTTTACGCGCTGTCGCCAACGCTCGAAAAGAGCAAAGAGGTCGGCCCGGCTTTTCCGGGTCATATATGAGGTCGTTTCGTTCGGAACAGCTATGGGTCAAGCAAGACTGACCATTGCGAGCCTGAAGACCGTGATCGCCACGAGGCCGTCGCGCGCGGAGGCAGCAGCTTTTATTCCGACGAACCCAGAATCATCCGGCAGATGCAACGCAGTGAGCACGGCAGCCCTCAGGGTTTTGTCCGGCGTACGCGTTTTGCGTCTTGGCGCCGGCAGGAAAGACAATAATGTCCAACAAAATGCTTATAGATGCCTCCCACCCGGAGGAGACCCGGGTTATCGTTACTCGGGGCAACAAGATTGAAGAATTCGACTTTGAGTCGGAACACAAGAAGCAGCTCAAAGGCAATATCTATCTCGCACGCGTCACCCGCGTCGAACCTTCGCTTCAGGCTGCGTTCGTGGAATATGGCGGCAATCGTCATGGTTTCCTCGCATTCTCGGAAATCCATCCTGACTACTACCAGATTCCGGTAGCAGATCGTCTCGCTCTGCTTGAAGCGGAAGCAAAAGCTGCACGCGCCGAAGACGATGAAGACGAACCACGCGCCAAGAGCGAACGCACCGAACGAAATGATCGTTCGCGTCGCAACCGTCGTCGCGGTCGTCGTGATGGCCAGACTGGTGAAGCGCAAGCCAATGCTTCCGACAAGGAATTGCCAGCGGCTGAGCCTGTTGGCCCGGATTTTAAAAACTACGTGCCGGGCACACCGGCTATTGCCCTCTCGCAGAAAAGCGACGTGATCTCCGAGGCCGTCGAAAACGGCGACGAAGACGAAGTCGAGAATGAAGAGGATATGGTCGAGTCGGTCGGCTCGGAAGATGCTCTTGAAGAGCTTCCAACGCATTCCCGCACCAATCGTCGCCAGTACAACATTCAGGAAGTTATCAAGCGTCGCCAGATTATTCTGGTGCAGGTGGTCAAGGAAGAGCGCGGCAACAAGGGCGCAGCTCTCACGACCTATCTCTCGCTTGCCGGACGCTATTCGGTGCTGATGCCAAACACCGCGCGCGGTGGCGGCATTTCGCGCAAGATCACCAATCCACAGGATCGCAAGCGTCTGAAGGAAATCGTCAAGGAACTCGAAGTGCCGCAGGGCATGGGTGTGATCCTGCGTACGGCCGGTGCAAACCGCACAAAGGCCGAAGTCAAGCGCGACTATGAATACCTGATGCGTCTTTGGGAAAATGTGCGCACGCTGACGCTGCAATCGACAGCTCCTGCCCTCGTCTACGAGGAAGGTAGCTTGATCAAGCGGTCGATCCGTGACCTCTACAACAAGGACATCTCGGAAATCCTCGTTTCCGGCGAAAACGGTTACCGCGAGGCCAAAGACTTCATGCGCATGCTCATGCCGAGCCATGCAAAGGTTGTTCAACCGTATCGTGAACAGGTTCCCATCTTTACGCGTAACGGGGTTGAAGCACAGCTTGACCGCATGCTGCTGCCGCAGGTCACGCTTAAATCGGGCGGTTATCTGATCATCAATCAGACGGAAGCGCTTGTCGCGATCGACGTCAACTCGGGCCGTTCGACGCGCGAACATTCGATTGAAGACACAGCGCTCCAGACCAATCTCGAAGCTGCCGAAGAAGTTGCGCGCCAGCTACGCCTGCGCGACCTTGCCGGCCTGATCGTCGTCGACTTCATCGACATGGAAGAAAAGCGCAACAATCGCGCCGTCGAAAAGAAGATGAAGGACTGCCTGAAAGATGACCGTGCCCGCATTCAGGTAGGCCGCATCTCGCATTTCGGCCTCCTGGAAATGTCGCGCCAGCGTATCCGTGCATCGGTACTTGAAAGCACGATGCAGGTCTGCCAGCATTGCGGTGGCACTGGCCATATCCGCTCGGATTCCTCCATGGCGTTGCATATCATTCGCGGTATCGAGGATTATCTGCTGCGTCATTCCGGTTTCGACATTCACGTCCGCACACCGGCTGCATCGGCGCTTTATGTTCTCAATCACAAGCGCCAGCTTCTTGCCGATCTGGAAGGACGCTTCGGTGCAACGATCAGCATTGACGCCGATGAAAGTGTCGGCCACCAGCATTTCGTCATCGACAAGGGTGCGCCGTCCACTCGGCCTATAACCCAGCCTCCGGTGCAGCCGATGGCCTATATCGAGGACGACATCGAAGATCCGGAAGTCCCGGTTGATGAGGACGAAGCCGAAGAAGAAACGACGGCTGAGATTCAGGTTCGTGAAGATCGCGGTAATGAAGCTGACCACAAGCGTCGTCGCCGTCGTCGTCGTCGCGGTGGACGCGATCGCGATAACCAGGAACAGCCAGCAACGACCGATTCCGAGTCGGATGAAGTTTCCGACGAAGACGATGATGCCGATGAATCTCAGGAAACATCTTCGAATGCTTCATTGAGCGAAGAAGATCGCCGCAAGAAGCGCCGCCGCGGTCGCCGTGGCGGGCGGAAGAATCGTCGTGATGACGAACCCCGTGCGCGTAAGGTTCCTGATCCTGAGTTCGTCGGATATACGCCGGTTCTGCCTGTAAAGGTCGAAGAAACTGTTGCTGAAGAAGTTGCAGCCGATGTCACTGAAGCGGCTGTTCCCGTCGTCGAAACGGCAGTGGAGGAAAAGCCCACCAAGCCCGCTCGCAAGACGCGTGCTCGCAAGTCTGCAAAGACTGAAGAAGTGGCTGAGGAAGTGGTTGCCGTTGAGGTAGAGGAAAAGCCTGCCAAACCGGCCCGTAAGACCCGCGCTCGCAAGAAGGCGACTGAAGAAGAGGCTCCTGTTGAACCAGTAGCAGTCGCCGATGAGCCGGAAGCGGAAACGGAAAAGCCAAAGCGGCGTACCCGTAGAGCTGCTGCCAAACCGATTGTTGAAGTCGAAGAAACGGTATTGGCCGAAGCAGAGGTAGCAACTGTTGCCGAACCGCAGAAAAGCGCTGAGCCTGTTGTGACCTCGAGCGAGAGCGAAGAGCAAAAGCCCAAACGCGCAGGCTGGTGGCAGAAGAAGGGCTTCTTCTAAGCACCGCGTCACGCTTGAAATGAAAAAACCGGCGGAAACGCCGGTTTTTTTATCTTTTAGAGCGCATCCCGAAAGTGTGAAACGGTTCTCGTAAAAGATGCGCGTTAAAACAAGTATTTGGAGCGCCGACCTGATTCAATCGGATCGAAACGCGCTCTAACGGAGATCGATGTTTTCAGAAGCCGAACAGATTCAGGCTTTCTGTTGTGGCAGCCAGTTTTCCAGCCTGCGGACAGCCTCTTCCATTTCCTCGATCTTGCCAGCATAGGAAAAGCGCATTGTGCGGTGTCCATCCAGCGGGTCGAAATCGCGCCCAGGCGTCGCCGCGATGTTGATTTCAGCAATCATACGGCGAGCAAATTCCATGCTGTCATTGGTGAAACGCGAGACGTCACAATAGGCATAGAATGCACCGTCCATCGGTGCAGCCAGGTTAAGACCCACGCGCGGAAGGTGGTCAAGCAGGATAAGCCGGTTCTGACGATAGCGATCCTTCACCCGCTCCAGTTCCATCGTTGCATGAAAAGCTTCGATGGCAGCACGCTGTGAAAGCTCCGGCGCGGAGATGTAAAGGCTTTGGCTCAGTCGCTCGATAGCGCGAATATCGCTCTCGGGCAGAACCATCCAGCCGATACGCCAGCCGGTCATGCAATAATATTTGGAGAATGAGTTGATGACTGTCACATCGTTGGAAATCTCCAATGCAGTGACATCATCCGTTTCATAGGAAAGCCTGTGATAGATTTCATCCGAAATAACCCGGATGCCCAGATCGCGGGCTGTATTTATAATCGCTTTCAGTTCCGGTTTGTCTATGACCGCGCCGGTGGGATTGGCGGGGCTCGCAAACAATACGCCCTTCAAAGGCTTTTCAGAATGTGCCGCCTCAAGCGCTTCAGCAGTCAGCGATGCCGATGTTCCATTGCCGGTCGGTATTTCCACGACTTCAAGGCCAAGCGCCGTCAATATATTGCGATAGGCAGGATAGCCTGGACGTGTAATAGCAACCCTGTCGCCCGGATCGAAATAGACCAGGAAGGCCAGATTGAAGGCGGCGGATGAACCTGTGGTAACAGCAATTCGCTCCGGCGAGACCGAAACACCGTAGTGGTCGGCATAATGGGAAGCAATCGCCTCTCTCAATTCAATCAGCCCGAGAGCATCGGTATAACCGATGCGACCGTCTTTCAAAGCACGCTCTGCCGCTTGTCGAACGATTTCGGGCGCCGGGTCGGCAGGCTGTCCTACCGCCATGGAAATGATTGGATGCCCGGCTGCGCGGCGACGGTTAGCCTCCGCCAAAACGTCCATGGCATGGAAGGGCTCGACCGCGCTGCGGCTGGAAAGAGTGACCAACTTTACCTCCAGAAAATTGCGAGTGTCGCTTTCTACACCCGCCGTATAATCGCCGGATTGCTAAAGCAACAGCACCTATCGAGAAAATACGACCAAATCCCGATTTGGAGATTATCCCGCCGCTCCGCCTATCGGTGATTGAATGCAAAGGTTATAAGATTCGCGCCGGTTTCAAGAAGGAAGAACAGCACGATGGGGACGATGACTGCACCTTTCCCAGCCAGAAGATTTTCTTTCCAAGGTTTAGTTCGCCGCTCGGTCGCTACAGTGGCCGCACTGTCCATAGCTGTTACCAGTGTCCTGCCTGCATTCGCTCAATCGCGCGGCGGTGGCGTGCCTATCGTTCGGGATGCGGAAATCGAGGCACTTGTTGCCGATTATGCCGCGCCGATCCTCAAGGTGGCTGGCCTGGGCGGTCGTGGCGTTCGAGTCATTCTGGTCAATTCACAAAGCTTCAACGCCTTCGTCGATGGACGCCGTATTTTCATCAATACAGGCGCGATCATGCAGGCCGAAACGCCCAATGAAATCATCGGCGTGATTGCGCACGAATCAGGACATCTCGCGGGCGGACACCAGGAGCGCTTGCGTCAACAGCTCAGCCGCGCCCGCAATATGGCGATCATCGGCATGCTGCTTGGTGTAGGAGCTGGCGTTGCCGGTGCTGCAAGCGGCAGCGGCAATGCGGCAGGCGCCGGAGCGGGCATTGCCATGGGCTCAAGCGAAATCGCCATGCGCAGCGTACTCAACTATCAGCGCACTGAAGAAATGACCGCCGATCGCCTTGCCGTGAACTATCTCAATGCCACAGGACAATCGACCAAGGGCATGCTCAATACTTTCGAACGCTTCGCATCCGCTCTGTCGCTTACCGGGACGCAGATCGACCAATATCGCATCAGCCACCCGCTTCCCCGTGAGCGAATTTCGAACCTTGAGGAGCTCGCGAGAAAGAGCCCTTATTTCAACAAGACCGATTCTCCAGCCCTGCAGATGCGCCACGACATGGCTCGGGCGAAGATTGCGGCCTATTCCGGCAATATGGGTGCATTGCAGCGCATGTTCCGCAGCAATCCCGGTGGTCTGCCGGCACGTTATGGCAATGCCATCACCACTTACCTGAACGGCTCGGCCCGTGCCGCATTGCCGAAATTCGATGCATTGATCAAGGAACAGCCGAAGAACCCGTATTTCCAGGAAATGCGCGGTGAAGTCTTGCTAAAAGCCAATGACGCAGCGGGAGCGGCAAAGGCTTTCCAGAAGGCCGTTTCGCTCGATCCGCGCAAGTCGCCGTTGCTGCGCATGAGCTATGGGCGCGCGATGATGTTGACAGGGGCCAAGGCAAACATGCCGACGGCAATCAAGGAAATCAAGGCAGGTATTGCTTCCGATCCAGAGTTTCCCGGCGGCTACGGCTATCTGGCACAGGCTTATGGACAACAAGGCGACATGGCCCTCGCAGACCTCGCCACTGCCGACATGAACTATTATTCGGGCAAGCTTCAACAAGCCCAGATCTTCGCCATTCGTGCACAAAAGCAGATGAAACCCCGTTCACCCGAATGGCTTCGTGCGCAAGACATAATCAATGCCAAGAAAAGCAAGTAGGACAGCCGTTCGCACCTGCTGCCGGCATTCAAGACAGATAGGATTTTTGGAATGAAGAACATAGTTTCCATAACGGTTGCCAGCGGCATCGTGGGCATCGCTGCACTTGCAGTGGGTTACTATGCAGGTACCGCCCGGCAAGTTTCGACTGCTGTAGAAAGCCCCGCTGCTCCCGCAGCAATGAACCAGCAAGCTATTGAGAATGTCGTGCGCAACTATCTCATCCAGAATCCCGAATTGATGCTGGAGGTACAAAGCGCGCTGGAAACCAAGCAGGCACACGCGGCGCAGGAACAGATCAAGCAGGTACTGGCTGCCAATCGCAGCTCCCTTTTCGATCCCAAGCATGATGCCGTCTTTGGCAATCCCGACGGTGATGTGACAGTCTACGAGTTCTTCGACTACAACTGTGGCTATTGCAAACGGGCCCTGCCCGACATGGAAGCGATCCTGAAAACCGACAAGAACGTGCGGTTTGTCTTGAAGGAATTTCCGATTCTCGGACCAGATTCCGCCAAGGCGCATATTGTGGCGCAGGCTTTCAAAGCACTGATGCCGGAAAAATATGCTGAATTCCATGAAGTGCTGCTGGGTGCGCAGGAACGTGCGACGGAAGATTCTGCCATCGCCGATGCCGTAAAACTGGGTGCCGATGAAGCGCGGCTCCGTGAAAAGATGAAGGACTCGGCAATTACGGGCGCTTTCCAACAGACCTATCAGTTGGCACAGCAGCTCAACATTACCGGCACGCCATCCTACATCATCGGAGATGAACTGGTGCCTGGGGCAATCGGCGCTGATGGTTTGGTAGAGAGAATCGCGGCAGCACGCGCTGCGGCAAAAAAATAAGCAGTTTCGCGATGGCTTGACTGTTCGCTTTTGTGAAACAGTTTAAGCCATGGCCTCCAATGTTTGTGTTGCGAGCAAAGAAACTGCCGTACTATCCGCCTATTTTGCAAAGAATAGCGGGAAAAACCGGTTCGGCAAAACATCTGCAATGATTTAGAGGGTTTCGACTTGCGTCCAAGCCCTCTATATGAAATGCGAAGTGTACCGAAATTTCGTGGTAAATGCGTTATCAGTCGCGGACGGATATGGCAAAAACAGTTTTTGTTTTGAACGGCCCCAATCTCAACCTTCTCGGCAAACGAGAACCGGGGATATACGGTGTTGCAACGCTCGATAATATCGAGGCGGACTGCAAGCGTGAGGCCGAACAACTTGGACTTGATGTCGATTTCCGTCAGTCCAATTACGAAGGCGATCTGGTGACCTGGATTCAGGAGGCTGGCGACAAAAACGCCTATGTCCTCATCAATCCTGCCGCCTACAGCCACACTTCGGTTGCTATTCATGATGCGATCCGCTCGGCCAAGGTAACGGTCGTGGAAGTGCATCTTTCGAACATTCATGCGCGTGAGGCCTTCCGGCATCACTCCTATGTATCCGCAGTCGCCAAAGGCGTTATTTGCGGCTTTGGCGCGGAAGGATATCTGCTCGGTCTGCGCGCGCTTGCGGCAATTGCCAAAGAAGAAGAAAACAACGGGCAAAGCGTTAAAGGGGCCTGATATGTCCAGCAAAAATTCCGTCATCGACAAGGAAACGATCCGCGACCTCGCGGACATTCTCAATGAAACCGACCTGACCGATATCGAAGTGGAACACGGTGATCTGCGTATCCGCGTTTCGCGCAAGGTCACGGTTCAGGCCGCAGCAACCGTGATGCAAGCAGCAGCTCCTGTTGCTGCCGTTCCGGCCGCACCAGTTGCTGCTGCTGAACCGACAAAGGCTGAGCTATCCAAGAATGCCGTTCCGTCGCCAATGGTTGGCACCGCCTATCTTGCTCCGGCTCCAGGCGCTCGCAACTTTATCGAGGTCGGTGCGCAGGTGAAGGAAGGTCAGACCCTTCTCATCATCGAAGCCATGAAGACCATGAACCAGATTCCAGCTCCACGTGCCGGTACGGTCAAGGCCATTCTCATCGAAGACGCTCAGCCGGTTGAATTCGGTGAGCCGCTCGTCATAATCGAATAAGACAGAAGATTACGGCTTATTCAATGAACGGGCAGCAAAGCGCAATGTTTCAAAAGATACTCATAGCCAATCGTGGCGAAATCGCTCTTCGCGTGCTCAGGGCTTGTAAGGAACTGGGCATCAAGACCGTCGCCGTTCACTCCACGGCAGACGCCGACGCGATGCATGTACGGCTGGCGGACGAAAGCGTCTGCATCGGCCCACCGCCATCGCGCGACAGCTATCTGAATATTCATCAGATCGTAGCGGCTTGCGAAATCACCGGTGCCGACGCAATCCATCCGGGTTACGGCTTCCTGTCGGAAAACGCCAAGTTCGCGGAAATTCTTGAAGCGCACGGCATAACCTTCATCGGTCCCACCGCTTCGCATATCCGCATCATGGGCGACAAGATCGAAGCCAAGCGCACTGCAAAGCGCCTCGGCATTCCAGTCGTCCCTGGTTCTGATGGTGGCGTGACGGACGACGTGGAAGCGGCTCGCATCGCGGAGGAAATCGGCTACCCGGTCATCATCAAGGCTTCGTCCGGTGGTGGTGGACGCGGTATGAAGGTCGCCCGCAGCGAGGAAGAACTCTCCATCGCTCTTGCAACGGCTCGCTCCGAAGCCGCAGCGGCATTCGGTGATGACGCAGTCTATATCGAGAAATATCTCGAAAAACCGCGCCACATCGAAGTTCAGGTCATGGGCGATGGTGCAGGCAATGCCATCCATCTGGGTGAACGTGACTGCTCGTTGCAGCGCCGTCACCAGAAGGTTTGGGAAGAAGCCAATTCACCGGCACTCAATGCTGAAGCACGCGACAAGATTGGTATGGTTTGCGCCAATGCCTGTGCGGAGCTGGGCTATCGCGGTGCGGGAACGATCGAATTCCTTTATGAAGACGGCGAGTTCTATTTCATCGAAATGAACACACGTCTTCAGGTGGAACATCCGATCACGGAAGCCATCACGGGCATCGATCTTGTTCACGAACAGATTCGCGTTGCCGCCGGTCTTGGCCTATCGGTAAAGCAGAAGGATATCCGGTTCTCCGGCCACGCCATCGAATGCCGTATCAACGCCGAAGACCCGCTGACATTTGCGCCTTCGCCGGGCCTGATCACGCATTATCATACGCCAGGTGGCCTTGGTATCCGCGTGGATTCGGGCGTCTATTCCGGCTATCGCATTCCGCCTTACTACGACAGCCTTATCGGCAAGCTTATCGTACACGGTCGCAATCGCGTGGAATGCATGATGCGCCTGCGCCGCGCACTGGATGAGTTCGTGGTCGATGGTGTGAAAACCACCCTTCCGCTTTTCCAGGATCTGATCGCCAATCAGGACATTGCGAACGGCGAATATGACATTCATTGGCTGGAAAAATATCTGGCCAAGAAAACCAAGAGCGAAAGCGCCTGACGAAAGTGACCGCAGGAGTATCCCCGGACGACTATTCAATCGAACCGGAGCTGCTCCTGCGGGCCTATGCCACGGGAGTATTTCCCATGGCCGAAGAAGCCGACGATCCCGAGGTCTTCTGGGTTCGCCCTGAGAAGCGCGGCATTATCCCGCTTGATGGCTTCCATCTGCCGAAAAGCCTCCAGAAGACCATCCGTCAGGGCATTTTTGACATAAGGCTCGACAGCGATTTCGATGGCGTAATTGATGGTTGCGCCAGCGGAACCGGAGAACGCGCGCGCACATGGATCAATGGCCCCATCCGCGAATCCTATAAGAAATTGTTCGAGATTGGACATTGCCACACGGTTGAAGCCTGGAACGACGGCCAGCTCGTCGGCGGGCTTTACGGTGTAACACTGGGACGCGCCTTTTTCGGCGAAAGCATGTTCACGCGCAAACGGGATGCGTCGAAGGTTTGCCTCGCCTATTTGGTCCAGCATCTGGTCAGGCAAGGTTTCGTGCTTCTCGATACGCAGTTCACAACGCCGCATCTTGAAAGATTCGGCGCTGTCGAAGTTCCACGGAAAAAATATGAGAAGCTGCTGGAAAACGCTCTGGATGGAATCGCGCGTTTCTGACCGGATAGAACCTAGTTACGCTGATCTGGCGGTGGTACTTCCGACTTCTGTTTGCAGTCTTTCAGCCAAACGTCATAGATTGGATGTTCAACAGCGTTGAGACCCGGACTATCGGCGAACATCCAACCGGTGAAAATACGGCGTATCTTGCGATCCAGCGTGATCTCATCGACTTCCACAAAACCATCCGTGCGCGGCGCTTCGTTCTCGGTGCGCGAGTAGCAAACTTTCGGCGTTACCTGAAGGGCGCCGAACTGGACAGTTTCATTGATATAGACGTCGAATGTCGTGATGCGTCCGGTGACTTTATCGAGACCTGAGAACTCAGCAACCGGATTGGTGATGCGCTCGGCCATGGCTGCCTGAAAAGTGCTGGTGGACGTCATGAACGAAATCAGGGCAATTTGAACTGCTCTTTTGATCGAGTTTTTTCCGTTGCCAGCCGCGCCGTGAGATTGCTTCGTCAAAACGGAGATCCGCATCCAAAGGGTTTTAATTAAGCCGGAACAATTCCTAAGCATGAAATGTGACGATTCGTTGCCCTGTCGCAAGTCGCAATGCAGTCGTTGCTGCGAAGCAAGCCGTCTATCCTCAAACCTTTTCCGCTCTCGCGTAAAAAGGGCGGGCATATAAGAAATCCGGCGCGAATTAACGCGCCGGACAAAAATCAGAACCGATTATCAATTGCCGGGCGTCCAGGCATCGTACTCGCCAGTCACGCGCGGACGTTCCGCAGGTTCCGTGCCCGGACGAGCGATAGCACCCTTCGGACGATAAGCCAGCGGAGAACCAGTCAGATTCTGCAGATGCGGTTTCTGCCAGTCACGTGGCTTGTAATCTTCCTTGGAAGGCGGCGTGTCGACGCGATGATGCATCCAGCCATGCCAACCGGAAGGAATAGCGCTTGCTTCCGCATAGCCATTGAAGATTACCCAGCGGCGCGTGCGACCTTCGGAGTCCTTGCCGCCCTGATAATAGATATTGCCGAACTCATCTTCACCGACGCGCTCACCCTTGCGCCACGTATGAAACCGTGTGCCGAGCGTCTGGCCGTTCCACCAGGTGAAAACTTGCGTAATAAATTTCTTCATGACCTATTCCAGATCCATCATTGCCACAGGTGATCGAAACCACCGGGTTTTCTTGCTTATGGCCCTATCGCCCGGCCATGGCAAGGGTCAAGTTGCCGCTGTCACAAGAGTATGAAGAGCCTAAAGCGCTACGCGTTTCAGGCCATTATATTCTCACATGTCTTGATCCCCAAACCGGTTCCCACTTTGGGGAGACATGCTTTACACACTCCAGCCCTCGAGCGACTTTTCCATTACCAGCACAGGTTCCTTGCAATTGGGATCGCCCCAATCCTCATTACGACCGACTTTGGTATAGCCTTTGCGCTCGTAGAAATTTACCGCCTTGGTGTTTCTCTCGATCACTTCAAGCTTCATCGTTCGCACGTCAGGAAAAGCCATCTCGATTTCGGCAAGAAGCATCGTCCCGATACCCTGCACCTGTGTGTCGGGGCGAACATATAGCTGATGCAGCAAAGCCTTGCCTTCTTCGGCTTGGCTCGCAAAAGCCATTCCGTCGATGCCACCTTCGCCATTATCGGCGACGATGAACTCCGAATAAGGTTTTTTCAGATTGGCTTTCAGCACAGCAATGCTGTGCCATTGGGCGGTAATGGCGTCAACCATTTCCCGCCCAAGAATGTCATCGAAGGTCGCGTGCCAGGTCGCTACAAGCAGCTCGTTCACTGCCTTGAGATCAGCCTCTGTCGCGCTTCTGACCCACATTACTCTTCGATCCCGAGCTTGGCCTTGACCAGTTCATTGACAGACTGCGGGTTGGCCTTGCCGCCCGTTGCCTTCATGACCTGGCCGACGAACCAGCCAGCCAGTGTCGGCTTGGCCTTCGCCTGCTCGACCTTTTCAGGGTTGGCAGCGATGATGTCATCGACAGCTTTTTCGATGGCGCCAGTGTCGGTGACCTGTTTCATGCCACGTTCTTCAACGAGCTTCTTCGGGTCTCCGCCTTCATTCCAGACGATCTCGAAAAGATCCTTGGCGATCTTGCCGGAAATCGTACCGTCCTTGATGAGATCGATAACCGCGCCGAGCTGTTCCGGGTTAACCGGCGAATCCTCGATATCCTTGCCTGCCTTGTTCAGCGCGCCAAGAAGATCGTTGATGACCCAGTTCGCAGCCGCCTTTCCGTCACGACCGGCAGCAACTGCTTCGTAATAATCAGCAATGGCCTTCTCGGTCACGAGAATCGATGCATCGTAAATCGAGATGCCCTGCTTCTCGACGAGACGCTGCTTCTTGACATCCGGCAGTTCCGGCAGATCTGCTGCCAGCGCATCCACGAATGCCTGATCGAATTCGAGCGGCAGAAGGTCTGGATCCGGGAAATAACGATAATCATGCGCTTCTTCCTTGGAGCGCATGGATCGGGTTTCACCCTTTATCGGATCGAACAGGCGCGTTTCCTGATCGATGGAACCACCGTCCTCAAGAATGGCAATCTGGCGACGGGCTTCATACTCTATCGCCTGACCGACAAAGCGGATCGAGTTGACGTTCTTGATTTCGCAACGCGTGCCGAACTCACCGCCCGGACGGCGGACGGAAACGTTCACGTCGGCGCGCATGGAGCCCTCGTCCATATTGCCGTCGCAAGTGCCGAGATAACGAACAATCGTACGCAGTTTGGTCAGATAGGCGCGGGCTTCATCCGACGAACGCAGGTCCGGCTTGGAAACGATTTCCATCAGCGCCACGCCAGAACGGTTCAGGTCGACATAGGACATGGTTGGATGCTGGTCGTGCAGAGACTTGCCCGCGTCCTGTTCCAGATGCAGGCGCTCGATGCCGATCTCCACGTCTTCGAACTGGCCCTTGTTGTCCGGGCCGACCGAAATCATGATCTTGCCTTCGCCAACGATCGGCTGCTTGAACTGCGAAATCTGATAACCCTGTGGCAGATCAGGATAGAAATAGTTCTTGCGGTCGAAAACCGACTTCAGATTGATTTGAGCATTGAGTCCGATACCCGTGCGAACCGCCTGCTTGACGCATTCCAGATTGATCACCGGCAGCATGCCCGGCATAGCCGCATCCACCAGAGAGACATTGGAATTAGGCTCCGCGCCGAACGAAGTGGAAGCACCGGAAAACAGCTTCGATTCTGACGTGACCTGCGCATGGACTTCCATGCCGATGACGACTTCCCAGTCGCCGGTGGCACCGGAGATAAAGCGTTTCGGTTCAGGCGTGCGCGTATCGATAAGTGACATTACTGGCTCGACAATACTGTGATTGGGCTGAAACTGATTGCTTACTGGCTAGAGCAAAGCCCCACCGGATGCAAGCTTTTCAGCCATCCATTTCCATGATCGCAAAACGAAAAGGCCGCGCGATGCGCGGCCTTTCCGAATTCATGCTTGAAGCGAAGATCAAGCCTCTTCGGACTTATCTTCATCGGCCTTCTTCTTGGGAGCGGCCTTCTTCTTCGCAGCAGCCTTCTTGGCAGGCTTTGCTTCCGAAGCAGCATCCTCGTCTTCAGCCGTCAGCTCTTCCTTCGAGACCTTCTTGTCGGTCACGTTGATGTTGGCGAGCAGATGGTCAACGACCTTTTCTTCGAAGATCGGGGCGCGAAGGTTGGCAACGGCATCCGGCGTCTTGCGCAGGAAGTCGTAGATTTCCTTTTCCTGACCCGGATAGCGACGAACCTGATCGTAAACGGCGCGCTGCAGTTCTTCTTCAGAAACTTCAACGCCAGCCTTTTCGCCGATTTCGGAGAGAACCAGACCGAGGCGCACGCGACGCTCAGCAAGCTTGCGATATTCTTCGCGAGCAGCTTCTTCGGTGGTTTCTTCGTCTTCGAACGTGCGGCCAGCCTGCTGCAGGTCGAAATTGATTTGCTGCCAGATGTTGTTGAACTCGGCGTCAACAAGCTTCTGCGGCGTTTCGAACTGGTAATCGCCGTCCAGAGCGTCGAGAATCTGACGCTTTACCTTCTGACGGGTGATCTGGCCGTACTGGCTTTCGATCTGTTCGCGAACAACCTGACGCAGGCGCTCAAGCGATTCGATGCCGAGCTTCTTGGCCGTTTCGTCATCAAGAACGAGTTCGTTCGGCTTGGCAACTTCCTTGACCTTGATGTCGAAGGTAGCTTCCTTGCCAGCCAGATGAGCGGCGCCGTATTCAGCAGGGAACGTTACGTTGATAACCTTCTCGTCGCCAGCCTTGACGCCGACGAGCTGCTCTTCAAAGCCCGGAATGAACTGGCCCGAACCGAGAACGAGCTGCGCATCGTTATCTGCACCGCCTTCGAACGGCTCACCGTCGAGCTTGCCCAGATAATCGATCGTGACGCGATCTTCGTTTTCGGCCTTACCCTTCTTGGTTTCGAAGGTGCGGGTCGACGAAGCGATGCGCTTGACCTGATCGTCAACTTCCTCATCGGAAATATCAACGACTTCACGGGTAACGGCGATCTTCGAGAAATCCTTGACTTCAATTGCCGGCAGAACTTCGTAGTTCAGCGAGAAAACGAAATCAGCCTTGCCATCGAGAACCTGTTCGGCCTCTTTTTCGTCTTCCGACAAGATAACTTCAGGCTGCGTAGCAGACTTTTCGTTGCGCTCAGCGAGAATCGAGCGCGACGAATCGCTCAGGATTTCGTTCACGATCTCAGCCATAAAGGACTTGCCGTAGGTCTTGCGCAGATGTGCTGTTGGCACTTTGCCTGGGCGGAAGCCGTTGATCTTGGCGCGACCGCGCGCGGTATCGAGCCGCTCAGCGAGCTTGGCTTCGAGATCTCCGGCCGGAACCACGACTTTAATCTCGCGCTTCAGCCCTTCATTGAGCGTTTCGGTAACCTGCATGTTCAAACCTTCACTTCTTGTCATTGTCCCGCCGTCACCGGCTTGTTTGCCTTGTCGCGGGAGAGAAATTCTTTTGCCTTATGGCAGTTGGTGCGGATAGAGGGACTCGAACCCCCACGGTCTCCCGCCAGAACCTAAATCTGGTGCGTCTACCAATTTCGCCATATCCGCTTCTGAACCGAAGCGCATTCTTTAGAACGCACCGAATTCGTCTCAGATCTTGAACTGCCCTCGAAAGCGCGCGTCTCTATATCACCCAATTTTCCCGGTTCAAAGGAAAAAAGCCGCCTTCCCGGCAGAGAATTACCACGCTCGCTCCGACTAACCTTCCCGTCTCTATATAGCGATCCTGCCGCATCAGCCAACCCCTTTGAAACAGTGTGTGATTGTAGGATCAATAAAGCGGCTCCTGATAGAGCTGTCGTCCATCTTCCTGCAGCGCTTTGATGACGGGCCCTCCGTTCGGATCAACAGCGACCACGGCGGTGATCCGCCGCTCCCGCTGACTGTCTTCTATCGCGCGTCCCTGCCCCTCGGGCACATAATATCGCTCTATACCGAAATTGAGACGGATATTCGTTTCCGGATCATCCGAGATGGAATAGACGGCTTCGCCGCGAATCTGCACCTCATCAGACGCAAGCTCCGAAAACGGGTGGAATGAGGCGCGAGAAAAGCGTGCTATTCCGTTCGAATCGGGTTTCACCGCCACATAAACAGTACTCGAACCGGCAGGACGCACGCCCTGAATGTCTTTTCGTGACAGGCTGGAAATCTCGTAACCCAGAACAACATAATCGCCGCGCATCAGGTCGCGCGGATCGAACGGTTCCGTCTGAAGCGTCACTTCCGTGCCTGAACGCAAAACAGAGGCGCGTTTTTCGATACCTGCATAAAGAATGCCTGTTTGCAGCAATGCAGTGATGGTTGCCCCGACATAAAGCCATTTGAACCGAATGGTCATGGATGAACCTCCACGCTGCCTTTCCGTCCGAAACGGTTCTCCATACGTCGCACAAATGCAGCCAGCAGCAGCACGAGGATGCCGGCAGTCAGGAAGAAGCCTGATGTTCCGATCATAGTACCGACCGTCTGAAAGGCCAGATAGAGGACTTCGATCGAGAAAGCGGCATAGGCTATCGAACGCAATCCACCGTTGTTCCGACCACCAATCGCAATGGCTCCGACCGAAAGCGCCAATATGAAGATGCTATATACTATGTCCCGATCCAGACTTGCGGTAACGCCGGAATAGGAGAACATCTGGTTGAGCTGAAGTGTAACTAGTGATAGCAGCGCGAGAGCCAGGCCGTATGCCGCGAGCGGATGAGCGAAGCGAGTCAGTCTCTCCAGCGTCACATGGGCAAAACCGTCAGCCAGTATCAGGCCGATTCCCACGAGCAGCATAAGCACCAATACCGTATTGCTCTCATGCTCGGAATAGACGAGCAAAGCCCAGCCGATGGAAAACATGGCCCATAGATGAGCCGCATGCCGCGAGCGCGTGAAAAGGGCTGCCATAGCGCCAAATAGCAGAAGCAGCGGGCCGACCCAGCGATAGGTCATATCATCGTAGGACGAGCCATCGAATACATAGGTCGAAAGATAGAAACAGGCGACACCCGCACCGAAAGCCGCCAATACGGGCGCCCGCAGAAGAAAGGCTGAAATCAGGACGCCGACAGACCAGTAGATTGCGGCGGAATGGATATCGCCGGACAAATGATACATTTGCCCCACGAGCGCCAACCCTGCCCCGAACGATGCAGCCCCCACAATATAGAGTGCTGCCGGGAACAGCTTGTCACCACGAGACTGCCGCCACGCACCGCCGAGATAGCTACCCCATATAAGAACAAATATGAGGCCGATACGCATAAGACGTGGCATGTCCTGCCAGTTGGCAGCTACCAGCATGATGACTGCGGCACCCAGAAGCAGCCCGCCAAGCGTGGCCAGAACGGAACCAAGGCTGAAAACCGAAGCACGTTTTTCAAGATCGGCATTCAGTTTCGATGCTGTTTCTGCATCGATCAGACCGTCTCGCTGCCATCTCTCGATCAGGCGTTCAACAGAAATGGAAAGTGACAAATTAGCTCCTGGTCAGTCTGTCAGTTGTGCTGTCGCAACTGTAAGCGGTTGAGAACATATAGGAAACCGCGCCGCCGGCAAAGGGTTGGATCAAATCGCTTTGCGGCTATTTTGTGCCCTGCCAGTCTAATCGATTTAACGTGTCGTGCAGAACCCGCAGAGCAGCTATGCAAACTCGGGTCTGCAACCTGCGAAAACAATAGCTTATACAACAGGCAACAAACGAGATGAATTGAACAGAACTCCAGTTCCTCAACGATGAAGGAATAGCACGATGAACCTTATCCGCTCTTACAACAACTGGCGCCGTTACCGCGACACCGTCAATGAACTCAGCCAGCTCTCCACCCGTGAGCTGAATGATCTTGGCATCTCCCGCGCGGACATTCCGTTCGTGGCTCGCCAGACCAAGGCTCGCTAATTTAACGAGCTTTAAAGTTTCTCCAAGTCTGGATCCTCCTCCCACCAGACTTGGTTCATCGCAGAACCATCCTCCTCCCAGGTTTTGCGATAACAAGACCGGTTCTCCTCCTCCCAATGCCGGTCTTACCATAATGGCATCCGTCGCTCCTCCTCCCGCGACGGATGCCATTTCTTTTTGCGGCACGATTCCCGTCCTTGGCGAGCCTTCTCCATTGAAGGCGTTCAACAAAGGCGATAAGGGAATGGCCCATGTCAAACACATCCGATCTTTCTCCCGTTCACGTCGTCGGCGGCGGCCTTGCCGGTTCTGAAGCTGCATGGCAGCTCGCACAGGCTGGCGTGCCCGTCATATTGCACGAGATGCGCCCTGTGCGCGGCACCGATGCCCATAAGACGGAGAATCTGGCCGAGCTTGTCTGCTCCAACTCTTTCCGCTCCGACGACGCCGAGACCAATGCAGTCGGCGTTCTTCATGCCGAGATGCGCCTTGCCGGATCGCTCATCATGGCTTGCGCCGACGCACATCAGGTTCCTGCTGGCGGCGCACTGGCTGTCGACCGCGACGGCTTTTCACAGGCCGTCACTGCCAAGCTTGAAGCCCATCCGCTGATAACCATCATTCGGGAAGAAGTAACCGGCCTGCCGCCGGAAGAGTGGGGAACGACCATCGTTGCCACCGGGCCTCTGACCGCGCCTTCACTGGCTGAGGCCATTCAGGCGCAAACCGGCGCGGATGCTTTGGCTTTCTTTGATGCCATCGCACCGATCATCCATTTTGATTCGATCAATATGGATGTTTGCTGGTTCCAGTCGCGCTATGACAAGGTTGGCCCCGGCGGCACCGGAAAGGACTATATCAACTGCCCTATGGACAAGGAGCAGTATGAAGCTTTTGTGGCCGCATTGGTCGAAGGTGACAAGACCGACTTCAAGGAATGGGAAGGCACACCCTATTTCGACGGCTGCCTGCCGATCGAGGTGATGGCCGAACGCGGACCGGAAACCTTGCGTCACGGACCGATGAAGCCGATGGGCCTCACCAATGCCCACAATCCGACCGTGAAGGCATATGCCGTTGTGCAGCTCCGTCAGGATAATGCTCTAGGCACGCTCTACAACATGGTCGGCTTCCAGACGAAGCTGAAATACGGCTCCCAGACCGGCATCTTCAAGATGATTCCGGGTCTGGAAAATGCGGAGTTCGCTCGTCTCGGTGGCCTCCACCGCAATACCTATCTGAATTCTCCGGTGTTGCTCGATGCTACCCTTCGCTTGAAATCACGCGAGACATTGCGCTTTGCCGGTCAGGTGACGGGCTGTGAAGGCTATGTTGAATCGTCTGCAATCGGATTGCTGGCAGGTCGTTTCACCGCAGCAGAAAAGCTGGGACAAACGCTGACGCCACCTCCGGGAACAACCGCATTCGGCGCCCTGCTCGGTCATATTACAGGTGGACACATCGTTGCCGACGATGAGCCGGGCAAGCGTTCATTCCAGCCGATGAATGTGAATTTCGGCCTGTTCCCGTCCGTCGATGTTCCAAAACCGGAAGGCAAGCGTCTGCGCGGCAAGGAAAAGACTATTGCCAAAAAACAGGCGCTTTCCGCACGTGCTCTGGCTGATTGTCGTCAGTGGCTAGGGTTGGGGTTAGGACTAGCTGAGTGATATCGCGATAGGCTTCAGTTCGAAGTGGACTGAAGCCTATCAGTTCTGGTTACTCAGAAGTTGGCTCTGAACATGAGCCATTGCTTTCGGATGGCTGAAATATCCGCCACCTTTTCCGCAGCTTGTGCGCCCAGACGCTCGATTGCCTGCAGATAGGCTGGGACAAGCGCCAATGGCAGAAACGCCGGAGCTAAGCTCTTCGGTACCTGCCGCATGTTCTTCTCGAAAATCGCCAGATGTTCACGCGCGAAAGCCAGCATGATGCTGACGACGCGCTCAACAGCCGCCTTGTCTTCGCCAGCAATCAAGGTCTCGCGAGTCACGCCGACGGCCTGCAACATATCAGCGGGAACATAAAGTTGCCCGCGTCGCCGATGAATGGGCATAAGACGGAGTAAACCGGTCACCGCCTGCGCCACACCGGCATGACCAGTAATTTCTGTCTGTGCCTGCGCGGCATCTCTATCGAGTATAAAGCCAGCTAACTGGATGATAGCCGATGCGGTTTCACCGCAATAGCCCTCCAGATCATTGCGGCTGGGCATGGGATCGTCATAGAGATCGAAAATGCGCGCTTCGCAATAATTGTCGAAAGCAGTTCGCGGCAGCTCATATTTTTCAATGGTGCCGATCAGCGCTGCGGCAACGGGATGCGCTTCGGCACTGCCCCTCGCCTCGCCGTTTATGAGGTCGCGCCACCATTGTAGCCGAACTTCTCCGGGTAGCGGTTCGTGGACCAGATCACGGATACGCGCAATCTCTGCATTGAATGCGTATAACGCAGCCAGACCGCCTCGACGGTCTTCCGGTGCATAAAGCACTGAAAGATAGCGATCCCGGTCAGCTTCGCGAAGCAATGCCAGGCAATGTGCCTCATTCTCGTTCATGATGTCAGTCTACAGCAATCAGAGCCGCCGCAACCGCGCGATCTTCGGCCAGAAGCACATTATAGGTTCGGACGGCTGCACCCGTGCTCATGGGATCGGAAGAAATGCGGTGTTCGCGCAGGATGGCGCGCACATCTTCAGGGATGCGGCGCAAATCCATGCCCGTCCCCACCAGCAGAATCTCAATGTCAGATGCCTGCTCTAGGATCATTTCCAGATCAGCTTTGGCCAGGACTGGCGGTGTTGCGGGTTTCCAGCCGTGAATTCCAGAAGGCAGGCAAAGTATCGACCCGCGATGCGACATCTCGGCAAAGCGGAAGCCTCCATCGCCATAGGCATCGATAGGAGCACGGCCCGGAAAATGGGCCTCGCGTATCTCTATCCCTTTAGCCATTCTCAGCTTTCCAAATTCAGCGATTGCGCCAGTTCATCATCCAAGGAATCGCCTGCTCGATCTGATCCGCGCGGCTTGAGCCCAAACTGAACCAGCAATGGAGCGGCAATGAAGATCGACGAATAACTCGCAACGATAATACCGACGCTCAGCGCCAGCGCGAAACTGCGGATATCTGCGCCCCCGAAGGCATAGAGCGGAATATGCGCGAGAAAGGTCACAAAGGAGGTCAGCAGCGTACGCGACAAGGTCTGGTTGATCGAGGCATCAATGATGGCAGGCAACGGCGCGCTTTTATAGACCCGCAGATTCTCACGCACGCGGTCGTAGATCACGACCGTATCGTTGAGCGAATACCCAATGATCGTCAGGATTGCAGCGACGCTCCACAGATTGAACTCCATGCGGAAAACAATGAACATACCCGCGAGGATGATAACGTCGTGCAAGGTGGACAGCACTGCACCAAGCGCGAGTTGCCAGCGGAACCGGACCCATACGTAGATGAAGATACCAATCAGCGACAGAATGACTGCCAGAACACCGGCGCGCGAAAGCTGTTCCGAAACCGTCGGTCCGACGACCTCGACCCGCTGGAATGAGTAATCCTGCTCGAATTCACCGCGCAGCTTCACGGCGACGGTTTGTTCGGCATCGTCTCCGACTTCCTGACTGCCGATAATGACAAGAGCGGAGCGCGGCGACTTTGCCGGCAGAACACGCGCGCTATCGATATTGAGCTCGGCAAGCCGCTCGGTAATGTCTTCAAGATTAGCGTCACCGCTGCGGGCCTGCAATTCGACCATTGAGCCGCCACGGAAATCGATGCCGTAGTTGAAACCAATATTGACGAACAGTGCGACCACGATAGCGCAGGCCAGAACCGAGATGCCCAATGTCACGAACTGCAGACGCATGAACGGGATGTGCGTCACAGTCGGAACCAGCTTCAAACGGCGCTTCGGCACCTCCTTCGGCTTGGCTGTGCGCACCCATTGCGCGATCACCAAGCGGGTGAAGGTGAGCGTCGTGAAGAGCGTCGTACCGATACCCACCGCCACCGTCAATGCGAAGCCGTGAACCGTTCCCGAACCGAGCAGGAATAGAACCAGCGCTGCAATAAGTGTGGTGAGGTTCGCGTCGATAATGGTCGAGAGAGCGCGATAGAATCCGGACTCCATAGCCTGAACCACGGAATAGCCTTTGCGACGGTCTTCGCGCACACGTTCGTAAATCAGGATGTGAGCGTCGACTGCCAGACCTATGGTCAGCACCAGACCGGCAATACTGGCGAGACTGATCGAAGCGCCGATCAGCGACAGTATCGCCGTCAGGATAATGATGTTGACGGCCAGTGCGATCATGGCGATCACACCGAGGATACCGTAGGACAAGACCATGAACAGGCCGACCAGCAGTGCAGCAAGCAGCGCTGCCAGTGCGGCGGCGCTGGCATAGTCTTCGCCCAATGCAGATGCGATCGTGCGCTCTTCCAGAACCGTAACATTCTGCGGCAGCGCGCCGGAACGCAGCACAACCGCCATGTTGTTGGCCGCTTGAAGATCGAAGGCGCCAGAAATCTGCAGCTCATTCGTATCGAGCTTCTCATCGACGGCAGGTGCGGAAACGATCTGGTTATCGACGACGATAGCAAAACTTCCACCGACCAGATGCGATGTTGCTTCGGCAAGGTTCTTGCGACCTGCATCGTCCAAAGTCAGCGTAATGACAGGTTCGGTATCATCGTCCGCAAGTGTCGCCTTGGCATCCGTCACATTGGCGCCAGTCAGGATCGGCTGTTTTTTGACGAGATAGCCGACAGGCGGATCGTCATAGGAGTAGATGATTTCACTGTCTGCCGGTGGCGTGCCACGAATGGCATCATCCGGTGACATGGTACCATCGACAGCACGGAAAGAAAAATCGCCGCGGACGCTCAGAATGTCTTTCAGAAGCTGCGCGTCATAAACACCGGGAACTTCGACCCGAATCTGATTGCGGTTTTCCTCTTCTACAACTGGCTTGCCATAACCAAGCTCTTCGAGACGCTGCCGCATGATATTGGCAGTGCGTTCGAGTTCCCCGCGTCCTGCATTCTGCACTTGCAGGACCAGTCGCGAGCCGCCGGAGAGATCAAGCCCAAGGGCGATCTGCTGCTTCGGCAGAAAATTTGGCAGCTTGGCCAGCGTTTCACGCGAGAAAAAGTTAGGGGATGCGATGACGAAACTCACGAGAACCGCAAGCCAGATCAGGGCAGATTTCCAGCGTGAAAAATAGAGCATAGAGCAGCAATTCCGTATCAGCTTGGATAGAGCATACCGGAGTTCACTTGTTGCGAACCGCTCTCCGGCGTCGTAGCACGCAAAACTTATGTAGCGTTTACCGAATAATGCGCAGGCCCCGGTTATTGAAATCTTACCGGGGCCTGAAGTGTCGTGAAAAGAATTACTTGTTCTTGTTGTCGGCGACAGGCTCGCCCTTGACGCGAACATCCATCAGCGTGCTGCGCATGACACGGATGCGAACGCCTTCTGCGATTTCGACTTCAAGTTCGTTGTCATCAACAACCTTCTGAACCTTGCCAACAATGCCGCCGCCAGTGACGACGGTATCGCCGCGACGAACCTGTGTCAGCATTTCCTGGCGCTTCTTCATCTGCGTCCGCTGCGGACGGATGATAAGGAAGTACATGATCACGAAAATCAGGATGAACGGCAGAATGCTCATCAGCATGTCTGGGCCAAAAGCGCCGCCGCCAGGTGCTTGAGCGAAAGCCGGTGTTACGAACATTAGGAACTCCTCTGAAGTCTCGAAGACAAATTATTAAGGGCATTACAATGGTTGGCGCGCCAAATGCAACCGGCGATGACACCACCTGCGCCAAGGTCGCACACTTTTCGCCTCCGCTGTGGCATGTTAAGCCATTACCCCTATCATCAGGGGCATGAAATGACGACCGAAGACATACTCAGCCAGAAACTGGACCGTTTGATCGCCGCTCTGGAACGCATCGCGCCGCCGGAAGCTAAAACACCCGATCTTGATGCCACAGACTGTTTCGTCTGGGCTCCCGAACGCCTGACTCTAGATCCGGTCAGCCGCGTGAACCGCGTGGATATCGCACTGATCCGTGGCGTAGATTTGGTACGTGACCAGCTCGTGGACAATACCCGGCGTTTCGCAAAAGGATTTCCAGCAAACAACGTGCTGCTCTGGGGAGCGCGCGGCATGGGAAAATCCTCGCTCGTCAAGGCTGCACAGGCAAGCGTGAACGCAGAAATGCCCGATCGCAATCCGCTCAAGCTGATCGAGATTCACCGAGAGGATATCGATAGTCTTCCGACATTGATGAATCTCATCAAGGATACAGACTATCGGTTCATTCTGTTCTGTGACGATCTTTCCTTCGATCACGACGATACGTCCTATAAATCGCTGAAGGCCGCACTTGAAGGCGGCGTTGAAGGCCGACCGGGCAATGTGATCTTCTATGCGACCTCGAACCGCCGCCATCTGATGCCGCGCGACATGATCGACAACGAGCGCTCGACGGCGATCAATCCCTCGGAAGCCATAGAGGAAAAAGTATCGCTTTCGGACCGTTTCGGCCTCTGGCTCGGTTTCCACAAATGCAGCCAGGACGATTATCTTGCCATGGTCGACGGCTACGCGGCCTATTTTAAGCTGGCTTACGATCCAGCTAAAATGCATGCGGAAGCATTGGAGTGGTCCACAACACGCGGAAACCGTTCAGGGCGCGTTGCATGGCAATATATCCAGGATCTCGCAGGTCGCCTCGGGATTGCAATGTAAAAAGACGAAAGTAACCATAAAAAGAAGGCGGGCTTTGGGCCCGCTTTCTTTTTTGTTGTGTCACGTTTCGATCAGGATTCCAGATACTTGTTAGGATTGACCGGAGCCGAATTCTTGCGCACTTCGAAATGCAGCTTCGGAGATTTCGCGTTGCCGCTCATGCCCGATTTTGCAACTTCTTCGCCGCGACGAACTTTCTGTCCACGCTGAACCAGTATCTGGCTGTTGTGGCCGTAAACGGTGACGAGGCCATTGTCGTGGCGGATCAGAACCGTCTGGCCGAATTCCTTCAGACCATCACCGGCATAGATGACGACGCCATTTTCAGCAGCCTTAACCGATGTTCCTTCTGGAACCATAATGTCGATACCGTCACTCACCGATGTACCTTCACGCTGGCCGAAGCTTGCGAGAATACGGCCACGTACCGGCCAACGCATCTGCGAAATGCCGGTTGAAGAAGGTGCCGCCGCCTGATCCTTTTCGGCATCTTCGATCACCTTATTGCTCGCTTGCGGCGGCGTATAAGGCTTCACATCGGCATTGGCGGTCGGCGCAGCCGCTGCCTTGGCCGGGTTTTCCGGCGGCTGCGAAACTGCAGCAACCTGCGTTGCATTGCCCGCTGCGGCAGAAGGAATGACGAGCGCCTGACCGACCCGGATAGCGCCGTTCGACAGGCCGTTTGCCTTCTTCAACTGCTCGACAGGAACGTTATGCTTCTGCGCGATGGAGAAGAGCGAATCGCCGCTCTTAACCGTGTAGGTGCCGTTCGGCGCTGGTGGCGTCGTGGCGCTTGCGCCTGCCGAAGCCATATCGTTTGCCGAAGGCTTCTTGCCGTTGACGGCAGGTGCCTGCGGTACGACTGCGATATTGTTATCCGTTGGTCGCGGCATGGCCGGGTTCGCCGGAAGCTGTCCGAGAACCTTTTCCTGCGCACCGTTCACGGTGTTGCGCGTAGATGTTGCCGCGCTGGCGACTTTGGTTTCAGCAGCGTTGACCGTGTTGTTCACACGGTTTGCGGCCATGTCCTGCGCCTGCCCGACCTGATTCTGAATGTTATTGGATGCCGCTGCGACCGGAGCCTGAACCGACTGTCGTGCTGCCGCCACAGGCGCTGCCATCGGCGCAGAAGATACCGGAGGCAACGAATTGCGCTGAACGGAACCGCTTGAAGCGGGGGCTACGGGAGCCGCGGATGCATAAAGATCGCCTGTCGGCTGCTGTGCGACACGCTGACTGGACGTCGATCCCGTACTGATACCATCAGTGAAGCGCATCGTATCCGCACTGCACCCGGCACCAAAACCGGCAATCAGAACGATCGCGACATTCCGCAGGAGACGTTCAGACGTGTGCTGCAAAATTTGTAAACGCATGTTCAACTCGCCCATACTCGAAACTCAGTAAGGTGATTAAAACGCGTTAATGTTACTCTCTGGTTAAGAACGGCAAATCTTCGAAAAAAGATTCACCAATTAAATACCATAAGCGCACAAAGCAGCCAGTCCGCCCCCGCCGACTATGCTGAGCGAGCCCGATAGCCTTCATTTCGACGAATCGATACGCATGTCGGTCACAGAACGGACGAAACACCTTCGACAAATGGCTGATAGCGGACCGACATCAGGTCCTCTTGCTCGAATCGGCTGCCAACCTTGGCTATGCGGGTCATGACCTGCTGGCCATCTCCTGGTCCGATTGGAGCTATCAGCACACCATGCGTTGCCAGAAGATCGACGAAATGCCGTGGCACGTCCTCGAATGCGAGCCAGATCAGAATACGGTCAAAGGGGCCGCCCGGCATTCCATGGCGACCATCGGCATGTTTGACCATGATGTTTTCGCGCTTCAGCGAAACGAATTGCTGGAGGGCGTGATCGCAGAGCTTGCGATAGCGCTCGACGGTTGTGACACGTCCGACGAGCGAAGACATAACCGCCGCTGTAAATCCGGAGCCGGTTCCAATCTCGAGCACACGATGACCGGGCTCCAGCTTGAGTGCAGCGATGGCCCGAATCTGGTCGTCGATGCCTTCCATATACTCGCCGCAGTCAAGCGGCGCAGTCCGTGAACTATAGGCAAGATGCGACCATGATGATGCGAGGAAGCTTTGGCGTGGCGTCGCTTCAACGGCTGCAAAAAGACGCGGATCGTCAATTCCATATCCGCGCATTCGCATAACGAAGGATGCAAATCCTTCTCTGTCCGAAAGCCGTGGGCGCTCAGACGTCGCCTGCCTCATGCTTCAACCCCAAGTGCTGCGCTCAACTCCGCCCGAACCTTATGCGCGGTCAGATCAAGGTGCAACGGAGTGACTGAAATGCAGTCGGAACGAATGGCAGCGATGTCGCTGTCGTCTGCTACCGGAGCCTTGCCGCGACCAAAATGCAACCAGAAATACGGGAAACCACGCCCATCCCGGCGCTCGTCGAGGCGCGCATCATGGCTAAGCTTGCCCTGCGCCGTGACGCGCACACCCTTCACTTCTTCAGGACCGCAATTCGGGAAATTCAGGTTTAGAAGCACCCCTTCCGGCCAGCCTGCCTCCATCAGCTTTTTGATAAGGTCTGGAGCGTGGGCTTCAGCCGTTTCCCACGGCACAATGCGGCGATCACCCTCATATTCATATTCTTGCGACAGTGCGATGGCTCGCACACCGAGCAAGGTTCCTTCCATCGCACCGGCGACGGTGCCCGAATAGGTTACGTCGTCGGCCATGTTCGCCCCGGAATTGACGCCGGAGAGGACGAGATCAGGCGCCCCCGGCAGAACATGACGCACACCCATGATGACGCAATCGGTCGGCGTACCGCGCAATGCGAAATGGCGATCATCGATCTGGCGTAGACGGAGCGGTTCCGACAGCGTCAGCGAATGCGCGAGGCCACTCTGATCGGTTTCCGGAGCGACGACCCAAACGTCGTCGGAAAGCTTGCGTGCGATCCGCTCCAGAACTGCGAGGCCTTCAGCGTGGATACCATCATCGTTCGTCAGCAGAATTCGCACGTCGTCACTCCTTCATTGTGGCTATCGGTAGTTTAATTCACGCAGCTTTCTCAATCCGCGTGAGGCCGCCCATGTATGGCTGCAATGCTTCAGGAATATGAATGCTGCCATCCTCTTCCTGATAATTTTCCATGACGGCAATCAGGGCGCGACCGACTGCGACCCCCGAGCCGTTCAGCGTATGGACGAAACGGGTCGATTTCTCGCCTTCTGGACGATAGCGGGCATTCATGCGACGACCCTGGAAATCACCGCAGACCGAGCAGCTCGAGATTTCGCGGTAGGTGTTCTGGCCAGGCAGCCACACCTCAATATCGTAAGTCTTCTGCGCACCGAAGCCCATGTCGCCGGTGCAGAGCACCACAGTACGAAAAGGCAGACCGAGGCGTTTCAGCACTTCTTCCGCACAGGCAGTCATGCGTTCATGCTCTTCGATCGAGCTGTCGGCATCCGTGATCGACACCATTTCCACTTTCAGGAACTGGTGCTGACGCAGCATCCCGCGCGTGTCGCGACCGGCAGATCCCGCTTCCGAACGAAAGCACGGGGTCAGCGCCGTATAGCGCTGCGGAAGCGATTTGGTGTCGACGATCTCGTCGGCAACCAGATTGGTCAGCGGAACTTCGGCGGTCGGGATGAGCCAGCGGCCGTCCGTCGTGCGGAAAAGATCTTCGGAGAATTTCGGTAGCTGGCCGGTCCCATAGACAGCTTCGTCGCGCACCATCAGGGGCGGCATCGTTTCGGTAAAACCGTGCTCCATGGTGTGGAGGTCGAGCATAAACTGACCAAGCGCCCGCTCGAGACGCGCAAGCGGCCCCTTCAAAACCGTAAAGCGCGAACCCGCGAGCTTTGCGGCGCGCTCGAAATCCATATAGCCGAGCGCTTCGCCAAGCTCGAAATGTTCCTTCGGCTGGAAGGAAAAATTGCGCTGGTTGCCGATACGACGAACTTCGACATTGTCGCTTTCGTCCTTGCCGAGCGGCACGTCTTCCAGCGGAATATTGGGGATGGTCGACAGCGCGTCGTTCAGTTCCCTGGTCAGGCGACGTTCTTCATCCTCGGCCTGCGCAAGAAAATCCTTCAACTCGGCAACTTCCGCCTTCAGCTTGTCAGCCGTCGCCGCATCCTTTGCAGCCATGGCCTTGCCGATTTCCTTCGAAGCGGCGTTGCGACGCTCCTGGGCGGCCTGAACCTTGCCGACATACTCGCGGCGTTTTTCATCCAGCGCCATCAATTCGGACGACAGCGACTGAGCCCCGCGCTTGGCGAGCGCTTTGTCGAGGGTTTCAGGGTTTTCGCGAATCCATTTGATGTCGAGCATGGGAAAAGCCGTTTCTTGAAATTGAACAGAAGCGAGGCCGCATGGAATTGCGACCTCATAGAATCAGAGTGACAAATCAGGACGATGAAGCGTCGTTCTCGGCGTCAGCGGATTCCTGCGCCTCATCCCGTTTCTTCTCGATCATGCGAGCCACGATGATTGAAATCTCGTAGAGAAGGATCGTCGGCAAGGCAAGGCCGATCTGGCTCGCCGGATCAGGCGGCGTCAGGACCGCCGCAACGATGAAGGCGATGACGATTGCATATTTGCGCTTGTCCTTCAGACCAGCCGAGGTCACCAGACCGACACGGGCCATGAGGCTCGTGACCACCGGTAGCTGGAAGACCAGACCGAAAGCAAAGATGAGCGTCATGATGAGGCTCAGATATTCCGAGACTTTCGGCAAAAGCGATATCTGCACTTCGCCGCTGCCGCCTGTTTGCTGCATTGCGAGGAAGAACCACATCACCATCGGCGTGAAGAAGAAGTAGACGAGCGCGCCCCCGGTCAAAAACAGGATCGGCGATGCGATCAGGAACGGCAGGAACGCCATGCGCTCATGCTTGTAGAGGCCGGGCGCCACAAATTTGTAGATCTGCGCGGCAATGATTGGAAATGCCAGCACGATGCCGCCGAACATCGCCACCTTCACCTGTGTGAAGAAGAATTCCTGCGGGGCAGTATAGATCAGTTCTGCTTTCGAGCGATCCATACCCGCCCAGTCGAGCGCCCATTGGTATGGCACGACAAGCAGGTTGAAGAGCTGTTTGGCGAAAGCGAAACAGAATATGAATGCCACGAAAAATGCCAGAATTGCCCAGATCAGGCGGCGGCGTAGCTCGATCAGGTGCTCAAGCAGAGGCGCTGCGCTCTGTTCGATTTCGTCCTCGTCGCGTTTCACGCTTTGGTTCCTGTCTTTTTCGTGGTCTTCTTGGCAGGTGCGGCAGCGGTCCTGGCCGTTTCGGCCTTTGCCGTTTCCGATTTAGCTGCAACGGGCTTCTTGGGAGCAGGTTTTGCGACAGAAGCTGCCTTTGGCGCAGCCTTCGTTTTAGCTGCGCGGGCTTCGGTCGCTTTGCTCTGTGCCTTGGGTGCCGTCTTGCGCGCCGCCTTTTGGGGCGCTTCGGTTTTTTCCGTCAGCGGCTCCGCAGCAGGGGGCACCAGTTTGCCACCAGCATCGACGGGTGTCGTCACTTCAGCGGCTTTTTCAGGAGTCGCCGGAGACATGGAAGACGTGGACTGAAGGCCAGAGCGTAAATCCTCGCCTGCGCTTCGAATCGGATCGAATACCTGCGTAATCTTTGAACGCGGGTCGAGCTTGCGGGTTTCATCAATGATGTTCTTGACGTCCTCAAGCTCCGCCTCTTTCAAGGCCTCGTCGAACTGCTGCTTGAACTCGTTGGCGGTAGCGCGCATGCGCGCGGTTGCCTTGCCGAATGCCCTCAGCATTTTCGGCAAATCCTTGGGACCGACCACTACGATCATCACGATCGCAATAATCAGAAGTTCAGACCAACCGATGTCGAACATATTCTTGATACCCCGCGCAATTCGCGCGCGCGTCCCGTCTTTCGGCGGAAAACCGCACTTGTAAATGGCAAAATATGCTGCGCGCGTTTCCGTGCACGCAGCATGCTTTATCCGTTAGATCAGGACTTGGTGGTTTTCTTGACGTCGTTGACAGTTTCGTCAGCCTTGGCGTCGATCGTACGGCCCGAATCCTTGGCTTCATCCTTGGCGTCTTCGTCGGACATGCCCTGCTTGAAGTTCTTGATGCCCTTGGCAACATCACCCATCAGCTCGGGAATCTTGCCGCGGCCAAACAGAAGAAGGACAACCGCCAGAACGATCAGCCAGTGCCAGATGGAAAAGCTACCCATTTCATTCCTCTCATTGCCGCGAATGCGCGGCATGTTCCTGCAATGCCAATTACGATTTAAGCGCTTTCAACAAATCTTTCAAACAGAAGTATGACGGTGAACGGCTTTGCTACAAATAAAATTGGCTCCAAAGACCGGGGTGAGACTATTCACCGCGTGGGGCGAGCAAGCCAAGGCTTTCCAGATCTATATCTTCGAGCGGCTCTTCATCTTCGGTCAGCTCATCCGGGTCTAAATTCGGCACCGGAACTGCAAAACTTGATGGCATGCGTGCGGATAGAAGCCCTGCCCCACGCAGCTCTTCCAGTCCGGGCAAGTCCCGGATTTCCGGAAGGCCGAAATGGTCAAGAAAAGACTCCGTTGTTCCGTAAGTGACCGGACGACCCGGTGTACGGCGGCGGCCGCGCAGCTTGATCCAGCCCGTCTCCATAAGGACGTCAAGTGTGCCCTTCGAGGTCTCGACACCGCGAATGTCTTCCAGCTCGGCGCGCGTGACCGGCTGGTGATAGGCAATGACGGCCAGCACTTCCATCGCGGCGCGAGACAGTTTGCGCTGCTGGACAGCTTCGCGGCTCATGAGAAATGCGAGATCGGGCGCGGTGCGAAACGCCCATGCACCGCCAACCTGAACAAGATGCACGCCGCGCGTTTCATATATTTTCTGCAAATGTTTCAAAACAGGAGCAACCTCCACATTGGCAGGCAGACGTTCCGCCAATGCGCGCTCGGAAACGGGTTCGGAAGATGCGAAAACGATGGCTTCCACAATACGTGCGAGTTCAGCGAGCCCCTGCGTCGAGACGGAAGCTTCTTCATCCATCAGATAATCATCGCTATCAATTTCAGCCAGATTTTGACGTTCCGCCTCAGACATCCTCGTCCTCATCCAATTCGCTGATATCTACCGTCGCCCTGATATAGATCGGCTCGAAAGGAGCGTTTTGCCTGACTTCCAGCTTACCTTCGCGCACAAGTTCAAGACTGGCGGCAAAGGAACTCGCAAGTGCCGAGGCCCTCTCGCGTGGTGAAAGCGCATAGTCGATCAGGAAACGGTCGAGAGAAACCCAGTCTCCAACCGTTCCCATCAAACGCACAAGCGCCACCCGTGCTTCTTTCAGCGACCAGACTGCCCGCTTGGCGATTTGCACCTGCGACACGGCCTGCCGCTGCCGCTGTGAAGCATAGGCTGTAAGAAGGTCGTACAAGGTCGCGGAAAACTGGCTGGTCCTGTCCACCATGACCATTTCCGGCATGCCGCGCGCAAAGACGTCCCGCCCCAGCCGATTGCGATTGACGAGCTTTGCCGCCGCATCGCGCATGGCTTCAAGCCTCTTCAAGCGATAGTGCAGCGAAGCTGCCAATTCTTCGCCTGTTGCTCCGTCATCACCCTGTTGCTTCGGGATCAGCAGCTTCGACTTGAGATAGGCGAGCCAGGCAGCCATGACGAGATAATCGGCTGCAAGTTCAAGGCTCAACACGCGTGCCTTTTCCACGAATTCCAGATATTGCTCCGCGAGCGCCAGAACGGAGATGCGGGCAAGATCGACGCGCTGGCTTCGAGCAAGATGGAGCAGCAGATCAAGCGGGCCTTCGAACCCCTGCACATCGATGAGAAGAGACGGTTCGCTTTCGCTGCGCTCGGGATCACCTTGCCACAGCGCATCCATCGGCACGAGCGTGCCGTCTTTGCCGTCTGCGTCTGCTCCCGATGCCGCCAAACCCGTTTCCCTGCTGACAAGATCGCCGGCGGATCAGCCCGCCGACCATCTCAGTTTACCAAGTTTTGACGATTACGCTATCAGTTCGAACATGGCGTTGAATTCTGCACGCAGTTCGTCTTCATCGGAAAGATCGGGATCGCCCGCATAGACTTCCGCCAGATCGGCACGGCGCTTCGCCTTGCCCTCAAGAACCGGCACACGCGCTGCAACCTGCTTCAGTTCGTCCATCACGCCAGCACAATAGAGAACCACGTCGCAACCGGCACCGATGATGCCGTCTGCAATGTCGCCAAGTCCGCCCGAGAGCGCCTTCATGGAAATGTCGTCGCTCATGACGAGACCGTCGAACTGGATGACATCGCGAATGATCGTGTTGATGACAGTCGGCGACAATGTCGATGGACGCTGCGGGTCGATGCAATCGAACACGACATGCGCTGTCATTGCCATCGGCAGATCGTTGAGCGCCTTGAATGGCACAAAATCATGCGCAACCAGTTCGTTCAATGGAACGGTGACGCGGGCCAATTCCTTGTGCGTGTCGGCAAACGCGCGGCCATGTCCCGGCATATGCTTGACTACGGGCAACAAACCACCGGCAAGCAAGCCCTCCGCAGCAGCTCGCCCCATTTCCGCAACCGCATGCGGGTTCTTGGAATAGGCTCGCGCACCAATGACATCATGAGCGCCTTCGACTGGCACGTCGAGGACCGGCAGGCAGTCTACATTGACGCCAACCTTCAGCAGATCGAATGCATGGAGGCGAGCATGAAGCCACGCAGCGCGCAGACCAGCTTCGCGATCATGCGCATAGATCGCACCGATTTCCGAGGCCGAAGGATAGTTTGGAACAAGCGGCGGGCGAAGGCGCTGCACACGGCCACCTTCCTGGTCGATGAAAACAGGTGTTTGGTCCCTGCCCGTCAGGTCGCGCATGTGCGCCGTCAGCTCCGAAACCTGTTCCAGACTTTCAACATTGCGCGCAAAAAGAATGAAGCCCCAGGGTCTTTCATCCCGAAAGAACGCAATTTCGTCCTGAGTAAGTTTCGTTCCTGACACACCGGCAATCCATGCCTTGCACTCTTTCATGCGCTCGTCCTTCAAATCGTCTGGAAATGCTGTACTCAAGCCCTGTTTCGGTTTAGCCGAAAAAATCAGGGCTTGGTAGTGGACCATGAAAAAGGGCGACCGAAGCCGCCCTTTCAATAATCAGTCTCTGATAAATTACTGCGTCACGAAGCAGCTACCGCCCGCAGACTTGAGGCGTCCGCAAAGTGCGGATGCATCTTCCTTGGAACCGCCCTGAACGCGGACACGATAGTAGGTGCCCTTGCCCGGAATGTCGGCACGCTTGATGTCGACGCTACGGCCACCGATCACGCTGCCATATTTCTGGGCCATATTGGCATAGGACTTCTGTGCCAGCTCGGCTGATGGCTGCGATGCGATCTGGATGAAGTAGCCGCCTGCCCCTGCTGCCGATGCAACCTGTGGCGCAGCCGTGGCAGCGGCTGAACTCGCTGCTGCCGGTGCCTGCGTACGCTGCGGAACATTGCCGACGATATTGACCGGCTGTTCAGCAGGCCGTGACGGTACCACCGGAGCGCGGGCCGGAAGACGTGGAGCTTCCGCAGCAGGCTGAGGCGGTTGTGCCTGAGGTGTCGGTGCCGATGCTGGTGCTGGTGCTTGCGCGACCGGTTCTGCAGGTATGTTGCCAGCCGCCAGTGCGCCGATTTCATCACCGCCAGCAGGTGCGGCCGGCTGCGGGGTGTTCGCAGGAGGCAGTTGCGAGGCCGTTTCCTGCGGAGCAGGAGATGGCTGCACGATAGAGCCATCCGGACGAACAATCATGGTTTCCACTTCGCGCGGCTGAACCAACGGCGCATTGTGGTTCGTATTTTGATTCTCGGCCGGAGCATTATTCGCCACGGGCTGTTCATCTGGCGTATTGTCCGCCATGTTCTCGCTGTCATCCGTACCCGAAATGTCCACCGGTTCTTCACCGGAAGTAATCAGGGACTTTTGTTCCGGATTATTCGGCAAGGTACCAGCAACGCGATCATAAACGGCCTTGTCCTGGTTCGGCACCGTTGCGCCGCCCGGATTTTCCGGCTGCATCTTGATCGGCTGATTGTCAGCGCGAATCACAACCGGCTCACCGGAACCGCTTCCTCCGATGAAATGATAGCCGATTCCGCCAAGAAGCACTGCCACGCCGGCTACACTGGCCAGAATAAGGCCACGGCGGCCACGGACGGGACGATTGCGATAGGCCTCGGCAGCACTGCCAAGATCATCTTCCGGCTGCATCGCAGCGCGTTCACCGTAGTCGCCGCCTTCAAAGGTCTGCGCACCCTGGGCCGCCCAATGGTTGTAGAAATCGTCTTCATTACCCAATGGGTTGGAAGCTTTTGGCTGCGCTGGCGCCTGAGGCGTTGCCAGCGAGCGGCCATATGCTCCCGCAGATGCGGCAGCACCAACGCCCATTGCAGCAGCACCGACAGCGGCGCCAAGGGTGGCACCGGAGTTTGGCAGATAGCTTGAAGCGCTTTCACGGAATATATCCTCAAAAGCCCTGTCAGCCTCGCTCTGCGCGTCGGATTTCGCCGAATCATCCGCGCCGACCGTGTTGAAGACCTCCGCGAATTCCGCTTCAAGATCAGTCAGACCAGCATTGGGCTCTTCTTCGCCGTAGCTTACTTCAGGCAGATCGAGGGAATGCGTCTGCTCGACCTTCTCTTCGGCCACACTTAATGTTTCGACTTCGGGTGCCGGGGCACTGACCGCAGCCGTATGGGTACTTCCGAACTGCGAGAACGAAGCCGGTGATGATCGATAATCGTCGTCCGAACGCACCGCATGCGCGTAGGCAGCAGTTTCCTCTTCAGTTTCCGTACTCAGATCGAGATCGTCTTCCGTAAAGAAATCATCTTCGCCGAAGGCATTCTCATCCTGAATTTTGGAAACATCGCCCGACGGTTCAAAACCAAAATCATCTTCCGAAAGGCTGATCTCAGCCATTTCGGGAAGATCGTCCTCTGTTCCTTCGGCAGCTACTGCAGTGTCTTCAATGTCGAACGAAAAGTCGTCATCGAACGAGAAATCGTCCTCATCGTCATGAGAGGACGCTGAGCCTGCAACAGGCGCATAATCAGCCTGCGGCGTTGTCGCGACCGTGTCTTGTCCTGAAGCTTCCGAGGAGAAATTGCTCCGCGTGTAATACGGGTAACCCGCAGGAACCGTCTGGGGCGCGTAAGTTTCAACTGGCGCAACTGGTGCGGCAGACTGAGGTCCATTATCATAAGCCTGCTCATCGAGCTGCAAATCGTCGAAATGCAGGTCTGCCAGCTCTGGCTCATCCTGATAAACATGATTCTGCACCGACGCCGCATCATGCTGGACATTTGCCGCTGCGGCAGGCGCAACGTGTGAGAAGTACGTCGCGTCGTGAGATACTGGCTGTGGCTCGTCTCCGAAAAGGAGATTCTCCAGCTCGTCCTCAAGCGAAACGGGTGCCGTGACAGCGGCATAGGACTGCTCAACGGGTTCTACGGCCTGAACATTCCAGTCGTGCTCGCGTGCAGGCTGGTAAGCCTCTTCATGCGGCTCTATGGCGCGCTGATAGATCGTCGGATCGTAGTCAGTCTGATCGATATGTACTGGCTCAACGGTTTCCCGGCGGCTGTAGATCGCCGATGCAGCGTAACCCTCATCGTTCGAATCGCGTGCAGCCGAGTAATCGTTGTAATCGAATTGCGGTACAGGCTCGGTGCGGTCCGTCTCTTCGAACTCCAATGTTTCGAACGAAGGCGTTTCCAAAGCTGGCGCCTGCTCATCCTCGCTCATCTGAAGATCGAGTTCGTCTTCCAGAGCGGACGCAAGTTCTTCCTCATGTATCAGAGTTTCGCCCGCCGGGTAAGAATCATCGCGCGTGGGTGCTGCTTCGAACTGTGACTGGTCCGCAGGCTGAGAATAATCATTGAAGTCACCGAGCAGCTCGCGTTCCAGATCCAGCGCTGGATCGAAGCCGGGATCTGTCCGGTTATCCTCGAAGTGAGTGGGGCGACGCTCGTTCCAAGCGACGTTATCATCAGCAGGCGTGCCGAAGTCCATGATCCGTGACAATTCCATCAGCGGATCGTCTTCGTGCAACGGACGCTCGCCGTAATTACGGGGATTTGCACTGCTGTCCGTCATAACGTGTTCCTAACTCAAACCCTGGACGTCGCAAGACGTCTCCATACATTGCTTTTTAGCGAGGCAATGTGGGCAAAAGTTGACGGAAGTTTCCTGCGCCAGAAGGAAGACCAATGACTTGCGTTCATTATGGCCTCCCACCTGTTCGACTTGCCAACTTTTGCCTTCAATCAGTCTTTCGACCTGAACAGCTTCGTGACAGCCGAGTGGTCACCGAAAACATCTCGACCCGCATTTCGCGGCTCGCTCACTGCGGTGACCAATCTTCGAGTATAATCCGTCTCAAAGGCTTTCACCTTCAAACTATACTCTAGCGCATTTCCGTTGGAGCGTCCGCACCGATTATCGTCAATCCGGAACGCAGTACATCGGAAACAACCTGTACCAGCCCTAGCCTGGCTAGTGACAAGTCTGGATCGTTAACCTTAATAAAACGTAAGTCCGGGTTCTCTGTGCCTCTATTCCACTGCGAATGGAACGCGCTGGCGAGGTCATAAAGGTAGAATGCAAGCCGATGCGGCTCCTGATGGACGGCCGCAGCCTCGATCAGACGCGGATATTCCGCAAGCTTTCGAACGAGTGCAATTTCGCTTTCATCGGTCAGCTTGTTGAAATGCGCAGCCATGCCGACTCGGTCCAGATCGGCAAGCCCAAGTTGATCGGCAGCCTGCCGGAAAACCGAGTGACAACGCGCCGAAGCATATTGCACGTAGAAGATCGGGTTGTCCTTCGACTGCTCGGTCACCTTGGCAAAATCGAAATCCAGCGGCGCGTCGTTCTTCCGGTAAAGCATCATGAAACGAACCGGGTCGCGGCCGACTTCATCCACGACCTCGCGCAACGTTATGAACTCGCCCGACCGCTTCGACATGCGCACAGGTTCGCCATCACGGAACAGCTTGACGAGCTGGCAGAGCAGCACTGTCAGCTTGGCCTTGCCGTCGGAAACGGCTCTCGCGACCGCTTCCAGACGCTTGACATAGCCACCGTGGTCGGCACCCAGCACATAGATCATCTCGTTGAAGCCACGGTCGTACTTGTCCTTGAAATACGCGACGTCGCCGGCAAAATAAGTGAAAGCGCCATCGGACTTCATCAGCGGACGGTCAATATCGTCGCCCACTTCCGTCGAACGGAACAATGTCTGCTCCCGGTCTTCCCAATCTTCCGGAAGCTGGCCCTTTGGAGGCGGAAGCTTGCCCTTATAAACATGGCCCTTGAGCGTCAGATCGTTGATTGCATTGCGAATCGCCCGTGCGTGATCCACATGCAGCTTCCGCTCGGAGAAGAACACATCATGATGCACATTGAGCGCATCGAGATCGGCACGGATCATCGCCATCATGGCGTCAATCGTGCGATCCTTTACGAGAGCGAGTGCTTCGGCTTCCGGTATTTCCAGAAGCTTCTTCCCGAATTCCTTGGCAAGCTCCTGCCCGACCGGAACGAGATAGTCGCCGGGGTAAAGACCAGCCGGAATCTCACCGATATTCTCGCCTAGCGCTTCGCGATAACGCAGCATCGCGGAACGCGCCAGCACATCAATCTGCGCCCCGGCGTCGTTGATGTAGTATTCCTTGACCACATCATAGCCTGCGAATTTCAGCAGATTTGCCAGAACATCGCCCACAACCGCACCGCGGCAATGGCCGACATGCATCGGGCCGGTGGGGTTTGCCGAAACATACTCGACATTCACCTTCAAGCCGGAACCAAGCTTGGAACGACCAAAATCAGTACCCTCATTCAGCATCGCCGAGAGTTCACGCTGCCAATAAGCGGCCTTGAGACGCAGATTGATGAAGCCCGGACCCGCAACATCGACAGTTTCGACATCTTCATCCGAGGCAAGAGCTTCAGCTATCCGAGCGGCAAGTTCACGCGGGTTTTCACCAACAGCCTTGGAGAGCACCATTGCAGCATTGGTTGCGATATCGCCATGGGAAGCATCTCGCGGTGGCTCGACACCGATGCGCGAAAGATCAAGTTCGCCACCGTCTTTCGATTTCAGATCAATATCTTGCAACGTCTTTTTGATACGTGCGTCGAAATCTGCAAAGATATTCATGGTCTGTCCTGTCAGGCTTACGCCGGGCTTTTAGAGCGCATTTCGATCTGATTGAATCAGATCGGCGCTCCAGATATTTGTTTTTACGCATGTCTCCCGAAACCGGTTCCCACTTTCGGGAGACATGCTCTAGTCCTGCTTTTCCGGTGTCGGCTCGTTCCAATAAAGTGCGGGATCAGGTCAATTTACCGATAGATGCCGCTTCGTTTGGCCCCGATTAAGCTAAATCGGGTGTGTGGTCAAACAATCGTCGGTGTTCTCGCACGGCATAATTGTCAGTCATCCCGGCGAGATAATCAGCTATCCGTCGTGCCCGCGATGCTTCATCCAGCGTCTCGCAGCCTGATTGCCATTCTGGTGGCATGATCATTGGGTCGGCAAAACAGGCGTCAAAAAGGTCTTGAAGAATCTTGTCGGCGGCGTGCCTGCGCACCAATACGCTGTTGTGGAAATAAAGATTCTTGAAGAGAAACCGCTTCAGCACTTTTTCATCGGTGCGCATGGCATCCGAAAAGCCTACCAGTGCACGCGACTGACCACGCACGTCATCCACGCTTTGTGGTTTCGCTGCAGCAAGACGGCGCTGAGCCTCCTCAATCACGTCTTCCACCATGATCGTGATTTGCCTGCGCACCAGTTCGTGTCCGGTTCGCACGGGGTCGAGATCAGGATAACGCGTCCGAACAAGATCGATCAGGCGCCTTGTCAACGGCACTTCGTCAAGTGCATCGAGGTTCAGAAGCCCCGCTCGCAAGCCATCATCGATATCATGGGCGTTATAAGCAATATCATCGGCAATGGCCGCACATTGTGCTTCCAGGCTCGCAAACCGCGTAAGCTCCAAGTCATAGCGTTCATTGAAATCGAGAATCGGCAGCGGAACAGAAACATCCGGACGGGGTGCATACGCACCCAGCAAAGGTCCGTTATGCTTGACCAGCCCTTCCAGCGTTTCCCATGAAAGATTAAGACCATCGAAATCGGCATATCGATGTTCGAGTTTGGTCACGATCCTGAGCGACTGCGCATTGTGATCGAAGCCACCGAATGACTTCATACGCTCATTGAGCGCTTCCTCACCGGTATGGCCAAAGGGCGTGTGCCCGAAATCATGGACAAGCGCCACAGCTTCGGCAAGATCTTCATCGAGCCGTAATGCACGCGCCAGAGCTCGGGCAATCTGGGCGACCTCTATCGTATGCGTGAGCCGCGTTCGATAATGATCGCCCTCGTGCGCGATAAAAACCTGCGTCTTATGCTTCAGACGGCGGAAAGCCGTAGAATGGATGATGCGGTCCCGGTCGCGCTGGAATGGCGTGCGTGTCGGGCTCTCCGGCTCCGGCACCAGACGGCCGCGACTCTGTGCAGGATCACAGGCATAGGGCGCGCGTTCGCGATAACCAAAGCCTATTCCTTCCAGCGACATTGCGATGCATCCTTCACTGTAATATGATTACGCCAAATTGGTGCGGACCCAGTACAGACATTGACTTCCGCAATTCGCGTTCATAGCTATCAGCTAACCATGAAGGCAAGTATGCGGCTATCGGAAATCTGGAGAAATAACCCGGTTCGATATTCGCATCTGCAAACGGAACAAGGCAAATGACAGGCATTACCGTTTCAGATTCCGCAGCAAAGCGGATCGCCAAGATTCTCGGATCGGAACCGGGAAAGACTGCACTTCGCGTTTCGGTCGAAGGTGGCGGGTGTTCCGGTTTCTCCTATAAATACGACCTGGTCGATGAGCAGGCCGACGACGATATCATCATCGAGAAGCTTGGCGCCAAGGTGTTGATCGATTCCATCTCCGTTCCCTATCTGGACGGCTCGGAAATCGATTTCGTCGATGATCTGATGGGGCAGTCGTTCCAGATCCGGAATCCGAATGCAACTTCATCCTGCGGCTGCGGAACCAGCTTCGCCATCTAACTGGCACGCACGAATGGGAAATTAAAACCGGCTGCCATGGGGCTGCCGGTTTTTTTATGATTGCCGAAAAACAACCCGCCTCAAACCTTTACCGAAGCCACCGTGGCCTCAATGTGGTCCACCAAAGCATCTGGCAGGCCGAGACGACCGGCCAGCATATCCATATATCCGCGTTCAGCCCGGTTATCGGGATCTATCGCAAGGCGCGACGCCGTATAAAGCTCGACTTTCTGTTCTTCAGTCTGTGCGGCTGAAACCAGAACGTCGATATCAACGGGATCGGCAAGTTCCTTCTCAAGGAATGCTTCTGCCTCATCATCGAGACCCGAAATCTTCACCTTCTCCATGATACGAGCCCGCTCCGCATCGTCAATATGGCCATCGGCTTTTGCAGCGGCAATCATCGCCTGCACGAGCGTCAGCGCAAAACTGTTGCTCATTGCCGGAGATTGCGGGTGGAACGGAGAATCGGCGGGGGGCGGCGGAAGAAGTTCAGGTTCCTTCGCGACCGGCTGTTCTACCGTTTGCGGTGCCTGACCGGATTTGTAATTCTTGTAGGCGAGATATCCCAATCCGGCGACGGCAGCGATCCCACCAACGGTCGCCACGTTGCCAGCGAGCTTGCGCCCGGTCTTCGTGCCGAGAATGGCGGCGGCAATGGCACCCGTCGCAAGCGGGTTCTTCTTTGCCAGGTCTGTAACCTGCCCGGCCTTATCGCGGACGCTTCCCGACGTACCGGGTACTTGCGATCCCAGAAACTGTTCGAGAAGTTTCTTGGCGTCGAACATTCGAATATCTCCTGTTTGGCTCCTGTTCATGAGCAAATAGGAACGTAAAACGGTCAATACAAACAGTTCAGCATCAAAATATTCGCGAACATTGAAAATACTGGGGTTGAAAAGCTGTGACGCAAGATAGCGTCCTGCTTGCCCTCACCTCCCCGAGCGCATAATCATAGTGATATGAAAATCGCTACGTGGAACATTAACGGCGTCAAGGCCCGCATCGACAACCTCCAGCATTGGCTGAAGGAATCTTCGCCCGATATCGCCTGCCTGCAGGAAATCAAATCGGTCGACGATCAGTTTCCGCGTCTGGAGATCGAGGCGCTCGGCTACCATGTGGAAACACATGGTCAAAAGGGCTTCAACGGTGTCGCACTTCTGTCCAAGAAATCGCCGGATGAGGTCAACCGTGGCCTTCCGGGTGATGATAGCGATGAGCAGGCACGCTTCATCGAAGGCGTCTACTCGACGGACAAGGGTGTCGTTCGCGTCGTTTCGCTTTATCTGCCAAACGGCAACCCGGTTGACACCAAGAAGTTTCCTTACAAGCTTTCGTGGATGCAGCGGCTTGAACTATGGGCGAAAGATCGTCTTGCCCTTGAGGAGCCCCTTGTCCTCGCTGGCGACTATAACGTCATTCCTGAACCCGAGGACGCCAAAAACCCCGCTCAGTGGGTCGGTGACGCGCTCTTCCTGCCGCAATCACGCCAGGCATTCCGCAGACTTGAAAATCTGGGCTTTACCGAGGCCATCCGCGCGTCGACCGACGATAGTGGGATTTATTCGTTCTGGGATTATCAGGCCGGTGCCTGGCAGAAGAACAACGGCATCCGCATCGACCATCTGATGCTATCACCCGAGGCGGCCAATCGTTTCATATCGAGTGATGTGGAAAAGCACGTTCGTGCCTGGGAAAAGCCGTCCGACCATGTGCCGGTGACGATAACGCTTTCGGTCTGAGAACAGACCATAAATCAGGATGAAAATCAGAAATCGCCTTTGGTGGCATAGTCACTGGAGAGAGCAACCGCATTACGGCGGTCGGCTTCACCGGCAATTGAGAATGCCTGTTCCTGCATATCGCGTATCCATGGGCAATCTTCGGTCGGGCAGCGTTCGAAAGCCGCCGTCATCATGGCAAGGCCGCGAACCGTCTTGCCTGCCTGAAACAGCATATTGCCGAGCATAGCCTGTGCACCGGCATTGCCTTTCTTGGCGGCAAGCTGGAACCAGCGTGCGGCCTGCACGGAATTGCGTTCTCCGCCATCGCCATCGAGCAGCATCTTGCCAAGCTCGAACTGGGCCGCGGAATCACCGAAATTCGAGGCGGCCTGCACATAGAGATTGCGCGCCATGCCCGGATTTGCATTGACCGGCGAGCCCGGAATGCCACGCTTCACATAGCCCGCAAGCGCCACGAGAGCATCGGCCACATAGGAGTCGTTTTCCGACCCCGGCTCCGAGCCTTCGCGAACGATCTTTTCGAAAATCTTATAGGCTTCGTAATCGTTTTCCGGCACGCCATCGCCATCGGCATACATGCGGGCCAGTTTCCACTTTGCGCCCTGATGGCCACGATCCGCAGCATAGCGCAACGCCTTGATCGCCTCGTCCTTGTGACCGTTCTTGTAGGCAGAGAAGCCGAACTTGAAGAGTTCGAACGGGCTTCTCGACTTTTCGGAATCGTCATTAAGGTCGAAAGCAAAGGCGCTGTTACAGGCAATGGCCAAGCCGAGAGCCATAGCAAGGGCGCTATATGAAAAACTGCGGATACGCATCACAACGCTGGTCTTTCACACTCAGTGGAGGAAACATTCATCGAGGACAGAATGCACGCTGTTTTCGTCAAGACTGAGACCCGATCTTGGCCGAAAAAAGCCTTACCATCATTGGAACGAATAAAGGGCGAGCGAACAGGGTTCATCCTGTTCCCAATTCGTTTGCTGTGCAACAACGCGCCCTTCGTCATTCCTGCCTATCCTGTTGGAGTTTAGCGGCTCCAGATATTTGATGGCTTCTGCCTTTCCATGATCGGTGACGCCTGTTTGTGGCGGGAAATGGGCAAAAAGTACCTTAGCTCTTTCTAGCCTAAAGCAACGGTAAAGACTGTTGCCAATTGACAACAAACTGAAGGTTGTTCTGATCGACAATCTGCTCGTGTTGACGTGAGCGATACGAGCTCGCAGTCTGACATAAAATCTAAGATGCCGGGGAGTCGGGAAGCCACCTATGAGCAAATACCGTCGCCCTTATAGGCGTCCTTATCGCCCGGCCCGCAAAAGCAATAGCATAAGCTTTCGCAGCATCTTATTGACTATATTACTTTTTTCTTTTCTTGCCGTATTGATCGCTTATCTGCCGATCCAATCGGCTCCTAAAGAATCATTGAACGGGCCCGTCTATGTGATCGACGGCGACACTGTGGTCCTCGGCAAGATACATATACGCCTCAAGGGTATCGACGCGCCGGAGATGCAACAGCAATGTGTTCGGGCAGGAAGCGCTTACGATTGCGGCAAGGAAGCTCGCAACATCTTGCGATCCAGAATCGGCAGGTCCTCGATTCGATGCGAGGCGGAGGGGCGAGATCAGTACAATCGCGATCTGGCGCGCTGCTATCTTGGAGAAACCGACCTCAACCGCTGGATGGTCGAGCAGGGCTGGGCCGTCTCCTACGGTGACTATCGGCGCGAGGAAAGAGACGCCCGCAGTAACCGCCGCGGCATCTGGGCCGGACAGTTCGAGCAACCATCTCTATGGCGCAAGGAACATCGTAATGAGGAAACTGCACAGCAATCCGACCGTAAACCACTGTCGGCTGTAATCGGCGAAGCCTTTACCTATATAAGGAACCGTATTCAGAACTTCATCGAAATGATCCTGCCCCGAAGCTGATAGTATTCATGGAAAAACTAGACGCGCTCAGTCGCTCAATCCGGGCCTGCCGCATCTGTCGCGACACACCAGAATTTCTGCCGCCCTTGCCGCATGAGCCCAATCCCGTCTGCATCGTTTCGGATACAGCGAGAATTGCCATTTGCGGTCAAGCTCCCGGCATTCGCGTGCACAACACTTCCCTGCCGTTCAACGACCCGTCGGGAGATCGCCTGCGGCAATGGCTCGGTGTGTCACGCGAGGAGTTTTACGATCCGTCGCTCTTTGCCATCGTACCGATGGGTTTTTGCTTTCCCGGCTATGACAAGCATGGCGGTGACCTTCCGCCACGCCGCGAATGTCGACAAACCTGGCATGACCGCGTTTTCGCCGCTATGCCGCAACTGGAATTCATTCTGGTCGTCGGACAATACGCGCTTGCCTATCACCTGCCCGACTATCGGGGACGCAATCTGACTGAAACCGTCAAGAACTGGCGGCATTTCATCGAAACACCCAATCCGGCAGGACGAATCGCACTGCCCTTACCGCATCCATCCTGGCGCAACAGCGGTTGGCTCAAGCGAAATCCATGGTTCGACGCTGAAGTTGTGCCTGTTCTTCAGGCAAAAGTCCGACACCTGCTCGGTGACGATAAATAATTTTTACTCCTTTCGTTTTCATCAGAAAATTCTTCCTGTAACTTCGGTTCATTGCGAACCATAAGGTATGACGTTTCACCTATTCGCAAAGTTCGGGAAACGATTTCTAAAACCGGGAACGGAAACGCATGGACAGGCTCGACAGGAAGATACTGCGCTTATTGCAGGAAGACGCGACACTTGCGGTGGCAGACGTTGCCAAGAAAGTTGGCCTTTCCACGACGCCATGCTGGCGTCGAATCCAGAAACTCGAAGAAGATGGCGTCATCAAGCGCCGTGTCGCTATTCTGGACCCCATTCGCGTCAATGCGCGGGTGACGGTGTTCGTATCGGTGCGCACAAGCTCCCACAGCCATGAATGGCTGAAGCGCTTCTCCGAAGTGGTTCAGGAATTCCCTGAAGTCATCGAATTCTACCGCATGAGCGGTGATGTGGACTATCTGCTTCGCGTAGCTGTGCCGGACATCGGCGCTTATGACGCTTTCTATAAGCGCCTCATCAGCAAGATCGAAATTCGCGACGTGTCTTCGTCCTTCGCCATGGAGCAGATCAAGTACACCACCGAACTGCCGCTCGACTACATGGTGCTCGACAAAGATAACAACTAACGCATTTAAGCGCTTGTTTTAAAAGAAAAGCCCGCTCAGTAGCGGGCTTTTTTGATTGTGCTGGCCACCGTTATTTCGATCCGGATATTCCAGCCTGTTCGAACGTCGCCATGCCGCTATGGCACAGTACCGCCGCCTTGACGATACCGGCTGCGAGCGCCGCGCCTGTTCCTTCACCAAGGCGCATTCCCATATCGAGAAGCGGTTGCTTGCCCATCTTCTCCAGAAGCTTGCGATGGCCGGGCTCTGCAGAAACATGGCCGAAGAGACAATGATCTATTGCTTCCGGATTGGCGGCATAGAGAACCGCTGCGGCAGCGCTCGCCACAAATCCATCGACGATGACCGGAATTTTCTCCATGCGCGCTGCCAATATCGCGCCAGCCATGGCTGCGATTTCGCGACCGCCGAGACGGCTCAGCACTTCCAGCGGGTCCTGCAAATGTGCCTGATGGAAGGCAACGGCCTGACGAACGGCAGCAAGCTTGCGCTCAAGCAGTTCACCCGTCGATCCCGTGCCCGGCCCAACCCAGTCTTCCGCCGTACCACCGAAGAGCGCCAGCGCGATAGCCGCTGCAATCGTGGTGTTACCGATACCCATTTCACCGATGCACAAAAGATCGGTTCCACCGGCAATCGCTTCCATACCGAAAGCCATGGTCGCAGCGCAGGTGCGCTCGTCCATTGCTGGCTCTTCCGTAATGTCCCCGGTCGGGTGCTCCAGCGCCAGATCGAAAACCTTCAGCCCAAGATCGTTGGCGATACAGATCTGGTTGATTGCTGCGCCACCGGCGGCGAAATTTTCGACCATCTGTGCCGTCACGCTTGGCGGAAACGGCGTGATGTTCTTGGCCGTAACGCCGTGATTGCCGGCAAATACCGCTACCAGTGGGCGATTGATCTGCGGCGTGCGCTTGCCGGTCCATGCGGCAAGCCATGCCACGATCTCTTCCATGCGTCCGAGCGAACCGGCAGGCTTGGTCAACATCACCTCACGCTCCCGAACAGCCCTTTCAGCCCCCAGATCGGGACCCGGCAGATTTCGGATCAATTCTCGGAAATCGTCAAAAGGTAGGCCGCTGGCGCTCATAAGTTTAGTCCAATCAATGATGGGAGGTGTAAATTCGTTGGGCTCGTCCTATAAGCACTGACGCGAATTTTCAAATCACCTCTTTGAGTTGAAGCAACATTGAGGCGAATTATCGCGGGAATCCGTTTCGGGAAACAAAGTGGAACAGTCACTTGCAGCGAAATAGTCTCATTGGCGACACGATCCGGAGTCTGGGCTTTCTGAGCCGCCTGCCGCTTCCACAGAGCTGGTTTGAGAATGGTGATGATTCGTTGCCCCGCAATGCCCGTGCATTTCCGCTCGCCGGAGCGGTTTTGGGCCTGCTGGCAGGCGCTGTGCTTTTCATGGCCTATAAAATGAACCTGCCGCCCCTTGCCTGCGCGCTGCTCGCGATTGGCGCCCTGGCGGCGATGACCGGTGCACTCCATGAAGACGGCTTAGGCGATACCGCCGATGGTTTTTTCGGAGCTTCTTCGCCCGATCGCCGACTGGACATCATGAAAGATTCCCGTATCGGAACTTTCGCCGCGCTGACGCTGATTGTCTTCATCGGTTTGAAAGCGGCTCTCCTGATGGCGATCATCGACCGTGCGGGTGCAGGATATGCAGCAATTGCGCTGATCGGCTGCGAAGCGGCAAGCCGCGCTGGCATGCTGGCATTCTGGCACGCCCTGCCCTCCGCACGTCCCGGCGGGCTTTCCGACAGTATTGGCCGGCCGCAATGGGAAACCGTTGTGTGCGGTTTCGGGATCGGGCTGGTCTTTCTTGTCTTTACACTCATACCAGCGGGCGGATTTCTTTCGCTCATCAATGCGCTTGTACTATCGACAATTCTGCTATTCGGTTTTGCCAGGCTTTGCATGGCAAAAATAGGCGGACAGACGGGCGATACACTGGGCGCGGCACAGCAGATCGGTTCGGTTGCCGTCCTCGCCGGGCTTGTCATGGCCCTTTGATGCAACCACATTGCACCCATGGACACGACAACCATCGAATCCCCGTGCATATTGGTTTGCACAATCGATACCGAAACCGGCTTCTGCCTTGGCTGTGCCCGGACGCTGGATGAGATCGCACGCTGGTCCAGCATGAGTGCGGAAGAGCGATTGGCCGTCTGGGCGCTTCTCGCCGACAGGCACGAGATTATTGTAGAAAAGAGAATTGGCTGATGGGGCGCTTTTTCTGGCTCATTATTGCGGCAGTCGCGATTGTTGTCCTGCTGCTGATGTCCAACAATGACAGCGGCTCAACGCTTGGCATGGACAATGACGTGTTTGCCCGCGCAGCCTATCTGGGCATATGGGGCGTCGTGCTTGCTGCCGGTCTGCTCGGCTCCGGCATCAAGCTGACCGACTTTGCGCGCAACATGGCCATGTGGGCCGTGATTATTCTCGGCCTCGTTGCGGGCTACCAGTATCGTTATGAGCTACAGGACGTAGCGAGCCGGATCACGGCTGGGCTGATCCCCGGAAGTCCCATTTCGGGCCGCAATGCCGATGGTGCCCTGACTGTCACGCTTGCAAAGGCTGCGAATGGCCATTTCGAGGTCAACGGACGCGTGAATGGCGAACGCGTTCACTTTCTGGTCGATACCGGCGCGTCCTCGGTCGTCCTGTCACAGCAGGATGCAGAGCGCGCAGGCATAGACACCGCCTCGCTCAACTATTCCGTTCCGATCATGACCGCCAATGGCACGGCAAGTGCAGCAGTCATCACCATTGCCACCTTGCAGATCGGCGATATTGAACGCCAGAATGTGCGTGCAATGGTGACCAAGGAAGGTCTGATGACCGGCAGCCTGCTCGGCATGAATTTTCTGCAAACGCTCGGCGGATTCACTGTCCGTGGCGACCAGCTTATTCTTATAGATTAAGCAGCCTCCGCTCCGGCATCAGTCACAACGGCATAAGCCTGACGCAGAACGTCACTCGTCGCGCCCGGCTTGGTGGCATCCGTCGAAAGGATTTGCCGCCAGCGCCGTGCGCCCGGCTGTCCGGTAAAAAGCCCGACCATATGGCGGCTCACATGCGAAAGCCTGCCGCCTGACGCAATATGGCGATCAGTATAAGCGCACATTTCATCAATAATATCTGCTATCGAAGTATCTGCCTGTCCGCCGTCATAAAGGCGCGCATCCACCTCTGCCAGAAGCTCGGGATTATGATAAGCGGCGCGACCGAGCATCACCGCATCGACCTTCCGCAAATGCGTTTCGGCTTCATCAAGCGTGTTGATCCCGCCATTAATGCCGACGAAAACATCGCCAAGCCGTTCCTTGAGGCGATAAACACGATCATAGTCGAGCGGCGGAATCTCGCGGTTTTCCTTGGGCGACAGTCCTTTCAGCCACGCCTTGCGGGCGTGTACCCAAAGCGCATCAGCACCAGCGTCGAGCGTCACGTCGGCCAAGGTATCGAGCGCAACTTCCACATCCTGATCGTCAACGCCGATACGACATTTGACGGTAACGGGCACGGAAACGGCTTCCTTCATCGCTGAAACGCAACGCGCCACCACATCTGGGGTCTGCATGAGACACGCTCCGAATGTACCGGACTGAACGCGGTCCGACGGGCAACCGACATTGAGATTGATTTCATCATAGCCGTAATCGGCGCCGATCCGGGCAGCCTCTTTCAGCTTGGCCGGATCAGAACCACCTAGCTGCAGCGCCACCGGATGTTCGGCGGCGTCGAAACCCAGCAACCGGTCACGCGGGCCGTGGATGATAGCATCCGCCACGACCATTTCGGTGTATAGCAGTGCGTGCCTGGAAAAGAGCCGGTGAAAATACCGGCAATGTCTGTCCGACCAATCGATCATGGGGGCGACGGCGAATCGGACATCAGGATAGTTGCGTTTTTTTGATTTTATTTCAGTCATTTATACAACAATCCTGAGAATGCGATTCAATCGCAGTCAGCGCCTTCAGTTTCCATTCGAGTTCGGAACTATCCCAAAAGCCACAATTGATCGAAATGATCAAGTTTCACCATTATTGCGGTCAGCGCCGCTTAATATAGTGACCCAGGAAGAATTTTCATACCCGACACGAAAACTCTGGCTGCTCCAGAGAGTAGAATGCCCTGTCTTCTCGCCAAATACGCACTATGATTGGGTACACAAACATTCTCCCGATTCTCATCTGCGCAATTCAAGGAAATTCGGCGTGACCTCCTTTTCTCCCTTCGGCAAATCATTCGATGCGTTTCTCTTTGACATGGACGGCACGATATTGAGCTCCATCGAAGCGACCGAACGCGTGTGGAGCGAATGGGCGATACGCCACGGCATCGATCCGGTCACATTCCTGCCGACCATCCACGGTGTCCGGGCAGTCGAAACAGTCCGCCGCCTTGCGCTGCCGGGCGTGGACCCGATCCGCGAGGCGGAAATATTGCTTCAGGCCGAAATGGCGGATCTGGACGGCATTGCACCTATCGACGGGGCTTGCGAGTTCCTGAACTCGCTTCCGGAAGACCGTTGGGCGATTGTAACCTCGGCGCCGCTCGAACTGGCGCGCCGCCGCGTCGCTGCGGCAGGATTGCCGATGCCGAAGACGATCGTTTCCGCCGAAGATGTAGAGCGCGGCAAGCCGAGCCCTGAATGTTTCCAGCTCGGCGCAAAGCGGCTTGGCTTCGATCCGCTTAACTGTCTTGTGTTCGAGGATGCGCCAGCCGGTATCGTTGCCGGAGAAACTGCAGGGGCCTGCGTCGTCGTGGTGACCGCAACGCACCCGCACTCCCCGAAAACATCGCACCTCAGCATTGAAAGCTATCGCTATCTGCAGCTCGACATTCTGGATGATGGCAGACTGGCTCTGGAACCGACCACGCCGATTCCAGTGGGTTAAATAACCCGCCGCCCTTCCCGCCAGACGGTGCGGATGATCGGAACATGATCGGCGATCTGCACCCGAACCAGATCAGCTCGCTTGCCTGCGAGGATCTCGCCGCGATCCTCCAGCCCTACCGCCTGGGCAGGGTTGGCAGAAACCAGTCGAATAGCTTGAGGCAGCGAAATGTTCTCAGCGACATCTGCGAGAAAAAACGCCGACTGCATCATGCTGGCCGGAATATAGTCCGACGATATGATGTCGAGATTTCCAGCCTCCGCCAGCTCGCGCGCGGATACATTTCCCGAATGTGAACCACCGCGCACCACATTCGGCGCTCCCATAAGAACCGACATTCCGGAATCTTTTGATGCCTTCGCCGCAATGTGTGTCGTGGGAAATTCGGCAACGCGTATTCCCTGCGCCTTTGCTTCTGCGACATGCTCTGTCGTCGCATCATCGTGGCTCGCCAGAATAACCCCGCGCTGGTGGCACAATTCGGCAATCGCCTTGCGCGTTGGAGCCGAATATCGCTGGGAATGCCCGATACGCCGCTCGCAATAGAGCCGGAACTCCTCTTCCGAGAATTTCAGCTTGCGGATGAAATAGGTCTTGTAGGTTTCGATATCCGTAAACTGGCGCTGCCCCGGCGCGTGATCCATCAGCGATACCAGCCTGACCAGCGCCTGATTACCGAACTGTTCGAAGGCCGGAAGGCAGTCGGGAGCCGAAACCTCGCAGCGCAAATGCAGGAAATGGTCGGCGCGCAACCGGCCTGCATGGCGACCCTCCGCGATTGCCGACGAAAGCTTGCGCATATCGTCGATACCCGTCTCGGCGTCATCATCGAAGCCTATACGCAATGCGTCGAAAACAGTGGTGATCCCGGAGGCAGCAATCTGGGCGTCATGCGCCTGCACAGCAGCAATCGGGTTCCAGCGCACCTTCGGACGCGGCGCATAGTGTCCTTCGAGGTGGTCTGTGTGCAGTTCCACCAGTCCGGGTGTCAGGAAGTCACCTTCCATATCCTCGCCGACACTGGATGCGCCAGCGGAGATATCGACGATCTTGCCGTCAACAAGCTTCAGGGAACCGAGAACGACATCGTCGGAGAGTACGATGCGGGCATTACGCAGAACCGTTTCATTTCCCATTACTTACGGCCTCCCAACCGCTCGTGAGGCCCGAGCAGACGCCACCTTGCCACCGGTCAGAGGATGCAGCGAATGAATCTCGAAAGGAGCCCCTTTTTCAGGTTCTACGAACAAAGCGAGATTCGCAACCTCCACAGCATCATCCAGCAGCGGCGTGAAGAACTCGTCCAGCGTCCGCTCCACGCGAGCGCGATCTTTCTCTTCCACAGGGCCGGTCAGGGTCATATGAAAGCGGAACTCCTCGAAAACATAAGGATAGCCCCAGCGCTCGATGTTGTGCCGCTGTGTCTCGCTAAGACGCTCCGGACGCCGCTTTGCAATTTCCGCCTCGGTGAGCGGCGCGCGAAAGCGGTCGAAAGCAACGACAACATCATTTGCGAGCTGGTTCAACCCGGCAACGGGTTCTTCCGGTACAAGAGCAAAGAACGGCCCTATTGCGTGAAGTTTCAGACGAGGAATGGTAACAGGTGCCGCCGATGAGGCGAAATGCATCAATGCGGAAAGCAGATCATTTTCGGTCTGTTTTTCGTCCAGACGAAATGGAGCCTTCATGGTCGCATGAAAGCCATAGCGGCGCGGCTCTTCGGTCAGCTTGGCGATTTCATCGGTCGCAAGCGAGCGAATCGCAGGCATCTTTACCGGCTCGCCACTGAACGCGCTTCGTCCGAGCCAGTTTGCGGCAACCTTCAAAAGCGCATCGTTGGATGGCGGCGTGAAATAAATCGCATAACGCATGTCAAATCCTTAGGCGAGGTTCGCTACACGACGTCAGCGGAACTCCAAGATATCAGGTAATGCATCGCGCTTCTGAAAAGCTATCCCGATTTTGAGGTCGAAGCGGTCGGCGGATGCTTACACAATGAATGTGGCAAGTCGATAAAGACCAGATGACAGTCATCACCAATTACCGACAAACCAATTTTACACGAGCGAAAATTAGTATAGGCGTTAGCCCCATTGGAAGTGAGGAGACTGACATGGGCGGATTTGCGTCTATCGGCGAATGCATGATCGAGCTTTCAGGCAATGAAGGCGATCAATGGCGCATGGGTTTTGCGGGCGATACGCTGAACACTGCGTGGTACATGCGGGCGTTGACGGACAAAGCCTTTTCCGTCGAATATGTGACCGCTTTCGGCGAAGACAGCTTTTCGCAGAAGCAACGCGTGTTTCTGACATCGAACGGTATCGGCATCGCGCACAGCCCCGTTATCGACGGGCTTCACCCCGGCCTTTATGCAATCACACTCAACGGTGCCGAGCGCTCCTTCACCTATTGGCGCAGCGACGCCGCCGCCCGGCGTCTCGCCAGTGATCGCGCAGCTTTGGAACAAAGTCTGGCCGGTCGCGACATCATCTATTTTTCGGGCATTTCTATTGCCATTATCCTGCCGGAGCATCGAGACACGTTTTTCAACGTCTTGCGAGAATGCCGCGCCGCCGGTTCGCGAATCGCATTCGATCCGAATTTCCGTCACCAGCTCTGGCCCGACCGGAAAGTTGCGCAGGATATCATCAGCGAAGCGATGCGCATTGCGGATATTGCGCTGCCCACATTCCCCGATGAACAGGCGCTTTTTGGCGACAAGGACGCCGGCGCTTGCGTAGATCGCCTTGCCGCGCTTGGCGTGAAAGAGATCGTCGTGAAGGATGGCACGGAACCTGCACTGGTCGTCACGGGCACTGAAAGCGTATCGGTGCCGTCCGTTGTGGCGCAAGCCGTGGACACCACCGGCGCTGGCGACAGCTTCAACGGCGCATATCTTGCCGCGCGATTGAAGGGGCTTGCTCCGGTGGAAGCAGCCCGGAAAGCCCATCTGGTAGCAGCACGTGTCGTCGAGATACGTGGCGCGCTCGCTCCGATGGAAACCGCACGCGCCGCCTTTTCCGACTAAAGCGTGTCGCGCTTTATCATATTCAAACGACACGCTTTAAGCTTTTGTTTTTACGCATGTCTCCCAAAACGGTTCCCACTTTTGGGAGACATGCTCCAATTATTCTCGCGTAAAGCTGAAATGGCTGGTCTGGGCATAAACCTCGCCTGGACGTAATATTGCCTGCGGGAAATACGGGTACTCCAACGATCCCGGCCAAATCTGCGGCTCCAGGCAGAAGCCTGCGTGTTTTCCGTAGGGCTTGCCCAACAGGCCGATACAATCATTGGCCATGGTGTTGCCAGCGTAGAACTGGACGCCCGGCTCTGTCGTCGATATGTCGAGACGAATACCCGAACGAGCACCCACGACCGACGCGCATGGGCGCAATGGCCCGCGTGCAGCGGTCAGGCAGAAATTGCTGTCATACTGGACCTGACTCCCGTTTTCCTCAAAGCGAATCGGACGAAAATCCCTGAAGTCGTAGGGCGTTTCTTTGACCGGCAGAACGCGACCGTCCGGAATGAGAGCGTCATCGACCGGCATATAGGCGTCGGCCTCGATCTTCAGTTGGTGATCTAGAATATCGCCCTCGCCGCCATCATCGAGATTGAAGTAACTGTGATGAAGCAGATTGCATATGGTCGGCTTATCGGTCACCGCTTCCAGACGGACAATCAGCGTTCCGTCTCCATTGAGCATATATGTGCAGCTCACATTCAGATTACCGGGGAAACCCATCTCGCCATCCGCAGCGACAGTCGCAAGCGTCACGAAATCCGGACCGTTTCCGGTTATCTTCCAGACGCGATTGCCCAACCCCTTGCTGCCGCCATGCAGGTTATGACGGCCCTGAAAGTTCGGTTCCACCTCATAGGTTGTTCCATCCAGATCGAACCGGGCATTGCGGATACGATTGGCCGAACGACCGGCAATCGCGCCCAGATGCGGTGAGTGAGCGGGATAATCGGCAAAGTCGCGATAGCCGATCACAAGAGGAGCCGTATGACCCTCCATCCGCAAATCCTGAATGGCAGCGCCCCAGCTTATGATCTTGGCCGTCAAAGGGCCGTTGGAGATAGTGAGCCGGTGAACCGCCTGCCCGTCCGGTGCATGTCCGAAGATTTCCGAATTCACGTTTGCCCGCCTGTCAATGATGCAACGATGAGATGCGCATGAAGCCGCATCAATGCGCAGGACGCAAGACACATCATGACCAAATGACGATTTTGAACCAATCTTGATTGAACCTGCAAACAAGTATTTTTCACACTATTTTCTTATTCAATACAGATGTTATCCTCATCTATAAACTACCGAATATTACCGATAAATACTAAATTAGAGGATTTTAAATGAAATCAAACTTTCAGAAAGTCATGCCCTATATTTTTATTGAAGAAGGTGGCTATGTAGACAACCCTTCTGATCCGGGCGGCGCAACCAATATGGGTATCACCATCGCAACATTGTCCGCATCGGAGGGGCATCAAGTCTCGCCTCAAGATGTAGAGGAAATGACGCAGGCGACCGCCACCCAAATCTATCAGGCACAATTCTGGAACAAGATAGACGGAGACAATCTGCCTTCCGGGATCGACTACGCCGTATTCGACTTTTCAGTCAATTCGGGACCAGGGCGCGCGGCAAAAATGCTGCAAAGCGTTCTGCATATGCCCGAAGACGGTGTCATTGCAGCGCAGACGGTCGCGGCAGCGAATATGCGATCCGCTGATGAGGTCATCAACGCGTTGTGCGACGCACGCGCGTCCTGGCTGGAAGGTTTGTCTACAGCATCAACCTTCGGGAAAGGCTGGCTCGCCCGTGTCGAACGGGTGCGTTCCCGTGCCCTGGCGCTCGCTGCCAATCCGCCGGTTGCTCAGCCTGCAGAGCCCGTGAGCGAAATTTCGCCCAAGGCCCGACAAAGTGACATGGCCTTCACATCGGCTTTGAAGCATCCGGAAGCTTTAGGGACAATGGGGAGCGCGGCTTCCGGACTCGCGGCAATTGCATCAGGGAATGGCCCGGTGCAGTACGCCTTGGCAATCGTCATGATAGCTTGTGCTGCCGTAGGTCTCTGGTACTTTGTCAGGCGCGTTAGAAACGATCCATAGGGGCAGTCGCGATAACTCGGTTTTGAGAATATTTCCAAAGTTCGAGTTTGTCTTTATGTTGCGCTTCGCATGTTGCGCGCCTTATATGCGCTTTTGAAAGCTTGGTGGTTATGAAAGTAATATGACTTTCCCTGTCACCGGAAAAACGCTAGACACGCGCAAACAGTCAGATGTGTGCCAACTGTGGCACCGCCATGAATAAAGGAATCGAAACTTGTCCTCTACTTTTGACAAAGTCGCCGACATCATCGCCGAAACCAGTGAAATCGACCGTGATACCATCACGCCAGATAGCCACACCATCGACGATCTGGGCATCGACAGCCTCGACTTCCTCGACATCGTCTTCGCTATCGACAAAGCTTTCGGCATCAAGATTCCGCTTGAGCAGTGGACCCAGGAAGTGAACGAAGGCAAGGCTCCGACCGAAGAATACTTCGTCCTCAAGAACCTCTGTGCAAAAATCGACGAGCTGGTTGCAGCCAAAAAGGGCTGATCCGGCACATAATATGGCGGTATTGAGGGGTGAACAGAAATGTTCGCCCTGATTCCGTTTCTGATAGCGCGAAATTTTCGCTTGTCAGAGCAGTCACAGTGTCTGAATCAAATAATCGTCAGACCGTGGCGAAAATGATGGTTTTCGAGAACGGGAGCGGAGTGTACTTTTGAGAATAATCCCGAAAAATTGTAGACTTTTCGGATAAGATTATGCGTCTAAGCAAAGTACACATGCACCGGAAGCGCAGAAAAGAACCATTGCTAGTGGTCTTTTGATTCCGGCATTTGTCCCGCGCCAGTAACCGAGGAATGCAAATATTGGAATCAGACCACTAGCCAAGGCATTGCGACTTTTGGATCGGACACTCAGTATCGACGGACGAACGGGACTCATGCAGAACAATAAAGTCGTCATCACCGGTATCGGCATCATCTCCTCGCTCGGCGAAGGGGTCGATGTGCATTGGAACGCTTTCTCGAAGGCTGCGGGTGAACCGCGCCTCGAAAAGGAAGCCTTTGCGCCCTACACTGTCCATCCACTGGGCGAAGTGGACTGGAGCCTCCAGATTCCAAAGCGCGGCGATCAGCGCCAGATGGAAACCTGGCAGCGTCTCGGTACTTATGCTGCAGGGCTTGCACTTCAGGATGCAGGCATGAAGGATGACGAGGCGCTTTGTGCAACCATGGATATGGTCGTGGGCGCTGGTGGCGGCGAGCGTGACATCACGGTCGACATGCAGATTTTGGATGAAGGCCGCACCCGTAACGATCGTGGTGTCATGCTGAACGAGAAGCTCTCGACCGAATTGCGCCCGACGCTGTTTCTGGCCCAGCTTTCCAACCTGCTCGCAGGCAATATTTCGATCGTGCACAAGGTGACCGGTTCTTCCCGCACCTTCATGGGCGAAGAAGGTTCCGGCCTTTCAGCCGTTGAAACCGCAGCCGCACGCATTCGCACCGGACAGAGCACACATGCGCTCGTCGGGGGTTCCTATAACTCAGAACATTTCGATATGATTCTCGGTCATGAACTTGGCGGACTGCTCAAGCACGATGGCTGGGCACCGCTCTGGCAGCGTGAAGGTTCGGCAGGCGGCGGGATGATTTCCGGCTCCGGTGGCGTATTCCTTGTTCTGGAAAGCGCCGACCACGCGGCCAAGCGCGGCGCGCGCGCCTATGCGGAAGTGACCGGCATCGAAAGCGCACAGATCCGGCGCGAAAGCGCTGACCTCGCCAACACCATCCGCGAACTCATCCTTGCTGCCAATGGTGGCGAAGACCCGTCCTATGTTGTTTCGGGCGCTTCCGGTGCACATGAAGCGACCGGCGCGGAGAAAGCCACACTGGACGCTCTGTCAACCGCTTATCGCGGCATTTCCGGCCTGACCGGCCATATGCGCGAAGCACAGTTTCCGCTGGCATTGGCACTTGCAGCCATATCCGTCTGGAAGGGCGAGGCTTTCGCGCCGCTGGATGCATCCGAAAAGGATGCCGCTGGCCCAATCAGCGAAGCAATCGTCACCATAGTCGGAGCGACTCGTGCCGAAGGTGCCGCAAAGCTGGTGAGGGTATAAGATGACAAAATATACAGACCATCTCGGCCGTCCCATTGTTGCCATCACCGGTGCTGGCGTGGTTTCCTCGCTCGGTCAGGGCAAGGAAGACAACTGGGCTGCATTGACCAGCGGGAAATCGGGCATCCATGCCATAACCCGCTTTCCAACCGAAAATCTCAATACGCGCTTCTCCGGAACGGTCGATTTCTTGGCCGAAAGCGATGTGGGCGCATCGGCACTCTCCGAAGCACTGGCCCGGCTTGCTGGCGAAGAAGCCCTCGCCCAGTCCGGCCTTTCCTCGACCGATTTCGGCGGTCCGCTTTTTCTGGCAGCTCCCCCGGTCGAACTGGACTGGAAAAGCCGGTTTGCACTTGATGCGACCGTGAAGAATGAAGGCCCGGCGAGCTATCAGCTTCTGCTGGAAGCCTGCCGTCGTGCGCGTCAGGACGAGCTCTTCAACACAACCCAGTTCGGCTATATCGCCGAACGCCTGTCGGAAGCTTTCGGCACGCGCGGCCTGCCGATCACGCTGTCGACCGCATGTGCTTCGGGTGCGACTGCGATCCAGCTTGGTGTCGAAGCCATCCGTCGTGGCGAAAGTGATCGGGTTCTTTCCATCGGAACCGACGGTTCCGTCTCTGCCGAAGCCCTGATCCGTTTCTCGCTGCTATCCGCTCTATCCACCCAGAACGACAAGCCGGAAAAGGCGTCAAAGCCCTTCTCCAAGGATCGCGACGGCTTTGCCATGTCGGAAGGGTCCGGCGCGCTGGTGATGGAATCGCTCGAAAGCGCCGTTGCACGTGGCGCCAAGGTTCTGGGCATCCTGGCCGGTTGTGGCGAGAAGGCCGATGATTTTCATCGCACGCGTTCGAAGCCCGACGCCTCGCCTGCCATCGGCACGGTGCGCGCCGCGCTTGCCGATGCAGGCCTGACCGAAGATCAGATTTCCTACATCAACGCGCACGGTACCTCGACGCCGGAAAATGACAAGATGGAGTATCTGGCGCTTTCGTCCGTATTCGGCGAGCGCATCGAATCCATTCCGGTTTCGTCCAACAAATCGATGATCGGTCATACGCTGACCGCCGCCGGTGCAATTGAGGCCGTGTTCTCCCTTCTGACAATCCAGACGGGCACGCTACCGCCGACCATCAATTACGACAATCCGGACCCGGCTATTCCACTTGATGTCGTGCCGAATGTGAAACGCCAGGCCGAGGTTTCCGCAGTCCTTTCGAACTCATTCGGCTTCGGCGGACAGAATACGAGCCTTGTTTTGGCGGCAAATCCGAATTAATCGGTCCGGCAAATACGAATTTTCCCATGATCCCGGACGGTTCGCCGTTTCCGGGATTATGTCTTGAAAAGGATTACTTCATGCGCGCCTTGCAGCTTCTCGATGATCGCCGTCTTGAAATTACCGATATTGCACCACCGCCTGCCCCCGGCATTGGCGAGGTGACGGTAAAGATCAAGGCCGTTGCGCTCAACCACATCGACGTGTGGGGCTGGCGCGGCATGGCGTTTGCCAAGCGCAAGATGCCGCTGGTGATCGGTGCGGAAGCTTCGGGCGTCGTCGATGCCGTCGGTCCCGGCGTTTCCAATCTGCTGCCCGGCCAGCTCGTCTCGATTTACGGTGCGCGCACATGCGGGCTTTGCCGCGCCTGCCGAGAAGGCCGTGACAATCTGTGCGAGCATGTCGGCGGCGTGCATGGTTTCCATCTCGATGGTTTTGCCTGCGAGGCGGTCAACCTTCCAGCGCGCCTGCTCGTTCCGGCGCCTCCCGGCGTGGACGCCATTGGCGCAGCCGTCGCTCCTGTAACCTTCGGCACGGTCGAACATATGCTGTTCGACAATGCCAAGCTGGAGCCGGGCGAAACCGTTCTCGTTCAGGCCGGCGGTTCCGGCATCGGTTCAGCCGCCATCCAGCTTGCCAAGAAGATGGGCTGCACGGTCATCACGACAGTCGGTTCCGACGACAAGATCGAGAAGGCCAAGGCACTCGGCGCCGATCACGTCATCAACTACCGGGAAGACCGCTTCGAGGGCGTGGTGCGCAAGCTCACCAAGAAGAAGGGTGTGGACGTGGTGTTCGAGCATGTCGGCGCGGATACCTGGGCCGGTTCGATGCTTTGCATGAAGCGCGGCGCACGTCTCGTCACCTGCGGCTCGACGTCCGGCGTCTCGACCAATATGAACCTGATGCAGCTCTTCCAGCAGCAGCTCAAGATTCTGGGTTCCTTCGGCTGCCGCATGGAAAACATGGCCGACGCCATGCAGAAGATGGCGCGCGGCATCGTGCATCCGGTCATCGATACGGTGGTCGGGTTCAACGATATCGACACGGCCCTGAAGCGCATGGAAGGCCGCGACGTCTTCGGCAAGATCATTCTAGAGATCGATTGAGCCCGTCCCGTTCATGATGTTCAAGCTGAAACTCCTGCTCTTCCGCTGGTCGCGCAAGCTGAAGCAGTTCAACTACTGGCTCTGGGCTCAGGCCGTATTTCTGCTGCTTGGCCTGTTGCGTCTGTTTCCGGCGAAGGCTGCCATCAGCTTTTCGGCCAAGGTGGCTCGTCTCATTGGGCCATTGACGCCACGCCACAAGGTTGCGACCAACAATCTGCGCAAGGCATATCCCGAGAAGAGCGACGCCGAGATCGAAGAGATCGCGCGCGATATGTGGGATTCCATGGCGCGTCTTCTGGCAGAATACATTTTCCTCGATGCCATCTTTGACTTCGATCCCCATGCCACAAAGCCGGGGCTCGTCGAAGTGGAGGGCATTCCGATCTTTGAACGCCTGCGCGACGAGAAGAAGCCGCATATCTTCTTCACCGCCCATACCGGCAATTTCGAGCTTCTGCCGATTTGCGCCGCCACATTCGGCCTAAATGTCACCGCCCTGTTTCGTCCGCCGAACAATCCCTATGTCGCCAAAAAGGTTCTGAAGGCCCGCCATACCAATATGGGTCATCTCGTGCCTTCGAAGGCGGGAGCGGCGTGGGCGCTGGCGGGCATTCTGGGCGATGGCGGCAATGTCGGCATGCTTGTCGACCAAAAATTCTCGCGTGGTGTACCGTCGACATTCTTCAATCGCCCGGTGAAAACCAATCCGTTGCTGGCCAAACTTGCACGGCAATATGATTGCGATGTCTATCCGGCGCGCTGTATCCGCCTGCCTGGCGGGCGCTACCGTCTCGAACTCCATGAGCGCATGGAACTGCCGCGCGACGACAAGGGCCAGATTGACATCGACGCCACTGCGCAATTGCTCAACGATACCGTCGAGACATGGGTCCGCGAATATCCCGGCCAGTGGATGTGGTTCCACAAGCGCTGGGGATAGGATTTTTGCTGTTCATATGATACGGGCAAGCCACGCTGCCAAGGAGACTATCGCCATGCGCCCCATCGCCATCGCCCCGTCCATTTTGTCCGCCGATTTTGCCCGTCTTGGCGAAGAAGTCGATGCCGTGCTGGAAGCCGGCGCCGATTGGGTACATATCGACGTCATGGATGGGCATTTTGTGCCGAACATCACTTTTGGCCCGCAGGTGGTGAAGGCGATCCGCCCGTGCACGAAGGCTTTCTTCGATGCGCATCTGATGATTGCGCCCTGCGACCCATATCTGGAACCGTTTGCCGAAGCGGGCTGCGATCTCATCACAATTCACGCTGAGGCTGGTCCGCACACGCACCGTTCGCTGCAATCGATCCGCGCTCTGGGCAAGAAGGCCGGTCTGGCGCTTAACCCGGCAACACCCGCCGAAGCGCTGACGAATGTTATCGAAGATGTCGATCTCGTCCTCGTCATGACGGTCAATCCGGGCTTTGGCGGCCAGAAATTCATTGCTCCGATGCTCGACAAGATCAAGCGCGTCCGAGAAATGGTTGGCGACCGCCCTATCGATATCGAAGTCGATGGCGGCATTACGCCGGAAACCGCAGGCTCGGTCGTTGCCGCTGGCGCCAACATTCTCGTGGCCGGTTCGGCGGTTTACAAAGGCAATTCTGTCGAATCTTATCGCGCCAATATCGACGCCATTCGTGCCGCGGCTGAAGCTGCCCGCAATCGTTAAACTCCCTCTTTCTACAGGATGCACCCATGATCCCGCGCTATTCCCGGCCTGAAATGGTCGCCATCTGGTCGCCCGAAACGAAGTTTCGCATCTGGTTCGAAATCGAAGCCTATGCCTGCGAAGCGCTTGCGCAACTCGGCGTCATTCCAAAGGAAGCGGCAAAGACCATCTGGGAAAAGGGTAGCGTGGCGAAATTCGACGTCGCCCGTATCGACGAAATCGAAGCTGTCACCAAGCACGACGTCATTGCCTTCCTGACGCATCTGGCCGAGTTCATCGGTCCTGACAGCCGTTTTGTGCATCAGGGCATGACATCCTCGGATGTACTCGACACCACGCTCAACGTCCAGCTTGTCCGCGCTGCTGATCTGTTGCTTGCCGATATGGACCGCGTACTGGCAGCGCTCAAGACCCGTGCCTTCGAACACAAGGACACGGTGCGCATCGGCCGCAGCCATGGCATCCACGCCGAGCCGACCACGATGGGCCTCACCTTCGCACGCTTCTATGCCGAAATGCAGCGCAACCGCGCCCGCCTTGTCGCAGCACGCGCGGAGATTGCGACGGGCGCTATTTCCGGCGCTGTAGGCACCTTCGCCAATATCGACCCGCGCGTCGAGGAATATGTCTGTGCCAAGCTCGGCCTTGAAGCAGAGCCGGTTTCGACGCAGGTGATCCCGCGTGATCGCCATGCCATGTTCTTCGCGACGCTCGGCGTCATTGCGTCATCCATAGAGAATGTGGCGATCGAAATCCGCCACATGCAGCGCACGGAAGTTCTGGAAGCCGAAGAGTTTTTCTCTCCGGGCCAGAAGGGTTCGTCGGCCATGCCGCACAAGCGCAATCCGGTTCTGACCGAAAACCTGACCGGCCTCGCCCGTCTGGTGCGCATGTCAGTAACGCCTGCGATGGAAAATGTGGCTCTCTGGCATGAACGCGACATTTCGCATTCGAGCGTCGAGCGTGCCATTGGCCCGGACACCACCATCACCCTCGATTTCGCGCTCAACCGTTTGGCTGGCGTGATCGAAAAGCTGGTCATCTACCCGGACAACATGCTGAAAAACATGAACAAGTTCCGTGGTCTGGTGCATTCGCAGCGTGTGCTGTTGGCACTGACGCAGGCAGGTGTATCGCGCGAAGACGCCTATCGTCTCGTGCAGCGCAATGCCATGAAAGTCTGGGAACACGGCGCGGACTTCCTTGAGGAACTGCTGGCAGATCAGGAAGTGCGCGCAGCTCTTTCCGAAGAACAGATTCGCGAAAAGTTCGATCTGGGCTATCACACCAAGCACGTAGACACGATTTTCAAGCGCGTTTTTGGCTAATGGAATTTCAGCTTATAAACTGAATCCGAAAAAAGCCCCATGTTTATGAAAACATGGGGCTTTTTTACATTCTGTAGATCGGCTGTTTACGCCTTGGTCTTGATCGTATTGACCACGTTGCCCCATGGATCCACGAAGGTGCTGTTGTTACCGCCACGCGTGTCTTCCAGCTCGACCCAGCCGAGGCCGGTCCGATCCTCGTCACGCTTGCCCGCACCGGCACTCTGCCAGGCATTGGCAGCGATATGGTGGTGGTAACGCCCTGTGGACATGAACACTGCCCGATCACCATAGGTTTGAACAGTTTCGAGGCCGAGTTCATTATGCCAGAAGGTTTCGGCTTCATGGGCATTGCCGACGCGCAGATGAACGTGACCAACCACAGTGTTCTGCGGTGCGCCGTCCCATTCCCCGCCCTCGCGCTTGATGACATCGAGCAGATTTCCAACATCGAGCGGATCGGTGGTCATGGCGACGCGGTCGCCATTCCATTGCCACTCATTGTTCGGACGGTCTGAATAGATCTCAATGCCATTGCCCTCGGGGTCGGTCAGATAGATCGCTTCACTTACCTTGTGGTCCGATGCACCGCTGACCGGCAATTGCTTGTCGATGGCGCGGCGCGACCAGCGCGCGAGGTCTCCTCGCGTCGGCAGCAGGAACGCAGTGTGATAAAGACCGGCGCTGCGCGGATCGTCTGGCCTGGCGGCCGAAAACTGCTCGATCTCCATCAGTTCGCGGTCGCCCGCGCCCAGCACAATCGACGCGCCGCGACGGGCCATTTCGCGCAAGCCCACGACATCCCGATAGTATTCTGCCAATGTCTCAGCATCGCGTGCCTTGAGGCCAACGCGTGCAACACGCATCGGCGTCGTCATTGCGAATGGAAGCGGAGCAACCGGACGTTCGGTTTCAACTGCCGTTGCTCTCAAATGCTGTGTCATATCGCCCTCCTTCGACGGCATTTCTGCGCGAGCGGCAAGAATATTGGCCATGACAGCAGTCCCGGCAGCGCCGAGGATCTTACGTCTGCTGATTGCCATGTCTTTATCTCCGTCGCATTTCAAATCTTGCCCAAACATCGCCATTTGGGGCGTGTTTCACAAGATCGCGATCAGCGAACAGGCTGTTCATCATTCGCATGCCCTCAATGCAATGCTGACACAACAGGACCGCTTGAAGAAGTCACAAAGCCTCTCTAAATGGGAAGTCATGAAAGTCAAAGACGCAGATATCCTCATCATCCCCGGCTACACCAATTCCGGCCCCGACCACTGGCAGACCCGTTGGGAAAGCAAACTCTCGACCGCGCGGCGTGTCCAGCAGGCCGAGTGGACCAAGCCTGTTCGCGAAGATTGGATTGGCGAAGTCGTCAAGGCTGCAAATGCTGCGACGAAGCCGATCGTGCTCGTCGCGCATTCGCTCGGCGTCGCAACTGCCATTCATGCCATGCCGCATATCCAGCATAAGATTGCAGGCGCATTCTTTGTCGCCCCGCCAGATGTTTCGAACAAAGCTATCCGTCCCAAGCATCTGATGACCTTCGGTCCCTATCCGCGTGAACGGCTGCCCTTCCCGACCATCACGGTGGTCAGTCGCAACGATCCCTTCTCCAGCTTCGAAGCTGCGGAAAACATCGTGAAGGACTGGGGCGCAATGCTGATCGATGCGGGCGAGTCCGGGCATATCAACTCGGAGTCCGGGCATGGTCCATGGCCGGAGGGCTCGATGGTATTCGCCGAGTTCATGACGCAGCTACAGGCGCCCAAGCATCATTGATGGGAAACAAGAATGGTAGAAAATTCACTACCATTCTTCCCAGCGAACTTCCAAGCGACCACCTAAAGCGCTCACTCCTCGGCTAATTGCCTTGAAGTTTGGATATTTGCAGCGATAGCCGCGTGTTTGAAAATAACGCCCGGTCCCCGCCTCATCATCCAAATCCCGCATAATCCAGTTTACTTCGTAACAGCGGCTCCTGCACTGGTCGAGCGAAAGAACGCCTGTAATCTTGTAAGGTTTTTTCTTACGCCGGTAGTTATAATAACGCGCAGCAGACTGGATTTTCGACCAATCTACGCCAGGAAAAGCGTTACATATTTCTTCGCGGCTTGCTTCTGGATAGAGTTTCCGCAATTTTTGTTTCGCCGACCATCCCCAACATAACTTCTTGGGAACAAGACCTATTTTCTGGCAGCGTGTCTGTACTGCTTTTCTAGATCGGGTGTCGAGAACCTGGCAAATTGCAAAATAGTCAGGATAGAAGATTTGGCCCACGCGGTCTTCGTCATCAGTCCATAATCGATGCCCACTGATCGTAAACCCCGAGCGCAATATCCTTGAACGTGCACGTTCCGCCGAGGCGGCATTTCGCGATAGATATCTGAGGTCCATTGTAAAAAACCGACAAGCTAGTTTTTCTTCACCTTCATTACGCGGAAGGAGTTGAATGTGTTAGCCTTGTCGGTAAAGGCCTCCGCGACAGCTTTCGGGAGAGCGTTCAACTCCCTCAACTGGTAAGCAAGGTTCGCGAATTCCAGTTTCTTCCGTTCTATATCCTGGCCTTTGACTTCCAGAATACGTACTTCAATTTCCGCTTTCTGACGGAGAAGATCATCGAGCTCAGACATTAAAACCCCTCGAATGAGCGTTCGGATAAAAACGTTTGTGATGAAATCGCGTTGCTCGTGAAGCAACTGGCACCAACGTATCCTTCCATTCAACAGGCTTCCAGTTGCAATTAATTGGGCGCAAACACTCCAATGAGCCAGTTTTGAGGAAACATGAAAAAGGCGGGCCACAAGCCCGCCTTTTCTTATTCGTATCTTGCGATGGACTTAGAGCGGTTCCGGTTTAAATGGAATCGTCGGAACCGCTCTATCTATTTGTTTTCACGCATTATCCGACGCATCGAAGCGGGATAAGAAATCAGTCCAGTGGACTGATTTCCCCGCGAAGGCGCTTCGCACTTTTGCTGGAAATGCTCTAGTCACGAACCGCTTTCGTCAGTGTTTCCGCTGCAAGCCGGATATAGCCGCCATCATTGCTGAGCGTCAGGAAGCGGAAGCCGAGCGGAATATAACGGCGCGCAAATTCCGGCGAAGGCGAATAGATGCCTGCGATCTTTCCTGCTGCGGCGGCCTTGCGCGCAATATTGCCGATCGGCTCCACAATCGCATCCGAATTGGGATTGGCCTCTCGTCCGTTGCTCCATGCTATCGAGAAATCCGCCGGGCCAACAAAAACACCGTCAATGCCGCGAACATCCAGAATGGCATCCAGCGCATCATAGGCATCGCGCGTTTCGATCATCGCGAAAGCAAGCGTGTCGTGATTTGCGGTCGTCAGATAGTCATTGGAGCCAGGCGCTCCATAATCTGCATTTGCCCTGAATACGCCCCATGAGCGCTCACCCACCGGCGGATACTTCATGGCGGCTGCAAACCTGCGGGCGTCCTCAACGGAATTGATCATCGGAGCGATGACCGCCTGCGCGCCAAAATCGAGCGCACGGCTCGCCATGTCGAAACGGCCGACAGGAATGCGCACAACCGGCGGCTTGCCAGCATTCAGGATGAGGCCAAGCGAGCGCAGAATGCTCGATTCATCATGTCCGCCGTGCTGCATGTCCAGCGTGACGGCGTCGAAGGCACTGTGTGCGAGAATTTCAACCGTCAGGGGTTCAGGAAGGGAGGACCATGCAGAAAGCACGGTTTCACCAGCGCGAAGGCGCGACGACAACGACATTCGAATTTCCTTCATTTCATAAGTTCAGGGCGGAAATGCCACCGGTGCCTCCGCCCTGAATCTTTCATCAATCCTGCTTCACCTGACGAACTGCTTCCTCAAGGAAGGCGAACATCTTCTCGCGGATTACTTCATCGGTCACGCGGACACCCGCAGCATCAAAGTCGGCGCGCACCTTGCGGAAAACATCTTCATCACCAGCTTCTTCGAAATCAGCGGCCACAACTTCCTTGGCATAGGCTTCGGCGTCCGTGTCCTTCTTGCCAAGCTGCTCGGCAACCCAGAGCCCCAGAAGCTTATTGCGGCGTGCCTCCGCCTTGAAGCGCAGTTCCGCATCAAGCGCGAATTTCTTTTCAAAAGCGTCGCGGCGATCATCCATGCCAGTGGTCATTCATTAAGCTCCCAGACTTCCAAGTTAGAAGAGATCGTCATCCGTTCTCTTGCCTAAAGCTGGCAAGGGGCGCAAGATTATACAAGAGCTAAAGACTACTTTCTTGCGACTCATGCATAAACTTCGATCAGAAACATCGAAAACGGGGGAACGGGCACAAAGCAGGATTGTTAAAAGCCCACAATTGCTATAGGTAGCCCGCGAGAATAGCGGCTTCGAGCCGATCACCATAAATATGGAAATCCGAGAAAAGCCATGAACCGTCGCCGCCGTATTTACGAGGGCAAGGCCAAGATTCTTTATGAAGGCCCTGAACCCGGTACGCTAGTCCAATTTTTCAAAGATGACGCAACCGCTTTCAATGCAAAGAAGCATGAGGTCATCGACGGAAAAGGCGTGCTGAACAACCGCATTTCCGAGCATATTTTCACCCAGCTCAACCGTATTGGCATCCCAACGCACTTCATCCGTCGCCTCAACATGCGTGAGCAGTTGATCAAGGAAGTGGAAATAATTCCGCTTGAAGTGGTTGTGCGCAATGTCGCAGCCGGTTCGCTTGCCAAGCGACTTGGTCTTGAAGAAGGCACCGTCCTGCCGCGCTCGATCATCGAGTTCTATTACAAGGCTGACGCACTCGACGACCCTATGGTCACCGAAGAGCATATCACGGCTTTCGGTTGGGCAAGCCCGCCGGAAATCGACGATATCATGGCGCTCGCCATCCGCGTCAACGACTTCCTGACCGGCCTGTTCCTCGGCATCGGCATCCAGCTTGTCGATTTCAAGATGGAATGCGGACGCCTGTGGGAAGGCGACATGATGCGCATCGTCGTCGCCGACGAGATCTCGCCGGACTCGGCACGTCTCTGGGACATCAACACCAGTGACAAGCTCGACAAGGACCGCTTCCGCCGCGATATGGGCGGACTGGTCGAGGCCTATCAGGAAGTGGCTCGCCGTCTCGGCATCATGAACGAGAACGACACGCCCCGTCCGGCTGGCCCCACGCTTGTAAAGTAAAATGATCCGCCCAGCCCGGAAGGGCATGATCCCGAAAAGTGGGAACCGGTTTTCGGAAAAGATCATGCCAAATTAAGCCTTCCGGGCTGTTTCATTCGTTCTAAAACTGCAGGAACTATAGAGTGATCAAGGCACGCGTCACCGTTACACTGAAAAACGGCGTTCTCGACCCGCAGGGCAAGGCCATCGTCGGCGCGCTCGGCAGCCTCGGTTTCGAGGGCGTCAACTCGGCCCGTCAGGGCAAGGTTTTCGACCTCGAACTGAATGGCTCCGACAAGAGCAAGGCCGAAGCCGACCTGAAGGCCATGTGCGAAAAGCTGCTCGCCAATACTGTGATCGAAGACTATTCCATCGCCATCGCCTGAGCCCAGTAAAGGAAGCAGACGCCATGAAATCCGCAGTCATTCTCCTTCCCGGTCTCAATCGTGATCGCGACATGATCGCGGCGCTCACCAAGATTACCGGACAGGCGCCGGTAACCGTCTGGCAGACCGACACCAGCATTCCCGACGATGTGGACATGATCCTGATTCCGGGCGGCTTTTCCTATGGTGACTATCTGCGTTGCGGTGCAATTGCAGCCCGTATGCCGGTGATGCAGGCTATCCGCGAGAAGGCCGACAAAGGCGTCATGGTCATGGGTGTCTGCAACGGTTTCCAGATACTCGTCGAAGCCGGGCTTCTGCCGGGCGCATTGATGCGCAACGCTTCGCTGAAGTTCGTCTGCCGCGAAGTGAAGCTTGAAGTGACCAACGCCAACACGTCGTTCACGCGCGGCTACAAGCCGGGCCAGATCATTCGCTGCCCGGTCGCGCATCATGACGGCAATTATTTCGCCGACGCCGAAACGCTGAAGCGTCTCGAAGGTGAAGGCCAAGTTGTGTTTCGCTATGCCGAAGGCACCAATCCGAACGGATCGGTCAACGACATTGCCGGTATCGTCAATGCACGCGGCAATGTGTTGGGCATGATGCCGCATCCGGAAAACCTGATCGAAGCAGCTCACGGCGGCGATGACGGTCGGGCGCTTTTCGCAGGTGCGCTCGGCATCGCGGCGTAAGCTGACAAACTGATAAACGGAAAAGGCGGCTCCAATCGAGCCGCCTTTTTTGTTGCGCTTATTTCGCCGCAAAACTGCACTGGCAAAGCATCTATTTTCATGGCAGCTTGGCTACGGGAGGGTTCCAACGGCAGAGGAATCGTCGGGATCGCCCCATATTTGTTTCACGCGCTATCCAAGCAAGAGCGTTCACATTTTTGCTGGAAATGCCTTGCACATTTTAGCGATAACGAATCAGGGGAACTTCATTCATGCAGCTATATTCACGCCCTCTTTCCCCTTACTCGGCCTTTGTACGCGGGGTTCTTTACCTGAAGGACCTGCCTTTCAAGCCGATGAGCATGCCCTACCCGTTTCCCGCCGATTTCGGCGATGTAACACCGCTCCGACGCGTACCAGTGCTGATTACCAGTTCCGGTGAAACGCTGTTTGAAGGAGCAGTGATCGCCGAATATCTCGAAGATCATTTTCCGGAGACATCTGTACTGCCCGGCTCACCTCGTGAGCGGGCGCTTATTCGTCTTCTCGCCCGTGTGACAGAACTGGAAGTGCTTGGACCGGCGATGAAGCTGTTCGTCCTGTTGAGCAAACCAGAACGCGACAATGCCAGCATTGAGCGCCTGTTCGACAAGATGCATACCGGCCTGAAAGTGGTTGAAAGCCGTCTCTCGGACAAGGCCTATGCGGCTGGAGACGAACCAACGCTTGCAGATTGCTGGCTCTTGCCGGTGCGCTTTCTGATGGAGCCGTTGAAGAAGCTCTCGGGCAGAGCGGATTTGCTGGACGAGTTCCCGAAATTCGATGCATATGCAGTAAAGGCAAAACAGCACCCGGTTTTTGAGCGCATCTGGAACGAGATGAGCGACGGACTGAAGGCTTTCATGCCACAACTTGCCTGACACCTTCCTCCCGCCCACCTCTCATGCGTGGCTTTCATAGGCACGCACTATCGGAGCCCCTCCTTGAAGACCAAGACTTTCGCTCTTCTGGCCCTCCCGGCCATTGCATTGCTTGCAGCCTGCACTTCCAGCAAGCCCACGGGCCCCATCGCCGTCGACGCCAGCAAGGCGGCGCTGCCAACCATGGAACGCATCGCACTGGCAGCAAATAGCTGCTGGTTCAAATCCAAGGACAAGGATTTCCGTGGCTATACGCTTGCGCCAGAACTGAATTCCTTTACCGGACGTCCGCGCATTCTGGTCGTTCCTGCCCGCAATCCGGCATCACGTCCGCTGCTCGTCGTGCACGCACAGGGCAATCCGGCACGCGTCGAGGCCTTCGGACCCATGATGCAGGAAAGCCATGGCGGCCGGATCGCCGCCGACGTCAACCGCTGGGCTTCGGGCCAGAGCGGCTGCCAGTAAAACCAGAGCATGTCGCGGAAAAGGGGAAGCCGGTTTTCCGCGACATGGTTTAACGCAGATGAAATCGCACTTTGCGCGCTTCGCGCTCTGCCTCTTCGCGCTGCAGTCCGATATCGCGCAACTGATCGTCTGTCAGTTCACTCAAGGCGATCCGGCTGCGTCGCAGCATCATGCGATAAGACACCCAGTCTAAAAAACGGCTTATATATCCGACTTGTGGCTGGGAGGCCGTTGTCAGATTGACCTGCAATCCTTTTGGCAAGTCTGTGATGCTATCTGCCACCGGAACAGGGAGAATTGTATCTATTGTCTCGGTCTGCGGTCTGAAGTAGAACATTGGCTCGGTCCATTTCATTACCAGTTGGGCCAGTTGGGAGCTGGGAAGCAGTCGAGGCAAACCGTATGTTTGGCTCTATGTCTGCATTGTCACCAAGCAGCGACGAATTGACTCTATAATTGACTTGGCAATAGGTACAATTTATAAGTTGTCACCATGACAAATTGGATTCCAGACCTAGCCGGTAAATCCGGTCCGTTTTACCTGCAGCTTGCCGATGCCATCGAAGAGGCTATCGGGAATGGCGGATTGCCAACGGGCACCAAGTTGCCACCGCAACGCAATCTGGCATTCGACTTGAAGGTGACAATCGGTACAATCGGTCGTGCCTATGCACTGGCCCATGAGCGTGGCCTTGTGACAGGCGAAGTTGGTCGCGGAACCTATGTCCTGGGCGAAGAACCCGCAGACAACGCGCTCACCGCCTCCGGTATAGCTGGCACAAAGCCCGCCGATGTTCCCTCGGGAAAAATACGTTTCGACACCACGGCAGCGCCGGATGTCGGCCAGCATGAAGTTCTGGCCAAAATCAATGCCGACATTCACCGGGATTTTCCGCAGGATATTGCGAGCTATTCGCGCTACTTTCCGCAACACTGGCTGGAAGCCGGACAAAAATGGCTTTCGCGAGCAGACTGGCGGCCAGACCTCGACAATATTGTCGTCACCAATGGTGCGCAGGCGGCAAGCATCGCCATCATCACGGCTTTCACCAATCCGGGCGATCGCATCCTGTTCGAAAACCTGACTTATGCGCAGATCAGCCGCTCCGTACGCCTTCTCGGGCGCCGCACCATTCAGGCAGGTCTCGATGAATATGGGCTGATCCCGGAAGAATTCGAACGGGCCTGTCGCCAGCAGCATCCCACCCTCGCCTTCCTGATGCCGACACTGCACAACCCGACATTATCCGTCATGCCGGAAGAACGGCGTCGCGCAATCGCCGATATAGCAAGGCGTTACAATGTCTGGCTTATCGAAGACGATATCTATGGTGTCATGTGCGATAGCCAGATTCCACCCTTGGCAAGTTTTGCGCCTGAACGCACATTCGTCGTCTCCGGCTTGTCGAAAGCCGTTGCGGCTGGGATACGCAGCGGCTGGGTCGCCTGCCCTGCGCATTGCGCGCAACGTGTGAAGGTCACGCACAAGATGGTCACAGGCGGCGCAGCATTCCTGCTCGCCGAAACCGGTGCCCAGCTTGTGTTGTCCGGTGAGGCCGACGTCGTTCATGGCAAATGCCGAGCAGAAACCGTCCTGCGTGAGGAAATGGCCCGCAAAGTCTTCAGCGGTTTCGATTTCGTTTCCAAACCCACCATTCCATTTCTTTGGATGGGTTTGCCTGAACCATGGCTTTCGGGAACCTTCAAGGCCGCAGCCTATGAAAGCGGAATTCTGATCGATGACGAGGACGAGTTCAAAGCGGGCCGCGTGGAGCAGGTCTATCACCGGGTTCGCGTTGCCTTCTCCTCGCCCGCTGATCGCGAAGTGGTCGAGAACGGCTTTTTGACCCTGCGGCGACTGCTCGAAAACGAACAAGCGGGATATGAAGGCAGTGTATGACGGACTTGGTCTCTTTTTATCGTTATTGATATAGGATTGAGGCCGGGAAAGCGGTATTTTCCTGTCGCACTTCCAACAGAGTTAGGTTAAAGAGGCCCCTTGAAACCTTAGATGCCCAGCCTTCGGCGGAAGGTTTTTGGGTGCCACAGCCTGCGACGGGGTTGCCCATTTCCATGACTATTTCCAACAAGCGCGACATCACGCCGGAACTCATCGAATCCCATGGCCTCAAGCCGGACGAGTATCAGCGCATTCTTGAGCTAATCGGACGCGAGCCCACCTTCACAGAGCTTGGGATTTTCTCGGCCATGTGGAACGAGCACTGCTCCTACAAGTCTTCCAAGAAATGGCTTCGCACGCTTCCGACAACCGGACCGCGTGTTATTCAGGGCCCCGGCGAAAATGCAGGCGTGGTGGACATCGGTGATGGCGATTGCGTCGTCTTCAAGATGGAAAGCCATAATCACCCATCCTACATCGAACCCTATCAGGGTGCAGCGACCGGCGTTGGCGGCATTCTGCGCGACGTGTTCACCATGGGCGCGCGTCCGGTTGCGGCGATGAACGCGCTGCGCTTTGGCGAACCTGACCATCCGAAGACCCGTCATCTTGTATCCGGCGTCGTGTCCGGTGTCGGCGGTTATGGCAATGCCTTTGGCGTGCCGACCGTTGGCGGCGAAGTGAACTTCGACAAGCGCTATAACGGCAATATCCTCGTCAATGCCTTTGCTGCCGGTCTCGCCAAGCATGACGGAATCTTCCTGTCGGAAGCCAAGGGCGTCGGCCTGCCGGTCGTCTATCTGGGTGCCAAGACGGGCCGCGACGGTGTCGGCGGCGCGACCATGGCATCGGCGGAATTCGACGAGTCGATCGAAGAAAAGCGCCCTACTGTTCAGGTCGGCGATCCGTTCACCGAGAAGTGCCTGCTCGAAGCCTGTCTTGAGCTGATGGCCTCCGGTGCGGTCATCGCCATTCAGGATATGGGTGCAGCCGGTCTTACCTGCTCGGCTGTCGAAATGGGCGCCAAGGGCGACCTCGGCATTGAACTCATTCTCGACCATGTTCCCGTCCGCGAAGAGAACATGACGGCCTATGAAATGATGCTTTCGGAAAGCCAGGAGCGCATGCTCATGGTTCTGAAGCCTGAAAAGGAAGCCGAAGCGCAGGCCATTTTCCGCAAGTGGGGTCTGGACTTCGCCATCGTCGGCAAGACCACGGACGACCTGCGTTTCCGCGTCATTCATCAAGGCGAAGAAGTCGCCAACCTGCCGATCAAGGATCTGGGCGACGAAGCGCCTGAATATGATCGTCCGTGGATGGAGCCGGGCAAGCACGCACCGCTTCCCGCAAGCAACGTGCCGCAGGTGGAAGACTATTCGGCTGCCCTGCTCAAGCTCATCGGTTCGCCGGATCTTTCGTCGCGTCGCTGGGTCTATGAACAGTATGACACGCTCATTCAGGGCAACTCGCTACAGGTTCCCGGCGGCGATGCCGGTGTGATCCGCGTTGAAGGCCATGAAACCAAGGCGCTCGCCTTCTCGTCGGACGTGACGCCGCGCTATTGCGAAGCCGATCCGTTCGAAGGCGGCAAGCAGGCTGTGGCCGAATGCTGGCGCAACATCACAGCGACCGGCGCGGAGCCGCTGGCTTCGACCGATAACCTGAACTTCGGCAATCCCGAAAAGCCGGAAATCATGGGCCAGCTCGTCAAGGCCATCGAAGGCATTGGCGAAGCCTGCCGTGCGCTCGATTTCCCGATCGTTTCGGGCAATGTCTCGCTTTATAACGAAACAAACGGTCAGGCCATTCTGCCAACGCCAACCATTGCCGGTGTCGGCCTCATTCCGGATTGGTCGCAGACAGCCAAGATCGGCGGCATGCAGGACGGTGACACGCTGGTTCTGCTTGGAGGCGACGGCACGCATCTCGGCCAGTCGATTTACCTGCGTGATCTGTTCGACCGTGCGGATGGCCCTGCCCCGACTGTCGACCTTGCGCTTGAAAAACGTAACGGCGAGTTCGTCCGCTCGGCCATCCGCAACGGTCAGGTTACGGCCTGTCATGATCTCTCCGATGGCGGTCTGGCGATTGCCGTCGCGGAAATGGCGATCAAATCCGGCAAGGGTGCAGAGCTCGATGCCGGTGACGGCCTGCCGCACGCAGTTCTTTTCGGTGAAGATCAGGCGCGCTATGTCGTCGCGGCTACAGCGGAAATGGCAAAGCTCATTGCGCTCAATGCTGAAGGTGCAGGCGTTCCGTTCCGCGTTCTCGGTACTGTTGGCGGCGACCGCCTGAAGATTGGCAATAATATCGATGTCAGCATTGTCGATCTGACTGATGCTTTTGAAGGCTGGTTCCCGGACTTCATGAGTGGCGAACCGGTTAGCGATAACTGACCTCGTTTCACATCATTGATACCTTTTGCCGCCCGGATGGAAAGCCTGTCCGGGCGGTTTGCTTGTCGGCTATTTAAGCGTTAGACAGATGTTTGTTGACGTTCCACGATGGTGCGTTACGATTCGATAAAATGATAAGAAGATGCCGGAAACGGCGGGAGATTTTACATGGCTATGGACGCACATGAGATCGAAAAACTGATACGCGAAGGAATTCCCGACGCAAAGGTGACGATCCGCGACCTTGCCGGAGACGGAGACCATTATGCCGCCGAGGTAGTCGCGGAAAGTTTCCGTGGCAAGTCCCGTGTGCAGCAGCACCAGATGGTCTATGATGCGCTGAAGGGTAATATGGGCGGCGTGCTTCACGCACTTGCCTTGCAGACCGGCGTACCGGAATAACGGAAGACCGTTTGGGGGAGCCCCATTTCTACGAGCAAATCCTGCTGCGGCAAGATGCTGCTCCCCTGAATACGGATTTTCCGCGCATTTGACTTGCTTTCGCCCGAACAGGGTGGTTACCAGCATACAAATGACTATATTGGGGAAGACCTCCCAGTTTACGCTGAAATTTGCCTCGGCGTATTTGTTTAGCGCATAATCCTGTCCGAAAAGTCAGGCAACTTTTCGGGGTTATGCTTGGAAAGGACCGCAAATGACCGGCATCAACGATTTCATCGACAATGAAGTAAAGACCAACGACGTCGTGCTTTTCTTGAAGGGCACGCCAGGTTTCCCGCAGTGTGGTTTCTCCGGTCAGGTGGTCCAGATCCTCGACTATCTCGGCGTGGATTACAAAGGCGTCAATGTCCTGTCCTCTGACGAACTCCGTCAGGGCATCAAGGAATACTCCAACTGGCCAACCATTCCTCAGCTCTATGTGAAGGGCGAATTCGTTGGCGGCTGCGATATTGTGCGTGAAATGTTCCAATCGAACGAATTACAGGCACTTTTTACCGATAAGGGTATTGCCACCAAGGCTGCTTGAGGATTAATTGCCGGTTATACGGTTTTTAGCCTCACCTTTTTTCCAAAGGCGCCGTTCTACGGCGCCTTTTGCGTTTGCTAGATGCTTCAACGACAGACTTCCATCTGTCGGCTTCTGCTTTCTAAATTTTGTCGTTCGCATCGTGTCTTTCAGACGCGATGCGTCACTTTGCCAAGGAATGCCAGTCATGCCGCTCGACATCAAGAACGGTTCGCCGGACCAGAAGGCCTCCATGCGTGGGCGTGGAGAATTCATCGCGCTCATTGCAGCGATCATGGCCATCAATGCGCTGGCAGTCGATATCATGCTGCCCGGTTTGCCGCAGATCGGTGCAAGCCTTGGCGTCCAGTCCGAAAATCACGTCCAGTTCGTCATCACCGCCTATCTGCTCGGCTTTGGTGTTTCGCAACTGTTCTATGGACCACTGAGCGACCGATTCGGTCGCAGGCTGCCGCTGTTCGGCGGGCTCGTCATTTACATTCTGGCAGCTCTGGGAGCGGCCATCGTTACCGATTTCACGACGCTTATCATCCTGCGCGTACTCCAGGGGCTTGGCGCTGCTGCCACCCGCGTGATTGCGGTATCCGTCGTCCGCGACAAGTTCGCCGGCCGTCAGATGGCTGAGGTCATGTCGCTCGTCATGATGGTTTTCATGATCCTGCCTGTCGTTGCACCTGCAACTGGCCAGCTCATCATGCTTTTCGGCGAATGGCACCTGATCTTCCTGTCTATGGCCATCATGGCGCTTGCCGTCGGTATCTGGGCCTTCTTTCGGTTGCCAGAAACGCTGCCCGCGTCCAATCGTCGTCCATTGACCGTAAAGAGTGTGATCGGTGGATTCGGGATCGTTCTTTCGAACCGCGTCGCCCTGTTTTACATGCTGGGCACATCGTTCATCCTGGGCGCGCTGTTTGGCTACATCAATTCGGCGCAGCAGATCTTCGTCGATATTTACAAGCTCGGCGCCTTGTTCCCATTGGCTTTCGCCGCTGTTGCCATGACACTGGCGCTTGCCTCATTCATGAACTCTCGTCTGGTCGGCCGCTACGGTATGCGGCGAATTTCCCAGACCATGCTGCTGGTCTTCACCAGCTTCAGCCTGTTGTGGATGGTTCTGTCTGTCACAATGGAAGGCCCTGTGCCCTTCCCGGTTCTGATGGCGATCTATATGACCATCATGTTCTCGTTCAGCCTTGTGACCGCCAACTTCAATGCGCTGGCGATGGAACCACTCGGGGAGGTTGCAGGGACGGCCTCCTCCGTTCTGGGCTTTGCCCAAACCGTGATCGGCGCGGCATTGGGTGCTATCATCGGCCAGGCCTTTGACGGCACAACCACACCAGTTGCAACCGGCTATTGCGTGCTTGGATTTGTCGCCCTCGGCTGTGTTCTGATAGCCGAACGCGGCCGGTTGTTCAGGGTGCAGAACCCGCCCGCAGAACACGTAATCTGATTATACATCAGGAATAAACAATCAAAGCCCGCTCATAGTTAGCGGGCTTTTCTTATGCCATACACATGCTATCAGTTGGTGTTTCGGGAGCAAAAGCAGAACGCGCCGGCCAGCAGGCGCATCGGGGAGGATAAGCCACCTCGACTTTGGCAAGAGCTTTGCTCTCGAACCGGAGTGACACAAATGGGTTTCATACCCGTGAGTATCACGCTGACGATAAAGAAAACCCGCACGGGCTGGCAATGCTACGTGCGGGTCAGACTCTTTATCTAAGCGAAACGGGTTGGGAGTTCGCGCTTCCAACCCACTCCGCCAATATAGTGCCCAGATGCCAAAAACACAAGCTGGCCCGAGGCGCTGCTATTCTTCCCAGAGTGCAGCCTGAATGGACTGCCAGCTATCCTTGCTCGGTGCCACCAGAAGCCCACCGCCCGTGTGAGAGGGCAAATATGCGCTTCCGTCCCACCGTGCGAGATAACCGCCAGCTTCTTGGTGGATCAACGCTCCTGGAAGATGGTCCCAAGGCATAAGCTTGTTGTAGACGGCAAAATGCGCCCCACCGGTCGCGATGATGCGATACTCGTGCGCTGCGCAGCGATAGCCGATCTGCGACAGAAACTTCGTATGATTGCGTGCCAGACGCGACCGTACCGGTTCAGTCGTGTACTGCCACGATATAGCGCCAGTCATCTGGTCAATTGAGGCCGGTTCGGCAACGCTGACCTTGCTTACATCCCCATTAGCGTGACGGATGTAGCTTCCGCCACCTTTTGAAGCCATGATCCAGTCATTTCCGACAGGATCATGAATGATACCGGCAACCGTTTCGCCTTTCGACACAACCGCAAGCATCACGCCGAAGAGCGGAACACCGGATGCAAAGTTGAAAGTGCCATCGACCGGGTCGATCGTGAAAGCAAGCTCCGCATCATCGAGACCAGCAAGCAGGGCCGGATTGTCCGAGCAGGCCTCCTCGCCGACGATCACTGCATCGGCGAAGCGCTCTTTGAGCTTGACTGTGATCAACCGTTCTGCATTCACATCCGCCTCTGTTACCAGATCGGCGGGTGAAGTCTTCTGTCGGATATCGCCAGCATCCAACCGACGAAACCGGGGCATGATTTCCTGGCGAGCCGCATCTGCAAGCAAATCCGCCAACCAGTCCATCTGTCCGTCATCAAACCGCATGATCACCCTCTCCCACATTATTCGCCATCAGCCCTGCAAAGTCGAACAGCGTGCGATCCAGCAGATGGCTTGGACGCACATTCGTCATCGCGCGGATCATCGTGTCCTTGCGGCCCGGCATACGCTTCTCGATATCGGTCAGCATGGCCTTCATCGCATTGCGCTGAAGCCCTTCCTGACTGCCGCACAGATCGCACGGAATGATCGGAAACTGCATTGCGGTCGCAAACTTTTCGAGATCATCCTCTGCCGCATAAGCCAGCGGCCGGAATAACATCAGATCTCCTTCGTCGTTCAAAAGCTTTGGCGGCATCGCAGCCAGGCGCCCGCCATGGAACAGGTTCATGAAGAAGGTTTCGAGAATATCTTCCCGATGATGGCCAAGAACGATGGCCGAACAGCCCTCTTCACGAGCGATGCGATAGAGGTTCCCCCGACGCAGACGCGAACACAGCGAGCAATAGGTGCTGCTTGCAGGCAGCTTGTCGGTCACGATCGAATAAGTGTCCTGATATTCGATACGGTGTTCGATTTCATACCGTTTCAGGAAATCCGGCAAAATGTGCTTCGGAAAATTCGGCTGGCCCTGATCCAGATTGACGGCAAGCAGCTCGACCGGCAGCAGGCCGCGCCATTTGAGGTCGAGCAGCAAAGCGAGAAGGCCATAGGAATCCTTTCCGCCTGAAAGGCATATCATCCAACGCTCGCCGGGCTTCACCATCGCGAAATCGTCGATAGCTTGCCGCGTGAGACGCAAAAGTCGCTTGCGCAGCTTGTTGAACTCGACCGTGGTCGGCACATCGCGGAACAGCGGGTGGCAGCCGTCGCTGCCAGCGTCTTCTGCGATATCTGGATCGAAAGCGTTCATGATGCTTCCCGAAAAACAATTGAAGATGTTGAAGGCTTAATAGCGAAAACTAGCGGCAGGGAAAACCGCGAAACAACATTTGTTTGCGAAAGACGCAAAACCGCTTCGCACTTTTGCTGGAAAAGAAAAAGCCGCGCTGCATGTACAGCGCGGCTTTTCGATTTCGGCATATATCCAGCGCGCCAGATGGCGCCTGAAATTAACGCGAATAGAATTCGACGACCAGGTTCGGTTCCATCTGGACGGCGTAAGGCACATCCGTCAGGGTCGGAACGCGGGAATAGGTTGCAACCAGCTTGTTGTGGTCAACTTCGAGGTAGTCAGGAACATCGCGTTCTGCGAGCTGAATAGCTTCGAGAACGATAACCAACTGCTTCGACTTTTCGCGGACTTCAACGATGTCACCAGCCTTCAGGCGGTAGGACTGGACGTTGACGCGACGACCGTTCACATTCACGTGGCCGTGGTTGATGAACTGGCGGGCAGCAAAGATCGTCGGAACGAACTTGGCGCGATATACGATCGCGTCGAGACGCGATTCCAGAAGACCGATCAGGTTTTCACCGGTGTCGCCCTTGCGGCGAGCGGCTTCTTCGTAGGTCTTGCGGAACTGCTTTTCGGAGATGTCGCCGTAGAAACCCTTGAGCTTCTGCTTTGCGCGGAGCTGTACACCGAAGTCCGACAGCTTGCCCTTGCGGCGCTGGCCGTGCTGGCCTGGGCCATATTCACGACGGTTGACCGGGGACTTCGGACGACCCCAGATGTTTTCGCCAAGACGGCGATCAATTTTGTACTTAGCGGATTCGCGCTTGCTCATCGCATTTCCTTCAAAAGGTTAAAGCGCCCGGAGGCGCTGGAGGAAACGCGCCCTCCTCTGCCCTCGGTTTCGAGGACTGACAGGATGAAGCGCGCGAGCGCAATCTTCATCCACGGGACACGTCAAATGAACCGCCGGCACGAAAACGCGCCAGCGATGGGCGGCTTTTAGTCGTGCTGCTATTATCTTGTCAAGCTCAACGAGCCGAGAAAGCCTGAAAAACCGGCCTGCAGGGTGTCTTTCCTACCATTTGCTACGTCCTGCCATCAAGCGTGAAGGAACGCACCTGGCTGTTTCATCATTAGACATGAGAATCCGCTACTCATGAGGCGTCAATGGCTTTGTCTTTTTTCCTGCCCGGCAAGGGTGCATTCACCACTCTGATTGCGCTAGGCCTTGTTGCGGTGCCCCGTTTTTCGGGCATCAGTTCCGATGAGGCGCAGGCGCAAACTTTTATCGAACGCATCCTGAAGCAGGACGCCCAAAAGGCAAAGCAGCATCGCAAACGCCCGGCGGTAAAACGCACCCAGAGCAAATCAGCGCCGAAACAGCGAACGGCAAAGCAGGCGGAAAGCGCCCCGGCAAAGGCGGAAACAAAACCCGTGCCCGGCCTCACCATACCTGTTCCGACGCCAGCCCCTCGCCGGGAGGAAACAGCAAGCAAAACGTCCGAACCGGACACCCCGCCCGTTCCAACGGAAAAGCCGGAGGAAGAACCCAGGCTGCCACCGCAACCGGCGCCCGCTCCATCCCCGGATACTCAAGCCGCACCTGGTCCAACTGAGCCGCCAAAACCGGCTGAGAACCCGAAACAGACGGACGAGAAACCACAAGAACCGAAACCTGATCGTGCCCAGCAGCCGCAGCCGGAAAAGGATGAACGTGTCTATCAGGTGTCCTGCCCGGCACTGATTTCCGGCGAAGTTGACGGCAAACTGCTCCCCCCGATCAAGGACGGTGAGCAATGTGGAGCCCACTCTCCTTTGTCTCTAACTGCCGTCGGCAAGGGTGAACCTTTGAAATTCGCCAATGCCATCACCACAAATTGCGCGATGGCCGTCACGCTGGCGCAATGGAGCATTGAGGTAACCAAGGCCGCCAAAGACGTGTACGGGCCGGATTCAAAAATCTCGGAAATCGGCACCGGATCGGACTATCAGTGCAGGAAGGTAAACGGCGCTACGTCGGGGCGGGTTTCCGAACACGCCTTTGCAAACGCGCTCGATATCATGTCGTTCAAGTTCTCCGACGGTCGCAAGACAGAGTTGGAAAGCGGCTGGAACGGTTCCGATAAGGACAAGGCTTTCTGGCGTGCTGTGCATAGCGCAAGCTGCAAGCTTTTCATGACTGTCATCGGCCCCGACGGTGATGCCGCCCATCGTACCAACATGCATCTCGATCAAGGATGCCATGGCAAATCTTGCCTTGCACGTATCTGCCAGTAAGATATCGTCGTAAGCGTCGGAAATTCATAAAAAAATCAGAATTGCGTCCGTAATCTCTCTTCTATTATCGGTTCAATCCTGCCGCTCGCTTGTGAACGACGGGTTTCCAAAAGGACATAGGGCATGAAATCGACCAAATTCATAATTTCCGCAATTTTCGCACTTGGCTTTTCCGCCGTTGCCCATGCCGATGCTGTCCCGAAAAGATCGAAGGATTTTACGGGAAACTATCAAACGTTGGTGAAGGATCAGCAAGCGGCTCCACAAGTCGCGGACTGCATCGCCAGCGCTTATGATTATGTCAAGAAAAGCAAGAAGTACGATCGTCTCGGCTTCACCAAGGATGACATCTCTTCGGCAGAAACCAATGATAAATCTTCGAAATTCAGCACCAGCGACCCACGCAAGGTTTCTGCTGTAATTTCGGTTCCCGGCGAAGCGCGCAACAAGAATGCATCCACGAAATGGGACAGCATCACGCTTCGTTGTGGCATTACGAATGGCAAGCTGAAAGCGATCGAGCTGGCGTCGAACAAAGCCGGCAAGTAACCATCTGACAGTAGCGGCGAGCGTCTGATAACGCTCGCCATTTTATCTTGAGCGCCAATCTGATGGATGCTTAAACCCTCTTGGTTCAAGCAGAATCGAGCCGATCCTCATTTCCCTCCGGTCGATTGTGGTTAGGGTCAGGACTTATTGATTTGGTGAAAATGGTGTGAGGCCACCCGTTTGGATACGAGGAGAAAAGGCGAAGGAAATGTGGTTCATTTTCGAGCTTTTCGACGAAGTCGCCGAGCGGATGGACCACATCCTCTCGACACCGAAATGACTCGCGTTCCGCTGCGTCGAACCGCTCAGCCGGGGAAACCACCCCGTTCTTCGCGTCTCTCCTAAAAGCTCCTGTCATTTCAGGTGCCATTTCCATCAAATTAATCGGTCCTGACCCTAGTGCTTCGTCTTGTCGTCTACGTGTTCGGGCAAGCCTTTGCGCTTGGTTTCGGCAAACTCTTCCAGTTCCTTTTCGGTCATCGATTCATACATTTCTTTCGACGCACCGAAGAGTTCGCTTTTCTTGATTTCACCGCGTTTGGCGGCAAGTGCGGCACCGGCTGCCTTCTGTTGGGCCTGGGATTTTGCGGGCATTGGACTTCTCCTGTTTGCAAGACAAACGCAAACGGAGTGAGACCGGTTCCTTTTTATTCAACGCTTCCGTCAAAGCGCGAGCGTGCATCGCGAAGTAAAGCCCTATTTTTGACGGCCCATTGGCCAAGAACGTCAATGGGAACGGCCAGAGAATGTCCAAGTTCGGTCAGCGAATATTCCACCTCGGGCGGAGATGTCGGGCGAACATGACGAGACACAAGGCCATCCCGCTCCAGCGACCGCAACGTAACCGTCAACATGCGCTGTGATATCCCCTCAATGGCACGTCGCAATGCATTGAAACGCATCGAACCTTCCTGAAGATTGAAAATGACGAGAATGCTCCATGTGTCGCCTATCCGGTCCAGCACTTCGCGGATCGGGCAGGAACCGTCACCATCGGTTTTGAAAGCAGGTGTTGACGAGAGCAAAGGCGTCTTGCCGTCTGGGCGTGTCGGTATCGTCATCTTATTTCTCCGGAAAACCCGGTGGCAGACCGGTGTTCTTCCTCATCATCGAATCTGGCGCATTTCCAGCAGAAGCGTGAAGCGGTTTGGGGCGAATAGTGCCTGAAAACAAACCTTTATATCGGTTTTATGATTCCAGTTTTAACACGCATCATTCTCGGCACTTGCCTTTGAGGCGGTTACTTCCATGTATCCTGACCATGTAAAAGTGCGTTCTTCACAAGCCTGTCGGCATGGCCTATGTGGTTATCAGAAATAACCTGATTATGAAACATACCTTAATTCGTTCGATACGAGAAGATCGGAAAGGAGAATGCCATGGCCAAGATCGCACTGATCGGCGCAACGGGTTTCGTAGGCGCTGCAATCCTCAAGGAAGCTGCGGCACGCGGCGACCAGGTTACCGCACTTGTTCGCCACCCGGAGAAAGTCGAAAAACTGCCCAATGTGACAGCGGTAAAGGCTGACGTTTTTGATACCGACGCGCTCGCAAAGCAGCTTGCGGGGCATGACGTCGTGATTTCAGCTTACAATCCGGGCTGGAGCGACAAGAACATCCGCGAAAACCACATCAACGGCAGCCGCTCCATCACGGATGCGACCAGGAAGGCAGGCATCAAGCGCCTTATAGCAGTCGGCGGTGCAGGCAGCCTTTCCGTCAATGGCAACCAGTTGGTCGACTCGCCTGAATTCCCTGCCGAATGGAAGGAAGGCGCACTCGGCGCCCGTCAGGCGCTCGAAGACCTGCGTGGTGAGAACGAACTGGAATGGTCGTTCGTATCACCGGCGATCATTCTTCAGCCGGGCGAACGCACCGGCAAATACCGGCTTGGCGGCGACGAACCGGTTTTCGACGACAAGGGTGAAAGCAAGATTTCAGTTGCCGATCTGGCGGTCGCAATTCTGGACGAAGCTGAAAAAGGCCAGCATATTCGCAAGCGCTTCACAGCAGCCTATTGATGCCAATCACAAAAACGCCATATTTTTGACAGGCGTTCGCCGAAAAATCGGTGGTGAAATTCGCACATCACCACCGATTTTTCGTGCAAAACGAATGCAAAACAGGACAGCCCCTGTTTTGCCCAAGTTACCCTAAACCAGCTCCACGTCCACGACGCCCTGAATGGCTTTCATGGCACTGGCGATCTGTGGACTGACGCGATAGCGATGTGGTAGCTCGATCTCCACTTCCCGCTGGCCGTTATCCTTGATGACGATCAGGCTCACCTGCCCGTCGCCGCGCGTGTTGAAATGCGGCACGATATGACGGACCGCGTCAGCCGAGCGCAGATAAAGTCGCAGCGCCTTCTGCATGCGGCAGGCTTCGTCTTCCAATGACTGCACCGTCTGGATACGCAAGCCTATTCCTTCGGGACGGTCCTCCGCCTGAACCGTAATAACGACCGACTTGCCGCTTTCCAGAAGATCGCGATATTGCGCAAGCCCTTCGGAAAACAGGACCGCTTCGAACTGGCCGCTGGCGTCGGACAGTTGCACTATACCCATCTTGTTGCCGGTGCGTGTTTTACGCTCCTGCCGTGCCGTCACGGTTCCCGCCAGACGACCGGCATTGGCGCCGCGTTTCACGGCTGCGGAAAAATCCGCCCAGCTTTGAACACGCATACGGTTGAGCACATCACGATACTCATCGAGCGGATGTGCAGAAAGATAAAAACCAACCGCCTGAAACTCACGGTGCAGCATTTCCGATGGCAACCACGGAGCTGCCTGCGGCAGGATAAGCGTTTCCTTCGGCGCACCCGACAGGCCAAAAATATCGGACTGGCCACTGGCGGCATTTTCCTGCGTACGCTGGGCAAAGCCCATGATGCGGTCCATGCCCGCACTCATCGCCGGGCGCTCACGACCGAAACAATCCATTGCACCGGCATTGATGAGACTTTCCAGCACGCGCCGGTTGATTATGCGCGGGTCGACGCGCTCGCAGAAATCTTCAAGGCTTTCAAAAGGCTTCTCGGCACGCACATCGACAATATGATCGACGGCCGCCTCGCCCACCCCTTTGATGGCGGCAAGCGAGTAGAAGATCTGCTTCTCGCCGACTTCAAACGGGCGGAAGGAAGTCATTACCGAAGGCGGAACCACTTCAATGCCCAGGCGATTGGCCTCTCGTCGGAAATCGTTGAGCTTGTCGGTATTCGACATATCGTAGGTCATCGACGCGGCGAGGAACTCGACCGGATAATGCGCCTTCATATAAGCTGTCTGGTAGGAGACGATAGCATAGGCCGCGGCGTGCGACTTGTTGAAGCCGTAGTCAGCAAACTTGGCCAGCAGGTCGAAGATCATGTTGGCCTGTGCCTTGTCGACGCCGCCTTCAATCGCGCCATCCACAAAACGGACGCGCTGCTTGTCCATTTCCTCGCGGATTTTCTTACCCATGGCGCGGCGCAGAAGGTCAGCTTCGCCGAGCGAATAGCCGGAAAGCACCTGCGCGATCTGCATCACCTGTTCCTGATAGACGATAACGCCCTGCGTTTCCTTGATCAGGTGATCGATCTTCGGATGAATGGAGGCGATCTCCTCCTCACCATTCTTGCGCGCATTATAGGTCGGGATGTTCTCCATCGGACCAGGACGATAAAGCGCTACGAGCGCAATAATATCTTCGATCCGGTCCGGGCGCATGCCGAGCAGCGCCTTGCGCATACCCGCACTTTCAACCTGGAACACGCCGACCGTTTCACCGCGCGACAGCATCTCATAGGTCAGCGCATCATCGAGCGGTATATGAGACAGATCAATGGCGATGCCCTTGCGCGCCACCAGTTCGACCGCCGTTTCGAGAACGGTCAATGTCTTGAGACCGAGAAAGTCGAATTTGACCAGCCCCGCCTGCTCGACCCATTTCATGTTGAACTGGGTAACGGGCATGTCGGAACGCGGATCGCGATACATGGGCACGAGTTCGGACAGCGGTCGGTCACCGATCACAATACCGGCGGCGTGGGTCGATGCGTGGCGGTAAAGCCCTTCGAGCTTGAGCGCCATATCGAGAAGGCGGCCAACAACCGGCTCCTTCTCGCGCTCCTCATTGATCTTCGGTTCGGTCTCGATAGCCTGCGCCAGCGACACCGGATTAGCCGGGTTCTGCGGCACCAGCTTGCACAGACGGTCAACCTGTCCGTAAGGCATTTCCAGAACACGTCCGACGTCGCGCAGCACGGCGCGAGCTTGCAGGGTTCCGAAAGTGATGATCTGTGCGACCTGATCGCGCCCGTACTTTCCCTGCACATAGCGGATCACCTCTTCACGGCGGTCCTGACAGAAATCGATATCGAAGTCGGGCATCGAAACGCGGTCCGGATTGAGGAAGCGTTCGAAAAGCAAGGAAAAGCGCAATGGATCGACGTCAGTAATCGTAAGCGCATAGGCGACAAGCGAACCGGCACCCGAACCACGGCCGGGCCCTACCGGAATGCCTTGGGCTTTCGCCCATTTGATAAAGTCGGCAACGATCAGGAAGTAACCGGGGAACTTCATGCGGGTAATGATGCCGATCTCATATTCGAGACGATCGGTATATTGTTCCGTCGTATAACCTTCTGCGAGACCTGCGGTCTCCAGACGCATCTTCAGGCCTTCACGCGCCTGCCGGGCAAGCTCATCAGCCTCCTCCTGAACGGCCGCCTCTGCATCATCGGACTCGCCCGTGAACCGCGGCAGGATCGGCTGGCGGGTCTGCGTGTACCAGCTACAACGTTCCGCAATCTCGACCGTGTTGTCGAGCGCTTCCGGCAGATCGGCAAAGAGTGCCGCCATTTCCGCACGGCTTTTCAGATGATGGTCCGGTGTCAGACGGCGGCGGTCATCGTTTGAGAGAATCTGGCCTTCCGCAATGGCAAGAAGCGCATCGTGAGCCTCGAAATCTTCCGCCTTGAGAAAGAAAGCCTCATTGGTGGCCACCAGAGGCAGATCCATTTCATAGGCAAGGGCAACCGTCTTTGCTTCCAGCGCACGGTCGTAACCTACCTGACGCTGCAATTCGACATAAAGCCGGTCACCAAAGACCTCCCGCAGGAAGGCAAGCCGCGCCTCTGCCCTGTCGGGGCGGTCGGCAGCAAAAGCGCGGCCGATTGGTCCCAGTGCGCCACCGGAAAGAATAATGACGTCTTTCGACAATGGTGGTAGCCAGCTTGCTTCGACATGCACCGGATCGCCTGCGGGCGTCTCCATAAAGGCGCGACTGACGAGCCGCACTATATTCGCATAGCCTTCTTCCGTTGCCGCAAGCAGCACGATTGGAGCAAGGTCCAACGCAATCCTGCGATTGACGCTGCGTCCATTGTCATTGTGATCGCCGAACGCAATATCGACCTGACAGCCGATAATGGGCTGCAGCCCGTCTTTCGACGCCTTCTGTGCAAACTCAAGCGCGCCAAACAGATTATTGGTATCTGTGACTGCGATAGCCGGCGCCTCGTCGGCAATCGCCTGTTTGATGATCTTGCCGAGCGGCAATGCGCCCTCCAGCAAGGAATAAGCCGAGTGTACCCGCAGATGCACAAAACGTGGCGTCAAGGCACCGTCTTTTGCTGCATTGCCTGCTGCTGCATCACTCATTCCATCGACCCCGATCATCTGCTGAGCCGCCCGGATGGACATACATCCGGCGCTCTAAATCTTCGCATCGTGCTTTCCGAAAATCGATTTCGATTTGCGAGCCGAAGCGTTAGCCGCCTGATAGCACATTACTTCAGTGACGGACCATATTTATGGCCCATCGCGGCTGGCGACTCTGTCGCCTGATAGCATCAGTTTCGGGGAATGATATGGCGATGTCCAGTAAGACTATCGCCACCGTGTCGCAGGTTCACAAGAACCCATTAATTCCTTCAGATCACACTCACCCAGATGGCGAAAGTTGCGATGAACAGGCTTACCGAAATGAAAGACAGAACGTCGTGGACGAGATCGGTCATGTTGGAAACTCCTCTGTGTTCACGTATGTTTATTTTTTGTTCCATTTTTGTTCCGAAGTCAACACCCGTTCTGGAGCGGCATTCATTTTAGGGTTTACGAATAGTGAATATACAACCACAGACGGAAGCCTGCGGAGGCGAGAAACCGAAGGGGAAAGTATCGCGACGATGCTTCACCGAGGGACGCCGCCTGCGGCGGCTCCTCAGGATGAGGTGCTGCTGCAATGAAAACAGGTGTTAAAGATCGACGACCTTGCCGTCCTGCAACGTCACGCGCCGGTCCATGCGGCGGGCAAGTTCATGGTTGTGGGTGGCGATCAGGGCTGCGAGCCCCGACTGACGCACGAGGGCTTCCAGAGCGCCGAAGACGTAGGATGATGTCGTCGGGTCGAGGTTGCCGGTCGGCTCATCTGCCAGAAGAACGAGTGGCGCATTGGCAACGGCACGCGCAATGGCGACGCGCTGTTGTTCACCACCCGAAAGCTCAGAAGGACGATGCGAGGCCCGCTTGCCGATCTTCATATATTCAAGGAGTTGTTGTGCCCGCTCCGCTGCGGCCTTCTTCGAAAGCCCGCGGATCATTTGCGGCATCATCACATTCTCCAGTGCGGAAAACTCCGGCAGGAGATGATGGAACTGATAGACAAAGCCAACATCGTTGCGGCGCACGGCTGTGCGCTCGTCGTCGGACAATTTGCTGCAGGAGCGCCCGTCGAGGAAAACCTCGCCGTCATCGGGACGTTCCAGAAGGCCCGCCGTGTGCAGTAATGTCGATTTGCCCGCGCCGGATGGCGCAACAAGTGCAACCATTTCGCCGCGACGAAGCGTGAAATCGGCATCCTTCAGAATGACCAGTTCGCGGTCGGCTTCCTTATAGGCGCGGCCGACACACTCCAGCCGCATGATGACTTCAGCCGCCATTTATTCGTACCTCAATGCTTCGACCGGATCGAGCTTGGCAGCGCGCCAGGCCGGGAAAATGGTGGCAATGAATGAAAGCACCAGAGCCATGACGATAACGGATATCGTCTCGCCGGGGTCCATCTTGGCTGGAAGCTGGCTCAGGAAGTAAAGTTCCGGGTTGAAGAGCGTGGTTCCCGAGAGCCACGAGAAGAACTCCCGCAGACGCTCGACATTGAGGCAGACGACAACGCCCAGAACAACACCGGCCACAGTGCCGGTGACACCGATGGCGGCACCCGTCATCAGGAATATGCGCATCACGGCGCCACGGGTGGCCCCCATGGTTCGCAGGATCGCAATATCGTGCCCCTTGTCCTTCACCAGCATAATAAGGCCGGAAATGATGTTCAGCGCCGCAACGAGCACGATCAGCGTCAAGATCATGAACATGACATTGCGCTCGACTTCCAGAGCGGAGAAGAATGTCTGGTTACGCTGGCGCCAATCGACAAGCGAGAGCTGGCGTCCCGCGGCCTCTTCCACCGGCGCGCGCATCGCATCCACCTTGTCTGGATTATCGACAAAGATTTCCAGCGATTGCACCTTGCCTTCCTGATTGAAGAAAAGCTGTGCTTCGGAAAGCGGCATCATGACAATCGACGAGTCATATTCCGACATGCCGATCTCGAAGATCGCCACAACAGGATAGGCTTTCACACGCGGATTGACGCCAAACGGAGTCACATCGCCATCCGGCGAAATCACCCGCAGCGTATCACCGATGGAAAGGCCGAGATTTTCCGCCATGCGGGTGCCGATGGCGACACCGCCGCCTTGGTCGAAACCTTTCAGCGTGCCCTGACGAATATTACCGGAAACAAGCTTGAGCTTGTCGAGGTCTTCTTCACGCAGGCCGCGCACCAATGCACCGGTTCCAGCACCGATATTGCCCTGGACAAGCGCTTGTCCTTCCACAACGGGAATGGCGAATTTGATGCCGGAAATACCGTCGATCCGCTTGATAAGGTCGGCATAATCATCCAGCGGGCGATCGATCGGCTGCATGATAAGATGGCCGTTGATACCGAGAATTCGGGTCAGAAGCTCGGCACGAAAGCCGTTCATCACCGCCATGACGATAATGAGGGTCGCCACGCCCAGCATGATGCCGGTGAACGAAAACCCGGCAATGACCGAGATGAAAGTCTCGCGGCGGCGCGCACGCAGATATCGCCATGCGATCATCCGTTCGAAAGCCGAGAATGGACCAGACTTCGGAGCCTTCTGCGCTACCTTTGCCTGATCTCCGGATTTTGCTGCCGCCGCGTTGCTCATGCTTCTGCCGTCAACAGGTTGATTGCGGCTTCAACGCTCAGAGTCTGGCGTTCACCGGTCTTGCGGTCCTTGATTTCGACTTCACCGGCAGCGACGCCACGCGGGCCGACGATCACCTGCGTCGGCAAGCCGATCAGGTCCATCGTGGCAAACTTTGCACCCGGACGATCATCCGTGTCGTCGAGCAGCGGGTCGATGCCTGCATTGGTCAGCGCTTCATAAATCTTCTCGCTGACGCTGTCGCAACCTTCGTCGCCCGGCTTCATGTTGACAATACCGGCGCCGAACGGCGCGATAGCCTTCGGCCAGATGATGCCCGCATCGTCGTGGAAGGCTTCGATGGCTGCCGCGACCAGGCGCGACGGGCCGATGCCATAGGAACCCATGGAAACCAGATGTTCCTTGCCGTCCGGCCCCTGCACCTTCGCACCCATCGGTTCGGAATATTTGGTGCCGAAATGGAAGATGTGGCCCACTTCGATGCCGCGTGCCGAAACCTGATCATCAGCCTTGACCTTGGCCCAGTCGGCCTCATCGTGCATTTCGTCGGTCGCCGCATAGGGCGTCGTCCAGCGCGTAACGATGTCGGTGAGCTGCGCATCGTCGCGGAAATCGGTGTCCGCACCCGGCACGGCCAGATCGAGATAGGCCTTGTCGCAGAAAACCTGGCTTTCGCCGGTTTCCGCCAGAATGATGAATTCGTGGCTGAGATCGCCGCCAATCGGCCCAGTATCGGCGCGCATCGGGATCGCCTGCAGGCCAACACGCGCGAAAGTGCGCAGATAGGACACGAACATGCGGTAATAAGCCATTTTCGCGCCCTCATAGTCGAGGTCGAACGAATAGGCGTCCTTCATCAGAAATTCGCGTGAGCGCATCACGCCGAAACGCGGGCGCACTTCATCGCGGAACTTCCACTGGATATGGTAGAGGTTGAGCGGCAGGTCCTTGTAGGAGCGCACATAGGAGCGGAAAATGTCGGTGACCATTTCCTCGTTGGTCGGGCCGAAGAGCATATCGCGCTCCTGGCGATCCTGAATGCGCAGCATTTCCTTGCCGTAAGCGTCGTAGCGGCCGCTTTCGCGCCACAGGTCGGCGGACTGGATGGTCGGCATCAGAATTTCATTGGCGCCCGCGCGGTTCTGCTCTTCGCGAATGATAGCGCAGACCTTGTTGAGAACCTTCAGACCGATCGGCAGCCAGGAATAGATGCCGGCCGACTGTTGACGGATCATGCCCGAACGCAGCATCAGCCTGTGGGAGACGATTTCCGCCTCCTTGGGGTTTTCCTTCAGAATAGGCAAAAAATACCGCGACAGACGCATCGTAACCACCAATCAAGAGGGACTGCCTGAGTGCTTCAAGAATCAGGCAAAAATTAAGCATATTCGTCGGTTTCTTACCGGGTTATACACCGGTTGGAAACCCGCCTGAAAAAGCTTTCGCGATAGCGGATTTCCCCATCCACAGCCGTCATCGTCAGCCGAATGAACCAATGATGCGAAATACGGCCTCCAGATTCACATTCAATTTCAATATATTACAGATATATCACCTTCATTGAGGAAATTTTGCGAAAGAAATATGACGTCACAGAAGATTTTTCGTGACAAAAGCTGTGCAGTTCGCTATTTTTTTCAGCATAAGAGCAACAACGGAATAAAACCGTTGGTTTCACGCGGTCAAAGTCTTGGGAGGATGGATCCAGGCGCGATTTTCGCAGCCGCCAGTTAAATGGAAACGGGTCGAACGCGTATTTGATTAGCAAGGCGAAAGCCTTGCTTTTTTTTTGCACTTATAGCGCACTCATACTTTCCGCGATTTCACTGTTTTATAGCTCGCAATAACACATTGATTTTGTAGGATTTATCCAGATGCCTTTCAGGCACTCAAGTATTAAATTTCACTTAAGTATAAATCGATTTATTTGGAGAACATTACATGCGGCTGGCATCAATGTCACAAATGACGCCGGGTTGTGCCCCGTCGGAAATTCAATACGTTACGCCCGCATACTCAATGTAAGGTACAACTTTTGGTAGATTCGTCCACTTTTCTTTGTACAAAAGAAAGGCTGCCTATTTTTTAGGCAGCCTCAAAACTCATATTGAACTGGACCTGAAATTTCAGGTCAGATCCGGGAAGAAATGCGGAATATCGTCGAGGCCGAAACCGCTGATCTGCGTCATATAATAATAGAGCAGGAAGATGAGCGTTGCGACGATGGTTGTCCGCAGAAATGCCCGACCGATGCGCGGCTTGGCCGGAGCGCTGGCCACCGTGCCCAAAGTCACTTCGTTTTCTTCAGCCTGCGTGCGCAAGCCGACAGGCAATAGAGCAAACAGCGTCGTCCACCAGATGATGAAATAGATCGCGATTCCTGAAACCAGCGACATGGTTACACCTCTTCCAGTTCGATCAGCGTGCCGTTGAAATCCTTGGGATGCAGGAACAGAACCCGTTTGCCATGGGCGCCGATTTTCGGCTCACCGTCGCCAAGGATGCGCACGCCTTCCGCCTTGAGGCGGTCGCGAGCGGCGATTATGTCCGCGACCTCATAGCACAGGTGATGCATCCCGCCGGAAGGGTTCTTTTCCAGAAAGGCCGCAATGGGTGACCCCTCGCCCAACGGTTCCAGCAATTCGATCTTGGTGTTGCCGACGTCAATGAAAACCACGGTCACGCCATGTTCGGGCAACGCCTGCGGCTCGGTGACTTTTGCACCGAGCTTGCCGCGATAAAGCGCTGCTGCGGCATCAATATCCGGAACGGCAATCGCCACATGGTTCAAGCGTTCGAGCATCAGCACCTCCCTTGCTGTTATCCGCTGCGGCTCAGCGTATCCTATTCACGAATACGGTCACTACCGGCTTTTTGCCCCATGCTTCATTTGCCGCAGCGCGAACGGCACGGCGGACGGATTCCCGAACAAGCTCAATATCCTTGCGGCGAACGCGCGGAATGCTGTCGATGGCCTCGACGGCTGCATCCAGCAGAATGTCTTCCATCAGGTCACCGAGAGCATTTTCTTCCGGCACACCGAAAGTCACCAGATCGGGCTCATCGATGATCTTGTGTTCACGGTCCAGCAATACCGAAACGGCGACATGACCGACATAGGCGAGCTTGCGACGCTCGACCATGCCGATTTCTTCCTCGTCGCCGATCAGCTTGCCGTCCTTGTAGATCCGGCCAACCGGTGCTTCGTCGATAATCTCGGCCTTGCCGGGCGCCAGACGCAGCATATCGCCGTCACGCACCTGCGCGATCTGCTCGATGCCTTCCATCGCACCAAGCGAACCTTGCGCGACCAGATGGGCGGCTTCGCCATGCACGGGCACCAGAATTTGCGGACGAACCCAGGAATACATGCGGCGCAATTCATTGCGCCGTGGATGACCCGACACGTGAACCAGTGCGTCGTCATCGCCGATGATCTTGATACCGCGATCGATCAGCCGGTTCTTGATATCGAGGATGGCCTTTTCATTGCCGGGAATGGCGCGCGATGAATAGATGACCGTATCGCCAGCCGACAAGGCAAGGCTGCGCATTTCGTCACGCGCCAGCTTCGCGAGCGCTGCACGCGGCTCGCCCTGACTGCCGGTCAGGATCATCACCACGTTTTCGCGCGGAACATAGCCGTAATCCTCTTCGCTGAGATATTCCGGCAAGCCTTCCATATAGCCAAGCTCGGTAGCAACCGAGATAGCGCGTTTCATCGAACGCCCGACCACCAGAACCTGTCGGCCTGCATCACGTGCTGCTTCCGTAATCGACCGGATACGACCGACATTGGAAGAGAAAGTGGTGATGGCCACGCGGCCACGCGCATTTTCAATCAGTTCGCGCAAGCTTTCACCCACCTGGCGCTCCGAAGGAGATTCACCCTCGCGCAACGCATTGGTGGAGTCGCAGATCAGCGCCAGAACGCCCGCATCGCCGATTGCACGGAAACGCGCCTCGTCGATAACCGGTCCGAGCGACGGTTCCGGATCCATCTTCCAGTCGCCCGTGTGCACGACCGTGCCGAGTGGCGTCGTGATAGCCAGAGAAACCGGCTCGGGAATTGAGTGGGTTACCGCAACAGCCTCGATCTTGAAGGGCCCAACCTCGAATTTCTCGCCTGCCTTGTAGATCGTGATCGGAATTTCAGGCGCGCCATGTTCTGACTGTCGCTTCGCTTCGAGCAGACCGGCAGTGAATGGCGTCGCATAGACCGGAACCTTCAGGCGCGGCCATAAATCGAGCAATGCGCCGAAATGGTCTTCATGCGCATGCGTGATAACGATGCCGCGCAGATTATGTTTTTCGGCCTCGAGATAGCGTATATCCGGCAGGATGAGATCAGCACCCGGCTGTTCAGGCCCGGCAAAACTCACGCCCATATCCACGACCAGCCATTCACGGTTATCCGCCGGACCGAAGCCGTACATGGCCAAATTCATGCCGATTTCGCCCACGCCGCCGAGCGGCAGAAAGACGAATTCCGTAGTATTGGATCGGGCCATGAAATTTCCTCTTTGATTAGAGCGCAGTTCCATCTGATTGAATCAGATCGCGCTCCAAATATTTATTCCAACGCGCATCTTTTCCGAAAACCGTTTCACACTTTTCGGGATGCGCTCCAATTCTGCACTATTGTGGCATCAACTGGACCTAAAGCTGTCCTGTTGCAACCCCGGTAAGACGCGATAAAGCAATTATTTGCGTATTGTAGCAGCAGTTCCGAAATAGACATCGCCAGCCGTTATCGCAACCCGCGAACCTTCATCTTCGCGAATAACAAAACGACACGCCTCATCGATTGTCTCAAAACGACCTTCGATGATGCGACCTTCAACCTGCATGGTTACATTCTGGCCTAGGCCATGCGCACGCTGCAGCCAGCGCTTGCGAATATCATCGAGGCCGCGCCCCTCGTTCCAGACACGATAATTGACCGACCATGCGTCCGACAGGGCTGCGAACAAGGTCTCGGCATCGCATTTGCTGCCAAGAGCCTGCAATGAGGTTGCCGCATAAGGCAGGTCATCCGGAAAGGCGACGACATTGGTCCCGATGCCGATAGCAACAGCGAACAAATTCTTCGCTAGTATGGAGGATTCAAGCAGGATGCCGGTGAGTTTGGCGCCATTGACCAGAACGTCATTCGGCCATTTAAGGCCAATTGTCGGCGGAACGGCAGGCCCGGTTGCCGCGAATACAGCATCAAGCGCATCGGCAAGCGACAGACCCGCCACAAAACCAAGCGTCGCCGCCGTCTTCATTTCATAGGATTCAACGAGCAGCAGCGTGGAGGCAAGGTTGCCCTCAGGCGTAGACCAGGCACGGCCCCGTCTTCCGCGACCGCTTTCCTGCTTCTTCGTAACAAGCCAGAGCTTGCCCGGATCACCGCTGGCTGCCCTTTCCAGAGCCACCGCATTGGTGGAACCTACCGTCTCGAAAGTTTCGAGACGGTAGCCCTCATTTGCCGCAACAGGCGAAAGCGCAAAACTCATTTATGCTTCCGCCTTTTGCATTAATCAGAAAAACGTCTTGGCTGCGGCTTCGGCAAATCCGCCGATCGGACCAGCAAGGAAGACGTAGAAGAGTACGAAGGCACCCGTTACGCCGAGAACGAGACGAAGCTCGCCTGCGACCGGAACGAAACCACCCGTCGGCTCATCGAACCACATGATCTTGATCATGCGCAGGTAGTAGAACGCGCCTACGACCGAAGCCACGATACCGATGATGGCAAGCGGATACAGGCCCGCTTCAACGGCAGCAAGGAAGGTGTACCACTTGCCGAAGAAGCCAGCGAGCGGCGGGATACCGGCAAGCGAGAACAGGAAGATGGTCATGATCGTTGCCAGCACCGGATTGGTGCGGGACAGACCAGCCAGATCCTCAATGCTCTCCACATTGCCGTCCTTGGTGCGCATTGCCAGAATGAACGCAAAGGTGCCGAGCGTCATGGCAAGGTAGATTGCCATGTAGATCATCACGCCCTTCACGCCGATCACCGTTCCGGCAGCCAGACCGACGAGCGCATAGCCCATATGGCTGATCGAGGAATAAGCCATCAGGCGCTTGATGTTGCGCTGGCCGATGGCCGCAAATGCCCCGAGCACCATCGAAGCAAGCGCGATGAAGATCACGACCTGCTGCCAGTCATGGGTGACCGGAGCAAAGGCTTCCGAAACGACACGGATGATGAGCGCCATGGCGGCCATCTTCGGGGCGGCGGCAAAGAATGCCGTTACCGGGGTCGGCGCGCCTTCATAGACGTCCGGCGTCCACATGTGGAACGGAACGGCAGAAATCTTGAACGCCAGACCGGCCAGAATGAAGACGAGGCCGAACACCAGACCGAGTTCACGCTGACCGCCGGAGACGGCCTGAGCGATTTCGGTAAAGCCGATATGGCCGGTGTAACCATAGACGAGCGAAATGCCGTAAAGCAGCATGCCCGAGGAAAGCGAACCGAGGACGAAGTATTTCAGGCCAGCTTCCGTCGAACGGACGCTATCGCGGTTGAACGCTGCCAGAACGTAAAGCGCCAGCGACTGCAGTTCGAGACCGAGATAGAGCGACAGCATGTTGGATGCTGAAACCATCAGCAGCATGCCGAGCGTGGAAATCACGATCAGGACCGGGAACTCGAACTTGTCGAACTTCTCCGCCTTGGCAAAGCCGACCGACATGATCAACGTCACGATGGAGCCGATCAATGTCAGCACCTTCATGAAGCGGCTAAAGCTGTCATTGACGATGGCACCGCCGAAAGCAGCACCGTTCGTCGGGAAAAGGACCACCAGTGCCAGCGCCGCAATAAGCACTGCGACGGATAACCCGTTGACGAGCGTGGTCGCCCGTTCGCCGGAGAACACGCCAATCATGAGCAGTGCCAAGGCGCCCACAGCAAGGAGAACCTCCGGTGCTGCAAGGGTCAGATGAGCTATGAGATCAGTCTGCATGACCTACGCCTTTATTTCTTACTGTGCCAGCACGGCGCTCGCGGTGCCCGCGAGTGCTGCGTCGTAATGTTGGACCAGGGCGTTCACGGCACCGGCGGTCACATTGAAAACCGGGGTCGGATACACACCGAAGAAGATGGTGAGCGCCACAAGCGGGTAGAGAATGATCTTCTCACGCGGGCTCAAGTCGAGGAGCGCCTTCAGGCTTTCCTTGGTCAATGCGCCGAAGACTACCTGACGGTAGAGCCAGAGCGCATAAGCCGCCGAGAGGATGACGCCCGTGGTTGCGAACAGTGCCACCCAGGTATTGACCCGGAACACACCGAACAGCGTCAGGAATTCACCGATGAAGCCCGAAGTACCCGGCAGGCCGACATTCGCCATCGTGAAGATGAGGAACGCGACCGCATATTTCGGCATGTTGTTCACCAGACCGCCGAATGCCGCGATTTCACGGGTATGCATGCGGTCATAGATCACGCCGACGCAGAGGAAGAGCGCGCCCGACACGATACCGTGCGAGAGCATCTGGAAGATAGCGCCCTGCAGACCCTGCTCATTGGCTGCGAAAATACCCATGGTCACATAGGCCATGTGGGCAACCGACGAATAGGCGATCAGCTTCTTCATGTCTTCCTGCACCATCGCGACGAGCGAGGTGTAGATGATTGCGATGATCGACAGCGCGAAGATGAAGGGTGCGAAATCAGCAGAAGCCAGCGGGAACATCGGCAGCGAGAAACGGATGAAACCGTAACCGCCGAGTTTCAGAAGGATACCGGCCAGAATGACCGAGCCTGCCGTCGGTGCTTCAACGTGCGCATCCGGCAACCATGTGTGAACCGGCCACATCGGCATCTTCACCGCGAAGGACGCGAAGAAAGCGAGCCATAGCCATGTCTGCATACTTGCCGGGAAGTCGTACTTCAGCAGCTCGACGATATTCATCGTGCCAGCCTGCCAGTACATGGCCATGATGGCTATGAGCATCAGAACCGAGCCCAGAAGCGTGTAGAGGAAGAACTTCAAGCTTGCATAGACGCGACGCTTGCCGCCCCACACGCCGATGATGATGAACATCGGGATAAGGCTTGCTTCGAAGAACACGTAGAACAGGAACAGGTCGAGCGCGCAGAACACGCCGATCATCAGCGTTTCCAGAATGAGGAACGCGATCATGTATTCCTTGACGCGCTTTTCCACCGATACCCAGCTTGCCAGAATGCAGAAGGGCATGAGGAAAGCGGAAAGCACCACGAACAGGACGGAGATCCCGTCCACACCCATATGATAGGTGATACCGCCGCCCATCCAGCCGACCTGCTCGACCATCTGGAAACCAGGGTTCGAATTATCGAACCCGGCCCAGACGACGAGCGACAGGATGAAGACGAACACCGTCGTCAGCAAAGCGACGTTGCGGATGTTGCGACGCGAAGCCTCGCTGTCGTCCTTGATCAGAAGGATCAGTAACGCGCCGACGAGCGGCAGAAACGTGACCGTTGAGAGAATTGGCCAGTCGGTCATCAGAAAGAGCTCCCGAGCATCATCCAAGTGACGAGCGCGGCGACGCCGATCAGCATCGCGAATGCGTAGTGATAAAGGTATCCGGACTGCATCTTGACGACGCGGTTGGTGACATCGAGCACGCGAGCCGAGATGCCATCCGGGCCGAAGCCGTCAATAAGCCAGCCGTCGCCACCCTTCCAGAACAGGCGGCCAAGCCAACGAGCCGGGCGTACGAAGAGGAAATCGTACAGTTCGTCGAAGTACCACTTGTTGAGGAGGAACTGGTAGAGGCCACGATGACGGGCAGCCAGCGCCTTCGGCGTTTCCGGCGAGCGGATGTAGAAGATCCAGGCGACGATGAAGCCGAGAACCATCGAGATGAACGGCGACAGCTTAACCCACAGAGGAACATGGTGGTATTCCTCGAGGATCTGGTTGGCAGCCGAAGTGAACAGCGCGCCCTTCCAGAACTCGGCATATTCGTGGCCGAAGAAGAGTTCCTTGAACACGACACCGGCGAAAAGTGCACCGACGCCGAGGATCAGCAGCGGAACGAACATCACAGCCGGCGATTCATGGACGTGATGCATGACTTCCGCCGAAGCGCGCGGCTTGCCGTAGAAGGTCATGAAAATCAGGCGCCATGAATAGAAGCTCGTGAAGAGTGCGGCAATGATGAGAAGCGTCGAAGCGTAGCCGCTGGCAGCACTGTGCGAAGCGAAGACGGATTCGATGATCGCATCCTTGGAGAAGAAACCGGCGGTGCCGATGATCGTGCCCGGAATGCCCAGACCCGTAATAGCGACCGTACCGATGACCATCATCCAGTAGGTGATGGGGATCAGCTTGCGCAGGCCACCCATGCGGCGCATGTCCTGCTCTTCCGAAACGGCATGGATAACCGAACCGGCGCAAAGGAACAGAAGCGCCTTGAAGAAAGCGTGCGTGAACAGGTGGAACACGGCAGCGCCATAGGCACCCACACCAAGCGCTGCGAACATATAGCCGAGCTGCGAACAGGTCGAATAGGCGATCACGCGCTTGATGTCGTTCTGCACCAGGGCGACCGTTGCCGCGAAGAAGGCAGTGGTGGCGCCGATGATCGTGACGACCAGAAGAGCGGTCTGCGACAGTTCAAAGATCGGCGACATGCGGGCGACCATGAACACGCCCGCGGTAACCATGGTAGCGGCGTGAATGAGAGCCGAAACCGGGGTCGGGCCTTCCATGGCGTCCGGAAGCCAGGTGTGCAGCAGGAACTGCGCCGACTTGCCCATCGCGCCCATGAAGAGCAGTAGGCAGGTGATCGTGATCGCGCTCTGCTTGTCGAGCTGATAACCGAGGAAGTTCAAAACGACCTGGTTGGCATCGGCAGCGCCTTCAGCCGGAAGATAATTGGCTGCGGCAGCGAAGATCGTGTTGTAGTCGACAGACTGGAACAGCGCGAACACACCGAAGATGCCGAGCAGGAAGCCGAAGTCACCAACGCGGTTGACAACGAACGCCTTCATGGCGGCGGCATTGGCCGAAGGCTTCTGGAACCAGAAACCGATCAGGAGGTACGAAGCCAGACCCACGCCTTCCCAGCCGAAGAACATCTGGAGCAGATTATCCGACGTGACCAGCATGAGCATGGCGAAGGTGAAGAGCGACAGATAGGCGAAGAAGCGCGGACGATGCGGATCATGGTGCATATATCCAATGGAATAGATATGCACGAGAGCCGACACCGAGTTCACCACCACCAGCATGACGCCGGTGAGCGTATCGATGCGCAACGACCAGTCGAAAGAAAGCGTGCCCGACGTCACCCAGTGAAGAACGGGGATGCGGACGGTTTCCGCGTCGTGGCCAAGCGGAATCTGGAAGAACACGACCCAGGACAGGATCGCGACGACGACCATGAAACCGGAAGTGATGTATTCGCTCGCCTTGGCTCCGATCTGATTGCCGAAAAGACCGGCAATCAGGAAGCCGAGAAGCGGAAGGAAGACGATCGCGTAATAGAGCATTTGCCCGTCAACCTTTCATAACATTGACGTCTTCCACCGCGATGGAGCCGCGATTACGGAAGAAAACAACGAGAATTGCCAGACCGATGGCCGCTTCAGCGGCCGCAACAGTCAGAACGAAAAGGGCGAAGACCTGCCCGACCATGTCGCCGAGCTGGCTGGAGAACGCCACGAAATTGAGATTGACCGACAGAAGGATCAATTCGATCGACATCAGGATAACGATGACATTCTTGCGGTTCAAAAAGATGCCGAAGACGCCAAGCGTAAACAGGATGGCCGAAACGGTGAGATAGTGGGCGATACCGATTTCCATATGCTTATCCTCAGATGCCTTTGCCCGTATCGACTTGTCTGATCTCGATCGCCGTTTCCGGCGTGCGAGCAACCTGGGTCGGAATGGACTGGCGCTTGACATTCGGCTTGTGCCGCAGCGTCAGAACGATGGCGCCGATCATCGCGACCAGAAGGACGAGACCAGCAACCTGGAAGTAGAAGACGAAGTCGGTGTAGAGAATGTCGCCCAGAGCAGCGGTATTGCTCCGCTCGGCGATATTCGGGATCGGCACAGCACCCTGCCCCAGCTTCGGCGCAAACATGTTGCTTGCGAACACGAAGATCAGTTCGCCGAGCAAGATGAGGCCAACCAAAGCGCCGACCGGCGCATATTGCAGCGCACCGCGTTTCAGTTCCGAGAAATCCACATCCAGCATCATGACGACGAAGAGGAAGAGCACCGCCACTGCGCCGACGTAAACGACGAGCAGGATCATGGCGAGGAACTCGGCCCCCGTCAGCAGGAACAGAGCTGCCGCATTGAAGAATGTGAGGATCAGAAACAGCACCGAATGCACGGGGTTGCGTGCCGCAATCACCATGAACGCGCTGGCGATCATGATGAAAGCGAACAGATAGAAAAACGCTGCCGCAATACCTGTCAGCATGGGGATCCCCCAACACCTTTCCGTGAGCAAAGCCTTATTGCCTCGCTCGCTTTAGTCTTTGTTTGCCGCGAATAATCGCGAAACTTAAATTCCAGCAACAAGATGGGCCGCCCCTTCCTGTTGCCGCTTTTCAAACCGGATGCCGAAACGAGGTTTCAGCAAAACCAATCAGCGATATGGCGCATCCATCGCGATATTACGCGCGATTTCGCGTTCCCAACGGTCGCCATTAGCAAGGAGCTTGTCCTTGTCGTAGTAGAGTTCTTCGCGGGTTTCGGTCGCGAACTCGAAATTCGGACCTTCCACGATGGCATCCACCGGGCATGCTTCCTGGCAGAAACCGCAATAGATGCACTTCACCATATCGATGTCGTAACGCACCGTGCGGCGGGTGCCGTCATTGCGGCGCGGACCGGCCTCGATGGTGATGGCCTGCGCCGGGCAGATCGCTTCGCAAAGCTTGCAGGCGATGCAGCGTTCTTCACCATTCGGGTAACGACGCAGCGCATGCTCTCCACGGAAACGTGGAGAAACCGGACCTTTTTCATGCGGGTAGTTCAACGTCGCCTTGGGCGCGAAGAACTGGCGCATGGAAAGAAAGAACGCGCCGACGAATTCCTTGAGCAGGAGCGATTTGGCTGCTTGAGCAAATGTTGCCATTGTTATTACTCCTTACGCCAGACCGAAGACTTTGAGGAAGGTCGCGGTTGCGACAACCATGAAGAGCGAGATCGGCAGGAACACTTTCCAGCCAAGGCGCATCAGTTGGTCGTAGCGGTAACGCGGAACGAAAGCCTTCACCATTGCGAAGAGGAAGAAGCAGAAGCAGAGCTTCAGCATGAACCAGATGATGCCCGGAACCCAGTTGAGGAACCACACGTCCACCGGAGGCAGCCAGCCGCCGAGGAACAGAACGGTCATCAGGGCGCACATCAGCGTGATCGCCACATATTCGCCAAGGAAGAAGAGAAGGAACGGCGTGGACGAATATTCGATCATGTGACCGGCCACGAGTTCGGATTCAGCTTCCACAAGGTCGAATGGCGGGCGATTTGTTTCAGCAAGTGCCGAAATGAAAAAGATCACGAACATCGGGAACAGAGCCAGCCAGTTCCAGTCAAGGAACGAGCCCGGAAGGCCCAGCATGGTGCCGAGACCGGTGTTCTGCGAAAGCACGATGTCGGTGAGGTTGAGCGAGCCAACCGTCAGCAGAACCGTGACGATCACGAAACCGATGGAGACTTCGTAGGAAACCATCTGCGCAGCGGAGCGAAGCGCGCCGAGGAACGGATACTTCGAGTTCGATGCCCAACCGCCCATGATCACGCCGTATACTTCAAGCGAAGAAATGGCGAAGATATAGAGAATGCCGACATTGATGTTGGCGATGGCCCAGCCTTCGCTGACCGGAATAACCGCCCAGGTTGCCATTGCGAGAACGGCGGAGACGAAAGGCGCAAGGAGGAAGACACCCTTGTTTGCGCCAGACGGGATGATTGGTTCCTTGAAGACGAACTTCAACAAGTCGGCAAAGGCCTGGAACAGACCCCAGGGACCGACAACGTTCGGGCCGCGACGAAGCTGTACCGCTGCCCAGATCTTGCGATCTGCGTAAAGCAGGTAAGCGACGACGATCAGCAATACGACGAGCAGAACGACCGACTTCAGCGCTATGATCAGCGCGGGTAAGACGTAAGCTGCAAAAATACCTTCCATTGTTCCGTCTCTCTCTCGCTTACTCGGCAGCCTGCTGGAAGCCGCCAGCCGCGAGCGCCGAGCATTCGGCCATGACGGCGGAAGCGCGCGCAATTGGGTTCGTCAGGTAGAAGTCCTTGACCGGAGAGACGAACGCAGCGCCGCCGCCCAGGTTGGATGCTTTCGCTGCCAGCGCGACGAGATCGTCGGCGGAAGCAGGCGTGATGGTGTCGATGGCCAGCATATGCGGATAGTCCGCATAGAGCTTGGCGCGAAGCTGCTGCAACGAATCGAACGGCAAACGCTTGCCAAGGCTGTCCGAAAGAGCGCGCAGGATTGCCCAGTCTTCCTTTGCCTCGCCCGGCGCGAAACCGGCGCGGCTGCCAAGCTGCACCCGACCTTCGGTGTTGAGCCAGGTGCCTGACTTTTCCGTATAGGCGGCGCCCGGCAGGATAACGTCAGCGGCATGTGCGCCGGCATCGCCGTGCGTGCCGATGTAAACGACGAAGCTCGAACCCTTTTTGGTCATGTCGAGTTCGTCTGCACCGAGCAGGAACACGACATCGAGATTGCCCAGCATGTCGCCAGCCGCCTTGCCGCCCTCGCCCGGCACGAAGCCGAGATCCAATGCGCCAACGCGCGAAGCGGCAGTGTGCAGAACGGAGAATCCGTTCCACTCGTCCTTGATCGCACCGACTGCCTCCGCGAGCTTGGCGGCGGTCGACAGAACTGCAGAACCGTTTTCGCCAGTGAGCGCGCCCTGACCGATGATGATCAGCGGGCGTTCAGCCTTGGCCAGCACATCGCGGAATGCGTTCTTGCCGGAAGCGACTGCTGCGAGCGTTTCAGCGCCAGCACCCAGATATTCGTAATCGTAGCGCAGTTCAGCCTGTTCGCCGATCAGGGCGACCGGGAAATGGCCCATGCGCTGACGCTTGCGGATGCGGGCGTTCAGAACAGCAGCCTCAATGCGGGGATTGGAACCGATGATGAGCAAAGCATCAGCGTTTTCAATGCCTTCAATCGTTGAGTTGAAGAGATAGGTTGCACGCCCCAGAGCCGGTTCGAGAGCTGCGCCATCCTGGCGGCTGTCGATATTGGCGGTGCCGAGCGAAGCCATCAAGCCCTTCAGCGCATAGATTTCTTCAACCGAAGCCAGATCGCCAGCGACTGCGCCGATCTTGTCGGCGGAAGCTGCAGAAACCTTGGCGGCAATAGCGGCAAAAGCTTCCGGCCAGCTTGCGGCGACCAGACGGCCATCCTTGCGAACATATGGGCGGTCGAGGCGCTGGGTGCGCAGGCCATCCCAGATGAAGCGGGTCTTGTCGGAAATCCACTCTTCGTTCACCGCTTCATTGACGCGCGGCATGACGCGCATCACTTCGCGGCCACGGGTGTCAACGCGGATGTTCGAGCCGACCGCATCCATCACGTCGATGGTTTCGGTCTTGTTCAGTTCCCACGGACGGGCCTGGAACGCATAAGGACGCGAGGTCAGAGCGCCAACCGGGCAAAGATCGATGACGTTGCCCTGTAGTTCCGACGTCATGGCGCGTTCGAGATAGGTGGTGATCTCGGCGTCTTCGCCACGGCCGATGAGGCCGAGTTCGGAAATGCCTGCAACTTCGGTCGTAAAGCGGACGCAACGCGTGCAGTGAATGCAGCGCGTCATCACCGTCTTGACGAGCGGGCCGATATATTTGTTTTCAACGGCACGCTTGTTCTCGCGATAGCGCGAACCGTCGGTGCCGAAAGCCATTGCCTGATCCTGCAGATCGCACTCGCCGCCCTGATCGCAGATCGGGCAATCCAGCGGGTGGTTGATGAGCAGGAATTCCATCACGCCTTCGCGGGCCTTCTTGACCATCGGCGTGTTGGTGAAGATTTCAGGCGCTTCGCCATTCGGGCCGGGTCGCAGATCGCGCACGCCCATGGCGCAGGATGCCGCCGGCTTCGGCGGTCCGCCCTTCACTTCAACCAGACACATACGGCAGTTTCCGGCGATGGAAAGCCGTTCGTGGAAACAGAAACGCGGCACTTCCGCGCCAGCGGCTTCGGCAGCCTGAAGGAGCGTATAGTGATCGGGTACTTCGATCTCTGTGCCGTCAACCTTGATCTTTGCCATCGTTTATCCAAACCTGCGGCTTAAGCCGCATTTTCCAGATCTCAAACTTTTGCACCTGCCTTTGTATTGGCATGGCCTTTTCCGAAAACCGCTAGGCACTTTTCGGGGCCATGCCCTGTCGGGCAGGCTCACACAACTTATTCAGCCGCTTCCAGACGGATATTGCGGCTCTGAACGGCGTTGCGGGTATAATCGTCAATGCGCTTTTCAATTTCCGGACGGAAATTGCGGATCAGGCCCTGAATTGGCCATGCGGCAGCATCACCCAGAGCACAGATCGTGTGACCTTCAATCTGCTTGGTCACATCGAACAGCATGTCGATCTCGCGCTTCTGCGCGTTACCCTTGACCATGCGTTCCATCACGCGCCACATCCAGCCGGTGCCTTCGCGGCAAGGCGTGCACTGGCCGCAGCTCTCATGCTTGAAGAACGCTGCCAGACGGGCAATCGCCTTGATGATGTCGGTGGACTTGTCCATGACGATCAGGCCGCCGGTGCCGAACGACGATTTCTTGTCGCGCATGCCGTCAAAGTCCATGATGGCATCCATCATGTCTTCGCCCTTGATGACCGGGCACGATGCGCCGCCGGGAATGACCGCAAGCAGATTGTCCCAGCCGCCACGAATGCCGCCTGCGTGCTTTTCGATCAGATCGCGGAACGGAATGCCAAGGCCTTCCTCCACGACGCAAGGCGTGTTCACGTGACCCGAAATCTGGAACAGCTTGGTGCCGACATTGTTCGGGCGTCCGATGGACGAGAACCAGGCCGCGCCGCGACGCAGGATCGTCGGCGCAACGGCAATCGATTCCACGTTATTCACGGTCGTCGGGCAGCCATAAAGGCCCATATTTGCAGGGAATGGAGGCTTAAGACGCGGCTGGCCCTTCTTGCCTTCAAGGCTTTCGAGCAGAGCCGTTTCTTCACCGCAGATGTAAGCACCGGCGCCGTGGGATACGAGAACATCCATATCCCAGCCGCACTTGTTGCCCTTGCCCAGCAGACCGGCTTCGTAGCACTCGTCGATTGCTGCCTGCAGGGCTTCACGCTCACGCATGAACTCGCCGCGAATATAAATATAAGCGGTGTGTGCGCCCATGGCGCAACCGGCGATCAGGCAGCCTTCGATCAGCGTATGCGGATCGTGGCGCAGAATTTCGCGGTCCTTGCAGGTGCCCGGTTCGGACTCGTCGGCATTGACGACCAGATAATGTGGGCGACCGTCGCTCTGCTTGGGCATGAACGACCACTTGAGACCCGTCGGGAAGCCAGCACCGCCACGGCCACGCAGGCCCGATGCCTTCATCTCGTCGATGATCCAGTCACGGCCCTTTTCGACCAAGCCCTTGGTGTTGTCCCAATGGCCGCGCGCCATGGCACCCTTCAGGGACTGATCCTTAAAGCCGTAAATATTGGTGAAGATGCGATCTTTATCAGCCAGCATGTCTCACCTGTTTCCGTTCGTGTTTGCCAATATCGAAGTCATCATACCGGCTTCTTTCCGAATACCTTGACGTATTCCTCGACGCCGCCCTTGGCCAAAGCCTTGGCCTGCTTTACCCAGTCTTCGCGATCAATGCGACCGTGGAAGCTCAGATAACCGTCGACCCATTCGCGCTCGGCCTTCTTCCAGGAAGCCACCTGCTTGAAGGTGAAGATACCCAGCTCATGCAGGGTTTCCTCGATCTTCGGACCGACGCCGGAAATCAGCTTCAGATCATCGACAGCTTCCGGACGCTCCATGGCAACCGGACGGTTCTTGTCGTCAAGCTTGAAATTCTGCTTGGCATCGACAGATGCTGCTTTTTCGGCTGCGGCCGATACCTTGACGTCCGAAGGCGTCTTGAGCGCCGGATCGGTTTCAGGTGCATTGGTTACCGGCTTTGCAGCGTTGGACGGAGCGACGTTCTTCGCTTCCTCGGCAGCTTTCGCAGCGGCTTCCGCCTTGGCCTTCTCCTCAGCTTCAGCCTTCGCCTTGGCTGCGGCGGCATCGGATGCCTTGCGGGTCTCAAGACCGACCTTCTTGTAGTCGAGATCTTCGGTCAGAGCGGTCAGGCCGCCAAGCGGCTCAGACGTCACGCGGTCGATCTGCGGGCCTGGCTTGACGGTACCGCCTTTGCCAGCCTCAAAAGCGTCGATGATCTCGGCAAGACGTTCCGGCGACAGGTCTTCATAGGCGTCCTTGAAGATCATGACCATCGGTGCGTTGGCACAGGCGCCCTGGCATTCCACTTCTTCCCACGACAGCGTTCCGTCGGCATTGAGCTCGAACGGGTCGTGGCTGATCTTGTGACGGCAGACATCCATCAGCGCTTCCGAGCCACGCAGCATGCATGGCGTGGTGCCGCAAACCTGAATGTGAGCGCGCGTGCCAACCGGCTTGAGCTGGAACTGCGTATAGAAAGTCGCGACTTCCAGAACGCGGATCAGCGGCATGTCGAGCATGCCTGCGACATGCTCGATAGCTGCCTTCGTGACCCAGCCATCCTGCTCCTGCGCACGCATGAGCAACGGAATAACAGCCGACTGCTGGCGGCCTTCGGGGAATTTTGCGATCGTCTTGTGCGCCCAAGCCTGATTTTCCGCGTTGAACGCGAAAGCGGCTGGCTGGACGGCATCATCTGCGAGACGGCGAACGGACATCAGCGGTCAACCTCACCAAACACGATATCGAGCGAGCCAAGAATTGCCGACACGTCGGCCAGCATATGGCCGCGGCACAGGAAATCCATGGCTTGAAGATGGGCAAAGCCCGGAGCGCGCAGCTTGCAGCGATAAGGCTTGTTGGAGCCGTCCGAAACGAGGAAGACGCCAAATTCGCCCTTCGGGGCTTCGACTGCTGCGTAAACTTCACCGGCAGGCACGTGGTAGCCTTCCGTGTAAAGCTTGAAGTGATGGATAAGCGCTTCCATCGAGCGCTTCATCTCGCCGCGCTTCGGCGGCACGATCTTGTTGTCGGCATTGGAAACCGGACCAACGCGCTCCTTACCGAGCAGAAGATCGACGCACTGGCGCATGATACGTGCCGATTGGCGCATTTCTTCCATGCGGATCAGGTAGCGATCATAGCAGTCGCCGTTCTTGCCGACCGGAATGTCGAATTCCATCTCGTTGTAGCACTCGTAAGGCTGCGACTTGCGCAAATCCCATGCAGCGCCCGAACCACGAACCATGACGCCCGAGAAGCCCCATGCCCATGCGTCTTCCAGCTTCACGACGCCGATATCGACGTTACGCTGCTTGAAAATACGGTTCGGCGTAATGAGGTCATCAAGATTTTTGAGCGTCGTGAAGAACGGATCGATCCATTTGCCGATGTCTTCAACGAGCTGATCCGGCAGATCCTGATGGACGCCGCCCGGACGAAAATAAGCTGCGTGCATACGCGCGCCACAAGCGCGCTCGTAGAACACCATCAGCTTTTCGCGCTCTTCGAAGCCCCAGAGCGGCGGCGTCAGCGCGCCAACGTCCATGGCCTGCGTAGTCACGTTGAGAAGATGGTTCAGGATACGACCGATTTCCGAATAGAGAACGCGGATCAACTGGCCGCGCTTCGGCACATCGATGCCCAGAAGGCGTTCGACGGCAAGCGCATAGGCATGCTCCTGGTTCATCGGCGCCACATAGTCGAGGCGGTCAAGATAAGGCAGAGCCTGAAGATAGGTCTTGGCTTCCATCAGCTTTTCGGTGCCGCGATGCAGCAGACCGATATGCGGATCGACGCGTTCGACGACTTCGCCGTCGAGCTCAAGCACCAGACGCAGCACGCCGTGCGCGGCAGGGTGCTGCGGACCGAAGTTGATATTGAAATTGCGGACCTGAGTCTCAGCCATGTTCAGCTTCCTGTTTGGCTGCAAGAGCCGCCAAAAACTCCTCGCCGGTCATCCGGTGGGTGTCATTGGCAAAATCGTAATTCGCAGGCTTGTTATCGATGAAGATTTCTTCGGCGAAATGGAACCGCTCCGGCTCGGCGAAAGCCTGCATCGAAACGACTGTCATTCCATCGTGGACACCACGCCAGAACAGCGACGAACCGCACTTCGAGCAGAAACGGCGCTCACCCCATTCCGAGGAGGAATAGGTCGTCAGAGCGGCTTCGTCTTCGATCTCGACCGAGGTGCCGCAATTGACGGCCATGAAAGCACCGCCCGACCACTGCCGGCACATGCTGCAATGGCAGACATCCATTTCCATCTTTACCGGAGCTGCGGTGAACTTCACCGCTCCGCAAAGACATTGACCGTTCAATCTTTCGCCTGCGCCCATGAGTGTACCCTCAGTTCGCCTTGGCTTTCTCGTCGCCGGGCAGAACGTAGTCCGTTCCTTCCCACGGCGAGAGGAAGTCGAAGTTGCGGAATTCCTGACGGAGCTGCACAGGCTCGTAAACGACACGCTTCAGCTCGTCGTTGTAACGAACCTCGACGAAACCGGTGAGCGGGAAGTCCTTGCGCAGCGGATGGCCTTCGAAACCGTAGTCGGTCAGGATACGGCGCAAATCCGGATGACCTGAGAACAAAATGCCATACATGTCGTAGGCCTCGCGCTCAAACCATTCGGCACCGACGAAAACTGAAACAGCAGAAGGCACCAGCGTGTCTTCATCAGCCTGAACCTTGATGCGGATGCGCTGGTTCTGACGTGGAGACATGAGCTGGTAGACAACATCGAAGCGCTTGGCGCGCTGCGGATAGTCGACGCCCGAAATATCCGTCAGGTTGACGAACTGGCACTGCACATCGTCACGCAGGAAGGTCAGAACGCTGATGATGCTCGCAGCCGGAACCGAAAGCGTCAACTCGCCATAAGCAAGCTTCGCCTCTTCGATCGCATCGCCGAGGCGTTCCTTGATGTAGCCGGAAAGTTCACCGAGAGCTTCTTCGCTCATTTGCCTAACTTCCTTATTTAGAACTCACACTGCACTTGCCTTGGGAGACTTTTGGGAGAAATCCCACGCGGCGGTGTCAGTCGACCCCTAACAAAACCTGTATGGCGCAAACCGGTCCAGAGACCGGATTAACGCTCGATCGTACCCGTGCGACGGATTTTCTTTTGCAGCATAAGAATGCCGTAAAGCAGGGCTTCAGCGGTTGGCGGGCAACCCGGAACATAGATGTCGACCGGGACCACGCGATCACAGCCACGCACCACCGAATAGGAATAGTGGTAGTAGCCGCCGCCATTGGCGCAGGAACCCATCGAGATAACGTAACGCGGCTCCGGCATCTGGTCGTAGACCTTGCGGAGCGCAGGCGCCATCTTGTTGGTCAGCGTGCCTGCAACGATCATCACGTCGGACTGACGCGGCGATGCACGCGGAGCAATACCGAAACGCTCAGCGTCATAGCGCGGCATGGAAATGTGCATCATTTCCACGGCGCAGCATGCGAGACCGAAGGTCATCCACATCAGCGAACCGGTGCGCGCCCAGGTGATCAGAGCGTCAGCGGACGTGACGATGAATCCCTTGTCGGAAAGCTCGCTGTTCAGATCGTTGAAGAATACATCGTCGGAACCGACTGGCTTGCCCGTGCGCGGGTCAAGAATGCCCTTCGGCTGCGGAGCCACGAGCGTTGTGTTGGCTGTGGTCAATCCCATTCCAGCGCTCCCTTCTTCCACTCATAAATGAAGCCGATGGTCAGAACGCCAAGGAACACCATCATCGACGCAAAGCCGAACCAGCCGATTTCACCAAAGGACACGGCCCATGGGAAAAGGAAGGCGACTTCCAGATCGAAGATGATGAAGAGAATCGACACCAGATAGAAACGGATGTCGAACTTCATACGGGCGTCATCGAAGGCATTGAAGCCGCACTCGTAAGCTGAAAGCTTTTCGGGGTCGGGCTGTCTGTAGGCGACAAGAAACGGCGCAACCAGAAGGGCTACACCAATTACCATCGCAATGCCGAGAAAGATGACGATCGGCAGGTAGGAACTTAAAAGCTCGTTCATGGTCCTTTATCCGGCTTGAATACGAGGCTGCGCCGCCTGTCATAAGCTTTTTGAAGCTGACGACCATGCGACACATTGCATCTGTTGCAACCTCGTCGCCCCAAGCAGCTTCAAAAGGCATGCCGTGCGAACTAAGCGCTTTTCGCCGGGACGGTTATCGCAGCGCGTACGCAAGCGCAACCCCTCCGACACGATCTATTGGGCAAAGACGAGCCAAGATGCTTAACAAGCCATGGCATGAAGCCCGCTTATCCCACTGAAAACCCGTATAACATGAAAAGATCATAATTTCGTGAGGAAAAGTCGCATGGTCTTCCTCGCTTGGCAATTGCCGGGAGAATCAATTGGCTGCAACACCACAATGAAAGTTGTGGGGGCAGCACTTACTTAAAAATGAACTCATGGAGCAGCGGAAGCCGTCGCTCCGACCAGCCTGCCCGGCAGATACAACACAAGCGATGCAGCCCCCTTAATTGCAGAGGCGCCGTCTGCCAGCACCGCCTGGCCGGTCGTCTGGCTTTCCCGCCCGTTCAAAGCGCCCAGCGACAGTGTGCCGTCGCTAACCAGAGCCATAAGCGACGGCGAGGACGCAAAGACATTATGTGCACCACCATCCAAATCGGTCGCGTCTATCACCGTGATCCCGTATTTCTGGAGTGTCGGAATACTGGTTCCATCCCCTACCCGCGCATGACCGCCGGTGATGAAGGATGACACACCAAGCGCACGATCACTGCGCGATGTCATAACCGCCGTTGGATGCGGCATAGGATCGATATCCCTGACCTGCTTTTCAAAGACGTCGAGATCGATGTCGGGCGCTGCGAGCAACAGCGCACTGATGCGGCGCAACACATTCTTTTCGCCACGCAAAGACAGGGTTCTCAAGGCTTCCATGGTGACAAAGCCGCCCATGGAGTGCCCTAACAGGACGATGCGTTCGGCATTGCTGCGGGCCACAAGTTCCAGCAAGCGCGCCAGACCGTCCCGTGCGAAGTCCGCACTATCGCGATCATAGACATAAAGGCCGAGATCGCCGCCCGACGGCCAGGCATATTCGACCGCCACCGATTTCATCCTGTAGTCATGGACGAATTGCGCCAGACGAAATGTGCTGTCGGCAAAATTATTGTTATAGCCGTGCACGAAGATCAGGATTTCCTTGTCCTTCGGTCCCTGCTTCGCCAGAGCGGCATTCAATTGAGCGAGAAACTGCTCTGCATTATCATAAGGCTGGAACGCCGTGGCAGCGAAATTTTTGGCGGGATCTGGCTTATAGCCGGTCGACTCGACCTTTCCTTTGACATGGGCAGCCGGAATACCGACATCGACCTGTGCAAAGTTCAACGCTTCCGAGCGTTTTGAATTGTAAGGCTGCGAGAAATTATCCGAACGCTGGCGGCTCGTCGCAACATAGATCGGAATCACCGCCGCCGGTTTCCCCGGCTTGACGATGGCCGCTTCGGCCGCGGCCACTGATTGCGGGCTGGAATGCGGCCCGTGCCACAGCACAGCGCGGGGCGAGCCACATCCGGCAAGAATCAAAAACGTTGCAAGCACACCAAGAAAAGCGTGTCGGGTCATCGTGGCAGCGATCCGCTCCTGTCATCCGATTCCACGAGATTGAAAGCAGGAAATTCGCTCCATGGCAATGCATCGGCCAAACCGCCGACTTCATCTGCTCCGATGAGCCGACGGCCCTGACACTGAAAATTCCGTTCGCATTTGCGGGTAAAGTTGGAATGGAACCGGTCCAAATGCTGAAAGCTTTGCGAAGCCATGCCTTCAGATCGCAAGCGCCCCGGCTATCATGGGAGGCATAATCGACCGAAGCAGCGCAAGGAGGTCACGCATGAGCCATTATCTGCTCGCCAGCGGCGATCTTCTCGTCATTGCCGCAATCATTCTATCGGTCGCCTATCTGTCCTGGAAGCAGTTTTCCAAATAGCAGACATATGGTTGGCGAAGCGGCTGCGCCCCGGCAGTTCCCACGAAGGTTTTTTGAAGATAAGATAGCCCCGGAAAGCAGGCGGTGGCGCCACTTTCGTGTCAACGTTCAATCTATTGATTTGTTGAGAGGAAAGTGGCGCGAGTGACGGGGCTCGAACCCGCGACCTCCGGCGTGACAGGCCGGCACTCTAACCAACTGAGCTACACCCGCGCATTTCTCGGCAACCTTGCGGCTGCGTCGCACCGGCGTTTCCGTCCGGTGTGAGCGGTCGTTTAAGGGGTTCTCGAACAAGTGTCAAGCGCGTGTTTGGGGAAGAATTACGATATTGCAAAATTCATTCACAGGACATCTCAACGCCCGTTCATGAACAGCAATTCTGGCTTGAAAAGAAACGAAAACGCGGTGGGCGCCACTTTCGTGTCAACGTTCAATCTATCGATTTGTTGAGAGGAAAGTGGCGCGAGTGACGGGGCTCGAACCCGCGACCTCCGGCGTGACAGGCCGGCACTCTAACCAACTGAGCTACACCCGCGCATTTCTCGGCAACCTTGCGGCTGCGTCGCACCGGCGTTTCCGTCCGGTGTGAGCGGTCGTTTAAGGGGTTCTCGAACAAGTGTCAAGCAAGGGCCACGAAGAAAGAATAAGAATTTTCGATTTTGCTGCATAACGCCCGATTTCCGGGCTTTTTCAATGACATCAAACTTATCCACAAACTCATTCAAGCCCTCGAATCCAAACCTGTTTTAAGAATCATCCACATCGCATCTGGCGACAGCCTCCTTCTTATAGCTATCAGCAACTGCAATTGCCTCTTGATTTAATACCAACTGGTTGGTATTGTTTTGCGGGAGTAAGATTATGGCACGTAAACAAAACCCGCTGACCCGGACCAATCTGCTTGATGCGGCCTTGAGCGTTATTCGAACCAAAGGCTATGCCGCCACGACGGTCGATGACATCTGCACCAAGGCATCCTTGTCGAAAGGCGCTTTTTTTCATCATTTTTCCAGTAAGGAAGATCTGGCGGTTGCTGCGGCGAATTACTGGTCGGAAATGACGGGCACTTTCTTTGCGGATGCCGCCTATCACGCTCCAGAAGACCCGCTTGAGCGCATCAAGGCCTATGTCGCGTTGCGACGGCAACTGATTCAAGGCGCCCTGTCCGATTTTACTTGTCTCGTCGGCACCATGGCGCAGGAAGTCTACGAAACCAACTCCGTGATCCGGGACGCATGTTGGGACAGCATATCGGGCCATGCGGACACGCTGGTTCCAGACATTTCAGCCGCCATGGAGCGTTATCAGGTTGCGGGTGAGTTTACTGCTGAAAGCCTTGCCGTTCATACCCAGGCGGTTATTCAGGGTGCCTTTATCATCGCCAAGGCAAGCGGTGATCCGCTTCGCGCGGTCGAAAGTATCGACCATCTTCAGCGGTATATAAGCCTGCTCTTCAAACAGCCTATCCAAACCCAATGAACTGAAAACGGACAAAGGGAGGAAACCATGTCCAGCACTATTCGCCTGCACCGTGTCTTCGCCGCCAAACCGGAGAAGGTTTACCGGGCATTCGTCGAACCGGACGCGGTAGCAAGCTGGCTGCCGCCATATGGCTTCACCTGCACCGTCCACGAACTGGATGCAAAGGTGGGCGGCAAGCACAGAATGTCGTTCCGGAATTTCACGACCGGCCACAGCCATTCTTTCGGCGGCAAATATGTTGAACTCGTGCCGGGAGAACGTCTGGTTTATACGGATAGTTTCGACGATCCGAACCTGCCGGGCGAGATGAAAGTCACGATAACCCTGAAAACGGTTTCGGTCGGGACGGAAATCAACATCGAACAGCAAGGCGTGCCCGATATAATTCCAACCGAGGCTTGCTATCTCGGCTGGCAAGAATGTCTGGAAAAGCTGAAGAAGCTGGTCGAACCCGAAATCAATCAGTAATGCTGTTTCGACAATGACCCACGGCTTGTTACCAGCCGTGGGTCATTGATCCGGCAACCTCTATGCGATCTGGGGCTGTCTCACCGAAGAGACATGACGGACCAGAACCGGCACCAGTAACAGCAGCCCCACGATCGATGAATAAATCTCTGGAGCCACCAGAAGGATCGCTGCAACAATCATCAGGACATTTTCCCAGACCTTGGTTCTGACCAGGAGGAACCCTGACAACGCAGCCCCCAGAGCGGTGATGCCTATGGCGCAGCCAAGAAACGCCACGAAGAAATCCGGCCAGTTGAAGTCAGATGTAACCAGCAGGAGCGACGGGGAGAACACGAAAACGAATGGCACGAGCACCTTGCCGAGACCAAGCCGGAACGCGGTGTTGCCTGTTTTGAACGGATCGGCGCCTGCCATGCCTGCCGCCGCATAGGCGGCAAGCGCGACGGGCGGCGTGATATCTGCCAGCACCCCGTAATAGAAGACGAAGAAGTGAGCCACGATCGGCTCAACCCCCAACAGCCCCAGCGCAGGCGCGGCAATTGTTGCCATGATGATGTAATTGGCCGTCGTCGGAATTCCGCACCCCATCAGAATGCAGACGATGCCCGTCATGATGAGCGTGAAAAGCAGCGTCAGTGTCTGCGGGCCAAACCAGGCTGCAGGCACAATGGTTCCGAAATAGGTGGCGAGCTGCCCCGCAGTCGACGTCACGATATAGGAAATCTTGAAGCCGACGCCGGTCAGCGTCACCACGCCGACAATAATGCCGACAGTCGCCGCCGCCGCGCCAACGGCAAGCGCGTATTTTGCACCGTCACGGAGCCCGTCAAAAATCTCACCCACTGACATGCGCTTGCGCGGATTGAGCAACCCAACCGCAATACAGAGCGTAATGCCCCAGAAAGCAGCCATATACGGTGTATAGCCTGACAGCAGAACACCGATCAGCACGACCAGCGGAATGACGGTTGGCCAGTCACGCTTGAAGGCTTCCTTCAGGTCGGGCAGCTCTTCCTTCGTCATGCCGCGCAGTCCGTTGCGCTTGGCTTCGAAATGCACCTGCATCAAAACGCCGAAGAAATGCATGAAGGCTGGTACGATGGCGGCCAGAATGATCGTTGTATAAGGCAGGTTCAGGAATTCGATCATCAGGAATGCAGCGGCGCCCATGATCGGCGGCGTGATCTGCCCGCCCGTCGACGATGCCGATTCCACGGCAGCGGCGAAGTGGCGTTTATAACCGAGACGGATCATCGCCGGGATCGTCAGCGAACCGACGGTCACGGTATTGGCCACAGAAGAGCCCGAAATCATGCCGAACAGCGCTGAGCCGAAAATGGAGACTTTTGCCGGACCGCCTGCAAAGCGGCCTGCTACCCAGGCCGCACAATCCAGAAACAGTTGTCCGAGGCCGATACGGGTCGCAAAAACCCCGAACAGCACGAAATGGAAGACGTAGGTCGCAACCACACCAAGCGCGATACCGTAGATGCCCTGCGTCGTCAGATAAAGATGGTCTACGAGCTGACTGACTGTCGCACCGGGATGCACGAGAATGCCCGGCATATGCTGCCCGTAAATGGCGTAGAGCATGAACAGGATGGATATGATCGGCAGCGGCCAGCCGACTGAACGTCTTGTTGCTTCCAGAAGCACGAGAATGAGAAGACCGCCAAGAACGACATCAGTGGTTGTGGGATTCCCGACGCGGAAAGCCAGATCGTCGAGCGGTATCATGGGAACATGCGCGACGGCCACAACTGCAATGATTGCCAAGGCCCAGTCAATGACGGAAATACCGAGCGGCCTCAGCCATGACGATGTGGAGGGTTGATCGTACCCCTTGCGGGAAAACGGGAAGACAAGAAAGACCAGACCGAGCACGAAGGAAAGATGAATGCCGCGATGCACCATTTCCGACAGAAGGCCAAAGCCCGCCGTGTAATAGTGGAAGAGGGAAAGTATGATCAGCAGCGCACCGACAATACGAGCCGCTAGTGGTGCCAGCGGGCGAAACCGAATCTCGGAATCGAACTTCTCTTCCAGCTCGCGCGCCTTGGCTTCATCCAGTTCCATGGGCGACAGTTTCGCCTCTTGCTCGCTCATACTGGCCTCTCCATTCAAAGCGCAGTTGATCCAGTTGAATCAAAAAATCGCTCTAACCACTTGTTTTTAATTAGTATGACTCTGAAAAATGCTTTCGCACCAGACTGGAAGCAAATGCACGGAGTTCTGACGAAGCTCCGTGCATTTTGTTCACCCAAACAGGAATGGGCAACTTACTTCAGAGCGCCTGCTTCCTTGTAGAAGCGTTCTGCACCGGGGTGCAGCGGAATGCCGACGCTGGTCGTTGCTGTATCGAGCTTGATGAGCTTGCCTTTCGCGTGCCCGGCATCGAGCGCTTTTCGGCTGTCGTCGTTAAACAAGGTCTTGGTGATGTTGTAGACAAGTTCATCGGGCTGCTTGGCGCTCGTGACCCACTGCGCAGCGACGGCCAGCGTCTCCGTTTGACCGACGTCCTTGTAGGTATCAGCCGGTACTGCGTCCTTAGAGAAGAACGAGTATTTTTCCAGAATTTTCTGCGCTTCTGGGCCGGAAATCGGAACCAGCGAAATGCCATTCGATGTGGCCAGTTCCGAGATTGCACCGGTCGGATATCCGCCAACGAAGAAATAAGCATCGAGAGCACCGTCTTTCAGACGCTCTCCCGCCGGACCGGGCTTCAAATGCTCAGCTTTGATGTCGCTTTCGCTCAATCCATATGCTTCCAGAACGATACGGGCATCGACGATCGTGCCTGATCCCGGTTCATCGATGGAAACACGTTTTCCCTTGAGATCGGCAACGGATTTGATTCCCGCGTCCTTGCGGGCAACAAGATGGATGGTTTCAGGATAAAGTGTAGCAATCAGGCGCAGATCCTCGACCTTGCCCTTGCCTTCATAAAGGCCGGTGCCCGTATGTGCCCAGTAAGCTACGTCTGACTGAGTGAAACCTGATTCCAGTGATCCAGACTGAATAGCGTTGATATTGGCGACAGAACCGTTCGATGAAACCGCAGTCGCCACCAGACCCGGAACGCCTTTATCGCCTGCTCCGGAAATCGCGTTCGCGATCAACCCGCCTATCGGATAGTAGGTCCCCGCCGTTCCACCGGTGCCGATGCGGAAGAAAGCCGGAGCTTGCGCCAAAGCAATACTGGCTCCCACCGCCACAATCCCTGCAAACGCAGCAACCACACCACGCCGGGTGAACTTCCCCATTGTCATAACCGCTCTCCGTTCCCTGATTGATTTTGTTTAAATTGTGTCGTGGAGCATGGAAAGGCGCACGCGGCTTGTCAAGCGCCTCTCCCAACATTGTTTATATCCGCTGCCAAACAGTAACTATATTCAATTATCTGAAATAAATACAGGATATTAAAAATAATATTAAATATAACTTGAAAGGAAAAGCCAATACAAATCAAAACCATAACCACATTTACTAAGTATAATAAAATCCCCGCTAAGAATCGAATTATATCTCCATAAAGTGACTTGAAACCGCGGAATTTGTCGCTATCTTGGTTTTATGGCGTGTGCTGCGTGCGCCCAGGGACGCCCCTGAATACGGAGACTGTTTTTAACCGTTTCTGTCAGGGAGCTGCCATGGCTGGTCGCATTCAAAATACTATACGCAATTTTCTTGATAGTGAGTCGTCTGGCGGCCTGTTGCTCATAGCTTCGGCGATAGCGGCATTGGTGGTGGCCAACTCACAACTTTCCGAAACCTATTTCAGCGCTCTTCATGCTTATCTCGGACCACTGTCCGTCCAGCATTGGGTCAATGATGCGCTGATGGCGATATTCTTCCTGATGGTCGGGCTGGAGATCAAGCGCGAGATGGTCGATGGCCATCTTTCGTCGTGGCCGCGCCGTATTCTGCCTGGCGTAGCGGCTGCGGCAGGCATGGCGGTGCCCGCCCTGGTCTATCTGTCCTTCAATCTCAATAACGGTGCGTCCCATGGCTGGGCTATCCCGGCTGCAACCGATATCGCGTTTGCACTCGGCGTCATTTCCTTGCTGGGGCCGCGGGTTCCGACATCGCTGAAGGTGTTTCTTGCAGCTCTTGCCATCATCGACGACCTCGGCGCGGTGATCATCATCGGGCTATTCTACACAAGCGGCGTTTCACTGATGGATTTGGGTCTGGCTACGGCCGTCTTCGCGGCCCTGTTGATTTTTAATCTCACCGGCGTGAAGCGGCTGACACCCTATCTGCTATTGGGCCTCGCACTGTGGTTTTTCACGTATCGCTCGGGCGTTCACGCGACGATCGCAGGCGTTCTGCTGGCGCTTACAATTCCGATCAAACGCACGCCCGCGAAGCCAGAGGCAACCATCTCAGAAAGCCCGCTGCATCTGCTTGAGCATAGCCTGATCAAGCCGGTTTCCTTCATCATTGTGCCGATATTCGGCTTTGCCAATGCGGGCGTCAGCTTCTCCGGCCTTGGTATGGATGCTCTCTTTGCGCCTGTGACCATGGGGGTTGCCGCCGGTTTGGCCCTCGGCAAGCTCGTCGGAATTTTCGGTGCGGTGTTGTTGCTTGTAAAAACCGGGATCGTTGATTTGCCTGCCGGGGCAAGCTGGACACAGATGCTGGGAACGACACTTCTGTGTGGCATCGGGTTCACCATGAGCCTGTTTATCTCGCTCCTCGCTTTCGACGATGTTCTGCTGCAGAACGAAGCGAAAATCGGAATACTGATCGGCTCGCTGATCGCCGGACTTGCCGGTTTCATCGTCCTGCGCTTTGCCAAACGAGCGGATGGGCGAAACTTCAGCCAATAAGCCGGATACGTACCGCGCCCGAATGTTCGACATTCGGGCGCTATACACACAACTACGAGGCCAGCAACATTCGCTCGCCTGAGTGTTTTTGCGCAACCACGGACATCTCCGACTGGCCGCGGATAGTTGCCTTTATCTGAGTTTCATCCATCAGACTGAATGCCGTAGCCCAGGCATCCGCTCTCGCCGCATCGCGGGCCACGACAGTCAAGCGGCGATAAAGTGCCGCCGAAAACCCTGTCTTTGGATTGAGCAAATGGTTGAAGCGTCCGGATTCCTCGAACTGGAAACCGGCGAAACTGGACGTTGCTAGTGCCTGATTGCGGATATCAACATGCTCTTCGGCTGCAGTTCCGGCTTCCAGATCGGCAATGCCAATTCGCCATGCCGTACCGTCCGGCCTTGAACCAAGCGCGCGATATTCCCCCATATCGACCAGCGCATGTTTCACCCCCTCCCTTTGCAACAATACCGTCACGCGGTCGGTAACGTAGCCTTGCGCAATACCGTTTAATGTCAGAGCCATTGACGGTTTGGAGAGCGCAACGCGGTTCTCATCAAATAAAACATGGTCGAACCCTACCTTTGCAAGCGCCTCGTCCCAAAGCAGCCGCGACGGTCCGTCGGGGGAAGGATTCTCTTGCGAAAAGTGCTTCTTCAGGCAGTTCCAAAGAGGCTGAACCGTCGGATCGAAAAGGCCGCCGCTGGCCTGCCAGCATTCATGGCAGATGCGCAAGACCTCGACCAGGTCGGGAGAAGGCGATGCCAGCGCCCCGACGCGATTGAGTTTGGCCAGCTCTGAATCTGCGCGATAAAGGCTGAAGATGTTCTCCAGCCTTTCCGCCTCTTGAGCAGCTTCACGTAGCAACCGTTCGGCAATCGAACGATCAGGATGATAAAGTATGATCTTGGCAGGTGCTCCCATCGCCTGACCGCGCCAGAAGGTCGGTTCGGGAAGGCCGAGCGAGGCTGCCTGTTTCGGAATAGCGCAGAGCATTACGCCAGCCGCACCTCCTGCGAGCACAAGCCTGCGACTGACACGCTGTCTGCCGTCAATGGGCATGGCTTTCGGCTCCAAGATCGGTGGTCCGTACGGACTGGTCGCCGAGAATGTAATCCTCCGGCATTTCAGCGAAAGTACTGATACGCCCGCCCTTTTCCGCAACGAACTTCTCCGCTGTTTCTCGTGTCGAAAACGGTACGGCCTCCTGTGCCCCCATTCCGCCAACTGCAGCACTTTCGATTACAAAAAAAGCCTTGCGCGCATCGACCCAGTTTTCAGCTCCCGGCTCTTCCCAACTTGGCGCTTTCGCCATGTCCGAAACGTAGATCGCTGCGATCCCCTTCGGCTCCTCGGGCAGCATCGTGAAAGCGAGCGTATCGCGAGCGGAAGAGAACCATACCGCCTCGTTTGCCGGTTCGAGAATGATCTGGCCCTTGGGGCCTGGGTGTTCCAGAACATTCATCCCGCAATAGCGGCCCATGGCGCTTTCCGTCAGCGCGAAAGGCGCCATGACCGCATCTTTCTTTTCGTCCGGAGAACATCCGGCAAGCAGAACCAGAAACAGGGGAGCAAGAAACAGAACGCGTTTCATAATTCTTTCCTTGAAAAAACCAGCATGGAAAGGGACAGCGGCAGCATGACCCAGAGACCGAGCGCCAGTGTCAGGGCTGGAGCAGACAGCGTGGCATTACCAGCTATGCCGCCCATGCCGGTCAGAGTACCGGCCTGCCCCAGACCGAAATTGAGAAGCCGGTAGGAATCGGCAGGGTTGAACAGAAGCAGGCCGTTGAGCATGCCACCGTCCACGATGCGCCCCTGATCGAAAACCAGCAGGGCAAGAAGCGCTGCGTCATAGATCAGTACGAAGAACAGCCAGACACCGATGGCGATACCTGCTGCCGTGCTCCGTTCCCGCACCAGCGTGCTGGCGAGAAAACCGATGGCGATGAACACCGCTCCCAGCAGGATCGACGAAATGATGAGTTTCGATAGCGACAGCCAGCTTCCCGCATCCACGCCAGACCCGGTCACGATCAGCGCCACAGCCGCAGCGCCGTATCCGAACAATGTCGCGAAGGCGAGAATGGCAAGCTGGCCGATAAACTTCCCGAAAACCAACTGGACCCGGCTTATCGGGTAACTCAGAAGCAGAAGCATCGTGCCGCGTTCCATTTCACCGACGATAGCGTCATGCGAAATGAGAAGTGCAATGAGAGGAATGAGGAAGATGGTCAGGCTGGAGAGGCTGACGATCACAACGTCCAGCTTGCTTGCGGCAACCGAACTGCCCGTGGGCGCGCTGCCGAGAAAAGTCATGCTTAAAGCCAGTGCCGCAAGCAGCAATGTGGTCGCCAGAACCCAGCGATTGCGCAAGCCTTCCTGAATTTCCTTGGAAGCGATGATGAGAATATTGTTCATTCGGCTGCCTCCGCGCGAGCCGCTTGTCCGGCATTGAGAAAATGGGCGTAAAGTTCGTCAAGCGTCGGCGGAACGAGATCAAGCTCAGTGAGATTGTCGTTCATGGCCACGATTTCGCGGACAAGCGCCATCTTGCCTTCCGAGGGCGCTTCCGTTTCGAAGATATCCGGGCCGAGACGATGCCAGCGCAATGCAGCATTGGCGGCTATCGAAGGCAGCCGGGAGACATCGGGTGTCTGCACCCGTATGCGAAGTGGCAGTTGTGAAATCCGGCGCAACGCATCGATGGAGCCATCGGCAATGATCTTGCCCTTGTTCGCGATGATGACGCGCCCGACTTTGGTTTCCAGCTCGGTCAAGGCATGGGACGACATGAGGATTGTCGTGCCTTTGCTCCGCAACTCTTCAAGAACTTCATAGAAGCTCTGGCGCAAGGCGGGGTCGAGACCGGTCGTCGGTTCATCGAGCAGCAGAACCGACGGTTGCCCGAGCAATGCCTGAGCAAGCCCCAGTCGCTGGCGCATCCCTTTCGAATAAGTGCCAACCCGCCTGTTCGCAGCATGGGCAAGGCCGACGCGCTCCAATAGTCCTGCATTTTGGGCAACCGGCATTCTCTTGAGCCGCGCATAGAAGCCGAGCGTTTCCGCTCCCGTCAGTGCCAGATTGAAGGAGACGTGTTCAGGCAGATAGCCAAGCCGCAATCTGGCGGCAAAAGCACCCGTCGCCGGGTCCTCGCCCAGCACGCGAACCGCGCCCTTGGTCGGACGGATCAGCCCGAGCATGAGCTTTATCATCGTCGTTTTGCCAGCACCGTTATGGCCGACGAGCGCAATGCTTTCTCCAGCATGAAGGCTGAAACTTGCCTCGCTGATGGCGTTGAACCCGCCATAGGACTTTGTGACCTGATCAAGAATGACAGTCTCAGTCATTTGGTTTTCCTTTCGCCGGATCGGCCGGATGCGGCGGCTTCATAAGGGGATGGCTATCGACAACACCGCCCGGCAGAAGCGCTGGAAACTGGGTCTGTGCCCAGCGGATTGTCTCGACTGCCGGACTATTGATGAGAATTTTTGCCTGTGGCGCGGTCCACAAAACCTTGTCGATCAGATCATTGGGTCGGTAAGGGCTGTCCGCGATACCGTCGCCATTGAGATCGAAGGCCGGATTGTCGCTCCAGTAATTGCCGCGTCCATTGACCGACCAGTCGAGGTTGCGCGTGCCGACATATTTCACCTGATTACGGTTGTTGATGAAGGCGTTGCCGCTCATGGCGTTGCCCTCGGAACCGGCAGTGAAGTGAATGCCAATGCTGCAGTTCTCGAAACTGTTCCCGGTGAACTTGTTCTTATTGGCGTTGTAAATGAAGACGCATTTTTCGGGACCGAGCCGCGCTGTCTCGCCCGCCAGCGCCTCGGTTTTATCTTCTGTCGGCAGACCGTGCTCAGCCTTCTGAACACCGGCATCCAGCCAGCGATCTATCGGCTGCATACGTCCTATCACGCGATTGCCGGAAATGACCGAGCTGTTTGCATAATTGAGCAACAAGCCATGATCCCGATCGCCGTCGGACACGTTATCCAGCACCTTGAGACGGTTGGTGTACATGATCGCGAAACCGACTGAATTGTTGCGCGAAACATTGCCGATGACCTGGCTGTCATCCGTGTACATGTAATGGACGGCGAACCGGACATCCTCCATAACATTGTTGCGGAAGATGTTCTTGCGGCTGGCATTGGTATAAATGCCGTCGCGCCCGTAGCGAATGACGTTGCCGACAACCTGCGCGCCAGGCGCATTCCAGACGGAAACGCCACTGCCGGTCTGTGCCATACGCACGCCTCGACGGCCAATGATCTCATTGCCGCTTGCGATGGAATGTGCAGCACCGTGCAGGTAAATCCCATAGAGATTATCGATAAGGCGATTGTCCTCGACGCGTGCGCCCGAGGCGGTTTTGGCCACGAAAATTCCGGAATTGAGGTCGGGCATGTTATCGCCCGAACCGCGCACTTCCAGTCCGCGCACGATAGCATCCGGCGCGTTGACCGTTATGGCATTGCCTGAGCCCAATCCGTCCAGAACGGCACCGGACTCTCCAATCAGTTCAATGGCGCGATCGATCGTAACCGCGCCATTGTGTTTGCCTTTCAGAAGCCGGACGACATCGCCCGGCTCCGCTTTGTCGATAGCCGCCTGTACGCCTTCGCCTGCCACGACATCAATCTGCCGTGCCTGCAAACCGTCGCAAAAAACGACGGTAAGCAGCATTGCGGCGCTCAAGGACTGAAACCGGCGGGGGAACATCATGGCAGTCAGGCCTTCTTCGGTTCCACGAGCATCCGGCCCTTCATTTCCATGTGCATGGCGTGGCAGAACCACGAGCAGTAATACCACCACACACCTGGCTTATTGGCCGTGAAGGTGACGGACGCCGTTGCCTGCGGTGCAATCTCCATGTTGACGCCGTAGTTGATGATGGCGAAGCCGTGAGTAAGGTCTTCGATTTCATCGATATTGGTGACATACACCGTCACCTCATCGCCCTGCTGCACGGTGAACTCGGTGAGACCGAAGGCTGGCGCGGCGGACGTCATGTAAACGCGTACCTTGTTGCCATCCCGGATCACCTCATTGGCGTCCATCAGGTCGAGGCCATCGGCTTTGGCCTGAGTGACAGCATCCGCAAAGAACGGGTCCTCGCGGCTCCAGAAGTTGACGGGATTGATCTTCGAGCGATGAACGATCGTTGCATCGTGCGGTTCGGCAAAACTTGGCCCGTCATGGACAATCGCCATCTTCTCACCGGAAATGTCGATGAGCTGGTCATTTTCGGGTTTGAGCGGCCCGACATTGAGATAGCGGTCCTTGGAGAACTTGTTGAGCGAGATCAGCCACTGACCATCGGCGTCCTTGGTCTGGCCCATGGACGTGTGGTTGTGACCCGGCTGATAATGCACATCGAGCTTCTGCCGGATCGGATCGACTTTCTCGCCCTTGAACGCACGCTTGGCGTCCTCAATGTTCCATTTGCAGATCTGGCTGTCGATGAAGAGCGTCGTATAGGCGTTGCCCTTGCCGTCGTAAGCCGTATGCAATGGTCCAAGTCCGAGTTCCGGTTCCGCAACCACCGCATCGCGGGGCTGGATCTTATCGTCGAAAAGCTCATCGAACTTGCGGACGTCGAACACCGTAACGGTCGGCGACAGCTTGCCGTTGGCGACCACATGGATGCCGTCTGGCGCGGTGTTGATGCCATGCGGGCTGTTCGGCACAGGAATGTAACGGGTATATTTGGAACCGTGACGACCATCGATGACAGGTACGCCATTGATTTCCTTGAAATCACCCTTGGCAACGGCCTCTTCGATACGTTTCAGGTTGAAGATGACGATCCAGTCCTGCTCACTCGACATCATTTCGGCGAGCGTCGTGCCTTCCTCCGAATTGTAGCAGGTGGCAAAGGCATATTTGCCCTGATAATCGCAATCCACGTTGTCGAGATTGCCGTCAACCATGATCTGCCAGGCAACCTTCATGGTCTCGCCGTCAACGGCCGTGAAGATTGCATGATATTGTTTGGTATCGTTAAGATTGCTGCCGTCATTCGGGATCGGCGCGCGATCTTCACCATTGCAGAAAACATATCCGGTTTTCGGATATTTCTGGACACGCAAACCGTGCACCGTGTGCTGGTTCGGCAACTGAATGATCTTGTCGCATTTCATCACGTCCAGACGAATGCGGCAGACACGCGTATTGGCCTTGTCGTTGGCATAGAGATAACGCCCGTCATAGGTACCATCCGTGAAGGACGGATGCGGATGGTGCAAGTCGCCGTTGAGGAATATGCCGCCACGATCTTTCAGGAACTCTTGATCCTGCGGCAGAAGGCCTTCGGTCAGCACCTTCAGGCTTTCGTTTGTCTGGCCCCAGCCGGTCGCGCTATCGCGATTGAACACGGGAATGCGCATCAGTTCGCGCATCGACGGCAGGCCGACAATACGGACTTCACCGCACTGCCCGCTGGAAAAGAAGACGTAATATTCGTCCAGTTCTCCGGGCTTCACCTCTGCACTGTGGCCAGTCCCACCGGCAGCAGCCATCGCTGGTTCGGTTGAACCTGCAAACAGCGCCCCACCAAGACCGCTTGCACCGGCGGCGGCCACAAAGGCCGACGTACCGAGCAGTTGTCTTCGACTGAGCTGCGTTTTCTTGGTTTCTTCAGACATGCTTCTCTCCTTTAGAAAAGTCAGGCAGCGGGACCGGTATCGGCAGCGCCTTCAACCGGTTTTCCTTTGACTGAGATGACGGGTCTGGCCGGTCCACCGCCACGTTCGGCAGCCGCAGCAAGGGGGGCATTGCGGGCTGCGAATTTTTCGCGCTTCACACGCACCTGGATCATGTGCGGGCAGCGCTGGTCGTCGTGATAGAGTTCCTGACAATGCATGCAGTAGATGCATTCATTGACATTGATCTGGCCCTCGGGATGGATCGCCTCAACCGGGCACTCCTTGGCACATCGATGGCAAGGCGAGCCACATTCCGGCCAACGCTTCAGCCATTCGAACATGCGGATGCGTCCGGGAATGGCGAGTGCGGCACCGAGCGGGCACAGATAGCGGCAATAGAAGCGCTCTATGAACAGGCCGATGCTCAAAAGTGTCAGGGCATAGATAACGAACGGCCACTCACGAGCGAATTTGAGAATGATCGAAGTCTTGAACGGTTCGACCTCGGCGAAAACTTCAGCCAGCGCCACGGAGTAGAGCGACAAACCAAACAGGCCGAGGAAAATTATATATTTGAGCGGCCAGAGGCGTTCGTGCAGTCCCCATGGCAACTTGACTTGCGGTACCTTCAGCCATTGGGCAAGATTGTTGGTAAGCTCCTGCAGGGCGCCAAACGGGCATAACCAGCCGCAGAAAGGCCCGCGCCCCCAGAACAACAGCCCCGCCGCCACCGACGCCCACAAAATGAAGATCAGCGGCGATGTCAGGAAGAATTCCCAGTTGAAGCCGGTAATCAGGGAGTTGATGAAGGTCAGGACGTTGACGACCGACAATTGCGCATTGTTGTAGAAGCCAAGCCAGACGAGAATGAACAGAAGATAGCTACGCCGCAGCCAAGTGAAGAAGCGCGGATGCCTGACCAGACTGTTCTGGAAGAAGAAGATGCCGACGAGAACCGTGATGGCGAAAGCAGTGATGATCACATTGACACGATTCATCTCCCACATCCGGACCCAGAGCGGATTACCCTCGCCCAGAATATCGGCGGCATTTGCTTCGCCGACCGGCTGCGGCTGACGCGGCGCATCGGCAGTTGGTGCGGATTGCGCTGGAGCAGGTTCCGGCAGCTTCACCAGATATTTTTCCGGCAAACTGTAGCCAAGATCATAGCTGATATTGGCTTTGTCCCGCGCCCCGAAGCCACGCTGTACCAAAAGCTGCAGATCCCACGGTTCCGTCACGTCGAAGGCAAACCCGTCCGGCACCTGGAACAGGGCAATCTCGCGCAGGCGCGGCGCACCGTCAGCCATGATGTCGCCGATACGGGTATGGTTCTTGTCGCGGAAGCGTACGCCCTGCCCGTCCTGCATCAATTCGATGCGGTCAAAGATGCCACCGCGCACATAACCGGACCCCTTGAAGGAATAGGCTCCGTCGCCCGCGACCAGGATCGCCTGATGCCCCGGCTTCAGCCGCTTTTGCAGACGCTCGAAGCCATCCTTGCCAAGCAGACTAATGCCGATCGTCGGCACGGAAACCGGCGCAACGTAAAGCTCGATGAACTCATCTTCGGGATTGGCTGTTTCGGGATTTTCGGCGGCGCGATCATGCTTTGCATCACGGAATGCCTGTGTGACATCGCCAACCGACAGTTTCAGGCTGCGAACCGAGCCGTCGCCGATCAGCGTCTGCCAGTCCTGTTCATCACGGAGCTGTAAATCGACGGCGCGCTGCACATTGGCTGTGACGGCCTGCACAGGCGCATTGCCGAGCCGTCCACTACGGATAAGCCCAACGGCCGAGCGAACGACGCTATCTCCCATGACGAGCACCGTGACAGTGGCGCCGCTGACGATTTCCACCTGCGGTGGCTTGCTCTGACCAGCGGCAACAGCGCTCATGTCGCTGTCGACCAGCGAGTTCAGCGCTGACACAACCTTGGCTTCGGGAATGCCGATCAATACGATCGGCTCTTTGTGGTCGACCAGTTTTATGCCGCGTATGACACCTTTGGTATCAATGCCGACGACGATATGGATCGGCTTGCCGGAATAACCGATGGAACTGGTGAAATCTGAATTCAGATAAGCATAACCGACCACTTCGCCACGCTTCATGAGTGGCGCGATTGGCGGCTCGCCTTGTGGCGCGCCTATAGCGTCGGCGTCTTTGAAAAGCGCACTTGCCTCAACCTTGGGAAGGTATTTTTCCAGATCAGCGGCGGATGCCGTGGTCTGCCAGCAAAGAACCAGAACCATCGCTGCCAATGCGATGGTTCTGATAATTTCGAACAAAAAGGAAAATGGCTGGCTGACGCTTGGAAAACTCTGCTCCTGAAATCGATAACTCGGAGCAACCACACGGCCCAATAATGCTATTTTCACGTCCAACCTGCGCCTGCTCAGCGAATAATTGCGAGCATATCTTTCGGTTGGAAATTAGCGGATCAGACACAGAGTTCATTGATTTGGAACAAATACAATAAGAAATCATCCCACATTATCAACGCCCATCAATCGAGCGCCGCAGCTTTCTATCCGCGCTGCGCATTGTGCGTTTCGTCAGACGGCCTCCAGATTCTATAACGGATTTCGAGGCCATCTTTCGCATAGATGACAATCGGAAGCCGACTGTTGTAGCGGAGCATGAAATTCTCGCCCCGAACCGGCACGAATGCAGTCCGCTTGCTATCCGGTGGACAAGCCATCAACGTGCCTGACATACGGTCGCTGGCCGTGAGAGTGAAATAATCGAACCCCCAGCCCTCAATGGTGCTCGGGGTTAAACTTCCGCCGAACCAACTGATATTGCAGTCCACGGTGGTATTGCGGCCTGCAATAATTTCAACTTTGGCATCCTGTTCTTTCTCAAGCGGCGGTAGATGGATGACATAACGATAGGAGCCGGCAGGCGCTGCCGGGAAAGCAGCGAGATTCTTTTCCGATTCGGTCTTGTCCTGAGCGCTCGCGCCATAGGGAATGCCGAAGCTCGCGGCGACCAGCGCCATCTGTAAGAAATGCCTGACTTTCATGTTCATACTTTCATCTGTTGCAGGTTTGGTAGCGCCTATTCGGCCAGACCGCCGGTTCCGGTCGCAGTTGCGCTATCAAATAAGAGGAAGACGATTGGCATGCCCGGCTCGCATGTGGCATCCGTTCGCCTTGCACCAACCCTCCCTCCCACGGGCGCAGAATATTCGGCTACGACCTCGCCGAATGTATTTCTCTGAGTAGCCACTTTCTGCCCGGCCTGCACCTCTTCATTCAGTTCAACGTGAAGTTCTACGAAGCCGCCACGCGTCGTAATAACCGGGGCAGCTCCATCGGCAATGAAGACACCGGAGTCCTTACCGGTTCTTCCTAATTCGCCCTCTATGATCTTGTGATGCTTGAGAACGTTCATCGTGCCTTCGACGAAGAGAGCAATCTTCGCGTAATCAAAAATGCGCGGCTGGCCTATTTCCGGCGTAAAGGCCGGGATACCAGCGTCGATCAGCGCGTTTGGGAGAAGGCCGTGTTCGCCGAAATTGTCGAAAATCTGATCGATGGGATAAAGTTCAGCCATCGCCCGCACTTCCGGCTGATCCATTCGTGCCAGATGGAATGCAGTCATATCCATACCGGTAGCCGCAGTATGAAAATCGATCGCGTAATCGAGATTGGGGCGCAACAAGCGATTGAACACCAGCCCGGCATGTCGCGCTGCCGCTTCCGGCGCGTTCTCGTTCCCCGGAAACAGCCGGTTGATATCAACGAGGTCTACCCCTCGTCCTGAACTGGGCCATCGCCTTGCCATCGCCTCAAGCGCAGGGCGCGACACATCGAAAACGGCCACCACAGAACCGGACATTTTTTGCGGGTCGAGCTGGTTCACGATTGTCTGCAATGTGTGCACCGGGCTCATTTCGTCACCGTGCACACCACTGATCAATCCAAGCCGTTTGCCTGGGGATTTGCCTTTCATCACCGTGACCGAGACATGCCAATACTGGCCCGTCGGCATCTGCACGCCCTGGAAATAAAAATTGTGCCTCTTGCTCGCTTCCAGATCGGAAATATCGAGGGAGGAGATCACTGGCTTACCGTCGATGACATCGCCGGTATACACCGTCCCCGAGCCTTTGTTGCCGGGCTCTGGTTTTGAATCGGCTGTTTGAGCCTGCGCCTGCCCTGTTGCAAGCGCTGCGGAACCGGCCGTTGCAATCGACGCAAGCATGAAATCGCGCCGGTCAATGCTCTGTGATTTTGTCTCAGTCATTACGGTTCCCAGCATCAGATAATGGATCGAAGGCCAAGTGGCCCTTACTCCTGCACAGTTTCAGAAGCTGCGTCCTTTTTCTCCTCGGCTCGTCTACCCAGACGTTCGGTCATGCGCTGAATGACGAAATAGAGACCAGGTGTGAGAAGCAACCCAATCGTAGTGGCGGCAACCATCCCGCCGAAAATCGTCACACCGACGGCCTGACGAGCACCGGCACCCGCACCGGAAGACAGAATAAGAGGAAGGATGCCAAGGATGAAGGAAACAGCCGTCATCATGACCGCCCGGAAACGCTGCTCGGCTCCGGTTCGGGCCGCCTCTGCAGCCGTCAGACCGCTCTCGCGTTTTTCCTTGGCGAACTCAACGATAAGGATGGCATTTTTTGCCGCCAGCCCGATCAGCAACACCATCGCGATCTGAACGTAGAGGCTGTTCTGCAGTCCAAAGAATGTGAGAGCAGCAACTGCCCCGAGCAGCGCGGCACCAAGCGACAGGATAACGACCGCCGGCAAGGCCCAGCTCTCATATTGGGCAACAAGGAAGAGATAGGCAAAGAGGAAGGCAAGCGCAAAGACGATTGCCTCCTGACCGCTGCTCCTGCTTTCCTGAAAAGAAAGACCTGACCACTCATAGCCATAGCCATCGGGGAGAGCTTCCGAAACAACCTGCTCCATGGCCGCCATGGCCTGGCCACTACTGGCGCCCGGAGCCGGAACCGCATTGACCTGCGCCGAAACCGAGAGATTGTACCGGGTTATCACAAACGGTGCCAATACCGTTGTTAGCGACACCACGCTACGCAATGGGACCATGGTTCCATTGCGGTTCCTGACGTGGAGTTTGAGGATATCTTCGCTATGCGCACGGAAATCGGAATCGGCCTGAAGATTGACCTGAAACACGCGACCGTTCAGCGTGAAATCATTGACATAACGCGAACCGAAATTCGCGCCGATAGCCGCATAAACATCCGAAACACTGAGGCCAAGGGCTTCGGCACGGGAACGGTCGACGTCGACATAGATCTGCGGCACATTCGCATTGAACGTCGTCGCAGCTCCGCCGATCTCCGGTCGCCGATTGAAGTAACCGAGCATGGCGCTCGTCACCTGCGCTATTTCCTGCGGGGGCTGCCCCTGCAAGGCTTGCAACCGGAAATCGAGACCGCCGACCGCACCGATGCCAGCAATTGCGGGTGGAGCGAAAACCGAGACATTTGCGCCCGGCACCTGCGAGAACTGCGCGCGCAAGGTGCTGATGATACTATTGAGTTGCAGCGCCTCCGTCTCGCGGTCTTCCCAAGGTGTAAGAGCAGCAACAGCCATGGCGCCATTGGGCGTGCTGGTTGACTGCAGGATGCTGAACCCGGCAACAGTTATGACGTCCTGAACGCCCTTGGTTTCACTAAGCACCTTTCGCACATTCTCGACGATCAGGTTCGTACGGTCGAGCGACGCGGCGCTTGGCAGTTGTATATCGACAAAGAGCGCTCCCTGATCCTCGTCGGGCAGGAAAGTCGCAGGAAGATTGACGAAGACAAGATAGGCCGCCGCAAAACAAGCGATGATGCCAGCAACCGGTACTATCCAGTACTTCACAAGAAATCCGACGATCTTGCCGTAGCCTTCGCGGGTTTTCTCCATGAAACTTGAAAACCAGGCCAGAGGGCCGCGCCGGTAGCCACCCTGGCCGCGCTTCAGCAAAAGCGCTGCAAGTGCGGGACTGAGCGTCAGAGCGACGAATGAAGAGAGGACTAGAGCCGACGAAATCGTGACTGCGAATTGTCGATAGAGCTGTCCGGCGATGCCTTCCAGAAAAGCCGTGGGCGTGACCACCGCCAGCAGAACGAGAGTTGTTGAAATGATTGGCCCGGTGATCTGTTGCATCGCCTTGCGCGTGGCTTCAACGACCGTGATATCAGGCGTGTCATCAAGCACATGCTTGACGTTTTCCACGACCAGAATTGCGTCGTCCACGACAAGTCCGATGGCGAGCACCAGAGCCAGCAGGGAAATCATGTTCAGCGAATAGCCAACAGCCAGCAGCACCGCCACTGCACCCAGCATCGAGGCAGGAATGGCGAGCGCTGAAATAAGCGTTGCCCGCCAGTCCTGGAGAAAAATGAATGTGACGGCAAGCACGATGACGAAAGCTTCGAACAATGTTCGCGCCGTCAGTTGAAGACTGGCCTCCACGAACCGTGTCGCATCATAGACGACGTGATATTGCAATCCCGCAGGAAATCTGGACGACAGGCGTTCAAGTTCAGCCTGCACTGCAGTTGCGGTCTGGATCGCATTGGCATCGGGCGACTGGTTGATCTGCAGCATCGCCGATTCATGACCGGCAAAACTTGCTCTCGATGCATAGTTGCGCGCGCCAAGTTCCAGACGAGCGATGTCGCGCAGAAACACTTTTGCACCGTCTGTTCCGGTGCGGATGACGATGCCTCCAAATTCATCGGTGTCACGAAGCCGCCCCTGAGCCACCAGCGTATATTGAAGTTCAGTGCCTACCCGCATGGGAGGCGCGCCTGCCTGGCCAAGCGTCGCCTGGATATTCTGACGCTGGATCGCGGCCGAAACCTCGTCGACGGTTATGCCCAGCGCATCCATTCTTTGCGGATTGAGCCAGACACGCATCGAATATTCAGATGCGCCAACAACGCTCGCCTCGCCGACGCCAGGTACGCGCGAAATTGCATCGACAATCGTCGTGGTCGTAAAATTGGTAATCTCAAGCGCGTTCAGGCTGTCGTCCGGCGAATAGAATGCAATTCCCAACACAAAATCGGGCGAACGGGAACGGACCGACACACCCTGCTGCGCCACAGCGGCGGGCAGCCGGGAAATCGCCAGTTGCGCCCGATTCTGGACGTTGACCTGCGCAAGTTCAGGATCGGTGCCAACTTCGAAGGTGACGGATAGCGAATACTGCCCGGCATTGGAACTCGTGGATGACATATACATCATGCCATCGACGCCGTTGATTGCAGTTTCCAGCGGACCACCGACAACGTCGGCAATCACCTCAGCACTCGCACCGGGATAGAACGCCGATACATTTACTGTTGGCGGCGTAATCTGCGGATATTGCTGGATTGGCAATGAAAAGATCGCAATCGCACCGGCGATGGAGATAATGATCGAGATGACGATGGCGAGACGGGTTCGCCGTATAAAGATTTCAGATATCATTGCCCCACCCCTGCACTGCCGGGGATCGGATCGCGCGGAGATACGGCCTGGCCGTCGGCGATTCTCTGCAAGCCCTCGATGACGATTGTTTCGCCAGCCTTGAGGCCATCGGTCACCGGCCAGTCATTGCCGACACGCGAACCCGTCGTGATTGGACGCCGGGAGACCGTATTGCCTTCGTTGAGAACATAGACATATTTTCCCTGACGGTCCTGCAGCACTGAGGACATGGGAATGACCGGCAGCTCGCCGACCGTTTCATCAAGCAGATTGACGGCAACGATCTGGCCCGGAACCAGAATATGGTTGGGATTGGGGAAGAGCGCGCGCACCGCCACAGTGCCGGTCTGCGCGCTTACTTCATTGTCGATGAACTGGATGTTCCCGCGTTCGCCATATTGTGTGCCATTGGCCAGCATCAGGGTCAGCTTGAAGCTCTCGGGATTGACAGTCCCCCCTCCGGCCTCCTTCTGACGAATACCAATCAGAGCACGGTCAGTGATAGAGAATACCACCCGTACAGGATCGAGCTGTACGATCCGTGCAAGCGGTCCCGCACTCGGACCGACGAGATTGCCGACTGTGAAAAGCGAGCGACCTATCGTGCCGTCAATCGGCGATCTGACCTGCGTATAGGAGAGATTGAGCCTGGCATTGTTGAGCGCGGCCTCCGCATTCTGGACATCTGCCGTGGCGATATCGAAAGCAGCCTGCGCTTCGTCAAGAGAGGCTTGCGAAGCAGTATTGCGATTGGCGAGAGTCCGCGTCCGCGACAGTGATTGCCGTGCTGCGTTCTGGGCGGCTTCGGCGCGTGCCACCTGTGCTTCGGCGGACATGACCGCCGCCCGCATCTGATCCGGTTCGATTTCAAAGAGGAGATCGCCTGCCTTGACCGCAGCTCCCTGTTCGAAGGTCTTTTCCTTCAGGAAGCCTGTAATCCGTGCCTGAATATCGACGGCTTCAATCGCCTCGACCTGCCCGTTGAAACGGAGCGGCGCAGTTGCAGCGGCCATCTCCACTTTTCGCACGATCACAGGGGGTGCCGCGCCGGCTGGAGCCTGCTGGGCCAAGCCTGGCTGCAAAAGCAAGGACGAAAGCATCAATACAAGGGCAGCATTCACAAAACGACGAACGAGAGTCTTCTTCAATTGCGCGTCCTCCCTCCGGTCGGGCATCGACCGATCACTCACGCATTTCGGGTACTCAGGGCTATTCCGATATAGGCGACACCAGCGATCAGCAGCGCGATTCCTGCGATTGATCCTGATGGCAAGTCATAGGTAAAAAGGGGCCATTTCAACACCAGAGCCAAGCTGGCAGTCCAGGCGATCAGGCCGGAAAGAGTAAACCACCACCAGCCGCTTGCCGGTCTGATTTTCCAGGACAGCGCGAGCTGAAGAAAACCATGGACAAACACCACGATGGCAATCAATAGAGTGATGGCGAGCGCACCTTTCAACGGGTTCAGATAGATCATGATCCCGCCAACAAGCTCCACGGCCCCGGATAATTCCTGCCAGACGAAGCCTGCCCAACTCTTGACCCAAAGCGACTGAATTATCTTGACGACCCCAATAGCCACGAGCACAAGGCCAAACATCGTGCTGGCTGCAAACTCTGAGAATACCGGCAAGAACAGGCAGAGTACTCCGCCCGCTATCAGAAGAACGCCGAGCCCGAGAAAACCTTTCCATTTCCTCTGTTCGACAGTCTTGCGTTCCAGTCGCTGCAGTTGCTGAACGTCCATTGTGGACCCCTCAATGTTAAAAGGGCTGCGTTACTGCGAATAAGCAAGATGAGCATGTTTCGATACAATAGTACAGTCTGCAGGCTATAAAATTAGTGGGCTATCGACCAATCACCATCTTCAAGTTTCAACCAACTCGTAGAAGTGATCCCTGAACGCAGACTCAGTTGCGCCACCAACCCTTCGACCATTCGATCATCTTCCTTGCCGGCGAAGAGCGTCGCCTCGATCTCGACTTCGTCGCTTCCTTCTATGTGATGGCTTCGGATCGCCTGGAAGCGGAGCTTCTTCAAATCGAGCGTCTGGATCAGCACCGCTCTCACAGAAATTTCGCTTTCCGCAAGACATCGGAACTTCACGAGATAGAACTGCTCGGTTTCGGGTTCGACAAAGGAGTAACGGTTCACAAGCACCGCAATTCTTGGTAGGGAAATGTTCAGACAGACTATGAAAAACGCTGTTTCAACAGCGAGAATCCACAATCCATAACCAGTCAGGACGCCTACCGCTCCAGTACTCCAGACTGTGGCAGCGGTACTCAGTCCCTTTATACTCGCGCCATCTTTGATAATCAGCCCGGCGCCGAGAAAACCTATCCCCGTAACGACCTGCGAGCCCATTCTAAGATCGCCTTCAAGGCCAAGAGCGTGGGGCAGCGAAGCGTAAGCTGCGGCACCCAGCGCCACAAGGCCATGCGTAGCAAGGCCGGAATGACGTTGTTTTATCTGACGTTCAAGACCGATCGTGGAACCAAGCAGAAGAGCCAGGCCGAGATTGACCATGATGGATTGCATTGCAACGATCTCCGGCATGCTGGTCCTTTTTACTTATCAAACGGCCCAGAAAACAATTGCCGGGATAACAAAATGATGAAAAAACCGAGTGGGTTTTTACCCCGCGTTACATAAGGATAACGACACGTCAAACCGCTGAATTGAACAGATTGCAGTATAGACACCCTTTCTGGGACTTAGGAAGTCTTCTCATCTAAACGACGTCATATTTTATTATAGTGCTTGAAATGTTTCATCTAAAGTAGTTTCATCGACAAATTCCGGACGCATTCTTTCCAACATCGACTGAGGGGTCAGATAGCATGGGGTTGCTTGGAATACTGCTCGGACTAGCTCTGCTCATGTGGTTTGCCTATCGCGGCTGGAGTGTGCTTCTGCTTTCTCCTGTCGCCGCATTGCTCGCTGCGCTTATTTCCGGCGAGCCTCTTCTGGCAAACTGGACATCAACTTTCATGGGCGGAACGGCAAGTTTCGTCGCCCGATGGTTTCCACTTTTTCTACTCGGTGGCATTTTTGGCAAGTTGATGGATGACAGTGGTTCCATCACCGCTATTGCGCGATACCTGACCGAGAGACTGGGCGTAAAACGCACAATGCTTTCCGTCGTGTTGGCATCGGCAGTCGTCACCTATGGTGGGGTCAGCGTATTTGTTGCCTTCTTCGTTCTTGTGCCGATGGCACGTGAGATGTTCAAGGCGGCCAACATACCTGCGCGACTGATGCCGGCTGCGATCGGGCTCGGTGCCTTCACCTTCACTATGTCTGCAATGCCGGGCACACCCTCAACGAACAATGCCATTCCGATGCCCTATTTCGAAACCACCACCTTTGCAGCGCCGGGACTGGGGATCATCGCATCCATCATTACGCTGGCTTTCGGCATGTGGTGGCTGCAGCGGGCCGAAGCCAAGGCGCGTGCTGCCGGGGAAAACTATGTCGATGACACTGGCGATCTTGAAATTACGGAGAAAGTCAGAGAACAATCGACGCTCTCGGGTGACTTTGATCCGGCAGAACTCGAACACGGCGCACGCACTGACAACCAGCCGCCGTTCTTCTTTGCCGTTCTGCCTCTGCTTGTCGTCATCGTCGTCAACTTCCTGATGGCGCTCATCATTCTGCCCCGTATCGATTTCTCGTTTCTGGAACAGCAGCCCTGGGGGATCGATGTCGGCTCATCCATTGGCCTGTGGGCGGTTCTCATTGCGCTGGCGACGGCCATTCTGACATTGATAGCGGTGAATTTCGGGCGACTGCGGGCAATTAGAGAAAGCCTCGACGCCGGGGCAAACTCCTCGGTCCTGCCGATCCTCACCATAGCAAGCCTTGTCGGTTTTGGTGCTGTCGTGGCCGCCATGCCTGCCTTTGCGGTGGTTCGTGATGCGGTGCTTGAAGTGCCGGGCGGGCCGCTTGTTTCGCTGGTTGTCGCCATGAACGCGCTGGCAGCCCTCACCGGAACTGCATCCGGCGGCATGGCCATCGCGCTCAATGCGCTTGGCGAGGAATATATGCGGCTGGCGATCCAGTACGGGATCAATCCCGAACTGATGCACCGTTTGACAGTCATTAGTGCCGGAACGCTGGATGCTCTGCCGCACAACGGTACGGTGCTTCTACTCCTCCAGATCAGCAAGCAGACCCATGCATCGAGCTATTTTGACATGGTCATGACCGTAATCGTCGGTGTGATCATATCGCTCGTGGCGGTTTTCGTGCTGGGATCAATGTTTGGCTCCTTCTGAGTGTAACCATTATTGTTGAAAGGAAGCGAAAATGAAAAGGACACTTATTCTTGCCGCCGCCCTGTTTTCAGTGATGGCAAGCCCTGCATTCGCGCATCTCAACCCCGCAGAACATGGTTCGTTTGCTGCAGGGTTCTCCCATCCCCTGTCTGGTGCCGACCACATCCTTGCTATGGTTGCTGTTGGCCTTTGGGCGTCAATGCTTGGCGGACGTGCGCTCGTCGCCGTTCCGGTTAGCTTTGTGGGCGTAATGCTCCTCGGATTCGTGGCAGCACTCAGCGGAGTGTCACTTCCCTATGTCGAACCGGTCATCCTCGCATCCGTGATTGTGCTTGGCCTCTTCGTCGCCATGGCGTTCCACTCATCGACCCTGACCGCCGCGCTTATCGTCGGCTTCTTCGCCTTCTTCCATGGCTATGCTCATGGCGGTGAGATCGGTAGCGCCGCGTTTCTTTCCTATGGTGCCGGTTTTGCGCTTGCGACGGCATTGCTCCACACTGCTGGCATCGGTGTAGGCCTTGCCGCGGGCCATATGCTGAAGGGGCGTACCGGGCAAATCGTGATGCGGATGGCTGGTGGCTTTGCTGCCCTCAGCGGGCTCTATCTCATGGCTGGGTGATGTGAGCATCATCTTGCTGGATCATTCAACGAGACATCCCCAGGCTGATACTGAAAATAATGGGTCGGAACCGGAGTTGCATATGCAATCTCCGGCGCTGCCCATGTTGCACCTCATGCGGCTTGTCAGCCCCAGCCAACCCGTTGGCGCATTTTCCTATTCGCGCGGACTGGAATGGGCCGTCCACGCGAGTATCGTTACAAACGAGGAAAGCTGCGCCGATTGGGTACTCGGCCTTCTGGAGCACAGTTACGCTGCACTTGACGGAGCAATTTTCTGGCGGATGATTTCGGCGCTGATGCGAAACGATCAAGCTGAATTCTACCGCCTGAACGACTGGCTTGCAGCAAGTCGCGAAAGTAGTGAGCTCGAACTGGAAGATCGCCGCATGGGCGAATCCTTGCTCACATTGCTGTCGGAGCTTGGTGTTGAGCGAGCACGAAACTTCGCATCGGAACAACGTGCCACCTATCCGGCAGCCTTTGCGATCGCAGCACGTAACTGGGATGTCGCGCCCGTCGATGCACTGCGCGGCCTCATGTGGAGCGTGGTTGAAAGTCAGATCATGGCAGCAATCCGTCTCGTCCCGCTCGGGCATACGGCAGGACAGAGGATACTCATCGCCGGAGCTGCGAAGATTGAACGGGCTGTCGAAAAGGCTCGTACGCTGAATGACGACGAAATCGGCAACACCGCTCCCGCAATGGCCATGGCGAGCGCCTGGCACGAGACACAATACAGCCGACTATTCCGGTCGTGAGTGAAGCGTTTCCTGATATCGCCTGAGATTTTCTTCCGCAGACGTCGCTTCGGCCGGAGCGACGGGCACCAGCGCCTTGAAAGCATATTGTCCGATCAGCATGACCCAGGTGACCAGCACGAATGTCGAGGTCAGAACCGGCATACCAATCGGTTTCAGGAATATGGCGACCGAAGCCCATAGCCATGTGGCCACGACGGCACCAAAGATGGCGTAAAGGAAACTGCCCCAGCTAAAAACAAGGAAGAAGCCGCCAAGGGCAATTGCAGTCAATGCCGCGTTATAACCGAACAGTCCGTCGCGAATGGCCCCTTCCGGACCTCCGAATACGGCGGCAACCACGGCCCCCGTTACCGCTCCCAGGAGTCCCATCAGTGCGCTTATCCGGGAATGGATCGCGATACCGGCAAGGATGATGTAACCGGTGATCCAGTTATCCTGAAAGAATATCTGACCGATGGCCGTGCCGATCCCCATATACCAGGTCGGAAGAACATAAGGGACCACATAGGAAAACTGTTCTGGCGAAACCGGTTTTGCCATCGGACCGGCATCTATGGCGTCGAACTTGAGAATTGCGAACAGAAAGAGCCAGCCGACCAGCACGAATGGCATTGTCAAAGGCGCAACCTTGTTTGGCCCCAGAAGCGCAGCGATACTGGCGAAGGCCATGGTTGAAAAAGCTGCGCCGAAAATGAGATAGACCGTCATAGCCGGCGACGGCACGGCACCGCTGCGAAAATCTGCACTGGTGAATGCGATCAGCGCAAGGGCGACCAAGGCCCCATTGAACCCGAACAAACCATCCCGGATAAGCCCCCTGTCAGCCTTGAGGATGATTGCCGTCAGCGTGCTGGCGACAACGCCAAGCACGCAGATGACGGCATAAATCCAGGAATTGACCAAAATGGCGAACAAAATGACCAGCCCCGACAGAGGGTTGTTCTGGAACACCACCTGCCCGATACCGCGCAGCGTCCAGTCGACAAACCCCAGAGAAGGATGATCCTGCAAGGCATTGAGCTGCATGGATTTATTCCCCTTCTTTCGCAATCCTGACTAGAACAGAAAATAGCGCTGTGCCATCGGCAGAATGTCGGCCGGTTCGCAGGTGATCAGTTCGCCATCTACCCGCACCTGATAGCTCTGCGGATCGACCTCCAGCTTGGGTGTAAGCCCGTTATGGATCATGTCCTTCTTGCGGATCGTCCGGATGCCCTTCACGGCAACCAGTTGCTTGCTGAGTTTCAGCTTCTCGCCGATGCCGTCATCCAGTGCTGCTTTCGAAACGAAGGTGACGCCAGTGGAACCAAGCGCCCGCCCCAATACTCCATACATTGGCCGGTAATGAACCGGCTGGGGCGTCGAGATCGATGCGTTCGGGTCGCCCATTGGTGCAATCGCAATCATGCCGCCGATCATCACGAGGCTCGGCTTCACGCCGAAAAATTCCGGCTTCCACAACACCAGATCGGCCCGTTTTCCGACTTCGATTGAGCCGATCTCATGGGCAAACCCGTGGGTGATGGCGGGATTGATCGTGTATTTAGCAACATAACGCTTGGCGCGGAAATTGTCGTTCCGGCTGCTATCCTGGCTCAGCGGACCGCGCTGTACCTTCATCTTATGGGCCGTTTGCCAGCAGCGTAGCGTCGTCTCACCGATGCGGCCCATCGCCTGAGAGTCAGACGACATCATCGAAAACACGCCGAGATCGTGGAGAATGTCTTCGGCGGCAATGGTTTCGCGCCGGATACGGGATTCCGCGAATGCCACGTCCTCGGGGATTTTCGGGCTGAGATGGTGACAGACCATCAGCATATCGAGATGTTCATCGACTGTGTTGATGGTGTATGGACGGGTCGGATTGGTTGAGGACGGCAGGATATTTTCTTCGCCTGCCGCCGTAATGATATCGGGCGCATGACCGCCGCCAGCACCTTCCGTATGGAAACTGTGGATGGTCCTGCCCTTCATGGCAGCGAATGTATCTTTGACGAACCCGCTTTCGTTCAGCGTATCCGTATGGATGGCCACCTGAATATCTTCTTCGTCGGCAACGTTCAGACAATTGTCGATGGCCGCTGGTGTGGTACCCCAGTCCTCGTGCAGCTTCAGACCGACAGCGCCAGCTCTGATCTGCTCACGAAGGGGTTCGGGCATGCTTGCATTGCCTTTGCCCAACAATCCCACATTGATCGGAAGCGCTTCCACAGCCTCCAGCATACGATGGATCGCCCATGGCCCCGGCGTCACCGTGGTTGCGAGCGTGCCAACCGTTGGTCCCGTTCCGCCGCCGACCAAAGTTGTTGTGCCGCTGGCGAGAGCTTCTTCGGCCTGCTGAGGCGCAATGAAGTGAATATGCGTATCGATGCCGCCGGCAGTGAGAATTTTGCCCTCACCGGCGATTACATCAGTCGCAGGTCCAACGACAATATTGACGCCGGGCTGAATATCGGGATTACCAGCCTTGCCGATCCCCGAGATACGACCATCCTTGATGCCGACATCGGCTTTGATGATACCCCAATAGTCAAGAATGATGACATTGGTGATGACCAGATCGGCTGTTTCGGCAGAGGGACGCTGTCCCTGCCCCATCCCGTCACGGATGACCTTGCCACCGCCAAAGGTTACTTCCTCGCCATAGATGCAGCGATCTTCCTCGACCTCGATGATGAGCTCTGTATCTGCCAGACGCAGACGGTCACCCTTTGTCGGGCCATAAAGATCAGCATATGCCTGACGCGTAATCGTCCCCATCTGTCCCTCCTAAAGCTTCCCGTTGATTTTTGCGTTGAAGCCGTAGACTTCCCGGTCACCATCCAGTGCAACCAGTTCGACTTCGCGATCCTGCCCCGGCTCGAAACGCACCGCAGTCCCGGCCGGAATATTGAGCCGGAAACCACGCGTTTTTTCCCGATCGAAGACAAGCGCCTCATTCGTTTCATAGAAGTGATAATGCGACCCAACCTGGATCGGCCTGTCGCCCGTGTTCTCAACGGCGATGGTGCGGGTTTCGCGACCGTTATTGAGGTCGATCGACCCGTCTTCGATGAAATATTCACCCGGTATCATGATCGTCTCCTGAAGCGCATCCCGAAAAGTGTGAAACGGCTTTCGGAACAAGATGCGCGCAAAACAAAAGCCAGAGTGTTTCCTATGATTCAGGAAACGCCCTACGGAATGGGATTGTGGACGGTCACCAGTTTGGTGCCGTCCGGAAACGTGGCTTCCACCTGGATGTCGTGGATCATCTCAGGCACGCCCTCCATCACTTCATCACGCGTGAGAAGGGTCGCTCCGTAGGACATGAGTTCCGCAACAGTCTTACCGTCCCGGGCTCCCTCCAGAATTTCGGCAGAGATATAGGCCACAACTTCCGGGTAGTTGAGTTTCAGCCCCCGGGCCTTGCGTCGCTCTGCCACCAATGCTGCGGTGAAAATCAGAAGTTTGTCCTTCTCACGTGGCAATAGTTCCATTTGTAGACCCTCTCCAAAGTCGATTATGTTGCCCAGATGCGCGGTGCAGCCGCCGGTTTCCCTAGTCCGGCTTCGCGCAGAACTTCCCAGGCTTTGCGAAACAGCGTCTTGGCTTCAGACATCCGCCCGCCGAGATAGCGACAGACAATCACCCGTTCGAGCCGCGACACAGAGAACAGGTTGCTGGCTGATTCACCTAGCGTTTCGCGAATAAGGTGAACCGCGTTCTCGTCCGCCGGTCCGGCATAAACCATCGTCGCGACAATCGGTTTGGCGCGGAACGCAAAGGCGGCATTCATCGCCGGATCAGCACCATGAAGGCGAAACTGTTCAAACCAGATCGGCCTTCCGTCCCTGAATATTTCGATCCGTTGGCGGACTTCCCCCGTGTCGAAGCTTTCCTGACAGGCAGGCCGACCAAGGCAAATAATGTCCCAACCCAGATAGACCGCATCTCCGCTCAGGGAGACATGGGTGCGAATGGAGGCCCTGGCGCCGTCAAAAACAATTGTTTCCTGCGGGAGATATTCGCATACGCCGCCCTCACCCACTTTTATCCTTGTCGTCTGCGTACTTTGGCCCCGCTGACTGCGATAGAATTTGGTCGCGCCCGGCGTTGTGAGAACGGCTCTGGCGCTGCGACCTAAAAAACAAGAAATATCAAGGACATCTTCGCCAGCGACACCGCCCGGCGGATGAAGAAGATAGACATGAGCGCTGCCATCCTTCTCAGGATAGAAGGGTTGTTGGACCGCAAGCGGCCCCACGTGACGCCGCCGCATGAGCCGCGTCGCTTCACGATTATGCTCGAACCGCAGTTCAAGCTCGGCATGCCAACCCGTGCTCATCAATGATTGCCACCTTTGAGTTGCCGAAAATTTCGATACGCTATCGATGTCGAACAATAAAACCAAGGCAGATCGTAATATTTCGGCAGAATAACCCGACAGATCAATAACGACAAGTTCAATTAGAGACTTGATTGATGCACTATCAACTTGCTTCAACGACGAGCCTTATAGAAGCATGGTCCGGCTTATCATCAACCTGGATAAAACATTCACTCCTTGGACAATCGACGGACCGGAGCCCTTCGCAAAGGATGTTCTCTAGCGAGCACCCAAGCGATCGATCACGCGCGCTGGCAGATGAAGAGCCAGGGAGGCCTGCTCAAATGTACCCTGACCGGCAGCGATGAAAGTGTCGTCCATGCCTGCATATTCGTCAGTAATAAGCCTGCGCAGCAGATAGCCTGAACCCAGGAACTTGATCAGCGTATCTGAGCTTGCGAACAGGGTATGACCACCGCTATCGACTTGGGAAATATCAAGAACCTGAATATTCTTGTTCTGCAGGAAAGCGATGTCAAAGCCGCTGCCAACCCGCGGCTCCCCTCCTGCCAGCCTGCGAGAAATATCGAGAGCCCGATCACGCCGCGATACGACAATCGTGAAAGGTTTGGGCAGATAATCAATGTCGTCAATCTGGCTGCGGAAGAGGTCAGGATCGAGATCAGGAGCTGCAAGCAGAACGCCCTTGATACGTTGCAATACATTGCGGCGTTTATTTCCAGATAGAGTTCTCAATGCTTCCATGACGACGACCGCGCCCATCGAATGCCCAACGATGACAATGCCATTGGCATTGGTCTGCGCCGCCAGTTCAAGTGTTTCTGCCAGTCCCCTGCGTGCGATGATCGCGCTGTCACGATCATAGAGATATCGCGTAAATGCCGCGGCAGACGCCCATGAAAAATGGATCGGCACCGAAGAGACATCATAATCGTGAACAATCTGGGCGTTGCGGAACAGTCCTTCGGCAAAGTTGTTGTTGTAGCCGTGGACGAAAATGAAGATTTCGCGCTGCGACGCCGGGCGGCTTGCCAGACGCCGGTTCAGCTCTGCGATCATTGCCTGTCGATCCGGCAACGGGGCATAGTTAGAGGCTATAAAATTCCTTCGGGGATCAGGCTTGACCGATGCAGTTTCAACAGTGCCCGGACGGTGCGTTTCAGGAATATGCACGTCGATGGTCGAGAAGTTCAATACTTCGGATCTGTTGCGGGAATAAGCGATACTCGGATCGCCTACTCTCTCCCGCACCGTTGCAACCGTGAACGGAACCACCGCTCTGGAATGCGCCCGGTCGACGACATCTGTTCCCAGACCGGTGACAGCCCTGTTACCAGCGCATCCTGCTACGATGAGCAGAACAAAAGCGAGGATGAAAACTTGCTTCAACTCATATCCTCGCTCGAAAATCGACGCAGCACGGCAGCCTGGTCGCGATGGTTTCGCATGCACGGTTTTCTGGCAACGCCATACTATGAGGTTGTCGGCAACGCTCCTTCGAGCGCTTCCTTGAGGCGCTGCTCCTGCTCGAGAGACAAGGACGTTTTCAAGACCCTGCCGCGCAGGTCGGGGAAATCGGCCATAACCCTGTCCCATTGAATCTTGCGCAGAAGAACGAACAAGGCGGATGAATTTTCCGGGATCGTCTCGCCAAGCGACACGATGAACTTGTCGTCGATACCATAATCGGTCAGCGAGCCCGACAAAGCTCCGGCACCAGCACCGACTGCGCCGCCAAGAGCCATACCGGCAAGTGGGTTGAGAAAAATAAGCCCCACCAGTCCGCCCCATATCGCTCCGGAAAGCAGCCCCGATCCGGCACCCACGGCTGGCAGATTGTATTTCTGCTTGAGATGAACCTTGCCCTGTTCATCCCGCACGACAATCACCGCATCCTCAAGATCGACAAGATATTCCTTTTGAAGCTGGTTGAGCTTCAGAAGAACGGCATCCGCCTCTCCCACGGTATCAAATCCAATTACAACCAGTTCCGACACTATTGTTTTCCTTTCCTCTAAGCCCGAAATGACGCTGTCACATAGATCAGCGGCGCCATCTTACGGTGCGAACATTCGTAATTCTTCCGTCTCTGGCCCGCACGGTCACATCATAGGTTCTGCGGGACCGATCAGCCCGGTAAAGAAAATGGCTGCCACGGCAATCCAACGCGCGAACATTGCGAAAACCGCGCATTCTCAGCAGTCGAACACCTTCGGCACATCGTATTCTGTGACCGTTATTGATCCGTGTTCCAACGACAACCGAATGGCTCTGACTGAAAGCAGGAACCGTCTCGGCAACAGTTCCAATGGTAAAGATGGCAGTGAATGCGAGAATAGCGGCGACCGAATGTAGCTTCATGCTTCCCTCCAAGTAACAAAGAACCACAACTCACCAGCCGAACCTGTTCGCCAATTTCGTGATTGGCGTCACAAGCGAACGCCTCCAGATAAAGGTAAAACGGTCGGAAAAACGCCAATTAGAGCGCGTTTCGATCTGAATGGATCAGATCTGCGCTCTATTATTTTTTGTTTGGACACACATCCCGAAAACCGTTTCACACTTTTCGGGATGCGTTCCAAACAAGCTTTTGGAACGCCCGCAGATACAAGTTGATCGAAAGGCGCTCCAAATAACAAATGCAAAAATTGAGTGTAGACATACTGAAGCAGCATGTCTTTATCTCAAAACTGGTTCAGACTTGTGGGCGACGTGCCTCAGCGACAACGCGCTTCATAAACACGGCCGTGCTGATCGCGATAGCGGCAATACTGAACGCCGTTACGGGTTTGAGCCACGCCAACCAGCGTACCTGCCGCTGCACCGATAGCTGCGCCGGTTAGCGCGCCACGCGTGTCACCTCCAATGGCAGCTCCGGCAAGCCCGCCAATCGCGGCGCCGCCAACACCATAGCCGGCTGTTCTTCGTTCATCTGTCGTGCACCCGCTGGCGGTGGCGCCAATTACGGCCATCGTCAAGACGCTGTACAGGATCATCCTCATTGAAATATCCTTCCCATTTTGATTATGCCTTTATCAGATATTACATAGGCCGCATCTTGAAAGGTCAAGCTATCCGGTTTGCAGCCCGGTCACTGGTTCTTCGATCAAAGAACTTTCAGCGTTATTCACGGGAAAAGCCGAATATTTCGGCGAACCAGCTCGTAGAGGAATATTGCGCGCAGAAAGTCAAACTAACGATAGTGATTGGCACTCCGATAAAGGCTCCGAAGACGCCCCAAAGCGAGCCCCACGCGAACACGGAAAAGAGCGTTGCAAACGGCGACAGGGAAAGTGTCTTACCGGTCAGCCGAGGCTCGATCACACTTCCGATGACAGATTGTATGACGTTCAACCCGACAAAGAGGGCAAGCACCCACTGCCAATCGGCGAGGTGCGTGAACGCGAATGCGGTAATGAAAAGTGTAGCGACAAGGGGGCCAAGAAAAGGAATGAAATTCAGGATGAACGCGACAAATCCCCATGTTTCGGAGAACGGCAATCCAATCAGACGGGTCAGAAGCCAGACAAGGGAACCCGTGGCAAGGCTCATCACCCCCCTGAGCAGCATGTAGAACCGAATTTTTGCGGCTGCTGACCGACTAGCCTGAAGAAACCTATTTGCGGCGGACTCGTTTTTCAACTGCTTGATCCGCGAGCGAAACTCCTCGGTTTCCGCAAGGCCCAGCAGAACATAGACCAGCGCCACGAGCCAGAAGCTGAACGTATTATTGAGGCGGCTACCTATCGATTGAAGTGTCCGCAGTGCCCAGCTCACGCTGAAATTTTCAGACCAAAGAACTGAAGTCGCTATGCCATGCGCATCAAGCCACATTTGAATCTGCTCATATAAGAGCTGATATCGAACCGCGTCGATCAATATGCGACGCCCCACCTGCCCGACGGTCCATGCGATCAACCATCCGAACCCGAGCAAAAGCAATACCACCAGAAGAAACGTGACGGCCAATGCGAGATAGCGTGACATGATTGATGAAAGAGCACTTTGCGCCGGCCAAACGAGCATAATAATAAATAGCGCAAAGGCGACCGGCGCGAACACTGCCCTGCCGTAATAGAGCAATGCAATCAAGACGCATCCTGTAATCAGGATCAGGGCTGCATTGCTGGCTTTCGGCATAAAACCTCCCCACCTCCAACAGGCGAAATCAAATTATGTTCTCAGGGTATTCTTGTGAATCCTGCCATCTTTCATGACGACCGCCAGCGTCTGTTCCGGCTTTTCAAGCACATGGATATCATCGAGCGGATTCTCATTCAGAACCAGAAGATCGGCAAAAGCCCCAGGTTCGACGAGACCGAGCTTGCCGGGATAAGGATTGCGCAAATTGGAAAGCTCCAGCAGCTCGGCATTGACCGATGTTGCTGCGCGGAGAACATCCGCGTTCGAATACCACTGACTCAAATGGGTCAGCATGAAACTCTGGCGCGGGGTCAATGCAGGCGAGAACAGAACATCGGAGCCCCAGGCGGTCTTGATCCCGTATTTGCGAGCAAACTCATAAACCCTTGGCGTACCGGCAAAAAGCTGTTGAATGCGTTCGGCACCGGGGCCCGTTTGTGAGGCCGCATCGTCCATGGTCAGGAAAGGCTGCATGCTCAGCCAGACATTCTTCTCCGCGAACATACGCGCAGTTTCTTCATCCATCAGATGCGCATGTTCGACACATGCAGCACCCGCTCTGATAGACCTCTGAACCGTATTCGATGCATAGGCATGAACCGTGACATAGGTGTTCCAGTCCTTTGCCACATCGACCGCAGCGCGAATTTCATCCTCGCTGAATGTCGACATATCCAGCGGACTGCGTGGCGAAGATACACCACCGCCAGCTACGATCTTGATCTGCGATGCACCCTGCAACAACTGCTCGCGCACACGCATCTTCAGGTCGCCAGCATCATCGACGATTGCCGCAGCTCCAATCAGCTCGCCAGTACTGAGTCTGCCGCCATCGCGTGGAATTTCCGTTGGTAGTCTGAGATCACCATGTCCACCAGTCGTCGTTATCATCGCGCCTGCCGGAAAAATGCGCGGGCCAGCGATAATCCCCGTGTCGATCGCACGCTTGAACGAAAAAGTCGGCCCTCCCAGATCACGCACCGTCGTAAAGCCGCGCAGAAGCGTGCGTTCCGCCTCTGCCGTGGACGCTGCGAAAATTATGCCCAGATCTCCCTCCAGAAGAACCGGCAGCGGAACCGCGGCGTAAACGGCATGCCAGTGCGCGTCGATCAGACCCGGCATCAGCACGCGGTCGCCGCAGTCGATAACCATTGCCCCATCTGGCGGAGCACTGTTTGTCGTATCGACCGCCGCGATGCGGTTGCCATCGACCAGAACTTGCACACCGGACTTAAGTGAATCCGCTTTCCCGTCGAAGAGCCGCGCCCGCGTCAGAAGAATTTTGGGTGACTGCGCATAAGAACGGTCCGCAACCATCGCCGCCGCTGCAGTCGCGGCTGCACCTGCAAGAAAATGTCGTCGTGACAATCGGTCCAGTCGTCGGGAAACCTGTTGTAATATCGGGCTGGAGCAACCACAGCCGTCACCGTGAATGAAATGCTGATATTTTCCACCCAGTCGAAACATAGCAACTCCCGATTGAATCAGTTATCCAAAAAGGCTACTTGAGTATCTTGAAGTAATATACGTCGATAAATCTGCCCCTGACATCGTTTTCGACACGCCCCCGAATTTCAATTTTGTTCTTGGTATTTATTTCTCTTCCGCGCCAGACTTCCCGCTCTATTCGAACTCGCGTTCTTCCGGTGTGATCCTGAAAAACATACTGGGCTCTTCTCGCATTGCTTTTGATCGAACCGGTAAGCACCACACGGGTTCCGACCGGCGTCCGGGTTATGGCATCCGCCGTGACTGTATTTCGGGCTTTAAAAGAATCCAGAAACTGGGCATGTGAAACATTCAGAGGGCCCAGGAAGAACAGGCCCAACATCAACGTAAATTGAATCATACGCTGCTTCACCGAGGTCATGAACTTTCACCTCCTTTTAGCAATGATCGATTTTCTTCTTCAGCATCAAAGAAACTGCGGTCGATGATTAGCTTTATCGCGGGAAGAAACAAGATATTTTCCCGAGAAAAATCCAAGTCTTAATTTCCGACCGGTTTTTCCTTCGGTTTTTCTCGCACGCACTTACCTTGAAAGTCCATGAGAAGGTTTGCATGCAGCTTCCGACCCGCTGGAATTGCTGCTCCACGCGCAGCTTCGTTAATTGATCAATGCCAGGCGTGTGGACGGATTTCACCAGAAACGAAGTCGCCGCTAATCCACGAGCGTCGTTTGTGCCTGACCGTCAAGCACTTCATCGGTCGCGGGTGCATGCAGCCGACAATATGACGGCAGATTTCGGCAAGGTGTCTGCCGAGCCGACATTTTACCGGGTGAAGTGAGCCAGGAGATATGACAGCTTCGATTGCAAGCCGGGAACAAAATGCGACGGGCAAGATCATCGAATAATGATGACGACAACAAATAGCGCGGGGGCGGAACTGAAAACGTTGGAACTGGCTCAGAACGAGCAGAATTATATGCGCGAACTGCGCAGGGAATTTCACAGACATCCGGAACTTTCCTTGAATGAAAAGCGCACGTCTGCGCGTATCAGGAAAGAGCTTGATGCGATCGGCGTCCCATATACTCAGGTTGGAGAGTTTGGAATCGTGGCAACTATAGTTGGTACGCAAAGCGAGCGGGTTATCGCTTTGCGTGCCGATATGGATGCGTTGCCAATAGAAGAAGACAACCCTCATCTGGAATACAGATCTGACGTGCCTCGCGTGATGCATGCCTGCGGTCATGACGGGCATGTCGCCATGTTGCTGGGAGCGGCGCGCGTACTTGTCCAAGTGCGCGATCAGCTTCATGGGACAGTCAAGTTATGCTTCCAACAGGCTGAGGAAGTTGGCGAGGGAACGGAAGACATTCTGCAAGAACTCGCAGAATACAGTGTTGAGAGCGTGTTGGGCATTCACCTCTGGTCTGAGTTGGAGACCGGCAAAATCTCCATTGAAGCAGGCCCTCGAATGGCGGCAGGGCAATCCATCGACCTGACGATCCATGGCATTGGAACACACGGCGCCTATCCGAACAGGGGCGTCGACCCCATCATCGCGACTGCAGCGATTATCATGAATTGTGCCGCACTCGTTAGTCGTGAATTTGACCCGACTGAACCTGTCGCATTAACTTTTGGAAGTATCTGCGGCGGCAATGCAGACAATGTTATTCCAGATAGTGTCAGGGTCTCAGGCACCATGCGTGCAACGCGACCCGAAACGATGAGCTATCTTGAAGAAGCGCTAAAGCGGACTGTAGCCAGTACGGCTGATGCGTTTCGGACACGCGCTGAAATCAGGTTCAGCGGTGGTGTTTCGGCAGTGACCAATGATCCTGCATGCAGTAATGTTGCGCGGCGCGCCATTCAGGCTCTTGGTCTGGAAAAGGACTGCATCAGCTTCAATACGATAATGGCGTCAGAGAACTTCGCCGACTTCCTGAACGTCTATCCAGGTGTCTTTGCTTTCATCGGTGTGCGCAATGAAAAGATCGGCGCCATCTATCCCCACCACCATCCAAGATTCAACATTGATGAAGAGGTGCTCTTCAGAGGGGCCGCCCTGTATGCGCAGCATGCAATAGAATACTTCAAATCAGAAGAGTAACAAAAGTATAAGCATATAAATTTATTCAAAAATTTTCTTTTATTTTCAAATTTCAACAACACGGGAGGAAATCATGAAATACTTGAAAATTGCAACAGTAACACCATCAGTAATCGCGATGGCGCTATCTTTAGGAGCAGGCATTGCTCACAGCGATGAGCCAATGAAACTAATCATTGGTACAGAGGGCGCCAATCCACCAATGAACTACCAATTGGCGGATGGCACGGTTGCCGGATTTGAGGTTGAGATCGCCAAAGCGCTCTGCGATCAGATGAAAGCGCAATGTGAATTTGTCGCCCAGGATTGGGATGGTGCTATTCCCGCCATACAATCGGGGAAGTTTGATGCGTTTCTGGCTTCTATGTCGATCACCGAGGAGCGAAAGAAGCAAGTCGATTTCTCCGATAAATACTTCAACCCGCCTCCGGGAATGGTGGCATTGAAGGATGCGAAAATCAACGGCGTCTCCAAGGACGATCTTGCTGGCAAGACCATCGGCGTGCAGGGATCGACGACCCATGCAAATTATGCAGAGGCTTACTTTACCGATAGCACGGTAAAGGCTTATCCAACCTCTCAGGAATTCAAACTGGATCTCGTGAACGGACGTCTTGACGCCATTAATGATGACAGTGTGTCCCTTGCGGAATGGCTTAAGACACCGGAAGGGGCCTGCTGCAAAATGGTCGGCACATATCCGCCCGTTTCAGAATATCACGGAGCAGGCGTTGGAGCTGCCATCAAGAAGGGACGTCCGGAACTGATCGCTAAGTTCAACGAAGCGATCAAAGCGATCCGCGTCAACAGAAAGTATAAGGAAATCAACGATAAATACTTTGATTTCGACGCTTTCGGAGCTGACAACTAAACAACCTTGATGAAGGAGAAAACACTACCGGGCTTCATTTGAATCCTGGTAGGCCCCTTCAGATTGTAATCCCTGCGCTCTAACAATCCATAGTGCAGGGATTTACATTACTGCTCGTTAAACCGGCGTCCGACAGTGGGTTCAAGCGTTACTGCCTCAATTTCTGCAGCCAGCCAGTGCTTGAGGATGGGGCGAAGCGCTCCAATCACATTGACAACAGGCATCCCACTTTCGCTGGCAATTTCCGTAACACCACTTTTCTTCCGAACAGGAAGCCAGAAAATTCCGGTCTTCTTTGAGATACAACAAATCCGCTTTGTGCCTGTCGTTCTAGAATGGCTCGAATGATGATGCGGCTGTCGTCATCATGCTTCGAAGCCTGACAGCCACGGAACAATATGATGTCGGCAGAACCTGTCTCACTATCCCCAGTAATCGATGTTCGCACCATACCGCCCATTTCGCGACATGCGACGATCTTCTCAATGATCGATTCGCTCGCCCCCGGTGAAGTGTTGGAAATCATCAACGATCACGATCCAGAGCCGCTGCGCCATCAGCTTGAAACCCGCAATCCGGGCACATTTTCGTGGGTTTACAAGGAAACAGGTCCGCTGTGGCGGGTCGAGATCGGTCGCCGAAAAGGCCATCATGGCGCTGACCATGAATGCACCTGCGGCAAACACTGAAGTCTTATAGGCACAACGTCCGGGACGAATTGAGATGATCGGCGCGACGCTTTCCCGTTGGACCCTCTCCTACTTTGCCGCTTCGCTGGCTTTCCTCGTCTTTGGACTTGCCCTGATGGCAGGTGGTTTCGGCTTTCCGGGTCATGGAATTCGCGCGGCCGAAACACTCATAGTCGTGCATGCTATAGGCATCGGTTGGCTCGCCCTGCTCATGAGCGGAGCGCTCCTGCAGTTCGTGCCGGTTCTGGTGAACAGATCTCTGTGGGGAAGCCGAGCAAGCCTCCCCGCCCTGCTTCTAGTCGTGACGGGCCTGTCCGGCCTGCTCGTTGCCTTTGCAGGTATGGCTGGGCTGACAAACAGCCCGGTATGGTTGCTCCCGGCCTCGGGCTTCCTGTTGACCTGCGGATTTTCCGCCATTTTCGCCATATTGGGCACGACGCTCTGGCTCGCTCGTCCAGTCACCCTGCCCGCCCGGTTCGTTGCGGCAGGCATATGCTGCCTTCTGATAACGGCTTTGCTTGGCAGCATTTTTACCTTTGTGCTTTCCGGTTTCACCGAGCAACTCGCTCTGCTCCAGATTGCCGGAGCGGCATTGCCAGTTCACGCCGCGCTTGGCCTTGGCGGCTGGATGACCTTTACCGCGATGGGTGTAAGCTACAGACTGCTGACAATGTTCATGTTGTCGCCAGATGCCGTGCGGCAGACCACCAGAATCATATGGTGGGAAGGCGCTGCGGCTCTGACCATCCTCGCTGCCGGAATAATCGTTGTCGCGTTAGGAGTGGGATCGGTCGAAATCGCCGTCACGGCGGCGCTTGTTCCCGGCATCGCCTGCATCGCACTCTATATTATTGATATTCATGCGATCTACCGGCAACGCAAACGCAAGACGATCGAGCTGAACAGCGCCGCCAGTATTCCCGCCTTCATCGCGCTCGGGTTCTCGCTCCTTCTGGCAATTGCCCTGTTCTGGACGGGCACCTCCGATGCGATGACTGCTGCCCTCGTCTATCTGTTCACCTTTGGATGGCTAACGGGCCTCAGCCTTGCCCAGCTCTACAAGATCGTACCGTTTCTGACCTGGCTCGAATGTTATGGCCCCGTCATGGGACGTGCACCGACACCGCGCGTGCAGGATATGGTCAGCGAACGCCGCGCACGACAATGGTTCGCTCTTTATTATACCGGCGTTGCAGTTGCGACGCTGGCTTTGATTACTGGTTACCCGGTCGCGTTTCGTTTGGCCTCGACCTTGAATCTCGTAGCGATCCTTGCATTGATCGTGCACTTCTTCCGCGCCCGACGGCTTCTGGATGTACCGGACGGCTTACGTCTGCCAAAAGGGGCGACCCTGCCGCATCTTATCTATGCCGGCGAACCAATTCTCAGGAGATCGAAATGACAGTCTCAGCTCAGGACATCTCGCACCACGTACTGGACGTACGCCCGCTGATCAAGGGCGGCGTGGAACCATTCAATGCGATCATGGAAGCAATCGACAACCTTTCGCCGGGACAAAGTCTTCTGCTGGTCGCGCCGTTCAAGCCAGCGCCGCTTTTCAGCGTCATGGAGCGGAAAGGCTTTTCCGCAAAGCCCGAACCGCTGGAGAATGGTGACTGGCAGGTGCTTTTTACTCCGGTGATCGATGCCGCTCCTGAACTGCGGTTCTCGGACAATGTTGTTTCGCCGGATGTCTGGCCAGAGCCATCGCGCTATCTCGATTGTACGGACATGCAGCCGCCTGAGCCGATGGTGCGCATACTTGCCGAGGTGGAAGACATGCCTGCCGGTGCGGTTCTGTTCGCCCTGCTGCACCGCGAGCCTCTGTTCCTCTTCCCCGAACTCGAAAACCGCGGTCACGAGTGGGTCGGCAACTTCGACGAGACCGGCATCACCTATCGTATAATGATCCGCGTTGGAGACGCGAGGTAATTGTCATGCAACACGAAACACATGCCCATATGGAAAAGCAGATCATCGAAAGCCTCCGTCTGGTGCTTGATCCTGAACTCGGATTCAACCTTGTTGATCTCGGCATGATCTACAGCATCGACATTGGTGATGGCGGGAATGTCGATATCAGCATGACGACGACGACACCCGGCTGCCCGGCAGCGGGTTTTCTCACCGATGCCGTTCGTGCCAGCGCCGAAACTGTTGAAGGTGTCCGTGCGGTGAATGTCGAACTGACCTACGAACCGGAGTGGATTCCGGAAATGGCAATGCCTGAAGTGCAAGCGCGGTTCGCACTCTAAGCGCCCTATACGCCAATCACCAAAGCCAGCGAACGGAACTGATCTGTTCGCTGGCTTCACTTTTGATCGAACCTCTTCGTTTCAGCCTTTGTTCCAGCGCAAATAAAGCAGAACACATGTCAAGCAACCAACTTAACTCATTGATATTTAACAATTAATATTACTGAACTTTCCGCATCACCTTGATCGCAGTCAAGGACCATCGAAACATCTCTTTCTATGATCGGCATGACAGAGCAGGAAATGCTCGGTCCTATCGTAAAGGAGAGTATCGATGGTCGACCAGATGCAAATCAGCCGCCGCAGCATATTGGCAGGAGCCGCCCTCGCCGGAGCGCTTGCGCCGGTTCTGGCAACCACATCCGCCTGGGGACAAGGCGCGGTGAGGAAGGCAAGTGCAGCAGAAATAGCGGCACTCCCGCGCCAGAAAGTGGAGTTGGTAGACCCTCCCTTCGTGCATGCCCATAGTCAGGTTGCAGAAGGCGGACCCAAAGTGATCGAATTCACCATGGTGATTGAGGAAAAGAAGATCGTCATCGATGATGCGGGGACCGAAGTTCACGCCATGGCATTTAATGGCACCGTTCCGGGACCGCTCATGGTCGTGCATCAGGATGATTATCTTGAACTGACCCTCATCAACCCCGAAACCAACACGCTGATGCACAATATCGACTTCCACGCGGCGACGGGTGCGTTGGGCGGCGGCGGACTGACTGAAATCAATCCGGGCGAGAAAACCATACTGCGCTTCAAGGCGACGAAACCTGGCGTCTTCGTCTACCACTGCGCACCTCCCGGAATGGTTCCATGGCACGTCGTATCGGGCATGAACGGTGCAATCATGGTGCTGCCACGCGAGGGCCTGCATGATGGCAAGGGAAAAGCCCTGACCTATGACAAGATCTATTATGTCGGCGAACAGGATTTCTATGTACCGCGTGACGAGGACGGGAAGTTCAAGAAATATGATGCGCCCGGTGACGCATATGAAGACACGGTCAAGGTCATGCGCACCCTCACCCCAACCCATGTCGTGTTCAACGGCGCTGTTGGTGCACTGACCGGCGACAAGGCCATGACGGCAGCGGTCGGCGAGAAAGTCCTGATCGTCCATTCGCAGGCCAACCGCGATACGAGACCGCATCTGATCGGAGGCCACGGGGATTATGTCTGGGCGACCGGCAAGTTCAACACGCCGCCGGATGTCGATCAGGAAACCTGGTTCATTCCGGGCGGCGCGGCCGGAGCAGCTTTCTATACGTTCCAGCAGCCCGGCATCTATGCCTATGTGAACCATAATCTGATCGAGGCCTTTGAACTCGGCGCTGCGGCCCATTTCAAGGTCACGGGTGAATGGAACGACGATCTGATGACATCGGTTCTCGCGCCATCCGGCACGTAAAGCGAATGCATGGAGGCGCCTCAACTCCCAGGGTGCCTTCCGCAAACCTTCCCTGAATCGTGCTTTACGAAGAAAGGCTTGGGCTGCATCCATCTGCCTCCCGGATGGATGCACTCCCTCGATATCCGATGAACGAAGGCAGAGGAAAAAAATGCCTGCGTGATCTTGCCGTAGCCGTTCCGGCGGTTGTGCTGGCAGTCGTCGCGGGGTTGTTTGTCGTTGACGCCGTCGGGCGACCAGACCACGCAATTCCCGGTGCATCACCTGTCGGTCCCGAGACGATTGTCATCGCGCCGCGCACCATGACTTATCGGGCGGATGGCGATTTTCAGAAGAACAATTATCCTGTCGATGCCCCGTTGATCACCAGCAAACTGCAGCGGGCATTCGAGATCATGAAGTATCAGGTCAGCACGACCGATTACGAACGTTGCGTCGCTGATGGCGGCTGCCAGCCTGCCGAGACCTTGCCACACAATCACGATGCATCCGCTGCAGATGCTCCCATAGTTGGCGTCAGCTATGATGACGCGCAAAATTATGCGGACTGGCTTTCGCGAAAAACCGGCGAAATCTGGCACTTGCCCACGGACGAGCAATGGGCTTTCGCCGCTGGCTCGCGCTTTCCCGACGATGCGCTCGGCGTCGAGGACGATGCTGCAACCAATCCGGCACTGCGCTGGCTGAGGGATTATGAAAAACAAAGCGCCCGCAAACTGGACAGGAACCCTGCCAGACGTCCTGCCGGTGCATTCGGTGTCAACGAACTGGGCGTGGCCGACATCGCGGGCAATGTGTGGGAGTGGACCCAGACCTGCCACCGCCGCGTCAATATCGATGCCTACGGCAAGCAGGTTGCCGAGACGCCTTCATGCGGCGTTTATGTCGTCAATGGCAAACACCGCGCGGCGATGAGCTCGTTCATTCGCAACCCGAAAACCGGAGGATGCAGCGTCGGAGTCCCACCTGATAATCTTGGTTTCAGACTGGTCCGCGACAATCGCTGGCATGTTGTGATGTGGAAGCGCATCCAGAATATCGGCGCATGAGGGATTAACTGTGAATGCCCGATCCCCGGCCCCGAAAACAATTCCAAGCCCGCATTGCTATGCTAAGGTGGATGCAGGATTTTGGAGTGTGAGAAACGCAATGTCCATGATAGATCGCGGACTTGTCAGGAAACTGTCCTTGTTCGCCAAAATGAGTGATGGCGAACTCGACAAGCTTGTTTCCTATGCAACTACAAAGCGTGTTCCACCGGGAGAGGCCATCTTCGAACAAGGCGACGATGCGGTTCTTTTCTACCTCCTCCTGCACGGTCGACTGAAGGTCAATCAGGTGACACCGGACGGACAGCAGATCATTGTCCGCATGGTGCATCCCGGAGATCTTTTCGGGTTCGCCAGAGCCTTGCAGAGAAGCGATTATCCCGGCACTGCGATCGCCGTCGCGGAAAGCATTGTGCTCGCCTGGCCGACAGAGCTTTGGGATTACTTTGTCGAGCAGAATCCCGGTCTGGCAATGAACGCCATCCAGACAATCGGCAAAAGGCTGGAAGAAGCCCACACGCGTATTCGTGAAATGTCGACGGAAGAAGTGGAACGGCGTGTCGCACACACCGTTCTGCGCCTTGCACGTCATGCCGGACGAAAAGAAGACGACGGTATTCGAATCGATTTTCCAATCACGAAGCAGGATATCGCCGAAATGACCGGAACGACGCTGCATACAGTGTCACGCATTCTCACTAGCTGGGAAGCGCAAGGCTTCGTTCGCGGCGGACGCCAGAAACTGACCGTTCTCAACATGTCGGGTGTGAGGCGGCTTGCCGACGGCGAGCAATAAAGTCAGCAGAAAACGGGAACCTCCAAACGGAAAACGCCCTGCACAAAACAATCAAAATACAATAAAAACAATTAGATAATCTGGTTTTCTTCCAAAGAGATTCGGATAACGTCTTTGCGTCATCCGAAAACCTCCCGTTCTTCGGATTTCGCTGCAAGCAACGCTTCTATCATCAGCTTTTCCGACAGGATATGGCGGCGCACGCTCTCCAGAAAACCACGGAGCATATATGAAATGGTGTCGGAAGCGAGGCTGGAACGGCGCTCTGCAATCGCCGTCAGGGTCTGCGACAATTCCTCGGCGGCCAGCCGGTCGTAGCGATGTTCTGCCTTCAGGCGTTCAATGATAGCGGTAGCAAAATGGGACTGAGCCTGTCGGCTGAAATCGGGAAACAGAACTTCTTCTTCGAGCGCATGGGTTTCGCCGACAAGGCGCGGTATAAGCATGGCTATACGCCGATACTCCTCCATTGAAGCGTCAGTTTCGAGATCACCGGCGATTTCTTCCAACTGCAGACACAGCTCCAGCAAATCGTGATGGTGGGTTTCAAGACGACTGACATCAACCGCGTGCAAAACTGACGATGCTTCCATGGCTTTGTCTCCCCGACCTACTGACCGAGGAAAAGAACGGCTGCAATCACGATGGAAGCGGCAACTGCGGATAGCGTCCCCGCGCCCTGCAATGCCCCCATACGATAGAGAACCAGCGAGAAACCGATGATCGCGGGCGTGGCGACCATGAGTCCGATCTGTGCATCCGTCATTGAAACGTCCTTTGCTGTTACCACCATACAATGTCGTCGCCAGCACATTTCTTCTTTGCCAAAACGCAAAGAAGGTCCGAACTGCGGGCGCTAGGCATGTTCCATGTCTGGAACCGAAGAAATAGCCATAGCTGCAATAAGTTCAGAGGATCGCGCGGAAGACGATCTTCTGCTCTGGATTCTCGTGTGGAGCGAACTCATCGCCTTCGCAATCCTGCTGATTGCGTTCATTGTGATGTCGATCATCAATGTGGAAGGCGTTGCGCAATTGCGTGCGCATCTGAGCCCCGGCCTCGCTGCAACCAACACCGTCGTGCTGCTAATGAGCGGCTGGCAGGCAGCGATAGCCATGCGCAGGCGCAACGATATAAATCAGGCTCGCCGGCCACTTTTGTATGCCGCCTTTTTCGGCCTGATTTTTGTGGCAATCAAACTGGTCGAGTATTCGCATGAAATCCGGTTTGCAGGCGAGGAAGCGACGGGGTCGTTCTTCGAGCTTTATTTTCTCCTGACCGGTTTTCACCTTTTGCATGTGTTGTTCGGCTCGGTCGTACTGGCTCTTGTCGCATGGCGACCGACACGCTCGAATGTCCTCCTCATTACGACACTCTGGCATGCCATCGACCTCGTATGGCTGGTGATGTTCCCCGTTCTTTATCTGGCTTGAGGCCCGCAGTGTCCGATCGCAACCACCCCTCGCTGACCCGCACATTTGTCATTCTGATTCTTCTCGCTCTAAGCGGTGCATTCATCGCAGGCACCAGCGCCGGAATGCTTGTAGCCATCGTCATCGTGTTGATCCTCGCATTTGCAAAAGGCTGGTTCGTTATTCTCGATTTCATGGAAATGCGAGGGACCAACGGCATATTGAAGCCTGCCCTGCTGGCCTGGCCTGCTGTTTTGCTCACGCTTGCTTTTGCGCGTTCCATCATTGTGCGAGCCCTCTTCTGAACAACAGTGTCGGTATTTGCCAAATCGCAAAGAAGGCTTTCCCCTGACCGATAGAACAGTCCTGTCCCGTGATGCTGGCGAGGGGATTGACCAGCCACATTATCGACGGGGGATTTGTTGCCGGGGCTTTGTCCCTCGGCCGATGAAAGGACGAAGGGATGGCAGAACGCCTAACCAAGACCGGCGCTCGAAACGTCTTCTACGGCGGGTCTATTTTCTTTTTCGCGATCTTCGTGGGGCTGACAGCGCACAGCCACTACTACATGAAAACGACTTCCACGGATGAATCCACGCTGACGGAAGCGGTCGCGCGCGGCAAGCACATCTGGGAGAAAAACTCCTGCATCAATTGCCACACGCTGCTTGGCGAAGGCGCTTATTTTGCGCCCGAGCTTGGCAATGTCTGGAAGCGCTGGGGCGGCGAAGAAGACCCCGAAGGCGCACGCGAGACGATGAAAGCCTGGATGCAGGCACAACCTACCGGGATCGAAGGGCGTCGCCAGATGCCTCAGTTCAACCTGAGCGAACAGGAACTCAACGATCTGGCTGATTTCCTCGAATGGACCAGCCGCATCAAGACGCAGGACTGGCCGCCCAACGAGGCAGGCTGAGCGCGGGATGAACGGAGTTACACGATATGAAATATGAAAGCCAAAAGGTCGCGATGCTCTATTTCTATGGAGCACTCGTGCTGTTCATCGCGCAGGTCGCATTCGGCGTTCTCGCCGGTACGATCTATGTTCTGCCCAATACGCTCTCCGAGTTGCTGCCCTTCAACATCGTTCGCATGATCCACACCAATGCGCTGGTCGTCTGGCTGCTGATGGGCTTCATGGGTTCGACCTATTATCTGCTGCCGGAAGAAACGGAAACCGAGCTCTACAGCACCAAACTCGCCGTCATCCAGTTCTGGCTGTTCTTCGTGGCGGCCGGTATCGCTGTTGTCGGCTATCTGTTCCATATTCACGAGGGGCGTGAATTTCTCGAACAGCCATTCATCATCAAGGTCGGCATCGTCGTCGTCTGCCTGATCTTCCTGTTCAATATCACGTTGACGGCGCTCAAGGGCCGCAAGACGACCGTGACCAACATCCTTTTGTTCGGTCTGTGGGGGCTGGCGCTGTTCTTCCTGTTCGCCTTCTACAATCCGATCAATCTCGCGCTCGACAAGCTCTACTGGTGGTATGTCATCCATCTGTGGGTTGAAGGCGTGTGGGAACTCATCATGGCGTCGATCCTCGCCTTCCTGATGATAAAGCTCAACGGTATCGACCGTGAAGTCGTCGAAAAATGGCTCTACGTCATCGTTGGCCTGGCCCTGTTCTCCGGCATTCTTGGAACAGGTCACCATTATTACTGGATCGGTGCACCGGGCTACTGGCAGTGGATCGGTTCGCTGTTCTCGACACTGGAAGTCGCTCCGTTCTTCACCATGGTCATCTTTACCTTCGTGATGACATGGAAGGCCGGTCGCAAACATCCAAACCGTGCTGCCCTTCTCTGGTCTATCGGTTGTTCTGTGATGGCTTTCTTCGGTGCGGGCGTATGGGGCTTCCTGCATACCCTGTCGTCGGTCAACTATTATACCCACGGCACGCAGCTTACCGCCGCCCACGGGCACCTCGCCTTCTTCGGCGCCTATGTCATGCTCAATCTCGCAGTCATGGCCTATGCGATCCCCGAACTGCGTGGACGAGCGCCATACAACCAGATGCTCTCCATGGTGAGCTTCTGGGCCATGTGCACGGCCATGTCCGTGATGACCTTTGCGCTCACCTTCGCAGGTGTTGTCCAGACCCATCTGCAGCGTGTTCTGGGGGAAAGCTTCATGGTCGTGCAGGACCAGTTGGCGCTGTTCTACTGGATACGCCTTGGCTCCGGCGTCGTGGTGGTGATTTCAGCCTTCATGTTCATCTGGGCCGTCTTGGTTCCGGGCAAGGAACGCCGCGAAAATACCTCCGGCTTCGTACAACCCGCTGAATGATCGACACCAGGCCCCGCCATCAGGCGGGGCTTCATTGCCTGATACAAAGGAAAACGGCCATGAACCCCATTCTCAGAAATGTAGAAAATGCCGATGTCTCGATCCCACCATACAGCCCGTCCGGTAATGAATGCGCGCTCTTTGAAATGGCCTGGACGCGTAAGCTGCCATTGCTTCTCAAGGGACCGACCGGTTGCGGCAAGACGCGCTTTGTAAGCCATATGGCCGCAAAACTCGGTCTGCCGCTCTCGACGGTTTCCTGCCACGACGATCTGGCGGCGGCTGATCTGACCGGGCGCTATCTGCTGAAAGGTGGCGATACCATATGGGTCGACGGTCCGCTGACCCGCGCAGTGCGTGAAGGCGGTATCTGCTATCTCGACGAGATCGTCGAGGCCCGCAAGGACGTGGCCGTGGTTCTGCATCCGCTGACCGACGACCGCCGCCTTCTGCCATTGGAACGCACCGGCGAACTGCTTGAAGCGCCTGACGGCTTCATGCTCGTCGTTTCTTATAATCCGGGTTACCAGAACCTGCTGAAATCCCTGAAGCCAAGCACGCGACAGCGCTTTGTCGCCATCGAGTTTGATTTCCTGCCCAAAGAACAGGAAATCACGGTGGTGAGCGAAGAAAGCGGCCTCGCTGCCCAAAACGTTGCGCCCCTGGTGGCACTGGCTCACCGGCTGCGCGGACTGAAAGGCCACGATCTGGAGGAAGGCGTTTCAACACGTCTGCTGGTCTACTGCGCCACGCTGATCGACGCAGGCATGTCGCAACGCGAAGCCGCACGCGCCGCGATGATCGAGCCGCTGACCGATGAGCCGGATGTGAAAGCCGCTTTGATCGAAGTTGCTGATGCAATGCTGAAATAGGCAGAGATACAATGCTGGATTTTCTGGAACTGGAGGAAACCGTTGGCCGGGCCTGGCATCGCCTGATCGGCAAGACCGGATCGTGGCCGCATTATCCCCAGCACGCCGTGCAACTTGGCGATATTCGCCAGAAACTCGCCATCTGCTTTCGTGGTTTTGGTGGCGATGTCGCCGTACAGATTGCCCCGGCCCGTGCCCGAACCTCCGGGCACAGGCTGGGATTGCGGCAGCGCATGGCTTTGGGCGAAGAGAAACTTAGCCACCCGTTGCGGGATGAAGCGACATTGATGCTACCGCAGGAGATTGCGCTCTTCCCCGATCGCACGCTCAATTACGACCTCTATGTCTGGCTTGCGGGTTACATGGCAGTTATGCCGACCGAAGTGGACGAGCTTCCCCATGACCCTTTGCGCCGCAACCTTGTGGCGCTTGCCGTGGCATCGGATACCGTTGCGAAGACTTGCCGGATATTTCCGGGCCTGCAGCAACGTTATGCGCGCCTGTGCGAAGCAGTGCTGGCCGTGCGTCCCAAACGTTCGCTCTATGGTCTAGAGCAACAGGTGGAGGAGCGCATTCTGTCACTTCTGAAACAGGGTGCAGGACTGACGGACGATAGTCTCGCTACAATCTTCCCGCATTGTGCGCCCGCAGGATACCTGCCCGCCCTGCCCGTACCGCTTTGGCCGGAGCTGATAAGACGCGAGGAAACCGCGCCTCGCGACAGTGACGACCAGCCGGTACTCGATAGTAGGGCGAAAGGTGTCGAAACCGGACGGCAGATTGCAAACCGCGAGCAGCAGGACTCGAGGCTGGCCGACAGGAGCCCATTCATTCTCAATCGCTTTGAGAAAATCCTTGCCATGGCAGAGATGGTGAGCGTCGACCGGCCAACGGACGATAGCGACGAACAGAATGCAAAGTCTGCCGATGAACTTGACGATCTGACATTGGGCGAGCGCAAAGGCAGACCTGCAGCCCGTTTCCGTTTCGATCTCGATCTGCCGCCGGAAGCTGTCGACCGAACAGCTCTTACCGCGAAACTGACCTATCCCGAATGGGACTATCGGAAAGGCGTTTATCTTCAGGATCATTGCAGCGTTCTGGCAGCACCGGCGCAAGCCCGAGATGTGCGCATGGAACTGGACGATGAAGCGACGAGCCTTGTGCGCCGGGTGCGTCGTCAGTTCGAGATCCTGCGGCCCGGCCGCGAATTGATGCGGGCGCAGCTCGATGGCAACGATCTCGATCTTGATGCCGTGGTGCGTTCAAGATGCGATTTCGCCGCCGGAGGTCAGGGCAGCGACCATGTGCATCTGATGAGCCGACCCAAGGCAAACGACCTCGCCGTCACAATTCTGGTCGATGTCTCGCTATCCACCGATGCGTGGATCGATAATCGGCGTGTGCTGGATGTGGAAAAGGAGGCGCTTCTGGTTCTGGCCAACGGTATTGCCGCATGTGGCGACCGCTGTTCCATCCAGACATTCACCTCACGCCGCCGCTCATGGGTGCGGGTCGAAACCGTGAAGGACTTCGACGAGACCTTCGGCCCTGCCGTAGAACACCGGATTGCGGCGCTGAAGCCGGGCTTCTACACACGTATGGGAGCGGCCATTCGCCATTCAACGGCAAAGCTTGCCGAACAGCCGAACCGAAAGAAGCTTCTGCTGGTTCTGACAGACGGGAAACCGAACGATGTCGATCATTATGAGGGCCGGTTCGCACTGGAGGACAGTCGCAGGGCGGTCAGTGAAGCACGCACAACAGGTGTCAATGTCTTTGCCGTAACGGTCGACCGGGAGGCGAGCGCCTATCTCCCGGCGCTTTTCGGCCGGAGAAACTATGCGCTGGTCGCCAAACTGGCGAAACTGCCTGTCGCCCTACCGGCAATCTATCGAATGATGACCGGCTGATCTGTGCCAACCCATCTTCATCTCACAGTCGCTCGTAATCTCAATACATCAGACGCTTCGTCCTTCCCTGAAGCGTAGTCAGACCGCCGGGTCTTCGCCCGGCGGCACGGTCATCACATCTGCCCATTCCGGATGCCTGCGATATTGCGCGCGTACATAGGGGCAGAGCGGTATAATTTTCATTCCATTCTGGCGCGCATCCTCAATCATGAACGTTACGAGCGCTGCGGCCGAACCCGTGCCCTTCATACTATCCGGCGCTCCGGTGTGGTCTGCGCTGATCAGGTTGGCACCACGCTTGGTGAAGGTGATTTCAGTTTCACCTTCAATTCCCTCGATACGGGCCACATAACGTCCGCTGCGGGCATCTTCGTCTTCCTTGCCCATCCTCATATCGACCATTTTAGTCTCTCCCACTTTCTGATCTTCTAGTGGTCTGATTCCAACATTTGCATCCCTCGGTTACTGGCGCGGGACAAATGCCGGAACCAAAAGACCATTAGCAAGTTTATGAATCGAGTGGATTTTTCGAGTTTACGTTTGAAACATCGTTTCAGTTGGTCGGAATTCAAACGTCAAATTCAATCCACTAGAACGTTTCGCAGTTTTGCCGGAAACGCTCTATCCTACGCGTTGCAATTGAAGAGCGCGCTCCATATCCACCCGATTGACCATCGCGCCGAACAACGACGTTCCCGTATCGAACAAACGGCTGAAAGCCAGCGGCCCGGCATCGACAGGATCGAACCCGATCCGGTCGATAAAGGCAGCCACCTCCCGGCGCGCATCCGCATCGTTCCCGGCAATGGCCAGCGCACGGCGTTCCGGATCGCCCGCCAAACGAGCTGCCTCATCTATTTCATGATAGCCCATATGGTTAAAGCTCCGCACCAGCCGCGCACCCGGCAGATAATCCTGCACAATTTCACTGCTTGAACGCTCACCCTCAAACTCGGTGATCGTTCCGTCTGTCGGTGCCCAGTAGTTCATCGCATCGATAACGATCTTGCCCTTCAGCAGTTCCGGCGAAAGATTGCGATACTTGGACAGCGGCAATGCGAGAACGACAATATCAGCAACTGCAATCACATTTTCTGCCGTATCGGCCCGTGCGCCCGGCACCATGATTTCCAGCACAAGTGCAATATCTGCTGGCGTTTTGGAGGTTGCCATTCGCACCGCATAGCCCGCCGCAAGTGCACGACGAGCTATGGCGGTGCCGACGCGGCCCGCACCCAATATGCCGATTGTCTTGACCTGAGATGTTGGCATATTCAGTTTGCTCCTGTTTATTTTCCAGAACCCAGTTCCGCATCGACAAGCGGCTTTACCTTGGTACCTAGCAGCTCTATCGAACGCAGGAATGCCCTGTGCGACATTTGTCCGACATCCATCTGCAAGAACTGCCGCATATGGCCGATGTGCTTGTGCAACTCGACGATACGTTCGGCTATTTCCTCCGGGCTACCGGCAAAAAGCGCGCCCGCACCACTTGCCTCACGGTCATAATGCGAACGTGGCGGCGGCGCGAAGCCCCGGATTTTGCCAAGCTGTTCCATGACGGCATGCCAATGGGTCCAGAAGAATTCCTTTGCTTCCGCAGCATTCTCGCCGATGAAGCCCGGTGTTGCGACCGAGACCTTCACTCTTTCCGGGGCGATTTCCGCTTGGGCGGCTGCGCGGCGGTAAAGATCGGCCAGCGGTGCAAAACGCGACGCCTGCCCACCGATGATTGCATAGGAAATTGGCAGACCGAGCAGGCCCGCACGAACCGATGAATGCGGATTGCCACCCGTTGCGAGCCAGACCGGCAGCGAACCGCTATCTGGACGTGGCACGACAAGCGCGTCGTTCAATGCCGCGCGAAATTTACCCTGCCAGGTGACGTTCTCGCTTTCATTGATCTTCAAAAGCAGATCAAGCTTTTCGGCGTAAAGCTCGTCATAGTCGCTGAGATCATGCCCGAAAAGCGGAAAGGATTCAGTTGAAGAACCTCGACCCGCCGTGATTTCAGCACGACCGTGGGACAGCGCGTCCACCGTGGCAAACTGCTGATAGACGCGTACCGGATCATCAGTACTCAGCACAGTTACCGCGCTACCAAGCTTAATGTTCTTTGTGGTCGAAGCCGCCGCACCCAGAATGACCGTCGCAGCCGAAGCTGGCATCTCACGTGTATGATGCTCGCCAATACCGAAATAATCGAGCCCGACCTCATCGGCGAGCTGGATGGCTTCAAGCAAGTTGCGTGTTGCATCTGCGGTAGAGCCGAGCTCGCCGGTAGCGGTATTCTTCTGCACATCCCCGAAACTATATACGCCCAGTTCCATATCGTTCTCTCCTTGAGGCGTAGTGAATATCTTACGCCTAGCGGTATATATTAGTAACTGAGTGTAATATCGGTACTGCTTGTCGGCATACAAGGAGGCACATTTTCGAAACCCGGTATCCTGCAAGTGCCTTTTGCACGGGATAGTTCTACGGGCACATACGCGCTCAAATCAGAAAAACACTATCACCGCCGACCATGTAGACTGCGGGATCGTCGGTCGTTTACCTTAGCTATGAAAAGTATGGAGCAATTCCGTTTTTGCCTGAATTGTTGAAAATGCCTTAACCGGAGACGAAGCCTTAATGATCAAGGGTATAGCGCTTCTATTATTGTTCCAGCTATTTGGCGAAAGCATCATCTTCATGAGTGAGTTCCCCATACCGGGACCTGTTGTGGGACTCGTGCTTCTGTTCGTCGCCATGCAACTGTGCAAGATGTTCAACTGGAATATCTTTGCCGAAGCCGAAACGGCCGCGGATGGGTTTCTCAGCAATCTCGGTCTGCTCTTCGTGCCGGCCGGCGTTGGAGTGGTGGCCATGTGGCACCAGATTCAGGGACAAGCCACCGCAATTCTGGCAATTGTGGTTGTCTCGGCAGTTCTCACATTGGCGGTAACGGTTTGGACCTTCGTTCTCGTGCAGCGCCTCATGGAGCGGAGATAATGCTATGAAACATCCGCTTGAACTATGGGTTTATCTTTCAGCCTCGCCGTTGCTATGGCTGACACTCACATTATGCGCCTGGATCGTGGCAACGCACATTTCAGTCCGGCTAAGACGCCATCCGCTGGCCAATCCTGTTCTGATTTCCATCGTGCTGCTTTCCAGCCTGCTCGTGATCTTCGATGTTCCCTATGCGAGTTTTTTTGAGGGAGCCCAGTTTATCCACTTCCTGCTTGGTCCGGCCACCGTTGCCATCGCGGTGCCTCTATTCCACCAATGGCATCAGGTGCGCAAAGCGCTCATTCCAATGGGAGCAGCGTTGGTTGTCGGCTCCTTCTTCGCAGTTTTTTCAATCGTCGTGATGGGCAAATGGGCCAATCTCTCCAATGACGTGCTGATTTCGTTCCTGCCAAAATCTGCGACGGCAGGCGTGGCCATGGCGATCTCTTCGACACTGGGTGGCACGCCATCACTAACCGCAGTACTGGTCATACTGACCGGTATCATCGGAGCACTGGTCGTCACCCCTTTCATGAATGCGATGCGGATAACGGATTATGCCGCGCGGGGATTTGCAGTTGGGCTGACGTCACACGGCATCGGAACTGCGCGCGCTTTCGATGTTGATGAAACGGCGGGGCTTTTTGCCGGGATTGCCATGGCCCTGAATGCGATTGCAACGTCGCTTGTGGTTCCCCTGCTCGTGAAACTTATTTTTTGAGCGGATCATCCCACCAGAAAAAGGACGTATTAATATAAAGGGCGGCACTTTGAACGCCGCTGTTCATTTTCACTGAGAACTGGCTCTGACTCAAACTTGCTGCTGCCGAATGGCAAACTTTCGCTGCTTCATGGGAGGATCGGCGAACCCAACGGTTAGAGACAATCGTCCACCACCTCGGTTTGGCGCTCGGAGGCAGACCAGCAGCAGCCTTAGCCAATCGTCTTATGATGCCGGTAAGTAACGATACCCTGTTGCGGGTGGCCCGTCGGCATGCCGCCGATCAGAGCGATGATCTGACTGTCATCGGCATTGATGGTTTTGCCTTCCGACGCGGTTAGACTTATGGAAAAATTGTTTGCGATCTGGAACGACGGAGACCTGTCACTCTTCTGCCTTCGGGCGTCGGATACGTCTCGCTTATGGCTCGCCCAGCATCAGACGATCTCAATCGTCGCTCGTGACCGAGGGGGCGGATATGGCGAGGCCATCGCAAAGGCTTTACCGGATGCTGACCAGGTGGCTGTAGCTGGCGCGGCGGAGGCCAACGCCGATAAAGAATGCCCGCACACGACCTGAGCAAATAGGTTGGATTAAGCAAGCCAATGTTCCCTTCGAATGGCTCACTGACCGTATCCTAAATATAAGGCTTTAATTTTAAAGGTAATGGTGGGCGATGAGAGACTCGAACTCCCGACATCTTCGGTGTAAACGAAGCGCTCTACCAACTGAGCTAATCGCCCGACTGTCCCGCCAAATGTCTGGCCAGCCACTGTGAGAGCCGTTTAGGCAATTCGCGCGACAAGCGCAAGTGCAAAAATCAGCATTGGGCGTCTTTCTTGCGTTTTTCTACAGCTCCTTTCAATGCCTCTCCCGATAGAGAAGCCACAGGAAGAACGGTCCCCCAAAAAGCGCTGCCAGAAGGCCTGGCGACATCGGCCACGGATAAGCCAGATTGCGCCCCGCCCAATCGGCGAAGACCAGTAGCGAAGCGCCGACAATTGCCGAAGAAGCAATACGCATCAATGCGTTACGAAACCCGAGCATCGTCACAAGATGCGGCACCATAAGCCCTATGAAACTGATCGGGCCGATGGTCAGGGTCGCTGCTGTGGTGGCCATACCGGCAACGGCAAGAAGCACGGCACGGCTGGCTGAAACCTTGATGCCGATGGAGCGTGCCGTCATATCGCCCAGCGGAAAGATATCGAGCGGACGTTTGAGAAATATAGCCGCGACAAGAACAGCCAAGGCGCAGGAACAGACAAGCACCGCATCATCCCAGCCGATATTGCCCATTGACCCTGAAAACCAGTTCAAAAGCCCAGCGACGCGGGGATTTCCGCTGGCAAGCAACAGAATCATCAGGGCATGGAATATGCTTCCAAGCCCAACCCCGACCAGCAGAACGCGCTCCGGCTGGAAGGCCATGCGCCAGCCGATCAGGGAGACTGCGGTCAGGACGACGAACGCACCGATGGAAGCGATGGCGAGTTTCGACATGCCGCCGGCATCGGGCAAAAACAGCACCGCAATGGCGAGGCCAAAGCCCGCGCCATAGCCGATTCCAAGCAGATCGGGGCTTGCCATCGGGTTGCGGAGCGTGCCCTGGAGGATCAATCCGGCAACCGCCAGGCATACGCCAGCGCCCGCCGCCGCAAAAATGCGCGGAAATCGCCATGTCGTCGCCACAAAGTCCGGGGCGTTTAGCGACATGATCGGGGTGTTTTTCGCGACTAAAACCGACAAAAGCATGCAAATCACGAAAATGCCTAAAAGTTTGCAGAGCGCCAAACCTGGTTTTTTGATGCTTCTCGCTTCAGGCGTCGGTTCGTGAGCCGAAGGGGTGCTCGGCAGCCGTACCCGGCTCGCCAGAATGACGAGAATCGGACCGGTGAAAAGTCCGGCGGCGGCACCGGATGGAATATTGCCGATGAATGGGGTGACTGCCCGCAGGATCTGATCGATGCCGACAAGAAGCAACGCCCCAAGCACAGTTGACCAGACGAGACGGCGCCCATCCTGTCCCGGTGCAAACGCGCGGGCGAGACTTGGCGCAGCCAATCCGATCATGCCGATCAGCCCGAGACTGCTGGTGATGACTGCGGCCATGGCAGCGCCGGCGGCAAGAAGCACCAGCCGCATGAAGGCGGGAGAAACACCGAGCCCCCTCGCCTGATTGTCGCCCAGCGACAGGAGATTGAGCGGCCGTTGCAAAAGGAATATGAGGATCGCCAGCGGCAACAGGCGCGGCAGGAGATAGAGGAAAACCTCCCACCCGCCCTGCTGAAGCGAACCGGCCTGCCAGGTCAGAAGATTGATGAGATAGTCATGATTGAAAAGAACCAGCAGGCTGAAGATTGCATTGCAGTATAGGCCGACCATCAGACCGGCCAGCACAACCGTCGTCGATGAGAACCGCCCGGCAGAGGCGATCAGCAGCGAAAGCCCGAGCGCAAGGGCAGCGCCGGCAAGCGCGATGACTTCGCTACCGCCAGTCCACAGGCCGGGCGCGAAGACCAAAGCCAGAGCGAGCGCAATCTGCGCGCCGGAGGCGACGCCGAGCAGACCGGGTTCTGCCAGCGGATTGCGCAGGACGGTCTGGAACACCGCACCGCCCAGACCGAGCGCACCGCCGACCAGCATGGCAACGGCGAGGCGCGGCAGAAAACTGTAAAAGCCGATGACATGCCGCGGATCGTCCAGATCGGGCGCCGTAACAATCCGGAGCCATTCGCCCGGCGCGGCAATGGTCAGGAAGCCCTGAACCACCAGCAACAGGACCAGCGCGACCGAGACGCCCAGCACAAGCCAGCGCAGTGAGAAGCGGCGATCCTCACGCTCTTTTCCAGATGAAACCGAACCGATGCTCATCGGGCCTCCCTCACGCCATGGTTTTCAGCGCCGACGCAACCAGATCAGCCAGATGCGCTGCAGAAGGCACGCCCCCGAAAGGATGGAACTGGTTCAGCCATGCGACCCGCCCGTTGCGGACAGGACCGAGAAGTTTCCACATGGTGTTCTGCTGCAGGGAGCGTTCCGTCTGGAGCTTTTGCGACGGGATCTCCACCACCAGAAAAGCAGCATCGTGGTTGGCCATCAACTGGTCGAGCCCGGCACGTGCCATGCCGGTTCCGTTCACCGGCCCGGTCCACACATTGTCGAGACCGAGCTTGCGCAGGACTGCATCGGGAAGTGTACCCTTCCCGTACATGGTCATTTCCCGCCCGCCAATATCGGGCAGCATGATGCCGACGGGGTATTGATGCCCGTCTATGGCTGACCTTGCCGCGGCAAATCTCTGTTCAGCCGCTTCGGCAACCGATGCCGCCAACGCGCGCGGCAGGCCGCACAGATCCGCCACCCGGTTCAGAATATCGACCGCCAGTTGATAGCGCTCGACATTGGGCGTCGTGATGCTGGGAACAAGTTCTATACGCGCCACATCCGCTATGCGCGGTGTCATCACCAGATTGTAATCGGTTGCGATGACGAAGTCGGGCTTCAACGCCGCAAGCGCCTCCAGATTGATATCCCAGAACGGCCCGACATCGGCAACGCCGTCCGGCAGAACGGGTGAAGCCATGCGCTGGCGGTAGAAGCCGGTATCTGAAAGACCGACCGGAACGATGCCGAAGGAAAGCATGGCCTCGGCAGCCGCCCAATCGATCGCGACGATGCGTGATGCGGATGCGGCGCGCGCCGGAAAACCGGAAAGCCCCGCGCAAAGCGCGAGGCCCGGACCGGCTGACAAGCCAAGCAATATCTGGCGACGTGTCAGCAAACCTGTTCGCCCATCAGAAACTGACCTTCACGCGACCAATGACCGACCGGCGGTCGCCCTCATAGCAGCTAAAGGTGTCTTCGCAGGTCGTGAAATATTTCTTGTCGAAGAGATTGGTCGCGTTGAGCTGGAAGGTCATGTCCTTGTATTTGTAGCTCATGCCGGCATCGACCAGCGTGCGGCCATCGACCTTGACCGTATTGGCCTTGTCGCCATAGCTGGAACCGACATAACGCACGCCACTGCCAAGGCTGAGCCCTTCGAGAACGCCGCTGCCGACGGTATAGTTGAGCCACGCCGAAGCCTGATGTTCCGGCACCATGGTCGACTGGTTGCCGATGAACTGCGGCGCGTCCTCGGTCACTTCCGTCTTGGTATAGGTGTAGGAACCGATGAAGTCCCAGCCATAGGTGAGATTGACCTTGCCTTCGAGTTCCAGACCGCGCGAGCGCACCTCGCCTGTCGCCTGTGGCCCATCGACATAGCTATAGGAAACCACATTCGATTTCACGATGTCGAACCAGGCAAGCGTGAACAGACCGTCGAAATCCTTCGGTTGATACTTTACGCCAACTTCCCACTGGCGTCCTTCGGACGGATCGAAAGTGTTGCCGCTGTTATCCGTGCCCAGATTGGGAACGAAGGATTCCGAATAGCTGACATAGGGCGCAATGCCCCATGGCGTGACATAGGTAAGGCCGGCGCGGCCGCTGAACTTGCCGATATCCTGATCCGTGTCGCTATTATCAAGCCGGTTGTGATTATCGAGGCTCAGCCAGTCATAACGACCGCCGAGCGTCACGATCCAGCTCTCATTCAGCTTGATCTGATCCTGCGCGTAAACACCCGTCTGATTGTATTTCTGACGATAACTCTGCGTCATCGTGGTCGGCACCGCGATCGGAATGCCATAGGACGGATTGAAAGGATTGAGGCTTGGAGCCGGATCACGATACTGCATCACGTCGGAATCCGAATAGGAATAATCGAGGCCGAACAACGCCTGATGCGCAATGTTTCCGGTTTCAAATTCTGCAATCGCCTGATTGTCGACGACGAAACCGCTCATGTTTTCATCGAAACGGCGCGCTTGACGAGTGATGCCCGTCGGCCCAAGGCCAAGCGCAAGCACATTATCCAGCAGGAAACTGACCTGACCGTAACGCAGGTTCTGCTTCAACGTCCATGTGTCGTTGACGTGATGTTCGAACTCATAGCCGATGCTGCCCTGCTTCTGGACGCTGCGGTTGAAATCCGGGTCGCCCACCAGAATATCCGGCAGTCCCGGATAGAGATTGCTGATGGTGGCGGGCAGCACGCTGCCGCCGCTGTCGTCACGCAAAAGCTGGCCGGAAACCGTCAGTGTCGTGTCGGCATCGGGCGCCCAGGTCAGCGACGGGGCGATCATGTAGCGATCGTCCTTCACCTTGTCGCCATTGGAATATTCGAACTGCGTATCGCTCTTCCGCACCACACCGATCAGGCGATAAAGCAGGGTCTTGTCTTCATTGACGGGACCGGTCAGATCGACGCCGAACTGCTTACGGTTGAAGCTGCCATATTCAATGGAGGCTTCGTGGAATGCCTCGGCCTGCGGTTTCTTGGTGATGCGATTGACGAGGCCACCAGCATCGCTCTGGCCATAAAGCGACGACACGGGTCCGCGCAGAACCTCGACGGAATCCAGTTCATAGGGATCGTTGCGGAAGAAGGTGTAGCTGTTGGAGAGCTGGCGCAACCCGTCCTGATAGGAACTGGTAGACTGCGCGTTGAAGCCGCGCATGAGAATCCAGTCATAGCCCTTCGGGTCGGGGCCATAAGTTTCGATGGTGACGCCCGGCACATAGCGCAGCATTTCCGTCACGCTCTGGGCATTCTGGGTTTCAATCTGCTTGCGGCTGACCACCGATACCGACTGCGGCACCTCGATCAGGGGTGTGTCGGTCTTGGTGCCACCGCTGGACCTGTCGACCACGACGCTCGCCGACGTATCCCCGCTATTGTTGCCCTGAAATGTGATCGTATCCAGCAGAAGCGAACCGTCGGCGGCAACCGTGCCGTCCTCACCCGCCCACTGCGCTGCGATGGTGACGGTGTTGCCGCGAATGCGATAGGACAGGCCCGAGCCGGACAGGATGCGGCCCAGCGCTTCCGACCGCGTCAGGCTGCCCTGCGCACCGCCCGAATTCTTGCCGCGCACGATGTTCGCATCGTAGAAAAGCTGAACGCCGGTCTTGCTGGAATATTGCACCAGAGCTTTTGAAAGCGGCTGTGCCGCAATATCGAATGAAATGCGCTGGACCTGCGCAGCCCCTGCCGTCTGGGCCAGAACCGGATTTGGCGCAAGTGCTGCCACGGCAATGAGTGCAGTGGCAGCGAGCAATTTTACGGGCAATCCGGATTTGAGAAGAGCTGCACGTTTCTGGTTGTTTCCGGTCTGAATTTCGCTCTTCCTATCGACGCGCATGCTCTAATCCCCGATGTCTGACGCCCCTGCCATAAGCAGGATTTTCCCGTTCTATGCTGGCTGCAAAACAGCCCTTCAGAGAGTCAGACACCTCGGAAACGCAAACTAATGATCGGTCAGGAAATTTTTTTGACTTTTTTTATCCACTTATGGTCTGCACATGGAAAAGCTCCAACTATTGGATGCTTATCTGCGCGTCACGACAGTCACCCATCCGGAAGCATTCAGAACTTTGACTGGAAGGGTTTCGGCAATGGTGGTGAGTGCGGCTTCCGCATCGCGCGTGTCGAAGATTGCCGTCACCGGCATGTTGCCGATTTCGGCATCGGTCAGGAAAATACGGCCACGCCGGTAGCGCTCCAGCTCGCTCAGGACACGGCGCAGCGGAACATCCTCAAAGATGACGCGGTCATTGCGCCAGGCTTCCACGATCTGCGTATCGGCACGATGCGGCATGGCGATCTCGTCCCCGCCATAGGTAACCTGCCATCCTTCATCGAGACGGATTGGATCGGCAACACCGAAAGCCACAGAGACGGCATGCTCGACCACCGAGACCGTCACGGCATCATCCGACAGCTTGACGTCGAACGCCGTTCCAAGTGCGGTAATCGTGCCGCCGCCGGCATTGACGACAAAGGGACGTGCCGGATCGGCTGCGACCTGAAAGAAGCCCTGTCCTTGATGAAGCACGAGATTGCGCCGACTGTCCGAAAAATCGACCGAAAGCGCTGAATAGCTGCCAAGTTCCACAGTGCTGCCATCGGCAAGGGTGAAACTGCGACGCTCGCCGACATCGGTTCGGTATGTGGCGAACAATCCCGGACGCGACAGCATGTAAGCGCCAGGCGCAAGGATCGCAGCGGCGAGCGCTCCCAGCACAACGCCCCGACGATTGACGCGGCTGGACCGGCGGTAACGATCATATTCCGGCTTCACCGCATCAAAACGCTGCCACAGCGTCTGTGCGCGTTCATAAGCCACACGATGCGCCGGATCGGAGGCCATCCAGACCGAAAAGGCGCGCCGGTCCTCGGCGCTGGCGGTTTTGTCCTGCAAGAGAACAAACCATTCCAGCGCTTTCATGAAAACCGGATCGGTCTCGAAATCCTTCATGCGCGTTTGAACGTTCCCATTATCGGCTTTGGTTAGAGTGCATCTTGTCCGAAAACCGTTCATACTTTTCGGAATGCGCTCTATTCCGCAAGCCGTCTGTCCAGTTCGGCAAGTGCTGCCACGATCTGCGTTATAACCGTATTGCGGGAAATTCCCATACGCTCCGCGACCTCGTCATAGGTCAGCCCCTCAATCCTGTTGAGAACGAAGGCCTCACGACGGCGCGGTGGCAGAAGCGCAATGGCCTGCAGAAGCTGGCGCAGTTCGCTACGATAAAGCGCCGTCATTTCCGGCGACGGACGGCTATCGGCAAAACGCTCCGGCGCATCATCCTGAACTTCGACGTCGCTGCGGCGGCGCATATCGCGCAAATGATTGAGCGCAAGATTGCGCGCGGCGCGTTTCACATAAGCAGGCCCCGGCGCTTGCATCCCATCGTCGGGTCTGGCCAGCAGGTTGAGAAAGGCCTGTTGCACGACATCTTCCGCCGTGGTCGAGTTTCCGACGATACGCCGCACGAAAGCGTGCAGGCTCGAGCGCTCGCTTTCATAGAGTTCTGTCAGATCCCACAACCGGGAAGTCATTCGCGCCCGCTCTCCAGACTTGCATATGTACAGGCCTGCGCAAACCGTGCGAGCCCTGCATCATGCCATAACCGCCTGAAAAATATCGCGCAATCACAGTGATTTAGAAGGATTCCAAGTGCTGTATATAAACATGCGTATTACACTCATGTTTTATCCAGTCAAAACATGAGCTTCTGTGTGTTCTTACCGAAAAAAACCGGCAAGACCGTGTGGGCAATTTCCACACAACATATTGCAAAAATACAACAAGCTTCTGGAGGGGCGACCAATGCCGCCCCTCGTCTTCATCCAGCCAGTCGTTCGGGCGAACGCAGGATGGAGGCGCCACCTGCCGCCTGTACGGCGAGGCTTCCATATTCGATACCGGCTGCAAGTGCCCGGTGCGCGTCGTGACCTTCGAGCCATGCATCGATAAAGCCGGCATTGAAAGCATCACCCGCTCCGGTCGTATCGATGACCGGTACGTCCTTTGCCGCCATGTGAAGGTCCGTTTCGGCTGTACGCAACCATGCGCCGTCGCCGCCGCCCTTGAGAGCCACGACCGGGAAGTGCCCGGCAAGTGCGTCGAGCGCCGCAGCCGGATCGTCATGGCCGGTTATGGCCTGCGCTTCCTCGCGGTTGGGAAGGAAGATGTCGACGCCTTCGCAAGCTGCGAGCAGGCCGGGATCGTAGATCAGGGTTTCATCCCAGCTCGGATCGAGCGAGACGGAAAGACCTGCCGCCTTTGCCTGCTGCACGAGATCGGGGATTTCGTGCAGCGTGGCGAACTCGGCGATATGCAGATGCCCTGCATCCTTCCATTGCAACGCGGTTTCGAGCGTCGACGGAAGTGCAGAACCGGCGCGGCGCGAGAGGAATGCGCGATCATTGCCGATCACGCTTGCCACCGTCACCTGCGGCCCGGCATCGTCGGCCCGCTCCAGAAAGCGCAGATCGACACCGTCGATCTTCAGGTCCGGCTCCAGCCCGCGCGACAGGCCGTCGAAGCCGAGCCGTGCGACCAGCGCGACCGCCCTTCCCGCATGAGCCAAATGCGCAGCGGAAATGAAGGCGCCGCCACCTGCCGCCATCTTCATGCTTTCGGCAAAGACCTCGCGGCCGGGCTGCGGCAGCGATTGCAGCCCGGTGAAGATGAGGTCGCAGTAAATCCGCCCGATGCTGAGTACTGCCGGACGCCTGAATTGTTGCGGCATCATAGGCGACCCAGACTTTTCTCGGTCTTGGCGTCGAAGAGATAGAGGCTTCCGGCAGGTGCGGACACGGAAAGCATGCCGCCCGTTGCGGGAATGACCTTGCCCGGAGCCGTTGCAATCACCGAAACGCCGTTGACGTCGAGATGCACCAGCGTCTCCGCGCCAAGCGGCTCTACCGCCGTCACTGTACCGGTGAGCGATAAGCCGCTGGCTGTCCCGTCCTCGACTTTCAGGTCATGCGGGCGAATTCCAACCAGAATGTCCCCATCCGGCGCAAGTTCCACACCAGATCCATTGCGGCGCCCCGCAATCAGGTTCATCGACGGACTGCCGATGAAGCGCGCCGTAAACACGTCGGTCGGATTTTCATAAAGCTCGGTCGGCGTACCGGTCTGGAGAATACGGCCGTCTCGCATGACAACGATGCGGTCGGCCATGGTCATGGCTTCAACCTGGTCATGGGTCACGTAAACGGTCGTCGTCTTGAGACGCTGATGCAGGCGCTTGATTTCGATGCGCATCTGCGCGCGGAGCTGGGCGTCGAGGTTCGACAGCGGCTCATCGAAAAGGAAGGCTGACGGATTGCGCACCATGGCGCGACCGATGGCAACGCGCTGGCGCTGGCCACCGGACAGTGCCGCCGGGCGACGGTCGAGATAGGGTTCCAGCCCGAGCGCCTTGCCGGTTTCCTCGATGCGCTTGTCCTTCTCGGCCTTGGACAGTTTCGACGTATAAAGCCCGAAGCCGATATTCTGGCGCACGGTCATATGCGGATAGATCGCATAATTCTGGAACACCATGGCGATGTTGCGCTGCTTCGGATCGCGTTCGTTGACAACTTCGCCGCCGATCTTCAGATGACCGCCGGAAATGTCTTCAAGCCCGGCGATCATGCGCAAGGTCGTGGACTTGCCACAGCCCGAAGGGCCGACAAAAACGACGAACTCGCCATCCTTGATCTGGAGATCGATTGCCCGGACCGCCTCGACCTTGCCATAACGCTTGACCAGCTTTTCAAGTTCGATGGTTGCCATCAGCGTGCCTCCACAAGTGCACTGAATTTTTCATTAAGCTCGCGGGCAGCCTTTGCTTCGGCGGCCGCGTGGTCGAAAGCGATTGCCTTGAAGCGGTCCGCTTCCGCCTTGTGCCGCGCGAGTGCCGCGTTCATCGCGGTTGGTGCCGGACCGCCGAGACGGTCGCGCACGGCTACGAAATGCTGCGGCGAAACCAGTTCCTCGAACTTCTCGCGCCCGAAGGATGGCTCGCGCCCGGCAGACTCGCGGAAAGCATCGAGGAAAGGCTCAAAACCGTCCTTCTCCAGACCGCCGCCCATCGCGACGACAGCGCGCGCGACCTTGGCTGCGATTTCATGCGCCTGCCGGAACGAAAGCCCTTCGATGCGCACCAGCGAATCCGCCAGTTCGGTGATCGTGATGCAGGAGCGGCGGATATTTTCCGCCACGCGGGCCGGGTCGATCCGGATCGCGCCGATGAACGCGGCCAGAAGATCCAGCACGCGGCCAGCGGAAGCGAATGCCTCATAACCCATCGCTTGGGTCTCGCCCTCACTGTCATTCATGTCGGTGAAAGGTGTGTTGTGCATCACGTCGAGGACGGTGCGGGCGCGGCCCATGGTCTGGCTTGCCAGGTGGCGCATATGTTCGATTGGAACGGGATTGCGCTTCTGCGGCATGATCGACGAAATCTGCACGAAGGCGTTCGGCACGTAAATCTGGCCGACCTCGAAACTGGTCCAGAACTGGAAGTCCTGAATGAGGCGCCCCAGATGCACGAACATCAGCTCCAGAGCCGAATAGGTGGAGGTTATGTAGTCTACCGCCGCAATGCAGCTATAGGAATTGGATAAGGGGGCAGCAAAGCCCAACAGGCTCGCCACTCGTGCGCGATCGATCGGGAAGCCTGAGGTGGTGATGGCCGCCGCCCCCATGGGTGACAGGTTGACGATGGCGCGCGCGGCTTCCATCCGTTCCATATCCCGGATGAGAACCTCGATTGCCGCCGAAAGATAGTGACCGAAGGTCGATGGCTGTGCAGGCTGGCCATGCGTATAGGCGACGATCAGCGTCTCCTTTTCACGCTCGGCGGCTGCAATCATGCTATCCAGCAGATTGCGCGCCTGCGTCATCAGCGTATCGATACGATCCTTGAGGCCAAGCTTGAACAGCGTGTGGTCAATATCGTTGCGCGAGCGCGCCGTGTGAAGGCGACCGGCAGTATCGGCACCAATGCGCGCCTTCAGCTCCTTCTCGATGAGGAAGAAGAAGTCCTCCACTTCACCCGTATAGGTGAGCTTCGCAGGATCGATTTCCTTGTCGATGGCTTCCAGTGCACCCGCAATGGCTGCGGCCTGTTCGCGGTCGAGAATGCCGGCTTCGGTCAGCATGACGAGATGGGCGCGGTCGATGCGGCGAAAGCCGTCGACGTGATGGGTCTTGGCGCCGTCAAAAAGCGGGCGAAGCACGGTTTCCTTGTAAACCGGATCGGGGAAGACGCTTTTATCGGACAGCCGTGGATCGAGATCGGACATGGTTCAACCCTTGAGGCCAGCAAGCATGACACCGCGCACGATGTAACGCTGGAGAAGAAGAAAGACGACGAGCGTGGGAAGCGTGGCGATTGCCGCGCCGGTCATAATCATTTCCCACTGGATGGACTGCTCGACGGCGAAGCTCGAAAGCCCGACCGGCAGCGTATAAAGCTCCGGGCTGGTTGCAACGATCAGCGGCCAGAAGAATGCGGTCCAGTTGCCGAGGAAGGTGAAGATCGCAAGCGCCGAGAGCGCAGGCGTCACCAGCGGCATGGCAACTTTCCACCAGATCTGGAATTCGTTGAGGCCGTCGACGCGGGCAGCTTCCAGAAAGTCGTTGGGAACACCTTCGAAGAACTGCTTCATGAGGAACGTACCGAAGGCCGTCATCATGCCGGGGAACATGATGCCCCAGTAGCTGTCCAGCCAGCCGAGCTTGCTCGACATCAGATACCACGGGATCACCAGCATTTCGGTGGGGATCATCAGTGTGGACAGGATGGCGAGGAAGATGAAATAGCGCCCGCGGAACTGGAATTTCGCCAGCGTATAACCGACGAGACTGTCGAAGAAGACATTCGACAGCGTGACCACGACCGCAACGATCATGGAATTCAGGAACCAGCGCAGGAAGCGCCCATCGGCAAGAATAGTGACATAGTTCTGCAGTGTCGGCTCCGCCGGAATCAGGCGCAGGTCATAGACCTGTCCTGCCGTCTTGAGCGAGGTAGAGAACATGAAGGCCAACGGCGTGACCATGATGAGGCCACCGATGAACAGCAGCGTCCATGTCAGGATGCGACCGGGCCGCAGATTCTGGAAAGGGAGCGGTTTGTTTTGAGCGGACGCTGTCATTTCTTTTCCCTCAGGATCCAGAGCTGCAACAGCGAGACGCAAAGCAGGATGGTGAACAGAACGACGGTTTGCGCAGCCGCATAACCCATCGCATAGGAGGAGAAGGCCGTCTGATAGATCATCAGCACCAGCGGCTTGGTGGAGCCAAGCGGGCCGCCGGGATCGTTCGTGGTCATGTTGTAGACCTGATCGAAGATGCGCAGGAAACCGATGGACGAGAAGACGACGAGAAAAACCGTGGTGGGCTTCAGAAGCGGGATCGTGATCTTGCGCAGGATCGCCCACTCACCGAGGCCGTCGATGCGTGCGGCTTCATAGAAAGTGTTGGGAACAGCGCGCAGACCCGCCATGAAGATGATGATCTGGAAGCCGAGACCGGCCCAGATGGACGTCGCCATGATCGCATAGAGACCCTGATCGACCGAGCGCAGAAAGCCCTGCTGCGGAAGCCCGACCGCATTGAGGATATTATTGATGAAGCCGATCGGCGCGGGCTGATAGAACCAGCGCCAGACCCATGCCATGGCGGCAGCCGTGGTGAGGTAAGGCAGGAAATAGAGCGCGCGGATAAAGCCGTGCATGATGCGCACGCGATCCAGGAAATAGGCGATTGTAAACGCCACCACGAGGCTTATCGGCGTACCGACCAGCAGATAGGTGAAAGTGTTCTTGAACACTTTCCAGAATTCCGGATCGGCAAAGAGCTTCTGGTAATTGGCGAAGCCGATGAACTTTGGCGGGTTCATCAGGTCCCAGTCCGTGAGAGACAGCCAGAAGGCCTCTATCGTCGGGTAAAAGCGGATGACCGAATAGAACAGGATCGGGAGAGCGAGGAAGCTCCACACCCAGATCAACCGTCTTGTGCGCATGGAAAGGCGATCCGTCAGGCGATTGCCCGAAGGCCCGTTCGCTCTGCCGCCTGTTTCTGCAGTCATTGTCATGTTTCAAGATCCTTCGGCTACGGATGAGCCGTGCCGCGAGAAGAGCGGCGAGGCCCTGCCCCGCCGCATTTCAAGCCTGTTACTTGGCCGCGTCGAGCACATCCTGCTCGGCCTTGGCCGCCTGGTCGAGAGATTCCTTGACCGGCTGCTTTTCGAGAATGACGCGGTTGGCCATATCGACAGCGATCTGGCGCTGCTTCAGCTCATCCACGAACATGGTCGTGTGCGCATATTCCAGACCTTTGAGGAACGGGCCATAGATCGGATCGGCAAGGTTCGCTTCCGTCAGGGCTGCCGAACGGCGCGCAGGCAGTTCACCCACATCCTTCAGCCAGATTTCCATGGCTTCCGGCGAGGAGATGTAGTTCAGGAACTTCTTGGCGGCTTCGAGTTTCTCGCCGCTTGCCTTGGCGCTGATGCCGTTGGCGAAGTAGCTCGCATAGTTGGAGCGCACGCCTTCCGCATTGGCGGGCAGCTCTGTCACGCCCCATTCGAAGTCCTTGATGGTGCGGAACGAACCGAGGCGGAAGGTGCCGTCGATGGTCATGGCGGCCATGCCAGCGCGGAAAGCAGCCTGGCCTTCATCCATGAACTTGACTTCGCCGACCTTATGTTCGGTCTGGAGACCGGTATAGAAGGCAAGCGCCTTTTCACCGGCAGCGTCGTTATAGGCGACCTTGCGGTCATTGTCGGTATAGGGCTGACCGCCGAACTGGCGCACCAGAACCTCACGCCACCAATGCTGGTCCTGTCCCGGCATATCGAGCGTGATGCCTTCGGCCAGAAGATTGCCGGAAGCGTCGCGCTTCGTCGTCTTCTTGGCGGCTTCGACCATTTCATCCAGCGTCTTTGGCGGATTGTTCGGATCGAGGCCAGCGTCGGTGAACAGCTTCTTGTTGTAGAACAGGGCCAGCGAACGCACAGCGGTCGGCAGACCGTAATATTCATCGCCGCGCTTCATCGCCGAAACGATCGGGAAGAACTCGCTCTCGATCTTGTCATGCGGGAACGTGTCCTGCGGCAATGGCTGCAGAATGCCGCCAGCCACGAACTTGTCGAGCCAGCCATAGAAAAGCTGCATCACGTCCGGGCTCTTGCCCGCCATTTTCGCTGCGATCACGCGCGTCTGATAGTCGTCGTAAGGGAACGTGACCTGCTTGACCTTGATGTCCGGATTGGCCTTCTCGAAATTCTCGATCAGCTTGTCCATCGCCTTGACGCGTGTCTCGAAGACATATTGCCAATATTCGATTTCGACAGCCTGAGCGGCATTGATCGCAAAGGTGCTGAGCCCTGCAACCAGACCTGCCAATAACAGCTTACGCATTTAAACCTCCCTAATGCCCCGCCCACCGGTTCGAATGCGGTCGCCAGGCACGGCTGCGGCAGTGCCTCGCACAATCCGCATATTCCACCACATGCCGCGCAGATCGTGCGCGGCGCCCATTTTCACCCATGCGGAAACCCACTTCCCCGTCATGAGGCCGGACGGTCTTCACCACCCTGCCTTTACGGTTCAACGTTGCGGGCATTTTGTCAATAAGATAATTTAGTTGAATTAATATATTGCTGTTAAAAGCGCCTCGCGTTATCTCTTTTGACGGGAGACAGGAGGGACCATGACATCGAAATCAGATGGACACTCTGGAGACGGATCGCTCATCGCGCCTGCTGGCGCACAGGGCGGGTCGCTTGCGGTCACCCTTGGCAAGAACCCCGAGCGGATCCGCGATCATAACCGGCGCGTGGTGCTTGATGTCGTTCGCCGCCACGGTCCTCTGGGCCGGATGCATATCGCCCGCCTCACCCATCTGACCGCACAGGCCATCGCCAATATCGTCGATGAGCTGGTTTCAGAGAATCTGCTCATGCAGCTTGGACGGCTGAAAACGGGACGCGGCCAGCCGCCGATCCAGTTTGCCGTCAATCCCGACGGTGCGATGACCATCGGTGTCGAAATGGGTTCGACGCATATGGTGACGACAGTGCTTGATCTGTCCGGCAAGCCGCGCATGCAGCATGTGCGCCCCATTCAGGATGTCAGCCCCGACAGGCTCTCCGCACAATTGCGAAAAGAAGTCGATGCCGTGAAGGCTTCATTTCCCGCGCGCCTGCTTGGCATAGGTGTCGTGATGCCGGGCCCGTTCGACATTGAAGGCATGAGTTCGGTTGGCCCGACCACCCTGCCCGGCTGGTCCGGGATCGATGCAGCAGCGGTCCTGAGTGAAGCCTGCGGCGAATCCGTTCTGGTCGAAAACGACGCCAACGCCGCCGCCGTCGGCGAACGCCTGTTTGGTGCGGGACATGCGATTTCCAATTTCGCCATGATCTATTTCGGTGCCGGTATCGGGCTTGGCATGATTCAGGACGGCGCGCCGTTTCGCGGCGCTTTCGGTAATGCCGGTGAAATCGGCCATATCGTCATCACACCCAATGGACGCAGTTGCGCCTGCGGCCAGAAAGGCTGTCTTGAAACCTATGCCTCCCTTCATACCTTGCGCGAAAAGCTTCACGCCGCGGGGGTCAAGGACACCGATTTCGATGCGCTGGAAAAGCTGCATGAAGATCGCAACCCGGTTCTGATGGGCTGGGTGCAGGAAGCCGCCGACCATCTGGCGCCAATGATTGCCATGATCGAAAACATTCTCGATCCCGAGACAATCATTCTGGGCGGCATGGTGCCCGATGCGATCATCGACGACCTGATCTGGCATATGGGCGGCCTGCCGATTTCGGTTGCGAGCCGCCGCGCCCGCGCATTGCCGCGCGTCATTCGTGGGCAGACGGGGCAGTTCACCGCTGCTCTGGGTGCTGCCTCCCTGCCGATGTTCGAGGCCATGACGCCGAAACTCGATACAAATTCGGAAATCTGACCATGCTCACCGCCCACCAGCGCATCGAGCGCCAGAAGTCGTCTCCGGCCCTTGTGCGTCTGCACCGGGCACTGAGCAGGCTGCGCTCGACAGTCACGCTGATGCATACGGGTGCGCATCCTGACGACGAGCAAAGCGGTCTCCTGGCCTATATGCGTTTCGGACTTGGCATGCGGGTGGTGATTGCCTGTTCGACACGCGGCGAAGGCGGGCAAAATGCACTCGGCCCCGAACGTGGCGGCGCGCTTGGCGTGATCCGCAGCCGCGAGATGGAGGAAGCAGCCCGCATTCTGGATTGCGACGTGCATTGGCTTGGGCATGGTCCTGACGATTCGGTTCACGATTTCGGCTTCTCCAAGGATGGTGACGGCACATTCGCCCATTGGGGCGAGGAGAAGACCGTCGAGCGGCTGGTCCGCGCCTATCGCACCGAGCGCCCGGATATCGTGCTGCCGACCTTTCTCGATGTTCCCGGCCAGCATGGCCACCATCGCGCCATGACGCGGGCGGCGGAAACGGCGATACGGCTGGCCGCCGACCCCACCGCCTTTCCACAACACTTTGCCGAAGAGCTAATGCCGTGGCAGGTGGCGAAATTCTATCTCCCTGCCTGGCCGGGTGGCGGCGATACCTATGATGACGAGCTTCCACCACCCGACACAACATTGACGGTTCATGCGGCGGGGCGCGATGCGGCAACCGGCGCCGATTACGACCGGATCGGTGAATGGTCGCGAGCCTGCCATGCCACACAGGGCATGGGTCGCTGGCCGGAAGCGCCGAAGGTTGAGTGGCCATTGCATCTGAAATTGCCGAACAGCCATTCGGAAACGACAATCCTTGACGGGCTTCCCGAAACTCTGGCCGCACTCGCGGAAATCAACGGACTGGCGCTTGAAAGCCGAAAGCAGCTTCTTGATGCCCATTTGTCTGTTGAGGGCGCAATCGCAGCTTTTCCTAACAGAGAAGCCATTATCAAAAATCTGGTCGAGGCTGCGAAAAGCCTGAAAGCTGTGCTAGCCAGCGCACCGGAAGATTTCCTTTTGCAACACGGGCACAGGCTGGAACGCAAGCTGCGGGAAATCGATGCCGCGCTGATCGAAGCCGCCTCGCTGTTTGAGCGCGCTTATCTGGACGAACCTGTGTTGGCGGCGGGCAGCGAGACGCGCCTTGTCGTCGAATACGGACCCGGAACGACGGCAATCGCAGTATCGGCAGAACCCGTATTGCCGGAAACCTGTTCGATTTTCTGTGAAGAAGAGGCGCCAGAGCGAGAAATCCTGACCATTTCCCTGGCGAAAGATACAGCACCTTCCCCGCTTTTCGAACCTGTATGGCGGTCACTCGGTGGCAATGGACAAGCCTATATCCGGCTGAAAGCGCAGTTTGACGGGCATCTTGCAGAACGCAGCTTCGATCTTGAGGAGCCGCTCGCCATTGTGCCGCCTGTCTCGTTGCAGATCGACCCGCCAGCCGTCATCATATCGGGCGAACACGACCCATTGCCGATCCAGCTTCAGGCCAATGGCCCGGCAAAACAGATCACCTTCGCATCGCAGAACGGCTGGGAAGTCGGTGTAAACGGGCTGAGCACCGTCTTGTATCCACCTTCCGATCCGGCACCCGGACTGACCTGCCTGCAGGCATTGGTTGATAGAACTCCGGCCTGGCAAACACACGCCGCCAGCTATTCGCATATCGGCAAAACCGTCTGGCGCGAGCCTGCCATTCTGCCTGTGCTAACCCTCGACGTGAAGCTGCCCGACGCACGCATCGGCTATATCGGTAGTGGCGCCGACAATGTCGGCCTGTGGCTGAAACGCATGGGGCTTGATGTCACCGACATCGAACCGCATCATCTTGCCGGTGATCTTTCGCAATTCCCCACAATCGTGGTCGGCATATTTGCCTTTGGCTTGCGCAATGACCTGGCAGCAGCGACGACCAAACTGCACCGCTTTGTCCATGATGGCGGACATCTGGTGACGCTCTATCACCGACCATCAGATGGCTGGCATCCAGACAGGACACCACCGCGAAAACTGACCATCGGCTCTCCGTCATTGCGCTGGCGCGTTACGAACCCGCATGCGGCAGTTACGGTTCTTGAGCCTGAGCATCCCCTGCTTGTCAGTCCCAATATGATCAGCGAGCGCGATTGGAACGACTGGCACAAGGAACGCGGGCTTTACTTCGCCTCCGCATGGGATGATGCCTATCAACCGCTGCTTTCCATGCATGATGATGGAGAGCAGCCGCTTTACGGCTCTCTTGTTTCCGGCAAGATCGGCAAGGGTCGTCATACGCATACGAGCCTTACCCTGCATCATCAGCTCGACAAGCTCGTTCCCGGCGCATTCCGCCTGATGGCCAATCTGGTGCAACCAGCTTGAGAGAAAAGGCAGGTTGAAGAAGTCGCGCTTTATGTAAGTTAAAGCTAATACAATAAGGAATCTCTATCTGCTATTTTTGTTTTAAATTCAGTAATTTATTAATCATATGCGATGCTCATTTTCCGTTTACCATGCAACTTAAGAGGGTGCACATAATTGCCGCGTAGTTTGCTCCCAGGTCACAGAGACCACCAAACAACCAAGAATGATCTCAGGAGCAACACATGACCAAGTTTTTCGCACGTTTCCGTAAGGATGAATCCGGCGCAACCGCTATCGAATACGCGCTGATCGCCGGCCTCGTCGCTGTCGTCATCATCACCGGGGCAACGACGCTCGGCACAACAATCAGCCAGAAGTTCACAGACATCGCGACCTCCGTAGAAAACGCTGGCAGCACTTCAGCCGAGTAACAAGGTCCCCACGAATAGGAATGCAACCGCCCTTCGGGGCGGTTTTACTTTGTAGAGCCCTTCCGCCCTCACCAGAGGCAACTTTCGAAACCTCAATGCGTTTACTAGATATGCTAGACGCATAATATCGAGATTTGATGGCCTCGGCGTGGAGGTACGAACTCAGCTAACCAAGCTAACGTTCTGCAATCTTTATTGATTATGGGTGCTCGACAGAAACGCGCATAATCCCTCTAAATAGTGGTTCGCCGCGTGGTTGTTGCGTATTCCAGCGCCGACCCCGGCCTTTCGGGAGTAGCGAACATGTCATTGAAATCCATTTTACTGGCGCTCGGCATCGGCGCTGCCGGTTTGACGCTCAGCGGTTGTGTTTCCGAGGGATATTATGGCTCGGGCTATTACGATCCATATTATGTTCGTGGCGGCTATGTCGGTACCGGCGTCGTCTATAATAGCGGCGGTTACTATCGGAACTATCCGCGCTACCCGCGTTATTACAGAGATTCGCGCTATTATCGTGACCGGGATCACTATCGTTATCGCGACCGGGATCGCCCGCGCCGTCCCGACACCAACAGGCCGGATCGCCCACGTCCGCCTCGGCCGGACCGCCCGCCATCAGGCAATGCAGGCCGTCCAAATCCGGGCAATCTGCCGGTTATCCAGCCCATCAAGCGCGGTCCGCATAACTAAAACAAAACACCCGCCGAAATCCGGCGGGTGTTTTTGCATAGAACGAACTGATGTCAGAGCTTGATGACATATTCCTTGCGGGTGGTCTCGATGACGTCCCAGCTTCCCTTGAAGCCCGGACGGATGACGAAACTGTCACCGGCAACCACTTCGCGGGCTTCGCCGCCTTCTTCGCTGACGACGGACCGCCCGGACAGGATGTGGCAGAATTCCCATTCGTCATATTCGATGCGCCATTTTCCGGGCGTGCTCTCCCAAATGCCTGCAAAAAGCGTGCCCTCGGGATTTTCTTCCAGATTCCACGTGCGGAATTTTGGAGCACCTGAAAGAAGGCGCTCCGGTGACGGTGCGCCTTCCTCCGGTTCAATGCCGGTCAGGTCGAAATCGAGAAACCGGCTCATAAATCAGACCTTTGCCAGCGCCTGCTCGATGTCGGCGATGATATCATCTGCATCCTCGATGCCGATAGACAGCCGCACGACATCAGGGCCCGCACCCGCCGCCACCTTCTGCTCGTCGCTGAGCTGGCGATGCGTCGTCGATGCCGGATGGATCACCAACGAACGGGTGTCGCCAATATTGGCCAGCAGCGAAAACATTTCGAGGCTATCCACAAACTTGACGCCAGCTTCATAACCACTCTTGAGACCGAAGGTGAAAACAGAGCCTGCACCCTTTGGCGCATATTTTTGCTGGAGCGCGTGAAATTTATCATGCGGCAACCCCGCATAATTCACCCATGACACTTTTTCATGGCCGTGCAGCCAGGATGCGACCTTCAGCGCATTGTCGCTGTGGCGCTGCATGCGCAGCGGCAAGGTTTCCGCCCCGGTCAATATCTGGAAGGCATTGAACGGTGAAATGGCAGGGCCGAAGTCACGAAGCCCCAGCACACGGGCAGCGATGGCAAAGGAAATATTGCCGAAGGTCTTGTGCAGTTCCAGACCCGCATAATCCGGGCGCGGTTCGGTCAAAAGCGGATAATTTCCGGATTTTGCCCAGTCAAAAGTACCGCCATCGACCAGAATACCGCCCATGGAATTGCCGTGACCGCCGATAAACTTGGTCAGTGAATGCACGACGATATCTGCACCATGTTCGATCGGACGCACCAGATAAGGTGATGCTAGCGTATTGTCGACGATCAGCGGCAGGCCGTTTCTGTGCGCGATTTCGGCAATGGCTTCGATATCTACCACGATACCGCCCGGATTGGCGAAGCTTTCGATGAAGATGGCGCGCGTCTTGCTATCGATCTGCTTTGCGAAATCGGTCGGGTTGGTGGCGTCGGCCCAGCGCACCTGCCAGCCGAAGGATTTGAAAGACTGACCAAACTGGTTGATCGATCCGCCATAAAGCTGGCGTGCGGCAACGAAATTATCGCCCGGTTGAAGCAGCGTATGGAAAACAAGAAGCTGCGCGGCATGGCCGGATGCAGTCGCGACCGCCGCCGTACCACCTTCGAGTGCGGCAATGCGCTCTTCCAGAACAGCGGTCGTCGGATTTGTGATGCGCGTATAGATATTGCCGAACGCCTGCAGGCCGAACAGGGATGCCGCGTGGTCGGCATCATCGAACACAAACGAAGTCGTCTGATAGATCGGTGTTGCACGCGCACCTGTCGTCGGATCGGGCTTTGCCCCAGCGTGAACAGCGAGCGTTTCAATCCCGGGAGAGCGTTTTGACATCATTTCCTCCTGTGTCCTAAACCCCAATCAGGTCCGGACGTTAGGCGTTGCCGTCAGGAAAGCAAAGGAGGATTTTCCGCCAAATGCAGGAATCGCAGAAATTAAATCCGAAAGCTCTTATTCAGCGACCAGACGTGGATATTCGATAGCCGGGCAGCGGTCCATGACGACGGTGACGCCTGCTTCTCTGGCCCTGTTTCCAGCCTCTTCGTGCACGACACCAAGCTGCGTCCACAAGACCTTCGGGCGATGCTTCATTGCGAGAACCTCATCCACGATCCCCGGTAGCGAATAAGGTTCGCGAAAGACATCCACCATATCCACCGGTTCTTCGATATCTGCCAGATGCGCCACGACACGCTGACCGTGGATCTCCTTTCCCGCCTGCCCCGGATTGACAGGAATCACGCGATATCCCTTGGAAAGCAGGAACACCATCACGCCATTGCTCGGGCGCTCTGGTTTTGGCGATGCACCGAGAAGCGCAATTGTTTTGACAGAAAGAAGAATCTCACGAATCTGCTCGTCGATAGGGTTTTTCATCTTTGTTCTCCTCAATCGCTTGAGCCAACGCTTGCATCAAAGCAGGCGCTCTAAGTTCTTTTAAGTGAAGCATAATCTTATCGATCCTCGTTTCACTCCGGTCGGATTATGCTTTATTGATGAATAAACTTGGGAGGAACGCATGAATATCAATACCGCACAGGACCGGAATGTCGATCCGATGACAAACCATTCGTTGAGCCCTGTCATGAATATCGAAGACCTGCGTGCCTTCATGAAGCACGAGTTTCCGCAACTCGGACACGCTTTCGAGATCACGGCAATCGACGACGGTTCGGCATCCATGCGGCTTCACGCCGATGAACAACATCTGCGTCCTGGCGGCACCGTTTCCGGCCCCTCGCTTTTCGCGCTCGCCGATGTGACGGCCTATGCAGCCATATTGGCCCATATCGGTCCGGTGGCGCTGGCGGTGACAACGAACCTCAATATCAACTTTCTGCGCAAGCCCTCCCCCGGTACAGTCGAGGCTGTTGCGCGCCTCCTGAAACTCGGCAAGCGCCTTGCCGTACTCGATATCAGTCTGACTGACGGTGCGAGCGGCGAACTGGTTGCCCATGCAACGGCAACCTATTCGATTCCACCGAGATAAAAGCGTTAAAATATACGGTACTATAATACCAATGCAATAACCTTTTGATTTTACTTGCCTTTTAAAACAAAGCTCTGAATATAGGACTTGACGGCCACGCCGCCATTGTGTATCGACCCGCCAGACGCGAGCAGAAGTGATCTTTTGCCCGCTCGTTCGGGTTGGACACGATCCAACACAAGCAACAAAAAAAGCCCTGATTTCAAGATCGGGGATTAAGTCAAGGAAGACTTCAATGGCAACTTTTTCTCAGAAGCCGGCTGAAGTGGTGAAGAAGTGGGTGCTGATCGACGCCGAAGGTCTCGTCGTCGGCCGTCTCGCATCGCTCGTCGCCAACCGCCTGCGTGGCAAGCACAAAGCAACCTTCACCCCGCACGTTGACGATGGCGACAATGTCATCATCATCAATGCCGACAAGGTTGTTCTGACCGGCAAGAAATACACCGACAAGGTTTATTACTGGCACACCGGCCATCCGGGTGGCATCAAGGAGCGCACTGCTCGCCAGATTCTCGAAGGCCGTTTCCCGGAACGCGTTCTCGAGAAGGCTATTGAGCGTATGATCCCGCGTGGTCCGCTCGGCCGTCGCCAGATGAAGAACCTGCGCGTTTATGCAGGCTCGAACCATCAGCATGAAGCTCAGCAGCCGGAAGTCCTCGACGTCGCAGCGCTGAACCGCAAGAACAAAGGGAATGCATAATCATGGCTGAGCAGCTCAACTCGCTCGAAGAACTCGGCACCGTTGCCAAGACCGAAGCTGCCGCTCCGGTTCACGTCCAGAAGCTGGACGCACAGGGCCGCGCTTATGCCACCGGCAAGCGTAAGGACGCCGTTGCACGCGTTTGGGTCAAGCCGGGTTCCGGCAAGATCATCGTCAACGACAAGGAATTCGCACAGTATTTCGCGCGTCCGGTTCTGCAGATGATCCTGCAGCAGCCGATCATCGCTTCGAATCGTGCCGGCCAGTTCGACATCGTTGCCACCGTTGCCGGTGGCGGTCTCTCCGGTCAGGCCGGTGCTGTTCGTCACGGCATCTCCAAGGCCCTCACCTACTACGAACCGGGCCTGCGCACGGTTCTCAAGAAGGGTGGCTTCCTGACCCGCGACAGCCGCGTCGTCGAACGTAAGAAGTACGGTAAGGCCAAGGCTCGCCGTTCGTTCCAGTTCTCCAAGCGCTAACGCGCTTAGGGCCAGTTCTCCAAGCGCTAATATCTGTCGCTTCAGAGCTTACAGAAAAGCGGGCCTTCGGGTCCGCTTTTTTGTTATGTAAAAGGAGACTCAAGCCAGCACGGAACCAGTCGAATGTCGTCCAGTCGTTTTGCCGCCACACCGGAGCCTCCCTATCTGATCGTCACCTTCGCTTCGCAGCGTATTGCGGGCGAGGATGATGGCTACGGCGACATGGCGGTTCTAATGGGAGAACTCGCGGCCAAACAGCCGGGCTATCTCGGCATTGAAAGTGCCCGCGACGCGGAAGGCTTCGGCATCACCAATTCTTTCTGGGCTGATGAGGAAAGCATCCGCGCATGGAAGCGCGACGTCGATCATCTGGTGGCGCAGAAGCTTGGTCGCCAAAAATGGTACGAAGCCTATCGCGTGCGCATTGCCCGTGTGGAACGCGCTTACGGATTTGATGCCAAGAGCGAGTGAAAGCGCTATAGAAGCCACACTATCATCCGGATAACCGCCATGTCTTCAAAGACCATCGACCACGCGATCACCGCCCGCAGCCTGACCGGGGCAGCAACCGATCCCACCCATGCGGGTGTGTTGTCATTCATGCGGCGCATGTACACGAAGTCGCTGAAGGGCGCGGAAGCCGTCGTCTGGGGTATTCCCTTCGATGCCGCCGTATCCAATCGGCCCGGTGCGCGCTTCGGCCCGCAGGCGATCCGGCGGGCGTCGGCGATCTTCGACAATGATCCGCAATATCCGTTTCAACGCGACCTTTTCGAGAATCTCGCCGTCATCGACTATGGCGACTGCCTGCTCGACTATGGCAATCACTATAAGACCCCAGCCACTATCGAGCGCGAAGCGGCGAAAATCCTGAAATCCGATGCATTCCTGCTGACACTCGGCGGCGATCATTTCATCACATGGCCGCTGCTCAAGGCCCATGCCGCCAAGTATGGTCCGCTGGCGCTGGTGCAGTTCGATGCGCATCAGGATACGTGGTTCGACGACGGCAAGCGGATCGATCACGGCTCTTTCGTGGCCCGCGCGGTGCGCGACGGCATTATCGATCCCGACCATTCGATCCAGATCGGCATCCGCACGCACGCGCCGGAAGATTGCGGCATCAGGATCATTTATGGCCATGAGGTCGAGGATATGTCAGCGGCGGCGATTGCCGATGAAATCCTGAAGCGCACCAATGGCCGGAAGACCTATCTGACCTTCGATATCGACTGTCTCGATCCGGCCTTTGCGCCGGGAACCGGCACGCCGGTCGCGGGTGGCCCGTCTTCGGCAAAGATGCTGTCTGTCCTGCGCAAGCTGACGGCCCTTGACTTTGTGGGCGCCGATGTGGTCGAGGTTGCACCGGCCTATGACCATGCCGATATAACAGCAATCGCGGGAGCGACGATCGCAATGTACTATTTGGGCCTTCTGGCCGAACGGAAAGAACGACGATGAAGCGCAGCGCTTGTTCATAGATTGATTCAAGCGCCTCGAGAACTGATTCCGAATATTGTCGTAACTTTCTGAATTCAAAGGCAAAACGCATGAAACCGAAAATCTTCATTGATGGCGAACACGGCACCACCGGCTTGCAGATCCGCACCCGTCTGGCCGAACGCGACGATCTTGAAGTGATCTCCATTCCGGAAGCCGAGCGGCGCAACAAGGATTTGCGCGCCGACTATCTGCGCTCTGCCGATATTGCGATCCTGTGCCTGCCGGATGATGCTTCCAAGGAAGCGGTTTCCCTGCTCGAAGGTCATAACTCGACCCGCATCATCGATACCTCGACCGCGCATCGCGTGCATTCTGACTGGGCCTATGGCTTTGCGGAACTGGCTAGGGGCCAGCGTGAACGGATTGCAGAGGCACGCCTTGTTGCCAATCCGGGTTGCTACCCGACCGGCGCGATTGCGCTTGTCCGTCCGCTCCGCGATGCGGGCCTACTGCCTGCCGACTATCCGGTGAGCGTCAATGCCGTCTCCGGCTATACGGGCGGCGGCAAGCAGATGATTGCGCAAATGGAAGACAAGAACCATCCGGAGCATCTTGCTGCGAATAATTTCCTCTACGGCCTGCCACTCAGGCATAAGCACGTGCCGGAACTGCAATTGCATGGCCGTCTGGATCGCCGCCCGATCTTCTCGCCCAGCGTTGGACGCTTCCCGCAGGGCATGATCGTGCAGGTTCCCCTGTTCCTGAGCGAACTGAAGGGAACGCCATCACTTGCCGCGATTCATGCCGCACTGACAGAGCATTACGCCGGTCAGGACATCGTCGAAGTCGTGCCGCTTGAAGAAAGCGCAAAGCTTCCGCGTGTCGATGCGGAAGAGCTTGCTGGCAAGGACGGCATGAAGCTTTTTGTCTTCGGCACCGAAGGCGAAGGCGAGGTCAATCTGGTGGCGCTACTCGATAATCTCGGCAAGGGTGCATCGGGCGCGGCAGTCCAGAACATGAACCTCATGCTCGGCAAAGCCTGATGACGACGAAGCCGATGTTTCCCATAGAATGGAATATCGGTTCATCTGAGCCCCTGGCAGATACACATTCAAGCCTCGTCTGGAAGGTCGAACGCAGCGACCATCCGGACGAGATTTTTGTCGTCAAGCAGTTGAAACCAGCCGGAATGGACGAACTGCGCGGCGCGCATTATCTGGATTGGCAGGATGGCCATGGTGCGGCACGATTATACGGCCTCAAGGGCACATCGATGCTGCTCGAATATGCGGGCGACTATCATCTCGATGAGCACCTGAAACGCGGCAAGGACGCCGAATGTCTACAGATGTTCGGCGAGGTTCTGAACGCGCTGCATACGCCCTCTCCTGCCCCGATACCGGCTGACCTGCAACCTCTGGAGAAGCACTTTTCCGGTCTCTTCGCAGTAGCGCATGAAAGCCCCATCTATGCGGAAGGCGCGTCTGTTGCAAAGCGTCTGCTGGCGACGCCGCACAAGGCCATTCCGCTGCATGGTGACATTCACCATGAGAACATCATCAAGGGACCACGAGGCTGGCTCGCCATCGACCCGCACGGGCTGGTCGGCGACGCAGCCTTCGATGCAGCCAATATCTTCTACAATCCGCTCGATCGGGACGATCTATGTCTCGACCTTGAACGTGCCCGGCACATGGCCGAGCATTTCGCACCGGTCATCGGGCACGAACCGGCCTATATTCTGGATTATGCCTTCGCTTATGGCTGCCTGTCAGCCGCATGGCATCGTGAAGACGGCAACGATACGGACGAAGCGCGGGAACTGAAGATCGCGTCCGCGCTCAGACACTTGCGCCAAACGGCTTATACCGCGTAAGCGCCCTTTGTTGCGCGCCAGTGCGCGACCGCGAAGGCCAGCACGATCAGCGCAAAGAACTGATGCGTCAGACCCAGATGCAGCGGAACGCTCATCAAAAGCGTCGCAATGCCGATAACGGCCTGCACCAGAACCAGGCCAACCAGAACAACGGTGCGGCGCGCATGGGTGGTGCCGGGCGCCTGTTTCCAAACCTGCAGCGAATGCAGGGCCGCCAGAACCAGAACCGTATAGGCGAACATGCGGTGCACGAACTGTACAGTTTTCGGGTTTTCAAACAGGTTGCGCCACCATGGCGACTGGATGAACAGATCTGACGGGATGATAGCACCATCCATCAGCGGCCATGTATTATAGGTCAGACCGGCGTGAAGCCCGGCCACCAGACCGCCCAGATAAATCTGCACCAGAACTGCGAACACGACCCATCCGGCAAAGCGCTGGATCGGCCTTTCCGCCGGTCGTTCGCTATAGGTGACAAGCCCGCGCGCAATATAGAACACTGCCGTTATGATGATACAGGCTGTCGTCAGATGGATCGCCAGACGGTACTGGCTGACGCTGGTAAGCTCACTCAGGCCGGAAGCGACCATCCACCAGCCGATAGCGCCCTGCAAGCCGCCGAGCGCGAGCAAGCCCAGCATACGGTACTTAAGACCGCCCCCGAGACGCCCGGTCATCCAGAAGAAGGCGAGCGGGACAGCAACCAGAAATCCGACAAAGCGCGCCAGCAGGCGATGCGCCCATTCCCACCAGAAAATATACTGGAATTCTTCAAGAGACATGCCCTTGTTGATCTGCTGGTATTGCGGAATCTGGCGATACTTGTCGAACTCTTCCACCCATTCGGCGTGGTTGAGCGGCGGAATGACGCCGTGAATGGGCTTCCATTCGGTGATGGAGAGGCCCGATCCGGTCATACGGGTGGCCCCGCCAACCATGACGATAGCAATCAGCACGACGAACACCGCATAAAGCCAGTATCGCACAAGGCGACGGTCTCGATCCTCTTTCGATGATCTGGACCCCTGCCCTACACGCTGCGCCGTTGATGCCGTCATGCCATACACCCTTCGATAATGAGCCGAAGGATACATGCAGCATCGACCTGTGAGTTACAAGTTCATGTCACGCGACATGCCGCCGCGTTTTTGCCCTTTCACTGTCCCTTCTCACGCGCTAGTGATGAGCCGGGAAAAGGAGAGATGCATTATGCCCGTTCGGCTGAAGAAACTGATCGGCACTTTTTTGCTGGTTTCACTGGTCATCATCTATGCGGTGTTCGCGACCATCATCGCCGTGGCGCATCTTGCTGAATCAAGTGCCTGGGTGCATCTCCTTTATTTCTTCGTGACCGGCATTCTCTGGGTTCTGCCAGCCATGGGCATCATCTGGTGGATGGCACAGCCACCGCGCAAGAAACAACACTAATTTAGAGCGCGTTTCGATCTGACTGAAGCAGATCAGCGCTCTAATCATTTGTTTTACGCGCATCTTTCCGAAAACCGTTTCACACTTTTCGGGATGCGCTCACTTGAGGATGCTGCGGACGATGGCGGGCGAAGTTGCAGCGCGCATTCTGACAGATTTCAGCGAGATCAGACGTCTCTGGAACGATATCGTAGCTGTTCACGGCGCGCCGCAATCATTTGCGTGGATCAATAACTGGCGCGCAATCGTCAATGCTGACAGTTTTGTCGTGGGGCTTTTTGACGGCGATGGTCCAATCCTGCTTCTGCCGCTAGAAGTCATCAGCCAGAACGGCGCGAAAATTGCGCGCTTTCCCGGCGGAAGCCACGCCAATTGCAATTTCCCATGGCTGCGAAAGGAATATGGCGGCATCCTCGGACGCGAGGTAGTCCGACAACTGATCGAGGCGATCCGCAAAGCAAGGCCTGATATCGACGCACTGTCACTGACACGTCAGCTTTCCGAACTGCAAGGCGCAGTCAATCCGCTGCTTGCTCTCGCAAAAGCGCCCAATCCAAATCCGGTTCTTGCTGCCTCGCTCGACGGTGGCTTCGATGCTGTGCTTGACCGCGCCAACCGCAAGCGAAAGCTGAAAAAGCATCGTCAGCACAGTCGCCGTTACGAGGAAAGCGGTGGCTGGAGAGTTACCGGGCCGCAAACTCGCGCGGAATCCGACACGATTCTCGATCTCTATTTTGCGATGAAGGCACAGCGCTTCCGGAAGATGGGAATCCGTGATCCTTTTGCCGATGAAAATGTACGCAGTTTCTTCAAAGCTTTCTTCGGTGAAGGACTGGCAAAAGGTCAGAATCTGAATGAACTGCGCTTTCTCGAAGTTGGCGGCACTGTGCGCTCGATCATCGGAAAACTGTTCAGCGATACTGGCCCTACCGTCGAGTTCGCTGCCATCGCAGAAGACGAACTGATGGCGGCAAGTCCAGGGGAATTTCTCTTCTTCGAGGATATAAGCCGCAGTTGCGACGAAGGCCATTCGATCTACAGTTTCGGTATTGGGGATGAGCCATACAAACGCGAATGGTGCGATATCGAGCGCACGATCTATGACACGCTGGTGCCGCTTTCCGCCAAGGGCAGGCTTTTCACGACACTGCAATCAAGCCGCAATGCGATTGCCGGAAGCCTCAAGCGCAATCCGCGTCTGTGGAGCCTGGCCAAGACACTGCGCAGCAGGTTCGCAAAAAGGTAGAGAGTGTTAGCAATCTGATTCAGGAATGCTACCTAAAGCACTGTTCTGGAATCAGATTCGACAATCAGGCGGTTTCGTCCATCAGAATGACGACGTCTTCATACCCCCCCTGATCGAGATCGAGAGCGGCCAGCGCAACGCCCTTATCGTCCGGATCGACGATACTCATCACCACGGAAGCAAGTCCGTCGGCAATGCGTCGGATTTGTTCCGAAGATGACGGACCACATTCCACAACGACAAAATCATAGACCGTTTCCAGCGCATCCAGAATGAGCGGCAGACGATCAGCAGAACGCATGGCGGTTTCAGGATCGGCCTCGCCCAGCGGAACGACGTGAGCCTGCGAGAACCGGTCACTGTGGATGACCTCGTTGAAGCGGCGCTTGCCGGACAGAAGCTCGGTAATACCGGGCAAATGTGTACCGTCCAGCATGGCAAGCCCGACAGTTCCCTGTGCGGTCATATCCACGAGAATTGCGCGTTTGCCACGGTCGGCGAATTCACGCAGCAGACGTACCGTGCCTGCCGATGCTTTATCGCCCTCGGGAGAGACGACCACGATACGTTTCGGCTTTCCGCCGGACAGCAGATCGGCAACAGCTTCCACACCATTTGGATTGCGTGATTTCGTCTCGCGCTGCCTGATCTCACTTTGCTTGGTCTCACCTTGCTTTATCACGGGAAACTCCTCCACGGATTTCCTTGTTTCGGAAACCGGCGGCTTCGCCGCAAACGGCATAGTCCATGAACGGCGCGGCGCCGCAATTGTTTCCTCTAAAACAGCGTCTCTGCCTTCGCCTCTGGACGGCGGCACGGCACCAGCTTCAGCGGCAGCAGCAATAACCGGCATTTCGATTTCCTCGACGGCGGCAACTCTTTGGCCATCCGCGGTCACGAAAGCACGCCCGCTGAACAATTCACGCAGGAGAACGAAAATTGACAGCAAGAGCAGACCGGCGGTGAAGGTCGCGCCGACAATCGGCAATATCATCGGATAATAGGGAACTGCCGGGGCTTCGGCAGAAGAAAATACCCGAGCGTCAACCGGCACATAATTGCGGTCGGTGCGCGATGCAGCTTCGCGATAACGTGTCAGGTAGGTTTCCAGAAGCTGGCGCTGTGCTGTCGCCTCGCGCTCCAATGCGCGCAATTCAACTTCCTGATCGCCCGCCTGCGCCGCCTGTGCTTTCACGCGGTTGAGTTCACGATTGAGTTCGTCTTCGCGCAGCTTTGCCGTAGAGACTTCGTTGTCGAGGCTTGCAACAAGCTTGCGGCCTTCGATCCTGATCTGCTGGTCGAGATCGGCAAGCTGCGAACGCAGTGCCTTTATACGCGGATGGCCGTCCAGAAGTGTCGTTGAAAGATCGGCAATCTGGGCATTGAGCTGGATGCGCCTTTCAGCAAGCCGCTGCATCATGCCGGAAGCAATCACGTCCGGCAGCGTGTCGATGGGCGCGCCAGAGGCGAGTGCTTTTCGAATGCTTTCCGCCTTTGCTTCTGCCGAAGCGCGGCTGGTGCGAACCCGCGTCAGTTCGGTTGAGACCTCAGAGAGCTGCTGTGTCGCTATCGTGCTGTTGCTCTGGCCGGTCAGGAGCCCGCGCGAAGCACGATAATCCGCAACCTTCTTTTCCGCATCGCGGACGCGGTTGCGCAGGTCGTCAATCTCGGGCGCGAGCCAGCCGGTAGCATCGTCGTTCGATTCCAGCTTCGCGGCCTGTTGAAACAGGATATACTGGTTGGCCAGCGCATTGGCGACGTTTTTGGCCGTTTCAGGATTTGCCGAATTATATTGCACCACAATGACGCGTGAAGCGGTAACGGCAAAAACCTGCATGTTCTTGCGAAGCTTCTGTAGAACGCGCTCCTCCGGGGTCAGCCGTGCAGGATCGGTGCGCATGCCGAGCAAGATGAGAACACGAGTCCACGGCTTCACTTCCGTCGTCGTGAAGGCTTCGTTGCTGGTCAGCTTGAGTTCGTCGGAAACTTTCTTGAGAAGATCACCGGAGGAGAACACCTCGACCTGACTCTTCACGCCCTCGGCGTCGAAGACGGGTCGCTCGGCTGCTGTTTCGCCATTGGGACGGGTATAGATGGATTCGCGAGCCTCGATCATGATGCGGGCTTCGGCACGATAATCCGGCGTCAGAAGAAGGCAGATGGCCCATGCCAATGCCGCCATGAAAAGTGCGCCAACCACAATGAACAGCCAGTGGCGGCGCAGGCTGGAGAACAGCGCGCCGATATCGATATCTGCGTCCCTTGATAACGGATCGACTTCTGCCATTCCCCATTCTCCATGGACTTCGCGAGTGCGCTTGCGCACGTGATCGCTCTCGCCCGCGTGGGGTAATGCACCCCCGAATCTGGAGCGCTTTTCGATCTGATTACATCAGATCGGCGCTCTGCATGTTTCTTTTCACAGCGCATCTTGCCCGAAAACCGCGTCGCACTTCTCGGGATGCGCTTTACTGGAAGGTAAAGGAACAAGGTAACCAGAGGGTTAAGCAGGATAAGTTCCCAATTGTCAGCGAGGCATAAAGATTTTGCGCCGAACCCTGTCTTCTTTACCAGCCATTAACCCTAATCAATCGATAACGCTTGCAACCGATATTCGTAATCGCGCTGTCCGTACCGCGTCGATTGCGTTCGTAAGAAATATTGCTTTTCGGAAGAACCGAGGCGGATGATGACGGCGAAGACAATTCACAACAAGCGCAAAGGCCACGCTTTGCTCGTGGCACTCGGCCTTGCCGCCATGACGCTTTCCGCCTGTTCCAGCTATCGCCCTGCCCCACCTGCTTTCCACGAGGCGCTGAACCAGCCTTACATGCTGGATGCCGGTGATCGCGTGCGCATTACCGTTTTCGAACAGCCGAGTCTTACAAACACCTATAGCGTCGATCAGGCTGGCTATATCGCTTTCCCGCTCGTCGGCAGCATTCCGGCACGCGGCAAGACGTCCAAGCAGCTTGAAGGACTCATCGCGTCCAAACTGCGCGGCGGTTATCTGCGCGATCCTGACGTCAGCGCGGAAATCGACCGCTACCGCCCGATCTTCGTGATGGGTGAAGTTGGCGCCGCTGGTCAATATTCCTATGTTCCGGGCATGACCGCACAGAAGGCCATTGCTGCCGCTGGCGGTTACAGTCCCCGCGCCAATCAGGAGAATGTGGACATCACGCGCCAGTTCAACGGCAAGGTGCTGACCGGTCGGGTGCTGATTTCCGATCCTATCCTGCCGGGCGACACGATCTATGTACGCGAACGTCTGTTCTGATGGCGATTGATGGCTGATGACACGAATGTCTCCCCACTGCGCATCGTCCACTGTTTCCGCGAACCGACCGGTGGACTCTTCCGCCACGTTCGCGATCTCGTGGGCCTGCAGGCGGAAAAAGGCCACGCGGTTGGCATCGTCTGCGATGCAACGACCGGCGGCCCGCGTGAAGATGCATTTCTGGAAGAATTACGGCCAAAGCTCGCGCTCGGCCTTCATCGCATCGCCATGCAGCGCCACGTCGGACTGGGCGACGCAGCGGCCGCACTCAAAGCATACCGCATCATCAAGAAATTGCGGCCGGACATATTGCACGGACATGGCGCCAAAGGCGGGGTCTATGCGCGGTTGTTCGGCTCAGTCTTACGGGTATTTAGGTCTCGCGTAGCCCGTATCTATTCACCGCATGGCGGTAGCCTGCATTTCGACCGGAAGACGCGCCGTGGTGGCGCCGTCTTTCTGGTCGAGAGAATGCTGGCTCCGATGACCGACGCGGTGATGTTCGTTTCCAACTTCGAAAAGCGTATCTATGAAGAAAAGGTAGGGCGGCCCCATGGCCTCCATGCCGTCGTATATAACGGTCTGGCGGAAGAAGAATTTGTATCGGTGGCAGACGCGCCCGGTGCCAGTGACTTTCTCTTCGTCGGCACGATGCGTGAGTTAAAGGGACCGGACCTCGTGATCCGTGCCCTTGCCCGCTTGCGCGAACAGCATCAGCGCAATTTCACCGCGACCATGGTGGGAGACGGTGCGGAAAAGCCCGATTTCATTGCTCTCGCTGACGAACTTGGCGTTTCCGGGCAAATCCGCTTTTTGCCCGGAATGGCGGCACGAGAAGCTTTCGGTTTGGGACGGATAATGGTGGTTCCGTCGCGCGCCGAAGCATTTCCCTATATCGTGCTGGAAGCGCTCGCAGCCGGAAAGCCGGTCATCGCCAGCAATGTCGGCGGCATTCCTGAAGTGTTCGGACCTCGTTCCCCGGCATTGGTGGAACCCGAGGTCGAGGCGCTGGAGAACAAGATGCTGGGCGCAGCGGATGATCTCATAACATTTCACGCCGCAATGCCCGATGTGATCCGGCTGCATGAGCGTTTCAGCCTTCCATCCATGGCGCACTCGATCGAAACCATTTACTTCGAGGCGCATCCGGATCGGACAGTACCGGAAGACTGAACACCTCCTGCTCCTACAAACCTGCCATCGCAGCAAAGGGTTCGGATGCGGATATGGTCCTGTCGAACTGTGACCGAAATCCGCCTCGCGCCGCAAAATAGATATAGTGGAACGCATCGGCACGCCCGCCGATGAGCGAAATATCCTCGCGCTGCCAATGCCAGGGCAGCATGTCGAGCTTGTCTTCAAACGGGTCCGATATGGTGGCCGACCAGAAAGCAGCAATACCATTCGGCTTGAGCGCTCTTTCCACCAGCCTCAGACCGCCATCTTCATAGATGGCTCCATTGGCCGCGCGGACGGTAAAATCCGGCCCGTTATCCGTATCCATCAATATGGTATCGTATCGGCCCGGCTCTGCGCGAAGAACATCCATAACGTCGGCAATCCGAACATCGACACGCGGATCATTCAACGGATGGTCGGCAAGATGACCGATATGGGTCCGGTTCCAGTCCACGATTTCCGGGACAAGCTCGCAAACCGTCACCCTGGCATCAGATCCGAGCAAATCGAGTGCTGCCCGAAGCGTGAAGCCCATGCCAAGCCCACCGATAAGCATATGCGACACCTGCCGACCGTAAAGACGCAGCGATCTTTCGGCCAGTACCGTCTCGGACTGGAAATTGACGTTGGACATCAACTCCAGGCCGTTGTAGCGAATTTCGTAGATATGGTCGCGTTTTCGCAACAGAATTTCATCGTCGGCAAGATTGCCCGCTCTAGCCAGTTCGGCCCAAATAGTCATGATCAACCCTAAAGCACCCTGCGAAGCGGCCGAAACCAGTTCGGTTAAAGTGCATTAAAACAAACAGTTAATGCGACCTTGCAGGGTCGCAGCTTGAATTGCTCTCATCAGGATTTTTGGGTCGCTGTGCGTCAGGCGCGCAGCAACCTCATGACATCGTCCGATCTGGTGCCGATCAGGAGCGGAAAGAGGGCCGGTTTGTTGGCGGCAATATGTGCCGAACAGTCCAACGGCGAAATGCCGCTTGCAGCTTTATCTTCCAACGGTTTCATATCGTCGTCCTAGGCAATATAGTCAGACAAGGCAAGCCTCGTGTCGGTTTGCCTTGCGACAACTGGCGCATATCGGTTCCCGTCGCCAATGCTGTAACAGTATAGGCAGAAACCATATTATATTAGCCGTCACTAACAGTAACGACTTTCAGCCGGGTGTTTACCGGGTATTCGCCAGATGTTTAATTGAGTGTTTACCTAAGTCAAAAGCTTGTCATGCTGCGTTTATATTCTGCTTAGGACTCTCGGTCTAATTACTACGCTGTCATTTTACGATCAGGGGCAATGTTGTGCGAGATAATAATGGGCTTTCTCCATTTGGCCGCAAAGCCATGGAAGCCAGCGGCAAACAGGATTCCGGACAAGACTCCAAGCCACGAGGCCCGGTGAAACTCAGTCCACTGGCCCGCCAGATGGCCGAGCAATATCAGCGCGACACGTTTTCGCCGCTGATGTTGAGCGGCGTCATGCGCATGGTGGAGTTCGGGCTGGTCTTTTTCTCGGGCATTGTAAGCTTCCTGCTTTATGTCGGCATCCGCACGCACCTTATCTTCTATTATCCGCTTATCATGGTCGTCGGCGGCGCGCTTTTCGTCCTGCTGATGGAAATCAACGACGGCTACCAAATCAACGTTTTGCGCAGTCCCGGCCGCTATCTGCGGCGGCTTTTCATCAGTTGGGCTGCTGTGCTCGGCACCCTTGCCATTGCCGGGTTCCTGATGAAGGCGTCTTCCGATTTCTCACGCGGCTGGTTTCTTTATTGGGCGCTCAGCGCTTGCGCATTGCTGTTGCTCTCGCGCATTTTCATCGCCTGGAAAATCAAACGCTGGGCACGCAATGGTACCATGGAGCGTCGCGCCGTCATCGTCGGCGGCGGCCCCAATGCAGAAACGCTCATCCGTTCGCTGGAACAGCAGCCCGACAATGATATTCGCATCTGCGGAATCTTTGACGACCGCGACGACAAGCGTTCGCCGCCCATTGTCGCGGGTTACCCAAAACTCGGCAACATCAACGAATTGATTGAGTTCGCGCGCATCGCTCACATCGATATGCTGATCGTGTCTCTGCCGATCAGCGCCGAGGCGCGTGTGCTGGCTCTGCTGAAGAAGCTATGGGTTCTTCCGGTGGACATTCGTCTGTCAGCGCTCAACAATCACCTGCGATTCCGCCCACGTTCCTACTCCTATGTCGGCGCGGTGCCGATGCTGGATATTTTCGACAAGCCGATCAACGACTGGGATTCCGTCGCCAAACGTGTCTTCGACGTCGTCTTCAGCGTTCTGGGCATCGTTCTTCTGTCGCCGATCATGCTGGGCACGGCGATCGCCATCAAGCTGGACAGCAAAGGCCCGGTGATCTTCAAGCAGAAGCGACATGGCTTCAACAATGAAGTCATCAATGTCTGGAAGTTCCGGTCGATGTATACTGAAATGTGCGACCCGACTGCCAAACAGGCTGTCACCAAGGACGATCCTCGCGTAACGCGTGTCGGGCGCTTCATTCGCAAAGCTTCCATCGATGAGCTGCCACAGTTCTTCAACGTCCTTGCAGGCTCCCTGTCGCTCGTCGGCCCGCGTCCGCATGCAGTCGCAGCCCATTCGCATAACGTGCTCTACAATGAGGTGGTCGACGGCTATTTCGCACGTCACCGCGTAAAGCCCGGCGTCACCGGCTGGGCACAGATCAATGGCTGGCGCGGCGAAATAGACAATGAAAACAAGATTCGTATGCGCACGGAGTTCGATCTCTACTATATCGAAAACTGGTCGCTCTGGCTTGATCTCAAGATCCTGTTCCTGACACCGATACGGCTTCTCAACACGGAAAACGCCTATTGATCAGCGTGGCGGAAAGGTTTGACGGCAGTCCGCATCCAGCCATGATTCCGCCGGTGGATGTGGCGCGCAAACGCGCGCTCAACCGTCTCATTGCCAATACCGCAATTGGCATCGGCGTATTTCTGCTCGGCTTTGTGATGAGCGAGCCTGCGCCCTATGAACTTTATATGGTCGGCCTGATCGCGCTGGCATTGCTGTTCGGACTGCGGCTGACCCGCACCAGCCTTGTGCTGCTGGCCGTCTTCGCCGTATTCAATTTCGGCGGCATGATTTCGGTCATGCAGATGGCGGACGTCAAAAAAGCCCCGCTCTATATCGCCGTTTCACTCTTTCTGGCTTTCACATCGGTGTTCTTCGCCGCTGCCATAGAAGGCGATTACAGGCGTCTCAGAACCATCTTCAACGCCTATCTTCTTGTCGGCGTGCTTTCTTCCGTGCTCGGCATTGCAGGCTATCTCGGTCTCTTTCCCGGCGCCGAAATCTTCACACGCTACGGGCGGGCGCAGGGCGCATTTCAGGATCCCAATGTCTACGGACCTTTCCTGATACTACCCTTGACCTGGACACTTTACCGCATCATGCGCGGCAGTGCGCGCGATGCACTTGTATACCTGCCTTTCTGCTGCCTGCTCACGCTTGGGGTTCTGGTGTCATTCTCGCGCGCGGCGTGGGCGATGGTTCCCCTCTCCTTCGCCATTCTGTTCGGCGTGCTCTTTCTGCAAAGTAACAACAATCGTTTTCGCCTTCGGCTGATCGCAATCGGCCTGCTCGCCGTTGTAACGATTATTCTCGCCATCCTGATTATTCTGCAAATTCCCGGCGTTGGTGATTTTTTCCGGGAGCGCGCCCGCCTCGAACAAAGCTATGACAGTGCAAGGCTCGGACGTTTTGCGCGGCATTGGCTTGGAATGATCCTCGCCACACAGCATCCGCTTGGCATCGGTCCACTCGAATTTGGGCCTATGTTCGGCGAGGATACGCACAATATCTGGCTCAAAGCCGTTCTCGACTATGGCTGGATCGGTTTCATAGCCTTTTTGACGCTGACATTTCTGACGCTCGGAATCGGTTTCAAGCTTTTGTTTCGCAATCGCCCGTGGCAGCCATATCTCCTGGTCGCTTACGCGACTTATCTCGGTCATGTTCTGATCGGCAACGTCATCGACACCGATCACTGGCGTCACTTTTATCTTCTTTTCGGAATCATCTGGGGTTGTGCAGGGCTGGAATACAGGTATCAGCTTTCACCCAAACTCAGAGACCAACCAAGAGGGCAGCGTCTTGCAATTCGTGATATACGCCGCAGCAGCCCTCTTTGAAATTGCCGGATGCTTCGCCTTCTGGGCATGGTTGAAGCTCGACAAATCAGCACTCTGGTTGGCACCGGGTATGATGTGCCTTGCATTGTTCGCCTATCTGCTGACCCTCATTGAAAGCAACGTGGCCGGTCGTGCTTATGCTGCCTATGGCGGCATCTATATCATCGCGTCGATCTTGTGGATCTGGTTTGCCGAAGGCGCCCGCCCGGACCGTTGGGATGTGGTCGGCGCATGTATGGCTTTCGCCGGCACTTGCATCATCCTCTTCGCACCGCGATCCTGAGCTTTCAGCAACTCCGGAATGTCATGTGCAATTTGTCAGTTTCCGGAAATTAGGCCTTGCGTGCCAAGACGTTATATTCTACGGCTTTTCCCGGCTCGGAGCGTAGCGCAGCCCGGTAGCGCACTTGACTGGGGGTCAAGGGGTCGTGGGTTCGTTATACGGAGTCAACGAAAGTGTTCATCACTGAGCTTTTTTCCTTCGGGCAGTAGCGCAGCCCGGTAGCGCACTTGACTGGGGGTCAAGGGGTCGTGGGTTCGAATCCCGCCTGCCCGACGGAAAGAAGCTCAGTGATATCAGTTATTTACCCAATTCGTTGATGCTCATCTTTACGTTACCCTAAAAAGAATGCTCGACCGTCGAACGACTATCTGCACGTGTCCGACCGAACGGAATATCCGGAATCCGGTTGGACTGTACACTTGCGGATAACTTATTGATAAAAAGAGAAAATTTTTATTCTTCGTCGCCCAAAAACAGTGACTTGTTCTCTGTTGAACACTTTATTGCGTTATTGGACGGGCTACAACCAACGATTGGGCATTGCGCAGGCTCTAATGCAGTTCCGTTTTGAACGGCCTACGTTATCTCTACTATTAGATCCCATCGAAATCCATTCAGCCCCTGTTCCCATCGATAGCCAAATGGATTGCAAATAATCCGACTTCGGCCAATCTGCACGTCGAATGCATGATGTGTATGCCCGCAGATCCACAGCGCAGGTGCTCGTTCGGAGTGAAGGATGTCATCGAAGGCATCTGATCCGCACGCAAACAAATAGTTGCCGATTGAGTGTGCATAGACTGGTGGTGTGCAATCGGAGTGTGGCATGTGATGTGTGAGAACAACCGTGGGACCAGTAAAATGTTCTGTTAGTTTTTGCCGAATGTAAGCGGCATCTGACAGGTGTAGATCGAGCATATTTTCGGGCGTGAATGACTTCCCGTTTTTCAAGCGGATCGCACGGAAGTCATTCAGTATTGCTCGCGCTTCTTGCATTCGCCGCGCTAGATCAGACTTTAGGGAGAGATTCATCTGAAAATCTACCCATAAGCTAGCCCCAACGAATCTGATGTTGTCGATAATCACCTCGTCCTGATCAAGGCAGTAAAACCGCTGCGGCCACTCCAAAGAGAGGGCTTCGATTGTCTTGATCGTTTGCCTGTCACTCTCCAGCGACCGTTCTCGATCATTCATGAGCCATTTGTTCTGATAGAATTCGTGGTTGCCGGGGACATAGATGATGGGCTTCTCATAGTGCCTGATCAAGAATTCCAGCGTGATGTGAAGGTCAGGCGCTGCATTGAGATCGCCCGCAATGATGATCACATCGCATTCTGGCGCGTTCTCATGTGACGGATAGTCGACTTCTTGCAATTCATGGTGGAGGTCAGACCAGATCCAAAGTTTCATTCCCTTATCCCCTTTGTTGTCCGCAATTGCCGACAGTTCTCATGCCAGTTTTCCTCTGGCAGGCGCTGACGTCTTTCAGCTTGTACGCAGCGAAACTCAAACTGCGATGTCAGTCGACGACGTGCAGCACGATGTACGTTTTTCTCAATTACCGATGTCTTTTTGGCCCAGTCGGTAAAAGCGGCTGAAAGTTCTCGCGTAGTTTCTGTCGAGATCGAGTAGCCAGAGCTCGGACGTGATGCCATTCGGCACGATGAAACCGAGCCTGGGATGCTCAAACAATACGCCTTCGAGACATGTTGTCGGCCGTTTGCTCAGCTTCCAGCTTGTGATTGCTGGCGAATTTGAAAGTTGGCGTTCGTCTGGATGCTCTCCGTTGATTATGCGTTCAAGATCAGTGACCAGGGCTTTCAGCATATTAATTTCGATTTCGAGTTGTTCGCGATTGTATTTTCCATTTTTGATTATGACAGCCATAATAAGATCCTGGAGAATGAAGAAATGAGGGGCCATACGGGCGCGCGACAACGCACCCGTGGATTGGCGTTTCTTGAATTTCAACGTGTTTGATTGATGCTGCGAGCAGACGCTGAACCGTTAAGCGTGGAGCATGCAACAGTCGCAAAATGGCTCAGGAACCCCGATTACAGAGCTCGATCAGGAACGAGTGTTTGAAAGTGCAAAGGTTTTGCTCGTTTCAGTTCTTCGTGCGCCAAGCGATGAAAGATCGAATTGAGCTGTCGATGCTTTTCCATCTCACTGCCGGAAAGGCTGTTACTAAACCAAAAGCTCAGCATGTGTCTTTGCTGTCTCTGTATTTCCAGCACGTGTTGTGCAGTACCCGATCTACCAGTTAGCTGATCCAAATCATGAAGAGCCCACACGCCCTCTAAATACTTCGTCTCATTAAGTAATGGGTCTATCGTGACGAACTCTGTCCGTTCTATCTCAACGCCGAAATATTGTGTTCCAATTCGCGGCAAAAAGCTTGCAAGCTTAGCTTTATCTTCTTCCCACTGGATTTGCGCGCTTCGTTCATTGCCAATCCCGTATGCGATATGAATATAACGCAAGCATTTTTGTTGCAAATCGTAAACGATGAGATCGAATGCAAAGCCGCCTGATAAATAAGTCGGCGTCAGAGAAGGCTGATAGTGCATAATGCCCTCGGCTTCTTCCGAAAGAGCGCCCACCAATTTTCTCATGCTACTGGATGATATTGGAATTCCTGACGTTGTCGTGGAAGTTCTTTCATCAGCGACCGAAATTATACTCTCAAGGTAACCAATGATTTTTTCTCCTTCGCTCCAGATTGCGTAACGAAAATATTCGTCGACACGCTCCGTACTCTGAGGATCGCGTTCTTGCTTGTTAATGCGATTGTGAAGTTCACTTAGCTGCAATGCCGCATTCAATCCACGTCCTGGATGCCGTCGTGGAACTTCATTTTTCATGAGAATAACATGACCGATTGGGGAGTTTTCAGACATAAGTTCTCCTGTCCGGCACATGGGTTACATGGGCCAAATTCGATGTGAAACCAGTTTAGACGATGACGTCATCGACGGAAAAAATGGGTAATCCGCCTATTTCATCAAATCTTTAACTCACTGATTCGGTGTCTGTGTGAGCGATAATCTGGCTTATGTCAGAATTGCCAGAAATAGGCAATTAAATTCCTAAATATGGCAAATAAATACCGATTTAAGGCAAATTAGGGGGTGTAGCAGTTGCATACTCCCTGAATTAAAAGAAAAGGATGGATATACCGATTGCACTTTTGCGAGCCGCAAGACTCGCACTCGATTTAAGTCGAGAAGAGCTCGCCGCAGAAGCGGGGGTAAGCGTGCGGACTATCGGAAGCTTTGAAAGAAATGCAGGCGTAAAAATTGAAACTCAGCGGAAAATCCAATCAGCTCTGGAACGAAAAGGTGTAACCTTTATTTATAGAGATAAATCCAAGGGCTTCGGTTTAATAATGCCGAAAAGCTGGCCTTCATAAATTTCAATTTATTTTAGCTTTTTCATAAAAAATCGCCGCCCTTAACTTTTATGGGCCGCCAAACATAATGCTCGTGAGTACGTTCAAAATCTGGCCATTCCAATGTCGAATTACAATTGGTGGAGTCGCAGGTCGTGCATTTAAACTTGAGGGTATAGGGGTTGCTTCCGTGGCCAAAGATCGATGCGAGATCGCTGGCCAGAAACCGGGCACTCCGTTTGCAGGTACGGCACTCGGCCATTACGAACAATCGATGCCGTGAAGCCTGTCCAAGTGTTTTAATCGTGCTTGTCATGCACTAGGTATAGAACAAAACAGGAACTCAGATAAAGGACTATTCCGACGAACCAATTAGATCTGCGACCAATCGCGGTACAAATTCGCGAGCTGTCCGACCTGCACCGATTAATGTCGCAGATGCCGCACCCGTCCAGTTGCCATAACCAGCAAGCCACAAACCAGGTTCTTTAATGGATCGTTGTTCAATGACTTGAACCCGTCCGTTCGGTTCAACAACGCCGAGGGGTTTCAGGTGATCCGTTGCAGGACGAAATCCTGTACACCAGATTACCGCGTCGATTTTGGTCTCTGTTTGGTCAGCCCAAACGACACCATCTTCTGTAAATTGCTTAAAGGGGCGTACGGCGTTCAATACGCCTCGGTCCCGCGCGGCTTTTACCGGAGCGACCATAATAATGTCCCCAATTGTCGTATTGGCGTCGACATCTCCCCGTACGCGTGCACTGGCGTTTTCAAAAAGCACTCGGCCGTCAATTTCGTCAGGCAGAAACACTGGCGGCGTCAGTGTCACCCAAATTGTTTCTGCGACGGTACTTAAGTCAGCGAGAATTTGTGCCCCTGAATTGCCTCCGCCAACAATAAGCACACGCTGGCCAGCAAAATCATCGGCAGTTTCATAATGTGCAGAATGAATCTGAACGCCTGAGAACAGGTCCTTGCCGAGGTAGTCGGGGACAAACGGTTTCGACCATGTCCCAGTGGCACTGATAACCGCATGGCAGGTTCGGCTCGATCCATCCGCCAATATAACCCTAAGAACATCACTTTCACGGGTGACAGATTCTACCTTGTGTGGGCGTTCGACAGGAAACTTATAGCGTTCCTCATAACGCTGAAGGTAGCTGATCACTTCATCGCGCGTAGGATAACCATCTGATTCCCGACTGGGAGGCATCAGCCAGCCAGGGAGCGAACTGAAACTGGCAGGCGAAAAAAGGCGCAGAGAATCCCATCCATGCAGCCATGCCCCGCCTGGTTCATTGCCGTCATCCAGGATAGTGAATTCTACTTCAGCACGGCGGAGATAGTACGCAGCCGCAAGCCCGGTTTGACCTCCACCGATTATGATCACATCGTGATCGATTTTCGGGCTATCCATGGGTACCGGAGTATTCAGATTTATTGTCACGCTACCTATCCCCGCCAATGTACCATTACAAAGACAATCAATTGCAAGCAGCTTATAATGCCACCTTGGCTAATCGGGCTTTTTCAGACTCATTTTCCAGTCGGACCAATAACCCGAAGGCAATGAGCGAGGATACGCTACAAACAATAACGATTGCGAGCGCCGCCTTTACACCCAAATGCCCCATTGCGAATGCCATCGCAAATGGAGCCATTGCTGACACAATAAGCCGTGCCGACATTATTTTACCCTGCATTGCGCCATATCCTTCGCTTCCGAACAGCGAAAGAGGCAACGTCCCTGACACTATACTGAAGAGGCCGTTACCAAAGCCGAACAGACAGGCAAATATTAACGCCGCAGCTATGAATGGAGCGCCGAGCATCAGGCAGGTGACTGCAAGCGCCATTAGTGAGGAAGAAATGATCGCGAGTTTGATCGGAGCAAGGTTCTTGCCGCCGATCATGTTTATCAGACGGCTGGTCACCTGGGATGGACCAAACATCGCCCCTATCAAGGCTGCCGATCCTGCAAGACCAAGGCCTTTCAACATCGGAATCATATGAACGAGGATAGCTGCTGCGATCAACGATTGAAACGAAAGACCGATTAGCAGGTACATGAAACCTCGCCGACGAAAAAGCCTTGGCAGCGTCCCTTCAGTTATCGTGCGCGATCCATTCGCCGAACTTGTACGAGCTTTCGACGCGAGATTTCGCGCTAGCCAAAAGTGAACTGGCATACAAAGAGCGAAGTGAAGACATGCGAACAGCAGATAAATTTGCTGCCATGTCAGCCATTGCTGAAGAGATGTGGTGATCGGCCAAAAGATTGTCGAGGCAAATCCTGCAATCAAAGTCAGGTAAGTGATGCTGCGCTGTGCAACCGTTGGTGCAAGTTGCACCAGAAGAACAAAGGCCGCGCCGTACTGTACCAGGTTCGCGGCCACTTCGATAAGCGTCAGGGTTGCTGCGAATGTGACCGCATTCGGTGAAAAGGCACTGGCGACCAATGCAGTGGCCGCTATTATTGAGCCAACGGTCATCACGCGACCTGCACCGAGGCGATCAATTAGACGTCCCATCCAGGGTGCCAGGAAGCCCCCCGTCAGGAGAGCGACCGACAACGCTCCGAATATCCATTCATTCGAAACAGAGAAATCTTGCGCCATAGATGGCGCAAGAATGCTGAAGGAATAATATAATGTGCCGTAGCCAATATTCTGGGTCAGTCCTAGACCGACAATGGCGGCGATAGGAAGCCGTTGGACGCTCATGATGATTTTATCGCCATAGTTTTGCAGTTTAACGGCGTCAAAGAACTAAACCTGCATCATGCACAACATTGCGAGTTAGTTGGGTCACAGCAAGAACTGGCTCCTTTTATTTGCTCTGCCAGCCACCGATCTCTGGGTTTGCAGCTGGAAGGACGTGCCGTTAAAGCCACTTCAAAGGTACCGTTGGTCAGAAGCGGTGCAGTTGCGTAATAAAGTGCCATGGGCCGCTTTCCATCGCTGACTTCAAATGTGAGCCTGGCACCGGGTTCCAACTGGACGTGCTTCGATACTTTGTGAATGATTGCCGCGAATTTCGCCGCTGGCATATGGCTTCGGTCGTCTTCGTCTATGTCCCAGAGCTGAACAAACATCTCTGACCATGCTTCCGGATTAGCGCCACAATCCAGAGCAGAGAACTGACCTGCCTTGACTTAGGTAACATGATAGCCGGGTTTCGTTGGATGCCCTTCATAGAAGAACACCAACGGTGCCTCTGGGGCTTCTTGCAATCCATTGAGGAGATCGTCGAGGCTGATTTCAGGCGATACGCTCTTGTCGATTACGTTCATGTTCGGTATCCTCGATTCAATAATTCAAGGATTGTTGAAATATGGATGACCGTCAAGCTCTTTTATCATTTGCGGCACTCTCACAGGAAACGCGTCTTGGCATTATCAGGACGTTGGTCGTTGCTGGACGAGAGGGACTGGCCGCAGGAGCAATTGCGGAACGCATGGGCGTATCTCCGTCAAATGTCAGTTTTCATTTGAAAGAACTGGAAAGGGCGGGATTGATATCGCAACGGCGTGAGTCACGTTCGCTCATCTATGTCGCCAATTATCAATCCATGGCCGATCTCATCAAATTTCTGATGGAGGACTGTTGCGCGGGCGATCAGATCATTAAGGCGACTGTGGAGGAACCAGATGGCTGCTGTACTTCTGGGCGGGAAACGGAAGCTGGGTCACTTCGCTGAAGCAGACTCATTTGTTTCAAAATGGCTGGAATATTGAGCGCTCGCACAACAGGATGTCTTGCGAGACGCTCAATCTTTTTCTGAATTCAGATTGATTTCAACGAAACACGCTTTTCGAGTTTGGCTGCTTCTTCCTTGCGCTCGCTATAACGGTCTGTGAGATGATCCGAGATGCCACGCGTCAGAAGTGTAAACTTCATCAGTTCTTCCATTACGTCCACCACGCGATCATAGAACGACGAGGGTTTCATCCGTCCAGCGTCGTCAAATTCTTGCCATGCCTTTGCGACGGATGACTGGTTTGGAATGGTGATCATTCGCATCCATCGTCCAAGAATGCGCATCTGATTGACCGCGTTGAAGCTCTGCGATCCGCCTGATACCTGCATCAATGCCAGAGTTCGGCCCTGCGTCGGACGAATTGCTCCACCCGGCAAAGGAATCCAGTCGATCTGCGATTTCATGACGGCGCTCATGGCTCCATGACGTTCTGGACTGGTCCAGACTTGCCCTTCTGACCAAAGCATTGCCTCACGCAATTCCTGAACCTTCGGATGCTCTGCCGAACCATCGTCAGGCAAGGGAAGACCATTGGCGTGAAAGACACGCGTTTCAGCACCCATCGCATCGAGCAGACGCTGTGCTTCCAGCGTCAGAAGCCGACTATAGGAACGATCACGAAGTGAGCCATAGAGCAAAAGGATACGAGGCTTATGCTTTGGAAAGTCGGCGCGTAGTGCATCCAGGTCGGGCAATGCGAAGGAATTCTGATCGAGGTTCGGCAGGTCCATGTCAGCGGGACTTTCTTTCATAGGTGATGACTTCTCCGTCCTCTTTGGTGAATGACGACACCGGGTTTTCCAGAATGTCGAGAACCAGTTCTGACGGACGGCACAATTTGGTGCCAAGTGGCGTTTCCACGATTGGACGATTGATCAGGATAGGATGCGCCATCATGAAGTCGACCAGTTCGTCATCGGTCCAGTTTAGATCGGACAATCCCAACTCGGCATATGGTGTGCCTTTCTCGCGAAGGAGTTGGCGAGGCGTCATCTGCATTGCTCGAAGCAATTCAACCAGTCGTTCTCGCGACGGCGGATTTTGCACATATTCGATGACAACAGGCTCTTCGCCGCTGGCATGGATCAAGGCCAATGTGTTGCGAGAGGTGCCGCATTTCGGATTGTGATAGATCGTAACTGACATCAGAGTTTTCCTGTTTCGCTGACTGGCTTTTGATTGGCACCGCGTTCGTACCAACCCTTTGAGCGGTTCACGATCCAGACGACCGAGAGCATGACGGGCACTTCAACAAGAACGCCAACCACTGTTGCAAGTGCTGCGCCAGATGAGAAGCCGAAAAGACTGATTGCGGCTGCTACAGCCAGCTCGAAGAAGTTTGAAGCACCAATCAAAGCCGAGGGACCGGCGACGCAATGTTGCTCGCCTGAAATGCGATTCAACAGATAAGCGAGGCCAGAGTTGAAATAGACCTGGATGAGGATCGGGACGGCCAGCATTGCAATGATCATGGGCTGTGCGATGATCTGCTCTCCTTGAAACCCGAAAAGCAAAATCAGGGTAGCGAGAAGGGCTAGGAGAGAAATAGGTTGGAGAGCATTCAGAAGGCGCGTCAGGGACTGCTGTCCACCGCCCTTAAGAAGGCCACTGCGCAGGACTTGCGCAATTATAACGGGGATCACAATGTAAAGAACGACAGAAATTACGAGCGTATCCCACGGCACGGTGATTGCAGACAAACCTAGAAGCAGTCCAACAATCGGTGCAAATGCGATGACCATGATCGAATTGTTTAGTGCCACCTGAGAGAGCGTGAAATGCGGCTCGCCTTTCGTCAAATTCGACCAGACGAACACCATTGCCGTACAAGGGGCCGCTGCCAGAATAATCAGCCCAGCAATGTAGGAATCGATCTGGTCTGCAGGCAGATAAGGGCGAAACAGCCAACCGATAAATAGCCAACCGAGAAGCGCCATAGAGAATGGTTTGACGGCCCAATTGATAAATAGCGTGACACCGATACCGCGCCAATGTTCTGTGACTTGCTTAAGCGCCCCGAAATCGATTTTCAGAAGCATCGGAATAATCATAAGCCAGATCAGCACAGCGACTGGGATATTGACGTTTGCGACCTCGGCAGAGCCAAGCAGATGAAAGAATGCTGGGAATATATGCCCCAATGCGACACCGGCGACTATGCAAAGCGCCACCCAGACAGTCAGATAACGTTCGAAAGTGGACATCAGTTATTCTCCACATTTGTCTGTGTGCTACCTTCCATGGTGCCGATTTCTTTCAGATTCTTTTGAAGCGCCATGCGGTCTATCGTGGCGTGGGGAAGGCTCAGGAAAGCCGATATCCGGTTCTTCAGAAAGCGGGCCGCCTGTGCAAAGGCGCGCTGTTTTTCTGCGTCATTTCCTTCGGCAGCGGCAGGGTCTTCGATGCCCCAGTGGGCTGTCATCGGATGTCCGATCCAGACAGGGCAGGCTTCTCCGGCAGCGTTGTCACAGACCGTGAAAATGAAATCCATCTGAGGGGCGTCGGTACCTGAAAACACGTCCCAACTTTTCGAGCTCAGGTTCTCGGTGGAATAGCCGAGAGCGTCCAGTTCCTTGATCGCGAGGGGATGCACTTCGCCCTTCGGCTGGCTACCAGCCGAAAAAGCTCGAAAACGTCCTTCGCCATCCTTGTTCAGGATCGCTTCGGCCAAAATTGAGCGTGCAGAATTGCCCGTGCACAAGAAGAGCACGTTATATACATGGTCAGTCATTTGATTAGTCCGTTAGATGAGGGCCAAAATCATCGAGAATAGTTCATTGCGTTGCCGCTTTTGGTTCGCAGCACGGTGTCAGGCTTTCAATTAAAGGCGCACAAAGTTTCGCATTGCCACCACAACAGTCGTTGATCATGAAAAGCGTCAGATCTCGAAAACGATCAAGATCAGCGCGATAGATGATCGAACGGCTCTGACGTTCGCCCCTCACGAGACCTGCACGCGACAACGTCGCAAGATGCGCGGACATTGTGTTCTGCGGAACATCCAGAATGCGTGCCAGTTCCCCTGCCGGAATACCGTCAGGTTCGTGCTTTACCAGCAGGCGGAATGTGTCGAGCCGTGTTAACTGAGCGAGGGCAGCCAGTGCCGCAATTGCGTCTTCGTTTTCCATATATCCAGAATAACGGATATATAGCCGTTGTCAACCTGCTCTGATAAATTATTGGTTTCCAGTCGCACTATGTGGCGCTGCGATTGTTTCGGGCAATGGAGACTGCTTTTCCGAAAATAAAACAAAAAGGTCATCCCCAGTGTTTTTGATAATCTGGGCCCTTCGATTCTGGCTGCTGAGCCTTTTCGGGGTGAGTTATAATCACTGGTAACGGTGCAGGAAGATCGGGTCCGACAATGATTGCTTCACCTTGCGCCAACGATGGAATGAACGCTGCCGCATCACGATCTAGATCGCCGCATGCTCTTTCAATTGTCTCCCGGTCGCGATCATTGGTTAGGCGGTGTACAAAAAGAGTTCCCAACTGGCTTAGAACGTCGGTCGGAACGTCTCTCGGTCGCTGTGTGGCAATAGCAGCCGTTAGACCAAATTTTCTGCCTTCTTTTGCAATCAATCCAAAAGCATCCAGTGAGATACGGTTGGTATCATCACCTATGGAGCGTCCCACGAATTGATGAGCTTCATCCAGGAAGCAAATGAGCGGGCATTCTTTGAATGCTTCTTCTCGCGCTAAATTCAGCAGGTATCGACCGATTGTATTTAGTAATATCTCGCGCGTATTATATTTAAAACTGACGCGTTCAAACGACAGTAAAAGCGCATTCTGTTTTGGGTCGTCAATAAAACTTTTGATGATTTCACATACGTCTTCGCCGTCTTCAGAAAATAAGCATCTCATTTCTGAAGAGGAAAGATAGTTTTCTATTCTGACGATCAACGAATTACAGAATCCTAGCGCGGCATCATCTACCTTGCCATAAAATCCATTAACATTGGCGTCGTAAGAACTATGCTTAACACATTCGTCCCGAATTTGGGCAGAGAGTAGGTGAATATCGAAGTCGCAGAATTGCGAGTCCAGATCGGAAGAATGATTGATCAGAGCCTTACTAATGGAACTCCGACTTCGCCCAACTTTTATGATCGTTCCACTTTCCCTGATCTCAATGAAGTGGTTTTTCTCTTCCAAATATATTGTGTTACCATTTGCTTGTTTCTTAGCGCCAAATTTTTGCGGATCACTTCGTAATAGTGCTGATAATCTGAGGTTTTTAATTGCGCTTCGTAAATTGGGACCTTGCATCTGAGTGGAAGGCGTCAGAAGGCCGTACAGGTCGGTTTCCGACAGATACTTGTAAGGAAACCTTACAAGCGGGTGCTGTGCATCACCTGTCGAGAAACGGTACTCTTTCGCCCCAGCTATTCTACCTTCGAACTCCCCAGTCGGGTCGAACAATATACATTTGCCTTTGAGACGAACCACTTCGTTAACAAGTCGCGATAACGTCCAGCTTTTCCCGCCACCCGTTGCACCAAATATGCCGCAATGTCTGCCAAAGAGTTTTTCTGGCGGGATCATAATATAAGCGTCATTCAGTCCAGAAAGGCGTCCCAGCTCGATGAGGCTTTGAGCACCTTTTTCCGTTGTTGTTTCGCCAGAAAGAGCAGATTGGATCGCCGCTGCGAGTGCGTGTCCTTCCGCTAAATATACGCTGTCTCCAATCCTAGGCTGGGTGTTGATACCGCGAGAAACTTCTTTCGTTGTTTTATCAATTGTGGCCAACAACTGAGCGCGGCCTTGTGGATCGGTGACGATTTCCTGCTCCAGTTGACGTTCCAACGCCGAACGTTGACGCTCCGGAACGATGACTTCTGTCAAACGACCAAGAACTATCGCTGTGTCACAATCAATAAAAAGGAAATCGCCAGTTGTACCTCTGGCGAGACCCCGTTGTCCGGAGATGGCCAGACCTAGCGGAACCGTCAGTTCAACAGACGAGGCTCCCACTCGGGTTACGGTACCCACGCGCTTATCAGGATCGATCAACGCATAATCGTTTGTTGCAGTCATTACACGCCCCCCAGATCTTCCAAACGCATTAGAAGCCTCTGGCGGTCGGTTTCGCCGGACACAGAAGGAATCGCGTCAACCAGATCTTCAAAGCGCCCGTTAAGGACCGTTAGTCTGTTGTCCCCTTGCTGGATCAAGCGCATCAGTTTCAATTGATATTTATTGGGCAGAAATTCCTCTGCTTTCAAAGCGTGATCAGGTTGGATAGCGTCTAGCTTCTGTTCTTCAATAAAGCCTGGATCAACAAGTACTAGTTTTAAGGAAAGGTTGGATTCTACGGCAGACCAGATAGGTGAGCTTATATGATCGTCTGCGAAGCCAAAACCTGCGATGAAGATAGTAGTATCTGGCTCTCTTAATGCAGATTGAAACGCTGCAAACATGTCCAGATAAGGCATTTCGAACGCCTCTTGATACTTCGTTGATCTCGGATAGATCAAAACAGGAGCGAGTTCATTTCCTTCGCCTTTGGCTCGCCGAATAACCGCGCCGTCTGATCTTCTTCTCCAGTCAACGGAACCATGCATTTTGTACAAATGAAAGACGCTGTCGATGTAATCGGCCTTTGTGCCAGACGATGATCTTCGTACGATATCGGTTTGAAAAAAATCTCGATTAAAGCGTTGTTCGGCACTGTGCGAAAATCCGTCAATGAAAACAATGCCTAGCCGCGCTCCAGCTTCTTCCAGACAAAGATCATAGTTGGTGGTAAACAGCTTTACGCGCTGTTTCTCAGCACTTCGCTTTGAAAACTTTCTCAGCAAATTCGAATGAGCGGGGAGAGATGTATTCTCGTTTACAAAACCAACCTCGCTCAAAATAGCGGCTTCGGCCTGCGAAATAAAATCTGTAAGAACGGCTACTTCTGATTTCGGGTCTAAATGAACATCATTTGTCGCACGAACGCTGAGCAGCTCCAGTTTCATTTTACAGAGACTAAGCAGCTTTTCGATATTACCTGCGCTATTCTCATTCGGTCCAGACGGCTTGCCCAGTAATTCATCGGCGATGTCGTCGAAGCTTTGACCGTCTTTAAGTTTTTCTTCGTCAATTTTTTCGCGTACAGCATTCCAGAGTGTTGCCATTCCAGGGGCTTGGTTTCCACCACTAGGATTTACAGCGGAGACAGATGCACCCGACCCCAAGAGAAATATGACATTTGTAGAATTGAAGGCATTGCGAAGCGTCTCTCCGACCTTATTCTTCGCTCCAGGGATTGTCCTGCTACTGACATCTTTAGGATCGGCAGGTTGGTCTTCCCAAGCGAGCCACCTGTCTTCGCGCGTGTACAAACGCAAATACTCGGCCATACCCGTCTTTTTTTTCCAATAACCGGTCACGCCCCCTCCGATTCGATCACGCAAACTGGACGCCATGTTCCATCATTTATTCGAGCTTAGTAAGGTGCAAAGAGCCTTCCTGTTCGCAATCCAAGCAACAGATAAATGAAAATAGCAAATCTTATTAGCCCCGAGCAAAAGGCCTCACTATCATTCTCGCAACTGGGCGCGAATGATCATTGATTAGTAAGAAGGGGAATGATTTAGGAACTCTAACGAAATCACGTGAACGGTTTATCTAGAGTTTCACTTCGGACAACGAGTTCCTTTTACCCAACTTCATACATGCTTGGGCGAGCTCATGTTCCAGCCGTTCGCAGCGCTTTTCCAGCTCCCAAACGTGTAACGATGCATCGTGTAAGCGTGTGGCCAGAACGCCCACATGACGCTCAAGGGTTATTTTATCCTCACGAAGAAGTCTGACGAGTTCTGCAGCCGATGGTGGGCGCTCATCCAAAAAACCCTTGTTCATTGCAGCTAACACTGCTTCCCGAACTTTAGGATAACGGCAACCTGCGGAACCGATTAGTGTTCTGCTTCTACCCGCTTCACGCGCTACTGTAGCGATAGTAACTCGCAAACAGCCCCGGTTTGCAAGCGCTACATTTCGGTCGTCTCTCGGATTACCACTTTTTATCCGATTAAGAGCTTGCATCAATGCAATCTCGGCATCGGACTTTTGTTCCTTTACTTTCTTAGTGAGTTTCATTGTGTATCCCCATTCCCACTTCGTCGAAAGCCCCGTTCGCTTCGACACCGAGCCTTCGAAGGATCACAATCGAAGTGCGGACCGCTTCCGCTGCAACCGCAGCGGCCCCGAATTCGCCCGCGACTCTATTTGATTCGTACACTGCCAAATTGCTGTCGTATCTCGCCTGCCAGAAGTCGAGGTTATCGGAGAAAACTAGGAAATTTGCGCTCTGACAACATATGCCTGGCCGTCTGGTACCGTAGTGAGGATGTCGTGCACTGAGGTCAAAGGCCCCATTCGCTGTGTGGTGACAACGGGCGCATTCACTACGAAATAAGCAATTTCCCCATGGTGCGGGCCAAACGCGAACATCGTCCTCCTTTAGCGAAAGCGCTAGCCTAGAGATACGCTCTCCATCAGTACCATCCCTGCCGATCAGTTGCTCAATAGCCTGCCGCCTTTCGCAAATTTTTTCCGTCATGTTTCCAGCGGCAGGCCTGCCGTTTAAGACATCGAGTATGAACTTTGATGCTGCATAAGTGGCTTCATCATCAATAAGCCCGAGCATTTCCGGGTCCACTCCTAGATAACCCCGCTCTGTCATAGCAATTGACATATGCTTAAAATGATCACGCACGCCGTGCACTAAGCGAGCATCTGAGCGAACCATATAGATAGCGAAACTCTTTCGCCATTGATGCGTCGATACTCGCCAAGACTGCAAGTCCGGCGGAATATCGACATTTTCTTTGATCCATTGATTCTGGGTAACACGCAGTGACCCGCTTAATATCCTGCCGATTGAACCGGCTTCTCTCGGGAAGCCTCGAGCAATCTTAAACGAAACAAGAAGCTCCTTGCGATTATCTAAGTCTCGCCATGGTCGGAAGAGTTTCCATAATATTGTGATTGCTCTAACTGCGGGTGGGATATACTTTGACCCCATAGGTCGGGACCCTGCTAGCCACTCAACGTTCTCAAACACATCTTGTTGTTTAAATACCCGTCCGTGCAAATGGAATAGTTCTGTCAGCCCGCTGATTGACGGGGAGGTACTGATGCAACTCGGCCAAAGGTCTTCTTCCTGCATATTACCAGCGATAATTCCGCAGATCTCGCTAACTCTGAGTCCAAGCATTCCCTGCACGGCTATTATTGCCGCATCTCTAACTTTTATAAATAGATTCCTAAGTTCATTTATCGCATTATTCTTCGATAGAGTTCGAGAACGATTTCCATGCTTTTGGCAAGGCCACTTAAATTTATATTTTGATAGCTCCCTGTTAATATAAAATCCGTAAGAGTTAGATCTTAAATGTAAAACATCTCTGCGTGCCTTCAGGTGAATCTCTTGCAGTTCTAAAACATCGGCGGCTCGAACATCTAACCATTGCAAAGCCTTATTCATACTACCTAGAAAGATGGAATCTGGCACTGCGGGTATGAACCCTATATCGCCATAGGCCCCCGAAATTTCCATAACCGTTTCATTGGCGGTTCTCCCACCAAAAGGATGACGCGCCATTACTAAATCTGGAACATCACGGAACAAATTTGACTGCTCGTATATTCGACAAAGTATATCTGCGTACCTATGAATCGTACCATTTGATGGAGCAGATAAATAATGCTCACCAGACACCATATCCTCAATATAGTTTATACATATAATTGGATCCATCTGGGAGAACTTCGTAAGTTCGTTTGCGTACATCCATTGTATCAAATATTTTAGCTCACTAAAAAGATTTGAATACGTAGCTACTTTTGGATTTCTACCTCTTTGATTATTATTTATTATTGAATAAAATAATAGTTTCGCGTGCTCAAGAAGTCGACCGTTCTCTTTATCAGAAAGAAAAACACCATTTGCTAGTGGAATCTCCCATCGTATAACTACATTTCTACATCCAGCAGTCGTCGCCTCAAAATACCATATATTATCATCCCAACGACTTCTCTCAGAGACATAACATTCTCTTAAGTTAAGCAATTGAAACCGAAAAGAATTATTATCATCAACCAATGAAAGGGAAGTTTTCATTATGTTACTCCAATTCTGGGAATGGAGGCAGTACCAGCGACACTCCATTTCTTGCCGTTTCAGTAAACTTCGGCAACCAATACTCCTGAAGATACCTCAATTGACGGGCCCAACCGTCGAGATAGCGGGCCGGATCGAGAGCCATACGAGCATCGTCGAGACGATCTTTAAATTGAAGTAAACGCGCATATGCACGGGGATCATCACTATCGACGTATGCGAGAGGACATGCTGCGCAGGCACCGAAAGCTGTACACAGTTTTCCTGCTTGCTGATGTGTAACTGGAGAATTATATGGATCGGCACATCCAAACCCAGGCGTTGCAGCTCGCTGCACTCCATTGTTAAGCAGGCCGTCTCTCGAATCTGACTTGCCGTTTGTTAAGGTATACCGTTCCCGCGCAGCCATTGCCTTGGAGAGAAGTTCTTCATCCCGTTTCTTCGCTGCTGTTCCTCGATAGTGCTTAGCTGTGACGTCGAGGTTTGCGTGACCCAACGCCAGCTGTTGCATCTTCATGTTCCCCGTAGCCTTATGCACAAGGTCACCGCCACTTGCACGTAAAGTTCTCAAAGTGAAATGCGGGAGACCATTGGCATCGATAAATGTCCTTAACGCGTTTCTCCAAGTACTACCGGCAGAAGATGTCGAGTTTTTAGACATGAAAAAAGATTTGTATTTACTTGATCTAATGCTTTTTCTTTCATCTGTATAAAAAATGAATACTTTATCCACATCTTGCGGTTCCACCAGATTCCGGGTCAACCGTGTGAAGCGTTCCAGAAGCCTTAAAAGGTTTGGAACGGAATCAAGACCTGTTGGCTTGGTACTGTACGACCTCACATGGCGGTTAGGTCTGGCCTCTGTCTTGCCTAGCTTCGACCTGTTTTTCGGTACCGCTATCTGTAATCGGTCGCTCCCAAAAATAGGATGTTCACCGATCTGCGACCACGTTAAACCAAGTAAACCCTCCGCATTGAAAAGCGTGTCGAAACCTAATAGAACAATATATGGAACGAGGTGACGGACTGAAAAATGTAAACGGTCCATTACTTCTCGAATTGTACCGTAAGGCTGCCTTAGAGACCGACTAAACCCCGGATAGACCTTCGGATCTATATTGGTATAACTCGCATCGAAAATCTTAACCAACAAGTTGAGTTTGATATCCATTTCTTTGAACGGAACGACACTCCGCGAACGGGGATCTGGTAGCGGTATAGTATTGTCATCAAGTACGTTGAAAGTTGTCTCGCGAAGAGCTACATCAGCGGCGATTTCATTTATAGCGGCCGCACGGATTCTTGAACAGGATATTGGATCGAGTATATTAGTCGCGATAATCTGATGATGTGCGCCTGGCCAAAGATTTTTGCTTGTTAGAAATGAGCTTGGCAAGAGGGATTTATAACGTTCAGATCTGGCCCAATACATAAAAATATTTTTAATCTTATTGTAATGTTTCGATTTCACCGACTTCTTTAGTTGCCTTGAAGGACCGTGTTCAAATTCCTGACTGCCATTCAACCAGTTTCCAAACATTAGCAGAACATTTTCGGGGAAATGCGCTACGCTCACCCGAGACCTGGTAGTTTCGAGGTCAAACGATCTAAGGAAAATTCTAAACTTTGTAAGGCTCTTCTTGAACGAAATGCGAGTGCCATGTGCTTGACCACGCCCCCAGTCCGCCAAGTAGTCAGCAATGCCTAAACCAATATCCCCGAAAGAGATCCAATCACTGAGATCTATTTCCTCCGCCGCGTCATTTGGTCCATTATAAAAACGCACCTTGAGCATCCCAGCCTTCGAAATAACGCCAAATTCTTCATTCGCTCGAATGGCGTGAACATTTGAAAACGCCTTTGAAGGACGCTGCGTGAGATGCTTTGGGACACCGTTTGTCTTTCTCTTATCACCGAACGCCATACAAGCTCATCCTGGTATAATGCGCGGCAATATCAGAGATTGTTGCTTCTTCTGTATCGATATACTTTAAGTATATTTTGCGTGTCGTTTCTGCGGTCGAGTGGCCTAAGAGTTGCCTCAGCTTCTCCCAAGGCTCACTGTTGCCCCGCAAAACTTCTGATTTGTAAAACATAACGGCGAACGTATGCCGAAGGTCGTGAAAGGTGTGTGCGGCAAGGTCAATTGAGAACGTGATAGGCCTGCCGTCTGAGTCGACTAGTTTGTCTCCGCTTTCAGGGTCCAACTTAAAGCCTGCGCTTCTGATAATTAAACCTTCAGCCAACACAGCTTTGGTAAATGCTCTCGACGGCGTCTGGGCACTTACTGGATTACCAACATCTCGAAAATTGGCACAAACCCCGTTGACGAATAAATGTGTGGGCTCTTTAAAAGCGAGATGGTCCAGGTTATGCTTTTTCGCGCAAAGAATTGCCTCATACCGTTCCGTGTCGTGGTACGTCACCAACGCTCTTAGCACGACTGAGGAAACAACCACTTTTCGCGTTGCTCGCCCCTTTGTTCGAACCGTAAGAACAAATTGCTGCCACTTGTCGGTCGAACTCAGTTTTCTTGCTTGATTAAGAACGTCCGATGTAGAGATGCTGGCGATTTCATCTACCCGCATCCCTGTGTGATAGGCGATTTCAGCCATTAAACGATTTCTCTTGGATGGATCCCCGACTTTCCATGGCAATACTGCACCATCAGAACCGAATATTCGGGGACCCAACCTATTCAGAACACCACGAAGTTCATTTACCTTAAGCGGTCTAGGATTATCTTCAGGATCCCGCCCTCGTGGACCTCTCCGTTTTCGTTGAACAATACTGGCGGTAGCAAGATGTGGCAAAAGCGCTGATTTCGGGCCAATCGGAAATCTCGATATACTATCTTGACATCCCTCTTGAGGATTCTCCGACAGCATTCCTGTTTGCCACGCCCAAGAGTAAAAGTTTTGGATACTAGCTAATCGGCGACTAACTGTACTTGTGCTGTATTGTCGATGGGTGAATGGCGAAACTGATTCTGCCATCAAATACCCGTACTCTGAAACATCTTCAGCACTAATGGCGTCCCATTCCAGATTATTGACTAAAACAAAACGCCACCATTGTGCCAAATCGTTAGCGATTGCTTTTTGAGTGTTTTGCCAACGAGCACTCTTCATCGGCTTATAGATTCTCTGCATTGAAAAAAGGTTGGCAGGCATGATGGGATGCCAATCGTTTGTGAAAAGCATCTGAAGCTCAGTTGGAGTAATCATCTGTGGCTGAGGTAAAGGGCCAGCAATATCGTGACCATCCCGACGTGCTTTAACTACACGGACATCACAAACGTGAATAGAGATTGGTTCTGACACGTGTTGCTCCTCTCTTCTTTTACCAATTCGAGTGGATTCAATATCTGCATGTAAGCTGCAATTGTCACTTCTCACCGCAATTACCTGCCGCAGCGATACCGGAATAAGTAACAGGATCATGAATGCGAAAAGAAATAAATCAAGTGGAAAGTTCAGAATATATAATTATTTCAATATGTTAAACTAGCAGAAAAACAAATTGTTAATCTAACAAACTAACAATAAACTATACTTCTCAGAACAAAATGGGATTGCAATCAGTCGAGTGTTTGCACGGCAACACCAATTCCTAAATAATTTAGAGCAGATAGTTGGATGAACTCGTCGTGCAAATTCGGCTTTCACAAAAAAGTCTTTCAAGTAAGAATCATCTCAAAATTTGATCGCCACGCGAGAATTCAAAATTCCAAGCGGCGATGCCGCCCGGAATTTCCAATCCTCTTGTGACGATGCTGAAAGGAGGTTGATCGAACGTAGCGCACGTAAAGGACAGCTAAGCTTTCTAATCGTTGTGCACAGTTCGACTCCGTATAAGGTTCGAATCCCGCCGCTCCGACCATTTTTCTTCCCCAAACCTTTATTTTCATACGATCTTTCCTTTGCACCGTGCGTGCAAATCGGATTAGCTCCGCCATGAAGTGCATGGAGGAGAGGCATGAAGAACGTTCTGATCACCGGTGGTAGCCGCGGCATCGGTCGCGCTACAGTTTTGCGCAGTACGGCGCAAGACTGGTCTGTGGCCCTGAACTATGCGGGGAACGAGCAGGCTGCACAGCAGACGGTGGCCGAGGCTACGAAGCTCGGCGCGAAAGTGCTGGCGGTCCGGGGCGACATATCCAGCGAACAAGACGTCATCGCCATGTTCGACAGGGCAGAAGCCGAACTCGGTCCACTGAAAGGCGTCGTCCTGAATGCCGGGATCGTGGCGCAAACCATGCCGCTTGCAGAAATGAGTGCTGAGCGTTTGAAAAACATGTTCGACGTGAATGTTTACGGCACCTATCTATGCGCGCGTGAAGCGGCACGCCGGTTGCAGCCGGACAGTGCCATCGTCATCGTTTCGTCCATGGCCTCGCGACTTGGATCACCGTTTGAATATGTCGATTATGCCGGGGCGAAAGGTGCCCTTGATACGCTGACCACCGGTCTCTCGAAGGAGCTTGCGCCGAAAGGCATTCGCGTCAATGCGGTGCGTCCCGGCCTGATCGATACCGACATTCATGCCAGCGGCGGCAATCCGGATCGAGCGGCAAAACTGGGCGCTGGCACACCTGTTGGACGGGCCGGCAAGGCGGAGGAAGTCGCTGAAGCCATCTTCTGGCTGCTGAACGACGCCCCCGCTTATGTAACCGGAACATTCATCGACGTTGCCGGCGGGCGTTAAAACCAACAGTTGGAACGCCTCGCTCTATTTCTCACGCAACTGATAGGTCTCGGCGACGTAACGATAGCCCTCGCCTTCCCGCTTGAGATAGGCCAGTGCCGGAAACGGCATATGGTAGCCGATGAACGGCAGCCTTTCGGTCGCGATCATGTCGAACATGCGCTTGCGCGTCTGCACGGCGGCTTCCTTGTCGATATCGAAGGAAACGTGCCATTCGGGTCGTTGCAATGTAATCACGAAATGGTTTGCCGTATCTGAGATCAGCATGAGCGACTTCCCGCCCGCTTCAACGCGGAAAGCCAGATGGCCCGGCGTGTGACCGTAGGCCGCCACGGAATGAATACCGGACACGACCTCGCTGTCATCGCCCAGAAAAGTCATCTTCTCAGCCAGTGGCTTGACGTTTTTGGTCACCATTTCGGCAACCATCTTTGCCGGACTGTCGAGCCGGGCTGGATCAGTCCAGAAGTCGAACTCCTTCTGTCCGGCGGCGTAGCGCGCATTGGCGAAGGCCGGCTTGTCCCCCTCCATCAATCCACCGATATGATCGGGGTGGAAATGGCTCAGCACCACCAGAGAAACATCATCCGCCTTGTAGCCCGAAGCCTCAAGCGCACTAGTCAACTTGCCCAATCCCGCTTCGCGGGCTCCTGCTCCCATACCGGTATCAAACAGAACAAGCTCCTTGCCCGTATTGATGAGCACCGGCGTGAAGCTGTTGACGAAACGGTCGGCAGGCAGAAGGTTTTCCTCGAGAAGTGCAGCGACCGCTTTCGGGTCCTGATCGACCGCATATGTCTTTTCCGGCGCTTCACCTGCCCTGCGCCCATCGGAAAGCATGGTGATCTCGAACTCACCGAATTGAAAGCGATGAAAGCCCGGATTGTCTGTCTGTGACGGGATTTGCACTTTGGAACTGCCTGTTTCGGCTGCTGCCCTGGCGAGATCAAGAGGCGACAAGGCCAATCCGGCCCCGGCAGCAGATGCTGTAACAATGAAATTACGTCTTGAGATGGTCATCGATCAATCTCCCGGCATAATCTATGGGTAAGAACGACAGGATACTCGAAAACGCTCCCCGATACATGGGATGCTTGATCAAGTTTCTGTTGGGCCATAACAATGATGGCCCCCTTGCCTCGCCGCTCAAGAATCACTATTTACAGGGCCGCGCGGGACGACCCGTGCCTGTGTTCGCGTCGGGGACGGCCCCATAGGAGGGTGTCCTATGGCAGGGCCGATCGAACAATTCGCAATCAAGCCCATCGTCGAACTTGGCGAAATCGGCGGTCAGCCGGTTGCTTTCACCAATTCTGCACTCTTCATGGTACTGACGGTGCTGGGTGCGGCTGCGTTCATGTTTCTGTCGACCCGCCGGAGTGCTGTTGTTCCGGGACGTTGGCAATCCTCAGCCGAAATCCTCTACGAATTCGTGTCGAAGACATTGCGCGAGAATGCCGGTGAAAAAGGCATGACCTTCTTTCCCCTCGTCTTCTCGCTGTTCCTGTTTATCCTGTTTGCCAATCTGATCGGCATGTTCCCTTATGCCTTCACGGTGACGAGCCACATCATCGTAACGTTTGCGCTGGCCATGCTCGTCTTTCTGACGGTCACGATCTACGGTCTAGTGCGGCACGGTTTCAAGTTCTTCCGGCTGTTCATGCCGGCAGGCGTGCCGGTCGTGCTGGCGCCGATCATCGTGCCGATCGAAATCATGTCCTATATCTCGCGCCCGGTCAGCCATTCGGTTCGTCTGTTTGCCGTCATGCTTGCCGGGCACATTACGCTGAAGGTCTTTGCGGGGTTTGTCATCGGGCTGGGCAGTCTCGGAACACTCGGCATGCTGACTGCCGTGCTGCCGCTTGCAATGACCGTGGCGCTGACCGCACTCGAATTGCTGATGGCGATCATTCAAGCTTACGTATTTACTATGCTGACCTGCATGTATCTCAACGATGCACTGCATCCGTCGCACTAAACCAACGACATTGCGTGAAGGACAACCTTCCCGCCTTCTCAACGAACGGGACGGCCCGTTCAGAACCCTTGTGAGGGAGCATTTAAATGGCATGGATTTATCTGGGACTGGCCGGAATTCTTGAAGTCGTCTGGGCCTATTTCATGAAAAAGTCGGAAGGGTTTTCACTTCTGACACCGAGCGCCATCACTATCGTGACGATGATCGGCAGTTTCATTCTGCTGTCCATCGCCATGCGCAGCCTGCCGCTCGGCACGGCCTATGCAATCTGGACCGGTATTGGTGCGGTGGGTGCATTTCTGGTGGGCATCTTCATTCTCGGTGAGGCTGCGACCTTCTTTCGCGTCGCAAGCGTGTCGCTGATTCTTGTCGGCATCATCGGATTGAAGCTCTCATCCACCTGATCCAGCCCGCTTGCAAAAGAAAAGGGAGGCACCAGCCTCCCTTTTTTCGTGTACCCTAAGACAGGTCAACGCACCTGATCGAGAAGCCGCTTGCATTCAAGAAGATCGAACAATGCCTCTTGCAGAAGCGAGCGATTATCCTTCGAAGGCCGCTTTCCGTCGGCCCCGATGGGACCATCTTCCTCGCCCTTCAACAGACCGAAAAGCTTGCGAGCCGGTTGCGGTGCCTTGATACCGCTCGGCAGAGCCATTTCATTATCTGCCGCCTCTTCAGCGGCGCGCTTATCGGCAGCAGCCTGCTTCTGACGCGTGATCGCCTCAATTGCCTGAACGTCGCCATTGCCAAGCGCGATGATGAACTGGGCGTTGTTTTCGCGAAGCAGACGCTGCACGCCCTTGATCGTGTAGCCCTGATCGTAAAGCAGATGGCGAATGCCCTTGAGCAGTTCCACATCGAGCGGCCGGTAGTATCGGCGCCCGCCGCCGCGCTTCATGGGCTTGATCTGGGTAAAACGCGTTTCCCAGAAACGCAGCACATGCTGCGGAAGATCGAGATCATCCGCTACTTCGCTGATCGTCCTGAATGCATCAGGGCTCTTGTCCATTCCACTTGCCCTTTCCAGTGGTTCGGGTTTCGCCATCACGGCGCAACCTTGCCGATCCAGATAGTTCAAACTCGTTGCCAACGCGAACGCGTCTGCTACACGAAAGGCGCTTGTCACCATCGGATTTTAAGAGACGGGAGTTAATAATCTCCAGCGTGCAAAAAGGCACTGCTTAAACGTCATTCAAAACCAGAGGGCGTTCAACACAAAACCATTTCTGAGAAACGTATCGTCTCTCAGATTTCAATGCCAGCGAAGCGATTCGTTCCGCTACTTCCATTATATAATATCATAGCTTTATAAGCATCCCTTCACGCAGAGCGGAAGGCGACAAGGCCGTTTCCTGATCAGTTCGGAGCCTGTTCGGGGTCTATCCGCGACAAACCGCAATCATCACGCCCTCAAGAACCTGACGGCTGAAACAAAACAGCGTTCTCCGCGCCTGGCCATAGGCCAGGCACGGAAACAATATCAATTTTGCAATGATGTGCCAAAAAACAAAAATGCCGCCCGACAGGCAGCATTTCAGTTATTATTTCTGGCTTTTGGCTTCGCGCTTCTGGTGTTCCTGCAGAATACGCTGCTTGAGAACATTGGAAGCTTTGAAAGTCATCACACGACGGGGAAGGATTGGAACCTCCTCGCCTGTCTTCGGATTACGGCCAATGCGCTCGTTCTTGTCGCGAACCTGAAACGTCGCGAAAGACGACAGTTTCACGGTTTCACCGTTGACGATAGCGTCACAGACTTCATCGAGGATCATCTCGACAAGAGCCGCCGACTCCGTTCTGGAAAGGCCTACCTTCCGGTAAACAGCCTCTGCCAGATCAGCTCGCGTGACCGTTTTACCTCCCATGACCGAACCTGCCTGGTTAGCGTTTGAACAGATAATATCCTTACGTGACAGGACGTTACACAAATAAAAGCGTAACGGTCAAGCCGGGAGTTCCATCAACGCAAATCAAATTTGCTACCTACCAGCGCAACAGAACCGCGCCCCACGTGAATCCGCCGCCCATAGCCTCCAGAAGAACGAGGTCGCCCTTCTTGATACGGCCATCCGCAACAGCGGTCGCCAGCGCCAGCGGAACCGATGCCGCGGAGGTGTTGCCATGGCGATCAACGGTAATAACCACCTTGCCTTCAGCAATATTCAGCTTCTTGGCGGAAGCGTCGATAATACGCTTGTTGGCCTGATGTGGAACAAACCAGTCGATATCCTCGGCAGTGAGCCCGGTATCCTCGAAAGAAGCCTCAATAACGTCCGTAATCATGCCGACAGCATGCTTGAAGACTTCACGGCCTTCCATGCGCAGGTGGCCGACGGTCTGGGTTGTCGATGGGCCTCCATCGACATAAAGCTTTTCCCGGTGATTGCCGTCCGAGCGCAGATTGGCAGCAAGAACGCCACGATCCGAGGTCAGTCCGTTGCCTTCAGCAGCTTCCAGAACCAGCGCGCCGGCACCGTCGCCGAACAGAACGCAGGTCGTGCGGTCGCTCCAGTCGAGAATACGCGAGAAGGTTTCTGCCCCGATCACCAGAACCCGCTTCGCCATACCGCCGCGGATATAGAGGTCTGCGGTCGTGATGGCATAGATGAAGCCGCTGCAGACGGCTTGCATATCGAACGCAAAACCACTGGTGATTCCAAGCTCACGCTGGATTTCCACCGCACTTGCCGGAAAGGTGTGGTTGGGTGTCGAGGTGGCCAGAAGAACGAGATCAATGTCAGTCGGCTGCAAACCGGCACTCTCGATTGCGGCGCGCGCCGCCGCAGTGCCGAGCGAAACCGTGGTTTCGTCGTCGCCTGCGATATGGCGCTCACGGATACCCGTGCGCTGCACGATCCATTCGTCCGAGGTTTCGATAATACCTTCGAAATCGGTATTCTTCATGACCCGCTTCGGCAATGCCGAACCGATACCCCGTACGACAGATCTTATCATCTCTTATTTCCTGTCCTTATGCGACCGGCGCGGCGAACATGCTCGCGCGCAGTCGAGAATTCTGGCCCTACACATAATCGGTAAAAGTTACTTCACCGCTTCGGTACCGAAAAAATAATCGGCAACCCCAAATCTTTTCCAAATGCATCTTCCGGATGGCGTTACCGGAACTAGAGCGGTTTCAGTTAAAACGGAGTCGCTGGAACCACTCTATATATTTGTTTCGTCGCATTATCCTACGCAAAACCGCTTCGCACTTTTGCTGGAAATGCTCTAAGCCTTCGCAGCCTCGCCACCATCGTTCGAAACATGCGGATGACTGTGGTGGAAATGTGCCAGATCAGCCTCGATCTTTTCCAGAAGGCGATTTCTCACCATGTCATAGCCGACTTCCACTGCCGAGCTGAAGCCTTCAGCATTTGCGCTGCCATGGCTTTTGATGACGACTCCGCTGAGCCCGAGAAAGACACCGCCATTGACCTTGTTCGGGTCCATCTTTTCGCGAACGCGATCGAATGCGCCCTTTGCAAAAATATATCCGATCTTCGCAAGCCACGTACGAGTCATTGCCTGCCGAAGCAGTGTGGCCATCTGGCGTGCCGTACCTTCGGCAGTTTTCAGGGCGACATTACCCGTAAATCCTTCCGTCACGACGACATCGACTGTGCCCTTGCCGATATCGTTGCCTTCAACAAAACCGGTATAGTGCAATCCCTCAAGCGGCATATCGCGCAGAATTTGTGCAGCTTCCTTGATCTCGTCGAGGCCCTTGACCTCTTCCGTACCGACATTGAGGAGACCAACAGTCGGCTTGCGTATCTCGAAGAGCGCGCGCGCCATTCCGGCGCCCATCACAGCATAATCCACGAGCTGACGAGCATCGGCGCCGATTGTGGCGCCCACGTCCAGGACAACACTTTCACCACGCAAAGTCGGCCATATGGCGGCTATTGCCGGACGCTCAACATCAGAAAGCATGCGCAGGCAGAATTTTGACATGGCCATCAGTGCGCCGGTATTTCCGGCTGAAACACAGACATCAGCATCGCCCGTCTTTACTGCTTCAATCGCTTGCCACATGGACGATTTGCCGCGACCGGAGCGAAGCGCCTGACTTGGTTTGTCATCCATTTTAACCGCAACCTGACTGACGCGGAATTCGGATGCAGCTTGCAGTTTTGGGTAACGTGCCAATACAGGCTCGACCTGACCGGCCAGCCCGAAAAAAATGAACCGGATGTCAGGATGGCGTTCAAGTGCCTTCGCCGCGCCGGGGATGACCACTTCTGGGCCAAAATCACCGCCCATGGCGTCAATCGAAATTTTAATCACTCTAGATTATTCCTGTGCGATCCCTGCCCCTGTGCTGCATTTGCAGCAGACAGGTTTTCGGCGAAAATAGTGTTTTTGCGTTTCCGCACAACCAAATTCTATCAAACTCACTGTGAACTACGGCTTCTTTTGCCATTCTGAAAGTTTCGCAAACGGCGAAACGGGCTCCTCGTCACCGTCGTCGTCCCCGAAAACTTTCGATTCGCTTTCGTCAGGTAGGCCCGGTTTGCGAGGATAAGGATCAATGGCGAGATCGAAGAATTCCTCCGCAATCGCACCAACGTCGATCTTGTCGCCGACAAAAACTTCCGGACTGTCCGCACCTTCCGCATCGAGCAGCATTTCACCGCTTTCATCAAGCTGAATCCGAGCGAGCCGCGAATTTTCCGGCACGAAGATCGTGTCGACTTCTTCGCCGACACTATTGGTCAGCGGCTCCAGCGTCACAATGCAGGACTGCACGATTTCCGCATCGATACGACCGCGCACGCGGATACCGTCTTTTTTCCAAGGCGTGATCAGAAATTCCGCACTGAACGCGTTTATGGCCTCAAGTCCATGGTCTGCCGCGAGCGCTGCGCGCTCTTTCTCATCCGTACCTATTTTCACCGTTACGCCCTTTTGCGGCAGGTGACGAACCGGAACAGGATAGGTGAGCGCCGGTTTATCAGTCATTCTTTCTGGCCTCGTTATCATCAACCAATGGCGCAAAGTCCATTTGATCAGCATCCATATAGGAAATGTCGCCTGCCGCCAAAGCGTCGTCCGCAATTTTTTGCAGGCGATCACGGCACCCTATAACATATTCGCTTAGATGGTGCGCATGCGGCCAGAATTCGAGATCCGGGCGGATATTTCGCGTCAGCGCGGCCGCCAGCGTATCCGCATCATCTGCGTCCAGCGCCTCACCATAAGCCGCGACGCGGCCATAAAACATGCGCGCAAGCTTCTTCATGCGTTTAGGCACGCCTTGGTCGCCGATGCCCAGCTCGCGCAGCGAATGGTCGACATCCTTGAAAAACTCGTCGGCAATTTCCTGTGCCAGATTGGCAAGCGCCACATTTTCTCCCCTCATGCGATGAAGAGCGAGAAAAATATGCACGGAAAGCATCTCATAGCGACCGAGCGGCGTATCGGGCACCTGAAATTGTGCATAAAATCGTTTTTGCCGCGCCGCCGCCACGATCACCTCGTAAACGCGAAGCATGATTGCCTCGTTTGCTTTCGATTTGCGGCGGAATAGTTGGAGAATCATGTCCGTACGACCGTTCCAGTTGCATAAATAGGCAAGGTGGTTTACCGAAGTTCTCCCGACGGCGAAAGTGCCGCGCTGATTTAGAATGTATGGAGAGGTCTTTGTTGCAGCGAATTTTTCCAAGTGCATCCTCTGGCGTACGCAAGCAGCGTGCCCTTCTTGCAGGCACGGCAATTCTCGTCGCAGTGACTCTTGCAGGGTGCAACACTGCATCCACGCTCAATCCGTCCGAAACGCTGACAGAGGGTTACGTACTCGACCAGCAGGCACTCGATTCGGTGCCGGTAGGTTCCAGCCGCGAGCAGGTGCTTCTGGCGCTCGGTACGCCGTCCACCACCGCGACCTTCGATAATGAAGTCTTCTATTACATCTCGCAGAAGCGTTATCGCGCAGCGCAGTTCATGAAGCCGAAGATCATCGAGCGGCAGATCCTCGCTATCTATTTCGACAAGGACGGCAAAGTCGAGCATATCGCCAATTACGGCCTGAAGGACGGCAAGCTGTTCGACTTCGTGTCGCGCACCACACCGACAGGCGGCAAGGACCAGACCTTCCTCGGCCAGATCATACAGGGCGTTTCCAAGGCCCCGACATCATTGCCGGGCATGGGCTCTTCAGGCGGCGCCAACAACTGATCCGTCAAATATCTACAAAAAGAAAACCCGCCTGCACGGCGGGTTTTCTGTTTTGGAGCCATTGATTCCGTCAGGACATATGCGCCAGAACAGCCAACAGCAGAAGAGCCACGATATTGGTGATCTTGATGGCCGGATTGACCGCAGGACCGGCCGTATCCTTGTAGGGATCGCCAACGGTATCGCCGGTCACCGACGCTTTGTGCGCTTCCGATCCTTTCAGGTGCTTCACACCATCGGCATCTGTAAACCCGTCTTCGAAGCTCTTCTTGGCATTATCCCACGCACCGCCGCCGGAGGTCATGGAAATCGCCACGAACAGGCCATTGATGATAACGCCGAGAAGCGATGCGCCGAGCGCCGCAAAGGCCGCGGCCTTCGAACCCGAGATGAGCAACACGCCGAAATAAACGACAATCGGCGCCAGCACAGGCAGGAGCGACGGGATGATCATTTCCCGGATGGCGGCCTTGGTCAGAAGATCGACAGCACGGGCATAATCGGGACGTTCCTTGCCCGTCATGATTCCCGGCTTTTCGCGGAACTGGCGGCGCACTTCCTGCACGACCGCGCTCCCGGCCCTACCCACCGCCGTCATTGCCATGCCGCTGAACAGATAGGGGATCAGACCGCCGAAGATCAGGCCAGCAACCACGTAAGGGTTTGAAAGATCGAAGGAGACTGGCCCCATATCCGCGAAATACGGATAAGTCTGTCCGTTGGCAGCGAAATAGGCCAAGTCGTTGGAATAAGCCGCGAACAGCACAAGCGCGCCCAGGCCCGCCGAACCGATGGCATAGCCCTTCGTGACGGCCTTGGTCGTATTGCCGACGGCATCGAGCGCATCGGTGGCTTTGCGGACCTCCGGGTCGAGGCCAGCCATTTCCGCGATGCCACCTGCATTGTCCGTGACCGGACCGAAGGCATCGAGCGCCACGATCATCCCTGCAATACCGAGCATGGCAGTAACGGCGATTGCCGTACCGAACAGGCCCGCAAGCTGATAGGTCGAAATAATGCCGCCAACAATCACGATTGCCGGCAGAGCCGTGGATTCAAGCGAAACCGCCAGCCCCTGAATGACATTCGTGCCATGGCCCGTGACGGAAGCCTGCGCGATGGAATTGACCGGGCGCTTGTTGGTGCCCGTATAATATTCCGTAATCACGACGATCAGACCGGTCACGATCAGGCCAATCAGCCCGCACATGAAGAGATTGGTGCCGGTAATGCTTTTGCCGGCCACAGTTCCGATTTCGCCCCAACCGATGGTCAACATGTTGGCGACGGCAAGACCAACAATGGAGAGCAGCCCTGTCGCGATCAGCCCCTTGTAGAGCGCACCCATGATGGAACCATCGACGCTGAGCTTGACGAAAAAAGTGCCCACGATCGACGTGATGACACAGGCACCACAGATCATCAGCGGATAGAGCATGACACTCGGCAGAACGTCCGACCCATTGAAGAAGATCGCACCAAGAACCATCGTCGCAACCACGGTAACAGCATAGGTCTCGAACAGGTCGGCGGCCATGCCTGCGCAATCACCGACATTGTCGCCGACATTGTCTGCAATAGTCGCAGGATTACGCGGATCATCCTCGGGAATACCGGCTTCCACCTTGCCCACCAGATCGCCGCCGACGTCGGCGCCCTTGGTGAAGATACCACCACCCAGACGTGCGAAGATCGAAATCAGCGAAGCGCCGAAACCGAGCGACACCAGCGCATCGATAACGGTGCGGTCCGAAGGCGAGTAGCCAAGCCAGACGGTGAGAATGAAATAATAGACGGAGACGCCAAGCAGCGCGAGCCCGGCCACCAGAAGGCCGGTAATGGCCCCGGACTTGAAAGCCAGTTCAAGCCCTCCGGCTAGGCTCAGCGAAGCTGCCTGCGCGGTGCGCACATTGGCGCGAACCGACACGTGCATTCCGATGAAGCCGGTGACACCAGACAGAACTGCGCCGATCAGGAAGCCGATTGCGGCGCTGATCGACAACAGATACCAGGCTGCCAGAAAGACCACGACGCCGACGATGGCAATCGTTGAATATTGTCTTGTGAGATAGGCTGAGGCACCCTCGCGGATGGCTTCAGCGATTTCCTGCATGCGCTGTGTCCCCTGATCGGCCGCAAGAACCGAGCGGATCGCCCATATGGCGAAGAGAACGGAAAGCACACCGCAGGCAATGACGAGAACTAAGACTGCCACTCCCATTTGCATAAAGGCCAACTCCCATTGAGTTTGCGCTGGCTACCGTCAGACCGCGAGCTGCGATTGTCGGCAGGCACATGCGCAGGATAGGCCCGAAAACCCCTCCCCGGACCCGATTGAGCGGCATGGAAGTGCCTGAAGCCAATACAAGATACCGGGCTTCATCGGTATATTCACGTCTGGAACTTACGCCTTGGAATCAATCAATTGGCGCGATTCCTTGTATTTCAGCATTCTCAATGCCGCACGCCCAACATGCGAAACGGTTTAACAAACGTCAAGTCGTTCTTTGCCAGCGCACAATGAAAGAAGGGCTGCGATTTCTCACAGCCCTTCTTTCGTATTTGTTGTTGCTTAAATCTGATCAGCGCGGCTTCACGCCGCGGCTCTCGCCACGAATGACAAATGCGAGGCGATCAAGCACAGCGTTGACCAGCTTCGGCTCGTCTTCCGTGTAGAAAGCCTTGGCGATATCGACATATTCGGACACGATCACAGCCGTTGGCACGTCCTTACGTGTCTGCAATTCCCAAGCGCCAGCACGCAGGATGGCGCGCAGCGTCGAATCGAGACGCGACAGCGGCCAGTCTTCCGTCAGCGCCTGATGAATCAACGGATCGAGCTTCAACTGTTCATCGACGACACCGGCCACAATCGCGCGGAACCATTGCGGATCGGCATCGAGATATTGCGTGCCGTCCACTTCCTTGCCGAGACGGAAAGCTTCGTACTCAGCCACCACTTCCAGAACCCCCGTCCCGGCAACATCCATCTGATAAAGTGCCTGAACTGCAGCAAGACGGGCAACGCCGCGCTTGTTCGCCGTGCGTGGAAGATTGGGGGTCGGGCGGCCTTCGGTAGAAGAAGTCATGGTAATCAGACTCCGAACTTCTTGCGCAGATCGATCATGGTCAGCGCAGCACGGGCAGCAAAACCGCCTTTGTCCTTGTCTTCGCGGCGGGCGCGAACCCATGCCTGCTCTTCGTTCTCGACCGTCAGAATGCCGTTGCCGATTGCGATGCTTTCCTCGACCGAGAGATCGGTGAGAGCGCGGCAGGATTCATTGGATACTATATCGAAGTGATAGGTTTCACCACGGATAACCGTGCCGAGCGCGACAAATCCGTCATATTCTTTGCCGCCATTCTCTTCGCCATCGAGAGCAAACGAGATAACCGCCGGAACTTCAAGCGCACCGGGAACCGTCACGACGTCGTAGGTTGCCCCTGCCTCATCCAAGGCTGCCTTTGCGCCATCCAGAAGCGCGTCGGCGAGATCATCGTAGAAACGCGCTTCAACAATAAGCAAATGCGGCGCATGCGCCTCGTGCTTGGACATGAGAGACTCCATGACAAATTTTGCGGACCGCAACGATTGCGGTCAACGCTTAAAATCGGGATATGCTTTTACAGCCTGGGAATTTAGGCTGTAAGCCTATTTCTGATATTGCGCAAGCCTTGCTGCGTAACGTGCCAACTGGTCGATCTCGATATTCACCTTGTCACCTGCTTTCCGCTCGCCCCAAGTCGTGACTTCCAGCGAATGGCGGATCAAAAGCACATCGAACTCGCTTCCATTCACGCCGTTGACCGTCAGCGAGGTTCCGTCGAGGGCAACCGAACCCTTCTGGGCGATGAATGGTGCCAGTTCTTCCGGCGCGCGCAGAGTGAAGCGCACTGCGTCACCCTCATCCTTGCGTTCGATGATTTCAGCCTGTCCGTCGACATGGCCCGAAACGAGGTGGCCGCCCATTTCATCACCGAGTTTCAGCGAGCGCTCCAGATTGATATTCCGTCCGCTCTGCCAATTGGAGATCGTGGTCAGGCGCAGAGCCTCTTCCCATGCCTCGACTTCGAACCAGCGGGCATTCGTGCCTTTTTCCGGAAGTGCCACTACCGTGAGACACACACCGGAACAGGCAATCGATGCGCCAAGCTCGATCGTTTCGGGATCATAGGCGGTTTCGATACGCAGAAGAACGCCTTCATTCAGCGGCTTGATCCGGTCAACCTTGCCGATATCGGTAATAATGCCTGTAAACATCAAGTCTTCCTTACATATTCCGCATAGGCATCGTCACCATAGCGAGCCTGCCTCAGAATTTTGAATTCGTCTGCGATATGGGTTTCAAGCCCTTCCACGGCAACCCCGTGTTCGCCGCCGATTTCAACCGGCGAGCGGAAGATAGCAAGCCGATCTACCAATCCCTCGTCCATAAAGCTTTTCGCAACACCTGCTCCGCCCTCAACGAGAACCGATGAAATACCCTGCGCCGCAAGATCATCCATCAGTTCAGGCAAGGCGATGCGGCAGTCGTGTGCTTCTGTTGCGAGAATGCGGCAACCAGCGGCCTTCAATTCATACCGCCGTTCCGGCGATGCCTCTTCACCGCAGGCGACCCACAAGGGCTGCGCATCGGTCGTCTGCACGAGCTTCGAGGAAAGCGGCAGGCGCAATCCGCTGTCGAGCACCACACGAACGGGCGAGCGCTGTTCCAAACCCGGCAGGCGACAGTTCAACACAGGATCGTCGGCCAGCGCTGTTTCAATACCAATCAGGATCACATCGGTTTGCGCTCGCAGAATATGCGACTGCGCACGCGCGATCGGCCCCGTTATCGCAACCTGCCCCTCACCCCGGCGACCGATCATGCCATCGGAGGAAAGCGCAAGTTTCAGAATCACTTCCGGGCGTTTCTTTGCAGAACGATTCAGATAACCGGCAAGATCGTCAGCAGCCTGTTCGGCGAGAATGCCCGGCACGACCTCAATCCCTGCCTCGCGCAGTATGGCAAAACCTTTTCCGCTGACACGCTCATCCGGATCTGTCGCGGCAACCACGACACGTGCCACCCCTGACCGCACCAGCGCTTCCGCACAGGGCGGCGTGCGTCCGTGATGTGCGCATGGCTCCAGCGTCACATAAGCCGTCGCGCCACGAGCGGCCTCTCCCGCATCAGCCAGTGCCTGCGGCTCGGCATGGGGTCTGCCGCCAATTGCGGTTACACCGCATCCGACGATAATACCGTCCTTGACGAGAATCGTTCCAACGGACGGATTGGTGCCTGTCAGCCCTTTATGACGCCGCGCATGACGGATCGTCGCGTCCATGAAGCGAACATCATCCGGAGTTGCGTTTGAATGCGGAAACTTGCTGCCACTCATTCTTAAGCGTCCAGATCGTCCTCGGTTTCAGCAACGGTTAGTTCATCAATGACGTTATGGAAATCGACGGCCTTGCTGAAATTGCGATAGACCGATGCGAAGCGGATATAGGCAATATCGTCGATGCCTTTCAGCGCATCCATTGCCAGCCGTCCTATTTCATCGGATGTCACCTCCGCCTCGCCCGAGCTTTCAAGCTGACGGACAATGCCGGAAATGGCGCGTTCGACCCGGTCGCTATCGACTTCGCGTTTGCGCAGCGCCACCTCGATGGACCGCGTGAGCTTGTCACGATCGAAGGGGACCCGACGCCCGCTTTTCTTCACGACCATCAGGTCGCGCAACTGCACGCGCTCAAAGGTCGTGAAACGACCGCCGCACACCGAACAGACACGGCGCCTGCGAATGACCGCGCCGTCTTCCGCAGGGCGGGAATCCTTCACTTGCGTATCTTCAGACTGGCAATAGGGACAACGCATGGAACTCTTTCGATTTCAATATCGGCAATTTCAATATCGGCAGCTTCAATGCTGGCAACTTTGCACTGGCGACGAACTGCTCATATGTGGGGTTACCCCCGCCAAAAACTCAAGAGCTGTACCACCGGCAACCGATTCCCGGCAATCATAGCCCATAAGCGGCAACCTACCTACCAGATGCGACAATGAAAAAGCCCCGCTCAACAGAGTTGAAACGGGGCTTCATCTTGATCATGGAAACGGGTTTAGCCCTGATAGTCGTACATCGGGAAACGGGCGGTCAAGGTCATGACCTTTTCCTTCACGGCCTGTTCGACAGCAGCATTGCCTTCGTCGGAATTGGCAACCTTGAGGCCGTCGAGCACTTCGGCGATCAGCGAACCGATTTCCTTGAATTCAGCAGCGCCGAAACCGCGGGTCGTGCCTGCAGGCGTACCGAGACGAACGCCCGACGTGACGAACGGCTTTTCAGGATCGAACGGAATACCATTCTTGTTGCAGGTGATGTTGGCGCGGCCGAGAGCGGCTTCCGCACGCTTGCCCGTTGCGTTCTTCGGACGCAGATCAACCAGCATCAGATGGTTGTCGGTACCGCCGGAAACGATATCGAGGCCATTCGACTTCAGTTCTTCGGCAAGCGCGCGCGCATTGTCGACGACGTTCTTGGCATAGAGCTTGAATTCAGGCTTCAGCGCTTCACCGAAGGCAACCGCCTTGGCGGCAATGACGTGCATCAGCGGGCCGCCCTGAAGACCTGGGAAAACAGCCGAATTGAACTTCTTCGCCAGGTCGGCATCATTGGTGAGGATCATGCCGCCGCGTGGACCGCGAAGCGACTTGTGCGTCGTGGTCGTGCAGACATGGGCATGCGGAACCGGCGAAGGATGAACGCCACCGGCAACCAGACCGGCGATATGCGCCATATCGACCATGAGATAGGCACCGACTTCGTCAGCGATCTCGCGGAAGCGCTTCCAATCCCAGACGCGCGAATAGGCCGTGCCTCCTGCGAGGATGAGCTTCGGCTTGTTCTCACGTGCAAGGCGGGCAACTTCGTCCATGTCGAGCAGATGGTCGTCCTTGCGAACGCCATAGGACACGACATTGAACCACTTGCCAGACATGTTGACCGGCGACCCGTGCGTCAGGTGACCGCCCGAATTGAGGTCGAGGCCCATGAACGTATCGCCCGGCTGAAGCAGAGCGAGGAACACGGCCTGGTTCATCTGGCTGCCGGAGTTCGGCTGAACATTTGCGAATTCGCAGCCGAAGAGCTTCTTGGCGCGTTCGATGGCCAGTTCTTCCACGACGTCCACATACTGGCAGCCGCCGTAATAGCGCTTGCCCGGATAGCCTTCGGCATATTTGTTGGTGAGGATGGAACCCTGTGCTTCCAAAACAGCGCGCGAAACGATGTTTTCCGAGGCGATCAGCTCGATTTCATGGCGCTGACGACCGAGTTCGTTGCGGATTGCACCGAAAATCTCGGAATCGATGTCCTCGAGGCTTGCATTGAAGAAAACGTCGGAAGACGCATTCTTGGCGGCGGCGTTGGCTTGAGACATGTTTCACACCCTCCGGGTTAGCCGGTAAAAGCTATATGGATGAGGCGCATTATCACACTTGAACGCACAAGGCCAATGGTCGCAAAGCGAAAAGCTTATTCCAAAATGCGGCAAACCGATTTGATAATTAAACGGAGACGAAAAAGCCGCCCGAAAAGCTTTCGGACGGCTTCGAAAACTCAAACTTAGGATGAGAATCAGGTGTCGGTGCCGAGTGCGAGTTCGGTCGCACCGTCCATCTTGTAGATGTCGTCGCGGAACTGCACCACGCCATCGCCAGTGGACCAGGCGGAAATGTAGACAAAGTGCAACGGAACCGGATCGGCAAGCTGGATCGGGGTGTTGGTGCCGGATTTGATCGTGCTTTCGATGTTCTGACGATCCCAGCCCGCAGTGTTCTTCAACAGCCATACATCAAGATCGCGCACATTCTGGACGCGAACGCAGCCCGACGAGTCGAAGCGCATGAGCTTGTTGAAATAGCTCTTCTGCGGCGTGTCGTGCATATAGACCGCGTGCTGGTTGTGGAAGTTGATCTTGGTCGAGGACATGGCGTTGATCTTGCCTGGGTCCTGACGGAACATCAGCTTCACCGCATCGTCCGTATTCCAGTCAATGCTTTCCGGTGCCACTTCCTGGCCGGACTGGTCGTAGAGGCGGATCTTGTTCTTCGCCAGATATTGCGGGTCTTTCCGCATCAGCGGAATGATGTCCTTCTGGATGATCGACTTCGGCGCGGTCCAGTAAGGATTGAGAATGACTTCGTGAATCTTCGAATTGAGGATCGGCGTCTGACGATCGATTTTGCCGACAACCGCCGTGTGGCGCTGCACGACGCTGCCGCCTTCAACGGCCTCAATGCGCGCGGCCGGGATGTTGACCATCACGAAACGCTGTTCCTGCAGCCCCTGATTGGCCAGAGGCGAAAGGCGCTGCAGGTTGGTCTGAAGCTGTCCGAGGCGCGTATTGGCGTCCACATTCATGGCCGCATAGGTAAACTGCCCCATGACGCCGTCGGCTGGCAGGCCATGACGGGACTGGAAGCGCTTCACGGCAGCATCGACATAGGTGTCGAAGGAGCTGGAAAGTCCCGCTTCCTGCGGCAGATCGCCGGAGATTATGAGACGCTTGCGCAGCGCCTGTACGGACGGATCGGTGACGCCGATCTGGAGCTTTGCATTACCCGGAACGCTCGGCCAGCCGCCGCGACCGGCGATATCGGTATATTGCGCGATAGCGGTCTGGAGATTGCCAACCGTCTGCGGGCTCAATACCGGCTGGTTGGTTGCAACCCGCTGGCCACCTGTCGCACGGGCGTCGAACTGGTCAGCCCAGTTGCCGCGGCGCGGTGCTGCGATGACATCGGTCAGAGCTTGCTGGGCGTAAGCCGAGGAAACCATGGCGGAGGCTGCCACGGAAAGGCCGGCGGTTGCCGCACCGCGCAGGAAGCGGCGACGATCGGCCCTGAAAGCATCGGCTGGTCTGTCGGTCTTGGTCATTTTGCTTAGTCCCAAAAGGCTAACCGCTCGCGCGGGATCTTCCCAGAGAATATCAGCAATAGGTCAACAAGGCGATAACCGGATTGCAAGCAACGCAAAGCTGCTCGCTTATCCGAAATTCGATTTCGAGCCCATTCCTGACTGAAGGTGGCACAATATTGCCCGTGCCATTCTAAAACGCTTATGTCGTTTTTTATGGCTTAATCATGTCGCGGGGCCTGAATTTCAAGCCATGCGCCTTACGATTGGGAGCTTCATAGCGCCTTATTCATCTCAATGGCAGCCTGTTGTGACAGTTCTGCAACAAGGCAGACAGCCAGCAACACTCGGTTTATTTAGAGCCGATAAGCGATGCTGTCGTTCCAGAAGCGGTCAAGACGCTGCAGCGACTTGTTCATTGCCGTGAATTCGTTAACCTGGATGCCGCCGACCTGCTCAATCGAGGAGATATGACGTTCGTAGAGCGAGGCCACCTGATCGGCGATCTCATTGCCCTGGTCCGTCAGGCTGACGCGTACCGAGCGACGGTCAACGCGCGAGCGCTGATGATGAATGAAGCCCATCTCGACAAGTTTCTTCAGATTGTACGAAACGTTGGAGCCGAGATAGTAACCGCGCGAGCGCAGTTCACCGGCAGTCAGTTCCGAATTGCCGATATTGAACAGCAGAAGAGCCTGCGTCGCATTGATATCGCTCTGGCCGTTACGGTCGAACTCGTCCTTGACGACGTCGAGCAGGCGGCGATGCAGGCGCTCGACGAGCTGGAGTGCTTCCAGATAAAGCGAGCGAAGTGCAGTTTCCGGTGTCGTGAGCGGAGCGGATACGTCCGTCTTGCGCTGTGCGTTGATCATTTCTTTTGCCTCTCTGCCGGAGCCGCATTCCATGAAACCATGATGCAGCTCTCTGTCCTGTTTTATTCGGTGTATTGTTTCTCACCGTGTCTGGAGAGGAATTTAGGGGAGATGCATAAAATTCGACTTAAAAGTCAGCCTTAACAGTAACTTACCGGCGAGATTGGCTATTCAGGCTTAATGTTTGCTTACTCCGTGCCATTTTCAGTGCCTGATCAGGAAGCCCTATTCCAGCGCAAAAATGCCTGTTTTCCGGGTGTTCCCAAGGTCGCCACATTAAACTTTCGTCATTTGAGAAGTGTCTCGATAGCAGCTAGATATTGGCCACCAACAATCCATTGGAGGGACCATGGCGCTTCGTCTTGCACAGTATTTTGTGGTCGGCGGACTGTTAAGCTTTACCGGCTTTACGAATTTCGCTCACGCTGAACCGGTTACCACAGCTCCGCAACTGACCATGTATAAAGACCCCTATTGTGGCTGCTGCGAGGGCTGGGCGGAACATATGAAAGCCGCTGGCTTCAATGTCACTGTGAAGGTCGAGGAAGCGATGGATACCGTAAAGGCAAAGTATGGCATCGGTGCCAATCTTGCCTCATGCCACACAGCAGTCGTGGACGGATATGTCATCGAGGGACATGTTCCAGCCGGTGCGGTCAAGCGGCTGCTGGCTGAACGTCCGCAGGCCACGGGACTGACCGCGCCCGGTATGCCGATGGGATCGCCGGGCATGGAAATGCCGGGCAGCAAAGCCGATACCTATGATGTCCTGCTTTTCAAAGGCCAGATGACGAAGCCATTTGCCCGCTATGAAGGAACACAAGCGCTATAAAAGCTAGATCGGCAGGCTCGCGCGGGCTTGCCGTCTCTTCTCGAAGAAGAGCAGAATACGAAAAGCGATGAAAATGACGATGCAGGCCGCGTTGAAACCAACTGTCAGCGGCTTGTATTCGAAATGCCGGGAAAAAACGGAATAGATGGCGATTTCGCCGAGTGCCGCCACGAACCACAGCACAGGCCCCCACGGCGCGCGCATCCACAGCCCGGTCGCGGCAACAGGCATCAGAACCGCCAGAGCAACAACGGCTGTCTGCCAGGGCCACGGCATCAAATCGAAACGCCAAAGAAGCCCCGGGTGAATACCGATCAGCCTGACCCAGTAGAAAACGCCGCTGGCCAGCGCCACAAGAGCGAGTATCCGAACGAACCATGTGAAGGCCCATTCTGTTCCGCTCGGCTGGGTATGCTGGCGCAGCTCGTTCATATGCATCAAAAGGTCAGTTCCTTGTCACCCAGATTTGCAAAATAGGCATTGACCTGTTCGGGCTTCACTTCATCGAGCGTTGCCGGTTTCCACGCTGGTGCACCATCCTTGTCTATAAGCAGTGCGCGAACGCCTTCATAGAAATCGTGCCCTTCCAGCATCCGGTTGGCAATGCGGTATTCCATGCGCATGCAATCATCGAGATCGAGCGGGCGACCGTCGGCAATCTGGCGGAAAGTTACCGCGACGCTGGTTGGCGAACGGGTGGCGATCACCTTCACGATGTCCATCGCAGCCTTGCTGCCCGCTTCGGTTTCTTTTTCCAGTGCAGCCATGCAATCGGCAAACGTTGCGCCGGAAAAGCAATCTGCAATGATCTGCCGCGTTTCAACGGATGTTTCAAAATCAGGATACTGGCTGCGTGTCAGCGCCGCATCAATGTCGGCGGTCGCAATGATGTCGTCCCGTAAATCATGCAGATCACTTGCAGCTACAGCATGGGTTGCAATCCCGCTCTGCAGGCAGTCGCCCCAGCGGATGCGATTACCGGTCAGTGCCAGATAGTATCCGAAATTGTCATGCAGATGCGGCAGGAACGCACTGCCACCCACATCGGGGAAGAAGCCAATGCCGGTTTCCGGCATGGCAAACATGGTGTTTTCCGTCACGATGCGGTGCGAACCGTGAACGGAAATGCCCGCGCCGCCCCCCATGACAATTCCATTGATCAGGGAGATATACGGCTTCGGATAACGGCCAATGCGCGCATTGAGCCTGTATTCGTCACGGAAGAACTCATAGGCGGGCTCTCCGGCCTGACCAGCCTTGAAAGCGGCAACCACATCACCGCCGGCGCAGAATGCGCGCCCTTCGCCTTCGAGAATCACGCAAGCCACCTCAGGATCGTCTTCCCAAGCCTGCAAAGCGCGATCCAGCGCCAGAATCATATTATGCGTGAGCGCATTGAGGGCTTCAGTCCGCGTAAGCTTCACAAGCCCCGCTTTTCCCTTGCGTTCAAAGCTGATTTCGCTGCCGCCGCCGAAGTCAATCTGCATATCCTGTCTCCCGTTCCATCAAATGGGTAGAAAGTGAGACGCCCCGCGTCAATCCTGCACAGGTCAATGTTCTTGGTTTAACCACTTTTCCCATGATAAACGGTGCGCATCCGGTGCCAGCCTTGAGATTTCATATTCCAAGGCATCAATTCTCGGGAATAGCTTCATGACCGACCGCCAGTCCAAATATTTGCCCGCCAATATCAGTCAGCATGTCGATGACGTCACCGGCAGCAGACGTCTGCGTCGCATGCGCAAGGCCGACTGGTCGCGCAGGCTGGTGCAGGAAACCCGGCTGACGGTCGATGACCTCATCCTGCCTTTCTTCCTGACCTATGGAACCGGCGTTGCGGAACCTGTCGAAGCAATGCCCGGTGTCGAACGCTATTCTGTCGATATGGCTGTTCGCATGGCGGAAAAGGCCGCCAAGCTTGGCATTCCTGCCATTGCCCCCTTCCCCCGCGAAAAACTGGAAGTGAAAACCGAGGATGGCGCCTTCGTCGCCAGCCCGGACAACCTGATCAATCGTGCCGTGCGCGCAATCAAGAAGGAAGTGCCGGAAATCGGGATCATTACCGATGCGGCGCTCGATCCCTTCACCACGCATGGCCATGACGGCATCTTGCGAAACGGCGAGATCGTCAACGACGAATCGGTCGCCATGGTGGTTCGCGGTGCTCTTTCGCAGGCTGAAGCCGGTGCGGATATCATCGCGCCGTCCGATATGATGGACGGTCGTGTCGGCGCTGTGCGTCAGGCGCTGGACGAACATGGGTTCTGCCACCTGCCTATCATGTCCTATGCCACCAAATTCGCGTCGGCCTTCTATGGTCCGTATCGCGATGCCATCGGCACGCAGGGACTGCTCAAAGGCGATAAGAAGACTTATTATCTCGACCCGGCCAATCCGGAAGAAGCCGTGCGCGAAGCCGAGCAGGATATTGCCGAAGGTGCGGATATGCTGATGGTCAAGCCGGGCCTGCCCTATCTCGACATCATCCATCGCCTGAAGCGCGAGTTCCGCCTGCCCACCTATGCCTATCAGGTGTCGGGCGAATACGCGATGATCAAGGCCGCCGGGATCAATGGCTGGATCGACGAAGAAAAGGTAATGATGGAAAGCCTTCTGGCGTTCAAGCGCGCCGGTTGCGACGGAATTCTTACTTACTTCGCAATGGAAGTGGCTGAAAAGCTTAAGCAACAGGGTTAAGCTGCCAGCCCGTCGGCGGGAAATCATCATATTTCCTTGAAACCGCCGATTTTGGTTCCCATGTTGATGACTGTTCCGCTGAGGTAGCGGAACAGCGCCGGTTGTCACACTCCCCCGGACGCTTCCTTGGAAACGACTGGAAGGAAAAATGTCCGACCATATTCTGCACGGCGAAGTCATGGGTCCGCGTTATGAAAGCCGCGCATTCTTTGAAGGCGTGCGTACGCGCCGCATTATGGCTTTTCTTATCGATTATCTGATTGTCTTTCTGCTCTGCATCCCTGCAGCAATCGTCATTGCAATCCTCGGCATCATTACGCTGAGCCTCGGCTGGATGCTCTATGGCATCATGTTTCCCATGGTGGCGCTGTTTTATGTAGCGCGCACGCTGGGCGGACCGCAGCAGGCCACCAAGGGCATGCAGATGATGAACATCAAGCTCGTACGACTTGAAGGCGGCACGGTCGATCCGATGCTCGCAATCGTTCACACGGTTCTGTTCTGGGGTCTCAATGTGGTGCTGACGCCGCTGATCCTGCTTGCAACGCTGGTTCTCGACCGCAAGCGCACCGTGCACGACCTCCTGCTCGGCACGGCGGTGATCCGTTCGGATCGCTGAACCGATAGAGTTGAAGACGCATCGTGTTTTGCGAAAATCGATTCCGATTTTCGGGCTGATGCTTCAGATCAAAAAAAATCAGAGCCGGCTGCGCAAAATGCCTATTGACGTTTTGTGCCGTCGGCTCAATCCTTAGAGATAGTATCGTGATGGTTTCGGTATTACCATTTCGTGGATATTGAATGACCCATCAACCGCAACAGTCTCCGCAGTTCTTTCTGACAGCTCCGTCGCCCTGTCCTTATCTCGAAGGTCAGATGGAGCGAAAAGTCTTTACGCATCTGGTCGGCGACAAAGCGAACGAGATCAACGATCTCCTGACCCAAGGCGGTTTCCGTCGTTCCCAGAACATTGCCTACCGCCCGGCCTGTGAATTGTGCAGAGCCTGCATATCCGTTCGCATCCTCACCGGTGAGTTCAAGATGACGCGCAACATGCGCCGCGTCTGGACGCAGAACAGTGACCTGATCGGGCGCGTGCACAAGGCACAGCCCAGCACCGAACAATATGCACTTTTTCGCGATTATCTCGACGCGCGCCATCGTTCCGGCGGCATGTCGGACATGACTGTCCTCGACTATGCGATGATGATCGAGGATACGCATGTGAACACGCAGATCATCGAATATCGCAAGCGCGGTCCGGAAAGCTTCATCAGCGCCAAAGGCGACGGCGAGCTGATCGCCGTAGCGCTCACCGACGTGATGGCCGACGGCCTGTCGATGGTTTATTCATTCTTCTCACCGCATATGCATGACCGGTCGCTTGGGACCTACATGATCCTGGATCATATCCAGCGCGCCCATGCTGCAGGTCTGCCACACGTCTATCTCGGCTATTGGGTCGAGGGATCACGCAAGATGCAGTATAAAATCCGGTTTACGCCGCAGGAGCATCTTGGCCCCCGCGGCTGGCAGCGGTTTGAGGGTTAGGGCGCAATTTCAGGCGACAGCTTTTGCCACCATATCGGGGTGTTGTCCGATTACACGAACATAAGCGATAGCGAAATCAGGTGCGGTCACACGCGCCTGTTCCCAATCGCGCAATGTACCGACAGGAACCCGGAAACGATTGGCAAATTCGGATTGTGACAAGCCAAGTCCCATTCTTGTCTTGCGGATCAAGCGGGCACGCTGGCCGCGGTCCAACGCTTCGACCGTCACGTCAAAGTCTTCGGCATCGTTCGGATCAGCAGGTAGCGTGATATGCTCTTTCTTCACCCTTGTTGCTCCTTCTCACCGAAATGAAGCGGGCCAGATCACCTCGCCAGACGAATACGCCGGTGAACAACTTTTCCTCAACGAGACCGATCACCTTGAAACGTTCTTCTCCATCAATCTCTCGTATGGACGGAACGATCAGATGATTGTCGTCCTCAAAGAGGTGGCAACCAAACGATAGCGGCAAGTTGTGCTTTTCACGATTAACCGCGTCCTTGACGGGATCAAAACTATCCTCCGTCATGCCGCATAATACGGGATTTCCGTATAGCTTGCAAGGCTCCGCATTTGCTTACTATCGCATCTGCGGAAACTCATGTTTAAAACTTGCCCGAACGCGGGAAGCCCTTTGGCACCAGACGTCCGGCAGAAGCGCGCGCGCCGATCCACTCGACAAGCTCTTCCTTACTGCGATTGAAGGTGCGCTCCGCCGAATCCTGCCAGGAAAGCCCTTCGGCAATTGCAAAGGTGCGGACGTCGGATACACCGCCATCCTTGTACTTTTGCAGGCGCACGCCCTTGCCGCGTGTCATTTCCGGAATATCGGAAAGCGGGAAGACCACCATCTTGCGGTTCTCGCCGACGACAGCGATATGATCGCCGGAAACACGCTGGCACAGCTTCGCCTCGTCCGGAGCCTTGACGTTCATCACCTGCTTGCCCTTGCGGGTGTTGGCGGCCGCCTCATTCTCGGAAACGATGAAACCGTTACCTTCGTGGCTGACCAACAGCAGTTTCGCGGATGGATCGTGCACAAAGGCCGTCAGAATATCCTGATCGTTCTCCATATCGACAAGGATGCGGATCGGCTCGCCATGACCGCGACCACCCGGAAGCGTATTCGCGCCGATGGTGAAGAACTTGCCGCCCGTCGTGAAGAACAGAAGCTTGTCCGTCGTCTCGGCATGGAAAGCGAGCTTGAGCTTGTCGCCTTCCTTGAAGGCAAGCGTCGAGAAGTCGGCCAGATGCCCCTTCATGGCTCGCAGCCAGCCCTTTTCCGAAACCACGATGGTGACCGGCTCGCGCTCAATCATCGCCTGATGAATGTCCTCAAGATCATGGGTGGGCGCATCGGCAAAAGTGCTGCGGCGTTTGCCCAGCTTGGTCGTTGGGCCAAATTTCTCGCGGACAGATTTGATTTCAGCGCTGATCTTCTTCCACTGGCGTGTGCCGGAAGCGAGCAAGCCTTCCAGCTCAGACTTCTCGGCGCTCAAGCCGTCAAATTCTTTACGGATTTCAAACTCTTCAAGCTTGCGCAAGGAACGCAGGCGCATGTTGAGAATGGCTTCGGCCTGATTATCTGTCAGCTCGAAAGTCCGCATCAGTTCCTGCTTCGGCTCATCCTCTTCACGGATGATGCGGATGACTTCATCGAGATTGAGATAGGCTTTCAGAAAACCACCAAGGATTTCCAGTCGCTTCTCGATTTCTGCCAGACGGTATTCAGAACGGCGAACAAGCACTTCCTTGCGATGGTCGAGCCACTCACGCAGAACTGAACCCAGTGAAAGGACGTTCGGCACCTTGCCATGCGACAGCACGTTCATGTTGAGTGAAACGCGGTTTTCAAGCTCTGTCAGCTTGAATAGCGATTCCATCAGCAATTCCGGATCGACCGTCCGGTTTTTGGGCTCCAGAACGATCCGAATGTCTTCCGCCGACTCGTCACGAATGTCATCGAGCAATGGCAGCTTCTTTGCCAGCAGCAGTTCGGCAATCTTTTCGATCAGACGCGATTTCTGCACCTGATAGGGAATTTCGGTGATAACGATCACCCAGGTGCCGCGATTGCCCTCTTCCTTCTCCCAGCGGGCACGAACGCGAAATGCGCCGCGCCCCGTGCGATAGGCGTCGAGGATATTGCCATGCTCTTCGACAAGGATACCGCCCGTCGGGAAATCCGGGCCACGCACCTTGCACTTCAACAGAGCAGCCGGATCGGTCTCGGCTTCACGCTTCAGCTCTTCCCATTGTTCCGGCGAGGTAACCAGTTCCTCCACCGGCGCGTCGGGATGATTGATGAGATAGAGTGCCGACGAGCAAAGCTCCGCAACATTATGCGGCGGAATATTGGTCGCCATGCCGACTGCGATACCTGCCGAACCGTTTGCAAGCAGGTTCGGGAAGGCGCCCGGAAGAACGATCGGCTCCTCGTCCTCTTCATTATAGGTCGGACGGAAATCGATGGCGTTTTCGTTGATGCCTTCCAGCAGCAGCGTCGCCACTTCCGTCATGCGCGCTTCGGTATAACGCATGGCGGCAGCGTTATCGCCGTCGATATTGCCGAAATTGCCCTGCCCGTCCACGAGCGGATAACGCACCGCGAAGTCCTGCGCCAGACGCACCAGCGCATCATAGATCGACGCATCGCCATGCGGATGGAACTTACCCATCACGTCGCCGACAATACGGGCACATTTTGCATAGGCCTGATCGGGATTGAGGCGCAGCAGGCGCATGGCGTGCATGATGCGGCGATGCACCGGCTTCAAGCCGTCGCGCACGTCCGGCAGCGCGCGATGCATGATCGTCGACAGCGCATAAGCGAGGTAACGTTCCTCGAGAGCCGATTTGAGATCGACCCGTTCGATGTGTTCTTCGCCGTCATCCGGCGGAATCAGACTTTTTCCCATGTCTCTCAGTACCAACTGCGCGATTCGCCAGCAAGAGTTCAGGAGAACCAATCCAGTACATTCGTGTGTAATAGTCGCAATCCTGCCGCCATTTGCGTCCTATAGAGCTATCAGGGGTGAATTTCCCCGGCTGCAATCGCAGGCTGAGTAAATCATGTTGTTATTGCGCATGATTTCCGCCTATGAATGCCGCGCTAAATTAGAGATCAGGCAGGAGCTTCGAATGCAGGTTTTCGTCAATATCAAGCCAGCGGCACGTGTTTTGGCCGCCGGTACAGCGCTTTCGCTGATTTTTGGCAGCGCGGCCATGGCAGCCGACGCCAATGCAGTCGCCGAGCGTATCAAGGCACTTTATGCAAAGCAGGGTGGCGAACTGAGCTTCGCCAATGTCCAGGCGAACGGCTCCGACATCGTGCTCCAGGGCACCAAGATCAAGCTGCCGACGATCGGTGAAAAAGAAACGGCGCTCGGTGACGTTACGCTCCAGAACGTTCAGGATGCACCGGACGGCGGCTACAGCATCGAACAGGTCACCGTACCTGACCTCGCCTTTGCCGGACAGGAAGACAAGAACGACAAGGCCGAGCTCAAGGGCCTTGCGATGCAGAACGTCCATATCCCGTCGGAAACAGCCAAAGGCCCCCTCGACAGCATGGTCATGTATGACAAGCTGAAGATCGACGAAATCCAGTTCGGCACGCCCGGCACGGATGGCGCCACGGTGAAGGGTTTCGACCTGTCGCTCGACACCTCCAACAAGGCCGAGAAGATCGGCTATGTCTGGACCATCGCCAATATCGACGCGACCTTTGAAAAGGGCGGCAAGAACCCGCTTGCACCGCTCGACATGAACACCTTCAACGGTTCGCTGAACTCCAAGGGCAGTTGGTCGCCAGCTTCGGGTGACACATCGCTGGACCAGTTGGAGCTTCAGGCAGAGGAACTCGGCAAGATCAACATCACCGGCAGCCTCGGTGGGTATGATCTGGCTTTCCTCGAAGCCGTCCAGAAGACGCAGGAAAACATGAGCAAGGCCGATGCAGACAAGGATGCTGCGGGTCTTGCAATTCTGGGCCTGGCTGAACAGCTCAACCTGAAGAACCTGTCGATCCGCTTCGACAACGAAACCCTGACCCAGAAGCTTCTTGATTATTACGGCAAGCAGCAGGGCGCCGATGGCGAGCAGCTTGGCCAGCAGATGAAGATGATGGTTCCGCTGATGGCGACACAGTTGAAGAACCCGGAATTTGCCCAGCAGCTCAAGGCAGCATCCGACAAGTTCTTCGACGATCCGAAGTCGCTGACCATCAGCGCATCGCCGGACCAACCGGTGACCTTCGCTTCCATTGTTGCCACCGCATCGCTGGACCCGACGAAGATCATCCAGCTTCTGAAAGTCAGCGTCGACGCTAATAATTAAAACCAAAAAGCCCGGTGAGAAAACTCATCGGGCTTATTGTTGCCTAATAAAAAAACCCGGCTCAAGGCCGGGTTTTTGCTTTTCATAGAGGTCGCTTAGCTCTTCTGTACCGGAGCCAGACGGATATGCAGGTCACGCAGTTGCGCGGGCGACACATCCGAAGGCGCATTCATCAGAAGATCGAGCGCCTGCTGGTTCATCGGGAACAGCGAGATTTCGCGCAGGTTCTTCGCGCCGACCAGAAGCATGATGACGCGGTCAATACCGGCAGCCATGCCGCCATGCGGAGGTGCACCGTACTGGAACGCACGATAGAGACCACCGAAACGCTCTTCCACGTCTTGCTGGCTCAGGCCGACCTTTTCAAAGGCCTTGACCATGACATCCGGCAACTGGTTACGGATCGAACCGGAAGCAATTTCGAAACCGTTGCAGACGAGATCGTACTGGTAAGCCTTGAGCGACAGCGGATCCTGCGTTTCCAGTGCCTCCATGCCACCTTGCGGCATCGAGAACGGATTGTGCGCAAAGTCGAGCTTCTTGTTGTCCTCGTCCCATTCGTAGAACGGGAAGTCGATGATCCAGGCCAGTTCGAAGCGGTCGCGATCGACGAGGTTCAGTTCTTCACCGGCGCGCGTGCGGGCATCGCCTGCGAACTTGTAGAACTTGGACGGCAGACCGGCAACGAAGAAGCAGGCATCGCCATCTTCAAGACCCATTTGCGTGCGGATCGCTTCTGTGCGTTCTTCACCGATATTCTTGGCAATCGGGCCTGCGCCCTCAAGCTTGTCGCCTTCCTTGCGCCAGAAGATATAGCCGAGACCCGGCTGCCCTTCACCCTGCGCCCAGGAATTCATGCGGTCGCAGAATGCGCGGCTGCCGCCGGTCTTGGCCGGAATAGCCCAGACTTCGACCTTTGGATCGTTGGCGATCATGTTCGCGAAGACCTTGAAGCCGGAACCGGCAAAGTGATCGGTCACAGCCTGCATTTCAATCGGGTTGCGCAGGTCTGGCTTGTCCGAACCATAGGTGCGGATCGCATCGTCATAGGCGATACGGCGGAAGGTCTGCGTCACCGGTTTGCCTTCGGCAAACTCTTCAAAGATGCCGCGCATGACCGGTTCCATCGTTTCCCATACTTCTTCCTGGGTCACGAAGCTCATTTCAAGGTCGAGCTGGTAGAACTCACCCGGCAGGCGATCTGCACGCGGGTCTTCATCGCGGAAGCAAGGTGCAATCTGGAAGTAGCGGTCGAAACCGGCAACCATCAGAAGCTGCTTGTACTGCTGCGGCGCCTGCGGCAGCGCGTAGAACTTGCCCTCGTGAATACGGCTTGGCACGAGGAAGTCGCGTGCGCCTTCCGGCGACGAAGCCGTCAGGATCGGCGTGCTGAACTCATTGAAACCGATCTCGGTCATGCGGCGACGCATCGCCGCGATGATCTTCGTGCGGCTCATGATGTTCTTGTGCAGCGTTTCGCGGCGCAGATCGAGGAAGCGATACTTCAGGCGGATATCTTCCGGATAATCCGGCTCGCCGAATACAGGCAGCGGCAATTCCTTGGCGGCTGCGAGCACTTCGATCTCGGTCGCGAAGATTTCCACTTCGCCGGTCGGCAGATTCGTATTGACCGCATCGCCTGCGCGGGCCTTCACTTCACCATCGACACGAATAACCCATTCGCCGCGAACGGTTTCGGCGACCTTGAAGGCGGGCGAATCGGGATCGGCCACGATCTGGGTAATGCCGTAATGATCGCGAAGATCGATGAAGAGAATGCCGCCATGGTCACGGACGCGGTGAACCCATCCGGAAAGGCGAACGTTAGAACCAACGTCCGTCTTGCGAAGGGCTGCGCAGGTATGGCTGCGGTAACGGTGCATGATTTCTGCCTTTGGAATAATAAGTCAGGACTACCTGACGAAACGCTTTAAATTCTCGCGGAAAAGCGCATTTTGACCGGGTTTTGTCAAGTCTGCACTCCCTACGGGGTTTGGTGTTAAACCACCTTGACGTAAAGTGTCGACAAAAAACACTATGTGCACGTTCCGTGGAAGCTCTTTCCTGATTATTTCGCGACAAGCGACAAAGCTTTGTCTATTTGTTTTGTCGCATTATCCAACGCAAAACCGCTTCGCACTTTTGCTGGAAATACTCTAAAAGGTAGACATGCATCTGATTACGACCACACAGGCCCTTGAAGAGGCCGTATCCGCCCTCGCCAAATCCGATTTCGTAACAGTCGATACGGAATTCATCCGTGAAACGACGTTCTGGCCGGAATTGTGCCTTATCCAGATGGCTTCGCCGGACCATACGGCGCTCGTGGACGCGCTTGCGCCGGGGCTCGACCTCGCGCCGTTCTTCCGCCTGATGGCGGACGAAAAGGTGGTCAAGGTTTTTCACGCTGCACGGCAAGACATCGAAATTGTCTTCCACCTCGGCGCCCTCATCCCGTCGCCTGTCTTCGACAGTCAGGTGGCGGCAATGGTCTGCGGCTTCGGCGACGCCATTTCCTATGACCAGCTTGTGCAGAAAGTTACGGGCAAGCAAATCGACAAGTCGTCCCGGTTTACCGACTGGCGCCGTCGCCCGCTTTCAGACAAGCAACTCGACTATGCCCTGGCCGACGTTACCTATCTGCGCGACATCTATCTCTATCTGAAGGAAGAACTTCGCAAAGAAGGCCGCAGCGAGTGGGTGAACGAGGAAATGGCAGTGCTGACCGCTCGTGAAACCTACGACATGCACCCGGATGATGCGTGGCGACGGGTGAAGGCCCGCGTTCGCAAGCCGATCGAACTGGCCATCATGCAATCCGTCGCCGCCTGGCGTGAACGCGAAGCGCGCGAACGCAATGTGCCGCGCGGCCGCATCATCAAGGACGACACCATAGCTGAAATCGCCCAGCAGCAGCCGCGTGACGCGGAAGCACTGGGCCGTTTGCGCTCGATCCCGAAGGGATGGGAGCGTTCGGCACAGGCTACCGGGCTTGTTGCCGCGATCCAGTCTGCACTTGAAATTCCCAAGGAAGATTTGCCGAAATTGCCGAAGCCGTCGCATTCGCCTGAAGGCAGCGCTGCTGCTGCAGATATCCTCAAGGTTCTGCTCAAGCTTGTGACGGAAGAGCACGGCGTCGCTGCAAAGATCGTGGCCAGCTCGGACGATATCGACAAGATCGCCTCAGAAGGTGACAAGGCCAATGTACCTGCCCTGCATGGCTGGCGTCGCGAGGTTTTCGGCCAGAAAGCCCTAGATCTCATCGACGGCAAGATTGGCATCAAGTTCGAGAACCGGCGGATCAGGGCGGTTGAGTTAGGGGAGTAAGTGGTTAAGGCATTAGGGCAGTAAGGCAGTATGTTTAACGCGAACATTAACATATTGCCTTACTGCCCTACTCACTTACTGCCTTATTCCCGCGTCCCCTCAATCGCCGCGTCACCGACCGCGAAATAGATATTCTTTCCCGTCAGCTTGGAAAGCTGCTGCAAGCGGCCTTCGGGACGATCCGAAATCAGGTCTGCAAGATCGCCGGGAACAACCAGCGCAATACCGGTTTCCTCCTCGCGCCACACAAGGCGCGGGATGACGCCCGGCATAGACGCCGACAGAAGATAGACCACACGCAGCAAGGCTCCGAGCAACTTCGCCCTTTCACGCAGGCGCGGCGTGGCGAGTTGCATGATTTCCGGTGCAATCTCGTCTTCGATCAGGCCTTCGTGGCGGTAATAATTGGCAAGCGCCATGAAGGAACGTCCGGCATGGTCGATACCGCCGAACGAGCCGTGAGCGATGATGTTCAGCGCCTGCGACCCCCGATAGTCGGGGTGCGCGCGCCAGCTTATATCGGCCACAAGGCAGGCAGCCTGCCTGTAGCGCGCTTCGTCTTCGGTTTCGTCAAAACCGAGCACCGGCAAGGACAAAGTCGTCCATGTTGCCAGTTCGCGAGCATGACGCGGAGAGCGTGAGCGCAGAATGGACAGTTCGTCTGCCGAGGCCAGCAGCGGATCGAGCCGCTGTTCGTTCTTGGGCAAAAGCGAATAAAGATAGCCTTCGCGTACGCCGAGCGCCGAAAAGACGATCTTCGAAGGCTTCATCAGACGGATCGTCTCAAGCAGTACCGTGGCGCCATAGGCCAAAAGCTGGCGACGGTTTTTCGAAACCGCCTCGATGCCGCGCATCGTGTCGAGATTGCCCTTGGCAACGCGCTTGAGGAAGCTTTGCGCTTCCACCGGGTTTATTTCATAGCCATGCATGACATGCAGCGGATAGTTTTTCGCCGTCATATGCAGCTTGGCAAGGTTACGCCATGTTCCGCCCACCGCATAGAAAACCTGGCCCTGATGCGCTTCCAGAAGCGTTGCCTTTGCCAGTTCCGTACGAGCAATCTTGGTTGCCTCTGGCAGCCGTCCATCGGACATATCCTGCAAGCGCAGGCCGCCGAGCGGCAAGGTGATCCCCTCGCCTACCTCGTGGTCGTCCACTGCGATCAGTTCAAGGCTGCCGCCGCCAAGGTCACCTGTCACGCCCTTCGGTCGATAGAAGCCCGAAATGATACCAAGCGCCGAATAATGGGCTTCTTCCTTGCCGGACAGCACTTCAATGTGCCGGCCGAGAATGGCCTCTGCCTGTGCGATGAAATCCGGGCCGTTCTTCGCTTCGCGTGCAGCGGCTGTGGCCAGCGCGTGAATGGAAACCGCGCCGGCCTGTTCGGCCAGAGCGCGGAAACGCTTGAGCGCACGAAGCGCCGCTTCAACGGATTTCTCGTTGAGCTTGCCGGTTTTCGCCAGGCCTTTTCCGAGGCCGCAGAGTATCTTTTCGTTGAAAAGCACCGTCGGAGAACGGACGATGCCTTCATAGATGACGACACGGATCGAGTTCGAGCCAATGTCGATGACCGCAACGGGCTTGAGTCCCTTCAGGCGGCCTTGTGCCAAAGCTGCGCTCATGCAGTCGTTTTTCTTTCCGCCTGCGCGCGCTTGCGATGCGCGATAAGGCGGGGGGCCGAAGACTTCAGCGACTTTCCGCGACCCGACAGGCTAGGATTGGTCATGAAATATTCCTGCGCGTTGAAAGCTTCTTCTCCAGCTTCCTTTTCTATCCGGCGAGAGGTGCCGTCCGCAAGTAGCTGATAGCTCTGTTGGTTATCAATTATGTTGGCAAACATGATTTGCGACAGGATTTGCTGATGCACTGTTGCATTTGTGATCGGAACAAGCGTCTCCACGCGGCGATCAAGATTGCGCGGCATCATGTCGGCGGACCCGATGTAGACGATTGCCTTGTCGGAAGGCAGGTCGTTGCCGTTTCCGAAACAGAATATACGGCTGTGTTCCAGAAAACGCCCGACAATCGACTTGGCGCGAATATTGTCGGAAAGCCCCGGAACACCCGGACGCAGGCAGCAGATGCCGCGCACGACCAGATCAATCTGCACGCCCGCCTGGCTCGCCATATAGAGCGCGTCAATTATCTGTGGATCGACAAGCGAATTCATCTTCATCCAGATCGCAGCCGGACGCCCCGCCTTCGCATGCGCCACTTCATCCTCGATGTGCTTGAGGATTCGCGCGCGCAAAGTGAAGGGAGAAATCGCGATTTTCATCTCTTCGGCAGGCTGGGCATAGCCCGTGATGAAATTGAAGATATGTGCCACGTCGCGGGCGATATCCGCGTCCGACGTGAAGAACGACAGATCGGTATAGATGCGCGCTGTAATCGGATGGTAGTTGCCCGTGCCCAGATGCACATAGGAACGCAGCCTCTGGTCTTCACGGCGCACCACGAGCGACATTTTCGCATGGGTTTTCAGTTCGATGAAGCCGAACACCACCTGGACGCCTGCACGCTCCAGATCGCGCGCCCAACGAATGTTCGCTTCCTCATCGAAGCGGGCCTTCAGCTCGACCAGCGCCGTCACCGACTTGCCAGCTTCTGCGGCATCCACCAGCGCGCGCACGATCGGACTGTCATTGGAGGTGCGATAAAGCGTCTGTTTGATCGCCAACACATCCGGGTCGGCTGCGGCTTGCCGCAGGAACTGCACCACCACGTCGAAAGATTCATACGGGTGATGAACCACAATGTCCTTTTCGCGAATCGCGGCGAAGCAATCGCCACCATGCTCGCGAATACGCTCCGGGAAACGCGGATTGTAGGACACGAATTTGAGGTCCTCACGCGGGATCGAAACGATCTCGGAAATCATATTGAGTGCCAGAAGGCCTTCATGCACACTGATGCGGCTTTCCGAAACGCCGAGTTCCGTTGCCACGAAAACACGCAGGGCCTCCGGCATTTCGCCGTCAAACTCGATGCGGATCACCTGTCCCCGGCGGCGCCGCTTCAGCGCCGTCTCAAAGAGACGTACGAGATCTTCGGCTTCTTCCTCCACTTCAATATCGCTGTCGCGGATGATGCGGAATGTACCGGCGCCACGCACTTCATAACCAGGGAAAAGCCGCCCGATGAACAGGCTCACCGCATCCTCGATCGTGATGAAGCGATAAAGGTTCTGCTGGTCTGTCGGGAGTTGGATAAAGCGCTTCAGCGCGACCGGGATACGCAGGAGCGCGGTCATCGGATGATTGTCGGCACGACGCGCAAGCTGCAGGGCGATGGAAAAGCCGAGATTCGGAATGAACGGAAACGGATGCGCCGGATCGATGGACAGCGGCGTCAGGACCGGGAAGATCGTTTCGAGGAAGTGGTTTTCAAGCCATTCCTTTTCAGGCCTTGCAAGCGCCGACGGACGGACGATCTCGATGTTCTCCTGTTCCAGTTCCTCGCGCAACGTCCGCAGACGTTGCTGCTGTTCTTCCTGCAAGCGCCCCACTTCGTCCAGAACGAAGTCGAGCTGTTCCTGCGGCGTGCGTCCATCGGCGCTGCGCAGCGCCACACCGGCGCGCACCTGAGCGGCCAGCCCGGCGATGCGAACCATGAAGAATTCATCGAGATTGGCGGCAGAAATGGACAGGAAGCGCAGGCGTTCGAGCAAGGGCTGGCGCATATTCGCGGCTTCTTCGAGAACACGCCGGTTGAACTGCAACCAGGAAAACTCGCGATTGACGAAGCGGTCGGCACTTTGCATCAGCTCGCCGTTCAAAGCTTTGTGAACGCCGGGGCCTGCTTCCATGTCGGGAACGATGGTTGGGTCGGGGGCTAATCCGGCTGCCATCTCGTGTGTCCCGCCTTCGGTCGCGTTGGGGGTATCGCTCGCCATAACGCTGTTTTCGCTCATTTTTCCTGTCCCGACTTCCACCGGAATATTCCGGCTCTGCCTACTGGCTTTACGTGCATCTAATCCCGAAAACCGCTTCGCACTTTTCGGGATGCGCTATAAGCCTATGACTGTCATATGACAGTTTGATAGCAATTAGCCTGAAATGTCCTCAGAATTGATGAAAACGCTTCCGGAAACAAGACTTTCGCGGTACACGCATGCCAATGTCTATGCATGATCTTATCCGGCACCCGGTTTGAGACCATGCCCATACCGCCCATCGACCAGAACCGGAGCATATCATGTCCGATCACATCATTCCTCACTTTCAAAACGACGCCGGCCATGCGGCCATCGAAATCGGCGTGAAGGAATTCATGTGCGTCGGTGCAAACCCGCCTTTCGATCATCCGCATGTGTTTCTCGACATGGGCGATGAAAGCGAAGTCGTTTGCCCGTATTGCTCGACGCTCTACAGCTACAACGCCAAGCTCCATGCCGACGAAACCGTTCCGGCTGGCTGCGTTTACGAAGCACCTGCGGATAAGGCTGCTTAATCCAAACAGCCTCATAAGAATGCCGGATGATCTCATCGACATGAGCAAAGGGCGCATATTGATTGCCGGGGCCGGCGTTGCCGGTCTATCGGCCGCACTGGAGCTGGCAGCTCGCGGCTGGAATATCCGGCTTGTCGAAAAGGCTGAAACCCTTTCGGAAGTCGGCGCGGGCCTCCAACTTGCGCCCAATGCAATACGCCATCTGGAACGGCTCGGCATTGCCGACCGTCTGTCCGGCAAGGCCGTGACACCCGAAGCGCTCTATCTGATGGATGGGCGCAAGGCGCATCCGCTGATGGAAATGAAACTCGGCGACAAGGCTTGTCAGCGCTGGAATCATCCCTATGTCGTTTGCCATCGCGCCGATCTGCAATCCGCCTTACTCGATGCCTGCCTTGAAGAGCCGGGCATCGAGATCAGCCTCGGCACTGAAATCACAAGCCATCACGTTGAAAACGGGATCGTTGCTGCCACCATCCGTCATGGCAATTCCGAAGAATCCCTTGATGTCGCCTATCTGATCGCTTGCGATGGTGTCTGGTCGGCGGAACGGTCAAAAGCAGGTTTCAGCAAAGCTCGTTTCAGCGGCCATATTGCCTGGCGGACAACCCTTGCCACCGATGCCCTCCCCGTCTCTTTCCTGAACGCGATGCCGAAGCGCAATGCCGTCTCCGCATGGCTGGGCAAACAGGCGCATTTCATCGCCTACCCGGTCAAGGGCGGCAATTTCGTCAATTTCGTCGCGATCACGACGGGCGAAAACCCTGGCGAAGTGTGGTCCAGAACCGGCGACCCGGCGCGTCTGCGCTCCATCTACGCGGATTGGGGCACTCCTGTTCGCGATGTACTGGCAGCAGCCGATGCATGGACCTACTGGCCGCTTTTTGAAATGGCCAACGCTCAATTCGTCGGACCGGACCGGACGATCTTTCTGGGTGATGCATCACACGCGGTCACACCATTTGCTGCGCAGGGCGCAGCTATGGCGATCGAGGATGCCGCAGCGCTTGCCGAAGCGCTCGACAGCGGCAACCGCGAAGCAGGACTGAAGCGTTTCGACATCGCCCGCAAGGAACGGATCGCAGCAGTCGCCAAGCGCGGTCAGTTGAACAGGTTCGCCTATCACGCCACCGGCATTTTCGCGCTTGGCCGCAACACACTCTTCGCCATGCGCAGCCCGGATAGTTTCCTGAAGGATCTGGACTGGCTCTATGGCTATGATGCCATTGCGGCAGTGCGGAATTAAGCTGCGTCGCGCGCAGCTTCGAGCGTCGCAACGTCGAGCTTGACCATCTTCATCACGGCATCGGCCACGCGCTGGCGCTGTTCGGCTGTGCCGTTCTGCAGGACATCCAGCAACATCTGCGGCACGACCTGCCACGAGAAGCCATATTTGTCCGTCAGCCAGCCGCATTCCATCGGCGCGCCGCCCTCCATCAGTTTCTCCCAGAACATATCCAGTTCCACCTGATCCTTGCATTGGACGAAAAGTGAGGCTGCCGGGGAAAACTTGAATGTCGGTCCGCCGTTGAGACCGGATATCGCCTGTCCGTCGAGCGTGAAGTTCGCAACCACGACATCGGTGCCTTCGGGCTGATGGGCATGCTCAAACCGGATGAAACCATCGACGGAGGCCGATCTTCCGCAGGCGCGGAAGATCGAAACATAGTGGTTCGCAGCTTCTTCAGCCTGCCTGTCGAACCAGAGACAGATTGTCAGACCTGACATTTTCTCCTCCCTACCGCATCGGCCCGAAAATCGGAATCGATTTTCGGAAGCACGATGCGTAGATTCATTCGTTTAGAAGATTAGAGTGCTTTGTGCGCCCGTAAGAACACACGACACTCTAAGCATTTGTTTTATCGAACTTTTATGGGAAATCTCTATCCCATAACCTTGCTGGCTTCTTCCATGTCCATCCACATCAGCTCCCAGATATGGCCATCAAGATCTTCGAAGCTGCGTCCATACATGAAGCCGTAATCCTGTTTCGGACCCGGATCGGCCTTTCCGCCAGCCTTCACTGCCTTCTCCACGGTTCCGTCGACTTCTGCCTTGCTTTCTGCAGACAGACAGACCAGCACTTCGCTGACCGTGCCAGCATCGGCAATCTTCTTCGGCGTGAACTGGCTGAATTTTTCGTGGTCAAGGATCATCGCGTGAATGGTGTCCGAAAAGACCATGCAGGAAGCCGTTTCGTCCGAGAACATGGGATTCTTGGTGGCGCCTATGGCTTCGTAGAAGCTGGTGGACTTCGCAACATTCTTCACTGGCAGGTTCACGAAAATCATTTTCGGCATGAGATTTCCTCCGTTGGCGGGCTATGCGGCCCGATCTTATTTTACGATTATCTATCGCCTGCCCGCCTCCCCCGGCGATAAGGTCGAGCCATGTGTCTCAGGCCCGGTATGCATTCGATTCTTGAGCGTTCCGGGCGTGTGGCAATTCACGCAATTCGCATTGGAAGAACTCAAAGTTCGCTTGTGCATAATGGCAGATAAGTTATAATTAGCAACCATGAAGTTAGAAAAAATAACCAACCTAGGAAAGCCAGCCGCCAAACGCAGTTATGACGACGCCTGCGCTGCAGCCCATGCCCTTGATTTAATTGGGGAACGCTGGTCTCTTCTGGTCATGCGCGAATTGATGTTCGGCCCCAAACGCTTCAGTGATCTGAGGGCTGACCTGCCGGGGGTGAGTGCAAATGTCCTTACGCAGAGGCTGGAAGGGCTGGAAGAGGCTGGCATTCTGCGCAAAACGAAACTCCCCCCTCCGGCATCGGTGCAGGTCTACGAACTGACCGAGTGGGGTTACGAGAGCGAACCAATTCTTCAGACATTGGGTCGTTGGGCTGCACGCTCGCCAAAACATGATCCCAACCTGCCGATTTCAACCGCTTCCTTCCTGCTTTCACTGCGAACCATGATGGATCATGACAGGTCTCTCGGTCTGCGCGCCGTGATCGGTCTCCGCTTGGATGGGGAGGATTTCACCGCCCGTCTGGATGATGAAGGGATTCAGATAGAGCGCGGCATAGCGCAGAAATACGATCTGCATTTTGAAAGTTCGCCGCGGATGCTGGCTGCTGCGATCTATGGCGGACAATCTCTTTCCGCTCTGGAAATCGCTAATGTTCTCAAAGTCATAGGCGACCGTGCCTTGGCGGAAAAATTCGCGACATTGTTTCCGCTTCCCGACAAGGCTCCGGCGCCGGAATAAAATGTGCAACTTTTTAGTTGCGCATTTTCTCGATCGCCTTATATTGGCAACCGTTGAGTTGCCAATTACGGAGGATGCATATCATGACTATTGCAAGCAATACAGACCGCATCGTGAAGACCGTCGACATTCATGCAGGGATCGACCGCGTATGGCGCGCGCTCACCGATCATGAAGAATTCGGAAGTTGGTTTCAGGTCAAGATCGACGGTCCATTCATCGTCGGCACCCACTCGTCAGGACACATCACCTATCCCGGCTTCGAGCAAGAGCCTTGGGAATCCTTTATCAAGGAAATGAAAGCTCCAACCTATTTCGCCTTCACATGGCATCCCTACGCCATAGACCGGAGCATCGACTATTCCAAGGAACCGCCGACGCTGGTGGAATTCAAACTGGAGCCTGTCGAAGCCGGAACGCGGCTGACGGTCGTCGAAAGCGGTTTCGACGCCTTGCCTGCCGAACGTCGACCGCTGGCATTGAGAATGAACGAACGTGGTTGGGAGGAGCAGGTTGGCAATATCAAAAGACACGTCGAAAATGCATGACGGGGCAGAGATGACAGGTACGGACATCTCCATCGTTTTTGCAGCGCTAGCCGATCCGACCCGGCTGACGCTCATAGAAACCCTGAGCGATGGCGAAAGCCGTTCGATTGTGGTGCTGTCGCAAAATGGCAGCATCACCCGACAGGCCGTCACCAAGCACCTGTCGGTGCTGGAACAGGCAAGACTGGTCGAACGAGAAAGGGTGGGACGGGAAAGCAGGTTTCGCCTGCAAGCTGCCCCGCTGATCGACGCCCGCGCCTATCTCGCAACTGTTTCCAGCCAGTGGGATAACGCACTCCAGCGCCTGCGCCGGTTTGTGGAAGATTAAAGCATGTCGCGGAAAAGTGGGAACCGGTTTTCCGATGACGACATGCGTAAAAACAAACAGTTAGAGCGCGACGCGCTCTAACGCTGATTGAAAAGCAGCGAGGATGTGCCCTTTACAAAACCCAGCTTTTCGTAAAAGGGCACAAGCCGATCCGGGCAATAAAGCTCGAAGCTTTTCACACGTTTCAGCTTTTCATGGTTGAGAATGCGCTCGACAAGGGCCTGTCCCAGCCCTTGTCGCCTGTGCTGTTCCGACACAATCACATCAAAAATCAGTGCCTTGAAAGTGAAGTCGCTGAGAACGCGGGCGAAGCCTGCGATCTTGCCTCCCGCGTCGAGACAGAAAAGAAGCAAATCGCAATGGGCCAGCATATGCGTGACGTCATCGAGCGTCCGCTCGCTCGTCCACCATTCTTTACTGTAAAACTCATGAAATTCGCTGTATTGCTCAGGCGCGAGTTTCTCCACCCATTGAAAATCGGTCACGACTTGCCTCTCCCGTTCTACAAAGCCATCAGTCGCAAAGGCGTTCCACAATGGCAATCCAGTTTGAGCAGACCTGTCCAATCTTTCGTATGTTCGACATAGAAAAAGCCCGTGAGTTCTATCTCGGTTTTCTGGGGTTCACTCTGGATTGGGAGCATCGATTTACCGAGGGAATGCCGCTTTATATGCAGGTTTCTCGCGGCGCTTTGGTCCTGCATCTCAGCGAGCATCACGGCGACGGAAGCCCCGGCGCCAATATTTTTGTGCGTATGCAGGGCGTTGAGGAACTGCATAAGGAGATCAGCGCGCGCGGCTATCGCTTCATGCGACCGGGGATCGAGCATGAACCCTGGGGCCGCGTGATGACGGTCATCGACCCCTTCGGTAATCGCATCCAGTTCTGCGAAGGTCCGCACGAGGAATAAATAAAAAACACCCGCCAGATTTTCTGACGGGTGTTTTAGAGCGCGTTTCGATCTGATTGGATCAGATCGGCGCTCTAACTTCTTCTATTTCAAGCATAATCTTATCGATCCTCGTTTCACTCCGGTCGGATTATGCTCTAAGTTCATGATTGGAATGCCAGGTCAGTGCAGAATCTGGCTCAGGAACAGCTTGGTGCGTTCGTGCTGCGGATTGTCGAAGAACTCGTTCGGCGAGTTCTGTTCGACGATCTGGCCCTGATCCATGAAGATCACACGGTTGGCAACCTGACGGGCAAAGCCCATTTCGTGCGTCACGCAGATCATGGTCATGCCTTCGGCGGCGAGGCTCACCATCGTATCCAGCACTTCCTTGACCATTTCGGGATCGAGAGCGGAGGTCGGCTCGTCGAACAGCATGACCTTGGGGTTCATGCACAATGCACGGGCAATCGCCACGCGCTGCTGCTGGCCGCCGGAAAGCTGGCCTGGATATTTGTTGGCCTGTTCCGGAATTTTCACGCGAGCCAGATAATGCATGGCGACTTCTTCCGCCTGCTTCTTCGGCATCTTGCGCACCCAGATTGGTGCCAGCGTGCAGTTTTCCAGAATGGTCAGATGCGGGAAGAGGTTGAAGTGCTGGAACACCATACCGACTTCGCGGCGCACTTCATCGATTTTCTTGAGATCGTTGGTCAGTTCGATGCCGTCGACGACAATCTTGCCCTTCTGGTGTTCTTCCAGACGGTTGACACAGCGGATCATGGTCGATTTACCGGATCCAGACGGCCCTGCCACGACGATGCGCTCCCCGCGCATGACCTTCAGATTGATGTCGCGCAGCACGTGAAACTCACCGTACCACTTATGCATGTTGGTGATTTCGATGGCGACATCGGTTTTGGAAACCTGCATCTTTGAACGATCGACTTCGAGTTCGAGTTCGGATTGCGGCAGGGCACTTTGTGCACTCATTTCCATTATTCCCTTTATTCTTATCGTTTATGACCCGTATCAAGCCGTCGTTCCATGAATATAGAGTATCGCGACATTGCGAAACAGAAAATCCAGAAAATGAAGCCCGCAAAGATCAGACCGGTGGCAGGCGTCTGTGGAGAAGCCCAGTTGGCATCCGAGAAATTCTGGCGAACGATACCCAGAAGATCGAACATGCCGATGATGTAGACGAGGCTCGTATCCTTGAAGAGACCGATAAAGGTGTTCACGATGCCCGGAATCACCAGTTTCAGCGCCTGCGGCAGGACGATCAGTCCCGTTTTCTGCCAGTAGCTGAGACCCAGCGCATCTGCACCCTCATATTGCCCGCGGGGAATGGCCTGAAGGCCGCCGCGCACCACTTCCGCCATATAGGCCGAAGCGAAAAGCGCCACGCCGATAAGCGCACGCAGCAACTTGTCGAAGGTAACGCCCGGCGGCAGGAACAGAGGCAGCATGACGCTGGCCATGAACAGCACCGTCACCAGCGGAACGCCACGCACCATTTCGATGAAGATGATCGAGAACGTCTTGATGACAGGCAGCTTTGAACGGCGTCCGAGTGCAAGCACTATGCCAAATGGCAGCGACACGGCAATGCCCACGAAGGACAGAACAAGGGTGACCAGAAGCCCGCCCCAGAGTGGCGTTTCCACAAAGGGAAGACCAAACCATCCGCCCACCAGCAGGAAGAAGGCGACAATCGGAAACACGAAGAAGAACAAGATCGCATTGAGAGCCTTGTTCGGAACCTTCGGGATCATAAGCGGCACGAGCAGGACCACGAACATCAACGCGGTCAGATTGACACGCCAGCGTTCTGAAATCGGATAACGGCCATAGATGAACTGCTCGTATTTCGCGTTCACGAATGCCCAGCAGGCTCCCGACCAACCTTCCGGCTGCGCGCCGCCCTGCGCGACAGTCAGGCAGGCGGTGCGGTCCGTACCGGTCCACACGGCGTTGACGAACAGCCATTCGATGATCGGCGGAAGGAACCATGCCACGGCCAACAGGCCGAGAATGGTCAGCGCGGCATCCACCGGCGTTGCGAACAGGTTGACGCGGAACCAGTGAGAAATGCCCTGCACGGAGCGCGGAGGTGCTTCGCCATCAACCAGCTCTGCACGGACATATTGGAGATCTGTGTTTTCCATTGTCACCTCTCCACCAGTGCCATCTTGGCATTGAACCAGTTCATCAAGCCGGAAACAAACAGGCTGATGCCCAGGTAGATCACCATCCAGATCGCCACGACTTCGACCGCTTGGCCGGTCTGGTTGAGGATGGTTCCGCCAACCGCGACAAGATCAGGGTAGCCGATGGCGATAGCGAGCGACGAGTTCTTGATGAGGTTGAGATACTGGCTCGATAGCGGCGGGATGATAATGCGCAACGCCTGCGGAACGATGATGAGACGCATCGTCTGACCGGGGCGAAGCCCGACCGCATAGGCTGCTTCGGTCTGCCCCTTGTTGACACCGAGAACACCGGCGCGAACCGTTTCGGCGATGAAGGAGGCCGTATAGAAGGAGAGAGCCAGAAACAGCGCCAGAAATTCCGGCTTGATCTGTGCCCCGCCTGTCAGATTGAAGGTTCCGAGCTTCGGCAAGTCGAATGAAACCGGAAAGCCCGTGGCAATCAGGGCCAATATCGGCAGGCCGATAATTAATGCAATTGATACACGTATCGTATGGAAAGGCTTTCCTGTTGCCATCTGGCGGCGTTTTGCCCAGCGTGCAACGATGACAGCAGCCACGATGCCGATGAGAAACGCCACGGGCAGAAGCCATGCCCCCTCACCCCAAACAGGCGCAGGCATGAAGAAGCCGCGATTGTTGAGGTAGGTGCCAAGCGGAAGTGCAAAACTGTCGCGTGCCTGCGGCAGGACGGACAGGACGCCGAAATACCAGAAGAAGATGACGAGCAGCGGCGGAATATTGCGGAAGACTTCTACATAGACCGTGCAGATCTTGCGGATCAGCCAGTTGTGCGAAAGCCGACCGATGCCGACCAGAAATCCGAGGATCGATGCCGTGATGACACCGAGCGCAGCAACGTAAAGCGTATTCACAAGGCCGACCAGAAAAGCCCGGCCATAGTTTGAATCGCTGTTGTACTGAATGAGCGTCTGGCTGATATCAAAACCAGCGCGACCATTGAGGAAACCGAAGCCGGAAGCAATGTTTGCGCGCTGCAGATTGGTGATCGTGTTGCCGACTATCCAGTAGATTGCGCCAATGACCGCAGCAAAGACAAGGACCTGATAGAAGATGCCGCGAATTCGCGGATCGTACAGGAGCGAAGTTCCGCCGCGGTCCTGGCGACGTTCAGTTGCAGAATAGGAAGCCATATGTTTCCTGTACCTCTCGGTCGGCCACATCGACCTCGAACAAGAACGGCTGGCCGCATTTGCGGAGCAGTTTCTGACGTCGAGGCGTTGAATGCCGAACCGTTCGGTCTTGCCGTCCCCTGCACAGGCTCATCTCGAGCTTGCGGGCCTGCAAGACGCGGTTGAATTCCGAAAAGCAGCTTGTCAGCATTCAAATGCCCGCCAGATGCGGGGGCAGTAGCAAACGGACAAACCGCAGAGCCGACAAATCCGGCGGGTGCTACTGCACCCGCCTGATGATCAGTCTGGAGAATAACGCCCGTTAGCGCACGGGGATGCCATATTGCAGGCCACCCTTGTTCCACTGGGCATTGATGCCACGTGCAATCTTGAGCGGGCTGCTGGCGCCGATGTTGCGCTCGAAAATTTCGCCGTAATTGCCGACGCCCTTAACGATCTTCACCACCCAGTCATTGTCGAGACCCAGATCGGTACCAATCTTGGTATCCGCCTCTACACCGAGAAGACGCTTGATGTCCGGATTGTCGGATTTCTTCATCTCTTCGACATTGGCCTGCGTAATGCCGTATTCCTCGGCGTTGAGCAGCGCATTATGCGTCCAGCGAACGACATCCGCCCACTTGGCATCACCTTGGCGAACGGTCAGACCGAACGGCTCCTTGGAGATGATTTCCGGCAAGATGACGTGATCGTCCGGATTGGCGAGCGCCAGGCGAACCCCGTAAAGGCTGGACTGGTCGGTCGTATAGGCGTCGCAACGACCGGAGTCGTAAGCGGCATTGGCTTCTTCGATCTTCTCGAAGACAACCGGATTATATTCCATCTTATTGGCGCGGAAATAATCGGCCATGTTCAGCTCGGTCGTCGTACCAGCCTGAACGCAGATGGAAGCACCGGAAAGCTGCAATGCGGAATTGATGCCCGACAGCTTCTTCGAATTGATCATGAAACCCTGGCCGTCAAAGTAATTGATGCCAGCAAAATCGAGGCCGAGCGCGGTGTCGCGGCTGATGGTCCAGGTCGTGTTACGGATCAGGACGTCCACTTCACCCGACTGCAGGGCGGTGAAACGTTCCTTGGCATTCAGCGGCGTGAACTTCACCTTGGTTGGATCGCCGAAAATCGCAGAAGCTACAGCACGGCAATAATCCACATCGAAGCCAGACCACTCGCCCTTGTCGTTGGGCGAAGCAAATCCAAGCAGGCCCGTGTTAACGCCGCACTGCAGAAAACCTTTCGCCTTCACATCGGAAAGCGTGTCTGCGGATGCTCCCGAAGCGGCACCAAACAGCGCCGCTGCACCCAATACACCCGTCATAAGAGTTTTTTTCATCTGGCCTGCAACCTTTTTTGTTCCCTGGAGAACGCCGAACCGTTGGCTCATAGCGTCTCTTGTTGCTTTGTTTTTTGCATAAACCCATTGGAAAAGCCGCGTGACCTCCCAAGCCCATGCCTACAGCAGATTGCCCTCGCCCGAGACCGCTATCCGGTCTTCGATTTTTGTTTTTGAGCGCAGTGACAAACCTGTCGCCTTCACAAGTCGTATCGAAGGCGAAATTTTGCCGTTGGTCAAGGCATTAACGTAGTCCGGTGTACAGACGTCTCAAAAAGATGAGGGAGAAATATTCAGAAATTTACACGGTTTCCCGATTTCTGGGTAGAGCCCTTCACAGGTGAAACCTTTACCGCACCCATGTATTATAAAGCAATTTAGCTAAATTAATACAAATACTTATGTATCACTACCATCCAAGATATATGACACTATTGACAACCTTTGGTAGAAATCAAACGCGCGGCATAGCGCTTTCATCATCCAAAGAAAAAATAATATTTCGCGTCGCCATATAGCGGGCAACCCACCAGGTGGCCACGACACCGATTGTCAGACCTGCAAGAACGTCAGTCGGATAATGCGCGCCCGCCGCAAGCCTGCTGATCCCGAAGAGAATACATACAGTGACGGTCAGGATGCGCCAGCGTGGCAGGAATATCCAAAGCGAAACCATCATGATGCCCGCCATCATGGAATGGCCGGATGGAAAGCTCTCATAAAGAAACTGCCCCTTGAAGGGCGAGAAATAGGCAGCCCCCACATCGTCAAGGAGAAACGGGCGCGCCCGGCCTATGGCGAGTTTGCCGATCTCGACGGGAATGCTCGCGACGACGATTGACGTCAACACGAGTGTTGCCCAACTGTGGAGCTTTACGAACCAGGGCCTTGCACCGGCACGCAGTTTCGGCGAGAGCAGCATTGCCGTGACGAGCCACACCACCATGCCTATCGCGAGCCAGACTATGGTGCGAATCGCATCTGTGACCGCCCGCAGAAATTCCATGATGAGATTGGTGCTTTTCGCCGTGACCCGAATAATGTCCGCATCCCACAGATGCAGCACGAGTATGATGAAAGGCAGAAGCACGACAATTGCGGTCATTTCAAGCGTCCAGGAGGACGGCGCACCCTTGTCGGCCGGGCGCAGAAGAGCCTGAAGGAGTTCAATCGCGGCGCGAAAGGGATAAAGAAAAATGCTTCCCGTGCTTGACGCCATCATATTGGAAATATCCTTTCACAAGCTTCTTACGCAACAAATAGCGCGCGAGGTTGCATCCAGAACGCGCGCATCCTATCCAAGTATTCAAAGTTTCCGCCGCAAACGGAATCGCAGATCTTTTTGCCGCAGCCGACCTTGATGCGACCTGGCAGAATCCTCTCTTTCGAGAAGCGGCGGACGAGAATCAGTGGGATAGCATGCAACATGGTGTGGAGGCATTTTCGTGACTAAGCAGCAGGGCAAGACAGAGAAGCTGGGTATAAACACACGGCTCGCTCACGACGGTTATCAGCCACGCGACTATCATGGCTTCGTCAATCCACCCGTTGTCCGCGCCTCGACTGTGCTTTTTCCAGATGCGGAAACGATGGTGACCGGCGGCCAGAAATACACCTATGGTACGCGCGGCACGCCGACCAGCGATGCACTTTGCGCAGCAATCGACGCGCTGGAAGGTTCGGCGGGCACTGTCTGCGTTCCATCCGGGCTCGCAGCGGTTACCATTCCGCTTCTCGCTTTCCTGTCGCCGGGCGATCATGCGCTGTTTGTCGATTCGATCTACAATCCGACCCGTCATTTTGCCGATACCATCCTCAAGCGCATGGGCGTGGACGTCGAATATTACGATCCGGAGATCGGTTCCGGCATCGCAAAGCTGATGCGACCGAACACCAAAGTCGTGTTTACGGAATCACCGGCATCCAACACTTTCGAGATGCAGGACATTCCGGCCATCGTTGAAGAAGCGCACAAGGGCGGCGCCATCGTCATGATGGACAATACATGGGCAACCCCGCTTTATTTCAAGGCGCTCGATTTCGGCGTGGACATCACCATCCACGCCTCGACCAAATATCCATCCGGCCATTCCGATATTCTGTTCGGCACGGTTTCGGCCAACGAAAAATGCTGGCCGCAGCTTCTGGAAACCCACGGAACGCTTGGACTGTGCACGTCGGCTGACGATACCTACCAGATCCTGCGCGGCATGCGGACCATGGGCGTGCGGCTGGAACATCATCGCAAGAGCGCACTGGAAGTTGCGCGCTGGCTTGAAAAACACCCGGCTGTCGACCGTGTCCTGCATCCGGCACTGGAAAGCCATCCCGGCCATGAAATCTGGAAGCGGGATTTCTCCGGCTCCTCCGGCATTTTCTCCTTCGTGCTTGCCAGTGGCGACCAGAAAGAAGCGCATGCGTTCCTTGATGCACTGAAGATTTTCGGCCTTGGTTATTCCTGGGGCGGCTATGAAAGCCTCGCCGTTCATGTCCGTCTCAATGACCGGACAGTAGCAAAGGGTGACTATCCGGGACCGGTGATCCGGCTGCAGATCGGGCTCGAAGACGTGCCGGACCTCATTGCAGATCTCGAAAAAGGTTTTGCAGCGATCTAAGCCGGTTTTGCGGCGGTCACCTTGCGTGACCGCGCACGCACCGTCTTCTTTGCCGCCTTCAAGGGTTTCGGCTCTATTTCGGAGAGCCCTTCCACAACAGCCTCTATCATGGTGCAGGCAACGAAATCCGCCTGTATTTCTTCCCGCAGTTCTTCACGGTCAGCCGAACGAGCTTCATTCGGATCATGCCATAACACCACGCCTATACGCACAGAGCGCCGTAGCCGTCGCAGACGGCGTACGGCAAACCGGGCGTGGCGCGCCGCCTGCCGGTCCAGAAAGCAGATAATCAGCGTATCCCTTCCGGAAATATCCAGAGCCCTGAGATTGGCAGGCTTGAGCGCATCATGCGCGACGGCTTCTGCTGAAGCGCCCTGTACGGCAAGCACCTGCGCCAGCATGATCGCAGCCGTATCGTCGAGCCCTTTCCTGCCCCCGAATGTCAGAAGCGACCGGCCCTCGCCGGGCGGAAGCTCCAGATCGGATGCGCTGCCATCACCGTCCGGATTCTCAATCGCTATCTCTTCGTCATCGCCTTCTTCCTCGCTTGCAATCTGTTCCAGATTGGCCACCAGCGTCTTCGTGCTTTCGGCAACGATCTGAAGTTGCGGCTCTGTCAGAACGCCACGGAGACGGTCCCGTTCTGCCATCAGCAGCGCCGGAATAGCGACCGAGCCGTAAAACTCGACCAGATACTTACGCTCCAGCATTTCCTCGGCATTGTCCGTAGCCTCATCCGGATCGCCGGCCAAAAGGCGTTGATACAGACGTTCTTTCGGATCAAGCACAGGTTCGTTGCCAAACAGAATTTCCAGAAATTCAAACTGCGGCACGTGACGTCCCAACACCACAAGGCAGACCGTCAAGGGCGTTGACAGAACAAGCCCGACAGGCCCCCACAGCCATGTCCAGAAGATGGCAGATACAATGATCGCAAGCGGTGAAAGGCCGGTGCGAGAGCCATAAAGCCACGGCTCGATCACATTGTTTATAAGAAGCTCAATGATGACGAAAAGCCCGATCGTCCAGAGCAACAAGCTCCAGCCCGGAGCAACGGCAAAGGCGAGGAACAGCGGCAGGATCGCCGCAATGACCGGACCGATATAGGGAACGAAGCGCAAAACGATCGCCAACATTCCCCACAAAGCCGCATTCGGGATACCCAGAATCCAGAGCCCGAAAGCGAGAGGCACGCCATAGGTGATATTCACCACAAGCTGGGTCAGCAGATACTGACCGACCCGCTTTCCCGCATCCTGCAAGGCTTCGGTTGTGCGGTGAAGATCACCGTAGCCGACCAGCCTTATGAAGCGATCCCGCAGTTCCTCCCGTTCGAGCAACATAAAAATCACAACAACAACGACAAGACCCGTTGTCGCCAGCGGGCCGATAAGTGGTTCGATGATGCTCCGAAGCGTTTCAACCGGATGGCGCGGTGCAAATATCTGGACGAGGAGCGGCTTTTCCTCCGGCTGGTCGGAAGGCAGAGCCTGTGTTTTTTGTTCGGGCCTGTTGATTTCAGTGCCGATGCGCTCGGCAAAACGGTTGAGCCTGTCAAAGAAGCTGTTGTCGGAGCTTGCTTCCTTGAGGGTCCTGATCTTCTCGATGATGTTGTATTGATAGAGCGAGATATTCTGCCCGACTTCGGAGACCTGAAAGGCAACCACGGCGCTGAATACAGCCACGATCAGGAAACCACCCGCCACGCTGGTAATCACGGCGAACAGTCGCGGAAGACCGGCCCTGCGCAGAAAAGCGACAATCGGCGCAAGCGCAAATGTCAGCAGCACCGCTATGGCAAGCGGCAAAAAGACGTCTTTTGCAAAGTAGAGAATAGCAACGGCCACAGCCATTGCCGCCAAGGTTGGCAAGCGTGGCGGTGCCGTCGTGACAGAACGCACCGCAGAATCCGGGTTGTTGATGCTCTCCATGAACCCCTCTTCAGCCGTCTTGGAATATTCGGCTTGTTAGCCGCAATAACTGGAAAAGGAGGCATTCGGTTCCATATACGCCTGAAACAGACATCAAGTTAATTAGCGGATACTAATAATAATATTTCCCACAATATGATTGTGTTCATAGAAGTAAATTTTAATACAATCAAAATATCGGATATACATTGAATTCGGTTAGTACTGGGAATATGTGGGGACCTGCTTTGTCGTTAATATCAGCCAAAAACCTTATCAATCTAAGCTTATGCAAGTATCTCCTAACTCTACTTTTGGTGGTGGTTTCGTCGGGTTCATACGCTCAGCAGACACCCAAGCCTGTAGAGGTCGGCGTCTATGTCAGCGAGCCATTCGTCAACAAGCAGGGCGATTCTTATTCCGGCATGGCAATCGATATCTGGCAGGATATCGCCACCCGGATGAACCTTGCTTCGAAATATGTGGAGTATCCGAACTATACCGAACTGGTGAAAGCAGTATCGGAAGGTAAGGTTGAAGCCGCCGTCACCAACCTGACCATCACAGAACAGCGCGCCGAGATCGTCGATTTCACTCATCCATGGTTTGATGCGGGCTTGCGCATCATGGTGCATACCGAAGCGGGCAACGGCTGGGACGATTTAATCAATCGCCTTGATGATGCCGGGCATCTGGTGACCTATGGCTGGATTCTGGGTATCCTCATTGCCGCCACTGTATTGCTGACGATCTTCGACAGGCGTTTCGATGAAGGTTTTCCGAAGCGCTGGCGCGAGGGACTGGCGGAAAGCTTCTTTCACGTCGTTTCCATTGCAACATCTGGCAAAACCTCGCGGAAAAACCTGTTCGGCTGGATGGGGCGCATCTGGCAAACGTTCTGGATGGTATTCGGCATAGCGATTATCGCCTACCTGACCTCATCGATTACAAGCGTGATGACCATCGCCCATATCGACAACAACATTTCGAGCCTTTTCGACCTGCAGGGAAAATCCGTTGGCGTACGCGCAGGCAGCGTCGCCGAACAATTCCTGAAGTCCCGCTCCATCGCGACAGTGCCTTTCGACCATATGCCGGAAGCCGTAAACGCACTCGTCAGCGATGAAATTGCGGCCATAGTCGGCGACGGTCCAGTGTTGGAATATTACGCCCACCAGCACGTCGATCAGCCTGTCGATCTGGTCGGCAATATATTCAGTCCGGATAAATATGGCTTTGCCTTTCCGCGTCATAGCGAACTTGTCAAACCCGCGAGCGTAGCAATCATCAGCGCCCATGAGAATGAGGAGGTCGCCAAGCTGAAAGCCAAGTATTTTGGCCCGGAGAACTGATGGTGCAGACATGAAAAAGGCGGCCATTGGCCGCCTTTCTTCCAACCCTTCGACTGATTTACCGGCCCGCGACAATGGACGAAATGATGCCGGTTGCGATGCTGATCATCATGTAATCGTTGTTGACCTTGACCCAGTGATAGCCGCGCGGCGGCTTGCGCAGCTTGTAGCCCGAATAGTTGTTCACGACGTGACCGCGATAGTTTGGCGGCAGGCGGTTGCCCTTCTTCCAGCTCTGGTGACGGCGGTTGTCATATTGACGCGCGTCATATTTCGGACCGCCCTTGTGCATCTGGCTGTGAGACGGCTTGCCATGATGCGAAGGATAGGATTGCGCCATCGCAGCAGGCGCTGCGAGAAAGGAAAAGGCAGTAAGAGCAATAAGGATCGGCTTCATATCGGCTTCCTTTGTTATGTTCGATGAAGCGAAAATACGTCTGCCAATGTGAATGCCAAGTGAATGCTCTCATTAAATAAATTTAATGATTTCATATAATTAGTTTTCGTGAACCCGCACCCTGCCCGAAGACTGCTTCACACTTTTCGCGATACGCCCTCGTCCCAAGCCATCAACATGCATTTCCCATCCGTCTAAAATGCGCTAGGAAGAGGCCAAATTCGTGCGCATTCCCTTAATGGGATACGTGTCAGAGGACTACATCATGATGAACTGGGTTTTCATTTTGCAAGGCGTTATCGCGATAGGATTGGCCGGGCTGGCCATTGCAGTCATTCTGCGCCATCGTCGCCATTGACGCTGTTTCGGTTTGCGATATTTTTCGTACGGACCCATTAGTCCCGACGCAACCGAACACGAAATCAATCGTTTAAGCTTTATCTGACATTTTCTCAGGAGGAGACAGGGATGCGGAAAGTGGCGCTTGGGTTGGTTGCTTTGCTCGCAATAACGGGCTGCACAACCACGGAAAAGGATATTTCGATCGGCACCGGCGCTGGTGCCATTATCGGCGGCATTGCCGGTGGCGGACGCGGCGCGCTTATTGGTGCTGGCGCGGGCGCGTTGGGCGGCCTGCTGGTGCGTGAACTGCGCAACGGCAATTGCCAGTATCGCGACCGTCACGGCCGCATGTATGTGGCTCGCTGCAGGCGATAGTCCCAGCAATCAGCCCAGCAATCAGCAAGCATCATCGAAAGCGCCGGTTCTCCGGCGCTTTTTTGTTGTTCGACGTCCACAACCTGCCTGGACGGTTTGGAACCTTCATTCGCCGATATCGTTTTAGAAGCAATAGAGACAGTTCAGGGAGAACTCCGATGAAGCTTGCTCTCAAAGCCGCCCTCATTGCTGTGGGTGTATTTGCGGCGGGCGCAGCGCAGGCGGCGAACGCCATATCCACCACCAATCTCAATATTCGCACCGGCCCCGGCACGCGCTATGCAACGCTGGGCTCCATCCCCAGCGGAGCGCCTGTGACCGTGCAGGGCTGCACATCCGGCTATGGCTGGTGCCAGGTCAGTTACGGCCCGACCTATGGCTGGGCGTCTTCGCGCTATCTGGCATTTCGAGAGGGGTCATCTGGCGGTTATTCCGATGATTTCGGCCGAACAGCAGCGCTCATCGGCATTCCGCTCATTGCAGGCGTCGCCATAGGCTCAGCTCTCGATGACCGCGATGATTATTGGTATCGTGATCGCCGATACTATCGGGACAGACACTGGGATCGTCGTGGATGGCGTAACCGTCCCGACTGGCACGGACGGCCCGGCAATCATGGGCCGCGGGTTTACATGAGACAGCGTGGATCGGACGGCCCGCATGGGCAATAACTGACACGGCAACAAAAACGGAAACGCCGCGAAGTGCTTTGCGGCGTTCGCTTGTTCCATCTTTGCTGGATGGCCGCGCGGAATCTTATTGCGCCTTCAGGTAAACTTCGTGCCATAGGGTAACGAGGCCAGCTTCGTTGAACTTCAATAGCAGCATCGCTTCGAATTGGTCGATGGTTCCATCAAGACGAATGACGGTTGCCGCCATTGCCAGCACAGCCGAATTCTCTTCAGCAACCACCTCTTGCACATCATAGTCAATCCTACGGATCGTGCTGCGAAAGCTATTGAGAAAATTCAAGTAATTGGAGTGGTTGGCGGGATGCACACGACCATTTGCCTTGACGACAAACCGATCCGAGAATTTCTCCGCGACGATTGCCTCGGTAAGCGTTCCACCCTGGACCAGATGCTTTCGATTCCAGTCCAGAAGCTCCAGCGCCAATTGTGCTGACGTTTGTTTTTGCAGGATGAACCTCCGGGGAATTAGTAATTGGGATGGCTGACATGCCGAATATGAAGACCGCAACATGATCTTCACAAATCAGCTTCCGTTACGGGACAGCGGAAATTTTTCGAGAAATTATGGACCTTTAAAGGCAATTTTCTACCGGCCAATCTGAAGTTTTCACAACCTTATTGCGATTTGATATAATGCGGTGCGCCAGACATTTTTCGGTCGCATTTGTTGGTGAAGTGCCGCGCTCCCTATCGTCACCATCCGGTGAAGCGCATGGGACGCCAACACATAAAGGCTGGAGGCAACATGGACCAAACAGCGAATGCCGTTCATAAAGCAGCGGTTGGACACATACCCGCATTTATAACTCCCCCTGGCCAAACCGACGTGCTTTTGAACATCGTCATTGTTTTTCTGGTCTGCGTGGTGTTTCTCACCGGGATTCTCTATCTGAGACTTCATGCACTCCCCGAACACATTGCTCACCGGACACACAAAGTCCAAATTCAGCTTGTCGCTGTATTGGGATTGATAGCGCTCTTCACTCACAATCAACTATTCTGGATCGCAGCGCTTCTGCTGGCTATGACTGAGCTGCCAGACTTCCTGTCGCCGGTTACATCAATGGCCAGGTCTCTCCGCATCATTTCTCGTCGGGGACTTCATCTGACAATTCCACCCTCCCCGCCAGCGGCAACCATCACCACCGGCAATGATGTTACACCGCAAACTGCGACGGCCACCTCGCAAAATCCGGTTGATCCAACGGCTGCGGCCGACACGGAGGCGCCCCTCAACACCGATCAGAACAAGCCGGAGCAGAAATAATGTTCGAATTCTTGCTTTGCTCCATGGTCACCATACTTCCGGATTACCTCTACCGTCGATTTGGTCAGGGGAAACGGATCGGGCGCGAGATTACAGTCTATTCCGTGTGGTTTGAGCTCAGATGGGGGATCACGGCTTGCCTCATCCTCACGGTCTCTCTGATCACCATGATTTTCTATTACCATCCATCGACATCCAACGTTACGGCTGCTTTCCGAACGGTCACAATCCTTCCGGAAATAGGCGGACGGGTCGATGAAGTCTACGTCACTCGAAACCAGAAGGTCAAAGCTGGCGAGCCGCTCTTCAAACTCGATGACAGCAAACAAAAGGCGGCGCTGGAAACAGCCAGGAAGCAGATCGCCGAAATCGATGCCGAAACGATTGTCGCCAAAAGCGATCTCGTGGCATCCGATGCCCGGATAAAACAAGCAGAAGCAGCCTTCGTCCAAGCGCAAAACGATGTAGATACCCAACTCGAACTGCAACGCCGCAACCCCAATATTGTCGCGCGCAAGGACATTGAACGTCTCCGGTCGATAGCGGATGGCAGAGGTAGCGAACTGGCAGCGGCAACGGCCAACAAGCAGACACTCGAAACGAAGATCACCACACTGCTTCCGGCACAGCGGGCAAGTTCAGAGGCTTCTGCTTCCCAGGCAGAGGTGGAACTCGGCAAGACGGTCGTGAAGGCAGGCGTTTCGGGAACCGTTCAACAATTCACGCTGCGCGCCGGAGAGGTCGTCAATCCATTGCTGCGTCCTGCCGGGATACTGGTGCCGGAAACAGCAGGCCGAACAGCCCTTGTTGCCGGTTTCGGGCAGATCGAAGCACAAGTTATGAAGCCCGGCATGATTGCCGAAGCCACGTGCATCGGAAAGCCGTTTACCATTATTCCGATGGTCGTAACCGAAGTACAAGATGTTATCGCTGGCGGACAGGTGCGAGCGAGCGACCAGTTGGTTGATATTCAGCAATTGGCTAAACCGGGAACGATCACGGTAACCCTCGAACCCCTTTACGAAGGGCAGTTGGCGGACATCCCTCCAGGCAGTAGCTGTGTCGCGAATGCATACACAAGCAACCATGAGGAATTGCAGTCTGGCAGGGCCGGGACGATGCGATCGATGTTCCTGCACGCTGTCGATGCCACAGGCCTTGTCCACGCGATGATCTTGAGAATTCAGGCTGTGATGTTGCCGGTGCAGACACTTGTCCTTTCCGGGCACTGATGTTCTTTGGATACAAATAAGGAATTGGGGGAGTCGATTGCGACTTCCCCTTTTTAGAGCGCATCCCGAAAAGCGTGAAACGGTTTTCGGAAAAAATGTGCATTAAAACAAGTACTTAGATCGTCGATCTAATTCGATCAGATCGAAACGCGCTCTAAGCGTGCTCCGAAAATAGTCTCGCACTTTTCGGGATGCGCCCTGAATTTCGCGACACAGTGCCAGCCTTCACCTCGAATTCAAGGTGTTACACCTCAAAAAAAGCTAAGGCATTTCAGAACGTTAAAGGGGGGAAAAATCGAAGTGGCGATCCCGACAGGATTCGAACCTGTGACATTCAGCTTAGAAGGCTGACGCTCTATCCAACTGAGCTACGGGACCTCGCCTTTCGAAAAAGGTCGAAATACTTCGATGAATGCAAGGCTTTGCCAGCAAAGCCTTGATGAACTATCTCAATGCCCGACCTGAAGCAATTGTCAGGTCATACAGGCAATCAATGCGTCCAGGGTATTGTCCGGTCGAAACGGAAATTGTCCGAATAAGAAACCTTGCGGCGCTTCGGCTCGTTCGGCTCGATAATACGGTATGCGATGCCGTTGCGCTTTGCATAATCAACAGCTTCTTCCTGAGTGGCGAAGAACAGTCGAATCTGGCTCTTCATATCGCCGGAAGAAGTATAGCCCATCAATGGCTCGACCATACGGGGGCTTTCCGGCTCAAACTCCAGAAGCCACTGGTCTGTTTTAGCCTGACCGGACTGCATTGCAGTCTTAGCTGGACGGTAAATACGTGCAACCATTTGAAGAACCCTGAACTACTCTCTTGCCCCACACAGGAGCTGAAAATCCACCAAGCCAATAGTTTACACGCGAATGCATGTCAACGCGATAAAGACACACGCCATAGCCTGAGCCAAGGCGTTTATATATCGATCGATTCAAATCTTGGGGAAGATGGTCGGAGCGGCAGGATTCGAACCTGCGACCCCCTGATCCCAAATCAGGTGCGCTACCAGACTGCGCTACGCTCCGTCGCTGTTAAGCGGGTGCGGCTTCACTAGATAATCAAACGAGATAAAGCAAGAGGCAAATTTATCAGATTGCGCTTTTTCCTTTCAATCCGAACAGGATGGCCGGAAGAGCCGCCTTTTGCAGACCATTTTCCACTTGAATACCAGTGCGCGCCGCCCGATTACAACCGGAGGCGGCAGACATCAGGCCTCCCGCAAGCGATTGAGGCGTCTTCTCGTTCGAAAATAGCAGAATCAGCGAATTGACAGCTCTGGTAAAGTGAGCTTACCAATTATCTGCATACTTAAATTAGCTATTCGTAATTTAACTACCGTTCGGGGGAGAGCGGTCGTTCAAAGCATATCCGTCGAAAAAATTGCGACGGCGCATTTCAGATCTAGGAGAGGGACTGCACACATCCAGGAAGGGAGGACCGATGCCCTGGAATCAAGTATATGACCCGTTGGGAAGCATGTTCTGGTCTACATTGCTTGCCGCTCTGCCCATTGTCGTCCTGCTGGGCGGTATCGGCTTTTTCCACATCAAAGCGCACACTGCGGCCATACTTGGTCTTCTGACGGCGCTTGTCATTGCGGTCGTCGGCTTCGGAATGCCTGCCGACATGGCGGGGGCCACCGCCGTTTACGGTGCCGCCTACGGTCTTCTGCCCATTGGCTGGATCATTCTCAACGTCATCTTTCTCTATCGGCTGACAGAACAGACCGGCCAGTTCAATATTCTGCGTGATTCCATTGCCGGTATCACGCCGGATCGTCGTCTCCAGCTTCTCTTTATCGCCTTTTCGTTCGGTGCCTTCTTCGAAGGTGCCGCAGGTTTCGGCACACCTGTCGCCGTGACGGCTGCGATGCTGATGGGGCTGGGTTTCGCTCCCCTGCCCGCGGCTGGCCTTTCACTGATCGCCAACACGGCGCCAGTTGCCTTTGGCGCACTTGGAACGCCGGTCATTGCGCTTTCGGCGGTGACCGGAATTGACCTTTTGCAACTCTCCGGGATGATCGGACGCCAGCTTCCGTTCTTTTCCGTCATCGTGCCCTTCTGGCTGATATGGGCCTTTGCCGGTCGCAAAGGCATGCTGGAAGTCTGGCCTGCATTGCTGGTGGCAGGTGTTGCCTTCGCCGTTCCGCAATATCTGGTGTCCAATTTCCATGGACCATGGCTGGTGGACGTGATCGCGGCGATCTGTTCGATGGCGGCTCTGGCAGGCTTCCTGCGCATCTGGCAGCCGAAGCGAATCTGGACCTCGACCGGCAAGGAAGGCGAAGCGGATTCGGCCCCTATGCCAGCGCCGCCGAAGCATTCCACCGGAACCGTTTTCCGGGCCTGGACGCCCTGGCTTATCCTGTCGGTGTTCGTGTTCCTCTGGGGCACGCCGCAATTCCGGACATGGCTCGATTCGCTCTGGGTCTGGAAAACGCCGATCCCCTATCTGCATAATCTGGTGTTCAAGGTTCCACCCGTCGTCGCCGAAGCGCATTCGGAGGCTGCGATCTATACGCTCAATCTGCTTTCGGCCACCGGCACGGGCATCCTGCTGTCGGCGGTGGTGGGCGGGCTTGTGCTCGGCTTCAACCCGCTGAAGCTTTTGAAGGAATACGGCAAGACCGCCTACGTGGTTCGCTTCTCGCTGATCACGATCTCGGCGATGCTGGCGCTTGGCTATGTCACGCGCTATTCGGGCACCGATGCGACCCTCGGCCTCGCTTTCGCGCAGACCGGCTGGGTCTACCCGTTCTTCGGAGCGATGCTCGGCTGGCTTGGTGTCGCGCTGACAGGGTCCGACACGGCGTCGAACGTCCTGTTTGGCGGCCTGCAGAAGATCACGGCGGAACAGCTCGGCCTGTCGCCTGTCCTGATGGCGGCTGCAAATTCCTCCGGTGGCGTGATGGGCAAGATGATTGACGCACAGTCCATCGTCGTCGCCTCAACCGCGACGCAGTGGTACGGGCATGAATCGAAGATCCTGCGCTATGTGTTCTTCCATTCCATTGCGCTGGCCGCACTCGTCGGCCTTCTGGTAATGGCTCAGGCCTATCTGCCGCCATTCACCTCCATGGTCCCGACCGAAACACTACCGGCCATCACGCACTGACGTGAAGTGACCGACAGACGAACCCACGCGAGCCCCCTCGCGTGGGTTTTCTGCTTTTCTGCGAAGCCTCTCGGGGGAACAAAATCGCACGCGCACGCGTTTTCACTTCACTACCAATAGGCTGGAGACTGAATGTGAATAGAAACGGGCTTTATCTGATTATTGGCGCGCTGATTGTCGTGGCTGCGGGTCTTGCGGTTTATGTCTATCGTGAAGAGACCAAACCCGCCGGAATCGAGATGAAAATCGGAGAAGGTGGTGTTTCCATTCAGGAAAACTGAAATCGGCAAGACGTTATAAACATATAAACCGATTAAGATTTCAAACGCTTACGCTTTGTGATGCAACATTTCGGACTTCGCCATGTTATTTGGGGCACCAAATAAAACGGAGGACCGAAATGGGTATCCAGACTGTTTCCGACGAGCTTTATCGTCGTCATGAACGCGAATGGGCAGAGCTGCGCAACGCAGTTGAGGCAAGCGAAGCCAACCAACGGCAGCAGGAGAAGGCATCGGGCCAGACCTCTTGCGATGACAAGACGTCTGGGCACCAGTAAGTCTTCACCAATCTACCTTGAAACGCCGCGAAAGCGGCGTTTTTTGTTTCCGCTTCATCGTTCCAGCGTTCGCGCCAGACGCTGCGGTAACCAAATGCGAAGGAACAATTGGTAGCGTCTCCCCATCGCGATTCGAACAGGAGACAGACGATGGCTGCACGGAAACGCACCACCCGCTCGCCCCAGCGCTCCACAAAGCGCTCGGCCAAGTCGTCGGGCAAATCTTCCGGCTCGTCCACCCCCGTTCTCGCACTTGCCGCAATTTTGGGCCTAGGTGCCTTCAGCCTGTGGGCAACCTCCCAGCACAAGAGCCCGCAAGCCGCGATAACAGCCCTGTTCCAGCGCCCCGCTTCCAAGCCGAATACCCAGCCCGCAGCACGAACCGAGCCAAAGGCGACAGTCACCAGCAAAGCACCCGAAAATAAGGCGCCGTCGAAGGATTACGGCGCCGCTGTCGGCCCTGTACCGCGTCCATCGGCACCCGTTGTGGCGGCACCGGCACCGCAAAAGCCGGTGCAGCAGGCAGCAATCCAGACCGCCACCCCGCCGCGCCCCACAAATCAGGTTGCCGTATCCCCGCCCGCCGCTGCGCTACGCTCCATGCCGCCGCGCGGCGTCAACACTCCGGCAAGCTCCCCATCGGTGATTTATGCCAAGGCGCGGCTCACCATCCATAAGAATGCCTGGGACAAGTCGCCATCCATCGGCGTCGTGGAAAAAGGTCGCGAGATGCGCTCCTATGGGAAGACCGGACGCTGGCATCGCGTGATCGTCCCGAAGACGAACATGATCGGCTGGGTGCACGAAGATCAGCTTATCGGCGGGCGCAACAAGCCTGACAGTGCAAGCCTTATCACCGGCTCGATTGCCAGGAAGACGCAAACTGCAACGGCAGCCGCACCAAAACAGGCTCCAAATCCAGCGCATTCACGCATGGAGCCGCCCAAAGCTGTCGGCCAGAAAAACTAGAGCGGTTCCGGTTAAAACGGAGTCGCTGGAACCGCTCTATCTCTTTGTTTTACGCATGTCTTTATCCCAAAACCGGTTCCCACTTTTGGGAGACATGCTCTAATCCAGACCACGCGCCATTGCTTCGAGCTGCCGGTCGCCCGGCAGATAATCGAATCCTGCTTCAATCAGTGATGAACTGTCTGCGACCAGATCACCATAAAGCTGGTCGTAGAGACCGCTTTTGCCCGCTGCCGATAGCAGGAGCCGCATGAAGACCGGCGGAACGGGTACAAGACGCAAAGGCTTTCCCAAGGCAGCACGCAGCTTCGTCACGAGTTCTTTTGTGGAGCGCGGTTGCGGCTCAGCAAGATGAAACACCCGCCCGGCAACCTTTTCGGCAGGCGCCACGCTTAAAAATGTCAGCGCATGTGCGACGTTTTCAAGCGACACGAAACTGCGCCTGTTGTTTGCCAGACCGAACGGCAACGGCAATCCGCTGTTGCAGAGCTTTATCAAGGCTTTCAGGTTCGCCCGCGCTCCGGGACCGTAAACGAGAACCGGGCGCGCGATGACGATCTCGATCCCGTTGATCTCGCGCAGATCGGCTTCCGCCTTCGCCTTGGCACGGCCGTAATCATCACGCGGCTTCAGTGGCATGTCCGGCCTCAGCGGCGACGGGTTTCCCACAATCGTATAGATCGTGGATACAAACACGAAGCGCTTTACGCCGGTGGCTTTTGCCTTGGTGGCGAGTTCCACGGCCAGTCGATGATTGACCGCATCGAATGTATCTGCATCCGGTCGTTCCGCGCCGGTGCGGTGAGCAAGTGCTGCACAATGAACGACAGTTTCCACACCTGAGAAATCCGGATCAGACAGTTCATTCCGGGACATAGGCAGGACTTCATGCCCTTCCCCGGTTAGCACTTGAGTGAGTGCGCTTCCGATAAAACCACCCGCTCCGGTGACCGCTATCTTCATCCTCAGCGTTCCGGCTGTTCGCTGCCTGCAAGAACCTGAGCGGCAAGCGTGCGCGTGATGCGGCTTTTCTGCTCAAGCGCCGCCCGGTCAAGCTTGTCAACGATCTGGATCGCAGACAGAAGCGAGCGCTCGATCCGGCTTACCAGATAGGCGACGACATGCGGCTCGACGCTTACCTGCCGGTCCGCGAAGAGCTTGTGAATGACGCCGGAAAGCAGCAGGTCGTCCGGTTCTGAAATTTCCACGACGGTTGCAGCCTTGAGACGCGAGGCAAGATCGGGGAGCTTGACATTCCAGTTCGCGGGCCACAAGCGGGAAGTCATAAGCAGCGAGGGCCCAAGTCCCTGAGCCGCATTCTGCCGAACGCTGTTGATGAGATGGAAAAGTCCGGTTTCATCGAAAGGCGCAGCACCTATATCGTCGATCAGCACCGGATATTCGGCAGCGCCGTTCACGGCTTCCTCGGTAATGTGCGTGGGGTCTACCAGAAGTGCGCCTGTTCCGGCGCGCCAGATTTCCGCCAGATGCGTCTTGCCTGATCCGGTCGGTCCGGCAAGGATCGTGACAGGCGACAGCCAATTCGGCCAGCGATCGATAAGATCGACGGCGGCACGGTTGGAATCCGTGACGATCATGTCTTCCCGATGATAACCGGGCTGATGCTCAAGATTCAACGGAATCTGGCGCGGTGCCTCACGCATCGCGGCCTCCTGCAAATCCCGTTTCAAATCCTGCCCGGTTACGACCCAGTCTCATTTCTCTTTGCCCGCATTCTCGCCTGCCTCGATCAGCGGCCCGGCGTCGGGGTTCGGCTGATGGTAGGCAGGATCATACATCGGTGAGTGGAGATAGCTATTCAATGCGAACCGCACAAGCACCCCGACTGCAGCCGCTGCGGGCACTGCCACCAGCATTCCGGTGAAGCCGAACAGCGAACCGAAGGCAAAAAGAGCGAACATGAGCCAGACCGGATGAAGCCCCACGGACGAGCCGACGAGCTTCGGCTGGAGGATGTTTCCTTCCACAAACTGACCAAGGAAAAACACACCCGCGACGGCACAGATCATGATCCAGTCAGGCCAGAACTGGACCAGCGCCACACCGATGGCGAGCGCCAGACCAACAAAGGAACCGATATAGGGAATAAAGCTGATGAGACCGGCAAAAAAGCCGATCAGCAGGCCGAAATTGAGCCCGGTCAGCGTAAGACCGATGGCGTAATAGGTTCCCAGAATGAGGCAGAGCGTTCCCTGTCCGCGAATGAAACCGGCGACGGCGGCATTCATCTCGCGGGCGATGCGGCGCACGGTATGAAGCTGGCGGCGCGGCACCCATGAATCGATGCTGCTCACCATGCGGTCCCAGTCCAGAAGCATGTAGAATGCAACCACCGGAGTGACGACGAAAAGCCCCGCAATATCGATCAGCGATTTCCCCGAATTCCACAGGGACTGAAGCAGGGTAGACAGGAAACCGGCGCCCTGCTGGAGCAGCGAACTCAGATTCTGCTGAATGACCGAACTGTCAATGCCGATATATTTCTTCAGCCATTGCGAATCCTCATTCGCCAGCAACGACTGCAACTGGGTGATGTATTCGGGGATTTTGGAAATGAAATCAGCGAGCTGCGTTGCGAGGATCGGCACGACGATCATCAGGCCGAGGATCAGCGCCATCAGGAAGATGAGCAGGATGACGATTGTAGCCGCAAGCCGGGACAGGCCGAAACGTTCGAGCCTGTCTGCGACAGGGTCGAGGAAATAGGCCAGCGCCATGCCCGCAACAAAAGGCAACAGCACTGAACTGAATACGATGAGAAACAGAATGAAGACCGCGACGGTCCCCACCCAGAACATCGCCTGACGACGTACCGAAGAGCCGGTCAGCGCGCCGACTTCCACATTGACGTGGATATCACCATCGCGAACTGTCGCTTCCGACTGACGGATCGTTCGACTGGCGCTCGTGCGCGTGGGTGTCGGTTTCTTGACCATGTGCGTCCATTTTCTAAGAAATGAGCTGGATAGAGCCAGTCCTGATAGCAGAATGGCGTTACGGATATCTTAGTGCGAACGGGAACAAGTTAGAACGGTTGCTGAGGATTGCAATGTCTGTGCGAAAAGCCAGACGAAACACAACCTTCTATCGAGTTATGGACGGTGCTTTACGATTTCAGGCAGAATCCTGCGCTGTTTCGCTCTTTTCAGGCTTTGTGGCCTTGCAGGCAGCGCCGTCTCGTGCCATTGCGCGCACATTCTCTTTTTATCGCATTTTTCTTGAGCAAAACCGTTACACGCTTTTGCCGAAAATGCATTAAACAGCTGCGTGGATAAGCACCCAATTTCAGGAGCAGGCCATGACCATGGAAAATAAGCCCGCCGATAAGTCTGTTGGCCAGAACGGCCTGACCTATGCGCAGGCTGGTGTCGACATCGATGCTGGTAACCTGATGGTCGAGAAGATCAAGCCCCTCGTGCGCTCCACGCGCCGCCCCGGTGCGGACGGAGAGATTGGCGGCTTTGGCGGCCTGTTCGACCTCAAGGCCGCTGGTTTCAGGGACCCGGTACTCGTTGCCGCCAATGACGGTGTCGGCACCAAGTTGAAGATCGCCATCGATGCCGACAAGCACGACACGGTAGGCATTGATCTTGTTGCCATGTGTGTCAACGATCTCGTCGTTCAGGGTGCTGAACCGCTTTTCTTCCTCGACTATTTTGCGACCGGCAAGCTTTCGCCGGATCAGGGTGTCGATATCGTCGCGGGTATCGCAGAAGGATGCCGACAAGCCGGTAGCGCACTGATCGGCGGTGAAACCGCTGAAATGCCCGGCATGTACGCGCAAGGCGATTACGATCTTGCCGGTTTCGCGGTTGGTGCGGCTGAACGCGACCGTTTGCTGCCGCGCGGCGATATTGCCGAAGGTGATGTCATACTCGGCCTTGCTTCGTCCGGTGTGCATTCCAACGGATTTTCTCTGGTGCGCCGCATCGTCGAACTCTCCGGCCTTGGCTGGAAGTCCGATGCCCCGTTCCAGCCGGGCGCGACGCTCGGCGAAGCACTGCTGACCCCGACACGCATTTATGTGAAGCCTCTTCTTGCCGCGATCCGCGCTTCGGACGGCATCAAGGCGCTGGCCCACATCACGGGCGGCGGTTTTCCCGACAATATTCCGCGCGTTCTGCCGGACGGTCTCGCTGCCGAAATCGATCTTGCGTCCATTTCCGTTCCGCCAGTCTTCTCCTGGCTTGCCAAGACGGGCGGCGTCGAGCCAACCGAAATGCTCCGCACCTTCAATTGCGGCATCGGCATGATTTCCGTCGTGAAGCCTGAGAAGGTCGACGACGTTCTGGCTGCCCTTGCCGCTGAAGGCGAAAAGGTCGTCACGCTGGGCCGGATGGTGAAGCGCGAAAAGGACGGCGTCGTCTACAAGGGCACGCTATCGCTATGAGCCGCAAGCGGGTCGTCATCTTCATTTCGGGCGGCGGCTCCAATATGGAGGCGCTGATCCGCGCCGCTGAAGCCACCGATTTTCCGGCTGAAGTCGTGGCGGTCTTTTCCGACAAGGTAGAAGCTGGCGGACTTGCCAAGGCGCAGGCTGCCGGTATTGCCACGCAGGTTTTCAAGCGCAAGGATTACGCCTCGAAGGATGAGCATGAAGATGCCATTCTGGACGCGCTTGCCGCGTTGCAGCCGGATATCATTTGCCTTGCCGGCTACATGCGTCTTCTGTCAGGCCGCTTCATTGCTCCCTATGAAGGCCGCATTCTCAACATTCATCCTTCCCTGCTGCCGCTTTTCCCCGGACTGCATACCCATCAGCGCGCGCTGGATGCGGGTATGAAAGTCGCAGGCTGTACGGTCCATCTTGTAACGGAAGGGATGGACGAAGGCCCAATTCTGGCGCAAGCGGCAGTGCCCGTATTCACTGGCGATAATGCCGAAGCGCTTGCAGCCCGCGTTCTGAAAGCCGAGCATCAACTTTATGCCCTGGCCCTTCGCAAATTTGCCGGTGAACGGACAGAACAGTTGGACGGCATGGTCGTCAGCGCCTGACGGTTCTATCCGCGGCAAATTCATCACAGCCCAATTTTTTTGTTAATAAAACTTTAATTTCCCGCAAAAAGCTCTAATTCCCCCTCGTAACGGAACTTGCTTCGGCAAATCTCGTTAAGGGACGTGTAAGCGTCTCTTTCAATATGTGTTTTAGAAGAGGACAAGGACATGTCTCTCCGTTTTTCGACTTCCTTCCTTTCGGCAATGGCCGTTATTTCCGGCATTGCGGTTACGGCTCCAGCCATTGCTGCCGACTACGTAGCTCCTCCCGCTTCGGGTCGCACCCAGCCGCGCTCGGAAGTCGGCACGCTGTCCTGCGATATTTCTCCTGCCATCGGCGTCATCATCGGCAGCCAGCAGGATGTGGACTGCGTATTCAGACCCGCCCGTGGACGTGGTCCGCTTGAACGTTACACCGGGACGATTACCAAGCTCGGCATCGATGTCGGTTTCATCAATGGCGGCCGTGTCGCCTGGGCCGTCTGGGCTCCGACCGTTCGTCCGGAAGGCGCTCTTCAGGGCCGTTATGTCGGCGCATCCGCCAATGCAGCGATTGGCGTGGGCTTCGGCACCAACGTCCTGACCGGCGGTTCGTGGAAGACGATTTCGCTTCAGCCGATTTCGCTCCAGGGCCAGCGCGGCCTGAATGCTGCTGTGGGCGTTTCCAAGCTGAGACTGCGTTACGCTGGCTAACGAGCAGCGCGATTAAACAACAACGCCGGGGCGCATATATAGTTTATATATGCGCCCCGGCGTTGTTGGATAAATATTTATGAGTTTATTTTTCGAATCCAGATTTTGGTGTCATGCACTGCCAGCCCGCCATAGGGTGCGGCAGGTTCAGCACCGATCAATATATTGATCCCCTCGCCGCGCTCGAATGTCGAGTTTGGAAAAATGCCCTCCGACACGACAACCCCGCGCTTTTGCCCTGCACGCAGCACGGCATGAAGCACCAGCTCGCCGCGATGATTGCCGATCTCGATCCGCTCGCCATTCTCGATGCCAAGCCCCACCGCATCATCAGGATGAATGAGCAGTTCTGGCCGGATTTCCTTGGCGAGCGATGTTGGCGTTTCGGCAAAGGTCGAGTTCAGGAAATTATGTGCCGGTGAGGTCGTCATACGGAAGGGATGCTCGGCATCCGCCGTTTCGATCACTTCCCAATAATCCGGAAACTCGGGGATCGACTGGAATGCTCCCTGCAGCCCCATGACTTCCGGTGGCTTGTTCGGCGAAGGGCTTCCAGTCCAGTCCGGACGAAAGCGGAATTTGCCGTCCGGCCATTTGAAGCCATTGATATAGTGTGCTTCCTCAAACGGCGGCTGGAGATCGACAAACCGCTTTTCCTTCAACTCGTCGAATTGTGGAAGGTCGCTATTGGCATTCATGTTGTCGATCAGCGTGCGCTCGTCCAGATCAAAGCCCGGCAGATGCGCAACGCCAAGACGCTTTGCCAGCTCGTTGATAACGAAGATGTTCGGACGCGCATCGGCGAGAGGCTCGATCAGCTTCGGACCCAGAACCACATGCTGTTGCCCGCCGCCGCGATAGATATCGTCATGCTCGAGGAACGTGGTGGCGGGCAGGACGACATCGGCCATCTTCGCCGTGTCGGTCATGAACTGTTCGTGCACGGCGACGAACAAATCCTCGCGCGCGAAACCTTTGCGCACCAGCCGCTGTTCCGGTGTCACATTCATCGGGTTGGTGTTCTGGATCAGCATGGCCATGACGGGCGGCCCGCCATAGAGCGCTTCCGCGTCCCCAGTGAGAATGCGACCGATCTTCGACTGATCGAGAAAACGAAGCCCTATATCCTGCATGGCGCGACCTTCGATCTCGCGCTTGTCCATCTTGAAGATGCCGGAGTTCGAATGGAATGCCCCGCCGCCTTCATAAAGGAAAGCGCCCGTCACGCAGGCAATCGACGCGGCGGCGTGCATGTTCACTGCGCCATTGCGCTGACGGGTGAAACCATAGCCGAGGCGGAAATAGCTACGCTTGGTCTTGCCGACGAGATGTGCAAACGCCTCGATCTCTTCCACGGTCAGGCCGGTAATTGCGGCTGCCCATTCCGGTGTGCGGGTCTGAAGATGGGCTTCCAGCCCTTTCGGGTCGTCGGTGTAACGCTCCAGATAATCCCAATCGGCAAGTCCGTCACGGAACAGCACGTGCATGACGGCACAGGCAAAGGCGCCATCCGTGCCCGGTTTCAGCACGATTCCCATATCCGCTTGCCGGACGGTCGCATTGGCGTAAACATCGATGACGACGATCTTCGCGCCGCGATCCTTGCGCGCGCGAACCGCGTGGGTCATCACATTGACCTGCGTGGCAGCGGCATTGGTACCCCAGATCACCACAACATCGGCTTTTGCCATTTCACGCGGATCGGGACCGGTCAGGCTTCCTGTTCCGGCAAAATAGCCGGTCCAGGCCATGTTGGTGCAGAAACTGTCAAACTGGTTGGAATAGCGCTTGGCAAAGCGCAGGCGATTGATCGAGTCGCGCTGCACCAGCCCCATAGTGCCCGCATAGTAATACGGCCAGACGCTTTCGCTGCCATAATCGCGCTCGGCTTTCAGAAAGCGCTCGGCGATGAGATCAAGTACGGCTTCCCATGAAGCCTGCTTCCACTGCCCAGCACCTTTCGCACCGGCGCGAACCAGCGGATGCTTCAGGCGGTCGGGATGATGAACCCGTTCCGCATAACGCGCCACCTTGGCGCAGATGACGCCAGCCGTGTAGCTGTTGTCCTTCGCGCCGCGCACGCGCCCGATGGTGCGCTCATCGAGAATCTCGACATCGAGCGCGCAAGTTGACGGGCAGTCGTGCGGACAAGCCGAATGACCTGTTTTGATGTTCGAGATGGGAGCGTGCTGGTTCATGGCACTTTAATATATCAACCCACTTCTCGCAGAAACGAAATTCTGCCGGAAGATTGTCACTGTGACGAAATAAATTTTCACGACAGGCGCAATGAAATCGCCCCAAGGACGATCAGGCCTGCAGCGATGAAACGCGGTAGCCCGACTTTTTCCTTCAACACCAACACCGAGATGAGCACGCCGAAGAGGATAGCCGTTTCGCGGAGTGCCGCCACAACGGCAATCGGGGCCATGGTCATCGCCCACAACGCCAAACCGTAGGAACCAAGAGTTCCAACACCGCCTATTATGGCCGGTCGCCAATGATTGCGCAGATAACGGGTGAACCGGTCTGGTTCACGATAGAATGCCCAACCCGCGAGCGGTATGGCGTTCATAATGAATAGCCACAGCGTATAGGACAATGGCGCACCGGAAACGCGCACGCCCAGACCGTCAATAATTGTATAACTGGCGATGAAACCTGCATTTGCCAGAGCAAGCAAAGCCGTGCGACTTGATGTACCGCGATTTCTGCGGCGGGCATCAAGAGCCATTGCAAGGACACCGGAACAGATCAGCGCTATGCCGAGCCAGCTTTGCCACCCCATAACTTCACCGACGAGCGGGCCACTCACCAAAGCCACAATCAAAGGCGGCGTGCCGCGCATGATGGGATATGCTTCGCTCATGTCGCCAGATTTATAGGCCGCAGCCACGAGCGACATATAGAATACCTGCGTGACGGTCGAGGCCATTATGTAGCCCCAGCTTGCAGGGTTCGGCAGCGGCAGAAAAGGCAGAATAAAAAGCGCAATCAAACCGGCAGCGCTGGTCACACTCGCGGCGCCAAAGAACTTGTCTCCGCTCCCCTTTACGATAGCGTTCCAGCTCGCGTGAAGGAACGCGCCAAAGAGGACGATCAGAAGGACGCCACCAGACATTTCGGGACTCGACTCAAGCAATAAGGAGCGGATGTTGAAGGCTGTATGTCACATTTGTGACGGGAGAGATATTGCAGGAACGACGCAGACCGGGGTCTTTTTGAGTATCTCCGCCTCTTGCCGAAAACAGGCGGACATGAAACAAGCGCAACCATGAATTATCGTCACGCCTATCACGCCGGAAATTTTGCGGATGTCGTCAAACACGTCATCCTGACCCGCCTTGTCGAATATCTGAAACGCAAGGATCAGGCCTTTCGTGTCATCGACACACATGCAGGCATTGGTCTTTACGATCTGAAAGGTATCGAAGCAGGCAAGACCGGCGAATGGACGGGCGGCATCGACCGCATCGTGGAGGCGGTGAAAAAAGGGCAGGTCGAGCAGCCTGTGCTGGAGTTGCTGGAACCCTATCTCGCTGCCGTTCGTGCGGTCAATGAAGGTGAAAAGCTTCGCCATTATCCGGGCTCGCCGCTTGTCGTCCGACATTTGTTGCGCAAACAGGACCGCTTGTCCGCGCTGGAATTGCATCCGCAGGATTCCACCAAGCTGGCGAAACTCTTCGACGGTGATTATCAGGTTCGCGTAACCGAGCTTGACGGCTGGCTTGCGCTTGGCGCTCACCTTCCGCCGAAGGAAAAACGCGGCATGGTGCTGGTCGATCCACCCTTTGAAAAGGAAGGCGAATTTGATCGCCTTGTCGACGGTCTGGTCAAGGCGCATAAGCGCTTCGGCGGCGGCATCTATGCACTCTGGTATCCGGTAAAGGACCGCAAGGAAACGGAGCGGTTCACCAGACAGCTCCGTGAAACCGGCATCCCGAAGATCATGCAGATCGAGCTCGCGATTCGCGCACCGTCCGCCGAACCGCGTCTTGACGGCACGGGCATGATTGTCGTCAACCCGCCCTATACACTTGAAAGTGAGATGCAAACCCTGCTTCCCTGCCTTACCAAGCTTCTGACTGAGGAAAAAGGGAGCAATTTCAGCATCAGGTGGGTGCGCAGCGAGGCTGATCGCACTTGACCCGCGTGAATTGCTGACGGAAACTGCGCCTCAACGCTTCGGCTATCATAGACTCGAGCGGGTGCGAGCCCGCAATTTGGGACAGGACAGAGATATGCAACGAACCCTGGAACGTATCGGACAGTATTCACGCGCAGCCCTGTTTGCGGCGTCTGTCCTCCCCCTGACGCTTGTGTCTCTGCCGGCCAGCGCCGCAGATTATCTTGCTTCAGCGCCTGTGGGTATTGCCGATGCTGGCGCATGCAGTCAGCAAAGTGTGTTGCGCTCGGTGGTTTCAGATTTTGGCTATCAGGTGCGTCATGTCCCGAATCTGCCGCAGGTCGGCATTTCGGCAATGAGCGATGTTCAGCTAACGCGCTTTGAGCCGAAGACCAATCCGGCCCAGATCGAGCGCACCTATTGCAAGGCAACCGCCGTTCTGACCGACGGTCAGTACCGTTCGGTCTGGTATATGGTCGAAGAAGGTCAGGGCTTTGCCTCGATGGGACGGAACGTTGAATTCTGCGTCGACGGTTTCGACCGCTGGTATGTTTACGACGCGAGCTGCCGCGTTCTTCGCTAAAATTAAGCGGCTTGATACGGTCGGCCGTTGAATGAGTGGAGGGCATATGCTGCGGAAGTTTGGTGCGGCTGCGGCTATGTTGCTCGCAACGGCAGTCGCGAGTGTTTTGGCAGTTGGGCCGGGCCGGGCCGATGACATTCCGGGCGAGTTCGACTTCTACGTCCTCGCCCTCTCCTGGTCACCCAGCTATTGCGCATCGGAAGGCCCCCGCGCCAACAAGCAGCAATGTGGAACCAGCCGTCCCTTCGGTTTCGTGGTGCATGGTCTCTGGCCGCAGAACGAATGGGGTTACCCGGCGAACTGTCAGCTCGATAACGTCCGCAGTCGGGGCGGCTATGTCCCTCGCCAGATTATCTCCAGCCTGTCAGACATCATGCCCGCTGCCGGTCTTGTCGCTTATCAATGGCGCAAGCATGGCAGTTGCTCCGGCCTGTCGCAGGACAAATATTTTTCCACGCTGCGCAATGCCTTTGATCAGATCAACATTCCGCCCAGCTTGCGCAATCTGGCGAGTGGGCGCCGTGTGGACCCTCTACTCGTCGAAAAAGCCTTTATCGCCGCCAATCCCGGCATGAAGCCGGACGGAATTTCGGTGAGCTGCAAGCGAAACTATCTTCAGGAAGTTCGCATCTGCATGACAAAGGACCTGCGATATCGCGCATGCGGTCAGGTCAATGCCAATGTCTGCCGAAGCCGCTCCGTCATGATGCCCGCAACACAATGATCTATCAGGAATAAACGATGACACAGATTCTCTATTCGCCCGCTTCGCCCTATAGCGCGAAGGTCCGTATGGCCGCTCACTATGCCGGCATTCCGTTTGAAAGCATTGTCGTCAATACGTCGGCGGAACCGGAGAATCTTATCCATGCCAATCCACTTGGAAAAATCCCGACGCTGGTGACGGATGACGGAAAGTCCGTTTTCGACAGCCGTGCAATCACCCAGTATCTGAACCGGGTTTCGGGCAACAAGCTCTTCCCACGCAATGCGGAAAAGCGCACCGATGCCGAGCGCTATGAAGCCATCGCCGATGGTCTTTGCGACGTGCTTCTGGCGCATGTCTATGAGCGGCGTCTTCGCCCTGAAGAGAAAATTCATCAGCCCTGGCTCGACTTGCAATGGCGCAAGGCCGAACGGGCGCTCGACCTTCTCAACGAAGCGCCACCGCGCCTGGCGGGCAAGCTGCATGGCGGTCATATCGCCGTTGCTGCCGCGCTCGGCTATCTGGCGCTGCGCTTTGAAGGCAAATGGGAACGCAATCGCCCCAAGCTCAAGCGCTGGATGAAGCGTTTTCAGGAACTGCATCCAGAACTGACGGAACTGCTGCCGCGCGGTTGAGTTATCTGGAAATGAAGGAGAAACCCCGGATTTTCCGGGGTTTCTTTTTGTTGTTTATTGGTTCTTGTCGAGCGCCTGCAATATCCGATAGGCGGCTTTTACGCGTTCGTCGATCGGATAATTCCGGTTTGCAAGCAGAACGATTCCGGTCTTCTTCGCTGGAAGGAAAGCCGCATAGGCGCCGAAGCCATTGGTCGAGCCTGTCTTGTTGATCAGGACGTCTGCTGACGGCTGCAAGGGCTGGTCAAATTTCTCGACTTTGTGCGACTTCAGCGCCATGTCGGACGAATTGCCCGTAAGAAGCGTCTTGAGCGAGGTTGGATAGGTATAGAACTCCCAGCCAAGTCCCTGATTGTTGGCACCAACATGATAGTAACCCGTATGTGTCGCGGCCATGGCCTTCTGGAAATCAGGCTCCAGCGACGAACTGTCGATGTTCAGTTCCACAAAGCGGATGAGATCAGGCGCTGTTGTCTTGATGCCATAGGCCTGCGCATCGAGGGCACCGCCCGATACCCGGATCGGCTTGTCGGTTTTGGAGTAGCCGTAAGCGTAATTCTTCATCCGGCTTTCCGGCACATTGACGAAGGTGTTCTTCAGACCGAATGCGGGCAGAAGCTTTTGCTCCATCAGGACATCGAACGGCTTGTCCATGCTTCGCGCCGCCAGATAGCCGAACAGGCCGATACTGGGGTTCGAATAACGGCGCTGCGTGCCCGCCGGATAGTCCGGCTTCCAGTTCTTGAAGTAAGACAGCATTGAACTGTCATCGGTGACAGCATCGGGAAATTGCAGAGGCAATCCGCCCGGCGTGTAGGTTCCGAGATCAAGCATGGTGATCTTGTCGAAGCTGCTGCCTGCCAGTTCGGGAGCCCATTTGGTGGCCGGATCGGACAGAGCGAACGCACCGGTCGCCAGCCCATAGCCTCCGAGCGTCGCGGTAAACGTCTTGCTGACTGAACCAATCTCGAAAATCGTGTCTTCATCGACTTTCTGTCCACTTTCCTTCGATGCCACGCCATAGCCGAAGAAGTGGCTCTTGCCGTCGATGGTTATGGCAACCGCCATGCCGGGAATCTTCTGCTCGGCCATGAGCGGGCGTACGGTCTCATCGACGATGCGGCGCAGGTCACTATGGTCTGCAGCAAACGCGCCGCTATTAGCGGCAGTGGCGAGGAAACCAATCAAAAATATCGTAGATTTTCTCATGACAGATAAATAAACCTCATGATTATGCGTTCCGCTGCGTCTTTTTCAAGACATAGCCGGTATTGCGCGATCCATTATATTGAAGCCCGCTTACAGCATTTTTTCAACGCTTCTGCGGGATATAAGCCTTTCAGGCCCTGCTGATATACGATGCTTGCGCAAAGAGGACAAACGACGTTATCTAGCATTTGGCATTAGAAAAATTTGGGGCAATATGGTTCGTCCGCATCTCCCGCTCAATTCCCTGCGCGCCTTCGAAGCTTCGGCGCGTCACCTGAGTTTTACGAAGGCCGCGATTGAACTTTGCGTCACGCAGGCGGCCGTCAGCCATCAGGTCAAAAGTCTGGAAACCCGTCTGAATGTGACTTTGTTCGAGCGCCTGCCCCGTGGGCTCATGCTGACAAATGAGGGGGAAACGCTGCTTCCCACATTGAAGGACGCATTTGACAGGATTGCCGGTACGCTTGAGCGTTTCGAGGCGGGGCATTATCGGGAAATATTGCGGGTCGGCGCTGTCGGCACGTTGGCCGTCGGCTGGCTTCTGCCACGTCTGCGCGATTTTCAGAATCGCTACCCGTTCATCGATCTGCGGCTTTCGACCAACAATAACCGGGTGGACATAGCGGCAGAGGGTCTGGACTACGCCATCCGTTTCGGCAGCGGCGCCTGGCACGGCATCGATGCAACCGCGCTGTTGGAAGCGCCTTTGTCGCCGCTTTGCATCCCGGAACTGGCACATGAATTGCGAACACCGGCCGATCTCGCGCGGCATACTTTGTTGCGTTCCTATCGTGCCGATGAATGGACGCAATGGTTTCTGGCGGCGGGCGTCACAGGCGACATGCCCCTGCCCCGAAGCATCATGTTCGATTCGTCACTCGCGATGATGGAAGCAGCCATGCAGGGAGCGGGTATCGCACTGGCCCCACCGCTGATGTTCGCCCGGCAATTGCTGTCGGAAACCATCATCCAGCCATTTGAGACGACGGTGACGATGGGCAGCTACTGGCTGACAAGGCTACAATCACGGACGGAAACCGAAGCGATGGCCGCATTTCGCGACTGGCTGACAGATGCTGCGAACAACTGAACCGGAAAAAACGCAACAAAAAACCGGGCAGTTGCCTGCCCGGTTTTCCGTGTTCAATTATCAGATAATTAGAACTTGTAGCCAACGCCGACGCGGATGTCGTGGGTGTCGAGCTTGTTACGAACCGTTTCGGTGCCAAGATCATAGGTCTTGTTGCCGAACTGGGTGTAACGGTATTCGACGCGGCCCAGGATGTTGTCCGTGAGCTTGGCTTCCAGACCGGCACCAGCAGTCCAACCAACGCGGAACTTGCTTTCGTCGTCAAAGCCGTTGTCGAGCTTAACCTGCGAACCGGCAACACCAGCCGTGATGTACGGCATAACCGGGTTCAGGTCGTAGCCGAGACGTGCACGCAGCGAGCCTTCGAAGCCCTGCTTGACTTCCAGACCGTCCTTGGACTTCTTGGCCCAGGAGTAACCGGCGTCGCCTTCAACACCATATACGAACTGATCCTGCTGGAAGTTCCAACCAGCGTAAGCGCCAGCCTTCATGTCGTCCGGCTTAACGGTGCCTACGGTGTCGGTCTTGGCCTTGTTCCAGCCGTAACCGAGGTACAGACCGGTGTAGCCACCAGCCCAGCTATACTGCGGAGCCATTTCAACCGGAGCCGGAACAGGAGGCTGTTCCTGAATGGCATCAGCAGCGAAAGCAGTCGCAGAGAACGGCAGCAGCGCAGCCGAGGCGATTACGAGAGACTTAAGAGTGCGCATAGCATTCTCCTTACACAAATTACGTTTGGCGCGGTCCCTTATCGGGCGGACGACATTGGGAGTAAATCGTCCATGCCGCGCTGACAGGACCGACATATCGGCGGTAATTGCGGCACGAAATGCCCGCTTCTGTGGAGAGAACCTGACGAGAACATGGCAAAAATGCGATGTTGCATTATCGCAACGGCGAGTTCCGTCACCTATATAGCGGGAGGGTTTCGATTCCAGCGACCGCAACGCCCGGCGGATTGAAACGAAGTTGCTGAAATCCCTACCAATTTGTCAGTTGTGAATGTTGCAGATGCGGTTTTTAGCTGCAATCTTCCGACCGAAATGGCATGAAATCGATTGAAGAATCTCAATAAGAAAGTGTTTACCGTGTTGAACGATCACGAGCCTCGCCTGCTTGCTAAATGTCCGGTTCTGGTCACCGGCGGCGCACGGCGCATTGGCAAGGCAATTGTCGAAGACCTTGCCGCCCACGGCTTCCCGGTCGCCATACACTATAATCACTCCATCGATGAAGGTGCGGCCCTTGCAACGGCCGTAAACGAACGAGGCGGGAAAGCCTGTGTCGTGCGCGCAGACCTTTCGTCCGAATCCGATGTTCGCAATCTTGTGAAAGATGCGTCGCGCCAGATCGGGCCGATCCGGCTTCTGGTCAACAATGCATCGCTCTTTGAAGACGATCACATCGGCAATCTTGATATGGCGCTGTGGGACAAGCACTTTGCCATCCACCTCAAGGCACCGGTCCTGCTGGCTGAAGAAATGGCGAAAGCTCTGCCCGACGGCGAAGAAGCGCTTGTCGTCAATGTTATCGATCAGCGCGTCTGGAAGCTCAATCCGAATTTCTTTTCTTATACGCTTTCAAAGACGGCCCTCTGGAATGCCACCCGCACGATGGCGCAGGCACTTGCGCCACAGATTCGGGTCAATGCAATCGCTCCCGGTCCGACATTGCCGAGCGAACGGCAGAAGCCGGGCGATTTCGAACAGCAGGTCGAAAAACTTCTTTTACAGCGTGCGCCGGAATTGTCGGAATTCGGGCGTACTGTTCGCTACTTCTGGGAAAGCCGCTCGGTCACCGGCCAGATGATCGCCCTTGATGGCGGACAGCATCTGGCATGGGAAACCCCCGATATTGCAGGAATTACCGAATGACTGGAAACCGCAAGAACAATGAGGATGCCGCTGCAAAGCTGCCGTCGGATGACGAGCAGGATGTGGCGGGTATTATCATTGGTGACGCGGAAACCGAAGAGGATGACGAAAGCGACGATATAATCGACGTTCCGGCATCGCCGTCCGCTGCCGATTCCATTCAATGGGATTCCTCAGATGGCCTGCCGGATATCGAGGGCCTGAGCGGTCAGGACATTATCAATGCCTTCGTGAAGCGCCTACCCAACAATCCGGGCGTCTATCGCATGTTCAACACCGATGGCGATGTGCTGTATGTCGGCAAGGCACGCAATCTCAAGAAGCGCGTGTCCAATTATGCGCGCGGGATCGGCCATTCGAATCGCATAACGCGGATGATCCGCGAAACGGTGACGATGGAATTCGTCGTCACTCGCACGGAAACCGAAGCCTTGTTGCTGGAAGCCAATCTCATCAAGAGGTTGCGCCCACGCTTCAACGTGCTGATGCGCGACGACAAGTCGTTTCCCTATATTCTCCTGACTGGTGACCATCGGGCACCCGGCATCTTCAAGCATCGTGGTGCGCGGTCCCGCAAGGGAGATTATTTCGGCCCATTTGCCTCCGCTGGCGCCGTCGGTCGCACGATCAACGCTCTCCAGCGCGCCTTCCTGCTGCGAACCTGCACGGATTCGGTTTTTGAAACACGCACGCGTCCCTGCCTTCTGTTCCAGATCAAGCGTTGTTCCGGCCCTTGCACACACGAGATCAGCGATGAGGACTATGCTGAGCTTGTCCGCGAGGCCAAGGCATTTCTGTCCGGAAAGAGCCAGTCGGTAAAAGACCATCTTGCAACAGCGATGCAGGCCGCATCGGCAGACCTCGATTTCGAACATGCCGCAGTTTACCGAGATCGTCTGGCGGCGCTTTCGCACGTCCAGTCACATCAGGGCATCAACCCGCAGACGGTCGAAGAGGCCGACGTTTTCGCCATCCATCAGGAAGGTGGCATGACCTGCATTCAGGTCTTCTTCTTCCGTACCGGCCAGAACTGGGGCAATCGCGCCTATTTCCCCAAGGCAGACAGTTCACTTGGCCCGGCAGAGGTTCTGGGGGCATTCCTGTCCCAGTTCTACGACGACAAGCCATGTCCGCGTCTCGTTCTCTTGTCCGAGACTGTCGAGGAACAATCGCTGATCGCCGAAGCGCTCTCGACGCGCGCGGGGCATAAGGTGCAGGTCAATGTTCCCCAGCGCGGCGAGAAGAAAGATCTTGTCGATCACGCGCTTACCAATGCGCGCGAAGCGCTTGGACGACGGCTTGCCGAAACATCATCGCAAGCGCGCCTGCTGCAAGGCATGGCCGAGACCTTCGGCCTAGCCCAGCCGCCGCGTCGCATTGAGGTCTATGACAACTCGCATATTATGGGCACGAATGCTGTCGGCGGCATGATCGTCGCCGGACCGGAAGGCTTCGTCAAAAATCAGTACCGCAAGTTCAACATCCGCTCGACCGATATTACGCCGGGTGATGATTTTGGCATGATGCGCGAGGTGATCGAGCGGCGCTTCTCGCGGCTGGTCAAGGAACATGGCACGCCCGAAGAACCAACCGATGCAGAAGCAATCGATACGTTTCCCGCATGGCCCGATGTCATTCTGATCGACGGTGGGCAAGGTCAGGTGGGTGCGGTCAGGCAAATTCTCGGTGAGCTAGGGATCAGTCACCTCGTCAATGCAATCGGCATCGCCAAGGGCGTTGACCGTGAAGCGGGACGCGAGCGCTTCTTCGTGGAAGGCAAGCAGGCGTTTACACTGCCGCCGCGCGATCCCGTACTCTATTTCATCCAGCGCCTGCGCGACGAAGCGCACCGGTTCGCAATCGGCACGCACCGCGCCCGTCGCAAGAAGGAAATGGTCAAGAATCCGCTCGATGAAATTGCGGGAATCGGCCCGTCGCGCAAGCGTGCTCTTCTGCACCACTTCGGAACTGCGAAAGCAGTCTCCAGAGCCGCAGTCGCGGATCTGATGCAGATAGAGGGCATCTCGGAGGCCATGGCCAAGACGATTCACGACCATTTTCGTGACAGATGACGTAATTTTGTCCAGGATTGAAGCGCAAGCGTCATTAGGTCCCAGTAGAATATATTCGCAGGTGTTGATTTTACCTCTCATCCCTGTTGATGTGCACTGAAGCATTTTCGAGCCAAAATTGTGAAATAGTTTTGCGTTCGGAAATGCATAAAAACAAATAGTTAGAGCGGTTCTAGCGATTCTGTTAAAACAGTAACCGCTCTGACAGCGACGCGGCGGAACAATGCAGAACAAACATACCCTCTCCTTGCCCAATATCCTCACTTATGGCCGGATCATCGCCGTCCCTCTTGTGGTGTTGTGCTTCTTTGTTGAGGGACGGCTGGAATCAAGCGATTTCGCCCGATGGACCGCGCTTGGATTGTTTGCCATCGCCAGCATCACGGATTTTTTCGACGGCTACCTCGCCCGCATATGGAAGCAGACATCAACTATCGGTCGCATGCTCGACCCGATAGCCGACAAGCTTCTGGTATCAGCTATTTTGCTACTTCTCGCGGCAGACGGTACGATTGCCGGCTGGACGCTGTGGGCCGCGATCATCATCCTTTGCCGCGAAATCCTGGTTTCGGGCCTGCGTGAATATCTTGCGGAGCTCAAGGTCAGCGTTCCCGTCTCCCGTCTCGCCAAGTGGAAGACGACGGCGCAAATGATTGCGCTTGCATTTCTGCTCGCAGGCCCTGCCGGTGACAAAGTCATGCCCTATGTAACGGAAATTGGCATTGCCCTGCTTTGGGTCTCGGCACTTCTGACGCTTTATACGGGCTGGGATTACTTCAAGGCGGGCCTTAAACACGTAATGGATTGATCCAGTGAAGGTAAAACTCGTCTATTTCGCATGGGTGCGTGAGAAAATCGGTAAGGGTGAAGAGGTCATTGAACTCCCCTCACCCAAAACGACCGTGGGCGATCTGATCAGCCACCTGAAATCACGCGGCGATGAATATGAAGCTGCCTTCGAGCACGAGCATGTCATTCGCGCCGCGATCAATCAGGAACATGCCGAACATATTGAACTCGTGAATGACGGCGATGAAGTTGCGCTCTTCCCCCCCATGACGGGAGGATGAGATGAGCGGGCAAACCACGTGCCCACTTTTCGTCGGCATTAGAAGCGAAGATTTCGACACGGCAGAGGAACTGCACAAGCTGGAGCATGGTCGCACCGATATCGGTGCCATTGTCACCTTCACCGGCCTTTGCCGTGATGAAAGCGGCACGTTATCTGCTCTGGAGCTGGAACATTATCCAGGCATGGCCGAAGCGGAAATCAGCCGCATTGCCCGGCAGGCCATCAAACGCTGGCCGATAACAGCCCTCACGATTATTCACCGTTACGGGCTTATCAAGCCGGGCGAAAACATCGTCCTGGTTGCCGCAGCGTCATCGCATCGACATGCCGCTTTCGAAGCTGCATCATTCCTGATGGATTACATGAAAACCGACGCTCCATTCTGGAAAAGGGAGCATCTTGCAGACGGTTCTGTCGGCGGTTGGGTGTCGTCCAAGGAGGAAGATGAAAAGATCCGAGAACGCTGGCAACAGTCATAATCTCACGATTACTTGTCATTCTATTGATCTCTATTTCTCATTTTAATCGTGAATTAACTATTTAACCCCCTAGAATAATGACTGATTTAGGCGGCGTGTTCTTGCGTTGCCACAATTTTCACATGAAGATTTCGCTAATGTCGGCATTATGAATCAGGCGCTGACAAGCGATGATGACAGACAGATTGGAATCCGCATCCGCGCCATCTGTCTTGCAACAAACAACGCGTGCGGGAACGGAAGTTTCGGGCTTTAACGATGCGAAATGGATTGGCGAAAACCCTTTCAATTGCTGCGGCACTTATGGTTGGCATTGGCGCGCTTGGTGGCGCTGCCTTGTTCCTGACCACATCGATGCCGACAAGCAGCCTTGCGGCGGAGAAAACGGTCAGCGGCAAGGTCATGTATCGCGAGCGTATCGCGCTGCCCCCGGAAGCCAACCTCACCGTTCAGCTTTCCGACGTCTCGCTTGCCGATGCCCCATCCAAAGTCATTGGAGAAACACGGATTGAATCCATTCGGGGTTCACCGATCCCGTTTGCCATCAATTTTGATACGGACCAAATCCTGCCCGGCCATACCTATGCCCTGCAGGCCCGCATTTCCGCAGGCGACACGCTCTGGTTCGTTAATGACGAACGCTATGCCATCGATCCGGAGAACCCCGGCGAACCGGCAGAAATCAAGGTTGTGATGGTCCGCAAAAGCGGCGATGAAGGCGCTGCCATCGGCATTGAGGGCAAGGATTGGCTCGCGGAGGACATTCAGGGCGGCGGCGTGATCGACAATGCGCAAACGACATTGACGGTTGCGAGCGACGGTGCCGTCAGTGGTTCAGGTGGTTGCAACCGTTATTTCAGCAAGGCAATCATCACCGGGGAAAATATTTCCTTTGCCGATATCGGATCGACCTATGTCCAGTGCCCGCCTGCCCTCATGACCCAGGAGCGCAAGTTCATGGACGTGCTCGGCAGAACGAAGTCCTACAAGATCGATATGGACAAGCTTGTTCTCTTCGACGATGAAGGGAAAGAAATGGCGACGCTGGCGCAAAGCCTCTGAGACAAAAAAAGCCCGGTCAGACCGGGCTTTTTCTTTGAATTCTCGAAAGGCTCAAAGCGTTTTGCGCTTTAAGCCCTTGTTTCCGCGCATGTCTTTATCCCAAAACCGGTTCTCGCTTTTGGGAGACTGCTTTAGCCGACGATTTCGGTACCCGAGAACCAGTACGCGATTTCTTCTGCAGCGGTTTCCGGAGCGTCCGAACCGTGTACGGAGTTCTCGCCGATCGACAGGGCGAATTCCTTGCGGATGGTGCCTTCGTCAGCGTTTGCCGGGTTGGTTGCACCCATGACTTCGCGGTTCTTGGCGATGGCGTTTTCGCCTTCCAGAACCTGAACGATCGTCGGGCCGGAAGACATGAATTCGGTCAGTTCGCCGAAGAACGGGCCATCCTTGTGAACAGCATAGAAGCCTTCTGCTTCACGCAGGCTCATCCAGACGCGCTTCGAAGCGACGACGCGAAGGCCAGCCTCTTCAAGCTTGGCGGTGATGGCGCCGGTCAGGTTGCGGCGGGTCGCATCGGGCTTGATCATGGAGAAGGTACGTTCGATTGCCATTATGACACCTTGTTCGCTGGAATTTTTAGAAAAGTGAGGCTCTATACCGTCGATAGGCCGAATTGCCAAGAGGCGAACCGATTAGCACCTTGAGACAGCATAGAATTGATTGCATAGATACGCCGTGCCGATTCAACCTCGCGGGAAGCGGCATGGACAGGTGTTCAGGGGGCTCTCATGGAACAGTACTTTCAGATGTTCGCCTATTATAACCGATGGGCAAATGAACTGGTCTATGCTGCGGCTGCCGAGCTGAGCGACGAGGAATACAGGCTCGATCTCGGCCTGTTCTTTGGTTCCATTCACCACACCTTCAATCATTTGCTGGTTGCCGACCGCATCTGGATGAAACGCTTCACCACCGAAGGCGATCATCCGAAGACGCTCGACGCCATTATTTCCGACAATTTCATCATGCTGCGTGACCTGCGGCAGGCGGAAGACGCGCGCATTTGCCGCTATGCCGACAGCCTCGACACACAGAAGCTTGCCGGACGCTATACTTACACCCCTACTCGTGAAATGCGCACGATAAGCCAGCGGCTCGCTCCCTCGCTTGCTCATATGTTCAACCACCAGACCCACCATCGCGGACAGATTCACGCCGCGTTCACACGGCTGGGTACGGAAGCTCCGTCACTCGATCTTGCACATTTCCTGCGGACGGAAGAGGGACGGCGTTTCGCTTGATACTTGCGGAAACGCTTCAAGCCGTGCAAAAGCGCTTTCACCATGCTTATCCTTGACGACATCTCCGTACGAATTGCCGGACGCCTTCTGATCGACCACGCCAGCGTAACGCTGCCAGCGGGATCGAAGACGGGTTTTGTGGGCCGCAACGGCACCGGCAAATCAACCCTGTTCCGTGTGATTACGGGCGATCTTGCGCCGGAAACAGGCAGCATCTCGCTTCCCAAAAATACCCGTATCGGTCAGGTGGCCCAGGAAGCCCCCGGCACCGAAGAAGCGCTGATCGAAATCGTCATGAAGGCGGACAAGGAACGCACGGCGCTTCTGGAAGAAGCGGAAACGGCGACCGACCCCCACCGCATTGCGGACATCCACACCCGGCTCGCCGATATCGAAGCCCATTCGGCGGAAGCCCGCGCGGGCGCCATTTTGTCCGGTCTCGGTTTTAACGCCGAAGCACAACGCCAGCCGGCCTCCGCCTTTTCGGGTGGCTGGCGTATGCGTGTTGCGCTCGCTGCGGTTCTCTTCGCCGAACCGGATCTGCTGTTGCTCGACGAACCGACCAACTATCTCGATCTTGAAGGCGTGCTGTGGCTGGTCGACTATGTGAAGCGCTATCCGCACACAGTCATCATCATCAGCCACGACCGTGACCTTCTGAACTCGGCGACCAGTTCGATCATGCATCTCGACCAGAAGAAGATCAGCTTCTGGCGAGGCAACTACGATCAGTTCGAGCGCCAGCGCCACGAAATGCTGGAATTGCAGCAGAAGGCCCACGCAAAGCAGGAAGCGCACCGCAAGCACATGGAATCCTTCGTTGAGCGATTCCGCGCCAAGGCGACCAAGGCTCGCCAGGCGCAATCGCGCATGAAGGCTTTGGAAAAGCTCAAGCCCATCGAGCTTTATGTAGAAAGCAATGTGCAACCGTTTCGTTTTCCGGATGCGGACAAAAAGACGGCATCGCCCGTTATCGCGCTTGATAATGCCGATGTCGGTTATGTGCCGGGTAAGCCTGTGCTGCGCAATGTCACGCTGCGTATCGACAATGATGACCGCATTGCTCTGCTTGGTTCCAACGGTAACGGAAAGTCAACGCTCGCAAAGCTGATAGCCGGGCGGCTCCAGCCGGAGAAAGGTACGCTCACACTTTCGCCGAGCCTGAAAGTCGCCTTCTTCGCACAGCATCAGATGGATGATCTGATCCCGGAAGACAATGCCATCGAGCATGTGCGCAAACTGATGCCGACGGAACCGGAAGCGAAAGTGCGCGCCCGCGTTGCGCAAATGGGTCTGTCGACCGAGAAAATGCTGACACCGGCCAGAGATCTTTCCGGTGGCGAGAAAGCGCGTCTCCTTATGGGACTTGCGACCTTTCATGGTCCGAACCTGCTGATCCTCGACGAACCGACCAACCATCTCGACATCGACAGCCGCGAAGAGCTTGTGCATGCGCTCAATGCTTTCAACGGCGCTGTCATTCTGATTGCTCATGACCGTCATCTGATCGAAGCCACCATGGAACGGCTCTGGCTGGTCCGCGAAGGCGGCGTAAAGGCGTTTGAAGGCGATCTCGATGAATACCGGCAGATCGTTCTGGCCGATGCCAAGGGAGAACCGGCTGCCGACCGCGACGACACCTCCAAGGTCAACAAGGCCGAACAGCGAAAACTTGCTGCCCAGAAACGCGAAACCCTGGCGCCGCTACAGAAAAAGATCAAGGAAACCGAAGCCTTGATCCAAAAACTGCAGAAACAGATTCAAGGTTTCTCGTCACAACTGGAAGATCCGGCTCTGTACGAGAAGGAACCCCAAAAGGCGATCCGGATCAACAAGGACATGAGCGATGCGCGCTCTACTCTTGCGGATGCAGAGGACAAGTGGCTGGAGCTTTCCACCGAATATGAAGAAGCGATGGCCGATTGAAAATCGGCTTTTTTGCGGGTAGTACCTTACGCGAACATCGACAAGATCACTATTCCCAGCACGATCCAGCCGACGATGCGCACCCCGACCAGCAGGGGACGGGGCATGAACCGCACCGCGAGAAGCGCGAAAACGACCGTCATTACGGGAAACCCGAAATAAAGCGCGGCGTAACCGCTTTGCCCTTCGAAGGAAGAGCCGAACACGCCCAGCCATTCGAGCGGGATGAGTGCGATCAACGCAGCGAGAGCCGAAAGCAGCAATAGCAGCAATCTGTCGGAAATTGTGCGGATCATCGTCATCGATTCAGCCCCAGGCTCAGCTTTGGGGACGCAGCCGCGTGCGCATCAACGCATAAAGACCGAATGCACCGAGAATCAGACCTATCGTCGTATAGACCTCATCGGGCGTTTCCGCTCCTCGGCGCAACACCAGATCGGCTTTTGAAAGTTGTAGCCCATCCGTGTTTCCCTGCACCAGACGAAACGCATAAAGCCCCGGGATGACCGGATCGATGTCCCCCGCACTCTGGCGCAGGACGCTGCCATCCTGCGGGCGGTCCGTATTGATGGAACCGCTCGTCGAGGCGAAGTCGAGCCCTTGGGAGAGAACCGGCTGTCCGTCGCGGCTGACGGCAAGCGTTACCGCCGAACGCCGTTCCGCAGGCACATAACCCGGCAAGGGCGTTGCATCGATGAACACGCGCACCGGCCCATCGTCCGCCGACAGCCTGACTTCCCGTATCTTGAAGCCGCTTTGGCGGTTTTCAAGCATCGTCCAGCGGCCAATTTCGCTGCCGGTGAAATGGCGCATATACCACGGATAGCCGATGCCAAGGCCAAAACCGGCGACAATCATCAAAATGAATAGCGCTCGCATCACGCTTTGCGCTCCCAGCGGCGATCTGGCGTTTGCTGCCAATAGGTCAAATCGTGGCTCCCCGCCTTGAAACTCTTCCATTGCGCTCGGGCAATATCGAGCTGATCCTGATCATGTCCGTCGAACATGACGACAAGCCGCTCGTAGGCATCCGCCTGCTCAAGCCCCGCACCCTCTACGAGAAAGCGCACCGTCGCTCCATTCGGATTGGCTTCACTGGTGGTCAGCAAGACCGGCTGGTGCTCGGGATGGGGCTCTTTATCGGTGCCATGCGCCACGAAAGACGTGTCGGAAAAGGTCCACAGCAGACCATCCAGCGCATCGCGTCTTTCCTCGCTGACGGTCTGGATCGTGACACGCCAGCCGCGCCCGAGCGAACGCTCAACCAGACCGGGCAAGGCCTCGTCGAGTGTCGATTCCGTCAGATGGTAGAAGAGAATTTCCGCCATGCACTATCCGTTTCGGAACGGGTGGAGAAACTGATTCCGCTTTTCCACCCATCCTTTTGTTTTAGCTTTCGAAATGATCCCGGACAAGACGGTCGAGCAGACGAACGCCATAACCGGAAGCCCAAGTCTGGCTATACTCGTTTGCGGGCGACCCCATAGCCGTCCCGGCCACGTCGAGATGCGCCCAAGGGGTTTCGCCAACAAAACGCTTCAGGAACTGTGCTGCCGTGACGGCTCCGCCATAACGACCAGCACTGTTTTTCATATCGGCAAACTTCGAATCGATCATCTTGTCGTATTCGGTACCGAGCGGCAGACGCCACAGCTTTTCACCGGTCGACTGGCCCGCATCGTAAAGCTGATCCGCAAGTTCGTCGTCATTGGAGAAGAGACCTGCATGATACTGGCCAAGGGCGACCATGACCGCACCCGTGAGGGTGGCCAGATTGATGATGAAACGCGGCTTGAAACGGTCATTTGTGTAGTGCAGTGCATCGGCGAGGACGAGGCGACCTTCGGCATCGGTATTGATAACTTCAATCGTCTGCCCCGACATGGATGTCACGATGTCGCCCGGACGCTGTGCATTGCCGTCCGGCATGTTTTCGACAAGGCCGATAATGCCGATGGCGTTGACCTTTGCCTTGCGACCGGCCAGAGCGCGCATCAGGCCCGTGACGGCTGCCGCGCCGCCCATGTCCCCCTTCATGTCTTCCATGCCGGAAGCCGGCTTGATGGAAATACCGCCTGTATCGAACACGACGCCTTTGCCGACGAAAGCAACCGGCTTTTCCTTGCTCTTCGCGCCCTGCCATTCCATGACAACCAGTCGCGGCGGGCGAACGGAACCCTGTGCCACGCCCAGAAGCGCGCCCATACCGAGCTTCTTCATTTCCTTCTCGCCGAGGATTTCGACCTTCACGCCAAGCTTTCCGAGCTTTTCAGCTTCCTGTGCGAATTCTACCGGGCCGAGAATATTCGCAGGCTCGTTAACGAGATTGCGCGCCTGGATGACGCCATCCGCCACCGCTTCGGCAACTTCGAAAGCCCGCTTCGCAGTATGAGGGTCCGCAACGCAGATGCTGATCTTCGCTGCGTGTTTCGGATCGCCATTTTCCTCGTTGTTCTTGCGCGTCTTGTAGCGTTCGAACTTGTATGAGCGCAGAATCATGCCAAGCGCCAGATCTGCTGCCTCGTCACCAGCGATAGTGGTTTCAGGCAGTGCAAGTGTCACGGTTGCGCGCTCCGCCTTGCCGATTCGTGAAAACGCTGCGCCGCCGATCTTCAGCCAATCGTCATTGCCAAGCTTACCGGGCTCGCCAACGCCAACCAGAACGATCTTGTCGACACCGCTGGAAGTTGTTTCGATCGCTTCGGCCGTCTTGCCCAAAGCACCGGTAAATCCGGAAATTTCGGCGATACGCTTGATCTTTTCCGCCCCGCCAGCAGCCTGAGCCGCTTCGTCAGCAAAGCCGCCACCTTTGGCGACCAGGACGATGGACACGCCTTTTTCCGGTACTGCAAAATCGCTGAAAGAGATCGAAGGACGTTTAGACATGACAACTCCAAACTTGATGTCGATTTGAGAATGACACGATTGTGTCGCGACTTTTCCCCACTCATGTGAGACGAATATGGCGAAACAGCAAGAGTGGATGCCAGATTGTGCCAGTTTTAGCCCGAGGAAAACCGTGCAGGAAGCAATTGCAAACCCGTCTTCCTCGTTCCGGGCAAAAACTGGTTGCCTTGAGCCAACGCATCGCTCATTAACAATGCCCATCAGTGGGAACAGCAGAGCTGGCGTCTTCGAGTTGCATTTAGTAATCTGTTAACCGCGTTTATTGGGCCAATCTTAGCCAAGCGTCATTAAGTTTAGTGATTATCACGAGTGCTGCAGCCTTTTTCGGATGCGTGCTCCCTCAACGGAACCGGGATGTAGACTCTACCTATGCGATTGATTGAGTTGTACATCTTGCGCCGGGTGGCGATCATGTTCCTTGCAGTGCTTGGTGCGGCAGTGGGCATTACCTGGACAGTACAGGTGCTCCAGCGCATCGACTTTCTGACCACAAGCGGACAGACATTCCAGACTATCGTTCAGTTCAGCTCGCTTTTGATTCCGTCAGCCATTCCTCTCGTGATGCCGTTTGCGCTGATTATTGCCATCACACAGACGCTTTCGACGATGAACCAGGATTCCGAACTGGTCGTCATCAATGCTTCAGGCGCACCGCGCAGCGCGGTCATGCGGCCTATTCTGATTCTTGCGGCCGTTATTTCCGTCGTGTCGTTTCTCGTCGCCAATTATGTCGATCCCTATGCGCGCATGAACATGCGCGCGATGATCGCCAATGCCAGCGCCGACCTGATGAATGTCATCGTTCAGGAAGGCAATTTCCGTAAGCTGGCGGATAATCTTTACATTCAGGTCGCGGAACGACGTGCCGACGGCAGCATCGGCGGGCTTTTCATTGCCGATTCCCGCGATCCGTCACTCGACCTCATCTATTATGCTGCGGATGGCGCGATTGCTTCGACGCCAACCGGCGACATGCTGCTGATGCAGAACGGCGAGGTGCAACGGCGGGACGTGTCGGATGGCACCGTTTCGATCATCAAGTTCAATTCCTACGCGTTCGACCTCAGCCAGTTCGCCTCGGCAGGTGACGATTTCGTCATCTATGCAAAGGACCGTCCGCTTTCCTATCTGTTGAACCCGGACCCGAACGACCCGACCCTTCAAACCCGACCGCTACGCTATAAGGCCGAATTGCACCGGCGTCTGACGCAATGGCTCTACCCGGTTGTCTTTGCGATGATCGCACTGGCGTTCGCGGGCGATTCCCGTTCGCATCGTGAAGCGCGTGTCTCCGCATCCTTCTCGGCAATCAGCACCGCCCTTCTTGTCTATTGGGCAGGCTATTTCGCATCGGATCGGGCTGACAAGGATGCAGGCTATATCGTCGTCATGTATCTCGTGCCTGCCGCCGTCATTCTCGTGACAGGCTTTGCGCTCGCCACCGGACGACGGATCGGCCTGCCTGACAAATGGAACGACCGCATTCTGGATAGTTTCGACAGCTTGAGAAAGCGCGTTTCGGAACTCTACGCCCGTTTCACCGGACGTCCACGCAACAATGCCGGAGGACAGGCATGATCGGCTGGACACTCGGACGCTATTTCTTCATCCGCTATGTGCAGATCACGCTCTATTTTCTGCTCGGCATTTTCGCATTGTCATTGCTTCTCGATTTTACCGAGAATGCGAGCAAGCTATCAAACCTGCCGGATTATTCGGTGTGGGCGGCGCTTGGACTTTCCGCCATGCGCGTCCCCTTCATCATGCAGCAGATGATTCCGTTCGTTGCCCTGTTCTCCGCAATGGCGACGCTCATATCGCTGAATAGAAAATACGAACTCGTCGTTGCGCGTTCCGTCGGCGTTTCCGCCTGGCAGTTCCTATTGCCTGCCTGCTTCGGCGCCTTCCTGTTTGGCCTCGCCACGATCTTCATTCTCAATCCGTTCGCGGCTTACGGTTTTGCCAAGGCCGATGAAATTGCCTCGACGTGGAAGTCCGGCAAGGTTACCGACGTATCCGCGCTGCGTGATCCCTGGCTGCGTCAGAAGACCGATGAGGGTGAAACCATCATCGGCGCAAAAGGCATTCTGGATCAGGGAGCTACGCTTGCTGATGCAACATTCATTCAGTTCGATGAAAAGAAGAATATCAAGGAACGCTATGACGCGCGAACCGCGCGGCTGAAGGACGGTTACTGGGAGCTCACCGACGTGACGCGATTCGCGCGCGGTGAAGAGCCCCAGAAAATGGCGAGTTTCCAGATAGAGACGCAACTGCGTCCCGAATATGTGGAAGAGAAGCTCGCGACGCCTGACACCATTCCCTTCACGCAGTTGCGCCACAAGATCGAAGTCGCCCGTTCCTTTGGTTACTCCGCAAACGCATTTGACATGCAATACCAGTCACTTCTGGCACTGCCGGCATTGCTGATGGCGATGACTCTCATTGCTGCAACAGTGTCGTTGAAATTTGTGCGGTTTGGTCAGTCAGGAGCTATGATTCTGGGTGGCGTTATCGCAGGCTTCATGCTTTATGTCGTTTCGGTGCTCGTGAAGGCATTCGGGAATGCGGGATTCGTTCCGCCGTTCGTGGCTGCCTGGGTTCCAGTTATTATCGCGACATTCTTAGGTGTCTCCTTTCTGTTGCATAAGGAGGATGGTTAGTGGGTTCGAGTAACGCCCGCATGGTATTGCCCCATTCGCTCTTGCGCCTTGCGCGCGGGACTGCCATGGCGTGCGTCCTTGCTTTACCTTTCATTTCTGTCGCAGCCCTGCCCTCACCTGCATCGGCACAGGAAGCGCTCGGAGCCAATTATCAGAGCGACCCGAATGCGCGCATGCTTCTGCAAGCAAACGAGCTTGTCTATGATCGCGATGTGAACACCGTAACCGCTCAGGGCAAGGTGCGTATCGAGTATGACGGCAATCATCTCGTTGCCGACAAGGTAACCTATAATCAGCAGACGCGGCGCATGACCGCGACGGGGAATGTTGAGATCGTCGAGCGCGACGGCAACAAGATTTACTCCGACCATATGGATATCACCGACAGTTTCCGTGACGGCTTCGTAAATGGCCTTCGCGTCGAGACGACGGATAATACCCGCTTTGCGGCTGAAAGCGCTGAACGCAGCAACGGCGAGATCACGACGTTCAACAACGGCGTCTATACGGCCTGCGAACCCTGCGCCAAGAACCCGGACAAGCCTGTTCTCTGGCAGATCAAGGCGCGCAAGATCATCTGGAACAGCACGACGAAGACGGTTCGTTTCGAGCGTGGTCGCTTTGAGTTTTTCGGCATGCCGCTTGCCTGGTTCCCGGCATTCGAAATGGCCGATCCGACGGTGAAGCGCAAAAGCGGCTTCCTGTTTCCGGGTTTCGCGTACAAGGATGATCTCGGCTTTGGCATCAAGAACTCGTATTTCTGGGCACTCGCCCCGAATTACGACGTTACCCTTTCGTCGACCTATTACACGAAGCAGGGCTTCCTGACTGAAGCCGAATGGCGTCACCGCCTTGAAAACGGCACATATAATCTTCGCATCGCCGGCATTCACCAGAGTAAGCCTGAAGAATTTAGTATAGATTCTATTGATCGATACGAAGATAATCGTGGCATGGTCGCCTCAAAAGGCGATTTTGAGCTCAATTCGCGCTGGCGTTTCGGTTGGGATGTGATGGCACAAACCGATCGGAATTTCAGCCGCACATACGGTATTGAGGGTTATAACGCTCAGACGCAGATATCTAAGATTTATCTGACCGGCGTTAACAATCGCAATTATTTCGATCTCAACTTCTACCGGTTCAACGTCCAAGAATCATATCCGGTTACGGACGTTTACAAAGACTACGAAATGCATTCGAAGCAGCCTTGGGTTTTCCCGAGTCTCGATTATTCCTACACGATGCCCGATCCGGTTTATGGCGGCGAACTGAATTTCAATGCCAATCTGCAGGCATTGTATCGACAGAATGCGAACTATACAGTGAACCCGAACAATGGTTTGCCGTACTATGCTCGTATTCCGGGATTTAGTGGCACGAATGTTCGCCTGACCACCGAAGCGGAATGGAAGCGCACATTTATCACGCCTGCTGGCTTGGTCATCACACCGTTGCTGGCACTGCGCGGTGACGCCATCAGCGCCAATACGAATTTCGATCCCGCGTCTGCTGGCTATACGGACGCACTCGTGCGCTCGGAAGCCTTACGTGCCATGGCAACCGCCGGACTTGAACTGCGCTGGCCGATCCTGTTTTCGACCACAAGCTCGACCCATATAATCGAACCGATTGCTCAGCTTTATGTTCGCAACAACGAGCGCTATGCGGGCGAGTTGCCGAATGAAGACGCTCAGAGCTTTGTCTTCGACGCTACGAACCTGTTTTCGCGCGACAAGTTCTCGGGTTATGACCGCGTTGAAGGTGGCACCCGCGCCAATCTCGGCCTGCGCTATTCGGGCAACTTCAACAACAGCGACTGGGCTCTTTATGCCCTCGGCGGTCAGTCATTCCAGCTTGGCGGCGTAAACTCTTACGGCACCAGCGATTTCGTGAATGTCGGTGCAGACTCCGGTCTGCAGGATGCACGTTCCGATTATGTCGCCATGATCGGCACATCGAACTCGACAGGTCTCGCCCTGGCTGCCCGCGGCCGTTTCGACAAGGAAAGTTTCTCTGTTCAGCGTGGGGAGCTTGAAGCCCAGCAGAGCTGGCAGAAGCTGACGGTTTCCGCGCAATATGCCTATATCGCCCCACAACCGGCTTATGGTTACTCCGACCTCCGTCAGGAAGTTACCGGTGCGGCAACAGCGCGTGTCAATACAAACTGGCGCGTATTTGGCTCTGGAACCTACGACATGGTGTCGGAGACACTGGTTAGAGCATCAGCTGGCCTCGCTTACGATGATGAATGTTTCACGTACTCAATGGCTTATGTGCAGACGCGCAATCCGAAGGTTGAAGGTATAGAGAATAAGCCCTCGCATAGCATTGGCTTCAACATTTCGCTCCGCACTTTGGGTGACATAGGCAGCGGTAATCAGACTTTCTAAACTTGACGGACCGGAAGCGTTGGAAATGCTTCCGGTCTTTCCAATTTAATTCGATAAAGAAATTTGCACATCAGAGCTCAATTGGCTTCCTTTCTGTAGTATTCAGACGATACAAGCTTCGTAAAATAGCTTTTGGGTCATTGTTTCGCCGCACTAGCTCATCTATACAGGCAGCTTATGATCAGCCGCTGATATGATTGCTTGTGGGGCTGAATAGCGGCAATGACTATAATGGGATACGTCCGGTAAGGATTGTCGTTCGTCGACCGGAAGGAATCGGGAAAGAAAGATGATGATTGCAAGACCTCTCTTCGCCTCCATGCTGAGCGCCGCAGTCTGCCTGACGACGCTTGGAACGGTTGCGGTTCCAGCATTCGCTGCGGGTGCAGGTTCCGAGGTCAAAGTCATCGTCTCCGGCAACGCCATCACAAACAGCGATATTCAGCACCGCGTGGCCTTTTTGAAGCTTCAGCGCAAAGGCGGCAATCTCAGCCAGATTGCCAAGCAAGAGCTGACCGATGAAATGTTGAAGCGCATCGAGATGAAATCGCGCAGCATTAACATTTCCGACCAACAGGTCGATGAGGCTTATGCCGGATTTGCCAGCCGTAACAAAATGAGCCTGGCACAGCTTAATCAGTTGATGAACCAGTCGGGCGTTACGCCGGATCATTTCAAGAAATACATCATGGTCCAGATGGGCTGGGGCCGCCTCGTCAGTGCCCGCTTCCGTGCAACCGGCATGGTCAGCGAACAGGAAGCCGTTCAGCGCATGCTGAAAGATGGCGGCAAGAAGCCTGTGGCCACCGAATATCGCCTCCAGCAGGTCATTTTCGTGGTGCCCGCCTCCAAGCGCTCTCCCGGCCTGCTTTCCAAGCGCAAGCAGGAAGCCAACGCACTCCGCTCTCGTTTCCAGAGCTGCGATGCAACCCGTCAACAGGCCAAGGGCATTCTTGACGTTACTGTTCGCGATCTCGGTCGCATTATCGAGCAGCAATTGCCGGGCGAATGGGCGAAAGCCGTCAAGGCAACATCGGTCGGAGGCACCACGCCACCGCAGGAAACCGAAAAGGGCGTCGAATTCCTGGCTGTCTGCTCAACCCGGCAGATTTCGGATGATCGCGTCGCCCAGCTCGTCTTCTCCATGGAAGGGGCTGATTCCGCTTCTGGCCAGGAAAAGAAGGCTGAGGAGCTCAGCACCAAGTATCTTAAGGAACTGCGCGAAAAGGCGAAAATCGTTAATCGCTAATTCCGTTGGAACTTCGATCTGATTAAATCAGGTCGAAGTTCCAACCATTTGTTTTGAAACGCATCTTTTCGAAAATGATTTCACAGTTTTCGGGATGCGCTCTAGACGGCCTCATCCGTATTCATTGGAATATCGACGCGATGTCCGCAGAACCCGTTCCTCCCCTCGCTATCAGCATTGGCGACCCATCAGGCATAGGCCCTGACGTCGCGCTTGCAGCCTGGCTGCGGCGCAGCGAACTTTCACTACCGCCCTTCGCACTGCTGGCAGATCCGCAGCAACTTTCCGAGCGTGCACGATATCTCGGGGTGGATGTCGAGATTGAGGTTATCTCCACTACGGCTGCGGCAAACCGCGTATTTTCGCACATACTGCCGGTTCTCCCGCTCAAAAACAGGCTGACGGACAGCGTCGGCAAACCCTTGATGGAAAACGCTGCGGGCATCATCGAGGCCATCGAGCGAGCGGTTGAGCTCACGCTGAACGGCGAGGCTTCGGCAGTCGTTACCTGCCCAATTTCAAAGAAGCCGCTTTACGAAGCAGGATTTCGGCATCCGGGCCATACGGAATTTCTTGCGGAACTTGCAAGCAAGCATCTGGGTAACCCCGTCACGCCAGTCATGATGCTGGCGGGGCCGCAGCTTCGTGCCGTTCCAGTCACCATACATATCCCGCTTTCAGAAGTGCCTGTCCGTTTGAGTACAGCGGATATTATCGAAGTTTCGCGGATCACTGCCACCGAGTTGCGAGAACGCTTTGGTATCCAATCGCCGCGTCTAGCCATATCCGGGCTTAACCCGCATGCGGGTGAAGGCGGAGCCTTGGGCAAAGAGGACGATGCCATTGTCCTTCCCGCAATCGAGGCGTTGCGCCGCGAAGGGATAGATGCTCGTGGTCCCCTTCCCGCCGATACGATGTTTCATGCCCCGGCCCGTGCGACCTATGACGCCGCGATCTGCATGTATCACGATCAGGCCCTTATTCCTGCCAAAGCGCTGGCTTTCGATGAGACGGTGAATGTGACCCTGGGGCTTCCCTTCATTCGCACATCGCCGGATCATGGCACGGCTTTCGACATTGCAGGCCAAGGCATCGCCCGACCGGACAGCCTTGTCGCTGCCATCCGTCTTGCACAGGAACTGGCTGAAAATGCAGCCAATGGACGCTTATGAGTATTGACGGTCTTCCCCCGCTTCGCGAGGTAATCGAACGGCACGATCTGATGCCGAAGAAATCGCTTGGCCAGAATTTTCTTTTCGATCTCAACCTGACATCGAAAATCGCCCGACAGGCCGGTAATCTGCAGGACCAGCCTGTTATCGAAGTCGGCCCCGGCCCCGGTGGCCTGACCCGCGCCCTTCTTGCACAAGGCGCTTATGTTACCGCAATCGAACGCGATGAACGATGCCTGGATGCGCTCGCCGAGATCGAGGCGCATTATCCGGGTCGTCTGCGCATCATCTCCGGCGATGCCCTTGAGCAGGATTTCTCAGTCTTGTTTCCGGACGGGCCAAAGCCGCGCATCGTTGCCAATCTGCCTTACAATGTCGGCACGCAGTTGCTGCTCAACTGGTTGCTGGTCGAGCCTTGGCCGCCCTTCTATTCGTCCATGACTTTGATGTTCCAGCGGGAGGTTGCCGAGCGTATCGTAGCGACACCTGACAGCGATCATTATGGACGTCTGGGTGTGCTCGCCGGGTGGAGAACCATTTCAAAGATCAGCTTCGATGTACCTCCACAGGCATTTACTCCACCACCGAAGGTCATGTCGTCGGTGGTCCATATCATCCCGCGTGAAGATCCGCTGCCTTGCGATGCGAATGCACTTGGGCAAATCACGCAGGCCGCCTTTGGACAACGCCGCAAGATGTTGCGCCAGAGCCTGAAACCGGTTGGCGGAGCCGAACTCCTTGAAAAGACAGGCATCGACGGAACACGCCGGGCGGAAACGCTCAGTGTCGAAGAATTCGTCGCACTGGCAAATGCCTATCGCCCGATAAAATAATCAGTGGTGACGGCCACTCTTTCCCGAGGCCGTCTTTGCTGTTTCGGGCGCAGGCGGCATGACTGGCAACTTCATTTCGTTGACGATCTGCCCCACGTGATCAATCTCTTCGCGGAAGCTGCTCAAGGATGAGCCGGTCAGTTTTTCACCTGCGTTGAGACGTGCCGTCAAGGGGTCGACGTATTGATCGCCGACCTTGAGCTCATAATAGAGGTGAGGACCAGTGGAGTAGCCCGTCGATCCGACATAGGCAATAACCTCTCCCTGCTTGACGTGCTCGCCGACCTTCAAGCCTTCTTTAGCCGATGAGAGATGCGCATAGGTCGTGCTGTAGCCGCCCTGATGGCGAATCCGGACATATTTTCCATATCCCTTTTGATACGAAATCAGCTCCACCACACCGTCTCCGGCTGCGACGATGGGCGAGCCGATCGGCGCATCGTAATCGACACCATTGTGGTGTTTGCGAACGTGCAGAACAGGATGTATACGCCAGCCGAAACCATCATTGAGACGGCCATTCGGCAGAGGCTTCTGCATCAGATATTTCGTCATGGACGAGCCGTCTTCATTAAAGTAGCCGGCACCACCATTGCCTTCATGGCGGTATAGGCGGCGGCTTTTTCCGTCCGTCGTAAACTCGACAAAAATCAGCTCCGGCTCCGTCTCGGCACTCTGGCGGAAAAGAAGGTCGATCAGGTCGGGAGTTTTTGCGCCCTTCAGCGAAACGCCGTTCTGTATGGCTAGCTTTTTAACTTCGTCGACGATTGTGTTCGGCGCGCCTGCCTGCTCCAGCCGCGATGGTATGGAGCCGTTCTTGCTGACCGCATTCTGCGGATGATATGCCGTCAGCATCGCATCGCGCGACAGCCGAGCAAAAAGGCGCTCATTGCCTGTGGCGCGAAAAACGCCATCGTCGGCGCGCCCATAGACGGCCTTGCCAATATCGCCATGCTCGAAACGTGCAAGCGCGATATGCTGTTCTCCATCGGTGTGCTGCCTGGATTTGTCGACCAGCAGTTCAAGATTATCGCCGGGCACCAGTTCTGTTCGTGCCAAGGCTTCTTCCAGACGCTTGCTGTCCTCAACGGCGATGCCGGCCGCTTGCAACAATGCGCCCAGCCGCTCGCGCGACTGCGGTGCCACAATGATCTCGTGTACCTTTGCTCCTGCTCCGACAGCCGGTTTGGCCAGACTGACATTGATCGGAACGCCTCGCTCCAGTTCCTCCTCGGGCTGCTTCGACGTGGATTTCGGTGCGGAAACCTCCGCGCGGAGCGTCTCATCGATGGCAGCCCGGCTCGAGCCTTTCACGTCGAGAACCACGTGCTGATAGGTATATAGACGCGCATCGCCGTCCGCGACACCTTCGGCGATATCGATACGCCGCGATATGCGGCTGGCCGTGTCGCCGCTTGCCGTCGGCGCAAGTCGCGCTTCTTTCTGTGCGGCGTGATGCTGAACCAGGGTAGCGGGGTCGACCATAACGGGCTGTGCTGCATGACCGTGGCGCACCAGCCGACCTGTCGTAAACAGGAGCCCACCTCCAGCCATGACGGTTGCGGCTATCAGTGCCAGGCAAAACCGTAAATGAGTATGCAGGGAAAACCGGACTTGCCGGAAGGGCTTCAAACTGCGGGAGGAAAGCGGCTCGCTCTTCAACGCCACACCAAAAGCCGCAAAGTCTGGCTCCGCCGTCGCAGCAACTTGTCGTTCGTTTGCTGGCGCTGACCAGAAGATCATTTTGAATATTTCTCCGCCGCAGGATTATCGACGGAAGAGTGGTAAACACAGCGGCCAAAATAAGGCTTCCGGCGAGATATCCACCGGAACAAAATCATATTCAGTGATTTGTGAATATCAGCCTTTGACCTGGCCCCGGCGGTGTTCGACCAGCATCGACCACGTATAGAGCGCAAGCCCGGCCCATATCAGCGCGAAGGCACCAAGCTGAGCCATCGAGAACGGCTCATGAAAGATGAAAATCGCAAAGAAAAACAACATGGTCGGCGTCATGTACTGCATGAGGCCAAGCGTCGTATAGCGCAGCAGCTTCGCGCCACCGGCATAGAGGATCAGCGGGATGGCCGTGAATGGACCTGCCAGAAGCAGCATCGTTACATTGAATGCCGGGCCGGTGGAGAAATGGTCCTGACCGGTTGCGGCCAGCCACAGCACATAGCCCAGCGCCGGGATGCACAGGATAAGCACTTCAAGCGTGAAGCCTTGTAGCGGCGGCATCGGCAGTGATTTGCGGAAGAAACCATAGAGGCCAAAAGTCAGCGGCAGCACCAGCGATACCCACGGCAGACCGCCTGCGTTAATGGTCAGAAGCAGCACCGCAGCGAAAGCCAATCCGACAGCGACATATTGAACCCTGGTCAGCCTTTCGCCGAGAAAGAGGCCGCCGAGCACGACATTGAACAGCGGATTGATGTAATAGCCAAGTGCTGCACCCATCACCTGATCGTGGGCAACGGCCCAAACATAGATCGACCAGTTGATGGTAATCAGCCCGGCAGTCAGAGCAGCCATGGCCAGCATGCGCGGCTGGCGCACGGCATTGAGAATATCCTTGAACTGCCCCAGCAAGAGCAGGAGCACCAGCGCGACCGGAACCGACCAGATCACGCGATGCGACACGACTTCCATTGCCGGAATGTGTCCGAGCGCCTTGAGATAGAACGGCAGAGCACCCCAGAGCCCGTAGGCTGCGATGGCCATCAGAAACCCGCGCGACCCGTCAGACAGGCGCGTATCGGTGATGGTCTGATCGGACATGCCTCTCTCCTCGGCGAAACTAAAGCTATCCGCGCGCCGGTTGCGGCAGGCGAAGCATCGAACTTCACCTGCTATGCGCTCAACAATCCATAAAATCCATTCAATTAAACTGATCGAAGCATCAATCGTCGTGAACAGATGGATTTACTCGGCAGCAGCCAATCCGGCCATCGAACGGTTCTTCATCAGCTTGTAGTTGACCGAATCCATCAGGGCCTGGAAGGACGCATCGATGATATTGTCCGACACGCCGACCGTGCGCCAGCGCGCGCCGGTCGCGTCTCCGGATTCTATCAGAACGCGGGTGATGGCGGCTGTGCCACCATTGAGGATACGCACCTTGAAGTCCACCAATTCAAGATCCTCGATCTCGGCCTGAAAACGCCCAAGATCCTTACGCAATGCAATATCGAGCGCGTTGACCGGGCCGTGCCCTTCGGCGACCGACATGCGAACCTCGCCATCGACTTCCACCTTGACCACGGCTTCCGAAACGGTCTTCAACATGCCGTTGGCATCGAAACGCCGCTCGACAAGGCAGCGGAAGGATTCGACCTTGAAGAATTCCGGCTGCGGCGTCAGCATATTGCGCGCGAGAAGCTCGAAACTCGCATCCGCGCCTTCATAGGCATAGCCTTCGGCTTCGCGTTCCTTGACCAGTGCGATCAACGTGTCGAGACGGACATCGTCCTTCGCAACGCGGATACCACGGCGTTCCAGTTCGGCGATGAAGTTGGATTTTCCGCCCTGATCCGACACCATAACTCGCCGGCTGTTGCCGACTGTTTCCGGCGGTATATGCTCGTAGGTCTGCGGTTCCTTGAGCAGAGCGGAAGCATGAATTCCGGCTTTGGTCGCAAAAGCGGAAGTGCCGGTATAGGGCGCCTGTTCTGTCGGCGGACGATTCAAAATGTCATCGAAGGCTCGCGAGATCCGCGTGATCCCCTTCAGCGCGGCAGGCTTGATACCCAATTCAAAACGCTCGGCCCAATATGGCTTCAACGCAAGTGTCGGGATCAGCGAAACGAGATTGGCGTTGCCGCAGCGTTCGCCGATACCGTTGAGCGTACCCTGCACGTGGCGAACACCCGCATCGATAGCCGCGAGCGAGACGGCAACCGCCTGCTCGGTATCGTTGTGCGCATGGATGCCAAGGCTTTCACCCGGAACCACAGCGGTCACGGCAGTAACGATTTCGGCCACTTCCGATGGTTGCGTGCCGCCATTCGTATCGCACAGCACAACCCAGCGCGCACCGGCTGAATAGGCCGCCTTGGCACAGGCCAGCGCATATTCAGGATTGGCTTTATATCCATCGAAGAAATGCTCGCAGTCGACCAGTGCTTCCCGTCCTGCCATGCGTGCTGCGGTGACCGAAGCCGTAATTGACTCCAGATTTTCCTCATTGGTGCAGCCCAGCGCAAGACGGACATGATAGTCCCAGCTTTTGGCGACGAAACAGACAGCATCGGCTGAAGCCTGCAGCAGACTGGAAAGACCAGGATCGTTGGATGCCGAGACACCCGCACGCTTCGTCATGCCGAAGGCCACGAACTTGGCGCGTGCAGTCTGGCGACGTTTGAAGAACGCCGTGTCAGTCGGGTTGGCACCCGGATAACCACCCTCCACATAATCGACGCCCAGCTCTTCCAGCAAAGCGACAATCGACTTTTTGTCTTCCACAGAGAAGTCAATGCCGGGTGTCTGCTGTCCGTCCCGCAGCGTAGTGTCGTAGATATAGATGCGTTCGCGCGCCATTTTTGCCTGCCTGTCGGTGGGTATGCGGCCCCCGGTCAACCTTGGTCAACCTTGCTGTTGTGGCCAGCTCTCAGTGTCGTAATCGGGATGTTGATAGGAAATCATCGTTCGTACAAATTCGATGCTCTCCGGATCGCGTTCCGTTGTATAGCCGGGAAGATTAGCGAGCTCGGGCACATAGGGCAGTTGCTTCTCGATACCCCATTGAACCGTCGGCTCAATTTCCTCCGGCGCATCGAAAGCGCCGATAGCAAGCGCGACCCCGTCAGGGGCTTCATAGGTAAGCGGTGTGCCGCATTCAGGACAAAAGCCCCGCTGCACGTGATTGGACGAACGGAATCGCTTCGGCTCGTTGCGCGTCCATTCCAGCTTCGCGTTCTCCACCGACACCAGCGGCGCATAGAAATTGCCGAATGCTTTCTGACACATCCGACAATGGCAGATCGATGCGGAACCCATCGCGCCGTCGACGCGAAAGCGAACCGCACCACACTGGCATCCGCCGGTATAGATTGGTTTGTTATCAAGCGTCATGTCATCCTCCCTACTCCGCAAGCTTGTTAGCCTACCACATCCCAACTGGTTGTGCGTTCGCCCGTTGCCGGGTCCTTGCCATCCTTGAGCTGAACACCTTCGCGAAGCAGTTCATCGCGAATGCGGTCAGCCTCGGCCCAGTTCTTCTCATTGATGAAGCGCAGGCGTTCCGCGATACGTGCTTCGATGGCTTCACCATCCACATCGGCTTTTGCAAAAACCGGAATGTCTTCAGCCGAAACGAAATGCGGATCAAACAGGCCCAGCAGCGCCATGCCCTCGCCCAACCCGGCGACATCGCGCTCTTTGAACGCCTTGCGCAACGCCGTAATCGCCGTCCAGCTATTCAGATCGTCAGACAGGGCTTCGACCACCTCGCCAACGGCGGTCAGTGTTTTCGGCAATGCGAAATCCCTGTCGCGCAGCAAGCCATACCAGCGGTGCAGCTCGTCGGCGGATTCTGCCAGACGCTGTGCCGTCCAGTTGATCGGCTCTCGATAATGCGTCTGTAGCATCGACAGGCGCGCCGCCAGACCGACCCAGCGATCATGTGCATCGACATCATCCCACATACCCAGTTGCGGCAGGCCTTCATTCAGCACATCGCGAATGGTGATGAAGTTGCCGAGCGATTTCGACATCTTCTGCCCTTCGACCTGCAAGAAGCCGTTATGCATCCATATGCTTGCCATCCGCTCGGTGCCGAACGCGCAGCAAGATTGCGCAATTTCGTTTTCATGATGCGGGAAGACCAGATCGATACCGCCGCCATGAATGTCGAACTGGTTCTTCAGCGGATCATCGCATTTGAGCCCTCCGCCAAACGGTTCGAGCAATTTTGCCGTTGCCATTGCCGAGCATTCAATATGCCAGCCCGGCCGACCCAATACCTTGATCCCCGCAGGCGAGGACCAGCCCGGCTCGCCGTCCTTCGACGGTTTCCACAGGACGAAATCCATTTCGTCGCGCTTGTAGGATGCCACGTCGACGCGGGCACCTGCCAGCATCTCGTCCAGCGAGCGGCGGGCAAGAGCGCCGTAGCGCGGCCCCTTCCGTTCGTTCATGGCAGACGGCGAGAAGAGGACATGGTCCTCGGCCACATAGGCCACGCCGAGCTTCACCAGACGATCGATCATCGCGCGCATCTCATCCATATGCTCGGTGGCTCGCGGCTGAACGCTCGGCTGTAGATTGCCCAGCGCGGTTACGTCGGCCTGAAACTGCGCATTGGTGCTTTCGGTCACCCGGCGAATTGCTTCGTTGAACGGCAGGTCTGGGTAATCCCGTACGGCGCGCGCATTAATCTTGTCATCAACATCGGTAATGTTGCGCGCATAGGTAACGTGCTCTGCACCATAGACATGACGCAGCAAACGGAACAGCACGTCGAAAACGATCACCGGTCGAGCGTTGCCTATATGCGCGAAGTCATAAACCGTCGGTCCGCAGACATACATGCGCACATTGTCGGCATCGAGAGGAAAAAACTCCTCCTTCGTGCGGGTCAGCGTGTTGTACAGACGCAGTTGTGGCGCATAAGCCATTGTAAATATTCCCCAAAAAGACCTGTGAAATCAGTGCGCAACTGACCGCAGCCGACAGCCCGGGGCGTTATCATCCAATTTTTATGAAAGGGAGACGAAAACGGCCGGGCCAGCAGGCTGCTAGCCAATAATAATCGCACAAATACAAATGATCGTGGTCGGCGTTTTCATAATTGCACTTATCCTCAGCGGGAGTACGTCCGTCAAGAACTTTCGCTAAGTGCCTGTTCCAAAAGTCACCCTGCCCTGCCGCAAACAGCCGGATCGCTGCGCTTGTTGTATTTTTGCAACCTGCGAGCGCCCTCTCCAGCGTTAACCGGAAAACCGCAAAACCGGCTCCAAACAGCCTTCATTCGGTCTCAATCAATCACAAAATAGTGAGCAGGCATTATCGAAAGGAATGAACAATGTCTAAGAGTGAACTGCAACCCCGCCAAGACCGACTGGTTGATAAATACCGCGAAATCGGGCCTGCCGTGCTAGTTGCAGCATTGCTGAATGCAACACGGCGCAGCAGCGACGGTCGGAACGACAATCGCAGGCGTTCTATTCTCGCCGTCAAAAAGACAGGCTGAATAGGCTGATGTCGTTCAGCGCCGAGCCGTGCGGGCTTGGCGATCAGAGTCGGTGGGTGCGTAACAATTAGCGCCAGTCCAGCAAGACTGGCGGTCACGATCAGAACATCGAGAGCTGCCCGCCATTTCCGTCATCGGGCCCACCATCGGGTTCGGGCCTGCTCTTTCGCTTCGGTGCGGCATGCTCTGAAGGCACTTGTTCCTCGACACGCTCCTGCAAATCGGGCGTCGTGTTTGCCACCTTGTTGACCTTGTCCGATACCGGTATCGCTTCAAAGAAATCATCCTGAGCCGGGCGCATAATATCCGCCACTTCTCGCGGCAGAAACCGCTTGCAATCGAGCCAGCGGGCAAAATCTTCCGGCTGCACGACGACGGGCATCCTTTCATGGATCGGCCGCAACAAGCCGTTGGCGCTTGTCGTCAATATACCTCCGGTATCGATCTGCGATCCGTCCGCGCTGCTCCATGTCTCGATCAGACCACCAAAAGCGACAATGCCGCGTTCACGCGGGCGCACCCAATAGGCTTGAGCCTTATTCTTCCCCTCGCGACGCCACTCGTAGAAGCCCGATGCCGGGATCAAGGCACGTCGGTGGTTCAGGGCGGCGCGAAACGAATTCTTCTCCGCAGCCGTCTCGGAGCGGATATTGAACATGGGTGACCAGTCGTTCGGATCTTTAACCCATGACGGTACAAAACCCCAGCGCACCAGCAACCCGACACGATCCGGCCTGTTACTGCCAGGCGGCGGCGTTTCACCGCCAATAATGGTCAATATGGGCTGAGTTGGAGCAATGTTGTACCGTGGAGGAAAATCCTCTGCGATCAATGCGGCCGCGAAGGCTTCCAGCTCTTCCCGGCTTGCTGTCAATGAAAAACGTCCACACATGGCAGCCATGTTTAGTGTTTTTCCACGCCGGTCAAGGGGTGCTTTTCCATTGCCAACTGGTGTAGTTCTAGCATGATGAAAACTGTTCCCGTATTTCCGATTCCTGCCAAGGTTCACGGTGTTTCGCTGATCTGCCGACGTGCAGGGCGTTTCCTTCTGGTCGAGCGCGGAAAAGAACCGTGGAAAGGCTGGCTTGCTTTTCCGGGTGGAAGTATCGAACCGGGCGAAACACCCGAACAAGCCGCGATCCGTGAACTCAAAGAAGAAACAGCGCTCGATGCAAGGGCGTTATCGCATGTCATAACCGTGGATCTGGCGCTTGAGGGACAAGCATATGACAAGAGCTACTACTTGTCCGTCTTCCGGGTTATGGACGTTTCAGGTCAGGAAATAGCCGGAGACGACGCCGCATCCATCCACTGGCTGTCGATAGAAGAGATGGCTTCGGCAAAGGTGACGGACAGCACCCTCGATGTTGCCCGCACTGTGGCAGAAACTGAGGACGAGAATTCCGATATTAATCCTGTTTAGCGATCTGCCTTGAAGCGGCCCCTATTCCCGGTAATAGCTCATGTTCAGGTGAGAGGTTTTCGATTGAAAAGCATTCCGTTTTTTCGACCGGCTATCTGCTTCTCGATCGCTTTATGGGTCGGGGCGGCGTTCCCGGCTTCCGCTCAGGACGCCCCCTATGAAGGGAAGATGTTGCGGCTCGCCGAAATTCTTGGCTCGCTTCACTATCTGCGCAATCTGTGCGGCGAAGCTGGCAGCGAATGGCGCGATCGGATGGATGCGATTGTGACGGCGGAAAAGCCTTCCGAAGCTGAACGGGTGAGGCTCATTTCGAGCTTCAACCATGGGTATCGCGTGTTCAGCAACAATTACACCCGCTGCACCCCTTCAGCGCTTGCGGCGATTGATCGCTACATGAAGGAAGGCGAGGACTTGTCGAACGAGATCATCTCGCGCTATGGAAATTAACCAATCATTCACTCTTGTGCGGATTGACAGGATTAGTTCCTTCAAATCTGTGATAATCTGTTAACACTGTCTTAAGAAGGCAGACAGCTTGCAAGGTGGTAGAGCTCCCGCAAAACGGTGAGACGCCGACTGTGCAACAGAAAGGCGAAAGCCAGGATGAAGTCTATGGAACATGCACCGGCCGATCTGGACGAAATGATTGCGCGCGAGAAGAAGCTCGTCGCAATCGAATATCACAGCGAGGCCTGGGCTGACGGTATCTCTGAAGGTATCGAACCGGAAATCCTTGCCGAAGCGGCCTTCACCACTGCGCTTACCGAATTGATCCGTGAAGCAGGCGACGATTGTGCGCTGGAACTGATTGAAAAAATGCGCGAACAGATTGTAGCGGGAACCTTCCTGCCACAGCGCATTCTTCAGTAGCATCGATAGAACGCCGGTCGCGGGACCAGACCGGCGCAGCAGTTCCCTCCCGGCGTCCCTCTTCTTGCGCCACATGTCATTCCTGATCTGGAACTCCGCCTCGCTCCGAATTTTATTGGCCGGGATATTCCTGGCCTGTGGCATTGTTTTACCTGCAGCCGCACTGACGGATCAGTCAGACTTTCTGCAACGCCCCGGTGCCCGTGCGGTTGCCGATGAGGGCGATAGTTCTTCCCCCATTCCCCTGCCCGGTGTCCTTCCTCGCGCGGTCCCACGCGTATCACCTGACAATGCGCCCGCTCCGGCGGCATCCTCCAAGCCCATGCCGGAAATCCACCGGGATTTCGACAAGCTGCCAGAACCTGTGCGGTTGACACGCGAGCGCATGCTGCAAGCTGCCCGCTCCGGTGACATCGAACAATTGCGGCCGCTTCTCGGCGTCGAGGACAAGGCCACCCAGTTCTCGCTGGAGGACCACGAGGAGGACGTAGTCGATTTCCTCAAATCGCTCTCAGGCGACGAAGCGGGCCGTGAAGTTCTGGCGATCATCGTCGATCTTCTGGACACAGGCTATGTGCATCTCAATGCAGGCAAGGATAACGAGGTGTATGTCTGGCCCTATTTTTACGCCATGCCTCTCGACAAGCTGACACCACCCCAGATCGTGGAGCTTTTCGAAATCGTCACCGCCGGTGATTTCGAGGATATGAAGAAGGCAGGTGGTTACATCTTCTACAGCATCGGCATCGGGCCGGACGGAAGCTGGCGCTTTTTCACCGCTGGCGAATAGTCAGGCCCCAATACGAACCCGGCTCGGCGGCTCATTGTAGATGCGTTGCCAGACCCGACGAAATTGCCGGGCAGAAGCAAAACCGGCCTGTGTCGCGACATTTTCGATATCAAGCCCGGAATGCAAAAGCATCTCGCGCGCGAGGCTGATCTTGAGCCGGTTGACATAGTCGGTCACCGTCATCCCGGCATACTCATTGAAAAGGCGTGAGAAGTTGCGTGGGCTCGCCCCGCCGATATCCGCCAGTTTTTCCACCGACCATTCCGCCGCCGGATCGTGTGCGATGGCATCCTGCGCGCGATGCACAACCGGATTCATATGGTTTCGCCCCTCAAGCCAGGGCGATAGCTGCGGATCATTGCCGCTGCGCCGCAGATAGACGACCAGATAGCGCGCAACCGCCAGCGCCGTGGCGTGATCGGTCATGCTCGCAACGACGTGCAGCATCAGATCGATGCCTGCGGTGATACCTGCACTCGTCAGCCGCTCGCCATCTTCAACGAAGAGCCTGTTTTCATACACGCGCGCGGCTGGAGCAAGCCGTTCAAGTTCACCAAGCGTCTGGTGGTGCGTGGTACAGGAATAGCCGTCGAGTAGCCCCGCGCGCGCCGCGAGCAGCGCACCGGAACAGATCGTCACCAGCCGCACACCGGGACGCACCGCCCGGCGAAGCCATAGAACGATTTCTTTTTCCAGAACGGCATCAGCGGATCGGTCGATCTCCGCATTTCCGAGCGGAACATCGGCGGCGCCTGAAACAATGACCAATGCACCACTCGGCAACGTCTCCGGCAAAGGCTCCACGCCCGCCACCGGCAGGCCGATGGAGCTGAGCGCGGTTGGGGCAGGCCCAATATAATGAACGTCGAAGCGTACCTCATGCTGTTCAAGATTTGCCTTGCGCAAAACCTCCAGTGGTCCCGCCACGTCGAGCAAAAGCACACGCGGCGGGATGACGACATAAACCGGAACTATCCGGGCAATGTCCACCTGACCACTCATGCAGCCTTCCGTTCTCCGGGCGCTGCAAGCGCCTGTTCCACGGTTACGATACGGGCAAAGCGATTGGCCAGAACAAGCTCGGTGCGAGCCTTGACGTCGGCAGCGCTCCACTCGCGGCCAGTTGCATCCGTCATAGGAAAGGTCAATGTCGCTTCACTGACGAAATCGACATGATAACCAAAATCCGATGCGTGCCGTGTTGTCGTCTCGCAGCATTGCTCGGTGCGAATGCCGGAAACCAGCACGCGACGGATACCGTTGGCAACCAGCCAGACATCAAGCCCGCTTCCGACGAGCGCACTATGGCGACGCTTGCGGAAAACCGCATCCGGTTCAATCGACAGGGGCGAAATCGCCTTTACCAGACCCGACGCTTCCGAGAATGGGCCTTCATTCTCGACATGAAAAATCTGCACCACCGGAATACCGGCGCGCTTGGCGCCATCAATCAACGCCTGCTGGCGCTCGATATAGGCTCCAACCTCTTCGTCCCGATAATAAGGCCGGTGGCGGAATGACTCTTGAGCGTCGACAACCAGCAAAACCGTATCATGAGCGGACATTTTTGTTCTCCTTATCAAAAGACTATAGGGAGACAATACGTTTTGCAACCAAGGTCGAAAGCCATCTTTCTGACAAAGAGCGGACAGATCACGCCAATATTTCTAGGTCAGCGATGTGGCAATGCTTCGAGGAACTCCACCGGCTCGCCCTTGTTCGCGTTCACGATTTCCGCTTCCCACATCACCTTGATACCGCGCACAAAAGTGCCGATCGGCCATCCCGTAACGGTCTTGCCGTGATAGGGCGTCCAGCCAGCTTTCGAACCTGCCTGCTCATGCGTGATCGTTTCGCGGCGCTTCATGTCCACAATGGTCAAATCGGCATCGTAGCCGACCGCGATACGACCCTTGCGGGCCATGCCGAAAATGCGGTTCGGGCCGTGGCTGGAAAGATCGACGAAGCGCTCCAGCGAAAGCCTGCCAGCGTTGATGTGATCCAGCATGATTGGCACCAGCGTCTGCACGCCCGTCATGCCCGACGGGGAAGCCGGATAAGGTTTCTGCTTTTCTTCCAGCGTGTGCGGTGCGTGGTCGGAACCGAGCACATCGACAATCCCCTGATCGATGCCCTTCCACACGCCGTCGCGGTGGCGCTTGTCGCGGACAGGCGGGTTCATCTGGATGAGATTGCCGAGTGTCTTGTAATCGTCTGCCGACAAGGTGAGATGGTGCGGCGTTGCTTCGCACGTCGCGACATCCTTGTGATCTTTCAGGAAGTCGATTTCTTCGGCAGTGGAGATATGCAGCACGTGAATGCGTGCGCCGGTATCGCGGGCAATGCGCACAAGCCGTTCCGTGCACTGAAGCGCTGCAACTTCGTCACGCCAGACCGGATGGCTCGACGGATCGCCCTGCACGCGCAGGCCTTCGCGTTCCTTCAACCGGAACTCGTCTTCGGAGTGGAAGGCGGCGCGGCGGCGCGTGTTCTTCAGGATCGAGCGGACACCGTCATCATCATCCACCAGCAGATCACCGGTGGATGACCCCATGAAAACCTTGATGCCGGCAGCGCCCGGCAGGCGTTCCAGTTCGCCGACGTCCTTCGCATTGTCGCGCGTACCACCGACCCAGAAAGCGAAATCGCAGTGCATACGATGACGGCCACGACGAATCTTATCTTCCAGCGTCTCGGCGGAAGTGGTGAGCGGCTTGGTGTTCGGCATTTCGAAAACGGAGGTCACCCCACCTAGAACAGCGGCGAGTGAACCGGTCTCGAGATCTTCCTTGTGTTCAAGGCCGGGCTCGCGGAAATGGACCTGGCTATCCACCACGCCGGGCAGAATATGCAGGCCCGTGCAGTCGATCACCTCACCTGCAGTATGTGTGGAAAGAGAGCCTATGGCAGCGATGCGACCATTGCGAATACCGATGTCGCGTTGGCCTATACCGTCATGATTGACGATGGTTGCACCCTTCAAAATCGTATCGAATGTTTCGGCCATAGTTGTCTCCTGCCAGATTGATAGGACTTGCGAGCCTTTCCATTGGGGCTTACGTAACGAGGGCGCGAAAGGCAAGGACGAAGCGATGACGACGGCAGATGAAACGGTAAATCTTTCCAACAGGGCATTGGTTCACATCACCGGCGAAGAGGCGGAAAAATTTCTGCAGGCCGTGATTACCACCGACCTCGACAAGCTCGGACCGGACGACCTCAAACCGGGAGCATTGCTCGCTCCACAAGGGAAAATCCTGTTCGACTTCCTCGTTTCACGTATCGAAGGCGGTTTGCGTTTCGACCTTCCGGCAAGCATCGTCGCCGATTTCATCAAGCGGATCACACTCTACAGGCTTCGTGCGAAAGCCGAAATTAAACAAATGCCAGAATCACTTGTCAATGTTTCCTGGCACAATGAATCACATTCTTCACACGATGATTCAATCAAGCGAGACAGCCGCTTTCCGATCGATCTGAACGTGTGTCGGATCTACGGTCAGGTAGATGGCACGACCGACGAGAGTGCATGGACAAAGCTGCGGGCGGAATATGGCATAGCAGAAGGTGAAGCGGATTTCGCGTATAATGACGTCTTCCCGCATGACGTCAATTTCGACCAGACCGGCGGCGTCTCCTTCCCGAAAGGCTGCTTCATCGGACAGGAAGTTGTGTCTCGTATGCAGCATCGCGGCACGGCACGGCGGCGTGTTCTGGTGGCTCGCTCTGAAGGAAACTTGCCTGCGATGGGCACGCCCATTACCGTGGACGGGCGTGAAATCGGCACGATAGGCAGTTCTGCTGGCATGATCGGCATCGCGCTTGTGCGCATCGATCGCGCCAAGGATGCAATAGATGCCGGTAGTCCCATTCTGGCTGGCGAGACGCCTATCGCGCTTAGTTTGCCGCCGCATGTGCGGTTTGGGTTTCCTGCAGCCGAAGCGGGAAATGCCTGATGGCGAGCGCCGACCAATCTTCCGGCAAGACGCGCGCCTGGCAACGCATGTTGTCGGGACGCCGTCTCGACCTACTCGACCCCTCCCCGCTCGATATTGAAATCGAGGATATTGCTCACGGTCTCGCCCGTGTTGCGCGGTGGAATGGTCAGACTGTCGGCGAACACGCATTTTCTGTGGCTCAGCATTCGTTGCTCGTGGACCAGATATTCAACCGGTTGGTGCCCAATGCCAGCATCGAATGGCAGATATTCTCGCTTCTGCACGACGCACCCGAATATGTGATTGGCGACATGATTTCGCCCTTCAAGGCAGTAATGGGCGGCAATTACAAGATGATTGAAACGCGGCTGGAAAATGCAATTCACTTGCGCTTCGCACTGCCGGCAACACTGCCTGCCCAACTCAAGACGCTGATCAAACGCGCCGATCAGATTGCTGCCTTTTTCGAGGCCACGCGGCTTGCCGGTTTTACCGAAACTGAAGCTGTGAAATATTTCGGGCGCCCGCGCGGCTTCGATCCGACAGGACTGGATATTGCACCGCGCCCCACACAAGACGTGCAGACGGACTTCCTCGCGCGGTTCGCAGCATTGGAAAAAGCACGGCAGAACCGATGAGCCGGATCGTCGTGACACCCTTGTCGCAACTGGCAATGCAACTCACATTGCACCAGCCCAGCCGTGTGGTGACGCTTGGAAGCGAGGCCCCAGCGGCTCTGCCTGATGGCTACGATGCCTTCCGTCTGTCGCTGACATTCAACGATATTATCGAATTGCGCGAAGGGTTGATCGCCCCCGACGAAACCCACGTACTGCGGCTTCTGGACTTCGCGAAGAGCTGGCCCATGGATGCGCCGTTGCTCATTCACTGTTATGCTGGCATTTCACGTTCCACGGCTGCGGCTTATATCATCGCTTCAACCTTGAACCCGGCTCTGGATGAAAGCGAACTTGCCGGGATTGTTCGCAGCCTTTCTCCATCGGCAACGCCGAATATCCGGCTTGTTACGCTCGCAGACGAAATTTTGGGGCGACAGGGGCGGATGGTAGCAGCCATACGTGCAATCGGACGCGGCACCGATGCCTTCGAAGGCGAGGTTTTCAGCTTGCCTGTGAAAGATTGATCGCCCGCCCGAGGGCGTTCAAAAAACCACCCCGCGCATCAGGCGGCGTGACAGCACGTGGCTCCCATACATGCCGCATCAAGAAATAGCCCGTCATCTTGAAAGCGTGCTCGATATCGTCATAGGACACTGCACGAACGGCCGTACTGTTGACGAAACCCGGCAGCGGAAGAAGCTTGTCAGCCCAGGGAGCTCCCGCATCACGGCAGACCGCCCGTCCGGATTTCGGAGACACATAGATCAGGTCTTCCTTGACGCCTGTTGCCGCACATTCCTTGAGATCGAGGCCGAAGCCAAGTTCCTCAAGCATCATCACTTCGAAACGCAATACCAGTTCGCCTGAGGCCAGCGGGTCGTCAAAATGTTCGATGATAAGCCGCAATGTCTCATAGAGGCCGCGATGCGGATCGCGTTCGGGCAACAGGCGCAAATGGGAAGCTGCAAGCTGGATACCATATAACGCCACAGGCGTTTCGATGAGGCGGGCGGCAGCAAATTCCAGCGGTTCAATGGTGAAGCTGCCCATATGCTCATCGAGCCGTGCCCACCATGTCACATCCACATGATTGCCCGGCTGCAGCAAAGGCTGCATGCGGCGGGAACGCCCGCCGCGCACCATACCCATATGGCGGCCATGCTCACGGGTCATCACTTCCACGATGGCGCTTGTCTCGCCATGGCGTCGTGTCCCGAGAATTATGCCTTCATCGCGCCATTCCATGGCCGCCAGCTTTATGAGTTAGGTTGGAAAATCAAGGCCCATTTCGCGATAGCGTTCCGGGTCGTTGCCCCAGTTTTCCCGCACTTTCACGAAAAGGAAGAGATGAACCGTCTGTTCCAGTATCTCGGAGATTTCCTTGCGTGCCGATTGCCCGATTGCCTTGATCGTCTCGCCCTTGTGGCCAAGCACGATCTTCTTCTGGCTTTCGCGCTCCACATAGATCACCTGCTCAATGCGGACGGATCCATCCTTGCGCTCTTCCCAGCGTTCGGTTTCCACAGTGGACGAGTAAGGTAGTTCCTCATGCAGGCGCAGATAGAGCTTTTCACGCGTAATTTCGGCTGCAAGCTGCCGCATCGGCATGTCGGAAATCTGGTCTTCCGGATAATACCAAGGGCCGTTCGGCACGTTCTCCGCGAGATATTTCGCGAGATCCTTGCAGCCCGATCCGTTCAGCGCCGAGATCATGAAAGTCTGGTCGAAAGCGACCAGCTCATTGGCCTTGCGGGCAAGGTCCAGCAAAACCGGCGGATCGACGCGGTCGACCTTGTTGAGCACCAAAACCTTCTTCTGGCGCACATCCTTCATGCTCGCGAGCAGCGCTTCGGCGTTCTCGTTCAGACCGCCTTGCGAATCGAGAAGAACGAGAATGATGTCGGCATCCTTCGCACCACCCCAGGCCGTCGTGACCATGGCACGGTCGAGCCTGCGCTTCGGCCGGAAAATGCCGGGCGTGTCGACCAGGACGATCTGCGCCTGACCTTCGATGAATATGCCGCGCACGAGCGCGCGTGTCGTCTGCACCTTGTGCGTGACGATAGAAACCTTGGTTCCCACAATCTGGTTGACCAGCGTGGATTTCCCCGCATTCGGCGCCCCTATCAGCGCCACGAAGCCGGAACGGGTCTGTTGCCCTGCTTCGTTTTCGCCGTCAGCCGGCGTCGTCCGATTGTTCATTCTTTATCCTTCCAGACGATATTTCCTTGCAGAATGCGGCCGTCCCCTAAGCACGACATTCCAGATACGGCGAAACCGCTGATAAAAGCGGCATAGCGTATTTGATTGATTATAACCGATCTCGATCTAAAAAACGCCAACTCTTGCATCAAGCGGAATCGTCACGCTTCCAAATGCCTTCGCGATAAAGCATCGCTTCCGCCGCGTTCTGTTCGGCTATCCGTTTCGAACGCCCCTCGCCCGTTTCCGAAGTAAAGCCCTTGACCGTCACCTCCACTGTAAACAGCGGGTCGTGGTCTGGACCGGTACGGCTGACGATGGTGTAGGAAGGGTGCACATTGCCCTGCTGGTGTGCCCATTCCTGCAGTTCGGTCTTGGCATCGCGGCGAGCCGCGCCCGTTTGCAGAGACCGCTTTTCCCAGTAACGCTTGACGAAGGGCCGTACGGATTCAAGCCCGCCATCGAGATAGATCGTGGCGATCAGCGCCTCGACGACATCGGCGCGCACATTCAAAAGGCGCTTGTCATTCAGTGATTTGATATCGGAACCGGTATGAATGAGATCGGCAAGCCCGATCTCGTCGGCAATCGCCGCACAGGTTTCTGCATTCACCAACGCGTTGAGACGAACAGACAGTTCACCTTCGGATGCTTCCGGAAACGCGTCGAACAACATTTCCGCGACGGTCAGTCCCAGAACGCGGTCGCCGAGAAATTCGAGACGTTCATAATTTGCGCGCGATGGCGCCTGCACACTTGAGTGGGTGAGCGCACGATCCAGCCGTTTCAAATTGAGAAAACGGTGTCCGGTGCGCTCCTCCAGAATTGCTGCTGCCTGATTTGCCGAAGCCATTTCAGTTTCCGGTTACGGCTGTGTGCGGCACGGCATTGACTGAGCTGAACAGACGGCCAAAGCGCACTTCGGTCGGCCATTTCCAGATTTCCAGCGGGCTTGCCTTGTCGGCAATGGAGAAGAAGATGATGTTCGCGCGCCCGACCAGATTTTCAAACGGCACGTAACCAACGCCGAAGCGGCTATCGAGCGAGTTGTCGCGATTGTCGCCCATCATGAAATAATGACCGGCGGGAACCTCGAAAACGCGTGTATCATCGCCGATGGAGTTCGGTGCGAGATCAAGCGTGTCGTAGGTCACGCCATCCGGCAAGGTCTCGCGATAGACTTCAACGGGGCGATTCACTTCCGTCACATCGGGATTGTCGATCGTGCCGACACGGTCGCGCTTGACAGCCTGATCGTTGATGTAGAGCACGCCGCCGCGCATCTGAACGCGGTCGCCCGGCAGACCGATTACACGCTTGATGTAGTCGACGGAAGGGTCGCTTGGCAGCTTGAACACCACGACGTCACCGCGCTTCGGCTCCGCACTCCAGATGCGCCCTGAAAACAGATCCAGTCCGAACGGCAGCGAGTAGCGCGAATAGCCATAGGCATATTTCGAAACGAACAGATAATCGCCTTCCAGAAGTGTCGGCCGCATGGAGCCCGACGGTATGCTGAACGGCTGGAAAAGAAGGGTGCGGATGACCAGTGCCAGCAGCAGCGCCTGCACGATAACGCTGATGGTTTCGCCAAGGCCGCCGGATTTTTTTGTCTCACTCTTGCTGGACACGCTCATTGTATCTCCGCTTCCGATAACGCGATCTAATAACGACTATGAATGCATGACGCAATCAGCACGCCGGCAGAACACCGGTTTGTCGCACGATTATGAGCAGGAGTTTACCTCTCACAATCACAATTTTTCCGTCTCAGGCAGGGCCTCGATGATTACGAATGCCTGCGCGAGAGGAAAATCATCGGTAATTGTCAGATGTATGGCGGCGCGAGTTCCGGCGGGCAAGAGTTTCTGGAGCTGCTTCGCAGCGCCGCCAGTCAATTGCATGGTAGGCTTTCCGGAAGGGGCATTGACCACGCCCATATCCCGCCAGAAAACGCCCTGGGCGATACCGGTTCCAAGCGCCTTCGCACAGGCTTCCTTGGCCGCGAAGCGTTTTGCATAAGATGCAGCGCGCTGTTTGCGCCCTTCTGATTTCTTCTGCTCTATCTCTGTGAAGACCCTGTCGCGGAAACGGTCACCATGTCGCTCAAGAGTGCTTTCGACACGGCGAATATCGATGAGGTCGCTGCCTATACCGACAATCATACTTTCTGAAACTCCTGCTCGCGGTGCAGGCGATGCTTTTCCGCAAGGCGCTCGATACGACGGCGACGGAAAGCCGAAACAGCAAACCGGGTGACGAAATAGACCACGACAGCGAATGCAGCGCCCAGAATCGTCGAACCGAACAGCATCGGCTTCAGAAGCGGTGTCCAGATTTCATCGAAATGCATGGTTTCGAGCGCTCGACCGAAATGGACCGGCGGAGCGCTATCGATACTGCCATTCATGATGAAACGGCCAAGCTCAAACGTGCTGCCCCAGATGAATGGCAGGGTCAGCGGATTGGCAAGCGTCGTGCCGAGCGCTGCGGCTGCGATATTCCCTGCAAGGAAATAGGCAAGCACGATTGCGATGATAAGATGGAAGCCGAAGAAAGGTGTAAACGCCGAAAACACGCCGACGGCGAGACCTGCTGCGACGGCATGAGGCGAGGCAGTGATGCGCAGAATCCGCTTTCCACCGTACCGGAAGGAACGGGAGAAGGAGCGGCGCGGCCAGACCAGAAGCCTTAAACGCTCTTTTCTGGTCGGAGGATTACGGCGTTGAAACAGCATGCGCTTCTATTAATGCTCTCCCATCGCGGAGACAATTGTTATTATTCGGCCAAAACTGCGGCGCTATCGCTGCGTTCGAAAGGAACAGTGTCCAGCCTCGGCAAATAAAACCGCGGCGAAACACCGAGCATCCTGCGGAACATCGTCGTGAAAGCGGAAACGCTGTCATAACCCAGATCCAGTGCAACGCTCGTCACCGCCTCCCCTTCCGTAAGCCGGGGAACCGCAGCGAACAGACATGCCTGCTGGCGCCAGACTGAAAGGCTGACGCCGGTTTCCCGCTGGAAATGCCGGGTAAATGAACGTCGGCTCATTGCCATCCTGTCCGCCCAGTCATCAATTGTGGCGCGCGAAGAAGGCTTTTTCACGAATTCACGGCATAGTTTCTGCAAACGCGGATCGGACGGAAAAGGCAGGCCCAGAGAACGCTGCGGCAACGTATGAAGGTCACGCAGTATGAGCTCGATCACCAGCGCATCGCGACTGTCAGGTTCAGGCGTACTGTCCTGCGCCGTCGCATCAGTTATGAGGCATCGCATGAGATCGGTAAGCCCGACCACGTGGAGATAATCCGGCACGCCCGAGACGGCATCGACGCAGATATAGATCGACCGCATGTAGACTTCGCCGAGGATTTCGACTGAATGCTCCACACCTGCCGGTATCCACATGGCGTGGTCACTTGGAATCATCCAGCGTCCGGCATCCGTCGTTACCAGAACCACGCCTTGCGAGGCACAGAGAAGCTGTGCCCGGCTGTGGCGATGGCGCGGCACGAAATAGCCGTCCGGGTAGCGCGTCGGCAGGGCAATCACCGGCCCGCTCATGCCTTCCAGCATGGCGATCCGCTGCTCGTGGAACTTCTGCAGTTCCTCGCTTCCCGGCAATAAAAGCCCCGGTGGAGACTTCGGTTTCATTGCAGTCCCGACCTCTGTTTTGGCCCACTCTCGAAACTATTGGACCAAAACACGAAAGCGGGCGAGAGGCAATAGTCCTATTAATGACTTGCTGAGAATGGGTCGCGACATTCGCTGGCGGAATGAATTTGACGTCTGAGGAGTGCAACTGCCTGTCCAGACGCCAAATTCGCAAATTTTCGCCAGTTTCTCATCAACACCCCGCAATTTCCCTGAGTGTCCTATTTCCTGTAGTCAGATAATATCTGCAGGAAATGCGCCTGAAGACCGGCTTTCATCTTCGGAGTAGTAGTATGAGCATGAGTGCTGCACAGCAGCCATCAAACAGCGGCGCCGACAATACTGTCCTCGCCATCATTCTGGCCACAAGCATGGGCCATTTCCTGAACGACATGATGCAGTCGCTCCTTCCGGCCATCTATCCGATGCTGAAGGACAACTACAGCCTGTCATTCTGGCAGATCGGCCTTCTGACATTCACCTTCCAGATGACGGCATCGATCCTGCAGCCGCTCGTGGGTATCTATACCGACCGCAAGCCAATGCCTTATTCCCTGCCTTTTGGCATGGGGTGCACGCTTGTCGGACTCGTCTTTCTGGCGACAGCGCATCACTATTCGATCCTGCTTCTGGGTGCAGCCTTTGTTGGCTTCGGCTCGTCCGTCTTCCATCCAGAAGCTGCCCGTGTGGCACGCCTTGCCTCCGGCGGACGTCATGGTTTTGCGCAATCCCTGTTTCAGGTAGGCGGCAATTTCGGCTCGTCGATCGGCCCGCTTCTGGCAGCCTTCATCGTTCTGCCTTTCGGCCAGATCAGCGTGTCGTGGTTCTCTGTCGCCGCGCTCATCGGCATGATGCTGCTCTGGTATGTCAGCAACTGGTATAATCGCTACCGGATTGCCAATGCCAGCAAGGCGAAGCCCGACAAGACCCTGCCGCTTCCGCGCAACAAGGTTCTGGTGTCCGTTGGCGTTCTAGCGATGCTGGTTTTCACCAAGTACATCTATATGGCCAGCCTGACGAGCTACTACACCTTCTACACCATCAGCCATTTTGGTGTGACGGTGCAGGCATCGCAGCTTCTTCTATTCCTGTTCCTCGGTGCAGTAGCTGCGGGAACGATCATCGGTGGTCCGATCGGCGACAAGATCGGCGCGCGCAAGGTGATCTGGGCATCGATCCTCGGCGTCCTACCGTTCACGCTTGCCCTGCCCTATGCAAACCTCGAAATGACGGCGATCCTGACGGTGATCATCGGCCTGATCCTCGCCTCGGCCTTCCCGGCAATCGTGGTGTTCGCTCAGGAGCTGCTGCCGGGACGTGTCGGCATGGTGTCGGGCCTGTTCTTCGGCTTTGCTTTCGGCATGGCCGGTATCGCTGCTGCCGTCCTCGGTATTGTGGCCGATAACAAGGGCATCGAGTATGTTTACAACATCTGCTCGTATCTGCCCCTGCTCGGCCTGCTGACGATTTTCCTGCCCAAGCTGGAAAAGAACCGCAAGGCCTGACCCTTTACCAAAAACATAGCCCGAAAAGCGTTCGACGCTCTTTGGGCTATCTTCAAAACAGTGGAGCACCGCACGTCCCCCAACGGCGGTGCTCCCATGCTACTGACCTTTTGACGGCCCGGTGCAGCAGCATTTTCTTGATAGAGCATCTTCCGCCCTACCTCTTTGTTCCAACGCAAGTTCAGACGGCGAAACTGAAGCCGTGCATGGTCTCCCTGCGAAATTCATCGAAAGCAGCCGCAACCAGACGGATCAGCGGTTTGCCATCGCTTGTTGCGCTGATGACGCCGCTGCGTACTTCCACCAGTCCGTCAGCCACCAGAGGGCGCAGCAAGGCCAGCTCGTCAGAAAACTCCACGCCCGGCGCCGTGGTGTTCAGATCGACCCGGAAGTTGCACATCAACGCCGTGATGATACCGGCACGGATACGGTCGCTTTCGCGCATGGCATAGCCGCGAACCGTTGCAAGGTCGCCCGCTTCGGCCCGTTTGGCGTATTGCTTCACATCCGAGATATTCTGGGCATAACCGCCAGGAAACTGCGAAATCGATGACGGTCCAAGACCGATCAGCGTCTGGCAGCGATCATCCGTATAGCCCTGGAAATTACGGTGCAGCGTTCCTTTGCGCGATGCGATAGCCAGGCTGTCATCCGGCAATGCGTAGTGATCGATTCCCACCGGCTCGTAACCGAAACCGATGAAGCTATCCGCAACCACACGCGCCTGTGCAAAGCGTTCATCGGCATCGGGCAAAAGGCTTTCATCGATCAGACGCTGATTGGCGCGCCGCTGAGGAAGATGCGCATAGCCGTAGCAGGCGACGCGGTCAGGCTTGAGTACCGCAACCTTTTCGCAAGTCTCGCGCAGTGTCTCGACGGTCTGCAACGGCAGGCCGTAGATGAGATCGAAGTTGAGACGATTAATACCGACTTCCCGCAGAAGGCTGGCAGCCTTGGCAACCGTTTCTATCGGCTGAATACGGCCGATGGCTTTCTGAACTTCGGCGTCGACATCCTGTACGCCAAGGCTGGCACGATTGACGCCCATGAGTGAAAGCGCACGCACCAGCTCCGGCGTGACGGTGCGCGGGTCAAGCTCGATGGCATGTTCCATCTCAGGCGTAAAATCGAATGCAACCCGCAGCGCTGCCAAAATGCTCGTGAACTGGCGTGGGCTCAAAATGGAGGGCGTCCCCCCGCCCCAATGAAGATGGACCACGCTGGGCCGCGCAGTCAGACTCTTGCTGACAGTTTCGATTTCGCTGAGCAAAGCGGTACAGAAATTCTCGACCACATCATTGCGGACTGCCATTTTGGCATGACAACCGCAGTAATGGCAGAGCTGCCGACAGTAAGGCACATGGATATAAAGGGAGACACTTTCTTTCGGCCCGATCTGGCGCAGCCAGCGATGCGTCGTCTCCGCCCCCACCGGCATGAAATCCGCAGCCGTCGGGAAAGACGTATATCTCGGTACAGCCAGCGCGGCGTAGCGTCTTATCGCTTCTTCATGCATAGTACGTCCACCTTAAGCGTTTGGCGCTCTGGTGAAGCCCTGCCGGAGATACGCGCACCGGAACCGGGGCGACATTCTGCGGGGCAAGACGGCATGATGCGGCAAGGAAGCCCGCATGCATGACAGCCGATATTGCAATTCCCAGCCACAACAGCACCTGTTTTCCCCATTTTGAACGGCGCGATCCTAAAACGGATCGCATCAATCTCTATGGTCAGGAATAGGCTGTTCTGCCGAGTGCTGCATTGATTTGAATCAACGGAAATACACCTGGCTTTCAGGGATGGCAGCTTGAAATCAGAGGCTTTCCGGATCCATTCCGGCAACGGCGGCCAGCGAACGGCGCGACAGGATTTCCACAGTATTGGCGTCAGGCAACTGGATCAGCCCCTGCGTCTTGAGCTTTGTGAAGCTGCGACTGACGGTTTCAATCGTCAGGCCGAGATAGTCGGCAATATCGGTGCGGTTCATCGCCAGATGAACCGGGTTTGGCTTTTCGCCGCGCTTTTCCGCTCGTGCGGACAGAACCAGCAAAAAGCTCGCAAGCTTTTCCACCGGCGCAAGGCGTCCAAGAACAAGCTGATTGTCACGCGCCGTGCGAAGGGCTGCTCGCGTCATTTGATGCAGGCGTTCCATCAATTTCGGAAACCGCTCCATCAGATTGTCCATCTCCTTGGTCGAGAAGGCGCACAAAACCGAAGGCACGACAGCCTCAGCCGACTGGGAGTAAGTCTCGTCATCAGCAAGACCAAGATAGTCGCCGGGGAACAGAAACCCTGCAATCTGTCGACGTCCATCCGGAAGCGATGTGTAAATGCGGAGCATCCCCGAGGTCAGGCTGAAAACACGGCGCTTCGGTTCGCCCTCTTCCACCAACTGCTCATTGGCGTCAAGACGCTTGGACGTCATGATTGCTTCAAGGGCACCGAGATCGCCGTCGTCAAGCGCAGCGCAAACCGCCGTCCGTCGAACATCGCAATCCACACATACCCCGCACGGCGCGCGGTAAGGCGACCTGGGATCGAAAATGATAGGCGCTACACTCACGATGGAACCCTGTTTGTGGAAGCCGGAAGAACGTCTTTGCAGTTCCTCTTAAATAGGTAACTAGAAGGCGTCCCGCAAAGCGGAATTTCGCCGCAGGGGTGTATATTCCCCTGCAGCGTATCCAAAACCGCTGGCGTGCTTATTTAAATGTTGCGACTACCGGGCTTCACAGCCGGAATTGCGGCAAGTTCGGGCGGCAATTTATCCGCTGGATAAGCTGGAACTTCATATTCAGCGAGAGAAATCAGCTTCGTGCCGACATCTGCCTTGCCAGCCGAACGGTCGACGATGCAGGCCGCAGCCACGACTTCGATACCGAGGTCCTTCATGCAGTCAATCGTTTCGCGGATGGAAAGCCCGGTCGTGACGATGTCTTCCACGATAACGACGCGCGCGCCTTTTGGCACATCGAAACGGCGTAGACGGAAAACACCGTTCTCGCGCTCCACCCAGACCGACGGAACACCCAGATGGCGCGAGGTTTCATAGGAAGGAATCAGACCGCCAATCGCAGGCCCGACCACGTAATCGATAGGTCCGAGATTTGCCGCCTTGATCTTCTCGGCCAGAGCCTTGCAGAGCTTTTCCGTCTTGTCGGCATGCATGAAAACGCGTGCTTTCTGAAGGAAAACCGGGCTACGCAGGCCTGACGTAAGAATAAAGTGGCCTTCAAGGATCGCTCCCGCTTCGCGGAAGACGGCGAGCACATCTTCGGTATTCATCTTAGTCCTATCCGTTCACGCGTTTCGCGCCGCTGACGCTCGCGCTTTCTTTCAATTGAGAAATGATACGGTTGAGATGCTTGAGATCCCAAACCTCGACATCGATAATCATCTCGGTGAAATCCGGTGCTGTACGCACCATGGAGAGATTGTGAATGTTCGCGTCGTTGGCTGCCACGATCTGCGTGATCTCCGCCAGAGAACCGGGCGAATTGATAGCCGATACGCTGATGCGTGCCGGGAAGCGCTCACTCATCTGCTCATCGATGTCCCAGCGCACATCAATCCAGCGTTCAGGCTGATCGTCATAGGCAGTCAGCGCAGGCGACTGGATCGGGTAGATTGTGATACCGGCGCCCGGCTGGAGAATGCCGACGATACGATCTCCGGGTACGGCGCCTTCCGGAGCAAACCGAACCGGCAGGTCCGAATTGGTGCCGCGAATCGGTAGCGCCTTCTTTCCAGGCTTCGGCACTGCGTCAGCATCGGTCTTCGTCGCATCTTCGCTGCCCTCGGGCACCTTGAAGATCATGCCGGCTGCGTTCTGGATATTAAACCAGCCCTTTTCACCCGTCTTTGCGGGGCTGTTCTGCGAGGTCACGCGTGTATCCTGATAATCAGGATACACCGCCTTGACCACGTCGGTTGACGGCAGCTCACCACGCCCGACTGCGGCCAGCACGTCTTCCACGTCCTTGCGCGCCAGACGTGGCAGGCCCGGCTTCAGAATATCCTTGCTGAACGGCTTTCCGGCACGCTCGAATGCGCGCTCCAGAATACGCATGCCAAGTCCGGAATATTGTTTGCGGACAGCCGAACGGGTCGCACGGCGAATGGCGGCACGCGCCTTGCCGGTCGCAACAAGCGACTCCCAGGCCGCGGGCGGCACCTGCGCCTTGGAGCGGATGATATCCACCTCATCACCATTCTTCAGCTCTGTCATCAACGGCATGATACGGCCGTTGACCTTGGCGCCGACGCAGCTATCGCCGATATCGGTATGTACCGCATAGGCAAAATCGATCGGCGTCGCGCCACGCGGCAGCGCGATAAGCCGCCCCTTTGGCGTGAAGCAGAAAACCTGATCCTGAAACAGCTCAAGCTTGGTGTGTTCCAGAAACTCTTCCGGATTATCGCCTTCGGAAAGCTGCTCAATCGTCTGGCGCAGCCAGGCATAGGCGTTGGTTTCCGTTGAAATCGCATGCGGATTGTTGGCGCTGCCCCGATCCTTGTAGATCGAATGCGCAGCCACACCGAACTCGGCGATTTCATCCATCGTACGCGTGCGTATCTGTAGCTCGATGCGCTGGCGCGACGGGCCGATGATCGTCGTGTGCAGTGAGCGGTAATCGTTCTGCTTCGGCGTCGAGATATAATCCTTGAACCGCCCCGGAACCATCGACCATGTCGTATGGATCAGCCCGAGCGCCCGGTAGCAATCCTGCACTGTATCGACCATGACGCGGAAGCCGAAAATGTCGGAAAGCTGTTCGAAGGACAAGCCTTTGGTTTCCATCTTGCGGAAGACCGACCATGCCTTTTTCTGACGGCTTTTTACGCTGGCCTTGATGCCGTTCTTCTCGAAAATCTCGGAAAGATCCTTTTCGATCTTCTGCAAAAGACCGCGGTTCTTTTCCAGAAGCTCGGCCAGACGGTCCGTGACCGCGCGCCATGCATCCGGATTGATATAGCGGAATGCCAGCTCTTCCAGCTCCTCGCGCATGTCCTGCATACCCATGCGGCCAGCGAGCGGCGCATAGATATCCATCGTTTCCTCGGCGATGCGCAGACGCTTGTCTTCCCGCATCACGCCCAGCGTGCGCATATTGTGCAGACGGTCTGCCAGCTTGACCAGAAGCACACGGACATCTTCGGAAATCGCGAGAAGGAGCTTGCGAAGGTTTTCCGCCTGCACCGCTTTTTTCGAAACGAGATCGAGCTTTTTGAGCTTGGTCAGCCCCTCAACAAGCCTGCCGATCTCAGGACCGAAGAGTTGATCAATCTCCTGCCGGGTGGCCGTAGTATCTTCGATAGTATCGTGCAGGAGCGCGATGGCGATTGTCGCCTCATCGAGATGCATATCGGTAAGGATTGCAGCGACTTCGAGCGGATGGGAAAAGTAGGGATCACCGGAAGCGCGCTTCTGACTGCCATGCTTTTGCATGGCATAGACATATGCCTTGTTGAGAAGCGCCTCGTTCACGTCAGGCTTGTATCGCTGTACACGCTCCACAAGCTCATATTGGCGCATCATCTACGAGAACTCCCTTTCGAAACCGATACCTGGAACCATATCGGGCCCAGCACACCGGATATTGTGACCCAAAATCGCCGAAAATCGAATAGTTCTCGACGTTTAGGCTTAATTTTCTGCCGACAATATTAATTTCTGGCAGAAATCGCTCGTCATCGATGCTTTTCGCACGCCATCCACGAGCATTCAGAACCTTTGCGACAGGTCAGCCTCAATGGCCGCCAGCACATAAAAACATGCGCCACGACTGGGGAGTCGCAGCGCATGCAAAAGAAAATAATTCAAACGACGATTAAAAATCGTCGTTCTTCTCCGGCGCGACGAGGCCTTCGATACCGGCGAGAAGTTCTTCTTCCGACATACGGTCGAAAGAAACCACATCTTCCTCGGCAGCTTCAGCAATACCTTCCGCAACTTCTTCCGAAGAAGCAGCGGCAATCTGAGCTGGAGCAGCAGCTTCCGGCTCGTCGACTTCCACATGCTTCTGCAGCGAATGGATGAGATCTTCCTTCAGATCGTCCGGCGAGAGGGTTTCGTCGGCGATTTCGCGCAGAGCAACGACAGGATTTTTGTCGTTGTCGCGGTCGATGGTGATCTGTGCACCCTGTGAAATTTGGCGAGCACGGTGACCAGCCAGCAGAACCAGTTCAAAACGGTTCTCGACCTTATCTACGCAGTCCTCAACAGTGACGCGGGCCATGCGCGGTCCCTTTCATTTCTCGAACTTTATTGGATTTTTCCCCACATAACGCTTGTGGAGCCAAATTACAAGCAAAAGCGGAATTGCTCATGCCTCATCTCATGAAATCTGCCGAAAGAACGTCAAATTCATGGATTCGCCCCATAAAACACGGTAGCGCGTCAAAACGGCACAATATTTTATAAGCCGAAAAGGGATTAGCGAGATAAAAATCCCCCTATGGTAATTTAGTGCGAGCAAATAACAACCAATGGTTGCTTGTTTTTCTGTGATATGTCCTTAGAAGGCAATAAACGCACTGGTAAAATTTGATACCACCCGCTGTTTGAAAACAAACTGAATGAGCGGTCGTCGGTCCACTCCCGTCCGGCCGTAGAGTGGATATATTACACGATGTTCGATTCTCGTGAAAAGATTGCGCTTTTTATTGACGGCGCCAATTTATACGCAGCCTCCAAAACTCTGGGGTTCGATATTGATTACCGGAAGCTTTTGAAGGCATTTCAGAAGCGTGGCTATCTGCTGCGTGCTTATTACTATACCGCATTGGTTGAGGATCAGGAATATTCCTCGATCCGTCCCTTGATCGACTGGCTCGATTACAATGGCTATAAAGTCGTCACCAAGGCTGCCAAGGAATTCACGGATTCCACCGGGCGCCGCAAGGTGAAGGGCAATATGGATATTGAACTGACCGTCGATGCCATGCAGCTCACGGATACAGTCGACCATTTTGTAATTTTCTCCGGCGACGGTGATTTCCGCTCGCTTGCAGAAGCTCTTCAGCGCAAGGGCCGCAAGGTTTCCGTCGTCTCGACACTCACCACCCAGCCGGCCATGATTTCCGATGAATTGCGGCGCCAGGCCGACCATTTCATCGATCTGGTCTCGCTCAAGGCTGAAATTGGTCGCGATCCGTCGGAACGTGCACCGCGCCGTCAGGATGATGAAGTCGACGACAGCTATTGACGCCGTCGTCGAGCAGGTTCATGCAAAGGCATGATTTCCGAACCATCTCCCAACTGCGATATCTGTCCAAGGCTGCATGCATTCCTGCAGGAATGGCGCGGCAAGGAACCTTCATGGCATAATTCACCGGTTCCGCCGTTTCTACCGGCGCATGACACCGATGTCCGGCTCCTAATTGTGGGGCTTGCACCTGGTTTGCGTGGCGCCAACCGAACCGGACGTCCCTTCACCGGCGATTATGCCGGTGATCTTCTCTATAGCACGCTGTGTGAATTCGGATTTGCCGCTGGCAAGTTCGAAGCGCGTCCAGATGATAGCTTGCGCTTGCTGGATGCCAGTATCGTCAACGCGGTGCGTTGCGTCCCCCCGGAAAACAAACCGGTCGGCTCCGAAATCAATAATTGTCGGCAGTTCCTGTTACCAATGTTCAATAGGTTTCCGAACCTGCAGGCAGTCGTCACACTGGGAACGATCGCGCATCAGTCGACAGTTCGTGCACTTGGCGCACCGGTTGCGCGACACCCCTTCGGCCACGACAGGGTGAGCGATATCGGCAGCCTGCGCATTTTCTCCAGCTATCACTGTTCGCGCTATAACACGAATACCGGACGACTGACGGATGCCATGTTCCGCACCGTATTCCGGAATGTGCGCGGCTATCTGAATCAAAAGAGCGCCTGAGGCGCTCTCTCAATTTCGCTGATATTTACCCCTTGTCCCGCATCAAACGGGCCTTTTCACGATTCCAGTCGCGCTTCTTTTCAGTCTCGCGCTTATCATGAGTCTTCTTGCCTCGCGCCAGCGCCAGTTCCAGCTTTGCCCGGCCCCGATCATTGAAGTACAGCTTCAATGGCACCACGGTCATCCCGTCGCGTGACACGGAGTTGAACAGGCGGGACATTTCTCGCTTGCTGATGAGCAGCTTACGCAAACGCCGCGGTTCGTGGTTGAAGCGATTGCCCTGTGTATATTCCGGAATATAGGAGTTGATGAGCCAGAACTCGCCGCTCTCAAAGTTCGCATAGCTTTCGGCTATGTTGGACTGATTGGCGCGCAGAGACTTGACCTCGGTGCCGGTCAGCACAAGACCGGCCTCAAGCGTGTCGAGAATTTCAAAATTGAAGCGCGCCTTGCGGTTTTCCGCTATAATCTTGCGCACGGGAGAATTCTTGGGCTTGTTCATGATGGCACCATATAATGTGCAATGCCTGAAATGAAAACGCTCCCGAAGCTACGGGAGCGTAAAAATCTGCGAAAGCGGTAAAATCGGCAGGTCAGTTGACCAGACCGGCATGTTTCATGGCCTGATCGATCTTCTCTGCCGTGGCCGCTTCGACCGGCACCATGGGCGAACGCAACGCATTTTCCACACGACCAAGGCGCGACAAGGCATATTTCGGGCCTGATGGATTCGGCTCGATGAAGAGTGCCTTGTGCAGCGGCATGAGGCGATCCTGTAATTCGAGTGCCTTGGTGAAATCGCCAGCCTGACACGCATCCTGGAATTCGGCGCAAAGGCGTGGTGCAATGTTGGAGGTCACCGAAATGCACCCTGCCCCGCCATGGGCGTTGAAACCGAGAGCCGTGGCATCTTCCCCGGAAAGCTGGATGAAATCCTTGCCACAGGTTGCGCGCTGTTCTGATACGCGCTCGATCTTGCCGGTGGCATCCTTGACGCCAACGATGTTCTTGTGATCGCGAACGAGCGCGCCCATGGTTTCCGGCGTCATGTCGATGACTGAACGACCGGGGATATTGTAGATGATAAGTGGAACTGAAATGGAGCGGGCCACGCGCGAGAAATGTTCGTAAAGACCGCGCTGGTTCGGCTTGTTGTAATAAGGCGTGACAACGAGAACCGCATCGGCGCCCGCCTTTTCGGCATGCTGCGCCAGCTCGATCGCTTCAACGGTGTTGTTGGAGCCTGCGCCAGCGATCACGGGAACGCGGCCAGCCGCAACCTCAATGCAAACTTCAATAACGCGCTTGTGCTCGTCATGCGACAGGGTCGGCGTTTCGCCGGTCGTGCCAACCGGAACCAGTCCTTTGGTGCCTTCTTCGATCTGCCAGTTTACAAATGCGCGAAAGGCTTTCTCGTCGAACGCTCCTTCGGAATCGAATGGCGTGACAAGCGCGGTAATTGAGCCCTTCAGCATTAGTGAACTCCTGAAAAAAGAAAGACTGAACCTCATTCCCCCGATCCGCTTGGGGCTTTTGACCAGGTTGAGGCGTTGCACAATAGTCTTGCCACACGAGTGGAGCAAGCGGGGTATGCTGGCAAAACAAGCGTAATGCAGCAGTTTTGCGGCAAAATTTGAAACGGCTCCCATGCTCCACCACCTATTGGTCCTATTGCTTAAAGGAACATCGGGGGGGGGCAGGAGCCGTCAAAGCAGAGTCACCATTCCGTGATAACGCTTTATTAAGGATGGATTCATTCCTTGAGCCTATTCTGGCCATTGAAAGCGGCTGCCAAAAACCGGGCTCAGAAAAGCCGGATTTCAACAACATATTGCCCATCAACCAAGTCTTTGTTCTAGTTAGCCAATGTCAAAACAAGTCGCAGCGATATCATTGAGAAGAAAAGTGCTCCTTGCGAGTTGCTTTATGGCGGTTGCCCTGCAGCCGGTGATTTCGTTCGCGCAATCTTCGATGCCATCGGATATCCCAACCCCTCTTGCACGCCCATTCGCACCGACGGCGACAAGCCAGTCGCCGATGAACCTGGTGACCCCCAAGCCTCGTCCCGCCACGCCCGATCCGGTCGTCACGTCAGCGGTCAGCCGCATGGAAAATCCGGCTGCAATTGGCGGAACGCTAAAAAGCGGCCTCGATGCCCTTTCCTCCCGTGACGCTGCAAGTGCCATCGCGTTCCGCAACGGAATGCAGCGTGGTTCGCTCGACCGCCAGATTTTGACCTGGGCCATAGCAACCTCCGGCCTCGATGGTGTGCCGAGCGCCGAAATCGCAGCAGCAGCAGCGGATTTGCGCGGCTGGCCGGGGACATCGGTTCTCCGTCGCAATTCGGAACGAGCCCTGTTCAAGGAAAATCCCACTCCGGCCACCGTGATTGCGACAATCGGCAATACGCGCCCACAAACAACGGAGGGCATGATTCTTCTTGCCCGCGCCTACGTAAACACCGGGAATGCAGGCAAAGCACGCGGACTTCTTTCGCCGTGGTGGGCCACACAGCGCCTTTCTGCCGATGATGAGCAAAAGATTCTGAAAGAGTTTTCGGGCGTTCTGACGCGCGAGGATCATCAGCGCCGTATTCTAAACTCGCTCTATAATGACCGCATGCAGTCCGCAAAACTGCTTGCTGGACCGGCACAGGCACAGTCGCTCTACAACGCCTTTGCGGCAGTCTCACAAAAATCGCCGAATGCAGCCAAGGCGATAGCGGATGTCGACCGCACCTGGCAGGGCAACGCCGCCTATCAGTTCCTGAAGATCCGTTATCTGCGTCGCGGCGAGCGCTACAACGAAGCGACAGACCTTATGCTGAAGGCTCCGCGCCAGGCGTCCGCGCTTGTCGACCCGGATGCCTGGTGGGTTGAACGCCGCATCCTGTCGCGCGAACTGCTCGATCTTGGCAAGCCCCAACTCGCCTACAAGCTGGTTTCGGCCCATGCAGCCGAATCGCCCACGATGGCGGCGGAAGCGGAATTCCATGCCGGATGGTATGCGCTTCGCGCTTTGAACCAGCCTAAGACGGCTGCGCCGCATTTTGCCAAGATCGCAGAAATCTCGTCGCGGCCGATTTCCGCATCCCGTGCTTTCTACTGGCTCGGACGGTCGGCTGAAGCAGGTAGCGGTGGCGATGCGCGCGATTATTATCGTCGCTCTGCCCATTTCGGCACGACATTCTACGGACAGCTTTCAGCCGCCAAGTTGAGTGAGAGAGCACCCGAGCTTATCTATCCAAGACCCAGCGAAGCAGATCGCACCCGCTTCGCCGGTCGCCCCGCCGTGCAGGCAATCAAGCGGCTCGAACAGGTCGGCTACAGCAATCGCGCGACGACACTTTATAACCAGCTTTCGCAGGAACTCGACAGTGTCGGCGAACTGGCTCTGCTGGCAGTCATGGCCGAACGCAATGAGAATCACTATCTGGCGCTACGCGTTGGCAAAAACGCAGCACTGCGTGGCCTCGACGTCGGCGCTCTGTCGCACCCGCTCGGTGCAATTCCTGCCAACGCAAATATAAGCGGATCGGGCAAAGCTCTCGCCTATGCCATTGCGCGGCAGGAAAGCGAATTCAACGTCGGGGCGGTGTCCAAGGCTGGCGCACGTGGTCTTTTGCAGCTTATGCCCGCAACGGCAAAAAGCGTGGCAACCCGAAACGGCATGAGCTACTCGGCACCCCGCCTCACGACGGATGCTGGATATAATGCGACGCTTGGCGCGCATTTTCTGGGCGAGCAGCTTGACCGTTTCAACGGATCTTATGTTCTTACCTTCGCCGGTTACAACGCTGGCCCCCGCCGCGCATCCGAGTGGGTCGAGAAGTATGGCGATCCGCGCGGCAAGTCGATCGATCAGGTTGTGGACTGGATCGAGCGTATCCCTTATTCCGAAACGCGAAACTATGTTCAGCGCGTGATGGAAAATTACGAAGTATACAAGGCCCGCCTGACCGGAAGCGCCGATATCCAGACTGATCTAATTTACGGACGGCGATAGAGCATGTCTCCCTAAAGTGGGAACCGCTTTCGGGATAAAGACATGCTTAAAAACATATAGATAGAGCATTCCCACCTTAGAGCGCGTTTCGGCCTGATTTAATCAGACCGGCGCTCCGGACTTTTCTTTATAAAGCGTAATCTTATCGATCCTCGTTTCACACCGATCGAAATGCGCTCTATCCCGAACCGCTGGAACTGCACGGAATGAAAAAGCAGGCTATTCGCCTGCTTTTTTTGTCCGTCGCGGTTTTGGTTTGGTCGCTGCTTTTCGGGGCTTTTCGGCTTTTCTAGCGTTGGCCTTGTTCAGCACATTCGCCACCTTGGTGGCTTGCCCGATCCATTCCTCGCGTTCGACACGGCGCGGAAAGCCTATATTGCGCTCGATCCAGCGCGATTCCTCATCGTTCCAGCCGGAAATCTGGTCGTAGTGAAATACCCCGACCTCATTGAGAAGTCCCTGGACGGCAACACCGATACCCTTGATCACCGTAAGATCATCCGGCTTTCCATGGCGCGCCGCTTCCAAAAGCTCGGGACGCCCCGGATCGCGGGCAGGTTCCGTATTCGTATCTGGCTTTTCCATAAGCGAGGGCCAATCACCAACCACTTCCGCTTCGGGTAGAACATTCAGCGGGAGCTTCTCGGTCCCGCTCAGTCGCGGTAAAGCGCTGGGTTCTGCAATCTTTTCCGGTGCCTCGGTCTGTTTGACCGTTTCCGGCTTTTCATCGATCGGCAATGTGGCGCGTGCTGCGGCGATGATTGTGCGCTCACGGTCCGGCATCGACGCGCCTCTACGCCGCACGAAACGGCCCAGAAGACAGCCGATAACAAAAGCGATAGCGACAAGAACAGCCAGTTGAACAATCAGCAACGGCATATGGTTTCCTCGTACTCCGAATTACTCATGCTCGGCGAACACATTCGCCGTAAATTTTCCCGCCCCAAATGTCGCCACTTACTTCGAACCGGTCTGCCAGCCAACGCCTATACCGATCAGCACTGCCACAACCAGAACTGGCCAAAACGAAACGGCTAAATAAAGCATTGTCAGGTCCGCTTTCTATTCCGGAAACGGTACATACGATCCGCTATGCCTATTCATAAAGAGAAAGGAAAGGCCCGAACAGGCGGGCTGTCAATTCCGAACAGAAAACTAACAGGGGACGAAATTCAGAATCCGGCTAGTTCTCATGACGATGAAATCTAGGGTTCGCTGATCTCGATCCTCACCATCTTCAGACCGAAGGGAAGCGGCAGATTCAATTGCGATTGCATCTTCCGATAGCTGGCGTCATCCGTCGCCTTGCCCTCAATCGAGACGTTGAGATCCGAAATCTCGATCTCCCCTTCCCGCAAACCGGACAGGAGTTGTAGAGCAAACCCCACCGAATCAACAAAATTCGCCGGGCTGCCGCGCCCCACGGCCATCTCGTCATCAAGTGGAATGCCTGGAGCCGCACTTTCGGCCGCCGTCATGATACGATCTCTGACATCATTGTCAGGCACCGAACCAGCCAGAATAATTCCGTCTGCGCCCTTCTTTATCTGTAGCAGATAAGGCGACACGAGCGGGAGAACACTCGTCAGATCGGTGATCTCCCGAATACCCCTCACCTTTTCCAGCGCAGCTTTCACAGCGGATTGTGCCTCTGGATCAGGTGCTATGCCTTTCAGCGTCACATCGCGACCGTCCACATCGAAGCCCGCCCATATGAAAGGTGCAAGCGCCTCGCCAGTGCGTGCTGCGATATCCGTCTCGACCCGATCGGCACCAAACCAGAGTGCAAGTGCCGTCAGCGCTGCGGTCCACGTTACACCGGGCCAAAACCATTTGAACATGTCGTGGCGTCTCCACGCTAGAAATCATCAGATTCGAAGCGGCAAAACACATGCCGCTGCCATGTTTGTACAAAGACCGAGTTTTCGGTGAAAGCAAGATCGCGGCTGCGAAAATCGGCAAACAAAAAACCCGGCAGCGATGCTGCCGGGTTCTTTTTGAACAATCCCAGAGGGATTAGAACGAGCGCTGGAAGCGGATCATGCCCTGGAAAGCATCTTCGCCGTCGAGGCTGATGTTTTCGTCGTCCCACTTGGTGTAGGAAACTTCTGGCGTGATCGTGAAGCCAGGAACCAGTTCGTAAGCAACGTTTGCGGTTGCTGCGAAGGTCTTGGTGTCGTCGTAAGCGAGCTGCAGGTTGAAGGTAGCCTTTTCGGTTGCCTTGAATGCAGCGCCACCCCAGACAGCCCAGTCGCCGCCCCACGTGCCGTAGAAGCTGGTGATACCGCGGTAGGTGTAACCGTCTCCGTCAATGAAGTACTCGTCGTCGTTGGACTTGTAGCCACCCTGTACCCAGAGCGAGAAACGGTCGGTCAGGTTCACGTCACCGCGAACTTTACCAGCCCATTCTTCGTTACGGGCGTCGTAAGCCAGAACACCAGCGATCGAACCCCAGCCACCAGCGTACTTCAGGCCGCCAACGATGTGCGGCGTGTAGTCGTTCAGCGTTACGTCAACATCGGAGTCGCCGTTGCCGCCTTCTTCGAGCGACAGGATGGCCGAGAAGCCGTTGCCGCCGGTGAAGGTGTAGCTGATGAGGTTGGTGCGGTAGCCGCCAGCAAGGATCACGTCATCGTTGATGACGTTGCCGAGGTAACCAGGGAAGGTTACGAAGGCCGACTCATCGAGACCAACGCGCAGGCCGCCGAGCTGAATGTAAGCGTAACGCAGCGAGCTGTTTTCGTTAGACGAGCCGTAATGCTCTTCTTCACCGTCGCTACCACCGGTCCAGTTGTAACGCAGTTCGGTGAAGGTCTTCAGAGTGCCGAGTTCGGTTTCCGAAGCGGTCGAGAAGCGGAGCGTTGCACGAGCAAGCTTGCCCCAGGTGTCACGGTCGAGGTCACCAGGCGTACGAGCGTAAACGCGGTCACCGCCCGAAGCGTCGTAACGAACATAACCATGGATACGCAGGCAGGTTTCGGTGCCTGGGATGTAGAAGTAGCCAGCGCCGTAAGCATCGCAGACGCGGACATATTCAACTGCTTCTGGCTCTGGTGCGACGATTGCGTCGGCAGCCTGAGCGCCGGAAGCTGCAACCAGAGCTGCAGCGGAGCCGAGGAGAAGGCTCTTGATGTTCATTTCTGACCTCCAGTCAAAGTTAAAAATGGGTCTGGGCATTCTGATTTGGCTGAAGGACAACCTGTCCCCATCCCCTGATGAAAAAGTCGCCCCGAAGCGCTCCTTCTTCTGGATGTGAAGATACTCGCCCGCTTCTTCGATTCAACATCGAATGCACTCTCCCAACCTTTCTCGTGCTTCTATGAGGGAGGGTTGTTGCAGAAAAGACACGAAATTGCCCGTTTCCGGGCGAGCGGTTTAGGGTTTATTAACATGAGTAAACGCGAATTAACCGGTCTTAACGCTTGAAAACATGCGATATTTGGCATCGGCACTCTCTTTGGCAGGCGAATCCATGATTTTGCATGGTTCATGCGGAGAATATGTCAGAGTACCGGCACGAACCGCCACATTGACCGGATTCGCTGCGAATCTTTCTTCCTTATATGCCTGTGGAAGAGACTGCGAACGCCTGGTGAAAGGCACCGATTCCGCGCATATTCCTGATCGCATATATATAAAGTGCGATAATTCGCAGGAAATTTACCAGTTGGCGCGCAATTCGCTTGAAATGACAAAGCGTACCGGCTATCTCGCCCTTACCGGAGAGGTGGCCGAGTGGTCGAAGGCGCTCCCCTGCTAAGGGAGTAGACCTCATAAGGGTCTCGTGGGTTCGAATCCCATCCTCTCCGCCATCTGCTTCAAGCGAAATTTTTTCACAAAAATCAGACCAAGATTGCCTCGCGCCGGGTGATTCTGCGTCTTTTTGCACCGCATCCAGCCCATATCGAGTTGCCTTCCGACTTCCTGACTTTTTTCGGTTTAAGTTCATCAATTCTGTAACCTTTTGAAAACAAAGCCTTATTTCGAAAACCTCCGATTCTTGACTGGAGGTCAGAAATGAACATCAAGAGCCTTCTCCTCGGCTCCGCTGCAGCTCTGGTTGCAGCTTCCGGCGCTCAGGCTGCCGACGCAATCGTCGCACCAGAGCCAGAAGCAGTTGAATATGTCCGCGTCTGCGATGCTTACGGCGCTGGCTTCTTCTATATCCCAGGCACCGAAACCTGCCTGCGTATCCATGGTTATGTTCGTTACGACGCTGCTGCTGGCCGCGACGCTTACGACGGCTCGGATGCCAAGACCTGGCGTAAGAACACGCGCTTCACGCTGCGTACGTCGACCGCCTCGGAAACCGAACTCGGCACCCTCCGCACCTACACTGAAAACCGTTTCAACTTCACGGACGGCTTCCAGGGCGGTCACACGCTGAACTTCGCTTACATCCAGCTCGGTGGCCTGCGCCTCGGTCTCGATGAGTCGGCCTTCCACACCTTCACCGGTTACCTCGGCGACATCATCAACGACGACGTGGTTGCTGCTGGCGTCTACCGCACCAACCTCATCAGCTACACCTTCACCGGCGGCAATGGCTTCTCGGCTATCCTGTCGCTCGAACAGGGTGGCGACGCTTATGTCGATAACGACGACTTCGACAATGACGGCAATCTTGCTGAATCCAACCGCATCGACGACTACATGCCGCATGTTGTTGGCGGCCTGAAGTTCGCTCAGGGCTGGGGTTCGGTTGCCGCTGTTGCAGCTTACGACGCCAGGCTCGAAGAATGGGCCGGTAAGGTTCGCCTTGACGTCAACGTCACGGACAAGGTTTCCGTCTGGGTGCAGGGCGGCTACTCGTCTTACGAAAACGACATCGGCATGTACGGCAACTGGGGTGGCGATTGGGCTGTCTGGGGTGGCGCGAAGTTCGTAGCGACCGAAAAGGCAACCATCAACGTTCAGGCTGCTTACGAAGACTGGGGCAAGACGGCAATCGCGGCCAACGTCGCTTACCAGATCGTTCCTGGTTTCACGATCACTCCGGAAATCAACTACACCCGTTGGGATAGTGATCATCCGGCTCGCCTGTCTGGCGCAGTTGAAAACAAGGATGCTTTCGGCGGCATCATCCGCTTCCAGCGCTCGTTCTAATCAGATCGACGCTTAAGCGAAATGCGCCAACGGGAAACCGTTGGCGCACATCCATTTGAAACATAGCTCACGAATACGTGAATTCTGATCCTTCAGAAATGGGGATTTCGAAAAGGATCGAGAACCGAGGGGAGTTGCGGGGGACGACATAAAGCTGGGGGCAAACACTGGTCTTTTAGAAAGGTCCAATCATGTCTCCGCATAAAGTTAGCTCACTTATCTTGTGTTCTGAGAATTATTTCATTAGTTGTGCGTCTCATATATCAATGGGGGGCGTGCAATGATCGTCGTTGGGGAAACGAAGATCGACATAGGCGACAAGTTTGCGCCGATAGTCGACTACAACTTAAAGTACACATCCAGCAAAAGTCCGAACCACCGACTTGTCGAACAGTTTTCGGTGGCGGAACTGACGGGGAAATATATCAACATCCTGTGGGATGACGGGTCACACAAGTATAATGTGAAGTCGTTTCTCGGTGAAATTGACGAGATTCTGAAAGGCGTCCGCTTTTCAGGCTTCGATCAGGAAATGCTCGACTCCGTTATCGGTTCGCTTCGTGAGCGTGGCAACAGCAATGCAACCATCAATAGAAAGATGGCTGCGCTGAGCAAGCTGCTGCGAAAGGCGCACAAGATGGGAGATATCTTCAATCTACCGGAATTCATCCGGCAGAAGGAGCGAGTCGGACGCATTCGATTCCTTGAATATGAGGAAGAAAAGCGCCTGTTCGCCGCGATTAAGTCGCGTTGTGAAGATAGCTATCGGCTTTCCTTGTTTCTTGTCGACACAGGTTGCCGCCTCGGAGAAGCAATAGGCGTTACCTGGAACGATATCCAGGATCACCGGGTTACGTTCTGGCTAACCAAATCGAATCGCAGCCGCACTGTTCCCCTCACCCGCCGTGCCCGCAAGGCGGCACATATCCCGCATGAAAAACTCAAAGGCCCCTTCTCGATGCTCAATCAGGTCCGGTTCCGCCAGATCTGGAATGAAGCAAAGATGGAAGTCGGGCTTGGCACAGACGATCAGGTCGTTCCGCACATTCTGCGCCATACCTGCGCGTCACGTCTGGTCCGTGGTGGGATCGACATTCGCCGTGTTCAGATGTGGCTGGGACACCAGACCCTGCAAATGACAATGCGTTATGCTCATCTGGCGACACATGATCTCGATTCATGCGTGAAAGTGCTCGAAGTCCACTAAAACACATCCCGAAAGGGTGAACGCCTTTTTTTGGATAAGATGTGTTTCAGAACAAATAGATGGAACGCCGATTTGAATCAATCAGATCGAAATGCGTTTTAGTTGACTTTGGCATGCCTGCTTTCATGGTTTTGATGGCCAGCCACTGGCGGCATGGCCGTGGCGTTGGTGTTTTGTCGATATTCGAGCTCCCACCCGGATCGCTTGATTGTGGGTAGTATGTCCTTTCAACTCGATTGACGCGCCGAATGCTCGATCGACTGCTATTTGCATTATTCAGCCGACGCAGAATCATTGTGATGGTACCAGCGAACACAAGTTGCTATGCCTTTCCCAGCAGGACAGGCGCAGGTGACTGACAACATTATCCGGCCCTTCGACTCGTCCTCTTCACACCGTGCCGGACTGAGAATCGACTGGAAATCACCATGGGATCACCCCGCCTTACACCGCTTATCGCAAGCCTGCCCTCTACCGTTCCTTTTACCGGTCCAGAAACGCTGGAACTGCAGCGAGGAAAACCTTTCAAGGCGCGTATCGGTGCGAATGAGAGCAGTTTCGGGCCTGCGCAGTCAGTCCTCGAAGCCATTCGAACCGAAGCAGGTGACATCTGGAAGTATGGCGATCCCGAAAACTACGAATTGCGGCACGCGGTTGCAGCGCATCATGGTGTGAAGCCCGAGAATATCATGCCGGGAGCAGGTGTGGATGCTCTACTCGGCCTGGTGGTCAGGCAGTATGTTCAGGAAGGTGACAGGGTCATCAACTCGCTGGGCGGTTATCCGACTTTCAATTACCATGTTAGCGGCTATGGCGGGCGGTTGGTCACTGTTCCCTATATCAAAGACAAATCAGACCTCGATGGCCTGCTTGAAGCGGCAAGCAAAGAAGATGCCGCAATTTTGTACCTCGCCAACCCGGATAATCCGATGGGAACATGGCACGACGGTTCGGATATCCAGTCCTTTATCGAGCGCGTTCCCGAGACCACGATGCTTGTTCTGGATGAGGCCTATTGCGAAACGGGGCCAGCTTCCGCTTTCCCGCGTTTCGAAACCGACCGCCCAAACGTTCTTCGGATGCGCACCTTCTCCAAGGCCTATGGCCTGGCGGGCATTCGGTGCGGTTATGTCGTCGGCAGCGCCGATACCATCAAGTCTTTCGACAAGATCCGCGATCATTTCGCAGTGAACCGTCTCGCACAGGCGGCAGCGATAGCCGCCCTCAAGGATCAGGCCTATCTGCGCGACGTGGTAGCGAAAATACAGGCTGGAAGAGATCGTATTGCTGCAATCGCCGGGGCAAACGGCCTTTCAGCCATTCCATCTGCTACGAATTTTGTCACCATCGATTGCGGCAAGGACGGAGCGTTCGCCACCGCCGTTCTTAACGGATTGATCGCGCGCGACATTTTCGTCCGCAAACCAGGCGCCCCGCTTCTAGACCGCTGTATTCGTGTGAGTGTCGGCGTTGATGAACAGCTCGATCTTTTTGAAGATGCGCTGCCTGCTGCTTTGGAGGAAGCCAGAAAACACTTAGAGCGCGTTTCGGTCTGATTGAATCCGATCGGCGCGTCTCAACTGTCGGCTTTGCACCACGCATCTTGTTCCGAAAACCGTTTCGCATTCGTCCCGCGCCACTAACCGAGGGATGCAAATGTCGGAATCAGACCACTAGATATTCGCGAAACTGCCTGAACAGTGGAGCCTCATATGCAGATTCGATCAGACAGTCGGCCTTATAACCTCCTTTTCAGCACCCTTGCCGGGCTGTGCGGGGCTCTTGCAATTGCCGCTTATGCAGGCGCTGCTCACGGCGGGCAGAATCATCTCGGCAATATTGCTCCCCTGCTCCTCGGCCATGCGCCCGCATTTCTGGTGCTCTCACTTATTGCACCGGCCAGCCGCATCGCCTATTTGGCCGGCGCGTTGCTTATTATCGGTCTCGCCTTGTTCTGCGGTGATCTCTTCATGCGCGACATGACCGGCGATCGCCTCTTTCCGATGGCTGCACCGACCGGCGGATCATTGATGATTCTGGGCTGGCTCGCGGTCGCAATCACTGGCTGGTTCTCAAAAGCCAAATAAAAAGGGGCCGAAAGGCCCCTTATCAATTAAAGCGCGACCTGAAAAATCAGGAATTGCCTTTCAGGCGTGCATTGCAGAGGCTGTAATAACCGCCGCCTTTCTGCACCCATTTCAGGCCGCCCAGTGCATTGGCGTCCTTGAGGACATGGTACTGCTCGAGGCAGGTGTGCATACGAGCCTTGCCAGCGGATTCATTCGAGAATTTGGCAGAAACTGCCGTCGGGAACTTCACGCCCCGCGGCGCAGCAACCGTTGGAGCTGCAGGTTCAGCATTGCCGTCTGTGCTGAGCGCCACAGGATCTGCACCCGCGCCGCACTCGGCCTTGCGAAAATCGTTCCACTTAGCGCCATTGTCCGTCCCGGCATCCTTGGCTGCCTGATACTTGGCGCTACACTGCTTCATCGTCAGGCCCTTGGCGCTGTCGTCTGCTGCTGGAGCAGCCGCGCTCTTGGCCGTTTTTTTGGCTGGAGCGGCAGGTGCAGGAGCTGCAGCGGCATCTGCATCGTCACCGCATTGCGCTTTACGGAAATCATTCCATTTCATGCCACCAAGCGTGCCTGCATCTTTGGCAGACTGATATTTTGCGCTACATTCCTTCATCGTCAGCGCATTGGCAGGCGATGAAAAGGCAAATGCAGCAGCGCTCATGATGATGGCTGTGCCAGCCATAGCTGTGATGGTTCGAATAGACATCTTGTCACTCCCTATCGAATGCAGCCTTTTGATCGCTCGGCATTTTTCTGCACCTCGCGATCTTGCTAATATAGAAGAACGGTAGATGTCATCGTTGCTCTATCCCGTTCTGTTTATACGCCAACATTGCGCTTCACAAAGTTGACTGTCAATCATTTGGCCAATATTACCTTCAGATCCAATACAAATTTTCTAACGGGCTTTCTTTGCTCGTTATGGTCATGCAGGTGCCATGAAGTAAAATTACAGTACTTCCCACCTCATGTCCGATTTTTATTCGAACAGAGTTAAAATCCAAGGTGATATCGGTGATAAAGCGGATCATGATCATCGGCGGCGCCGGTTCAGGTAAATCAAGCCTCGCACGTACGCTTGGCAGCATTACCGGCTTACCGATCATTCATATAGATACCCTCTATTGGCAACCCGGCTGGACGATGCGCCCGCGAGACGAGATCGGTCGTCTCACCAACGAAGCGGCAAATCACGACACATGGATATTCGAGGGCAATCATAGCGAAACTATGAATTATCGCGCCTCGCGAGCAGACACGCTTATTTTTCTCGATATATCCACCGCACGTCGTTTGTGGCGTGTCCTGAAAAGAACAGTAACGTATTACCGACGCTCACGTCCGGACATGGCGGATGGATGCGTGGAACGTTTCGATTGGGACTTCCTGAAATGGGTGGCGGGCTATCGAAAGAATGGCCGCATTCGCGCATTGGCATTTGTGGAAAAAGCGCCTCACCATCTCGCGAAACACCACTTGCGCAGTCCGCACGACGTGAAACGCTTTCTCGCGCAGATAAGACGCGAAACAAACCAAAACAATCAGTCTTCCCAATTGCGATAAATCAACAAAGCCGACCGTGAAATAACAATATTGCAAGCCGTGCGAAGCGTCGTAACCGCTGCTATATTCGGCTGTCTCCCAAGACTTGACGCTGCGTGCTATGGCCCAACCATCGGCACAGCGCGAATGCATGGCATGCCGGAATTCGTTCCGGCGCTCGTAATCTTTTTGCCGGATTGCCGGCTTTTCGCTGTTCTGGAGTTTCCACGTGGCCGATATCACTGATAACGCCGCCCCGCTCATTGATGCGTCCAAACCCGCCGCATTCGATCATCATCGTCTTTATGAAGATGCGATGGCGATGCTGATCGGCACGTCCTTCATCGCGCTCGGGATCACGCTTTATAGCCAGGCCACCTTGATGACCGGCAGTACCGCCGGTATCGCCCTTCTCATCCAGTATGCAACAGGTACGGAATTCGGATTACTCTATTTCCTGATCAATCTGCCATTCTATTATTTTGCCGTGCAACGCATGGGCTGGGCTTTCACCATCAGAACCTTCGTCGCCGTGGCGATGATGTCGGGCTTTGCACGTCTGATGCCCTTGAGCGTTGATTTCTCAAGCGTCAATCCACTTTTCGCCGCTCTCATGGGAGGCACCTTGATGGGCATGGGTGTGCTCGCACTCTTCCGTCATCGCTCCGGGGTCGGCGGCGTCAACATATTGGCGCTCTATCTGCAGGACGCCTATGGAATAAGAGCAGGCTGGTTTCAGCTCGGTCTCGATGTTCTGATCATGCTGGCATCGCTCTTCTTTATCCCTTGGGAGAACATGGCGCTTTCCCTGGCCGGTGCGATTGCCATGAACCTCATCATCGCAATCAATCACAAGCCCGGTCGGTATCTTGGTATAAGCTGAAAAGACAAAAGCCGCCTCGCAGGCGGCTTTTTTATAACGAGGGGCTCTTCAATCAATGAGTAGTCATCCATTCGCGCGCGCCGCGCAGAGCTGATGCAAGCTCGCCTTTGCTCATTGTCGCTGCCACCTGATTGCGCATGCGGGCCGCCTTCTCACTACCGCGAATAGCGGCAATGTTCAGCCATTTGTGCGCTTCCACCACGTCGATCTCGCAATCACGACCGATAGCAAACTTCATGCCCATTTCCAGAAGAATGCGATCCTGTGCTACTGCGCTGTGCGTATTCGTAAAACTCTGAAACTGTGCCATTTTCTTTGTCCCTGTTAAATCCCGAGAACCGTCCGGTCTTTGTTTTCAAAGCTTGGTTTTCTTGCTTCGAAACTGCCGTCTCTGTCGTTCCGTTCATGCTCTCAAATCTACGGGAAAGGGTTGAAATGCGCGTTAAACCAGATGCTTAACGAGCAACCAACAAAATCCGAACAAGGGGTAAACTTGGGATTTTGTTAAACATGCAAGTACTGCTGATTGCTAGATTTTCGCAAAAATTCGATTCAAATCCGCACAGTCGAACGAAACCAGTTGCTAACTATAGACAACATTCGAATGTGGCGGGTGTGCAAAAGGAGCAGCGCTTCAAGCGCCATATGAGACGTAAATATCCCTCTTCCGCTCCGCCAAAAACTGCATTACGTTTACGTTTGCGTAAGTTTAGCGGATGGTCGAGGAGGCTTCCGTCTTAAACTTCAGAACGCATCACAGCGGTTTCATCGTTGCGACCGGCAAAGCCGGGACTGGCGGCGATTTGGGAGGAAAGAATGATCCGCACACTTATTCTAGGAATGACGCTTGCAGCTACCTTTGCCGCGCCTGCCCTTGCCGACGAAGGGATTGTCGGCACATGGAAGCGACCGAACGGCACGATCATCAGCTACGCGTCCTGCGGTGCCAACAAATTCTGTGGCACGGTGCAGACTGGCGAGTACAAAGGCAAGTCAATCGGCACCATGTCGGGCACTGGCGGCAGCTACAAGGGTGAAGTCAACAAGCTCGACGAAGGTAAGACCTATACCGGCAAGGCCAGCGTCAAGGGCAACACGCTTTCGCTTTCAGGCTGCGTGATGGGCGGTTTAATCTGCAAGAGCGAAAGCCTGGCCCGCCAGTAATATCCAGCAATATATGGAATCGAAAAGGGCGGCTTGCAGGCCGCCCTTTCTTCTTATCAGGTATTCATCGCGCCTTTTGGCCGAAGAGAATTTTCTGGGCATCCTTGTCGGTTGCCAGATTGGATTTTTCTCGCTCTTCTTTCCCGACGAGCAGACCACGCTGTACCGCCGGACGAGCATTCATCGTCTCATGCCAGCGCTTCAAATTCGGGAAGTCATCCAGATTCTGGTCATAATTCTTATAGGCATTGATCCAGCCTATCGAAGCCATGTCGGCAATTGAATATTCGCCTGCGATGTAATCCTTACCTTCAAGCTGCTTGTTCAGGACACCATAGAGACGGTTGACCTCATTGGTATAGCGGTCGATGCCATATTGTACCTTCTCCGGCGCATAGACACGGAAATGCCCGGCCTGCCCCGACATCGGGCCCAGTCCGCCCATCTGCCACATCAGCCATTCGTCGACGGCGACGCGCTTGCGTTCATCGATCGGGTAGAATTTGCCGAATTTCCGTCCGAGATATTGCAGGATCGCACCAGATTCAAATACCGAAATAGGTTCGCCGCCTGGCCCTTCGGGATCGATGATGGCAGGCATGCGGTTGTTCGGAGCAATCTTCAGAAAGTCCGGCTGGAACTGATCCCCCCTACCGATGTTGACATATTTGACCTCGTAGGGAACGCCCAGTTCTTCCAGCATGATGCTGATCTTGAAGCCATTCGGCGTCGGCCAATAATACAACTCGATGGGCTTGGTCTGTTCGGCCATGGGCTCTCTCCCGCTGATCCTGAAGTTGAGCGGGACATGTTCCCGCATTCCAATGATGGGAAACATAAGACCCTTTCGAGCTGGCACAAGAGCTACGCGCAGCAATAAACGGAACATCAATATTTTTGAACGCCGTATGAACGACGCTCTCAGGGACGGTTCAGGGATGATCGCTAGATTGGTGAGGGAGAACAGAAATCAGAACGGCTTTGGGGGCCAACCGGTATGCTTCGGCGTTTTACAATCGTCTGCCTGATGATCGCTGGCTTTGCCGCTGTCGCCAGCATTTTCGTAGACCAGAAATACAGCGTTTACCGGGACCAGCCAGTAATAGGCCCCCTCGCCGCATTCAATCAGAAGCCTGCCGGAGTGCGGCCATGAGAAAAACCCGGATCGTCGCCGCAATCGCCCTTCGGGTTTTCCTTTTCACAGCCATTTTCACTGGTCCCGCAGCCACCTTTGCCTATACGCAGATTGGCCAGCATTCCCAAATGAGTGGCATCGGCCTCGTGCTTTATGTGAGCTTGCAGCGCATCGCATAAACTGGGTCATGTCATGGTCATAGACTTTGCTATAGTAGGCCATGACACAGCGAATCGAACATCCATTTCTGACCGAAATCAGAACGCCTCCGACCGTTGATCCGGAGGTCTTTACCGACGCAGGTGCGGCGGTTGCCGCCCTGCAAAAGCTCTATGATCGCAATACGGCCTTCCTGCGCGATGCGTTCGAGAAGGTTGCGCGCGGCGAGGTTCCGCCGCAGCGCTATCGCGCTTATTATCCCGAGATCTGTCTGTCCACATCCAGTTTCGCGCATGTGGATTCACGTCTGGCCTTTGGCCATGTCTCTACGCCCGGCGATTATTCCGCAAACATCACGCGGCCCGATCTGTTCGACCATTATCTGACCGAGCAAATTCGTCTTCTGATGCGCAATCACGGTGTAACCGTGACGGTGAAGGAATCCTCGACGCCGATCCCGATCCATTTTGCCTTCAAGGAAGGCACCTATGTCGAGGCCTCCGTCGCCAGTGCCTTTACGCATCCGCTGCGTGATCTGTTCGACGTGCCCGACCTGGCAGCGACAGATGACAAGATCGTCAATGCCGACTTCGAGCCTGCCCCCGGTGAACCAATGCCGCTTGCGCCGTTCACTGCCCAGCGCGTCGATTATTCGCTGCACCGGCTCGCGCATTATACGGCGACAAGTCCGACCCATTTCCAAAATTTTGTGCTGTTCACCAATTACCAGTTCTATATGGACGAGTTCTGCGCCTATGCCCGCGAACTCATGGCCCAGGGCGGCGGTGGTTATGAACAGTTCGTGGAACCGGGTAATCTGATCACTCGCGCGGGCGAAAATGCGCCGAGCAGCGGCACCGCCCTGCCTCGCCTGCCCCAGATGCCTGCTTATCATCTGCAGCGGGCTGATCATTCGGGCATTACCATGGTGAATATCGGCGTGGGACCATCCAACGCCAAAACCATCACCGACCATATTGCAGTCTTGCGTCCACATGCCTGGTTGATGCTCGGCCACTGCGCGGGCCTGCGCAACAGCCAGCAGCTTGGCGATTATGTTCTGGCCCACGCTTATATGCGTGAAGACCATGTTCTCGACGACGATCTGCCTGTCTGGGTGCCGCTGCCAGCACTTGCGGAAATTCAGGTGGCACTGGAAGAGGCCGTTGAGGAAATCACCGGTCTGGAAGGTTATGACCTCAAGCGGATCATGCGCACTGGCACCGTCGCCACGATCGACAATCGCAACTGGGAACTGCGCGACCAGCGCGGCCCGGTGCAGCGTCTTTCGCAGGCGCGCGCTGTCGCGCTTGATATGGAATCCGCGACAATTGCGGCCAATGGTTTCCGTTTCCGGGTACCTTACGGCACCTTGCTCTGCGTTTCCGACAAGCCGCTGCATGGCGAATTGAAACTGCCGGGCATGGCTACCGAGTTCTACAAGCGGCAGGTGGCGCAGCATCTGCGCATCGGCATCCGCGCGATGGAAAAGATTGCGGCCATGCCGGATGAGCGGCTGCATTCTCGAAAGCTCCGCAGCTTCTACGAAACGGCTTTCCAGTGATGTTAGGGGAATAGGGCAGTAAGGCAGTAGGGCAATATGTTGGTTAGCAGCAGATGATGCTCTTAACATACTGCCTTATTCCCCTACTGCCCTATTGCCTTCAACTCCATCATCGCGCCGTATTCGATAGCTAGAGGCATTTCATGTCGAAAAGCCGTGAAAACCTTTCATTCCTGTTGCTGCTGGCTGCTGTCGCGCTGTCCGTCCCGCTCGTGCTTGGATTTCTCGGGGCGGTGCATCCAGCTCTGGATTCTTTTTCGCATTTTCGGGCCCACTTGGCCGTCTTGTTGGCGGTGCTGGCCATTCCCTTGCTCTTCACCAAAATGCGGCGCGAAGCGGCAATGCTTCTGCTTTTTGCCATCATGGCTCTCAGTACGACTGTTGGTGCCGTGCGCGATTTCCTGAGCGGTTCGACAGGTGCGCAGGCGCAGGAACAAGGCGGCGTGCGGTATAGTCTTGTTCAGATCAACCTGCGCGAAGACAATCCCGAGCCGAAACGCATTCTCCAGATGATCGCGCGGGAGAAGCCGGACGTCATCACCTATGAGGAAGCAAGCGACCAATGGACCAAGTGGCTCACCATTCTCCAAGGCTCCTATCCCTACCATCTCAATTGTGCTGACGACCCCAACACATGGGGCGTGGGCATCCTTTCGAAGCGGCCTTTCAGCGAAGATGCGCAGACAGCCTGCGTCGGTGACGGTTTGCTCGCAATTGCGCCGATCAACTTCGGCGGAACGACCGTGCATGTCGCGGCGCTGCATTTTTCCTGGCCGTGGCCGCGCTGGCAGCCGCATCAGCTCCGCTACATCGAGCCCGAACTACGGAAGCTGAAAGGCCTCCTGGTCGTCGCCGGTGATTTCAATGCGGCCCCGTGGAGCAATGCCGTTCGTCGTGTCGAACATGCCTCCGGCACCCGCCATATGACCGGCATAGGCGGCACGTGGATGACATATCTGTTGCCCGTTTCGCTCGCGCCCCATATCGGCCTTCCAATCGATCAGATACTCGTCAGTCCCGAAATCGGAGGGGCAAAGGTTTCGGCTCGCGAAGATGCAGGCTCCGACCATCTGCCGGTGCGGCTCGATTTTTCCGTTCCGCCGCCCGTTCGACCGGATGAAGACGAACCGGAAACCCAGTCAGTCATGCTTCAATAAAAAAGGCGGTCCCAGACCGCCTTTTTCTTTTACATGTTTACGTAAACCGGTCCTTCGCCGCCTTGTGGCGGCACCCAGTTGATGTTCTGGTTCGGGTCCTTGATGTCGCAGGTCTTGCAGTGCACGCAGTTCTGCGCGTTGATGACAAACCGCACATCCTTAGCCTGCGGATCGGCTGCGGAGTTGCCGTCGGCATCCACCCATTCATAAACACCCGCAGGGCAGTAACGCGTCGACGGACCAGCGAAGACGTCGTGTTCGGAAGTCTGCTGCAATTTCATGTCGCGAACCTGAAGATGCACAGGCTCGTTCTCGTCATGGTTCGTGTTCGACAGGAACACCGACGACAGGCGATCGAACGTCAGAACACCATCCGGCTTCGGATAGTCGATCTTCGTATGTTTCGCAGCAGGTTCAAGCGACTGTGCATCAGTCTTGCCATGCTTCAGCGTCCCAAAGATGGAGAAACCGAAAAGCTGGTTGGTCCACATATCGAGACCGCCGAGCGCCACGCCGGCAATCGTGCCGAATTTCGACCACAGCGGCTTGACGTTACGCACCCGCTTCAGATCCGTACCGATAAGGCTCGAACGCCAATTGTTTTCGATCTCGATCGGCTCGTCATTGGCGCGGCCTGCTGCAATTGCCTCGGCAATCTTGTCGGCGGCGAGAATGCCGGACAGAACCGCATTGTGGCTGCCCTTGATGCGCGGCACGTTGACCAGACCAGCCGAACAGCCGATGAGCGCTCCGCCCGGAAACGAAAGCTTTGGCACCGACTGGAAACCGCCTTCGGTGATGGCGCGTGCGCCATAGGACAAGCGCTTGCCGCCTTCGAATACGTCCTTGATAGCAGGATGCGTCTTGAAACGCTGGAATTCTTCAAACGGCGACAGATATGGGTTCTTGTAGTTGAGATGCAGCACGAAGCCGACCGCAACCATATTGTCTTCCAGATGATAAAGGAACGAGCCGCCGCCCGTCTTCATATCGAGCGGCCAGCCGAAGGAGTGTTGAACTAGGCCCGGCTTGTGCTTGGAAGGATCGACCTGCCACAATTCCTTGAGCCCGATACCGTATTTCGCCGGTTCACGGCCTTCGTCGAGCTTGAACGTCGCGATCAATTGCTTGGCGAGCGAACCGCGTGCGCCTTCACCGACCAGCGTATATTTACCGAGCAGCGCCATGCCGCGTGTATAGTTCGGCCCATGCGTTCCGTCACGCTCGACGCCCATATCGCCGGTGGCAACGCCGATGACCGCGCCCTCGTCATTGTAGAGCACTTCGGTTGCCGCAAAGCCCGGATAGATTTCCACACCGAGCTCTTCGGCCTTGGTACCGAGCCAACGGCAGACATTGCCCAGGGACACGATGTAATTGCCATGATTACTCATCAAAGGCGGCATGGCGAAATTCGGCAGGCGCACGGAACCTGCAGGCCCCAGCACAAGGAAATGATCGGCTGTCACCGGCGTCTTGAACGGGTGTCCCTCTTCCTCGCGCCATCCCGGCAGAAGCTGGTCGATCCCCACCGGATCGACGACAGCGCCGGAAAGAATATGCGCGCCGACTTCCCCGCCCTTTTCGAGGACAACAACGGAAAGCTCAGGGTTCGCCTGTTTCAAACGGATTGCCGCAGCGAGGCCCGCAGGGCCTGCGCCGACGATCACAACGTCGAACTCCATGCTTTCGCGCTCGGGAAGCTCCTGGTTTGCATATTCTGGGGCTTCAGACATTCATCCCTCCGTCCGGTGTAACATCATCTTCTGACTAGGCTAGCCCAGACGACGCATCCAATTGTTTTTGTGCATGATCTAATCGCGAGTATCCATGAACCGACAACCCGCCAGCGCTAGTGATACACGAAAAGATCTGCCGCTTCCCCGTATTCCGCCTTACCCTGTCGCAGAGTTGGAGACTGTCGCAAATGCGTCCAATTGTCCAAAACTGGCGTCCTACGTCTTCAAGCTTATTTACCTTAACGTAAACGTCAAACCTATATCAATCAAGAAACTGCGATGAGGATTTGTTTGCGAGGTTGAAAGTAGCATGGTTTGATGAGGACTCAGGGCTATATCAGAACCATGGCTGACCACGTTCGAGCCTTGGCCTCAATGCGCGCGCATCAAATCGGATATGAACTGTCACTAACCTGCGAAACAAGCCCTAAATCTGAACCGGGCTATTGCATTCATCTCCAAAATTCGCCACCTCAGAGGTGAGGTAGTTAATGGCTGATAATCGAGAAACGCTGGATATTGAAGGTTTGCTCCGCTTCTACGCGGAAGCAGGCGTTGACATGCCGCTTTCCGAAACACCGATAGACCGGTTTGCGGAACCGCAGCGTCCCGCTCCCTCGCAGCCTGCAGCGCAAATGCCGAATACGCCGGAGCGCGCCCGTCAGCAGCAACCGCGCCCTGCCCCGACACCCGCTCCCACCAGCAGGCCGGTACAGGCAGCAGCCGACCTTCCCGATACGACGCAGATTGCGCTCGCACGCGAGGCGGCATCACAGGCTTCAACGCTGGAAGAATTACGGGAGAAGCTTGCGGCATTCGACGGCTGCAATCTGAAATTCACGGCGAAGAACCTTTGCTTCGCCGATGGCGATCCATCATCCGACATCATGTTCATCGGCGAAGCACCGGGACGTGACGAAGATATGGAGGGATTGCCGTTTGTCGGAAAATCCGGACAACTTCTCAACCGCATGATCGAATCCATCGGCCTGAAACGAGAAAACGTCTACGTCGCCAATACGATCCCGTGGCGCCCTCCAGGCAACCGCACGCCGACGCCGCTTGAGACGGAACTTTGCCGACCTTTCATTGAACGGCAGATCGAGCTTGCTGCGCCGAAAGTTCTGGTTGCGCTGGGTGGTCCAGCAGGCAAGGCACTCACCGGCGCGACGGAAGGTATCCTTCGGCTACGCGGCAACTGGAAGATTCATCGTACGCCCAATGGCCTCGAAATTCCGGTCATGCCGACCCTGCATCCAGCCTATCTTCTGCGCACGCCGGCCCAAAAGCGTTTTGCATGGCGCGATTTTCTGGCTGTGAAGCTGAAATTGGCCGAATTGATTAGTTGAAATCTCCGTAGTTCAGTGGCATCGGCAGGCGGTGCAGGCGGCATTGTCACCAACATGCCGCAAACTTGTTCTATTTCGCCGCTTGCCACACCGCCTTCCGGCGACAAGTAGCCCTAAATTCAGATTCCCCATGGGATTTCACTGTGGAGTTTTTCATGGCTGGCCAGCTCCTGCCCATAGCCGCTTTGCTTGCAAGCACCTTTCTGATGCTGCTTGCCGGTGGCCTTGCGGGTATTCTTCTGCCCCTGCGTGGCGGCATGGAAGGCTGGTCGACCACGACTATCGGCTGGATGGGGACGAGCTATTCCCTCGCCTTCACGATCGGCTGCATTGTGGTACCGCATCTGGTGCGCCGCGTGGGTCACGTGCGTGTCTTCTCTTCACTGGCGACGCTGCTTTCGATGGCGCTTCTTTTCCACGCTCTGGTCGTCAGTCCTGTCGCATGGATGATCTTTCGTGGCGTCGCGGGCTTTTCGCTCGCAGGCAGCTACATGATCATCGAAAGCTGGCTGAATGAGCGCGTGACCAATGAATCGCGCGGTCGCATTTTCTCGATCTACATGATCATAACGATGCTTGGCCTGCTGTGCGGGCAGTATATATTGCCGTTCGGCGATGCGGGGACACAGACGCTCTTCATCATTTGCGCCATCATTTATGCAAGCGCACTGCTTCCAACAGCCCTTTCAAGCGCGCAATCACCCAATCCGCTGACACAGGTCTCGCTCGATCTCAAGGGCCTTTACCAACGGTCACCGGCTGCGGCTGTCGGTTCGCTGATTGCAGGTATCGTCGCAGGCACCTGGAACTTCCTTGCTGCCATTTACGGCGAGATGAACGGCCTTTCCACCTTCGGCATCGCGACCATGCTTGCCTGCGCGATGGTGGGCGGCGCTATCTTTCAGTATCCGCTAGGTCGGGGGTCCGATTTTGTGGATCGTCGCTATGTGATGGTGATTGCCGGTGTCATCGGCTTTGCCTTGTCGATGGTGATGGTGCTGTTCCACCCCACATCGCCCTTGGCGCTCTACATCATGATGTTTCTGTTCGGCTCGGTGATTTATCCGATCTATAGCCTCAACGTCGCCCACGCCAACGACTATGCGGATGCCAGCGAATTCGTGAAGGTTTCCGGCGGATTGCTGATTATCTATGGCGTAGGCAGTGTCATCGGGCCCGCCCTTTCGGGTCCGTTAATGGACCTGATCGGCGCGCCGGGTTTCTTCGTAACCATGGCCATCGCTTACGGCTTGTATGGCCTGCATGCCTTCTGGCGCATCCGCCGCTTCGAGCGTCCGGCCATCAGCGACCAGAAGACTGAGTACAAGTTCCATACGCCAGACGGACAATCCACGCCGGAGACCATGCAGCTCGATCCGCGTGCGGAAGGCACACCCGGTCAAAGCTAAATTATTGTGTCTGGGGCGCATTCACCTTATGGGGCGCGATGGAAAGCTTGTGCTCGCGGTAGATGATGAAACCGCCTGCAGCCATGACCACCGCGCTACCGGCCAGCATTTCGAAGGTCGGAATATCGCCGAATAGCAGAAAGCCGATGGCAAGTCCCAGCAGCATCGATGTGTATTCAAATGGCGCAATTGTCGACATTGGGGCATGGCGGTAGCATTCGGTCAGAAGAATCTGACCGACACCACCGGCAAAGCCGGCACCGACCATCATGGCAAGCTGCGACCAGTTCGGTACGATCCAGCCGAACGGAAGGCTCGCCAAGGAGATGATGCTTGCGGATATGGAAAAGTAGATCACGATGGTCGAGGTACGTTCTGTCTGTACGAGACGACGTACAAGCATCATGGCTACCGCGGACGTGACCGCAGCACCTAGAGCGGCAAGTGCGCCGATGGCCTCGTCATTCCCCATGCCGCCGCCGGAGAACACTGTCATCCGTGGCCAGATGATGACCATCACACCGCCAAGCCCGATGAGAACCGCGCTCCAGCGATAAAACCGCACCACTTCATGCAGGATGACTGCGCCCAGAATAACGGTGATCAGCGGCGAAGCGTAGTTGATCGCGATTGCTTCCGGCAGCGGCAGCTTGGTGAGAGCGAAAAAGCTCATCGACATGGAGCAGACGCCCACCAGCCCGCGCCAGAAATGGCTGAAGCCGTTCTGGGTGCGGAACACGCCAGAAAGCTGCCCACGCCACGCCAGATAGAGCAATATCGCGAAGATTGCGAAGAAAGACCGGAAGAAGATCAATTGTCCGACCGGCACACCTTCAGCCGCTTTCAGCAAGGTAGACATGGCGACAAAAACGGCAACGGAAGCGATTTTGAGACCGATGCCGAGCATCGGATTCGTTTCAAGATGGGCAGCCCCGACAGGCGCGCTCGCGTGAGCGTTCACAACGCAATTCCTTAAAACCATAAAGCGAAGGTTCGCCCAAAGTATCCGGGCGTGTTTTTCTTATTCCTGTTTGTGACACAGCACCAGTAGCACAAAGGTCCGGCTGAAAATTATTTGGTAAAGCGCCTGCCGTTTGGTTTGTCGCATTATCCGACGCATCGAAGCGGGATCAGAAATCAGTCCAGTGGACTGATTTCCCCACGTAGGCGCTTCGTACTTTTGCTGAAAATGCTATGGCCACAAAAGGCTGGTTACTTGTTCTGGAATTGAGTTTCCCTTGGCCGCAATTCCGGGTACGAATCCAGCATCGTGAGTTAAAGGAGAGAGTTTCGCTATGCGTACTGAAACCGGCCAGACATTCCGTCTCGAAGATTACCGTCCGACCCCTTACGCCATACCCGAGACGAAACTGGACTTCTCACTGGAACCGGAAAAAAACCTCGTCCGTGCAACCCTTACAATTGAGCGCCGTGATGGCACCCTGACTGGTACGCCCTTGGTGCTCGACGGTGATGAACTGAAACTCGTCAGCATCGCCATTGACGGTAAGCCGCTGGCCGATAACAGCTATGTCGCAACGCCCGACCAGCTTGAAATCAGCGATCTGCCGGAAGGCAAGCGCTTCACGCTCGAAATCGTGACGGAAATCAATCCGACAACCAACCGCCAGCTATCCGGTCTTTATCGTTCAAGCGGCGTCTATTGCACGCAGTGCGAGGCAGAAGGCTTCCGCCGTATTACCTATTTTTATGACCGCCCGGATGTTCTGTCGGTCTATACGGTGCGGGTTGATGCCAGTGAGCACGCTGCGCCCATTCTCCTGTCCAACGGCAATCCTGTCGACAACGGACCAGTCGAAGGTAAGCCGGACCGGCATTTCGCGATCTGGCACGATCCACACCCGAAGCCGTCCTATCTCTTCGCTCTGGTTGCAGGGTCGCTCGGTGTCGTGAAGGATCACTTCACCACACAATCAGGACGGCCGGTCGATCTGGCGATCTATGTCGAACATGGCAAGGAAAGCCGCGCGCTCTATGCCATGGATGCATTGAAACGCTCCATGCGCTGGGATGAAGAGAAGTTCGGGCGCGAATATGACCTTGATGTTTTCAACATCGTTGCCGTTTCCGATTTCAATATGGGCGCGATGGAGAACAAGGGGCTGAATGTCTTCAACGACAAATATGTGCTGGCCGATCCTGAAACCGCTACCGACGTAGACTATGCGGGTATTGAGGCTGTCATCGCGCATGAATATTTCCATAACTGGACCGGCAACCGCATCACCTGCCGCGACTGGTTCCAGCTCTGCCTGAAGGAAGGCCTGACGGTCTATCGCGATCACGAATTTTCCGCCGATGAGCGCTCGCGCCCGGTCAAGCGTATCGCCGAAGTAAAAATACTCAAGGCGCAGCAATTTCCGGAAGATGCCGGGCCACTCGCCCATCCGGTACGCCCACGCGAATATCGCGAGATCAACAACTTCTATACAGCGACCGTCTATGAAAAAGGTTCGGAAGTCGTGCGTATGATCCGCACGATCATCGGACCTGAGCTGTTCCGCAAGGGTATGGACCTTTATTTCGAGCGCCATGACGGGGAAGCCGCGACTATCGAGGATTTCGTCAGGGTTTTCGCCGATGTTTCAGGTCAGGACTTTTCACAATTCGCACTCTGGTACGATCAGGCCGGAACGCCGAAGGTGGAAGCCGCTTTTACCTACGATGCGGCTGGTGAGACCTATAGGATTGAACTGACACAGTCGCTGGGAGCCACGCCGGGACAAACGGTCAAGAAACCAATGCACATCCCGATTGCCTTTGGCCTTATCGGACCCAGTGGCAAGGATATGGTTGCAACGTCCGTCGAAGGCGGCGATGTGCGCGGCGATACCATCCATCTGCATCGCTCGTCTGAAACAATTGTCTTTCATGGCATCAAGGAAAGGCCTGTACCGTCGCTGCTGCGCGGCTTCTCGGCTCCCGTAAATCTGACAGCGCCTTTATCGGACGAGGATCGTGCTTTCCTTGCACTGAACGACAGTGATCCGGTTGCCCGGTGGCAGGCACTGACCGGGATTTTCAGTCAGGCTCTGCTTGAAGGTGCCAAACGTGTTCGCGGCGGTCACGCCCCGGCGATTGACGACAAAGTCATCGAACTTGCCGGAAAAGTGGCATCCGACGAAACGCTTGATCCGGCCTTCCGCGCGCTCTGCCTGACTTTGCCAAGCGAAAGCGACATCGCACGCGAAATGGGCAGCAATGTCGATCCGGATGCGATCTTCGCCAGCCGAAATCACTTCGTCGACGTCATTGCCGCCCGCTATGCTGGCAGCTTCGCCAAGCTCTACGATGCTCTGAAACAGGAAGGCGCTTTCTCGCCGGATGCAGACGCAGCGGGCAAACGTGCCTTGCGGAATGTGCTGCTCGATTATTTGAGCCGCAATGAGAAAAACCAGCAACGCGCTGCCACTCAGTTCGCCGTCGCAGACAATATGACGGACCGCTTTGCAGCCCTTGCTGTGCTGGTGCACCGCTTTGGCGATACAGACGAGGCAAAGGACGCACTGGCAAGTTTCGAGCGCCAGTTCGGTAAGGATGGTCTTGTGATGGACAAGTGGTTCAGTGTGCAGGCGAGCCGTCCCGGTGATGAAGCCTTGCAAGCTGTGCGTGACCTCACGAAACACGCCCTCTTCTCGCTCGACAATCCGAACCGCGTCCGCTCGGTGATCGGTTCGTTCTCCGCATCAAATCCGACCGGCTTCAACCGCAAGGACGGTGCGGCCTATGAGTTCTTTGCAGATACGATCCTGTCGATAGATTCGGAGAACCCACAGCTCGCGGCCCGGCTATTGACGGCGCTTCGCTCCTGGCGTTCGCTCGAAGATACCCGCCGCGAACATGCAAGGGCAGCGCTGGCGCGTATTTCGGCTGCAGGTAAACTTTCTACCGATCTGCGCGATATTGTGGACCGCACTCTCGCTTGATTCGCGACCTATCCTGATCGTCGTGATGATTCGTTCGTTCCGGTTGTTCAGCCAGCCATCGGAACGAACCTTTCATGCTAACAGACGCAGAGGCGGCGACCAGTCCGTTTTCATGAGTCTTTTCATGCCTTTATCCGAATCAGATGCTATGCCGATTCCACTTAAGAGCTTGAGATTCATGAATAAATCGGCTGATAAAAAGCCCGATTTTTACGCCTCGTTAACGAATTCGCTGGACAGCGCGAATCACTTTTGATTCATTGATGACATTCGGAGGTGGCGTATTCCGAATCACTTCACTCGCAGGGAATTCACGAGGGACCATTATATGGCGAGCACCGACGCGTATGGCGCGCCGGCGGGGACGCATTGCGAATCCGGTCGGAAAAGAAGGAAGGGCAAGCTCTCGGGCCATGTCAGTCTTCTTGCGGGTCCGGCCTATGGCAAGTTCGTCTCAATCGAGCCTATCCTGCGACGCCTCGTTCCGGCACTCATCATCATTTTTCTGATTATTCTCGGCGTTGCGCGCGTCTTTTCGATGCTGGCGTGGCGCGAGGATATCGAGCAGCAGCATAAGGCATTTCTGTCGGCTGCGACCGCCAATCTCGCACAGATGATCGAGCGTGTTGCCAATGGCACCGACGCCGGAGCGCAGATCGCCGCGAAGGCTATTCAGGACACTATAGCCGAGTTTCGTTCGCGCGGGCTGTCGTCGTCCGGCATGACGCTTGCCGTCATCGACCCACAATCCTCCGTGGTGGCGATCTCAGGCCCTATGTCCGATCTATCCGGCAAGCCGGTCGATACGATCCTTTCTGAAGCGCAACCGCTGTTCCTGTTTGCAGAACGTGCAGGTGTGCTGAAAGTCATGCTGCAGGGTGAACCAGCTTTCGGCGCCTTGTCGAAGCCGATGACCCTTCCCTATTCCGTTATCGCCATCGAACCGGAGAGCACCATTTTTGCGGAATGGCGCCGGGCGGTGTCACTCAACGTGACGCTCTTTGCGGGTACGACCGGCGTGATGTTCGCAATTCTCTATGCCTATTTCAGCCAGGCGGCGCGGGCCCGCGAGGCCGATGATCTTTCCGGCCAGATCCAGCGCCGTATCGATATGGCGTTGGGTCGTGGTCGCTGTGGCCTGTGGGATTGGGACATGGCACGCGGTCGCATCTACTGGTCGCGCTCCATGTATGAAATGCTCGGCTACGAAGCGCAGGATGCCGTGCTGCCGTTCGGCGATGTGGCCGCAATCATCAATGCGGAAGATGGCGACCTCTATTCCATCGCCGAACAGGCCGCTTCAGGTGATATTTCGCATGTCGACCGCGTTTTCCGCATGCGTCATGCCGACGGTTCATGGGTCTGGATGCGTGTTCGCGCCGAAATCGCCAGCGAAGGCGATCTTCATCTGGTGGGCATCGCCTTCGACGTCAGCGAGCAGCACCGTTTCGCGCAGCAGACGGCAGAAGCCGACATGCGCATCCGCGAAGCCATCGAGAATATTTCGGAAGCCTTCATCTTGTGGGATGCGAACAACCGCCTGGTCATGGCGAATTCCAAGTTCAGTGAATATGCTGGCCTTCCGGTCTGGACGCTGAAACCCGGTGTGCCGCGCAACGAAGTTGATGCCCATACGCGTCCCTTCACTTTCGAACGTCGCATGGCCAATGAACATAACCGCGCCGGTGGCCAGACCTTTGAACGCCAGCTCAGTGATGGCCGCTGGCTCCAGGTCAACGAGCGTCGTACGCAGGACGGCGGTCTTGTCTCCATCGGCACCGACATTACCCAGCTCAAGCTGCATCAGGAGCGTCTGGTGGACAGCGAACGCCGCCTGATGGCGACCATTCACGACCTGTCCATTGCACGCAAGGGCGAGCGTGACCGCGTGCGCGAACTATCCGAGCTTGCCCGCAAATACGGTCAGGAAAAGGAACGCGCCGAAGCTGCGAACCGTGCCAAGTCCGAATTCCTCGCCAATATGTCTCATGAGCTGCGCACGCCGCTCAATGCCATCATCGGTTTCTCGGAAATGATCCAGGCGGGCACGTTCGGCCCACTCGGCTCCGACCGTTACGAGGAATACATCAACGACATCCACACGAGTGGTAACTTCCTGCTTAACGTCATCAACGACATTCTCGATATGTCGAAGATCGAGGCTGGACATTTCTCACTGGACCGCGAGGAGATGGATCTCTGTCCGCTTATCAATGAAACGGTGCGCATGATCTCGCTGCAGGCGGATGAGAAGAATATTGTGGTCAATACACGTATCGAAGATGCGATGCAGCTTTATGCCGACCGGCGCGCGATCAAGCAGGTGCTGATCAACCTTCTCTCCAATGCGGTGAAGTTCACATCCTATGGTGGACAGATTACGGTACGTGCGCGCAAGACCGGCTCAGCCCTCTTCATGACCATTCAGGATACCGGCGTCGGCATCCCTAAATCGGCAATCAAGAAGATCGGCCAGCCCTTCGAGCAGGTGGAGAACCAGTTCACCAAGACCCATACCGGTTCCGGCCTCGGGCTTGCCATCACCCGTTCACTGGCCGAGCTTCACGGCGGCTGGCTTCGCATTCGCTCGACCGAAGGGGTTGGCACAGTGGTTTCGGTCTGCATCCCTGATCGCAAGCCAGGCCATATCGGCAGTCACAGCGCGGAAATCCACGCCGCCTGATTAGATGTTCAGCAGCTTTTCGAAGCTCGACCGTACTTCAACGGCGACTTCCGCCAGATGATGCTCCACGCGTTTTATATCAGGCATGTCCGCCGCACGACATAACAGGTCAATCATGCCGGGTATGAATTCGTCGCGTTTGGCATCCCCCCCAAGACACAGACGGATTGTCTGGCTCAGATTGGTATAAAGGCGATGGGCGCCGACAAGATTATCGGCAAGCGCTGGATCGGCAAAGGACGGGTCGAGGGCTGAAAGGATTTCCTCGGTGCCCAACGGGCGCGGCTTCCCGTCGAGCTTGTTTGCCAGCACTGCAAACTGGGCAATGAATTCCAGATCGACGATGCCGCCAGGCTTCAGCTTGAAATCCCAGTCATCAGCAGGCGGCTTTTCCTGGTAGATCAGGTCGCGCATCTCGCGCACATCCTTGGCGATCTTCTTCACGTCGCGGGGAGAGACAAGAACCTCGTCGATCACGCTTCTGATGTGATCCATAAAGGCCTCGTCGCCATGGATCGGGCGCGCGCGGGTCAGGGCCATATGCTCCCATGTCCATGCTTCGCTGCGCTGATATTTGCCGAAGGATTCGATATGGGTCGCAACCGGTCCCTTGTTGCCGGAAGGGCGCAGCCGCATATCGACTTCGTAAAGCACGCCTTCCGCAGTTGGCGCAGAAAGTGCCGCGATGAGTCGCTGCGTCAGGCGGATATAATATTGCGAGGGAGCCAGCGGCTTTTCACCGTCGGATTCGTCCGTCTCTCTATCGTGATCGTAAAGCAGAATCAGATCGACATCGGAGCCAGCGGTGAGTTCGTGGCTGCCAAGCTTGCCCATGGCAAGAAGAGCAACCTTGGCGCCCTTCACCTTGCCATGGCGTCGCTCCAGTTCGGCTTCGACAACCTCGAAGGCCTTGCCAATCATCAGTTCGGCAAGATCAGAGAAAGCGCGACCAGCGCGCACACCGTCAATGGCGCTCGTCAGCAGGCGAATACCGATCAGGAAGCGATGCTCGGCAGCGAAGATACGCAGCCGGTCCAGCACCTCCTCATAATCGGTCGCTGGTCCCAGAAACACGCGGAGGCGTTCTTCCAGATAGGCGCGCGTCGGCATTTCGGAGAAAATCGCCGGATCGAGCAAACCGTCGAAAACATGCGGATTGCGGGTGATGATTTCGGCAAGCCGGGGCGCGGCGCTCATAATCATCACGAGGAGATTCAGGAGGCGGGCGTTGGATTGCAGCAGGCTGAAAAGCTGGATGCCTGCAGGCAGCCCTTTCAGAAAACCATCAAAACGTAAGAGCGCTTCATCCGCACGCTTGGTTTCGGCAAAGGCTTTGAGCAGAGCGGGCGTAAGCTCGGTCAGACGCTCGCGCGCTTCTGCCGATTGTGTGGCACGATAACGCCCGAAGTGCCACGTGCGGATCACGCGACATATATCGCTCGGGCGTTCATAGCCCATGGCTGCGAGCGTCTCCAGCGTGCCCGGATCATCCACATCGCCGGTAAAGACCAAATTGCCGGATGAGCTTCCAAGTTCGGGAGCCTGCTCGAACAGTGCCGCATAATGCTTTTCAACAACCTTGAGCGCATCGAGAAAAGCGTCAGAGAAGGCCACCGGATTTGCATAGCCCATCATATGGGCGACACGAGCAAAGCCTTCATCATCTTCAGGCAGGATATGTGTCTGCTCGTCGGCGATCATCTGGATGCGATGCTCGACATCGCGCAGGAAATAATATTCCTTCGCCAAAGCATCGCGTGCCTTGTCGGTGATCCAGCCCCGCTCCGCCAGTCGTGCAAGCATTGGCACCGTCTGGTTACCGCGCAATTCTGGAAAGCGCCCACCCGCAATGAGCTGCTGTGTCTGGACGAAGAATTCGATTTCGCGGATACCGCCACGTCCCAGTTTCACATTGTGCCCGCGCACGGCAATATCGCCATGGCCCTTGTGGGCGTGAATCTGACGCTTGATTGAGTGCACGTCAGCGATAGCCGCATAGTCGAGATATTTGCGCCAGACATAGGGGGAGAGTTCCGCCAGAACCTGCTTTCCGGATTCGCGATCCCCGGCGACCGGCCGCGCCTTGATCATGGCCGCGCGTTCCCAGTTCTGGCCGCGCCCTTCGTAATAATGAAGTGCCGCACCAACAGGAATGGCCAGCGGCGTGGAACCAGGGTCCGGTCGAAGGCGAATATCGACGCGGAAGACATAGCCATCGCCGGTGCGGTCCTGCAGAATGCGAACAAGGCGACGTGTCAGCCGCGAAAAAGTTTCGACGCATTCATACGGATCGCCAATGGCCGGTCTGGTTTCATCAATGAAGACAATGAGATCGATATCTGACGAATAGTTGAGTTCACGTGCACCGAATTTGCCCATGCCGAGAACAATCCAGCCGCTGTCCATGTCAGGGTGGTTCCGGTCGGGAAGTTTGATCTTGCCGGCACTGTCGGCATCGAGCAGCAGAAACCGGACGGCAGCGCCGGTGCAGGTCTCGGCCAGATCGGTGAGCCAGCCTGTCGTTGCTTCTGTATCGAAAATGCCCGCCAGGTCACAAAGTGCAATGAGGACATGCGCCTCGCGTTTCAAAACGCGCAGGCTGGTCATGAGCGAGGCTTCGGTTACGTCTGCACTTGCAGCACTGGCCGAGATTTCCGACAAAATATCCTGAAGCGCCGCCTCTGGCGTTTTCGATAAAATACGATCAAGAATACGCGGATGACGGGTCAGTGCTTCGCGAATAAACGGCGAAAGATCGAGAACAGCGGAGAGAAAACGCGCGGCTTCCGCCTTTTGCAACAAAGCGACAACACCCGGAAGCTCGTCTTCTCTAGCGCGTGCAACGAGATCGGCGAGGAAGGTCTCCGCCCTTGCAGGATCAAGCGGCGTCAAAGCACGAATCTCTCTCTCGAAGAATAGTGCCGTCGCGTTTTCTGCCGCCATGATCCCCTCTTATGTCACGCCATTATTCGACCTTGTCCGATGGCAACGGGAACTCCAGCACAGCGCGCAGGCCCGGATCATTGCCTTCAAGACGAAGTGCGCCACCGTGCAATTTCATCACCGCCTTGGCAAGACTTAAACCGAGTCCCGAACCGGGTTGCGTGCGGCTTTCCTCAAGACGAACAAACCGCTCTGTTGCCTGTTCGCGCTTTTCTTCAGGAATACCGGGACCGTTATCGGCAACGATGATGCGAACCCAGTTCGGGTCACGTTCCATAGAAAGGCTCACTGTCGCGGTCCGCTCATCACCGCCCGCATATTTGATTGCATTGTCGACGAGATTGGAAATCGTCTGCCCGACCAGTTCGCGATTGATGTGAAGGGCCACCTCGTCGAGATCACCAAGTGTCAGGCTCACGCCCGCATCTTCAGCGACGGGTTCATACATTTCAGCCACATCCCGGAGGATGGGCGCCACCGGCATGTTTTCCAGATTCTCGGATGAATAGCCTGCCTCAAGGCGTGAGATCATGAGGATGGCGTTGAACGTCCGGATCAATTGATCCGACTCGCTGATAATGTCTTCCATCGCCTCACGGTATTCAGGCCCGGCCTTCTTACCGGAAAGAGCCTCCTCCGCACGGTTGCGCAGGCGCGTCAGCGGTGTTTTGAGATCATGCGCGATATTATCGGAAACCTGTTTCAGTCCCTCGTTCAGTTCCAGAATTTTACCCAGCATGACATTGAGATTGCCCGACAAGCGGTCGAATTCATCGCCGGAACCGTTGACCGGAAGCCTGCCGGTCAGATCGCCATCCATGATGCGCTGCGATGCCCGCGAAACTTCATCGATACGTTTCAAGGCACGCCGACCGACAAAGAGCCAGATCAAGAGTGCTCCAACGCCCATGATACCAAGGGCCAGCATCAGCGACCGGCGAACGACGTCCCGGAATTGTTCCGGTTCACCCAGATCGCGACCGACCAGAAGCCGCATACCGTTTGGCAATGCGATCACAACCGCAATGGCGCGATGCTCCGTCTCGGTGCCCTGCTCGCCATAGCGCCTGTATTTGAACCCGCGCTCGATAATGCCGTCGGTGTCCAGCACACCGGGCTCGACGCTTTCCACATTGCCCGCAAGGATGCGGCCGGTCGGATCGGCTACCAGATAGAGGTAAGCGCCCGGCTGGCGCGAACGATAGTCGATCGTTCGTACAAGCTGCGGAATGCCGCCGCGCGCATAGCTCTTGCCAATGCTGCCGATCTCCTCGCCCAGCGATTGCTGGGTCTGCGCGGCCAGCATGGAGGCAGACAGATTGGTCATGTAGAACACCAATGCTACCGCACCGACGATGAACAGCAGCAGATAGAGCGTCGATAGTCGAACTGCGGTTGTGCGCATGAGCGCTGAAAAGCGGCTCATCAATCCACCTTGGCGGCTGCGGATTGTTTTGCTCGTCCGGCCTTCAGCATGTAACCAGCGCCACGCACCGTATGAAGCAGCGGAACGTCAAAGCCCTTCTCGATCTTGGAACGCAGACGCGAAATATGCACGTCGATGACATTGGTCTGCGGATCGAAATGATAATCCCAGACGTTTTCGAGCAGCATGGTGCGCGTGACGACCTGTCCGGCATGACGCATCAGATATTCGAGAAGGCGAAATTCGCGGGGCTGGAGCGTGATGTCCACATCCTGACGGCGCGCCGTATGCGCAAGCCGGTCAAGTTCCAGATCGCCGACACGGTAGATCGTATCCGCCTCGCGGGGACTGGAACGACGTTGCAGGACCTCGACGCGAGCCAGCAGCTCTGAGAATGCATAGGGCTTGGTCAGGTAGTCGTCACCACCGGCACGCAAGCCGGTGACGCGGTCATCCACTTCGCCGAGCGCGGAAAGGATCAGCACCGGGGTTTCCATACCCTTGGCGCGCAAGCCGGCCACGACGGACAAGCCATCGCGCTTCGGCAGCATGCGGTCGACTACAAGGACATCGTAGCTTCCATTTTCGGCCAGCGTATAGCCGGTCTCGCCGTCACCGGCGATATCAGCGGAATGTCCGGCCTCGGTGAAGGCCTTCTCCAGATAGCGGGCCGCTTCGCGGTCATCTTCAATAACGAGAATCTTCATGGCGCTACTATAATACCGTTTGATGATAAGGCGATGCCAGGCGGAGAGCCGCCTGGCATCGAATTACTCAGAGTCTTCATGGACTGCCGGTCATCATCCCTGATCGATCGGCAGGGCCACGAAGCGGCTCTGATCGTTGCTCTGCAATTGCAGCAGCACTGCCTTGCGACCCGACTTGGCGGCTTCGCTGATGGCGTTGTTGATATCCTTTGCGCTCTTCACCGTCTGGTTGTTAACGCTCATGATGATATCGCCGGAGCGAACACCGCGGTCGGAAGCATCGCTGTCAGGATCGACATCGGTGACCACCACGCCGTTACCATCTTCGGATGGCGTCACGGTCAGGCCATAGGAGTCGAGTGTCTCGCTCTGGCCATCGCTGCCATTGTCGCCCGAAGGGCTGGCCGCCTTGCCAAGATCGCCAGGCATCGCCTCGATGGTGATGTTGATTTCCTCGGCCTTGTTCTTGCGCCAGACGGTCAGTGCCGTCTTTTCGCCCGGAATGATGCCAGCAACCTTGCGCGCAAGATCGCGCGGGTCCTGCACGGTTTCACCGTTGACAGCCGTAATCACATCACCGGCCTGGATACCGGCCTTGGCAGCCGGACCATCCTTCTGCGGTGAGGCGACGAGTGCGCCCTTTTCCTCGGCAAGACCAAGCGACGATGCAATATCCTTCGTCACCGGCTGAATCTGGACACCGATCCAACCACGTTCCACAGAGCCCTTCTTGATGAGCTGCTCAACGACCTGCTTCGCGGTCGATGCCGGAATTGCGAAGGCAATACCGACGCTGCCGCCGGAAGGCGAGAAGATGGCAGTGTTGATACCGATAACCTGACCGGACATGTCGAAGGCTGGACCACCGGAGTTGCCCTTGTTCACTGCTGCATCAATCTGGATGAAATCATCGTATGGGCCAGCACCGATGTCACGGCCACGAGCCGAAACGATACCGGATGTCACCGTACCGCCGAGGCCGAACGGATTGCCGACAGCCACGACCCAATCGCCGACGCGAATCTTGTTGTCATCGCCAAACGAGACGTAGGTAAACTTCTTCTTCGGATCATTGACCTTCAGCACGGCCAGATCGGTTCGCGGATCGGTGCCGATCAGCTTGGCGTCGAGCTCGGTCCCGTCGTCCATCACAACGCTGTAAGCATCGCCATCGGAAACGACGTGGTTGTTGGTCACGACATAACCATCCTCGGAGATGAAGAAGCCCGAGCCCTGAGCGACAGGCCGTTCATGTCCAGGACGCGGACCACGCTTGCCGGGGCCACGGCGATCAGGACGGGCGTCTGGGCGCGCATCACCACGCGGATCCATTCCGAAATCGCGGAAGAAGCGCTTCAACGGATGATCGTCTGGAAGCTGGTCAAAGCCGGGAGGGCCCGAGAACTGGCCGCCGCGGTCAGCGGTTTCCTGCACGTCTTTCTTCACGCGGACGCTGACGACAGCCGGACGAACTTTCTCAACCAGATCGGCAAAACCGACGGCTTGCAACGGCGGAGTGACTTGCACGGCGTCGGCGCGGGCGTCATTGAGCGCACCGAGAGGGCCGGTAGCGACAAAACCACCGGCGAGAGCAGCCGACAGTGCAATCGCGGCAACGCCCTTGCGATAGTTGGAAATCCTGGCTCTGGACATTTATTTCTCCTTACGAGCAGTAATCCGGCCGCGCTCCGATCTTTTGGAAACGCAACCTGTGAAACCTTTATAGAGCGTAAGATAGCTAGGGCTACCTTACCGCGGCGTTTCCACAACATGAAAGTTTCGTAAGGTTGCGAATAACAATCGGGCGATACGAGTGTTATTTGCCGTCGAGCAGGCGCGAGAGTTCCGTCTTTTCGCTTTCGGTGAGCGGTTTTGGCGCTTCACCCGCCTGTCTGCGCCCGCGAAAGGCAAAAATTAGCGCTACCGCACCGATCAAAAGAACGACGACCGGAAAGCCCCACAGAAGCACGGTACGCGCATTGAGGCGCGGTTTCAAAAGCACGAATTCGCCATAGCGGTCGACGATGAAGTCCATCACCTGTGCGTCGGTATCGCCTTCTTTCAGGCGGTCTCGCACGAGAATGCGAAGATCGCGGGCAAGTTCAGCATTGGAATCGTCGATGGATTCGTTCTGGCAGACCATGCAGCGCAGTTCGCCCGAAATTGTGCGGGCGCGCCTTTCAAGCGCTGGATCCGGCAAGATCTCATCTGGATTGACCGCAAGCGCCGTCGTCCCTTGAAGAGCCAGAGCAGCGCCGAGCAGAAGTGCCGCAAATGCCGACAGCTTTCTCATACTGTGGCCTCTGCTTCTTTCGACGTGGACTTGCGACTGCGCGAAGGCGCGCCGACCCGCAGACGGCGGTCCGCGAGTGAAAACAGCGCACCCACCATCATCACGAGAGCGCCATACCAGATGAGCGTTACGTCAGGCTTCCACCAGATGCGCACCACAGCCGATCCGTCACCTGGTTCATCTCCAAGCGCGACGTAGACCTGACTGAACCACAGCGTTTTGATGCCTGATTCAGTTGTCGGCATCTGGCGTGCCGGGAAGAACCGCTTGGACGGTTCGATCTGCCCGAGATTGCGCGCGCTGGAATCAAGCAGAGTGAAAGTGCCCCGATTTTCGGTAAAATTCGAGCCGGTCAGCGGACGAAGCCCCTCGAAGCGTAGCGTGTAATCCTGTACCTTGGCTGTATCGCCCGGACGCATGATCAGCACGTTCTCTGTGCCGAAGGTGGTCACGCTCACAATACCGAGCAGCGTCACACCAAGCCCGATATGGGCAAGCGCCGTGCCGAAAACCGAACGCGGCAAGCCTTTGAAACGTGCAAATGCTTTGCTCGCGGAAACCTTGCCGATGCCTGCCTTGAGGACGAGGTCGGTTAGGCTGCCGAAAATCAGCCATGTGGCAAGTCCAATTCCGCAAGCCGCCAGAACCGATTTCGCCGATGTGCTCCACAAAACGATTGCGGCTGCAAGAAGCGAGAGCGCGAAGGCGGTCATCAGCCGTTGCGACACGCCGTATAGATCGCCGCGCTTCCAGGCGAGCAGCGGGCCGAACGGAACTGCAAAAAGAAGCGGGATCATCAGAGGACCGAACGTCATGTTGAAGAACGGAGCGCCAACGGAAATCTTATCGCCGGTCATCACTTCCAGCAGCAGCGGATAAAGCGTACCGATCAGCACGGTCGCGGCAGCGGTTGTCAGGAATAGATTGTTGAAGACGAGAGCGCCTTCGCGGGAGATCGGGTGGAAGATACCGCCTGCTGTCAGGCTCTGTACCCGTAGTGCGAAGAGCGACAGCGATCCGCCGATGAAGATTGCGAGGATCGCCAGAATGAAAAGGCCGCGCCCCGGATCGGTGGCGAAGCTGTGAACCGAGGTGAGAACGCCGGAGCGAACAAGAAAAGTGCCGAGCAGCGACAGCGAAAAGGTGAGGATCGCCAGCAGCACGGTCCAGATTTTCAAGGCCGAGCGCTTTTCCATCACAAGTGCGGAATGAAGCAGCGCGGTACCAACCAGCCAAGGCATGAAGGATGCGTTTTCAACCGGGTCCCAGAACCACCAGCCGCCCCAGCCAAGCTCATAATAGGCCCAGTAGGACCCCATCGCGATGCCGCCGGTCAGGAACATCCAGGCGACCAGTGCCCACGGACGCACCCAACGCGCCCATGCAGCATCGAGACGCCCCTCCAGCAGAGCCGCCACGGCGAAGGAGAAGCACACCGAAAAACCGACATAGCCGAGATAGAGCAGCGGTGGATGGATCGCGAGGCCGATATCCTGAAGGATTGGGTTAAGGTCGCCACCCTCCATCGGAGCCGGGAAAATGCGGGTAAACGGGTTCGAGGTGAAGACGATGAACGCCAGAAAGGCAACGCCGATCCAGCCCTGCACTGCAAGGACATTGGCGCGCAGTGTTTCAGGCAGATTGCCGGAAAAAGCGGCGACCAGCGCACTGAAGAAGGTGAGAATGAATACCCACAGCAGCATGGAGCCTTCGTGATTGCCCCAGACGCCCGTGATCTTGTAGAGAAGCGGCTTTTGCGAATGCGAGTTCTCGACCACATTCAGAACCGAGAAGTCCGACACGATATAGGCATGAATCAGGACTGCCGATGCAAGGCAGATCAGCGCAAAGACAGCAATTGCTGTTGGCGCTGCAACTGACATGAGCTGCGTATCCCGGCGATGCGCGCCGACCACTGGCACAATCGATTGGATAATCGACAGGGCCAGCGCCAGAACCAGAGCGAAATGGCCGATCTCGACACTCATCTGCAGTCTCCATCAAGCACCAGCCGGACCATGGGTCCGATACGGAATGCTCTAATTTTTATTTGCCTTCCCAGACGCCCTTTTCCTTCAGGCTGTCGGCAAGATCCTTTGGAACGTAATTCTCATCGTGTTTCGCCAGTACATTGTCGGCGCGGAACACTCCATCGTCTCCGAAGCGTCCTTCAGCGACAACGCCCTGCCCTTCACGGAAGAGGTCAGGCGGAATACCTTCGAACACGACTTTCACGGTCTTGATCGTATCCGTCACCGTGAAACGCAGTTCGCTGCCTTCACGGCTGACGGAGCCCTCCTCAACCAGACCGCCGAGACGGAACCGCGAGCCGGAGGCCATATCCTGTTCGGTCAGGTCGGCCGGTGTGCGGAAGAAACGAATATCCTGGCTGAAAGCCATCAGCATCAACCCGACCGCCACAGCCAGAACCACCAGCGCGCCGCCGATCAGGATCAGGCGCTTCCGTTTTCTCTGGCTGATGGTCCGGGCAAAATTGCCGGTCGGTTTCATGCCGCGTGCATTGTCATCTGCGGTCGCGCTCATTGTTGTGCGTTCCCTGTCTCTAGTCCAAGACCGGCTGCGAAACTTTGAAGGTTCGACCGGCTTTCGCCCTGAAGGGCAGTCATTCCGCGATTGAAAGCGTCCAGCGCTGCATCGCGGCGGTTGAGGATCATATAGGAGCGCACCAGGCGCTTCCAGCCTTCGACATCCCCGCTATTCTGGCGAAGACTTTCATCAAGACGTTGAACCATGCCTTCGATCATCGCCTGCCGGTCTTCCGGGCTGAGCGACGAAGCCGCATCGACGTCGTCCGCCGTCGGTCCCTTCGACTGCTGTTCGCCGCCGGTAGCGGGATCGCGAAGCCGGGCGATAGCCTGTTCGATTTGACCGCGCCACGGCGCATCGGCAGGCGCTTTGTCGAGAAATGCCTGCAAGCGATTGGCGGCCATATCCATGCGACCATCCTGCATCTCGCCCTGTGCAAGGTAGAATTGCGGGCGAACATCATTCGGTTCGAGCTCGGCGGCTTTCTTGAAGAAGCCTTCGGCCTCGGCGGTCACAGTGCCGCCCGAAGCAGTCGCCAGTGCTTCACCCAGTCCCAAAACGCGTGGAAAATTCTCACCGGCGATGCGAATGGAACTGCGATATGCATTGACTGCATCAGCGGCTCGCCCCAGCCGCAAGTAGATCGGCGCCAGCACATCCCATCCGCGCACATCGCCGGGGTTCTGCGCCAGATGCGCTTCGGCACGCGCCACCAGCTCATCGACAGAGCCGCGATCCGCATTGGCCGAAAGCCGTTCGGCGAGCGGCATGGACGGCATGTCCGGTTTGCCGAAAAGCGGATAGATACCCCAGGCGATCAGCGGCACGGCGAGCACCGCCAGGAAAGCCAGCAACCGACCGGGTGCAGCCTTGCCCGCGGCCCCGGCTGCTTCCTTGCCTGACTTTTCAGCATTCAGAATGCGACGTGATATTTCAATGCGCGCCTGTTCGGCGCTCTGCGGATCGATCATGCCCCGCGCAGCATCGGCCTCGACCTCGCGCAACTGATCCCGATAGACCTCGAGATCGTTCTTTTCAGCGGGCAAGAATGCCTGCTTGCGCCGCGTGAGAGGCAACAAAACAGCCAGAGTGGCTGCCAATGTCAGTAATGTTGCAATAAGCCAGAATTCCATGGCTACGACTTAAGCGCAGCCAAGGGAAAAACCAACTACTACCTTCAGTAAGTGAGCGACTAGGGCAATTCGCCGCAAAGGCACGGTTAGGAATTGGAACACCTTTCAATCTGAATCTATCAAATTGAAAGGTGTTCCAATTATTTGTTTTGACGCGCATCCTGTCCGAAAACTGTCCCGCACTTTTCGGAATGCGCTTTAGGTGAGCGGCGTCCAGCTACCGTCCGGATTGCGACATGCCGTTCCACGCGCAGTCTGCTGTGATCCACCAATATTGAAACTGTGCGAATACTGGCGACAGTTTTGCGATCCGACCTGATAGGGCTGCGCCGCGGTCACGTCACCAGAATTCGATCCACTGCCGTTCCAGGACACGGCCTTGCCTGCCGGTGAATATTCAAGCGCACGATATTCCGCCTCCAGCGCCTTCTTGCGATCGGCTGCGTTCAACTGATTTGCAGAGCTGCCGAGAAGGCCGTTACCGAGCGACGTCAACAGGCTGGTTTCGGGCTTCTGTGCTGATGACCCGCCGCCCAGCGAGCCGAGACCAGTTCCCTTGCCGCCACCCGTTGTGCCGCAGGCAGACAATGCAAGCGACAAGGCGAGCATCATCAAAGTGACTGAAACTGGGTGAGAAAACCTGGATACCATCATCATAACAACCGGCCTTCATAAACAATTAGCATGCACACTATATCTGCATACGGCTTTTCAATTTAATCTTCTAGTTCGCTTTCAGGCAAAAACAACCGTCAATCTTGTGTCAACGGCAACACGACCCGGACACCCAAGCCACCGAACGAACTCATGCCAAGATGCAGGCTACCGCCATATTCGCGAACAGTGTCCTGCACGATTGCCAGCCCAAGCCCCGTTCCTGGTTTCGTTTCATCGACACGGCTGCCGCGCTTCAGCGCCGCCTCGATCTTGTCCGATGCCAGACCAGGCCCGTCATCTTCTATCAGGACTTCAAACTGTCGTTGCTCCCCAGAAGTAGGGGCAAGCCTGATGTTGATACGTTTCCGGCCCCATTTACCCGCATTTTCAAGGAGATTGCCGACCATCTCTTCCAGATCCTCCCGTTCCCCGGCAAAAACCGCGCCGGGCAGGTCATTCCTGAAGGTAACGCTGAAAGCCGGATTGAGTTTCGCAGTCACGCGCTGCATACGTTCGAGAACCGGGGGCACGGGCGTGCGAAAGACCACGCTGTCCCGTTGTGCCGCGATGCGCGCACGTTGCAGATAATGCTGTATCTGAACCTGCATCGCCTCGCTCTGCTCCTGAACGATGCGCCCGTGTTCGCCACCCATACTCCGCGCCTCGTTGACCAGCACGGAGAGCGGAGTTTTGAGAGAATGCGCAAGGTTGCCGACCTGCGTTCGCGAACGCTCGACAATGCGGCGATTGTTTTCGATCAGCGCATTCATTTCACTGGCGAGCGGTGCAATTTCGACAGGCAGCGAAGCGTCGAGCTTTGACGAGCGCCCCTCGCGAATATCAGCCAGCGCCTGACGCACCTTGTCGAGCGGTCGCAGGCCGAACAGGATCACGGCTGCATTGATGAGAATACTCCCGATACCGAAGATCGCCAGATAAGTTGCGAGGCTGGTTCTGAAATCGGATATCTCCTTCAGAACTTCGCTGAGATTGCCCATGACGCGAAAGCGCGCCACGCGGTTGGCATTGTCCAGAACCACTTCGGTTTCGACAATGAAAAGCTCCTCGCCGTTAAGGCCGGGCAAGGTGTAGCTACGCATGAAGGAGCTGTCGAAAGGTGCCTGCGTGATCGGCATTTCCGGAACAAAGCGCCCGATCAGAGAGGGCGACTGCAGTTTTCCGGTCAGGTTTGGCGTGACGGGATCGACGGACCAATACCAGCCGGAGAGCGGACTGGAATAGCGCAACTCACCCAGTTCCGGGCGTCCCTGCAACGAGCCTTCTCCCGACGTGCTGACAGCACCGACAAGGCTGAAAAGGTGGGCGGTCAGCAAGCGTTCGAAATTGCTACGCGCCGCATCGCCATAAAGCGACCCGATGAAGGTCGCCACCACGACGAGCGCGACGATGACCCAGATCGTCGAAAGGGTGACAACGCGGACCGCGAGCGAACGAAGAGGAGGAAAGACGCGAAGAAGCTTCTTCAGTTGTCGTTGCCTTTCGTTTCGCCCTCAACCTCCCCTTCGGAGCGGATGCGATAGCCCATACCGCGCACCGTCTCGATTAGGTCGACACCCATCTTTTTGCGCAGGCGACCGACAAAGACTTCAATCGTATTGGAATCGCGATCGAAATCCTGATCATAAAGGTGCTCGACCAGTTCGGTGCGCGAGACCACCTCGTCCATATGATGCATCAGATAGGACAGAAGCCGATATTCATGCGAGGTGAGCTTGAGCGCGACGCCGTTGACACTCGCCTTCGACGTTTTCGTATCGAGATAGAGCGGCCCGCAGACAAGTTCCGACGAGGCATGTCCCGCGGCACGGCGGATCAGCGCGCGCAGCCGCGCCAGCACTTCCTCAATATGGAAGGGCTTTGCCACATAGTCGTCGGCACCGGCGTCAATACCGGCGACCTTGTCACTCCAGCGGTCGCGGGCGGTGAGCATGAGAACGGGCATGGTGCGCCCGCTGCGCCGCCAGCGCTCCACGACGCTGATGCCGTCCATGCGCGGCAGGCCGATGTCGAGTACCACGGCATCATAAGGCTCGGTATCGCCGAGATAATGACCTTCTTCGCCGTCATAGGCGCGGTCGACCACATAACCGGCAGCAGCCATTGCTTCGGAAAGCTGCCGGTTCAGGTCCTTGTCGTCTTCAACGATCAGGATACGCAAGCGGACATTCTCCCTCAATTCATGAAAAACAGCAGTAAATGCCGTTATTATTGAGCGGGAACGGCCACTTCAACGCGGCGCGGACGCTCGCCATCGCGGCCCGGCACGAGCACGACGACCACGCACATGGGGCGGCCGTTCTGAGTCGTGGCGGTTGCCTTGGCAAGCTGGCCGCCCTGCTGGGCAGCCACCTGTTCGCCGACCGCCGCACAATCTCCGGCGGTGGCAACTATGAGATTGGACTTCTGTGGCGCAGTGATCGGCAAGGCACCGGCATCGACCGGCAGCAAGCCAATACTAACCGCGAGAAGCGCGAAAACTTTGAGTACAGAGTTCTGTTTCATCATGCCGCCTTATATAGCGCCCGAGAGCTGAACGATGCATGAACAACCATTCGTCTTCCGGACCCAAAGGAAAATTCAGCCTCTGACTATCACGCTTTGTAAAATTATGAAATGCGTGAAGTTGCCCCGATACGCCCGATTATCGTAACAATTCCGGCAATTGCGGTCGCCAGTTGCAGCAGAACATCCGTCAGGGCACCTTGGTCAATCACATCGATTGCCACCCCGAAAATGCCCGCAAGAGAGAGAAATAGCGCGACGAAACCCGCCCAGACCGTGCGCGAAAGATACCATGATTTATCTGCGTTCATATTTTTTCCTTTCAGTTGATGGTTGCAGCGACGTCCAGCAGTGCAAAATCACCCGGACCGCTCTTTGCGCCGATCATTGCGACACGAAACTGGAATGCCGCATTGCCGATATCGGCCTGTCTTTCGGCCAATCCATAAATCCATGAAGGCGTCGATGTCTGGGTGCTTCGTACCAACGTTCCATCCCGCCAGATTTCGATGCGATAGGCCTCACGCTCTTCGCCAAGCGGAATGTCCTCGCCAAGCCAGTCGTCGGCATCGATACGCCCGCGCCGGATCCAGCCAAAGGACAGATCGCCATTCGCCAGCCGCCCCCCCTTCGGATGAACCGGGCTGAGTGGACGTAAGCCGCGCATGCCGCCGCTCGATCGGACCGTATCGAAAAACTCGTCCGAAAAAGCCTTGCCAGCCGTTCCCACACGCCAGTTGAGTTCAAGTCCCACTTCCGCCGCCTGAACGCCGACCGAAACAACCGAACTATCCAGCAATATGAAGGGTGTCTCCGCTTCCTTCAGGACCGACGCAGCCCGCTCTGTCCCAAGCTGTCCGCGCAAGAGACGGCTGAGCTTCCAGCGGTTGAGACCGATTTCCTCCGCATCCAGAAACTGGAACACTTCCCATTCGCCATCGGGCGCACGCAAAAGAGCCGTATTGGCTCCGTTCAGTATCTGCGCCATTGGCCGCGACTGCAGCTCGCCCGAATAAAGCACAACCTCAATGGACTGCCCCTCGATCAAGCGTCCGCTCGGAGCGCCTTCCAGCGGCGCGGTCAGCTCGCCCATGATTGCCCGGTCCTGAACGATGATGCGCTCAGCAAAGCCGTCATCCGAAGGTGACGCGAATACCGCCGCGCCGCGCCATGGCTTCGCATGGCAGGCGATGCGGAACTGTCCAACAGGCTCTTCCGCGCCAGGCCAGAGCGGCAAATCGATAAGGTGAAAGATCGGCTTCATATCGAGAGCCGGCCCACCGCCGGGGCTGGTTGGCGTTTTGCCATGATCGGCAAAGGCGATGTTCGGCGCCAGCGCGGTTGCGCGGACAGTGCGGATTTCTCCGTCGTCCAGACCCGTCACGACATAGTTGCGCTCGCCGCCCATAATGGCGAGCCGCACGCGGTCTCCGACATGAAGCGCGGCCATTGACCAGGGCAGCGCGAAGTCTACCGAGCGCCGTTCTGCATAGCGCCGCGCCATCCAGGCTTCGGCGAGCGCCGTTGCCTGCCCCTGTTCCATGACACCGGAAAGGCTCAGTGTTTCCGTGCCCTGCCCCTCCTCGCGGCGGACCGAAGCGCCAGTAATCTGGAAATCCCGCAGCGGATCGTTGCAATAAAGCTCCGCCACGGAGGGCAGATCATCTCGATCTTCGATCGTGACCGTGAGACCTTCCCGGTCATCCGGCTGAACGAAATCAGGCAATTCGAGCACCGATCCTGCACGAGTGATGCTTTTGAACACAAAGCGCCCGGCCTGTTCAAACCCATGAACGCCAAAGACATTCAGAAGCGGTTCCAGCACGCCTCGCGCGCTCGATGGCTCACTGATGACAAATCCTGAAAGATAGCCATCGGCACCGGTACAATCGGCTTCCGGCAAACCGAAATCGCTTAGAATGCCAGCAATCAGCTCATCCAGCGACACACCGCTGATGCGCCCGTTCAGCCAATGGCCGAGACGCCAGTTTTCCGTATCGCCCCAGGTATCGGCAGCCAGCGGGAATTCTGGAAACGGCCTCGTATCCCACGACCAGAGATAGATGCGATCCATATCCAGCATCGGCTCGCCATAGAGCGGAGAAACAGGATTATTGTCCTGCCAGTGGCGATAATGCGCACGCAGAAAGCGATCCATGCCGATATCCGCGCGTGATCCGTTTGAAAAATACGGCGTCGCATTTTCCGACGATTTCGGGTCGGGGAAAACATTCGGCTGGTTCGCCCCCTTGTCGACGGCGGGACAGCCAAGCTCAGTAAACCAGAACGGCTTTGATTGCGGTATCCACGCAGTCGGTTGTGAAACCTCCGCCCCTGCGATGCGGTTATAATGCCGGTTGATCCACCAGCCCTCGAGGTCCTTGTAGCGATAGACCCATGGCTTGCCTGCAAGACCATCCGTAATGGGCGAACGCCTACGAGCCTCACGGTCTTCAGCGTTTGCGTAATACCAGTCATAGCCCTCGCCCGACGCCACATGAGCCGCCAAGCCATCCAGATCATAGGCCGTATTGAACCCATCCGGATTGCCATTGTCGAGATCATGATCGCGCCAGTCGGCAAGCGGCATGTAATTGTCGATCCCGATGGCATCGATGGCCGGGTGAGACCATAGCGGGTCAAGATTGAAGAACAGGTCGCCGCTGCCATCCTGCGCCTGATAGCCGAAATATTCCGACCAGTCGGCGCCATAGGTGATCCTGCAGCCGCTGCCGAGCTTTGCCCGCATTTCCGCGGCCAGCGTGCAAAGATGTGCGACGAAAGGGAAGCTGTCCTGTCCATCGCGGATGCCGGTGAGACCACGCAACTCCGATCCAAGCAGAAAGGCATCCACGCCACCCGCCTGCTCTGCCAGATCGGCGCAATGGTTGAGAAAGCGGCGATAGCCCCATTGCCCCTCAACAAAAGCCTGTACCTGTTCGCCCGCGGCAGACGTCTTGTCCGGTGAGCCGGCAATGCCGATGGCAGGATGACAGGTGATGCGCCCGCGCCACGGATAGGCGGGCTGACTGGCATCGCCATAAGGCGACGGCAACGGATTGCCCTCAGGCACATCCATCATGATGAATGGATATAAAGTTACCTTGAGGCCCCGCACCTTCGCATCACGAATGGCGGCAATCACGCTTTGATCGGATGGCGTTCCACCATAGGCCGCGCCCTCGCCGCTTGTGGAAATGAGATGGGCTGTTGCCCGCGTGACGTTTTCCACCGCCCACGCATGGCTCGGCTTGCGGGCTGAAAGCGCGGTGACACCGGGCCGAATCTGACAGGAACCGGCGCGCAAATTGTCGCCGAACCATGGCAGCACAATCGCAACGTGATGCAGGTCGGGACAAAGCGCCTGCAACTCGTCCATTGAAGCAGCCCAGTCGCTGCGCGCGCGCAGAATATTGCGGTTGATCCAGCGCTTCTGACCGGCAAGAGGTTCGTCGCTCACCGGATCGGGCGACAGGCCGAACTCCGTCGAACCGGGGATCAGTGCCACGGCCCGGACGGATTTCGCAACCTTGCCGATGGGCCGCATCACTTCGAACTGGAACTGCGGCAAACGATTGCCGAACCTGTCGAGCGGGATGCGCTCGAACACCACATAGGCTGTGCCGCGATAGGCAGGCGCATTGCCCGCCCCCTGTTTCGCCTCGATCAGCGGATCGGGAGCCTGCGTCTCCGTGCCGCGATAGATACGCATTTCAATCTCGGTGAGATCGAGTTCTTGTCCGTCGGCCCATATGCGGCGAATACCCGCTATCGAGCCTTCCGCGACAGCATAAGCAGCATTGCCGAAATAGCTGTAGCTGGTGACTTTCGGCCCGCCCTTGCCGCCCTGACGTTCAGTCGTCTTCTGTTCCTCGAAGCGGGTCGCCCAGATGAGCGTGCCGGAAACCCGGACCGTGCCATAGACAAAGGGCAGAGCCGCCCCTTCCTCCGCCGTGGCGACACGTCCGCCATTCAGGCGCGCACCTTCGACATGACGTGTGGAATTGATGAGCGCATTGTCGATGGCATAGCCGCCCATCGCGCCAAGACCCGCGCCGATAGCAGCACCGACAGGTCCGAAGATGCCGCCGACCGCTGCACCTACCGCTTGCAAAACGATTGTGGCCATGAATCAGATTTTCCGTTCGGGAAAGATGAAAATTCCAGCGATGCGATTGCGCCATTGCGGCACCAGCGCCGATGCCATCACGCTATGCCCCTGATAGGCATGGATGAAACGGTTATCATGCGCCATGATGCCCAGATGCTTGGCCGCAAGACCGGCCCGCCAGCGAAACACGACAAGGTCGCCGGGCATTGGTACGGGAGAAGCCCGCCGGTTCATATGACGGGACGCTGCTTCCAGCATTGGATCGCCGGTCAAGACTTCAGCCCAGTCAGGCGCATAGACGGCGGGTGCTTCCGGCTCGCAACCGTAGAGCGCCCGCCACACACCGCGCACAAGACCAAGGCAATCGCAACTGATCCCTCGCGTGGACGCGCCATGGCGATAGGGCGTGCCGATCCACCGTTCCGCCTCGGACAGAACTTCCTCGGCGATCGTCATGGAACGAGCACGCTCCCGTCATATTCATTGCCGCCGTTGACATAGGCATAGGCCGCGTCATTGCCCGGCAGATGCGGGAAACCGCGAAAATTGACACCATTCGCGAACCTGGCCTTGCAGGTCGCAAAGCTCTTGTCGCAACCGGCAATGATGCGAAACGCATCGCCTTGCGCGACTGGCAGAACAGGCGGTTCGACAAGTTTGAGAATCTGTCCGGCATGAACCGTCACGCGGACGCTCCGGCCGGCATTCGCACCGCCAGTCCAGTTGAGCATTCCTCCGAAAAACCAGCCCGAAGCAAAGCCGTCCAGACCTGCCGCAGTCAAGCTCAGGCCGTCCGCCGCCAGCACTGTTCCTTCTGCAAAGTAACGCGGATCGTTGACATCGACGCTGCAACGGCTGTCACCGAGACTGGCATCGCAATGGCGCAGAACCCGTCGCCCACGAACCGCGTCAAAGGCTGCCGCAGCTCCTTTCAGTTCCATCACGAACCGGCTACCAGACCGACTGATCTTGCCAGCCGTCCACCGGCGCAGAAGCATATTCTGTGCCGGTGCCGACCAGTTCACCAAATAGGCCTCGATGGAGGCGCCGTCATAGCGGCCCTGTTCAATGTCTATATCGCTGATCTTCACTGACGACAGAACGCCCTCGACCTCGCCGCCTGCCACCGACAGGCCGAGTGCAGTTGAGGCTTCGCTGCTGTTGAGACCGGTCAGAGGTTCGCAGGCAATCCCATCTACGGGTACCGTGCGATCATGATCGGTAAAGCCGAGAACAATGCCGTCGCTTCTTCTGATAAGCCAGGCGAAGCAATGGCTTGTCACCTCGCCCTGCAAATGTGATTCAAGTTCTGCCGGAACCGGGATCATATCTTCACCTCTATGATCGGGATCGAAGGAATTTCACCCGCCTGAAACGAGGCAATGCTTGCCGTCAGGCGATCCGTGTCGAAACGCACCGGCACATCGAACAGAAACCCCGCAGTTATGATTGCGCCCGGCGCTGGCACGTAATCCGGTGAAAATGTGGCCGTTCCAGCGGTGTGATCCACGGTGAAGGCTTCGCTTTCCGGCAGGATCACGCCATTTGCCGCGACCAGCACGGAACCGGCGACGGGATGTGTGATCGGACGGTCGTAGGTCTCATAATGCTTGACGAGCTGAAAGCTAACTTTCGCCCCATCGCCGACACCGATCCGCTGATCGCTCGCCTGGGGTGGCGCGCTGCCGATAGCTGACGAAAAATCGAATGGATCGCGAAAGCGGAATGCATGAAGCGATCCGCGCCGCGCTTCGAAAAAGGCCAGCACCTGCCTCAAATCATCCAATGAACGCAAACCGGTCCCCGCATCGAAATGACGGCGGGAATGCGCCCAGCGGGCATTGCGCTTTTCCATACCGGAGGTGAGCGTCACGATTTCGTTGCGCCATTCTGGCCCACCGGTCGAACCGAACGAAACGCCAAGCGGAAAGCGCACATCATGAAAGGCTTCGATCATGGTCTTGTTTCCTCACGCATGATCTGGTCCGAAAACCGGTTCCCACTTTTCGGGATCATGCTCAAAGCCTCCTTGCGCCGCGACGCACCGCGCCTGCCAGCATCGTCGAAAGCTGCGCCTCCGACTTGCGGAAAGACGAGGCATCCGGCGACGTCATATTGAAGACAACCTGTGCCGGCTTGCCGCCGCCGCCCGTCGCAATGCCCAGGCGACCATCTGCGCCGCGTGCAAGCGGCAGAATGGCCTCTGCACCCGCCTCGCCCGTCAGGCCGAGCGAGCCGTTGCCCATGCCGAAATAGGTCGGGCTCGACACCACGCCGCCCTTGGCAAAGGGCATGATGCCGCGAATGCCGCTGAAAAGTCCGCCCATCATCGATGAGGTGAGGTTTTGCAAGGGCTGCATGCCTGCCGAAAGCGCAGTCCCGGCCAGATTGCTTGCAAGGCCGCGCAGCACGTCCTCCAGCCCCTTGCCGGATGTGATAGCGCCTTTCAAGGCAGAGCTCAGGCTGTTGCCGAAGCTCGACGAGCGCTTTTCGAGGTCGGTCAAGGCACGGTCGAAGGCGCTCGTATCCGCATTGACGGATACGGTAACTGTTTCATCTGTCATAATTCACCTGTCGGGAAAGGCGCGCATCAGTGTTTCGAGTGACTGGCGCGAAGGCGCGTCGAAAACCGGCGCGGCTGAGCCAAGTGCGGCGTTCAGTTCACGCGGCGTCATCGACCAGAATGCCTGTGGGGAAAGCCGCAGCAGACCGAACCCCGCCCGCAGCGCCTCATCCCAGGGAAATGGCTTTTGCGGTGGAGGTTTCGATTCAACTGCGGCCCTCACGGGTTTGGCGGCGAATCCTTTTCAGGCGATCCGAAAGTAACCGTCAGCAGCGATGCGACAATGCGGGCGAAGCCTGCGGCCCCGCCCTCTGCGCGCATGTCGGCCACGTCGTCCGTGCTGACCGCATGACCGCCACCGCGAAGCCCGGCGCAGAGAATGCGCTGCATGTCGCGCGCTGACAGCCGCCCCGTCGAAAAACGCGCTGTCAGGTCTGAAAGATTGTCGACCTCGAATGCCGATTCCAGTTCCGCCAGCGCGCCAAGCGTCAGGCAAAGCGTCCAGTCGCGGTCATCAAGCCGAGCGGCGACTTCGCCACGATGACGATTGACCATCATAGCGCCTCGCCGAAGGTGATGAGGCTTGCCGATTCCAGCGCGATCTCGAAAGTCACTTCCGCATCGTGATTGCCGCCATATTCCAGCGCCGTTATCTGGAACGGCCCGCTGATCGTGCCGAAATCCGGCAGGACAATCTGCCAGTCGCGGATCTCGCCCTCGAAGAATATCCGGCGGATCAGCGCATCGGATGCAGCATCCTTGAAGATGCCCGATCCGCTGACGGATGCGCGCTGAACTCCGCTCCCCGCAAGCAATTGCCGCCAGCGCCCGGCAGCGTCGGCGTCCGTTACATCCACGGTTTCGGCGTTGAACGCGATACGCTTGGTGCGCAAACCCGCGCAGGTTTCAAACGTACCGTCGTCGCGCATCGTCTTGAGCAAGATGTCCTTGCCTCTCTGTGCTGCCATTCAAATCTCCCTGAAATTTAGTCTGCGGGTTCGGTCACGGCGCGATAGCGCATGGTACCGAGATAGCTGCCCAGTCCGTCGGTATTGCGCGCCAGAACTTCGGTCAGCATCAGGTTCACAAGCCGGTGCCCGTTCACCTCAACCGGTTTTTCGTCGAGCGCCGTTGCAATCCTGGCGGCAATGTCCAGCACGCGTTTACGCCCGCTTTCCTTCGCCCATATCTGGATATTGAGAAAATGCTCGCCGCCCTTTTCGGTCGATGTATCCCAGTCGCGGCTGGCGGTCTCGCCGAGCGTCACATAGGGAAAGGGTGTTTTCGGCGGAACATGGTCATAGATGCGCTCCCCGCCAATCGATTCAATGAGTTCGTCATCCTTCTTCAGAGTCTCAAACAGAGCCTTCTGCAATGCTGCCGCGCCATTCCTCATGCGTGCCCCCGCCTGCATTTTTGGTTGTCCGAATGCCGGTATCATCCGATCCCGACGCCTGTTGAACCATGATGGCCTCCCCGGCCGACAACGCTTTCCAGCGCAGCGCCCGGACAAGACCATCGAATGTAAGTTGCATTGAAATATTCATCGCCCCTGCTCGCTCGCCAGACAGACGAGATAGCGCTCGCTTTCATCAGGATCGTGGATGGAACGCAGCGAAAAGACCCGTCCGGCCTTGCGCAATCGCATGGCGGTCGAAACATCCCGGCGGAACCGCAACAGGATGCGGTGCGTCACTTCCGGTTGCGGACGTGTGCCGAAATCCTTCTGCGATGTGGAAAGCGGTTCGATCCGCCCCCATACCATGCCGACTTCGGACCAGCTCTCGTCGTAACCGCCCATACCGTCCGCCACCGGCTGCATCGCTTCCAGCACCAGCTCGGATGTGAGCTGGCCCGGATCGATGAAAAGCACGTTGTTCATAGAGACACCCTCTTCCAGCTATCGATCATCTGGTTGATGACCGGCGGGAAGGAGCGCGATGCGGCATCTGCATCGACACCGGCGCGTGACTCGTAAAGATGCGCGACAAGCATCAGGATCGCATGTTTGAGAGCGTCCGGGACCTCGACGCCGCTCTCTCCGAATCCGGCCACGAAATCGACTTCGAGGCCGATGAATTGCGCTGCATCAGGATATTGCGCCATATAAAGACGCTGTGGCCTGCGGTTATGATGCAGGACGAATTCTTCCGGCTCGAAACTGATTGCGGTTCCATCCTGCCTGTATGCCACTACAGCCGTAACCGATTTGACGGGATATTTGAACAGGGCAAGACGGCCCGAGCGCGGCCAGCGATCGACACGCAGGCGCCAGGTCTGATCGATCAGCGACAGGCCGGTTTCAGCCTCGATGATTTCGCGGGCAGTCGCGATGAGACGACGCAGAATATCGTCCTCGCCATCCGTGGAAATTCGCAAAAATGCACGCACGTCAGCTATCGTCACCGGCCCCAGCACCGGTGGCGTGACAAGAAACATTGTCATGGATTGTCCCCTAAATGATAACTTTCAAATCAGGCAGTTAAACACGAACTCCGGGTGGAGATTCACCCGCTTTGAAACTGGAAACTACCTGCCAAAACCGGCAGGACAGATCCAAAATCCCCTGAGAAAACTGACAGCTTTGAAACCGTCAATCTGATCAGGCCGCGAATTTCAGCAGTTTGATTGCCTCGAAATCCTGCACCCCGCCACCGACGCGCTTCGTGGTGTAGAAGAGCACATAAGGCTTGGCCGAATAAGGATCGCGCAGCACACGCACGCCGATGCGATCCACCACCAGATAGCCGCGCCCGAAATCACCGAAAGCGATGGCCGGACTGTCGGCTGCGATATCCGGCATATGCTCGGCCTCGACCAGACCAAAGCCCATCAGCGAAGCCTTTTCGCCGACAGCGGATGGCGGCTGCCACAGATAATTGCCATCCTTGTCCTTGAGCTTGCGCAATACGCTCTGCGTCTTGCGGTTCATGACGAAGTTGGCATTCTGGCGATAACCGGCACGCAGACCGTAGATAAGCTCGATCAGCTTGTCCGACGGGTCTTCTTCCGGCAAGGCACCCGCAACGCCGGTTGCAATATGGCCGATCTTGCCCCACGCCCAGGCATTATCCGCCACGCTCTCGTAGTTCAGGAAACCGCGCGGCTTGTTGACACCGTCGCCATTGATGAAGGCTGCACCTTCCTGTTCGGCAAAGGCTGCTTCTACTTCCTCGGCAATCCACCGTTCGACATTGATCGCCGCATCGTCGAGGAGCGAGGAAGTCGCTGCCGGCATGGCGTAGATTTCCATGGTCGGGAACTGCAGTTCGGCCAGCTTTGCCGATGCCGTCTGTGGACGTGCATCGGTTTCGCCGACCCAGCCCGTGGCCGGACCGCTGACCGAGAACGGCTTTTTCAGCACAGCGCCTGAAACCTGGCGCACGCTGGAAATGCCACGGATCGGCGACAGGACGGCAAGCCTGCGTCCGATCTCGGTTTCCAGTTCTGCAGGCACCAGATAGCCGCCATCCGGACCGGAGGCATAGGAATGTGCCTTCTGCTCGATGCCACGCAGCGTCTGTTCGTCGCCGCGACGAACATAGCCATCGAACGCCTGCTTGTGTTCGACATTGATGACAGGTGTGGTACCACCCAACGGCGGGCGCGCCTGCTTGAGAACATATTGATCGAGCGCCGCCTTCTGCTCGTCGAGCGAGCGGTTGATGCGGTCGACCTTGTCGCGCAGCAGCACATCGGAATCCGCACCCTTTTCGACCTTCTTCAGCCGTTCGTCATTAGCTTCACGAAATGCCGAGAAGGCCGTCATGAACTCGTCGAAAGCCTCGGATACATCACCATCATTGTGGCCAAGCGCCTTCGTTTCCACGCTCTTGATTTCGAGCGGGATGGTCTGGTTTTCTTCCATTTATGTCCTGTGGTTTCGTTGTTTCAGATTATTTTTGCAGCTTCACGCATACGCTGCGCGAGGCTTGTTTCCCGGCTCGACAGGTGAGCGTCCCGCCCCTGCCCATCGCCAGCGAGTGCCGCAAAGCCCTTGGCTATGACGGTTTTCGCGGCAGTTCGGCTCAGCCCCGCATCCCGCGTGAGCCAGCGTTCGAATTCACGGATCGTCGGCAGCGTCGCCTTGACGCTGCTGACACGCGCCTGCGGCAGCATCGGAAAGGTGACGACCGAGATTTCCCAAAGATCGGCTTCGATGATATGGCGCAGGCCGGTGCGCGCATCCTTGCGCGCCTTGACGGTGCGAAAGCCGATGGACAGGCCGTCCAGCCCGCCACCGCGCATCAACTCCAGCGCATCGCGTGCCCGCGCCACGCCCTTGGCCAGCCTGCCCTCGACATAAAGGCCACGCGCATCCTCTCGGATCGCGGTCCAGACACCAATCGGCTCGCTCGCATCATGCTGCCAGAGCATACGCACACCCGACACGCCGCCCTTGGTGAGCGAGCGGGCGAAAGCGCCCCGTTCGATCACGTCATTGCCGAGATCCGGCAGACCGAAAACACTCGCATAGCCCGAAAAGCTGCCATCCAGCTCGACATCCTCGATAGCGAGAGCAGCCTGTTTCGTTTCCAGCCGCATATCAAGCATCGCCATTATGGCTCCTTTCCTCCGGCAGGATTCCGGGGATGGGTGCCTGCTTCAGCCGTTCGGAAAAACGCTTGAAGATGCCGAGTGCCGACCAGGCCGCAAGACTTGCCGCAGCCGATCCCATCAGCACCAGTTCCGCCCGGCCAAGCAATCCGCCAAGGGCCAGCGTTTCGGAAATCTTGACGCCTGCTGCCCCGCCGAAAACCATGCCGCAAATAATGCCGACTGCGAAACGGATCGCCGCTTCGCGCTTTCCGTGCGGCAGCATATAGGCCAGCGACACGGCAGAGCCTGCCACCGCGCCCGCCATTTTGGCGAACCATATCCATGCTGCCTCCGAGGCAAATACCGCATCGTTGAGGTTGGTCATGACGGTCTCCTTTCTGAATGGGGCTGATAGCCAACCGCATCGCGTTTTTCTTCGTCGGTGAGGAATGACGCATCGGAAATGCGCCGCCACAGCGATTCCCGCTCGGATGACAGCCCCTCTATGCGGTCGATATCGTGATCGAGCCGAAGACCGTCACCGAAATACGGGCCAAGCCATCCGGAGAAGGCCTTGGCGGCACGGCCTATCAGCGGCAGCACCGTCAGCCGGTAAAAGGCGCGATTGGCCTCCGCATAATTGGCATAGGTATTGTCGCCCGGAATGCCGAGCAGCATCGGCGGCACACCGAAGGCAAGCGCGATGTCGCGGGCGGCACCGTTCTTGGCTTCGATAAAATCCATGTCCTGTGGACTGTAGCCCATGGCCTTCCAGTCCAGACCGCCTTCCAGAAGCAGCGGACGCCCGGCACCGGAAGCACCGGTATAACCTTCCTCCAGTTCTTCCTTGAGACGCTCGAACTGCTCCTCGGTCAGATTGCCGCCATCCTTCGGCGCATAGACCAGCGCGCCGGAAGGCCGGGCCGAATTGTCGAGCAGAGCCTTGTTCCAGGCGCCTGCCGCATTATGAAGATCAAGCGCCATGAGGGCTGCTTCCAGCGGCGGAAATCCGTAATGGTCATCCAGCGGATGAAACAGCTTGAGTTGCAAAGCAACCGCCCCGTCACTCCCAAGAGACAGCCGCCTGCCTGCACTTCCTGGGCGATAGACCAGTGCCTGCGGCCAGCCGTCAGGGTCGGTCTCGACGCTGACCCGCTCCGGGCGCAGAAGGTGCAGTTCCATGCGACCGCTCGGCAAATCGACGCGTTCGACATAGGCATTGCCGGAAATCAGCAGATGCCCATAAAGCCGCTCGAAGAATGTCGCTCCGTCCAGCCCGGCCTGCGGGCGGGCAATCAGGTCGAGCAGAGGATGCGTTTCATGTTCGGTTGCGCCCTCATAAAGCAGCCACGGCACGCTGCTTGCCGCTTCCGCAATCATGCGCACGCAGCGATGGGCGACCGGATTGCGCATGAAGCCTTCTCGCGCTAGCGAGGTGTAATCCCGCGCAATCCACGATGCGCCATGATCCATATGCAGCGCGACAAAGCCGTTCGCCATTTTTGTCTGATGCGGGGCGTCGGACTTTATGGCAGATACAGGCGTGCTTCGTCGCCCCGGCCATTTTCGGACCCAGTTCCATGCCATTCGATGGCCTTTCCAAAATTATGAATATTCAGCCAAACCGACGGATACGCGGTTTGCGTTCTGTGCCGAGCATCAGTTCGCCCAGCGCCCAGACGAGTGCATCAAGCCGGTCCGGCGACCGCCCGCTGGAAAGACCGCCCGGCGCGAAGTCGCACATTTCGTCCTCCAGCGCCGGGAACCGTCCGACATGGCGGATGCGCCCCTGTTCATAGAGTGCGGCCACTGGCTCTGCCCGTAGAAACTTGCCCCGCGAGGCATGGCGCTTGAGAACCGGCACACTCGCATCCTCCGCGGCCAGCACCGCTGCCACCATCTCGCCGCCCTGATTGACCTCCGCGACAATCGCATCAGCCTGATGCGCATGGAAAAGCGCAATGGCCTTTCGCGCCCATTGATGCGGCTTCGCGGCGTTCATGCTGGCATCCGCCAGCACGTGGCCGTTTCCTTCATCGTCAAGACCGGCAACGACAATGCCGCAGGCATCCGATGCCTTGCCCGAAGACGCCGGCGGGTCGATAGCCACCACGATACGCACCAATTCGGGTATTCCGGGTTCGAAACATCGCTCGATGAGGTCGCGCGACCAAAGCGCATCGGCGCGTTCCTCGATCAGTTCGCCGTCGAGTTCCTGTCGCCCAAGACGCGTCCCGGCATAGCGATGGTTGATCGTCTGCATGAAACCCTGCGCCAGATTAGCCGCGTTTTCGTCCGTCCGCATATGCGTCATCGAAACCGAGGCATCGCCGATCAAGGTTTTCAGGAGCGGAACCGCGCGCGGCGTCGTGGTCACAACCTGTCTCGGAAAAGTTCCAAGACGCAGACCGAATTGCAGCATGTCCCAGGTTTCCTGCGGATTTTTCCATTTCGCAAGCTCGTCACACCATGCGGCGTCGAATTGCGGACCGCGCAGGCTGTCGGGATCTTCGGAAGAATAGAGCGACGCCACCGCGCCGTTCTCCCATAAAAGCCTGCGGCGGGTCGCTTCATAACGGGGGCGCGCCAGCCGCGACACCGCCAGAATGCCGGACGGCCCGTCCACCATGACCTCGCGCGCATCGCCAAGGGTTTCGCCGACCAGCGCGATCTGCCCGGATAATGTCTTGGCAAAGGGCGGCAGCCCCAGCGCCATGCCGGACGCCCATTCCGCGCCTGCCCGCGTTTTGCCGGAGCCGCGCCCGCCCATGATGAGCCATGTGCGCCAGTCACCATAAGGCGGCAATTGCGCATCACGTGCCTGAAGCAGCCACTCCGCCTCCGCTGCTTCCACTTGCTGCGGCGTCAGGCCCGCCGTCCAAGATCTCCCGCGCCCGACTTTCTGCAAGTTCGTTTATCCTCCTGCTTATGCGCATCAGCGCCTTGCGCGTTTCGCCCAACGAAGCGACCGCGCCACCGGCGGGCGACTGGCTGGTCGGCCTCTCCTCGGCGGTCAGCTCGCCGACGGATTTAACGGCACGTGCAAGCGCCATCAGCGCTTCCGACTTGCTCTTGTCCGGCAGGTCTTCCCCGTCGAGCAACCGTTTCAGCTCGGCCTGCAATCGCTCCAGAATGGCATCGCGTGTCCGCTTATCCGAATCAGGCGCTGCAGATGAACAAGCCAGATTCAGGCGGTTCAGACGATTGAGATATTGGCTTACCGAGACAGACAGCAATTCCGCCATATCCGCGGGGTCGATGCCGTGTGCAATCTGCAACCGATGCGCCGTACGAATGCGCGCTTCACCGCGCGACATCTTTTCCACAATTTTAGGGTGTGTTTTCACCATCTTCACAATTGCCTTAAACGACATAACCCTGAAAAGCCGCTATAGCTTTTCAGGGTTATGCACACCGGTATCGGCTGGGGGTATATAGCGTAACCGGCGCCAGTCGCACTTCTTTGACTGTATAAAAAACTTAGCAAAGCACCGTTACGCAGTCAAGGACTATTTTCCTATTAATTGATTTTTTTCCTATCCATGAAAGCTGCCGACGTTTTAACCATTTCACATGAGCTGTGGCTTATTTATCTGCTATGATGGGTAGGCAAGTTCCGCCTGTCTCCGAAACCAACCATGCCGAAGTCAATGTTATGCGTAAGACGGCAGAAAAAAATCCCGGAAGCGAGAAGCGCAAACCGTTCAGGGTTTCGCGCTTGATCGGGCTCGACGCGTGGATCGATTCCACCCTTTATAGCCTGCGTTACAATCTCGGTGAGTGGTGGGAAAACATCACCATTTTCTCGCGGCGTTTTCGGGTGCGCGGTTTCCGGCGTTTCGTGGTCGAAGTTCTCGATGAAGGATTTACGCTCGGTGTCGGCGGTGCGGTGCTGATGCTCGTCCTGGCCCTGCCCGCCTTTGAGGAAACCAAGAAGGACTGGCGCGCGCAGGACGATTATGCCGTCACCTTCCTTGATCGCTACGGCAATGAAATCGGGCAGCGCGGCATTCTGCATCGTCAGGCGGTGCCAATCGATGAATTGCCGGACCATGTCATCAAGGCCGTGCTCGGTACCGAGGACCGGCGCTTTTTCGACCATTACGGCATCGACTTCTGGGGGCTGACCCGTGCGCTCAGCCAGAATATGCGCGCCAATGGCGTCGTTCAGGGCGGCTCGACCATCACGCAGCAGCTTGCCAAAAACCTTTTCCTCTCCAACGAACGCACCATCGAACGCAAGATCAAGGAAGCCTTCCTCGCGCTTTGGCTGGAAAGCAATCTCAGCAAAAAGGAAATCCTGCAGCTTTACCTCGACCGCGCCTATATGGGCGGCGGAACCTTCGGTATCGCAGCCGCTTCGGAATTCTATTTCGGCAAGAGCGTGAAGGATGTCTCGCTGGCGGAAGCCGCGATGCTGGCCGGTTTGTTCAAGGCGCCGGCCAAGTTCGCGCCGCATGTCAATCTGCCCGCAGCGCGTGCGCGCGCCAATGTCGTGCTTTCCAACATGGTTGAAAGCGGTTTTCTGAGCGACGGACAGGTGGCCGTTGCGCGCCGTCATCCGGCCAGCATTATCGACCGCGCCAAGAATGAAAGCCCTGACTACTTCCTCGACTGGGCTTTCGAGGAAGTGAAGAAAGTCGCCGCCCACATTCCGCAGCACACACTGATCGTGCGCACCACACTCGACCGCAACCTTCAGAAGGCAGCGGAAGAATCGCTCGAATATCACCTGCGCCAGTTCGGCAAGGATTATAATGTTGCGGAAGCGGCAACCGTCGTCATCGCCAATGACGGGTCCGTTCGCGCACTGGTCGGCGGACGGGACTATGGCGAAAGCCAGTTCAACCGTGCCACAAAGGCATTGCGGCAGGCCGGGTCTTCCTTCAAGCCTTATGTCTATGCGGCTGCGATGGAAAAGGGCCTGACGCCCAGCACCATCGTTTCGGACGCCCCGATAAGCTGGGGCAACTGGTCCCCGCGCAATTATGGCCGCAGCTTCGCGGGCCGCGTGGACCTGACGACCGCCCTTGTCCGCTCGTTGAACAGTGTGCCCGTCCGGCTGGCACGCGATTATCTGACCACCGCTCCCATTGTCGCCCTGACCAAGGCGATGGGCGTGGAATCGCCGATCTCGTCACACAAGACCATGGTGCTCGGCACATCGGAAATGACAGTGATGGATCAGGCCACCGGCTTCAACGTGTTTCCGAATGCGGGCATGGCCGGCAACCGTCATGCATTCACACAGATCGTTTCGTCGGAAGGCAAGGTGCTGTGGGATTTCGGTCGCGATGCCGCGAAGCCGCACAGGGCACTGTCGGAGAAAGCTGCACTCGAAATGAATTCCATGCTGGTGCAGGTGCCTGAACGCGGCACCGGACGCCGGGCGGCATTGCCGATGACGCGGGTGGGCGGCAAAACCGGCACGACGCAGAACTATCGCGATGCGTGGTTCGTCGGCTTCACCGGCAATTTCACGGCCGCTGTCTGGTTCGGCAACGACAATTTCACCCCGATGAAGGAAATGACCGGCGGCGTTCTGCCCGCCATGGCCTGGCAACGCATGATGGCCTATGCGCATCAGAACATCGAACTGAAACCCATACCGGGCGTGACACCGCCGTTCCCGGCGCCGCCCAAGAAAAGCGAGCCGCAAGTGGCGAATGCCAAGCCGGAAGAAACCATGGCCGCACCTCCACGCGTATTATCTCCTCTGTCGACAAAAGTTATCAAGGAGCTGCATGACCGCTTCCTTGCAGCCCCGCCTCTGCCTAAGATTGCCGAGCGCACGAAAATATCGGTACTCTGAGGGGCGATGTTCAAGAGGATATTCAACACGGCGATTGTGCTTGTGCTGGCGCTGGGCGGCGGCATCTGGAGCGTCGACAAGGTTCTCGACCGTTTTGAGGGTTTCGGTGAACTCCGTGTCGGGGTCTGGGGCGCCTATCCGGCGGCTGGCACGCCCGATGCCGACCCCTATTCCAAGGCCCGCGCAGCTCGCAAAGCCTATCTGCCGCTCGGAACGGCTGAAGGGTTGCCCTTTTACGCGCGCAGCGACAATAGCGGGCGCACGCTGCAGCGCGGTTGTACCTACCACCTGAGCGGCATGACCCCGCCTGCCCGCTTCTGGACCCTCTATCCCGCCACGCCTGATCTCGAGCCGATCAAGCCGCGCGAAGGATTGCAGGAAGCGTTGCATTCCCGCGAAGTGCTTTATGGCGATGACGGCAGCGTCACGATCACAATCGGCCCCGATGCAGCACCCGGCAACTGGCTTCCTGTCGAAGGCAGCGGCGATTTCGTTCTCGTCATGACGCTCTACGACACGCCTGCTGCATCGTCCTCCGGTCTCTCCGATCTGGTGATGCCGAATGTTGCGCGTGTTGCAGGAGCAAATCCGGGAGCGTGCCGTGGCTAGAATTGTCCACCTCCTTCTCCTCGGCGTCGTGGGCGCTGCGATTGTTCATATCGCGGTTCTTTTCCTCGTTCCCTTCTATTCAGACAAGAACGCATGGTCGCGGATCGAAGCCGGAAGCGAGCCATACCGTTTCCACCGGCTGGACGAGAAAACCGGTCCGGTCAGCGACAGCGACCCGCTGGTGCAGCAAGCCACCTGCCGCTTCGATCTTGCCGATGGTCCCGTGCACATCACGACCGGGGCAAATGTACCCTATTGGTCACTCTCGATCTATGCGCCCAACGGGGATAATCTCTACAGCTTGAACGACAGCGTTTCCAACGAACGCAAGCTCGACCTGATTGTTGCCGACCCGATCGGCATGGCAAGCCTGCGCTCGGATGGAACGCAGGCTGACGCCCGTTCAATCCTGATCGAACAGAATATCGGCGAAGGTGCCGCCGTGCTGCGTGTTTTCGTGCCTGATGCAACGTGGAACACGGAAATGCGGCGCTTCTTCAACGACGCACAATGCACGCCCTTCGAAGGGCTCTGAAAACCGAAGCCAATGGCGTGTCTTTATGGCACGGTTAATGAGTTGCTAAGGCTTCAACGTTACTATCCGGAATACCGACCCATGCGGGGTGCATTTGCGCATCAACCGGCTGCCGCCGGATGCGTGATCTGCAATTTGGGGCGGGTGAGTTGTGTGCCTACCGGAGTATTCTGCGTGACAAATGAACAGTTCCGCGCCCTGGAGGATATTTCAGGCCACCGGAGCCCGTCGAATTCAAAAGCGGGGAAAGCCAAGGCGGACGACCTTCTGGCGGCCGCGATTTCGGCGTTTGCGGGTATCACGCGCCCCGGACGGCAGGATATGCAGCAGCTTGAAGATCTTGCCCTGCCGCTTCTGCAATGCGCTTCCACCCGAGGCAAGCGTCATGCTGCCAATGCGCTGGCACAATTGGAGGACGCGCCCCGTCGTCTCATTCTGGCACTGGCTGACGAGCCCGTCGAAATCTCCGCGCCTATTTTGCTGCGCTCTCCCCTTCTACGCCCTGCCGACCTGATCGAGATCATCGGCAAGAACGGCCTTGCCCATGCGCGTGCCATTGCGCGGCGCCAGTCCGGCGACGCTCTTCTGCAAGGCGTGCTGCGCAGTTTCGCCGATCCGGTCATTGACCGCACGCTGACGCTTCAGGAAAACCTCGCCAATATCGAGGCTGAACCGCTCGAAAGACCGGATGTGCCTGATCTTTCCGCAGCCAGCACACCGCTGATGAAGGAAGACAGCTCCGAACGGCTGGCGCGCGCCCTGCAACAGCCTTTCTTCGAGGCAGGCGCCATCACCGGCTCGCAGCATCTCATCGATACCGCGCTTCTGATCGATAGCCAGTTTTTCCGCAATGCGCTGGCCGATGCGCTCGACCTGTCCTTCGAACGGTCCGACGCGATCATCGGACAGTGGCCGGATTCGCACCTGCCGATTGCGCTCAAGGCGCTCGGACTGTCGCCTGCGGAATGCTATCTCGTCATGACGGCCATTCTGGGCCCTATCGACACCAATCGCGACAGCCTGCGAGAGTTTGTCCATATCTATCGCTCCATCGACCGCGAAAAGGCAATGGCGCTCGTGCGGCGCTGGAAGGCCGAGGATATGTCAGCCATGCTGCGCGGCAAACTGCGTGAAATGGCCGAATCCGAAGACGACACCCCGCTCGTGGATGCCGCCAATTCCGATCACCAATCGCTTCAGCGATCCGTGAAATAGCCTGTACCGAATAGCGTTTTAGAACGCTTCTCCGTCCTGCGAAATCGAGAACAGTTCCGACGCATCGGCTATATCTTCCAGCTCGACCAGCCAGAGGTCGGGATCGAAGCGAGTTTCGCGCGCCATGCGGTCGCCTGCCGCCGCCTCATCGGCGTCGTGAAGAATGCGCAGGAACATGCGCTCCCCATCATTATCCTCTTCATAAGAGGTTTGCGGTGCAGGCGAATATAGATCGCAGGTGCCGAAGCGCGAGCTTACCTTGATGAAGATGGCACCGGCTTCCGGCGAACCGCGACGGGCGAGATAGGCGAAGCCCCCCGCGCCTTGCACCTTGCGGATCAATGCCGAAACCCAGAAATCGGATGTCAGGCGCATCGGGAACCCATCAGCTTATAAGGCCGATCTCGCGCATCTTCGCGATGAGTGTCGCGTCGATTTCGCCGGTCACCGGCATGCTGAACAGTTTCTGGAATTCGCGCACCGCTTCCTGTGTCGCCTTGCCCGGCTGACCGGTCACCGGCACGGTGTCATTGCCGAATGCCTTCAATCCGGCCTGCACACGAATGATATCCTGTGAGGTCACTTTCCCCGATTGCACGACAGGCGTTGCTGCCACCTGCTTTTTCGGTGCCGGTTTTTCATAGGATACGAGGGCGGGCTTCGGCTTTGAAACCGTTTCCGTCTTCAAGACCGCTGGCTGCGGACGCGGCGTCGGAACCGCTACCTCGATGGCTTTGGCAACCTCGTCCTGAGCCGGGGTACTGTTTTGTACACCGGCCTGCAATTGCGCAGGCATGTTTGCCTCCTGCACGCCAAGCTTTTGCTGCAGGGCGCGCCAGCGCTCCACTGCTTCGCGAGTCTGTGGCCCGGTGAAACCATCCACCGGCCCCTTGTAGACACCAAGCGTGGACAGCCTCTGCTGCAGACGTGCGATTTCAAGATCGGCATTGGGTGCAAGTGCCGGCAGCATGTCGTCGACCGACGCGCTCATATTCAGCCGGTCTGCAGACAGGCTGGCCGCCTCAAGCGTCGGGGCCGCCTCGTTGTTTACGGGTTCGACGGAAGCAGTCCCGGTCGATTTCGGCACGCTATCGCTTGCTGCTGTTCCCGGCAGGACTGCGCGTGGCGTCGGTTTGAACACGAAATCCGGTCTGGTGCGGAAGAACACGGCGTTGTGCGCCTCCGGCTGATACCAAAGCGCATTCGCAGAAACGAAACTCATCACCACCAGAAACGCTGTTGCCCCGCCGGTCAGGACGGGGTTGCGGACGATGAAATCTCCGGCAGCAATCGCCAGCACCGAGGCCGATGTAAAGAAGGAGCGAAGGAGCCGCGATCCGAGACTACGCCGTTTTGCGGGTTTGCGCATTTTTCTGCTCCCGGATTTCGTCGTTCTGCCAGTCATTAAGCCTTTCCCCCTGGTGACGGTGAATATCGATCACCGTGCCAAGCTCTGGGCCAAGTTCCTGATATTCGTCTTCTCCCATGACAAACTGCGGGCCTGCCACCGGAAGGCGGATCGTGACGATCGTGCCTTCACCGGGGCAGCTTTTCAGCAGCATCGTTCCCTGATGCAGTTCCACCAGCCCCTTGACCACCGAAAGTCCAAGGCCGCTTCCCTCCTGTGCGCGCGTATAGTTATTGTCGGCACGCACGAATGGCGTGCCGATGCGCTGCATATCTTCCGGTTCGATTCCGATGCCCGTATCCGACACGCTGATTTCCAGCATCGGGCGACCGTCAGTCATCACGCGGGTCGCATCGATGGTGACGCAGCCGCCGCTTTGCGTAAACTTCACCGCATTTCCGGCCAGGTTGAGCAGAATCTGCTGGACGGCCCGACGATCCGCTACCAGTTCACCAATGCCGGTGCCGACGCGATGGCAGAAGGCAACGCCTTTCTTTTCAGCCTGCGGCAGCATGACGGCGGTGCACATTTCAGCCGCCTCGCGGAAAGCGAAGTTCTGGGGGTCGATGCTGTAATTGCCGGTTTCCAGACGCGAGTTATCGAGTACGGCATTCACGAGTTCCAGCAGATAATGGCCGGACTGATGAATGAGGCCCGCATATTCGCGCTGCTTCTCATTTGCCAGCTTGCCGCCCATTTCATGCGACAGCATGTCGGAAAAGCCGATGATCGAATTGAGTGGCGTCCGCAGCTCATGGCTGACGGCGGCAAGCAGGCGGCCCTTGCCGATACGCTCTGATTCCAGTTCCGCTTTCAGCGTTGCGATCTCGTCCAGAAGCTTCTGCTCCCCTTCGAGCGAACGGCCGATCAGCGTGATGGCGTGGGCGCTTGCAGCCCCCTCAAGGCGATAGGTCCGGAAGAGCATATCGCCATCTTCGATGGAACGCAGCCGCACATCGATCTTGCGCGAAGCAGTGCCAGCACGAAGATCGGCCAGAAGTGAAAGATACTGCACGCGGTCAGCCACATGAACGCGGTCCATCAGCGCCGTGCCTTCCAGCATTTTCGGCTGTACGCCCAGAAGCTTCGCCGAGTTCGTATCGACCGAAGACACCACACCATCCAAATCGAGACCGAACTGCACGTCACCGGCTGCAACGGCGATTTGCGGCGCGCTGACATTGATCTGCGCAGGCTTGGCAGCGCTCGCAAAGCCACGCGCAACAAGGCTTGCCGCATAAAGTACGAGAACAGCGACGGACACATAGCTGCCGCCGGAAATGGCACCACCGCCTGCCATCGCAAAATAGCCGAGAATCATGGCCGCCAATGCGGCACCCGCTGCTGCGGCAGCAGGCTTGCGGGTCGCAAACCAGACTTCAAGCGGCAGAGCGGCTGCCATCAGCCACAGAACCGCATTGCCGGACGAAAAAGCGCCGATAGCGGCAAGGCCCGCGCCATAGGCAGCGAAGTTCAGGCCAGCCAGAACAGGCGTAGCGACGCCCATCAGCGACAGCGCACAAAGGATCATGGCGATACCCGCAAAGCTGACGCTGAGAATCGCAAATTCCGTAAAGCCCGGTGTTACGCCGGAAGCAATCAAGGCGGCACAAAGCAGGACCGGCACGGTGATGACCGAACCGATGACACGTATGGAGGCCGCATCGGGATTGGATACCCAGCGGCGGCAGAAACGTTCGTAAAAACGGCTGATCACCTGCACGCTGGTGCGGGCGGTATCGGCTGTTTTCAAAAGAATGGCGTTCAACGTGCCGTACTCACTCAATACTCTTGCATGATCGAAACCGGAAAACCGTTCGCTATGACGACGCTCTTCCAGCCAGCAACAGATTGCAGCCGAGGCTTTAAAGAAACGATAAAACGGGACCGCCCAAAGCGGATAAGTCACACGCCGGGTCTGCTTTTCTGCCTATGGTAAACAGAGAGTAGCAATCAGTTGGGTGAAACCACCACGACCACACAATTCTGACGTTCAATGGTCGCATTATGAATCGTTCAGTTACGGAATCTTTTCGAATTCATCCGACATTGGCGCAAACCAAAGGCTCGTAACCGCAAGAAGGCAATGATCCGTTTTCTCCTCAAATCCGTATTCTGGTTGTCGTTGGCATTCATCGTGATGCCGCGCTTCTTCGCTGCGGATGAGCAAAACAAGCCGCAGGAGAAACCCGCTATTGCCGAGACGAAGCGGGAGCCGGATTCAATCGACCAGCTTCTTGCCAATAGCAAAACCGCCGTGGAACTGGGCAAGCTGTGCATCGACAACCCTTCCTTCTGCCAGAATGGTACCTCGCTTGTTTCCAGCGCCGGAAGCGGACTTCTTGAAGGAAGCCGCGCGGCGCTCGAATATCTGAGCGACCGCTTCGGCACCAAGCCGCAACCGCCTGCAAAAGTGGAACCGACGGCCGCCGAACCTGTACAGGCCGCGACCGGCATTCCCATCCCGACATCGCGGGAAGAAGCCTTGCGAGCACTCGACCGCCGCGTGACTGGTTCAATTCAACGCTAGAGCGTTTTTTAAACGCGCATCTTGTCCGAAAACCGTTTCACACTTTTCAGGATGCGCTCGAGTTTTCCGTGACCTCGCCACGTTTCATGACTATATAAGCGGCAACGACTTTCTTTCAGGCGAGTATTATGACCACGACCATCGATAGCATCATGTCCGATTTCGAATTTCTCGATGATTGGGAAGACCGCTATCGCTATGTCATCGATCTCGGCAAGGAACTGCCGCCCTATCCCGACGATGCACGCGATGCCGCGCACAAGGTTAAGGGCTGCGTCAGCCAGGTCTGGCTGAAGACGCTGCCACAAGGCGGCAACGATCCGGTCATAGAATTTCTGGGCGATTCCGATGCGCATATCGTGCGCGGTCTGGTGGCCATCGTGCTGGCGCTTTATTCGGGCCAAAAGGCTTCGGACATTCTCGCCGTGGACCCGGAAGCCATCCTGAAAAAGCTCGGCCTCGATGAACATCTGACGCCGCAGCGCTCCAACGGACTGCGCGCCATGGTGGCGCGCATCCGTCGTGAGGCAGAGCTCGCGAAAGAATCAGCCTAAGAGTTTTTCGACCGACAAGGCTGCCGCCAGCAGCCTTTTGTCCGTGCTGCCGCGTGCGCTGAGCATGAAGCCGGTCGGCAGGGTCATGCCCGGCATCGGCACGGTGATGCTGCACAGGTCGAACTGGTTTCCAACCTGCGTATCACGCAGCAGCAGCCCTTCCACACGGTCATATTCAGCCTCGTCATTGCTGACCGAAGCAATCGTCGGCGCAACAATCGGCGTGGCGGGCGTTACGAACATATCGAAGCCGCTCAGGCGCTCATCCATTTCGCGAACAAGCGTCGCGCGCGTTTCCATGATCCCGCGATAGGTTTCCATCGGCACCTTGATGCGGACAGCCAGCGGGCGCTTCACACGGATATCAACATTGGCATCCGGATCGCCAAGCCAGGTCGATGCGTGGACATGGCTTGCCTCGATCCCGGCGATGGAACCGGCACGTGTTGCCTCGCGCAGGCGCTGGATCAGGTCATCGACCTCCAGGTCCGCAATGATCGCCCCAGCCTTTTCGAGAAGCGCTACCGTCGCCTCGAAGTGCCTCGCCACGTCCGGCTCCATATCGGCCAGGAGGTAGCCCTTCGGCAGCGCGACGCGCAGGCCCTTGAGCGGCAAGGCATCCGGCAGGACCGGCGTTTCACCCGCCATGACCGCATCGGTCATGATCGCATCGGCCACCGTTTTGGTCAGCGGACCGATGGAATCGAGCGAAGGCGCCAGCGGAAATGCACCGTCGAGCGGAATGCGCCGGGCGGTCGGCTTGAAACCGACAATACCATTCAACGCTGCCGGAATGCGCACCGATCCGCCGGTATCCGAACCGATGGCGATTTCGCTTGTACCTTCCGCCGCCGAGACGGCAGCGCCCGACGACGATCCGCCCGGAACGCGCGTGGGATCAATGGCATTGCCGGGCTCGCCATAATGCGGATTGAGGCCGACCGGCGTGAAGGCAAATTCCGTCATATGGGTCTTGCCGACAATAACCGCACCTGCATCGCGTAGACGCCGCACGATCGTAGCGTCCTGCGTCGCCGGGGCAGCGGCGCAGCGAACAACCGAACCGGCAAGCGTCGGCTCTCCGGCAACGTCGAAAAGGTCCTTGATCGAAACAATACGCCCGTCGAGCGGCCCGAGCGCGCGTCCATCACGAAGACGCGCATCGGCTGCATCCGCCTCGGCCCTAGCCTGCGTTTCATAGACCTTGCTGAAAACGTGTTCGTTCGCTGCCCGCGCTTCCAGTCGCGACAGGATGCTTTCCAGCCGATCCCGTACTGAATTCATGTGATTTCTCCCCACTTCCCCAACGGGCACAGAGTCCCTTTGAGAAAGAGGCGATAGACCCACCTCCGATAGCTGTCAATGAAGGAGAGACGTCATCTATTTTGCGGTCGCATCTGCGGTCGATAGTCGTCGGTTCCCCAATGCAGGATTGCGCTTCTGCCCCGTTCCTTTTCAAGTTGAGGGTTATAATGCCTGTGCAGGGTGGCCAGACCGACCTTGAGCAGCATCTTGGCCGAACGCACGGGCCATTGCCGCTCGCGCTCCACAGCTTCAAGACCTTTCAGGAAGCAGCAGATATCGACCAGAACGCCGTTCAGTTCCGGCCCGACCGCCTCCAGCGCCCGCTCGACACGGATACGGCTGGCAAGTGCAATATCGGTCAGCTCAGCCATGCCACCCGGCCCGCTGCGCCGGCCTCCGACACTGGTATCCCAGCGCATTGTCACAGACGGCATCAGCAATCCGCGCGTGAAGTCGGCGCGTAGCCTTTCACCGGCAAGAAACTCGTTTTCCGAGATGAAGGTAGAACCGTTCGCATTCTTGCGCCTGTAGAGCATGGCAAGCGGCGATTCCTCCGGGTTGATTTCGACCCTTTCGCCCTGCAGGTACTCGATGGTCTGCGTGTTTCCTGCCAGACGGGGTAACGGCTTGCCGTCCTCCTTCGACCGCTTTGCGTAATGCCGCGATGCAACAAGACGCTCCTCGTCCCAACACAGCAACCCCTTCTTCTGCATGGCCTCCAGTTCGGCGCGGGAAGCGGCGATTGTCCCCTGATCCGTGGCGAGCAACACATGCGTAGCGCGAACTGAATCCTGAACCTCGCAGCCTCCATTCTTCAAAAAGCGCATAATTCTCGCTTCAGACACAGACAACTGCTTGGTCATGCCGCCAACCTCCAGGCCGTGAAAGCACTTTGCGCAATCCGCTCGAATGTCGAGACGATTGCATCGAATTCGGTATCGTCGCGCATGTCTTCCACCAGATGGCAGGCATGCATCACTGTTGTCCGGTCCCGCGCAAATCCGGCGGCCACTTCACGCATCGCCATGCCGAAAGCTGTATGCGCGACATACATGCCGATCTGCCGCACGCGAGCAACCTCCCGCCGGCAACGCAACGGAGACCGCAATTCCATGCCGGACACACCGAACATGGCAACCAGCAGATCGATAAGGGCATCACACAGGGCTATGTTCTGCTGCTCCCGCGATCGGTCGGCGACACTCCCCACCCTTTCGAGGTTAAGGCTTCGCCCATGCCGCGCCGCAAGCAACTTCAATGCTTCGAAAGCTTCCGCCCGCGTATGAATGACATCCGATAGTTCCAAAGACATTCATCTTTCCTCGCCAGAATAGGAATATCTTCTTATACGGAGGAAATTGCAAGTGTGGATAAGTTTCGTAGAAGGAATTGCTATCGCGGGTTATTTTCGACAGCTCTAACATAGGCTAAAGCCTTACGAGAGTTGCATTAACCCGTCTCCACCAAGTGCGATCCATCGCCATTTTACAGAAATATCCGGCAAATTCTAGGAATATTATCCAACATCATTTCACGTGGCTCATGCTCACTGGTATCGAGAAATGAGGGTTTTCGCCATGGAAGCAGATCTTAAACATGCCCGCGCACTATTTTTTGCCCGACAAAAGCAGAATCAATTAACGGCCATGCAGCGTATTGCTTTGCAGATCATTGCGGGCATCGATCTGGATGAAGTTCTCAAAGCGCCGCAAGAGGAGAAGGAACGAACCAAACGGCGCCTGACGCGCCTCATGGAAAGAGAGCGGCAGAAAGGAATGTGCGGGCATTGGAGCTACGATCTGAACCGGCATATTGCGCTGAAGCAGGCATTCGACCGGATTGGATAAACATTCTACTAGAGCATGCCTCCCGAAAGTGGGAACCGGTTTCGGGATAAAGATATGCGTAAAAACAAACAGATAGAGAATTTCCAATGCTTCAATCAAAACAGGAAATACTCAAGCTTCCGGAAATTCTTAAAAACCCCAAAAAAATGGCCGGTATCGAAAAGCGTGAGCTCAACAATACCGGCCATTTTGGTAACACTTACAAGAACAGATGTGACGAAGCGCAACCTGCTCGGGAGTCAGGTCGATTAAGCCTCCTTAGGCTTGCGGCCCAGGCCCATCTTCTTTGCCAGACGCGAACGAGCAGCAGCATAGTTCGGAGCGACCATCGGGTAATTCGGGTCAAGATCCCACTTTTCGCGGTACTGTTCCGGCGTCATGCTGTAATGGGTCATCAGGTGACGCTTCAGCGACTTGAACTTCTTGCCGTCTTCGAGGCAGATGATGTAATCATCATGAACCGACTTCTTCGGATTAACGGCAGGCTTCGGCTTCTCAACGATGACAGGCGCTTCTTCGCGTTCGACGTGACGCTTGAAAGCGGCATGTACTTCGGCGATCAGCAGCGGCAATTCACCAGCGCGAATCGAGTTATTGCCGACATATGCAGCTACTACATCTGCAGTAAGGCTCAGAAGCAGTTCTGCGCTCTCGTCGTGCGTGTCCAGATTTTCCATCAGATTTCCTTTTTACTTCTTATTGTTGCGTAATCGACGACTGGAGATCCCCGCCTGCCATCGTCGTTACGTATTCCAAAACTCTGCCCCATCCGTTCGCGATTGCGAATACCAGTTGATAATGTCATTTGCAATAGAATTGTCAAACCACATTACATTACTGAGAAGTCTTTCTTCTTGAATCGGCAAATAGAAAAACTCGAACTCAACCTTACTAAGACTGGGAAACTTTGAATCGCGATGTGTTCGCGTCGCCGCCCCTGTCATTTATTGAAGGATATGGATGAAGCCGCAGTTCACTGCCGTGCTTCCTTTAATTTGCCCGGCCAGTGTTAGCAATAGTTTTCTCCCTCAAGTTTTCTTGTACGTCGTACAAGACTAACATGTTTCCCTTGCGTAGCTTTTGGCCGCGGAATAGGGCCTCAAAAAGGCATTGCTCAAATATATTTCAACGGATTCAACTCGCTTTCGCCTTTTCCGCCAACTATATAAACACCAGTATCACCCGCCTGAAGGCACGGCTTACCGGCCTTGCAGCAAATCGAAACAGTTTTCATCGGAATTGTGGATGTCTCAAAGCTCCTTCCAACTTCAACCGCCGCATGCAGCCAAACATCCAGTCAATGACACCCGCCACGGGATCACACGCACCGACGATTATGCTTGGTTGCGCGCAGACAATTGGCAGGAAGTATTCAAGGACCCGTCGGTTCTGGCCCCCGAAATTCGTTCGCATCTGGAAGCAGAGAATGCTTATCAGGCAGCATTGATGAACGACACGGAAGCACTGCAGAAAACGCTGTTTGCCGAAATGCGCGCACGCATCAAGGAAGACGACTCGTCCGTTCCCGCCAAGGATGGTCCATTCGCCTATGGCGTGTCCTATCGCACCGGTGGCGAGCAGCCCTATTTCATTCGCACGCCACGCGATGGTGGCGCGGAAACCATCCTTCTTGACGGCGATGTCGAAGGCAAGGACAAGGCCTATTTCCGCCTTGCATCAGCCGATCATGCGCCGGATCACAAGCTTTTGATCTGGGGATATGACGACAAGGGATCGGAATTCTACAAGCTGAAAGTCCGCGATCTGTCTTCCATGAAAGATCTTAAGGACATTGTCACCGATACCAATGGCGGCGGCGCGTGGGATGCGAAAAGCGAAGGCTTTTTCTATACGCGGCTCGACGAGAACCATCGACCGTCCAAGGTTTTCTATCATAAGGTCGGTACGGACCAGACGGACGACCGGCTGATCTATGAAGAAAAAGACCCCGGCTTTTTCCTCGGTGTCGGCGGTTCGGCGCTGGACGACTATATCTTCATCGACATCCACGATCACGAAACGTCGGAATGCTGGCTCCTTCCCGCCAACGATCCGGCAGCAAAGCCGCAACTCGTCATGGAGCGCAAGACCGGCACGGAATATGACATCGCGCCGGGCGGCGACGTGTTCTACATCCTGACCAATGCGGATGGCGCCAAGGATTTCAATATCTGTCAGGCACCGGCATCAGCGCCGCAGAAGGAAAACTGGGTCGAGGTCGTGGCGGAAAAGCCGGGACGCCTGATCCTGTCGCACTCCGCCTACAAGCATCATCTTGTCTGGATGGAGCGCGACAACGGCCTGCCGCGCATCGTGATCCGTGATCGGGAAACCGGCGAGGAACATGCCATCGCCTTTGACGAGGAAGCCTATTCGCTCGGCCTTCATGGCAGCGCCGAATATGATACGGATGTGATCCGCTTCTCCTATTCGTCCATGACGACGCCGGAACAGCTCTTCGACTACAATATGCGGACGCGCGAGCGGAAGCTTTTGAAGACGCAGGAAGTTCCTTCCGGCCATGATGCGCAGGATTATGTCACGCGCCGCGTCTTCGCCAAGGCAGCGGATGGCGAACTGGTGCCGGTATCCCTGCTCTATCACAAGGATACGAAGCTCGACGGCTCCGCACCTTGCCTGCTCTATGGCTATGGCTCCTATGGCATCACCATTCCGGCAAGCTTCAGCACGTCGCGGCTGTCGCTCGTGGATCGCGGCTTTGTCTACGCCATCGCCCATATCCGCGGTGGCAAGGACAAGGGTTTCGCCTGGTATGAAAACGGCAAGCGCGACAAGAAGGTGAATACCTTCACCGACTTCATCGCTGCCGCAAAGCATCTCGTTGCCGAAGGCTTCACCAGTCATGACCGCATCGTTGCGCATGGCGGTTCCGCAGGCGGCATGCTGATGGGCGCGATTGCCAATATGGCACCCGACGCATTCGGCGGCATCATCGCCGAAGTACCGTTCGTCGATGTGCTGAACACGATGCTGGACGACACCCTTCCGCTGACCCCGCCGGAATGGCCGGAATGGGGCAATCCGATCACATCGGAAGCGGATTACCGGATCATCGCGGGCTATTCCCCCTACGACAATGTCAGTCGTCAGTCCTATCCGGCCATATTGGCCGTGGCAGGTCTTACCGATCCGCGCGTCACGTACTGGGAGCCTGCGAAGTGGGTCGCCAGACTGCGTGAACTCAAGACCGACGACCATCCTGTCCTGTTCCGTATCAATATGGATGCGGGCCATGCCGGAGCATCGGGTCGCTTCTCGCGGCTCGAAGAAGTCGCCTACACTTATGCCTTCGCGCTCAAGGTGACGGGCAAGGCGGGCGGCACGCTCTGATCCTCGACATTAAGCATCGCATCCAGATTTTAAGATGCGATGCTTCTCCATTGGAGAAAGCGCGCTATTTCGCTTATAATCTCATAGTATTGTCCAATAGCTATTCTTTTAAGGAGAGTTCGATGTTGCGTCAGGTCATTGCTGTTGTTCTCACTTCCGCATCGCTTGCGGTTTCCGGCCTTGTCGCGCTGCCGATGTCGGCTGAGGCGCAGGTGCGCAAGGACGTCAGCGAATATGCGGGCCAGCGCTGCAATGTGCCGAGAAGAGGCAGCGGCATCATCGTCGGCCAGTTCAGCGGCGTTGACGACTCGCCCTTCATTACCGGCGGCGACGGACTGGTCGCTATCGACCGTGTTCGGTGCTTCAGCAGCATGTCGGAATGCAAGGGCTGGCTCTATACGATGCAAAGCAAATACACCAATGCCGGGGCCGCTACTCTCGTGCGTTGCACCAAGCGCTGAATCCGAATTGTAAAAACTGCGGTTTTCACGAAGCGCTGCGAATGGCATCCTCCCATCACTTGATGCATCGCCCTCGGGCGTCATCTTCGGTTTGGGAGGATCGGAAATGCAGCAGGCCAGCTATGTTCATGGTGCGAGCGACAAGCTTCTCATCGGCAATACGATCGGTCGGCATCTCGATCAGATCGCGGATAAATATCCCGACCGTCCTGCGGTTATCGTCCGTCACCAGAATATCCGGCTGAACTATTGCGAACTCAAACAACTGACCGACGAGCTTGCCGAAGGCTTTCTCGCCATCGGGCTGCGCCCCGGCGAACGTCTCGGCATATGGTCGCCGAACAATCTCGAATGGATACTCACCCAGTTTGCAAGCGCAAAGGCGGGTCTGATCCTCGTCAACATCAACCCGGCCTATCGGGCGCATGAACTGGAATATGTGCTGGCAAAAGTCGAATGCGCGGCGCTCATCCTCGCGCCGTCGCTGAAGACCAGCAATTATATCGATATCCTGCGCAGCATCGTGCCCGAACTGGACGGAGCCCGCCCCGGTCATCTGATGTCGGAGAGGCTTCCCAATTTGCGCTGCGTGATCCGGCTCGGTGCGGAACAGACACCCGGCATGCTGAATTTCGGCGATGTCGCCCAGTCCGGGGATGAAGTCACGCGCGAAGAACTGGCGCAGCTTGCCGAAGAGCTGCAATTTGACGACCCCATCAATATTCAGTTCACCAGCGGCACGACCGGCAGTCCGAAGGGCGCGACGCTCTCCCACCACAATATCCTCAATAACGGGTTTTTCGTCGGCGAGGCGATGCAGCTTTCCGAACAGGACCGGCTCTGTATTCCGGTGCCGTTCTATCATTGCTTCGGCATGGTGCTCGGCAATCTTGCCTGCGTCACCCACGGCTCCTGCATGGTGATCCCCAACGACAGTTTCGATCCCCTTCTCACGCTCCAGACTGTCGAGGAAGAGCAATGCACCGGCCTGCATGGCGTGCCGACAATGTTCATTGCGATGCTCGATCACCCCGAGTTCAGCCGTTTCAACCTCTCAAGCCTGCGCACCGGTATCATGGCCGGATCGCCCTGCCCCATCGAAGTGATGCGACGTGTGGTGAGCGAGATGCACCAGAGCGAAATCACCATCGCCTATGGCATGACCGAGACAAGCCCGGTCAGTTTCCAGAGTTCGACGACCGACCCGCTGGAGCGGCGCGTCTCCACGGTCGGGCGCATTCACCCGCATCTGGAGGTGAAGATCGTCGATGCGGATGGCAACGTGGTTCCGCGCGGTGAAAAGGGCGAATTGCTGACACGCGGCTATAGCGTCATGCGCGGTTACTGGAACGATGCCGAAAGTTCTGCTGGCGCCATAGACGATGCGGGCTGGATGCACACGGGAGACCTCGCGACCATAGACGAGGAAGGCTATTGCAACATTGTCGGGCGCATCAAGGATCTCATCATTCGCGGCGGCGAGAACATCTATCCGCGCGAGATTGAAGAGTTCCTCTTCGCCCATCCCGCGATCAGCGATGTCCAGATATTCGGGATTCCCGACCGTAAGTTCGGCGAAATCATCTGCGCATGGGTGAAGCTGCATAAGGATGGCGAGCTGACCGAGGAAGAACTGACTGAGTATTGTCGGCAGCGGATCGCACATTACAAGGTTCCGGCCCATATCCGCTTCGTGGATCAGTTTCCCATGACTGTGACCGGCAAGATCCAGAAATTCGTCATGCGGCAGGTCATGATCGAGGAACTTGAACTGCAGGAAATTCGAACGGCGTAACGGCGATCGGGACTGCCGATCAAATCGTCATATTCACCAACTAATGAATATTGACCCTCATATTTTCGCTCATGGCGGCTTGCAAAGCGAAGGCGAGAGTGCATATTACGTAAACGTAAGATTTTTGGGAGAGTCTCCATGGAAGAACTGATCGCACGCATCACCTCCAAAGTCGGTATCGATGCGGCAACGGCAGAAAAGGCAGTCGGCATGATCCTCGCCTTCCTGCAGAAGGAAGGTCCGGCAGCAGAAGTTCAGAAGCTTCTGGCGGCATTTCCTGGCGCTGAAGAAGCCATTGCCCAGGTCAAGGGCGGCGGCTTCCTGTCCGGCCTTATGGGTGGTGTGATGGGTCTCGGCTCCCAGCTCATGGGTGCGGGCCTCGGCATGGGTGAAATTTCCGGTGTTGCCAAGGAAACCATCCGCTTCGCCAAGGAAAAGGCCGGCGACGAACCGGTTGACGCCGTCATCGGCGCAATTCCGGGCCTCGGCCAGTTCGTCTGATCGAAGTTTGCATGCTGGAAAAGGCCCCGGTTTCCGGGGCCTTTTTGTTTTTGCCTTTCATCATTTAACCCGGTCCAGTATAAAACAATAGTATTTCAGTCATATTTTTCACGATAACGTGAAATCAATGTAATAACCGCTATAAATTCAGGATGATACTTGCCGCATTGGGGATTTAGCCGACGCGATGATTGCAATGTCCTGGATTGTATCGGATATTTGAACCAAGGGACGAAGTCTGTTCAATTTTTAAATGCGGAGGATCGCATGCGTTTGTTTTTCCTGACTGTCAGCTCTGCAGCGGTATTGATTGCCGGTGTCGCACAGGCCGACGTCATCGCCGATCGTGAGGCAATCATGAAGGACCTTGGACGTTCGGTCGGGTCGATTGCTCCTATGATCAAGGGCGAGAAACCGTTTGACGCTGCCACGGCGCTTGCTGCGCTGGAAAAGATCGATGCAGATGCCAAGAAGCTGGATGTGGATGCGTTGTTCCCGGCAGGTTCGGATCAGGGCGATACCGAAGCTTCGCCGAAAATCTGGGAAAACAAGGACGACTTCGTCAAGCATGTCGAGAAATTCCAGACGGACGCCGCTGCGGCATTGGCAGCCAAACCGCAGGATCTCGATGCGCTGAAGCCAGCCTTCCAGCAGGTTGCCGCCAATTGCGGTTCCTGTCATCAGGCCTATCGCGTCAAGAAGAACTGATCTTCACTGTTGACACACAGCACACCGGACGGAAACATTCGGTGTGCTGGAGCGGCTCCAATGCCTTCGCGCATGTGCAACTGCCCTGCTGAATGACAGCCATAAGAGCGGTCCGCAATTGCCGGAACCGCCAGACGGGAACGGATGGAATGGTCCGAAAACTGGCATATGTCGCAGGCGCTGTGGTCGTCCTTGGAGCCGCGGCTTTCTGGATTCTGACCACGCCGCAGAAGGTGGACGCGACTGTTCTAGATGCGATGAAGCCCGGCGACCCTGTCAAGGGCGAACAGGTTTTCTGGGCGGGCGGCTGTGCTTCCTGCCATGCTGCGCCCGGTGCCTCCGGTGACGCGCGCAAGGTTCTGGCAGGCGGGCACGAGCTGGTTTCAGATTTCGGAACTTTCATCGCGCCCAATATCTCCCCCTCCGAGCAGGGAATCGGCACCTGGACCATCCAGGATTTTGCCAATGCGATGCTGAAAGGCGTCGGAAAGCAGGATGAACATCTTTATCCGTCCTTCCCCTACACATCCTATACAAGAATGCAGCAGCAGGACGTGGCCGATCTCTTCGCCTTTATGAAAACGCTGCCGCCCTCCGACAATGTCGCGGCGCCGCATAAGCTCTCCTTCCCTTTCAATATCCGGCGCGGGCTCGGCCTCTGGAAGCAGCTTTATCTGACCGATCGGCCTGCGGTGGAAATCGCAAATGCCTCCGATCAGGTTAAACGCGGCCAATATCTGACCGAAGCACTTGGCCATTGCGGTGAATGCCATACGCCACGAAATATCATAGGCGGCCTGAACACCGGCCAATGGCTTGCCGGAGCATTGTCTCCGGAGACCGGCAGCGATGGAAAAAGAGGCGTTGTACCGAACATTACGCCGGATGAAGCGGGCATTGGTGGGTGGAGCGAGAAAGACATTTCCTACGCGCTGCAGAGCGGCTTTACCCCGGATTTCGATTCGCTCGGCGGATCGATGACCGACGTGGTTGCGAACATGGCCCATCTCACCGAGGCGGACCGCAATGCCATTGCCGCCTATCTGAAAGCAATTCCAGCCCACCCGAACGGCTATCCTGCGCGTTGAAGTTGCGTTGCAGGCTTCGTCAGCCACCGCGTCCAAGGTTTTTCCTTAAGGCTTCCCCCAAGGCTTTTGCTTGTCGTGACGATAAGCGATGTTTATATCGTAAGTAATAGTTGAACAGAGGGAGCAAGCTGCCTGATGACTGCCGAAGACGCTATTTTTCTTGGCGCGAGCCGCAAGCCTGACGACTCCTACCAGCAGCCGGAATATCTAGCGCTGAAATACGGCAACCGGCACGGCCTCGTCACCGGCGCGACCGGCACCGGTAAAACCGTCACGCTGCAGGTTCTGGCCGAAAGCTTTTCGGCGGCCGGCGTTCCGGTTTTCTGCGCCGACATCAAGGGCGACCTTTCCGGCATCGGCGCGATCGGCGTTCAAAATGACGGCCTGCTCAAGCGCGCGGCGGAAGTGAAGCTCGACCCGTACGAAATGCGCGCCGCGCCTGTGATCTTCTGGGATATTTTCGGGGAACAGGGACATCCTGTCCGCGCCACCATTTCCGAAATGGGACCGTTGCTCCTGTCGCGCCTGATGAGCCTGACCGACGCGCAGGAAGGTGTGCTGAACATCGCGTTCCGTCTGGCCGATGAAGAAGGCCTGTTGCTTGTGGACCTGAAGGATTTGCAGGCCATCCTCGCCGAAATGGCGGAGCGCTCGGCAGAGCTTTCGGGCAAGTATGGCAATGTGAACAAGGCTTCGGTTGGCGCGATCCAGCGTTCGCTTCTAGTCCTCGAACAGCAAGGCGGCTCGAAGTTTTTCGGAGAACCCGCGCTCAAAATATCCGACCTGATGCGCACCACGACCGACGGGCGCGGCGTGGTGAGCGTGCTCGCCGCTGACAAGCTGATGATGAGCCCGCGGCTCTATTCCACCTTCCTGCTCTGGCTGATGTCGGAGCTGTTCGAAGAGCTGCCGGAAGTCGGTGATCCCGACAAGCCGAGGCTCGTCTTCTTCTTCGACGAAGCCCATCTTCTCTTCGATGAAGCGCCGAAGGCACTTGTCGACCGTGTCGAACAGGTCGTGCGCCTGATCCGCTCCAAGGGCGTCGGCGTTTATTTCGTGACGCAGAACCCGCTCGACGTGCCGGAAACCGTTCTGGCGCAGCTTGGCAATCGCGTGCAGCACGCGCTTCGAGCCTATACGCCGCGCGAAACCAATGCCGTGAAGACCGCAGCCGATACGTTCCGTCCGAACCCGGATTTCAACACGTTCCAGGCGATCACCAATCTCGCCACCGGTGAAGCACTGGTTTCCACGCTTCAGGCAAAAGGCGTGCCTTCCATCGTGCAGCGCACGCTCATGCGTCCGCCTTCATCGCGCATCGGCCCGCTGACGCCGGAAGAACGCGCCAAGATCATGGCCTCAAGCCCGGTTGCCGGGCAGTACGATCAGGTTATGGATCGCGATTCCGCTTTCGAAATGCTGGCCCGCAAGGCACAGAATGCGGCGGCAACCCAGCAAAAGACAAAGGAAGAGGAAGAAGGCGGCGGTGGCATTCTTGGCGATCTCGTCGGCACCGCACTTGGTACTGGCCGTCGCTCAGGCCGCCAGACGGTTGCGGAAGCCGCGATGAAGTCCGTCGTCCGCTCGGTCGGCAATTCGCTGGGCCGCGCACTGGTGCGCGGCATTCTCGGCGGCTTCAAGCGTTAGAAAATGCCAGCATCACGCCTTCGCCGGTTTGGCGAAGGCGTAGGCGACCAGGGCATTGGCGTGGCCGTGCCCCATCTCGAACTCCGACTTCAGCCAATTGACGATTTCCATATGCTTGTCGCCCTTTCGCTGCTCGATCAGCGAAAGCCAATGCTGGACAGGCTGTCCGTATTTTTTCTCGATGGACGGGAAATAGGATGCAGGCCCCTTCACGACTTCCTTGGCGGCTTTTTCCTCTGACATGATTTCCCTCCCTCTGCTCCGATGATTGTCCGCGCGGAAAGTGACTGATTTTCGTGGCGGCGGCAAGCATTTACCAGACGCCCGTAATCCACCCAATAAAGGGTTATCAGCGAACGCTTATCCGGGTTTACGATGTATCGCTTTCTGCTTAAGTTCCATCCGCCCAATATCGGGCTTTTGGGGGTAACATCATGAAATTACTAAATATTATTGGCATAGCTTCGGCTGTGCTGTTTGCGTTTGCATCTGCTTCGAAAGCCGATGACCTGATTTTCAATCTGAAGAACGGCACCAATTCCACACTGACCCATTTCTACACGTCGCCGGTTGGGGTTAACGACTGGGAAGGCGATGTTTTCGGCGATCAAGTGCTCGATCCCGGCGAAACCATCAAGATTACGATCGCCGATGGCCGTCGGGTCTGCAACTACGACATGCGCTTCGAGTTCCAGGATAGCGACGATCTCGATACGACCACCGATACGCAGAACCTATGCGAATTGAGCACCTACACCATCGAAGAATAATCGGAAGCGGCGGCAGACCCAAAATATCTGCCGCCCGGATTGCCCTGTGGCTCTGCGGGTCATTCCCTGGAATTATTGTTCCAATGCAGCGCCGCGTGGTGCATCGCTTTTGTAATTGCTGAGAATTTGAGGGCTTGCCAGTAGCGATAATCCTGCACGAGTATCGCTGAAATCCAGCAGTAGCCGCGATTTCCGGGCCGCTCCCATCCCATCAGGCCGCTGTCGCGTGCCCTGGCCAGCATTCGAGCTGTGTTGCTTTGCGACATCCGGTAGCGTGCCGAGATGCTGTTGGACGTCACCTTGCCGATCCAGATTTTATCACCGGAAATCACCCATGGCGCGCGGGACGCAATATCGTGCAGAACATTGTCACCGGATTCCGCATGGGTGAAATTGGCGATACTGGCAACCGGACGGCACCAGTCGCTGCGGTGCAGCAGTTCACGTGTCATCAGCGGCTGCGCGTAGCATAGCAAGTCCGGATAGGCCCGCATCAGTTCGACGCGATTGCCGCCGTCCATCCCGTCGAGCGGGACAAGATGAGTTGTCAGCCAGAGCCGGATCAATTCTTCGGTTTCCGGGCGCGCCCGAAACAGGCGACGCCTGCGGTCCTGCGCCGGAATTGGCTCTACAAGCTTGTAGTGCAGGGTCTCCTGAAGGAACGCAACCGTCGTATTCCTGCTGGCAACAGGCGTACCATGCAGGAACTTCAGCAGGCTGCTCGGAGAGATGGGCGGGCGGTTCGCATTGGTCAGATGCTCGAAGTGGAGTGCCAGCGTCGCATGGCTCAACAGCCATTTCTGCATGTCCGACATATAACGGACTTCGCGGGGCAATCTGGCAGTAATGGCGAGCAGTTCTGCCGCCGTATCCGTCAGACAATTATGAAATCTGGAGTTCGCGATGAACTTGACAGGCTCGATAATGGCGGGTGGAACGAGAACCGGTCGAAAAACAGACGCTATTGACATGATGAACAGATGCCGGATGAAGATCAACCCCGGTAGTCCATTTCCCCAACAGCAGCAAGCTAAAACAGTAGCGTGCTAATCATGTGATACTCAAAGTCGCCATAAAAAACCCGGACAGGAACTGTCCGGGTTTTTGCAATCTGCCGTTTCAGCGCTCGTTATTACATAACGAGGATCGGCGATTTCGCCGGTACGCGATCATAGAGATCGATGATATCCTGGTTCAGGAAGCGCACGCAGCCCGAAGATACCGCCTTGCCGATCGACCACCATTCCGGGTTGCCGTGCAGGCGATACAGCGTGTCCTTGCCGTCCTGGAAAATATAGAGTGCGCGGGCGCCGAGCGGGTTCTTCAGGCCCGGAGCCATGCCGCCGTTCTTGGCGCTGTACTGCACCAGTTCCGGCTGGCGGGCGACCATTTCATCCGGCGGGGTCCAGCGCGGCCACTGGCGCTTGTATTGGATCACAGCACGGCCTGACCATGCGAAGCCTTCGCGGCCGATGCCGACGCCGTAGCGCATCGCCTGTCCGTTTTCGAGGACGAGATAGCAGAAGCGGTTGGCCGTATCGATGACCAGCGTACCAGGCAGTTCGCCGGTCGGGTCCTGCACAACCTGACGCAGATAGCGCTTGTCCATCTTCTGGATCGGAATTGCCGGAAGCTGGAAGCCACCATCTTCGACGGCGGCGTACATCTGCGCCCAGCCGCCATAAGAAGAGTCGACATTGGCCTGCGGGGTGCGGTTGATCGGGTTGCCCGACTGATCCACATCAATGATTGGAACATTCTGCCCCAACTGAGCGCAACCGGCCAGACCGGCGGCCGCTGTTGCTGTCATAGCCGTCAGGAAGGAACGGCGGGTAAGGGTCGTTTGCATATGAAAACCAGTTTAGTGACGGGAGGGGTTACTGATACACATTCAGGGTTAACGAATTGCGACCCGGCCAATTGTGGCAGATACGCGGCGAGCCATCGAAACGGCCGAAAATGGCTGTTTCCGGTGATTGGTTGCACGGAAAACGCCCGAAAAATGTGGCATACGCCCGTTCGCAATGCGGCTTAAACATGGCGAAAGCCCACCAGTAAGGCTCGTGTTGCAGCCGCGACACAATTTTGGGTGCTAGAGCCTGCTTCCAATATAATCGAACAGTTCAAATTTTAGTGAGCACTTAGTCGAGCAGTTGAAGGCTCGGCAAAATGAGCGCCGGAGCAAACTGCTTGTACTCGTCAGGCTGGTTGGACCGATTGATCCAGACCCCACGCATGCCGAACCGTACCGCACCTGCCACATCCCAGCGATTCGAGGACTGGAACGAGATTGCCGACGGGTAAAGCCGCCATTGCAGGGTTATAAGCTCATAAACAGCCGGGGCGGTCTTGTATTTCCTGACTTCATCGACCGAAATCACATCATCCAGCAGGACGTCGAGCGCTGCCGAACGCACTGCGGATTCCAGCATTGCGGGCGATCCGTTGGAGAGAATTGCAAGCCGTGCGCCCTTCTCCTTCAGGCTTTTGAGAGCGGCTGGCACTTCCGGATAGCAATCAAGCTTCCAATAGGCATCGAGCAAGTCATTGCGCAGTGCCGGATCAACGGAAGGATAGCGTGCAAATGCGAAATTAAGGGAATCCTCGGTGAGTTTCCAGAAATCGCTATAGGCGCCCATCAAGCTCAACACCCAGGAATATTCAAGCTGCTTTGCCCGCCACAGTTCGGAAAATGCCCGTTCGTCCGGCCCGGCTTTATCTGCATGTCGTCGCACCGCCGAATGGACATCGAACAATGTGCCATAAGCGTCGAAGACATAAGAATTGTAGGACACCATTTCCTCCTGTGAGGGCCCGCCACCCATCGCGAAGCATAAAACCAGATTTGGGTCATGTTACTGTGATTTCAATAATAATTCATTGTCTTGAAGCTGAATTGCCCGCTGGTGCCATTGCCGCCCGCGCTATTGCGGCCTATGTAGATTCCGCACGCAAGTTTTGAGGCAGCATCCGCTTGGCCCGCTGCAAGCTGCCCATGTAAGCTGCCATGTAAGCTGAAAGAAAAGAGGAGAGTTTCCAATGGCTTTCGAACTGCCCGCCCTGCCGTATGACTATGACGCCCTTGCGCCTTTCATGTCGCGTGAGACGCTTGAACTTCATCACGACAAGCACCATCAGGCCTATGTCACCAATGGCAACAAGCTGCTCGAAGGCTCCGGCCTCGAAGGCAAGAGCCTGGAAGAGATCGTCAAGGAAAGCTACGGCAAGAACCAGGGCCTCTTCAACAATGCCGGCCAGCACTACAACCACATCCTGTTCTGGAAGTGGATGAAGAAGGACGGCGGCGGCAAGAAGCTGCCGGGCAAGCTTGAAAAGGCAATCGAGTCCGATCTTGGCGGCTACGACAAGTTCCGTGAAGATTTCATCGCTGCCGGTGTCGGCCAGTTCGGTTCTGGCTGGGCCTGGCTGTCGGTCAAGAACGGCAAGCTCGAAATTTCCAAGACCCCGAACGGCGAAAACCCGCTGGTTCATGGCGCAACGCCGATCCTCGGCGTCGACGTGTGGGAACACTCCTACTATGTCGATTATCGCAATCTGCGTCCGAAGTACCTCGAAGCCTTCGTCGACAACCTCATCAATTGGGAATTCGTCGAAGAGCTGTACGAAAAGGCCTGACGCCTTTCGTGCAGGAATAAAGAAAAACCCCGGTTTTGCCGGGGTTTTTTGTTACTGCTATTCCCTGATTACCTGCACGCCCACATGCTGCGCGCGCCCTGCTCCCCATCCGGCAATGGCAGCCCCCAGCCCCAGCACGGCGAAGAAAAGGCCACAGGCGGTAAAGCTGCCCGTTGCACTGTGGATCATCCCGACGATGAGCGGGCCGATTGCAGCAAGCGTGTAGCCGACGCACTGCGCCATGCCGGACAGATGCGCTGCCGTGTGCGAATCCGGTGCGCGCAGCACGATCACCATCATGGCAGCGGCAATGAGCCCGCCCTGCCCGATACCCTGAATGATCGCCAGCCCCCAATAGGTCCAAAGCGGCAGGTAAAGAAACCCGATCAGCGGCAAGGCCGCACAGGCACACAGAATGACATTGAGCAGACTCTGGTTCTTCTGGCGGGTGGCGATGGAAGGCACTGCGAGACAGGTGATGACCTGTGCCAGTATCGAAAAGGAAACCAGACCGCCTGCTGCTGCCGGGCTCAGGCCCTGCTCGCGCAGGATCGGCGCCAGCCATCCGAAGACGATATAGGCCGTGGAAGATTGCAGGCCCATGAACAGCGTCACCTGCCAGGCCAGCTTGTCCTTCCACAGGCCGATTACCTTGAAACCCGAATGCGCGACATTGTGTTTCGCGCGCATGGCCTGCGGCAGCCACAACAGCAGAACGATTGCCGCCGGAACCGCCCAGAAAGCCAGGGCAAGGTTCCACGAACCACCGAGCATTCCCTTGATCGGTATGGTGAAACCGGCAGCAGATGCAGCACCGCCGCACAGCGCCATCGTATAAAGACCAGTCATGATGGCTGCAGTTTTCGGGAAGTCACGCTTGACGACCCCCGGAAGCAACACATTGCCCGTCGCAATGGCCGCACCGGCCAGCGCCGCGCCTATGTAAAGGGAATAGAACGTACCAAAGCCGCGGATTGCCGTCCCGATAGTCAGAACTACCAGCACGAACAGCAGAACGCGCTCCGCACCAAAACGCTGTGCCAGACGCGGCGCGAATGGTGCAAAAATGCCAAGGCAGAGCACAGGCAAGGTAGTCAGAACACCGGCTGCAACGGATGACATACCGGTGGCGTCGATGATTTCCGGCAACAACACGGAAACGCTGGAGAACACCGGTCGCAGATTGGCCGCGATCAGCACGAGGCTCAGCCCCAACAAAATGCGCAGCGCCTTGCTTGGCGGCTGTTGGACCGGTGGCGGCGGAACGCTGTCAGCCTCTGCATCGACCAACGCTTCCGGCTGCGATACCACCTCATTATCTGCCTTAATCGACGGAGCTGTGTTCGTGTGGCTCATGATGCCAGCAACCTTTCAAGTTCTTCAATCAGGGGCGCCATGAAACGGCGAACCGTCGCTCCGGCCTTGTCGGGATCGCCCGAGGCGATGGCTTCGACGATCTGGCGGTGCGCTTCATGGTTCGGTTCGGGCAGTTCGCCGTCGAGCGTGGCTTCTATGGATTCACGAATGGAGGCTGAGAAAAAGGCATAGACCTCAATCAGCGCGCTGTTGCCCGAGGCAGCGACGATGGCTTCATGAAAGGCAAAGTCACGGGCAACGAAAGTTGCACGGTCGAGTTCGTCGCGATTGCCGCGCTGCACCAGCATCTTCTCCAGATGCGCAATCATTCTGGGCGTGATGCGCTGGGCAGCCAGACGTGCGGCTTCTGTTTCCAGAACAGCCCTGGTCTCAAAGCGGTCGCGCAGGCTGGTATGACGGATACGATCAAGGCTGCGCACCGTGTCGGCAGCCGAACGAACATAGGTGCCGGAACCCTGCCTGGTTTCCAGCATTCCCTGCGCCACCAGCGCCCGCACGGCTTCGCGTACCGTGCCGCGGCTGACACCGAGTTTTGCCGAAAGCCCGGCTTCATTGGGCAATTGATCGCCAATCGCCCAGCGCCCGGATGTGATTTCCGTCCGCAAGGATTGCGTGGCGGCATCCGTTAGGCTCTTGCGAGATATCGTCTTCATCTATTCACCAAAGTCATCTGATGACTTGATGAATTAGACCTGTGTAATGAAGCTGTCAACCCTTATGAAGAAACCTGATTGCGGGCTGGTGTGGTGGATTTGAAATTCCTATCGCTACACTGGAAACCACCGCCGCATTCCGTTAACAATTTTCGCGCACAGTGCCCCATAATCCAGCCGTTCGAGATTTCGAGCCAGACTTCAGGTGCCAGTATGATTACACTTTACAGCCTCTCCGGAGACCATCTCGAACAAGTCGAAGTCGAGCCGGGCAGTCCGCTGCCTGAGAATGTAATCTGGATCGACCTGTTTGCACCCGGCGTCAATGAGGACAGCATCGTCGAGGCGTGGACGGGCATTTCGATCCCGACGCGCGAGGACATGACGGAGATTGAGGAATCGAGCCGCTTCTATATGGAAACCGGCGCGCAATATCTCACGGTCCCGATCCTGCATGCGGTCGATCTCGACCATCGCGAACTGGCGCCGGTCACCTTCATCCTGCACGGTTCGCGACTGATAACTGTGCGCTACGCCAATCCGAAGTCATTCAGCACCTATATTCTGCGCTCGACCAAGCCGGGGAACGGTTTGATATCACCCAAATGCTCGGGCCTTTCGATCATGCTCGGCATCACCGAAGCCACGACGAACCGGCTCGCCGATATTCTGGAAGGTGTGGCGGGCAAGATTGATGCGGCCTCGCATTCCATCTATCGCCGTCAGCCCAAAGCACGCCCGATGACGACACAGGACTTCCGGCACATACTGACCCAGATCGGCGGACAGGGAACGTTTCTCTCACGAATGCGGGAAAGTCTGGCAGGCGTCAGCCGCATGCTGGTCTATCTGTCGGCCACCAATAATCCGGCATCCGGCAAGAAAGAGACGCGTAGCTGGATCAAATCGCTGGAGCGCGACACACAATCGCTGACCGCCTATGTAGACTTTCTGTCCAACAAGGTCACGTTTCTGCTCGATACGATTGTCGGGCTGATTTCAGTCGAGCAGAACGCCATCATCAAGATTTTCTCTGTGGCGGCGGTTGGTTTCATGCCGCCAACGCTGGTGGCTTCCATCTACGGCATGAATTTCTCCTTCATGCCTGAACTGCACTCGCCATGGGGCTATCCGATGGCACTTGGCCTGATGGTCGCTTCCGCCTTGCTGCCGCTCTATTATTTCCGTCGCAAGGGTTGGCTGTAGCTTGTAGTGACAACACAGGCGCACCATGTTATATCATGTGTTATAACATAGGAGAAAAGCCATGAACGTGACCCTGCGCAAGATCGGCAATTCCGACGGTGTGATCCTGCCCAAGGAAGTGCTGGAACGGCTTAACCTGCAGACTGGAGACAAGCTCCAGATTATTGAAACGCAAAATGGCGTAACACTGGAGCCTATCGACGATACTTTCGAGCAGCAGATGGAAGCGGCCCGGAAAGTGATGGACAAGTACAAGGTCGCCTTGCAGAAGCTCGCCGAATGAACTGGCGTTTCCTTTCACGACGTGTTGTTGAGGCAATCCACGTCGAACAATTGCAACGCCATGGCGGCGCTCAGGGGCTTCGAGATGAGAATGCCCTTGAGTCTGCCTTGGCTCGTGCTCAGAACAAGCAGGTTTATGGCGAGCCGGATCATGCGGATATCGCAGCCGCCTATATCTTCGGAATAGGCCGCAACCATGCTTTTGTGGATGGTAACAAGCGCACTGCTATCGTTACCGCTGTTACGTTTCTGCTCGTCAACGGTTATGCGCTGACCGCAGATGACGGATTACTTTACAGCTTCACGATGGGCATTGCTTCGGGCGAAATCGATGAATTGGGTGCTGCGGCGTTTTTCCGTGATCATACGGTCGCGATAGAAGAAGATTAAACAACCTTAGAGCGCGTTTCGATCTGATTGGATCAGATCGGCGCTCTAAGCTTTTCTTTCCAAAGCATAATCTTGTCGATCCTCGTTTCACTCCGGTCGGATTATGCTCTAAGCGACACGATTTCCCAGTCTACATTGTTGATCTTCACGACATCGCCAAGCGGCTTGCCGAATAGCAGGATTGCAACCGGCGCAACGTGGGAAATCTTGCCGTTTGACGGATCAGCTTCGTCCTCGCCAACGATCATCCAGCGACGGACCTTGCCGTCGTCCAGATTTTCCAGTTCCACCGTCATGCCGAAACGCACGACATCGCTGTCGGAATCGGGAACCGAAAGCTCGGCATTTTCGCGCCGCGCCGTCCAGTAGCGCAGATCGCGCGAAACGCGCGCAATCACCGAACGTTCACCCGCGATATTAGCGTCCGCCAGTTCGCGCTGCAGTCGGGCGAGTTCATCCTCGATCATCTTCAAGCCGTTCGGCGTGACGAGATTGCGATGCGGACTGACCGGGCGCTCGCCGAGATCGGTTGGCGCATCATCCCGTTCTTTGGTGAAAGCTCTGCTCATCAGATGAATGTAAGCAGTCGACAGCTCCCCGGCAAGCCTGTCCGTCACTTCCTCCGTCAGCCCACGCAATGGTTAAACGCATGTTTTTCATATCTGGTTTTTATTGATTGATGAGTCAATCAACGATAAACTGGATCAAAACTAGTCTGAGAATGGACCAGGACGATGCCTAAGATCGGGATGGAGCCCTTACGGCGGCGCGAGCTTATCGACGCTGCCATTCGCACCATCGGCCAGCGCGGTTCGCTGGACGTGACTGTCGCGCAAATCGCGCATGAGGCAGGCGTTTCGCCTGCGCTCGCGCATCATTATTTCGGCGGCAAGGACAAGCTCATCCTCGCCACCATGCGCCATCTGCTGCGTGAGTTGGGCAACGATCTGAATGCGGCAATTAAACGGGCTGAGACGCCGCGGGAGCGCATCGCAGCCATCATTGCAGTCAATTTTTCCGCATCGCAGTTCGCGCAGGAAACCATTGCAGCCTGGCTCACCTTCTATGTGCATGCGCAGCAGTCGGAAGACACGCGTCGGCTACTGCGCATCTACGCACGCCGCCTGCATTCGAACCTCGTTTTTGCGCTCGAACACCTGACCACGCGCGAACGGGCCGCTCGTATCGCCGAAGGTGCCGGTGCAATGATCGACGGTCTCTACATCCGTCACGCGCTCGGTGCCGATGCGCCGGATGCAGCTTCGGCCATAGCGCTGGTTGAGGATTACATCGGCATTCAACTTTGCGAGCAACTTTCGGGGGAGAAATGAGTATGGAAGCGGATTTCGTCATTATCGGCTCCGGCTCCGCCGGATCGGCCATGGCCTATCGCCTGTCGGAAGACGGTCGTTATTCGGTGATCGTCATAGAATATGGCGTTCCAGACGTTGGCCCGTTGATCCAGATGCCCGCCGCCCTCTCCTTCCCCATGAATATGGAGACCTATGACTGGGGCTTCTCGACCGAACCGGAACCGCATATTGGCGGGCGCAGCCTTGTGACGCCGCGCGGCAAGGTGCTGGGCGGCTCGTCTTCGATCAACGGCATGGTCTATGTACGCGGCCATGCCCGCGACTACGACCACTGGTCGGAAAGCGGCGCGCGCGGCTGGGCCTACGCCGATGTGCTGCCCTATTTCAAGCGGATGGAAAATTCGAGCGGTGGCCAGGAAGGCTGGCGCGGCACCAGCGGCCCGCTCTACATCCAGCGCGGCAAGCGCGACAATCCGCTGTTCCATGCCTTTGTCGAGGCTGGCCATGAAGCGGGCTTTGAAGTGACCGAGGATTATAATGGCGAGAAGCAGGAAGGCTTCGGCCCGATGGAGCAGACGATCCATAATGGTCGTCGCTGGTCTGCCGCCAATGCCTATCTGAAGCCGGCTCTCAAGCGCCCGAATGTCAAGCTGGTGAAGGGGTTGGCGCGCAAGATCGTGCTTGAGGGCAAGCGCGCGGTTGGTGTTGAGATTGAGGCGGGCCGCAGCTTCTCGACCATCCGTGCACGGCGCGAGGTCATCATTGCCGCTTCGTCGATCAATTCGCCAAAACTGCTGATGCTCTCCGGCATAGGCCCGGCGGCGCAGCTTAAGGAACACGGCATCGAAGTGGTGGCCAACCGTCCCGGCGTCGGCCAGAACCTGCAGGACCATCTGGAAGTCTATATCCAGCAGGAATGCACACAGCCGATCACGCTCTATTCCAAGCTGAACCTGTTCTCGAAAGCGAAAATCGGCGCAGAATGGCTGTTCTTCAAGACGGGCGACGGTGCAACCAATCATTTCGAGTCCGCTGCTTTCGTACGCTCGAAGGCTGGCGTGGAATATCCGGATATCCAGTATCACTTCCTGCCAGTCGCCATCCGTTATGATGGCAAGGCAGCAGCAGAATCGCACGGCTTTCAGGCCCATGTCGGGCCGATGCGGTCGAAGTCTCGCGGCAGTGTAACGCTCCGTTCGGCCAATCCGCGCGAAAAGCCTGTCATCAAGTTCAATTATATGTCGCATGAGGACGACTGGGCCGACTTCCGCCACTGTGTACGGCTGACCCGTGAAATCTTCGGACAGGCCGCATTCGACGCCTATCGCGGCGCGGAAATCCAGCCCGGCGCGCATGTTCAGAGCGACGATGAAATCGACAATTTCATCCGCGAGCATGTCGAAAGCGCCTTCCATCCATGCGGCACTTGCAAGATGGGTGCGGTTGACGATCCGATGGCAGTGGTCGATGCTGAATGTCGGGTGATCGGTGTCGAAGGTTTGCGCGTTGCGGATTCATCCATCTTCCCGCGCATTACCAACGGCAATCTCAATGGCCCGTCGATCATGGTCGGCGAAAAGGCCTCCGATCATATTCTCGGTCGCACGCCGCTCGCGCGCTCCAATCAGGAGCCGTGGATCAATCCGCGGTGGAGAGAGGCGGACCGCTGATGCGGTCGAGGGGAATAGGGCAATAAGTCAGTAGGGCAATATGTTGGCTCGTGTTCCCTGCGCTTAAAAACATACTGCCTTATTGCCATACTGCCCTACTGCCTTACACAAGGAAACAACAATGAAAGCACAACCCAAAGCTTCGCACTTCATTGGCGGCGCATTCGTGGAAGACAAGGCGGGCAAGCCTTTGCCGGTCATCTATCCGGCAACCGGCGAAGAAATTGCCAAGCTCTATTCGGCGACGCCGGATGTGATCGAAGCGGCTTACGCGGCAGCGCTGAAAGCGCAAGGCGAATGGGCAGCACTGAAACCCGTTGAACGCGGGCGCATCCTGCGCCGCACGGCGGAAATTCTGCGCGAGAAGAACAAGAAGCTGTCGAAGCTCGAAACCCTCGATACCGGCAAGGCGCTTCAGGAAACTTTGGTGGCGGATGCGGCCTCGGCAGCCGATGCGCTGGAGTTCTTCGGCGGCATCATTTCCGGCTTCAACGGCGAGTTTGTGGAGCTTGGCGGCTCGTTCGCCTATACGCGCCGCGAGGCGCTCGGCATTTGCGTCGGCATAGGCGCATGGAATTATCCGATCCAGATCGCCGCGTGGAAATCCGCGCCTGCGCTCGCCATGGGTAATGCTTTCATCTTCAAGCCATCCGAAAACACGCCGCTTTCAGCGCTCGCATTGGCGGAAGCCTATAAGGAAGCGGGCCTCCCCGATGGTCTTTTCAATGTCGTGCAGGGTTTCGGCGATGTGGGTGCCGCACTGGTCAACCATCGCCTGACAGCCAAGGTGTCCCTCACCGGCTCTGTGCCGACCGGCAAGCGCATCATGGCGCAGGCGGGCGAACATCTGAAGCATGTCACCATGGAACTTGGCGGCAAGTCCCCGACCATCGTGTTCGATGACGCTGATCTTGAGAGCGCTATAGGCGGCGCAATGCTCGGCAACTTCTATTCGACCGGGCAGGTCTGCTCGAACGGCACCCGCGTCTTTGTTCATAAAAAGGTGCGCGAGCGCTTTGTCGAACGCCTTGTGGAACGCACGCGCAAAATCCGCATCGGCGATCCGCTTGATGAAGCAACCCAGATGGGTCCGCTTGTCAACGGTGCCCAGCGTGACAAGGTTCTGTCCTATATCGAAAAGGGCAAGGCAGAAGGCGCCACACTCGCCTGCGGCGGCGGTGTGCCGAAACTGCAAGGCTTTGACAAAGGCTATTTCATCGAGCCGACCATCTTCACGGATGTGACCGACGACATGACCATCGCTCGCGAGGAAATCTTCGGGCCGGTGATGAGCGTTCTGGAATTCTCCGACGAGGACGAAGTGATCGCACGCGCCAACGATACCGAATTCGGTCTGGCGGCGGGCGTATTCACTGCGGACATCGCACGCGGCCATCGCGTCATCGGCCAGATCAAGGCCGGGACATGCTGGATCAATGCCTATAATCTGACGCCTGTGGAAGTGCCATTCGGCGGCTACAAGCAATCCGGCATCGGACGCGAGAACGGCATTGCCGCTCTCACCCATTACAGCCAGATCAAGACTGTCTATGTTGAAATGGGCAAGGTCGACAGCCCTTATTGACCGCTGTAATCGGCCCGTGGAACTGCATTCGGTTCTGCGGGCGTCGGCGTACAGTCATAGCGGTAAAGCTGCGGCGATGGCACTGCCTGCGGATAGACTATGGCACGTGGTGACCGTTGACTGGCGGGAACTGACGGTGAATTCCATAGAGGCATAGCCCAGGACGGCCTTGTCACAGTATCCGAAGCACCTGTTCCCTGAATGGGGATGCGCCGACATTCCGTCCCGAGATTGCCGTTCAGCCCAGCCGCAGCGGCAACATGCGTAGAGCTGAGCACGGCAAGTGCCAAAACAGCATAAAACAATCTCATATCGGAACTCTTTTCAAACAGCATCACCATAGGGTGACAGCGGTCAAACCCGCGATAACAACGGGTTCGTCTTGCACAACCCCACCCTATGCGAGCCGACAAGATCGCCAGTATTTTTCAGGCTCACAATCCCACAGATAGAGGATTTACCGAGGCGTTCAACAGCAGGCTCCGGGCCGAGTGTTCAAACCTGCGCGAGGCTCCGGAAGTTTGATGTGCGCTCAATCCGTCAGCCATACTCAACCTTCGTAAATAGAAACCTGATTATTCCTTATTTCGCATAAATTAAATAAATAATTGACCCTAAATTTTAGATTATATCACCAATAATATTTTAATATAATAATATCTTGATTGCAATTTATTGGTAACAAAATTCAATTTAATCACTACCAACTAACATATTATTGATTTTTCATTTATAATTCCCTTCCGTATCAATGACCATGACTTTGGCTAAACGGTTCATGATGATCAACGAGACTTCAATTTCGACGGACATGATAGAGGACCAGCTCCGCAATGAGTTCTGGCGAGCTGTTCTCAAACCCATGTATGAAATCGCGGACGAGAACAAGAATTATCAATTCTCCGGAACGATTGTTGCGCGTTCGCTGGTATCCATGCAGATTGGCGCAACCTCGTTCAATTCACAGAACTACACGCGCGCACCCAAGCTCATAGCTCAGGGCGGGCTAAACCACTATGTCCTGCAACTTATCACCGGCGGCGATCTACGCGGCGATTTCAACGGCGTCGATGTCGTGGCGAAACAGGGCAATATCGTTATCATCGATCTGACCCAGACGGTGGAGAGCCAAGCATCCGGCGGTTCACGCATCACAGTGGTGATTCCACGCGATGAGCTGGAAAAGATTGTAGGCTGGCGCAACCTGCACGGCCTTGTCATGCCTGCGGATGCTGCCATGACACGTCTGCTTTTCAGTTATCTCAGCAGTCTCCAGTCGTTGAGCGGGGACCTGGACAAGACCGAGGCGCAATCGGCGCAGGACGCAATGCTTATATTACTCGGTGCCAGCATCAACGGCACAGAAGGCGGTGCGATCGAGAGCCTTCCGGTCAATCTACCCATACGCAAGCGCATCCTCGCCTATATCGACGAAAATCTGTCCAACCCACTGCTTGGACCACATCTTATCGTCAAGAATCTCCGCCTCTCCCGTTCACGTCTTTATCGGACGTTCGATACGGATGGTGGCATAGCCAGAATTATTCGCGACAAACGGCTGGATCGTGCCTATCGCATTCTCGTCGATGAACGCGGTCGACACGTATCGTTCAAGGAAATCGCCTATCGCTGTGGCTTTCACGACGGTACACAATTTACCAAGGCATTCAAAATTCGCTTTGGCATGTCGCCAAGGGATGCTCGCGAAGCTGACGCGCCGTTGCTATCATCAGGCATGGTCAACTTCGACTATACCGCTCACGTTTCGAAAGAAGCGGCCAAGTGCGGCGTGGTCAATCTGTGAACCATCGGTCAGCCTGGTGAGAGACGTTTCAGAAAATCATCGCACCAACGGTTTACATCGTGCTCGGTCAAAAAAGTCATCATGCTTTCAAAGCGCTCCTTGCGCTCCTCAAGCGGCATGACAAGCGCGCGGGCCATGGCATAGGCCATCGCCTCGGTGTCATAGGGATTGACCAGAAGTGCTCCATTGAGTTCCTGCGCCGCGCCTGCAAAACGGGATAGCACCAGCGCTCCGGGATTCTGAGGGTCCTGTGCGGCAACATACTCCTTGGCGACAAGATTCATGCCGTCACGCAACGGCGTGACCAATCCGACATTGGCGAGCCGATAGAGCCCTGCCAGCACCTCGCGGTTGAGCGAACGATTGATATAACGTATCGGCGTCCAGTCGACCGTGGCGTTCGCTCCATTCACCCGCCCGGCAAGTTCCGCCACGGCGCGTTGCATGTCCTTGTATTCCGGTACTTCGGAGCGAGATTTCGGGGTGACCTGCAGAAAGGTGACCTTGCCGCGATTGCCGGGATCGACCTTCAGGAAATGCTCAAAGGCTTCCATACGATTGGTGATGCCCTTGGAATAATCGAGCCTGTCCACGCCGATGATAAGATCGCGATCCAACATGCTCTCGCGCATGCGCTTTACCGTCGAATGGCGTTGCGCTTTAACGGCAATCTCGGCGAATGCGGCGGTTTCGATACCGATGCCGAAACGCTCGGCCCGAAACTGATGCCCGAACGCCTCGAACAGCCCATCGTCATCCAGCGGCTTGCCAATTTTCTCACGTCGCAGGCAACCGATGAAATTGTCGACGTCATTCTCGGTCTGAAAACCAATGACATCATATGAAGCCAGGCCGCGCATGATGGTTTCATGCACGGGCAGCGTGAACAGAATATCGGCGGGCGGCCAGGGAATATGCAGGAAGAAGCCAATCCGGTTGGTAACGCCAAGATTGCGTAGTTCCGCCGCCAGCGGGATGAGATGATAGTCGTGGATCCAGATCACATCATCCGGCTCGATCATTGGCAGGAGATGGCTCGCAAACAGACGATTGACCCGGAAATATCCGGCCATGTCCTTGCGGGTATAATCGATCAGATCAAGGCGATAGTGACAGAGCGGCCAGAGCATTCGGTTGGCGAAGCCTGCATAATATTCGTCGATATCCTTCTTGTGGAGATCGAGCAGCGCATAGCGAATAGGCCCTGCATCGCGGATCGTCAGCTCCTGCGCCTGACGATTGGGGAGCGTCTTGCCGGACCAACCGAGCCATATGCCACCGCGTTCACTGAGCGCGGCATGCAGCGCAACCGCCAGCCCGCCTGCAGGTGCCTTGCCCTGTTCGTCGGGCAAGGGAACACGATTGGAGACCACGATCAGCCGTCCCATACATCAAGTCCTTTCATTGTTTTGCTTGTCCGACACACCAGAAAGGTGGAATAGCCAGAGGCGAAGCTCATCAGGATTTGCGAACCTCGCAGCGCCCGGACGATCGATTGCGCGACCGACCACGACGGCGGTACCGCCAAGATCGTTCGCCGCGTCGAGCATGGATAAATCTGTCAAATCATCGCCGAATGCGACCGGTATCCTGCCCGGAAACGGCTTTTCTCCCATGAGGCGGCGTAGGGCCACGCCCTTGTCGCTAATCGCCGGGCGCAATTCAAACACCATCTTGCCAGACTGCACGATCCAGCCCGGTCCGGCCAGCTTCATGGCCTTGCCGACGAGATCATGCGCCAGATCGGCCTTTTCAGGCGCGGCGCGATAATGCAGCGCGACTGCACTCCCCTTGTCCTCGGCGAGAAAGCCGCTGACGCGCAGTGCCGCCTGTCGCAAAAAATCCTTGGCGATCAGAAAATGCTCGTCCGGCTCAATCAATTCGACCAGCCCGGAAGCATGCCGGAATTCGGCCCCATGCAGCGCAGCTATCGGGCCATGATAATCGGGAAAGCGCTCCTCGATAAACGCAATTGCCCTTCCGGTGACCAGCGCCATTGCACCGGACAGCCGCTCGGAAAGCACCGAAAGCGATTCCTGCAGATCGGAAGGAACGATAACGCCGTCAGGATTGGCGGCAATATCGAGCAGGGTTCCGTCCACATCGAAGAAAAGGGCGTGTTTTTGAAAGTCGATGACCGGCATACCGATCTGGTCGGTTGCCGGGTCCTGTTCCTTGCTGGGCATGTTAAGGCAAACATCCGCAATGGCGAATGGTTCCCGAATAAATTCGGCCAGCTCCCATTTCCTACCGGTCAGACGGCCCTACGTGCGCCCATAGACGTCATCGAAACGCACGATATCGTCTTCGCCCAGATATTCACCGCTTTGCACCTCGATCAGCACGAGCGGCAGAATGCCTGGGTTTTCGAGCCGATGACGAAAGCCGCAGGGAATATAGGTCGACTGGTTGGTCGTGAGCAGAATCTCGCGATCGCCATTGATGACCTTTGCGGTTCCCGACACAACGATCCAGTGTTCGGAACGGTGGTGATGCGCCTGCAGGCTCAAGCGTCGTCCCGGCTTCACTTCGATCCGCTTGATCTTGAAACCGTCGCCCTCTTCGAGAACCGTATAGGTACCCCATGGACGATGGGCCGTGCGGTGAAGCTTGGCCGCTTCATGGCCGCTTGCCCGTAGCTTATTGAAGACGTTGCGCACTTCCTGCGCCTTGTCGCGATGGGCGACCAACAGCGCATCAGGCGTATCCACGACAAGGAGGTCGTGAACGCCAACAAGGCTGACCAGACGGGTTTCGGACAAAACAAAACTGTCGGTCGTATCCTCAATGACCGTTTCGCCGCGCAGGCGATTGCCATCATCATCCGGTGGGATGAGATCGGCCATAGCTGCCCAGGAGCCGATATCGGACCAGCCGCATGACACCGGAATGCAGGCAATATTGTCGGCCTTTTCCATGATCGCGTAGTCAATGGAAATCGCAGGCGCGGTTGCAAAATCGTCCTTTGCGATCTCAACGGTCTTGGTCTCGCCATTGACACCGCGTCGGGCATGTTCGAGCGAAGCCTGCACGGCGTTGAAAATGTCCGGTGCAAAATGCTGCATCGCTGCGATCATGGTTTCGGCGGTGAAACAGAACATGCCGGAATTCCAGAAATATCGACCGCTTTCGACATAGCCCTGTGCGGTCTCCGCGTCGGGCTTTTCGACGAAACGCAGCACATCTGTGCCTTCGGTCTCGATATAGCCAAAGCCGGTTTCCGGACGATCCGGAACAATACCGAAGGTCACGATACGGCCTGTTTCGGCAAGTTGTCGGGCCTTCGAGACAGCCTCGGCAAATGCAGCTTCGTCCTCGATCAGATGGTCCGCGGGCATGACAAGCAATGTTGCGTCATGTCCGTGGGTCGCTGCGGCATGCAGGGCGGCCACAGCAACAGCAGGCGCCGTATCGCGCCCGAAAGGCTCCAGCAGAAACGCGTTGTCGATTTTCGGCGCTTTTGCATCCGCATAGGCATCAAGCGTCAGGAACAGGAAATCGCGATTGGTCACGGTGAGGATGTGATCCGCGCCGTCCAGCTTGGCCGCGCGCTTATAGGTCTTGCCGATCAGGGTGCTGCCATCGGGCAGTTCGATGAACGGTTTCGGGTGCGCATCGCGCGAAAGCGGCCACAACCTGGAACCGGAGCCGCCGCTGATAATGACAGGAATAAAGCTCATTGCTCAGTTGTCCTTCGTTGCGTTGCGGGCGATAGCAAGTCCCGTTTCCAGAAGCGTCTCGGCCTGGCTCTCGTCTGAAGCTTCCACATAGCATCGCAGTTCCGGCGCATTGCCGGAAGCGCGATAATGGATTGCATTGCCTGAATGGAAGAAGAGTTTCACACCGTCAATCATTTCGGAGCGGACAATCGGATCATCCATTAGAAACAGTTCGTTTCGTGTCATGTCGTTTTTGAGTAAGGACGAGAATGCGAGACTCTTTTCCTGCGGGATATTCTGAAGCCTGTCGCTAAGAGCAAAACGGAAATGAAAGCCTGCCGCGATTTCAGAAAGCGGCTTGCCAAGTTCCTTGATGGAAGCGAGGCTGCCGAGAATCGGCAGCAATGCGTCACGGGTCGACAGGGCGGTCAGTACGCACCCATCCCGCCTGATATCCGTACCGAGCAACACGCCGCTATTGGCCTCAAAACCGATAACCGCCGATATGCCCCCCTCAATAGCCTGCGCCATGCCTTCGATGACGTAGGGGGAGCCCACACGGGTTCTGACGACGCGGTCGAAATGCGTTTCAAGAGCGGAATTGGACGTAACCGGCGTTACGATCGTTTTGACGCCAAGCCAGGTTGCGGTAATCGCTCCCACAAGATCGCCACGTATGAAGTGCCCCTTCTCGTCCGCGATCAGCGGGCGATCGGCATCCCCATCGGTGGAAATAATGGCATCGAAATGGCTTTCCTTCGCCCATTGATCGAGAAGCTCAATATCTTCGGAACGCAGAGCTTCTGTGTCGACAGGTACGAATGCATCGGAACGCCCCAGCGGTACCGCCTCCGCTCCCAGCTCCGTTAAAATGCGGACAATAAGATCACGCGCTACTGACGAGTGCTGATAGACGCCGACACGCAGACCTTCGAGGCTTTCAAATCCCAGAAATCCAACATAGCGCTTCACATAGTTGTCGATAACATCGCTGCTACGGGATGCATCATGCGAATGACGAAAGGCAAGATTTTCAGGCAGGGCGGCGTAGACGCTGCTGATGGCAATCTCGTCGTTCTTATCGATTTCTCCGTCGCGCCGATAGAATTTGAGCCCATTGCGATCATCGGGAATATGGCTTCCGGTGACCATAATGCCCGGCGCTTGCTGCGAGATCGCATAATGGCTCAATGCCGGGGTTGGCAAAACACCGCAATCGACCGGCTGAAAGCCTGCATCATCTATTGCCGCCATGCATAATGCTGCAATGGCCGAACTGGAGGGGCGAAGGTCGCGACCGACGAAGACCTTGCCGCCCTGCTGCAGCTTTCCGGCTTCCGACAGCATTCCAACAAAAGCAAAGGAATAGGCATAAGCGGGCAAACCATTCAGCTCGTCCGCCAATCCCCTAAGACCGCTTGTGCCAAATTTAAGGGATGTTCCGCTCATGCTTTCCGCCAGCTCTCTTCCAATGTCGAATACACAACGCCCGCAAGGGCCTCCCAGCTCAACCGTCTCGTCATCTTATAACGTGAACCTGAAAACGATGATCCCCACAATAAGGAGCAAGCATATGCACCTTATTGTGGGTCATAATCCGTATAGGCAAGCAATTTCAAATCCTTACCGCTGTCTGCATTCATAATTACTGTTCTGCACGCATTGATTGGAATTATTGTCGCCAGAAACGAAAAACGCGACACCGATCCTTGAGCGATGCCGCGTTAGAAATTTCGTTCATCAATACACTATATCAGTCTGGTCACTACATCGCGTAAGGATGACTGCCAATGTGGGGCCGACCAGTTGAATACCTGCTGGAATTTGGCCGTCGACAGGCGCGAATTGGCAGGGCGTACAGCCTTGGTCGGATAATCGGCAGTCGCAATATCCGTGACAGTCGCCATTGGCCCGCCGGGCCTGGCGCTTTCATCGAATATGGCGCGTGCAAAGCCGCTCCAGTTCGTATCACCTGTGCCCACCAGATGATAAACACCATAGGCGGAAAAGTCCGGCGTGGCCGCCAAATGATCCGCCACCCCGATAATCGCGTCGGCGATATCGAGCGCACTGGTTGGGTTGCCCCATTGGTCAGAAACGACCGAGAGCGCATCACGCGTCTCCGCCAGCTTCAATATCGTCTTGACGAAATTCTTGCCAAAGGGGCTATAGACCCACGCCGTCCGCAAAATGATGTGGCGTGGATTGGCTCGCGCAACCAGACGCTCACCTTCAAGCTTGGAGCTTCCGTAGACGCTGCGAGGTCCGGTAGCATCCGTTTCAGCATAGGGTTCGTCAGCGTCGCCCGCAAAAACATAATCCGTCGACAGGTGGATAACGGGAACGCCGCAGATCTTCGCCGCTTCGGCAACTGCTTCAGCGCCAGTGGCATTCACCGCAAAGGCAAGTTCCTGCTCATCCTCGGCCAGATCCACCGCCGTGTAGGCGGCGGCGGATACAACAAGGTCGGGCTTGATTGCCTCAATGGCACTGCGCACAGTATCCGGCTTTGTCAGATCCAGTTCCGGGCGACCCAACGCAATCACTTCCAGATCGGGTCGTTGAGCTGCCTTCTCAAGAAGGCTCTGGACAACCTGCCCTTCCCGCCCGGTGACGAGGATTTTCATGCCTTGACCTCTTTTGCTGGCGTGCTGCCCAGACGCTCACCAGCATAGGTACCGCTGCGGATCGGTTCCCACCACCATGTATTATCGAGATACCATTGAATGGTTTTTTCCAATCCCGTCTCGAAGGTTTCCTGCGGTTTCCAGCCCAATTCGCGCTCGATCTTCGAAGCGTCAATCGCATAGCGGCGGTCGTGGCCAGGGCGATCTGTCACGAAGGTTATCAAATCGGCATAACTCTTGCCGTTTGCGCGAGGTCGTTTCTTGTCGAGAATGGAGCAGATCGTTTCCACCACATTCAGGTTGGTACGCTCTGCACGCCCGCCGATATTGTAGCTTTCGCCCAGCTTTCCAGTGGTCGCGACCAGTGCCAGAGCACGCGCATGATCCTCGACATAGAGCCAATCGCGCACATTCGCCCCTGCCCCGTAAACCGGCAGCGGCTTTTCATCGAGCGCGTTGAGAATGACGAGCGGGATCAGCTTTTCCGGAAAATGGAACGGTCCATAATTGTTGGAGCAATTGGTGAGCACGACCGGCAGGCCGTAGGTTTCATGCCATGCGCGTACCAGATGATCGGAGGCCGCTTTCGAAGCCGAATAAGGCGACGACGGCTGATACGGGGTTTCTTCGGTAAAGATGCCGCTATCGAAAGGCAGATCGCCAAACACTTCATCCGTCGAAATATGGTGAAAACGAAAAGCCGATTTGCGTGGCTCCGGCAGTTCGCGCCAATAGGCGAGCGCCGCATTGAGCAGACGGAATGTGCCAATGATATTGGTTTCGATGAAAGCCGCCGGACCATCGATGGAGCGGTCAACATGGCTTTCCGCCGCCAGATGCATGACCACGTCGATTTCGTGGGCGCGCAACGCTTCCAAAACGCCCATGTCATCACAAATATCAGCTTGAAGGAAACTGTAATTCGGGTGATTTTCGATTTGGCGGAGGGAGGCCAGATTGCCCGCATAAGTCAGTTTATCGAAATTAACGACATTGATCTTCGGATCAGACGCCAGATGGCGACAGACGGCCGAACCAATGAACCCTGCTCCACCGGTAACGAGAATATTCATATCATTTCCTCAAGCAAAAACTTCTGCGTCAGCAAAAAGCGGGGCCTTCTGATCCTTGTCAGAAAGCTGGACGCCTGAAGATGCAATTGGCCAATCGATACCAATGGCCGGATCATCAAATCGGATGGAGCGGTCGTGCTCAGGAGAATAATAATTCGTCACCTTGTAGATAACTTCAGTGTTCTCCACGAGCGTCATGAAGCCGTGCGCGAAGCCCTTCGGCACAAGAATCTGGTTCCATTTTTCAGCCGAGACTTCCAACGCAACCCACTTCCCGAACGTAGGTGAGCTTTTGCGGATATCGACCGCAACATCGAGAATTGCACCGCGCGTAACGCGCACCAGCTTGTCCTGCGCAAATGGCGACAACTGATAATGCAGCCCACGAACAACGCCTTTGGCGGCCGAAAAAGAATGATTGTCCTGAACGAAAGTCAGATCAATCCCGGCTTCGGCGAATGATTTCGCATTATAGGTCTCGGAGAAAAAGCCACGGTCGTCGCCGAATTTACGAGGGCTGATTTCCAGAAGACCATCGAACTCCAACAGGCGAACTATCATCTTTCGCTACCGATTTCCTCGACGCGACGACGCAGATAGGCAGCATATTCGGTCTGGCCAAGTTTTTCCGCCCGTTCGAGAACGGCGTCTCCATCGATCCAGCCTTTTTCAAACCCGATTTCCTCAGGACAGGCAATCTTGATGCCTTGCCGTTTCTCGATAGTACGTACGAAAGACGACGCGTCCTGAAGGCTGTCATGCGTTCCGGTATCAAGCCAGGCATAACCCCGTCCTAGCTGCTGGACCGTAAGATCACCGCGCTGAAGATAGATATTATTGATGGCTGTGATCTCCAGTTCACCACGCGCGGAGGGTTTGAGTGAGGCGGCAATCTCAACGACATCATTGTCGTAAAAATATAATCCGGTTACTGCCCAGGAGGATTTGGGCTTAATCGGCTTTTCTTCAATGGATTTTGCCTTACCGGTTGTCTTGTCGAACTCAACCACACCATAGCGCTGGGGGTCTTCCACCCGGTACGCAAATACGGAACCACCCTTATCAAGACGAGCAGCACTTTGGCATAACTGAGACAGGCCGTCGCCGAAATAGATATTGTCCCCGAGGATCATCGCCACGTGGTCGTTACCGATAAAATGGCGACCGATGATGAAAGCTTCCGCCAGACCGTTGGGTTGCGGCTGCTCTGCAAAAGAAAAATTCATGCCGAACTCGCTGCCATCTCCAAGCAGCTTGCCGAAAAGCGGCAGGTCATGCGGCGTCGAGATAACCAGAACATCCCTGATCCCCGCCAGCATCAACACGCTCAACGGGTAATAGATCATAGGCTTGTCATAGATTGGAAGAAGTTGCTTCGAAACGGCTATCGTCAGGGGATAAAGACGTGTACCACTTCCACCGGCGAGGATAATGCCCTTCATGTACGCCGCGCTCCAATCTTTATTTCCTTGAGGGTAAGAATATTGGAAACTGCGATAATAGACTTCGTATTGGCAAGGTTGGCAACCCGAGCTAACGCCTCAATGCATTATAAACATTCACATATTCCAGCGCCATTTTACGAGCTGTGAAGTGTTCGAGATAGCGCGCTCGCGCATTGGAACCAAAAGTCTCAGCCAGGTCTTTGTCATTTGAGATGGTTTGCATCGCTTCAGCGAGCGCTGCCGGATCTTGAGGTTGAATAACGAGTCCTGTTTTGCCGTTTAGATTGACAAAACTGGTGCCTGTGCCGATCTCGCACGAGATCATAGACTTTCCAAACATGGACGCTTCCACCAGCGACAGACCGAAAGCTTCCGAACGCAGATGTGATGGGAAGACCAAGCCTATGCTCAATTCAAGCAGCGCCGCTTTATCCGCGTCCGACACAGCCCCCACAAAATGCACATGCGACAGGTTATGCTCTCTCGCATAATCAATCAGCATGGACTTCATTGGCCCATCGCCCACGATAACGATATCTACAGTAGAGCTGCGTGCCGCCGCCAGCAAAGTGCGCAATCCTTTATAATATCGCAATACGCCGACAAACAGGAAAAACGGGCGAGGAAAACGGGCTCTCCAACGCTCCATATCGGCTACGCTGCCATGCACATAATCCGTTTCATCGAGGCCAAGCGGGATTACAGTCGTTTTGTCCTTAAACCGCTGCAAAACCTCACTTGTCGCAACATAGTTCGGAGACGTCGCAACGATCCGGTCCGCACTGCCGAGGAAGCGGTTCATCAAAGGGCGATAGAGCCGCAGTAGCAGTTTCTGCTTCACGATATCCGAATGATAGGTAATGACGGTTGGCTTTTTGGGGCGCAGCCAAAGCTGAACAATATCGCTCATCGGCCAGGGAAAATGATAATGAATAATATCGGCTCTATCACTTAATTCCTGAAAGCGCGAAAATACGTCACGAGATAAACCCGTCGATGCAAACTCGAAATCGAGCTTGGCCTTGTATGCCATATGACCATCGAAACTTCGCGTATTCTCTTCAGGAGTTGTGCTCAGAGACAAAACATCCGACGCAATACCCTGTTCAGCGGCTCCCTTCGCAATCGCATGGATCGTTCGCTCAATACCGCCAAACGTATCTGGCCAATAGGTTTTAAAAAAATGCAGAACTCGCATGTTTCTCCAATACAGATGCGTCATCACCAGCACATCTGATCGTTAGCCATCATCGGCAATTGTAAACGGTCACGACAAGCTAAAGCTCGGTCAACGTTTTTTCCGCTTCATAGCAAGCGCAAAGAATATGATAGAAAGTCGATGCTGGCGCAGGCTCGTCAAGAAGTGCACCACCTTCGGGCCATTTGTCGTACCATAAGCCCTTTACAGGCGTTTCAAGAAATGGACGAAGAGCATCAATGGCACGCAGTGCGGACTGTAGATAGTAAGCTCGCTCTTCACCTTCGCTCAACGAAGCGAACAGCAGAGCCGACTTTATCCATTCAGTTTGCGGCCAGAGCCGGGCCAGACCGTCGTGAACCGAAAAATCGTCGTACAAGCTCATGACCGCAACCTTGCGATGCTCGCACATACCATGCTCTGCTGCTATCTCGAACAGACGCTTAGCCGCCCTTATAGCATCGTCATTCTGCCGTCGTTCCGCCCACTGGCCCATCAGCCAAGACCATTCGAACTGATGTCCCGGTTCGACCACCCTCCCCTTGTCCCCTGGATAAGGTCGCCAATCGTGATCGAAGAATTCACGCAACGCTCCGGTCTTGCCATCTATGAATCTCGTTAATGCAAGATTTGCGATCTCATCGGCATATGTCGACCAGAACTGTGTTTGTGGATCTACTGCCTCCCAAGCAAGCATTGCTTCGAACAAATGCATGTGCGGATTTGAGCACAAGGGAAGCTTTGGCGGATTAGCTTCCTCAAATCCGCCAAGAGGATGGTGATAATCCGCCACGAGCGAATTCATCAAACCAAGCGCTCGCTGACGCATTTCATCAAACCGATCCGGTATGGAAACAGCGATCTGGGCGGCCGCAAAAACGGAAAAAGCCTGATTGTAGAGATCGAACGTGTGATCGATCATCTCGCCATTTTGGCCAGCAAGACTGCCATAGAAGCCGTCTTCTCGCCGGTAGACGCGATCATAATAGTCTATTCCGGCTTCAACGGTCTGTTTCCATTCGCCTTGCCAGCCCATTGCGCCAGCCTTGGCGAAACAGTAGATTTGTCTCGGATGCACGCGAGAACGACGATTATCCGCATCCGTTGCGACGCCGTTCTGTCCAATACGTTCAAAGAAACCATTATTTGGCGCATCCACACCGGCTGACAACCAAAGAGGCAACGCGTCGTTGTGGAGCCACGACGATAAGCGCTCCACTTCCGCCTGAAGTTTACGTGTCACATCATTCATTACACGGCTTTCATGCTGAAATAATCACACCATCAAACGCGTCCGAAATCATCCTCGAAGCGTACGATATCGTCCTCGCCCAGATAAGCTCCGGTTTGAACTTCAATCAGTTCAAGCAGAATTTTACCCGGATTTGAGACACGGTGTACCGCACCTTGAGAAATATATGTCGATTCGTTCTCTGACAGGAAAAGGCTCTTGTCATCGATCACTATTTCGGCCACGCCTCGAACAACCACCCAATGCTCTGAACGATGGTGATGCTTCTGCAGCGAGAGCTGTTTACCCGGCTTGATGAACAGACGCTTTACCTGAAACCGATCGCCCGACAGCAGATGGGTGTAGCCGCCCCAAGGGCGATAGATGGTCCGATGCTCCTCAGCAAGCTTCGCCGTGGCGGGCTGTTTCATCAGCGCCTTTACGATCGTGCCTACACCTTGCGCTTCTGAGAGCTTGCCGACGTAAAGTGCATCTTCCGAGGCCACAATCGTCAGATCATCGACACCATTGACCGCGACATGAACGCCTTCAGACAAGACCAGCGAATTATTGGTGTTGTGCAGGCTGACAGGTCCGCGTGCAACGTTTCCAGCCAGATCCTGTTTGCTTTCCTTCCAGACAGCATCCCACGATCCGAGATCCGACCAGTGGATTGGTGACGGAACAACAGAAGCGAGCTTTGTCTTCTCGAAAATCGCATAGTCGACGGAAATATCCGGCGCTTTCTCAAATTCGGCGCTGTTCAGACGCACAAAATCGAGATCCCGCTGTGCGGTCGCAACGGATGCCTCAGCAGCTTCATATACCGCAGGTGCGTGACGCCTGCATTCATCGAGGAAGACGTCCGAACGGAACAAAAACATGCCTGAGTTCCAGTAGAAGCCGCCAGCAGCAAGCATTTCCCGCGCAACTTCTTCCTTTGGCTTTTCCACAAAGCGCTTGATCGCACAGGCTCCGCTTTCTTCCAACTCGCCTGCTTCGATGTAACCAAAACCGGTCGCCGGTTCCGTCGGCGTAATGCCAAAAGTCGCAAGACGCCCCATGCGAGCGGCATTGCTGGCCGTATCAACAGCCTGAAAATATGCATCGTCCATTTCGATGTTGTGGTCAGATGCAACGACATGAATAAGGGTCGGTTCATCCTTGGAAGCAATCAAAGCCGCAGCCGCGATCGCCGGGGCGGTATTGCGCGCAACCGGCTCCAGGACAACGTCCGAAAGTTCGACGCCACATTCTAGTGCCTGTTCCGCCACCAGAAACCGATAGTCAGCGTTCGTTATGATGATCGGCTTCGAATAGCGCTTCGGGTCCGACAATCGTTTCAAAGTCATCTGAAAGAGGCTAAGTTCGCCAGTCAGGGCCAGAAACTGTTTTGGGCGTTGCGAGCGCGACATCGGCCACAATCTTGTACCTTTTCCGCCTGCCAAAACTACCGGTCTGATCAACATTTCACGCACTTTGCCTTCCTTTCGCGGATGAACTCAGATCGTCTCAGAGAGCTTTGCAATAAATTCGCTCAACATTCGATCAGTTTTCTCTGCGGAATCCGTTTCGATATAAATCCGCATTTCCGGAGCATTGCCTGATTGTCGGAAATGAACCGTATCGCCATTCGCAAACGCCATTCGCACGCCGTCGACAGTCGAGATTGATTCCGGTTCGGCAATCAAGGGGGAGAAACTAAAACGAAATGATTGTGACGTTTCTATAGCGCGCAAAAATGGAGCAGCGCGATCTGCGGAAACTTCCTTGACCCTATCGGCTTTCATGAAACGAGAAGGAAGTGTCGCGACCATCTCACTCAATCGCACACGCTGGTCTTTCGCCTGCACCAGAACAGCCAACGCTGGCAAAACTGAATCACGGGTTGGGAGACGACGCAATAAACCGGACTTTAACGCCACATCATCGCCGAGTAGAAAGCCGCCATTCGCCTCGAAACCAACCACTGGATGCGCCGTCGCACGCGCCATTTCGGCCACGACAAACGGGGACCCAATCCGTGTTCTGTGGATGTTCTCGAACCAGCCGCTTTCCTCCAGCGCGCTCGTCGTGCTGAGCGGCGTTACGACTGTTTTCGCACCGAGATATCGAGCCGTCAGAATACCCAATATATCGCCATTTACCTGCCTCCCCTGATCATCGATGACCAGAGGTCTATCACCGTCTCCATCTGTCGACACTACCGCATCGAGTCCATGTTCTGCGATGAATGCGCTCGCCCGAGATAGATCCGAGGGATCAAGCGCTTCTGTATCGACGGCGACGAACTTTTCCATTCTGCGGAATGGATAAACCTTCGCTCCAAGCCCTTCAAATATACAAACAAGAAGATCGCGCCCAACAGCGGAATGCAGATCGATACCGATTTTCATTCCAGTCAGCGCGTCCGAACCGAAAGAATTGATGGAGCGATTCACATATTCCTCTGCCACATCGGCCAGAGGCGCAGGCATTTTGGTGAGTTGTACTTCAATAGCTCTGCTCAACAATTCTTCCGCAAGAATACGGACAGGAACTTCGTCTTCCTTCAGGAACTCGCCATCAGGACGATAGAATTTAATGCCATTATAGGCTTCCGGGATATGGCTTCCCGTTATCATGATAGCAGGCGCGTTACGGGCCATCGCGTAGGATGCGAGTGCAGGTGTCGGAACATTTCCCGCCCATATCGGGTTCTTGCCGCCCTGCTCGATCGCAGCCAAGCACGAAGCAGCAATTCGAGGGCTAGATTCGCGCAAATCAGCGGCTACATAGACATTGTGAAATTCGAAATCACGAGCAATATGCTTAAGAAAAGCAACGACATAAGCAACACAAGTCTGGTCTGTGAAGTCAACTGCCGGGCCTCGCAGACCCGATGTTCCAAAAGTAACAGCCATTTTTAAGATCACCTCACATTATCGTCCGCTCCTATTGCCATGGAAATGCGAACGAATACAAATAAATAAAGACCAAAAGCATGATGAGGGTAGGACTTGCGTTTCTCGTCTTGACGAGGCTTGATATTCTCATTTGAGCTGGGGAAGTGTGTCAATTTTCAACTGATTGGAAAATCTGGTTGAAAACATGATCTAGAGATTAACAAAAAAATCCTGCATTGCTGCCAGAGAAGGAGACGAAAGTAAGCCAAGATAAGAGTAAATCTGGCTCACTCGTCAATTTTACTTGGTTATCATGCACCGGAAAAACGACTGAAAACCAATTCGACACTCGACAACGTATAAACTATGACCTCCTAGCAATCTTTCGGAGACGAAATGAACACAAATTCTTCAAAAGGTCTTTATATTCTGGGCTTTGGCGGTCATGCGCGCAGCGTTGCGGACGTAGCGATTCTGGCTGGCTGGAATAATTTTGTTTTCGTGGATCGGAATGCTCGAGCCGGCGAGCAGTTTCATTCTTTTGAAGTCCTGAGCAACTTTCCCGACCCCGTCAATCCTCAATGGAAAGTCTTTCCTGCGGCAGGTGATAACCGCCGCAGAAGGGAACAGGTAGACGGTGCCAAAACCGAACTGGCGACAGTCGTATCTCCTCAAGCCACTGTCGGGTTGGGAGCTAGAATCGGCGAAGCTACACTCGTCTGCCACGGCGTCCATATAGGACCAGACGCCTACGTGGGACGCGGGGTCATACTAAATACCCATTCTGTCATAGAGCATGAAGTTGAGATTGGTGATTTCTCGCACATCTCCGTCAATGCCACAATTGCAGGACGGACCAGAGTGGGAGCGAACGTTATGGTAGGGGCTGGCGCGGTTCTCATCGACTCAGTGACCATTTGCGACGATGTGATTGTGGGGGCTGGCGCGGTGGTGGTTTCCGACATTACTGAACCAGGAACCTATGTTGGAATACCGGCGCGGCGTATTGATAAAACGTTATTATAATGCCCGTATCACACGAGATTGGTTCAGTCGGCACTGAACCGTCGAAACCGTTCTGTTTTTATTTATCGCACATCTCCACCGAGAACCGTTTCATACCGTATGGGATGTGCTCTAGCGAGAGCAAGCTATGAGAATTGGTGTCGATGCCCGAAATCTGGTGCCCAAATTATCAGGCATTGGGCGCTATGTATTGGAAACCAGCCGGCATCTCACCGAGATTGGACACGAGGTATATCTATATCTTCCGGAGCCACCCAATGATCGAAACGCGCTCCCTCAAGCAGAAAACGTTGATATATCCAGCTTCAAAGGAGCGTTATCGCGTATCGTCTGGGGAAACAGTTACCTTCCGTTAAAGGTGAAGGAAGACAAGATCGATGTTTTGTGGGGTCCGGCCCACCGCCTTCCGTTGCTGCCGGTGAGCGGCATCCCGCAGGTTGTAACAATACACGATTTAGTGTGGCAGCACGCCTCCTCTACAATGCGGTTTCAAGGGTGGCTGGCCGAACGGGCCTTTATGAAGCCCGCAATCAAACGCGCCGAACGCGTCGTCGCCGTTTCAGGTGCAACAAAACAGTCGATATCTGAACTCTACCCATGGTCCAAAAACAAAATCGACGTTGTTTATCCCGGATGTACCCCATTCCTCCCTGATCGGATTTCGGTAGACCTGAAACGGTTCGATCTAGATCGACCATACGCACTCTTTGTTGGAACATTGGAGCCGAGAAAGAACCTCTTACGTCTTCTTGAGGCATTTGCATCCTTGTCCCTAGATATCAAATCTCGCCTTCTTCTGGTAATAGCAGGCGGGCAAGGCTGGGGATTAAACGACCTGACAACCGAAATTTCGCGGCTCAACATTGCTTCATCAGTCCGTTTGACCGGATTTGTCTCTGACGAAGAACTCGGCAAGCTCTACCTTGATGCACGCTTTCTTGCGATGCCTTCGCTGTACGAGGGTTTCGGCTTCCCGATAATTGAGGCCAATCAGTTGGGTGTACCCGTACTTACATCGAATACGTCTTCAATGCCGGAAGTAGGAGGGGATGCTGCCCTTCTCATCGATCCAACCTCGGTATCTTCAATCATGGATGGCCTCACGAAATTGGCAACGGACGATTTCCTACGCGCTCAACTTGCCAAATCTGCGCAAACGAACGCAGCTAGATTCGATTGGTGCCAAAGCGCTCGTGAACTCACAGACGTTTTTCTTCGCGCCTTGAACGAATACACCCAAGGATAGGACACTCGTCTCAATTCACGTTTGGTGGCAGCCGGCGTACTCCTTTTTGGGAAGTTTCGTTCCTCGTCAAGCTCAGTTACATTTTTAACGTGCGGCAATGCTCGCCGATAGCAAACAGCTTTATTTTAGTGATCAAGCGCCTATCGGCAAATGGTAACGGAATGAAGCCACAGTTGGTCTTGTCCAAGAGACAAAAAAGGAGACTAACAATGCCAATCTCCAGATCCCCTTTTCCGTCTCCCAGCGTAGCAGGAGACATCCAGCATTATTCGCCGATGACGGGTCAGCAACGGAATCAATTCGACATACGTGTCCAGAACAACGCACCGAGCAACCAGGAAGCCACTTCATCCCGGCAGGAGCCGTACCTTTATCCAGAATACGACCCTCTGGAGTGACATCTCGCAGACTAAATATTGTAGCAAGCCGGTCTCTGACTAGCCAATTAAGTAATTGTTCCTCACAATTATGAAATTTTGGGAACAATATCCGGGTAAATAGCCTCAAGCCTTGAGAGGAACAGCCGCGGAGTAATATATGCAGGGATGGAGGTGTCGCTGAAAGAGATCAGCGTGGGATTGGGCGATGCTACCGTCAAGTTGGGTCGCGAGCTCAGAGTTGGCATCTTGACACGGGCGGCGATTTCTCCGTTATCGACAAAGCATTCGAAGATATAGATCACGTATGCAATAAACCTCAAAACCCTTAGCATATTCTGTGACGAGCTCGGCATCATTGTTCGGCATTGCAACGTCCCAAGTCATTAGAGCGCGTTCCGATCTGATTGGCGCTCTAACTTCTTCTATTTCAAGAATAATCTTATCGATCCTCGTTTCACTCCGGTCGGAATATGCTCTAGATCAGTCCGCCGCGTGAACGACTTGGAACGTTCGTGTTGAGGGTTTGTGGCCAAGGACTACTGTTCGCCACCTATACGCTCCATCCGGTTCGTCCGCCGTAGCCTGATGTGCTCCCGCTGCACCTACCATCGTTTGTTTGATCACCCTTCAACGCAACGATCTGACCAAGGCTCAGTCCGTGACGGTCGCCGCAATCGAGGAGCGACAACCAGACCTTGTCAAGGCCAGGGATGTCATCGAGAGTTTTCACAGCGTGCTGCTCCGCAAGTCTAAGGATGATCTGGAAATCGGAAGCGACCGTGCGGCGAAAGCCTCGTCGCGTCATTCGCCAACGGCACCATCCACGACAGAGCCGCGGTTCATAATCCAATCACCTCACAATGGTCCAGCGGTCAGACAGAAGGCCAAATCACCATGCTCAAGCTCATCAAACGGCAAGTATACGGGCGTGGGCAACTCCGCCTGATCAAGGCGGGTATCGTCGGAGCCGCCGATGTCATTGAGATTGCGTCAGAACCCTATTACAATGTCAATTGGCACTCGTTATGCAGAAGCGAATGTCCCAGTCATTTCAATAAAAGGCAATAGAATCAGAGGTTGTTTGCCTCTTTGTAACGTTCGATTGCCTTGTCCATTTCACCATCAAATATCACTTCACCATGATGAAAAACCAATCCGCGCGTGCAAATCGAGCGCAGCGTTGAAAAATCATGGGAGGCAAGAACTAATATTTCTGCTTTTTCGATCAGGTCAGTGATACGTTGCCGGGCTTTACCCATAAAGTTCGCATCGCCCGCCCCGATAACCTCGTCAAGCAGCAGAATGTCCCCGCCGACCGACGTCGAAATTGCAAATGCCAGACGCACTTGCATACCGGCCGAATAGGTCTTGATAGGATAATCGATAAACTCGCCGATATCGGCAAATTCAATAATCTCGGACTGAATCGACTTCATATATTTAGGCGTCAATCCAAGAAGCAGCCCACGGTAGAGAATATTTTCACGACCGCTCGCATCCGGTTCAAACCCAAGACTGATATCAAATAGAGAACGTACTGTGCCTTCTACCGTTCGCAAACCGGACGATATAGGATACAGACCTGCGAGCATCTTCAGAAACGTGCTCTTGCCCGCCCCGTTGTGACCCAGCAGACCAACACGTTCTCCGGGATGAATAGTGAGGTTGACCCCCTTCAAAGCGTGGATATCAGCGATTTTTATCCCATTCCCCGGCGTCAACACAGACGACAGCATGGTTTTGATGGATCGCTCTTTAAATGCAACGGACGCATAATGAAGATTGACGTCCCTAAGTTCGATACGATTTGTCATAGATAAAATATTACCCGCTTTTCTGCTTTGCGCCCCACAGCAATAGCGATCAACGAAAACACCAATGCCGTTCCGAAACACCACATGTAATTCGTCAGTGTTGGCCACTCACCGTGTAATAATGGCGCGCGCACGATCTGTAAAAGATGATAGATCGGATTGTAATCCAGCAGAGCGTGTAGATTACCACGCCTGAAGATGGAATCTTCAAAGTAAACAGGAGACACAAACCATATCGCCTGTAACATCAGCCCCAGAGCATGAGGCAAATCTCGAAACCGGGTGGAAAAATATGCCATTATGGTCGCCCACGGCCAAACAAATACTGCAAGTATGGGAAAAATCGTCAACGCAGCAAGCCAGCACCAACCAAAATTTTGGGGCATTACGACCAGAACCCAGCCAATCAAACTCACCGACGCAACAGCCAATATGATAAGGCCGGACAGTACATTTCTTAGCGTATAGATCGCCAAGGGATGTTTCGTCTGCTTGATATAAGCATCAGCCTGCACAAAGGCCATTGAGCCGCCGGTTACATTAAAGGCAATGTATTCCCATATAATCACACCCGACAGAATATAGGGCGCATACTCGGCCAGCGTCGAATTGAATATCTGGCTGAATACGATGGATATCAGGATGGTCAGCCCCAATGGCTGAAGCATAGACCAAAATATGCCAAAGAATGATCTCCGCCAGCGTGCGCGGAGATCAGATAAAACCAAATGGAACCAAAAATAACGGGCGGCCCATATACCTCTGGCGTATTCCATTCAAAAGCTCACTTTCAAAACTCAACTTTTCTTGTGATCGAAATATTGACAGATGGTGTCGCAAATATGATTTAGCTGTGGCTCGGTAAGCCCCGGATAACTCGGCAGGTTGACACCCTTCAGGCTTAAATCCTCACCGATAGGAAACAATTGGTTCGTTGCACAGTGAGGCATCAGATGCGCCATCGGGAAGAACGGTCGGGTTTCGACTTCCTGATCGGCCAGTTGCTTCCGCAACGGATCCCTATCTGCCGCGTCGTTCAGGATGATGGAACACATCCAGTACGAATGCTTGCCCTCACCCTGAAAATCGTGCGTCCTCAGCGGCAATCCTGACAGGCGGCGTGTGTAGAATTCAGCAACCTGTTTTTTCTTCTCAAGAAGAGTGTCGGCCATCTCCAGTTGAGCGAGACCGATTGCCGCTTCGATATTTGTCATGCGATAGTTGAACGCCAGCATATCGTGCCAATATTCGCGCGTTGCCGACACACCCTGACTTTTAAGGCGCCTCGCTCTCTCCATTGCCGATGGATCACGAACCAGCACCATCCCGCCTTCGCCGGTTGTAATGGTCTTGTTACCGAAGAAGCTAAAGCTTGCGGCATCACCAAAGGTTCCGACGTGCTGGTCTTTCCAGTATGTACCGAAAGCTTCCGCACAATCTTCAACAAGCAGAAGATTGTGTTCGCTACAGATTTTGACAATGGCATCCATATCGCACGGATGACCATACAGATGAACAGCCATCACAGCTTTTGTCTGCGGTGTTATTGCAGCGCGAATTGAGGCTGGATCGACCTGAAGTGTATTACTCAGAGAATCCACGAACACGGGCTTGGCGCCAGTTTGCATAATCGTGTTAACGGAAGCGATATATGTGAAACTGGGGACGATTACCTCGTCGCCCTGACCAATTCCAAGCGCTTCCAAAGCCAAATGGATAGCGACCGTTCCGTTGGCCACCGAGGTGGCCGAGCTTGCGCCGACATAGTCGGCGAAAGCGGATTCGAACTTCGAAATGAACTGGCCGCGAGAAGATATCCAGCCGGTCGTCAGGCACTCATTGACATACTGGGATACATTGCCTCCAAGGTGAGGCTCATATACTGGAATTCTTGACATGATCAATCTCGACGCACAGCGGACTGGTAGCCGTTTTCATTGAGGAATTTTTCACGTTCGGCGGACTTCAGATCTTCCGCCGCCATCTCTTGCACCAGTTCGCTGAAACTCGTTGCAGGGGACCAGCCAAGCTTCGCCTTTGCCTTCGATGCATCACCCAGCAGTGTTTCCACCTCGGCGGGACGGAAATAGCGGGGATCTACGGCAACGATGCATTCGCCGGTGGCTACATCATATCCCTTTTCATCCACGCCTTCGCCTTCCCAGCGAATGGAAATGCCCAGTTCGGCCGCAGCGAGTTCAACAAACTCTCTTACCGAATGCTGTTCACCAGTCGCGATCACGAAGTCTTCGGCCTGCTCCTGCTGAAGCATCAGCCACTGCATTTCCACGTAGTCCCGCGCATGACCCCAATCACGAAGCGCGTCGAGGTTGCCAAGAAACAGTGTTTTCTGAGTGCCAAGCTTAATCCGCGCCAATGCCCGTGTGATCTTGCGCGTCACAAAGGTTTCACCACGGTTCGGCGACTCATGGTTGAACAATATTCCGTTGCACGCATAGATGCCGTAGGCTTCACGATAGTTCACCGTAATCCAGTATGCGTACATCTTGGCAACAGCATAAGGAGACCGGGGATAAAACGGCGTCGTTTCTTTCTGAGGAATTTCCTGAACCAGCCCGTAAAGCTCGGAAGTGGATGCCTGATAGAAACGCGTTTTTTGGGTCAAACCAAGAATGCGGATAGCTTCAAGAATTCTAAGCGCACCAAGCGCATCGGAATTCGCGGTATACTCCGGCTCTTCAAACGAGACCGCAACGTGACTTTGTGCGGCAAGGTTATAAATCTCGTCCGGTTGCACAAGCTGGATAATGCGCATTAGGCTCGAGGAATCCGTCAGGTCGCCATGATGCAAGGTCAGATCATTGCCTGTATCATGCGGGTCGCTATAGAGATGATCAATTCTATCAGTGTTGAATAACGAGGTTCGCCGACGAACCCCATGCACAGAATAGCCTTTACCCAGCAGGAACTCTGCCAAGTAAGCGCCATCTTGGCCAGTTATTCCTGTTATGAGGGCGACTTTCTTAGTCATTACTTTCTCCATTAGAGACTTAATCAATTTTTCTGCACCAATGGCGCTTATACCCCCGACGTCACAAATTTCGAGCTCTATAGCCGCACCGGAGGATAAAGTCGACCCATTCCATGCATTAAGCATCAAGTGTATTGTTGACTGCGCATAACCTGACGGTGTCACTCTAGATGTCGACGGTTAATTCTGCTTATGTGACCGATCCTCAGAGTCCCTCCCGCACTTAGGAGCGTCTTTTGTCTGTATGAGCACTTAATCCCGAGATTGGACCGCCCGGAATTAGAGTTTCCGGCTCTCATCCCAATGGCGAGCTGATGACGCCACCGGGATTATGCAAGGCAATCGGCATGTTATATCCGATTGCCGAATGAGAACGATCCTCATTGGAATGTCTATGCCAATTCTCCAACCTTTCGCGCGCCTTCAAACTTTACGAACCAGTGCGCGTTCAAGCACTCCGCACGATGCATGAAAATCTGCTGATGATTTTTTAAATTCTTCCATCGTATTCATTCTGCGTTGCCTCGTTGATCCTGTGCTAAAACTCCAAGGAGATCCAGATGGTCCCGCGCTACGTGCCGTCAGCTTCTCTGCTTCAACACGCTTTCGTAAAACCCATGTTGTGCTGTTAACAGATCATTTCTGTTCTCAAGAGCCCACAGTATTTAATCAGCTAGAGCACGCCAATCCATCCCATTGAAGGTGGTCAATTCATACAGCGTTTGACCTGCCACTGAGAATTTCCTCCAGAATAGATTAGAGTCCGGCCCATGACAGGACGGACGAATGAAGAAGCAGCGATTTACGGAAGAGCAGATTATTGCGGTGCTGAAGGAGCAGGTGGCCGAACAGATGCTGGATGTGGCCGCACTTCGCGCGCTTCTCGCAAAAAAATGGTAGGGCCTGCCGCCAAGCGTGACGCCGTTGCACATCTAAAGGACATAATGGGTCTTTCGGAGCGACGGGCCTGCCAGATTATGTCGGCTGATCGCAAGATGATCCGCTATCGGTCCTGCCGACCGCCGGAGGTCGAATTGCGAGCAAAGTTGCGCGATCTCGCCAATGAGCGGCGACGTTTCGGGTATCGGAGGCTGTTCATCCTGCTTCGATGGGATGGAGAGCCGTCCGGCGTCAACCGCATCTACCGGCTGTATCGCGAGGAAGGTCTTTCCGTTCGCAAGCGCAAAGCGAGGCGGCGTGCTGTGGGTTCACGTGCGCCGATACTGGTCGAAGCGAAGGCCAATGCACGTTGGTCATTGGATTTCGTCCACGACCAACTCGCCTGCGGACGACGATTTCGCGTGCTTAATGTCGTCGATGATGTGACGCGGGAATGTCTGGCGGCAATCCCCGATACATCAATCTCAGTACGTCGCGTTGCCCGAGAACTCACAGCGCTCATCGAACGACGCGGCAAGCCCGGCATGGTTGTTCGGACAACGGCACGGAACTCACCCCAAATGCGATCTTTGCTTGGTCGAAGGATCACAAGGTTGAGTGGCACTATATCGCGCCAGGAAAGCCTGTTCTTCGGCCTCGATCACGCCCGGAGCGCAATCGCCCAATGGGCCGACGATTATAACAATTTCCGGCCACACTCGTCGCTCGGATACCAAACACCGGCGGTCTATGCTGGATCCATCGCCGCAACCGGCTCTAACGCTACGTAAAATGAAGCCTACGCGTTTCCGCCGATTGCTACCACCGCGCCATTCGGCCTATCAAAAATGCCGGTTCTCTAATTGCAGCCGGATGAAAGCTCAGTGGCAGGTCAGTGCGGGTATCCGTCATCTGGAGCCGACACGAAACCGCAATTCACAAGAATCGGCATGTGTCATAGCTCTGTGCCACAGTGAAGTGCACATCCGGCGAATATGAAAATAATGAGGATTCCCAGCCAGAGGGAAACTTGAGTGAAATAAATAAGCCTTAGATTTCACTTACATTTCATGGCTGGGGCGCCTGGATTCGAACCAGGGAATGCCGGTACCAAAAACCGGTGCCTTACCGCTTGGCTACGCCCCAACAAATCAAACCGAAGCAATCGGTTGCGCGGCCTTATAACCGCTTCGAAACCCAAGCGCAATCGCCTAATAGCGAAATCCCGCGCAAGCTAACAGGCTCTGTGAAAAACCTTTTCAACCACATATTGCCGTCGCCAGTTCCTCAAATTGAAAGCGCCGATTTGCGTCCAGCCCCAAAGCTGCTACTTCCTGTAGATGGGTGTATTTTCGGTATTCGCTATGCTGTTTTTGTTAATTTCGTTTCTCGTCAGCGCCACCTTGTGCGGCATCGGTCTCTATCTGCTGAACCGGTTGTTACCCGCGCGCTTTCTCGCGGCACGGATGAGTTCGCGGTCCAACCATACGACAGTAGCACGACAGATCGGCGGGCTGGCGCTCATTCCTTCAATCATCGTGACGCTGCTGATCTTCGCCCCTGATCTTGAAGTCAATGCACGTCTGGCGCTTTTCCTTTCCGGAGCCTCGTTGCTGCTCTGGATCATCGGCGGGTTAGATGACCGCTATGAGCTTTCGGAAATCATCCGGCTGGGATCACAATTCGTCGCCGCCGGACTGGTTATTTATGGCCTGGGACCGGAATTTCGGCTGCTACCCGAGCTCCTGCCTCACTGGCTTGAAGCGACGCTGATTGTCTTTGCACTGGTGGTCGCAATCAACGTCACCAACTTCATGGACGGTCTCGACCTCATGACCGCAGCGGGCATAGGGCTGCCACTGGCTGGCATCGGCATTCTGGCCGCGCTCGGTCTGGCCGGGCTGGAAAGCGGCGGCATCGGCATCATCGCAGCCGGTGGGATTCTTGGCTTTGCCCTCTTCAATCGTCCACCGGCAACGGTCTTTCTAGGTGATTCAGGAAGCTTGCCGCTCGGTTTGATCACGGGCACTGCACTGATCCTGCTCGCGCGCGAAACACATATCACCGTCGCGCTGATCCTGCCGCTTTATTACATTCTCGATGCAGGTACGACCATCGTGATGCGTTTGGGCCAGGGCGAGAATATCCTGAAGGCGCATTCCAAGCACGCCTATCAGACGGCGAAGCGCTCCGGCTGGAGCGTGCCGAAGGTCGTCGGCCACGTGGCGTTCCTGAATCTGATTCTCATTGCCTGTGCCACAGCGTTGCTCGCGCTGGATCACACAATCACCCAGGTCGCCTTCCTGCTTGTGGGCGTGGTGGCGACGCTGGTTTTGTTGCTGGATTTTCGCGGACGCTTCAGGAAGCTATAACGTCGAACAGAATCTTGCGGACAGCATCGACGTCACCGCTTTCCATGGCAATACGCAGTGCCGTGAGGCTGGCTGGAACATCTACCGCGGCCTTCTTCCCCTGCGGGGCGCGCATGATCTTCGGGTGCCGTGTCGACTTTGCCTGTGAAGGATCATAGAAGAGTTCTTCGTACATCTTCTCGCCTTCACGAATCCCTGTCACTTCAATGGCGATATCACCGTGCGGGTTCTCGTTACTCCGGACGGTCAGACCTGCCAGCAGGATCATATTCTCGGCCAGATCGCGAATCTTCACCGGCTCGCCCATCTCCAGCAGAACCGTGTCGCCGGATTCGGCGATGCCGCCTGACTGTACGATAAGCTCGGCTGCTTCCTTGATCGACATGAAATAGCGGGTCATATCGTCATGCGTCAGCGTAATCGGACCGCCATCGGCAATCTGTTCGCGGAAAAGCGGAACCACCGAACCGTTCGACCCAAGCACATTGCCAAAACGGACGGAATAAAAAGCCTTCTTTTTTCCGGATTGTTCGGCGAGCTTACCGCAATAATAAACGACCAGTTCGGCCCAACGCTTGGTTGCACCCATCACATTCGTAGGCCGCACCGCTTTATCGGACGAGATGAGCACCATCCGTTCAACGTCTGTGTTGAGTGCAGCCTGTGCCACTTCCAATGTACCGAAAACATTGTTGAAGATACCGATTAGCGGATTCTTCTCTACGAGAGGCACGTGCTTGTAAGCTGCGCAATGATAGACCGTATCGACATTGTAATCGCGAATGGCTTTTTCGACACAGGCCCGGTCTCGGACCGAACCCAGGATTGGCACGATTTCGCAACTGGCTATCTGTCTCAACTGCCTGTCTATATTGTAAAGTGCGAATTCGCTGGATTCGAACAAGACCACGCAGGCGGGGTTCCATTGCGAAATGGTGCGACAGAGCTGACTGCCGATGGAGCCTCCGGCTCCCGTCACCATGATATGCCGGCCTTCTACCACTTCTCGCAGGAGAGCTGCATCCGGAGGCACAGGTGAACGGCCAAGCAGATCATCGATCTCCACATTGCGAAGAGAACTGACCAGATATTTGCCTGCCGTCAGATCGGCGATCGGCGGGAGAATGCGCGTATTGACCGGAAGACGCCCCAGAAGGCGCGCGAAATCCTGACGCTGTTTCTGTTCCAGCGCCGGCTCGGACACAACCACCTGCTTGATACCGTAATTGTCGATCAGCGCGGGAATGTCTTCCACCCCATAGACACGCAACCCAATAATATCCATACCGTTGAGCTGGCCATCAGGATCGACAAAGCCGACAACCAATGTGTCGCTATGGCTGCGAAGCGCCGTTGCCAACTGGCGAGCGGGCTCACCAACGCCGATGATCAATGCGGAACTTGTATACCGTTTGTCCGACTCGGAACTACGCAGAAGCCATTTCGCACCGAAACGGCTGGCGGAGATGAAAACCGTACTCAAAAGCCAGTAAAGCAAGGGGACAGAACGCGGCAGACCTGTGCTGCCATAAAGTTCCATGAGGAATACGAGCGCGACCCAGAACAGCGAACCAATAGCAGTCGCTTGAAAAATCGGCCAGATCGCGCGTTCCGCGAGATAGCGGATAATGGCACGATAAAGTCCGAAACGGACAAAAACCGGAATTGCCAGAATAGGCGCGATGAAAATCAGGAACGTTTGTCCTTCGTTCGGCACAAAAACGAAACCGAGACGTATAACAAAAGCGAGATAGGCACTCAGCAGCAGCAAAATACAGTCGCTCAGCATCAGAATGATCTGTTTGCTGGCGCGGGGCAAAAGCGCCAATCTCTGCCATGGATATTTCAAACTCATACGCGTGTTATCCCGCTCTCTATTAGAGAGAAATACCGGAACGATTCCAGCGCCATAAGGCTGTTTATACTACTATTGGGGACTAAAGTTTAGTCAATCCCTTCGCGGCTTTCGATGCGGTATAGCTGCGAAGAATTCTAATTTCCCGCCACCGTTAACATGAGTCCTCCGGCAGAACTATATCAATTGCCGTTGCGAGGGCTTAACAAACATCTTTTGACGAAATTACGGCCCGTAAACAGTATTTTGGCAGTCGTGCGGGCCAATCCGCCGCACCCTTCATTAGAGCGCGTTTCAATCTGACTGGATCATATCCGTGCTCTGAGCTTTTCCGTCCAACGCATAATCCTATTGATCCTCGTTTCACTCCGGTCGGATTATGCCCTAGGCGATTATGATGTCACTGCGAATGCTTCGCCAGTTCGTGCCATCCGAATAGACCATTTCCGCACCGGATGGGGCATTGGGGACAAAAACCATTGCACCCGCACCATGGCTTCCGGCAGAAGGTAGCGCTGTAACGGCATAGGACGCAGGACGGATTGGGCCGTCAACGTGAAGCCGGGTTTGTGGCCAGATCGAGCCCACTGCAACATTGCCGGTCGCGTGATCTATCCTTATCGCCTCTCGCCATTGTCCTGCGTCGCTGCTCACCTTCACACTGAAATCGTTGCTGCCGTTCAGCCCCATTTCGGCAAAACCGGTCCAGTTCGTCTGATACAGAAGGCTTGCCGTATCCGTGACCGTTTGCTTGTTAACCTTCACCTGATGTCCTGCACCGGCATTGTTGAACAGGCTGGCATCCGACGAGATGGCGAGGCGGTTGACCGTATCGGCAATGGCATGAACGCCCAGCATGGACAAGGACAGGCTCTCCGGGACCGACGAAACGCCCTTCCAGAGTGCGCCGTCGAAAACCAGCAGTTGTGCTTCGTCCTCGACATAGGCCTGCCAGCCGATCGCCGGCGTAACGAACAGCCATCCGCCATCAATGAAAGATGCAATTGCGCCGTCTTTTCCGACCCATGCCCCGGCAGCCGCTGCAGCCACGAGATAGCGATCTCCGCCGAGAGGTGTTTCGGGCGCTTCGGCTCGGAACCGCGATCTGACGCTCAGATGCACGACGGCATCGAGCAGCCGCAACGCCTCATTGTGGGTGACATGTTTCTGCGCCTGGCTGGGCAGGATATAGGGTAACTTCAGATTTGGGGTTTGGTCCATGAACAACTCCTCGCAATGGATGGTGCGAGGAGTCTAATGGGTCTGCTCGTCAAGAGGATAAGTCTGGATCAGCTTCCGCGATAGGTCGAATATGACCACGGGCTGACAAGCAATGGCACATGGTAATTGCCGTCAGAATCGGCAATTGCGAAGCGGATCGGAATGAGGTCGAGGAAAGGCGGGTTAGCCTGTTCCGCACCGCGTCCCTCAAAATATTCGGCAACATGGAACTGCAACTCGTAAGTGCCGATGCGCAATTCATCGCCGGAAAGCAAAGGCGCGTCCGTGCGTCCGTCGAGATTGGTCACCGTCCGCTTGAGGAGTTCAGAAACGCCGTTTGTGGCAATACGATAAAGCTCAATGCGCATCGCCGCCGCTGGACTGCCGTGGGCAGTGTCGAGAACATGTGTGGAAAGTTTACCCATAATATCCCTCGATAAAACTCAGGCAGGTTGCGTCGTTTCAATGCGGTAGGCGGTATCGGAGAAGAAAAACTCCTCCAGATTGTCTTCCTTGCCTGCCCGGTCGACAATCAGAAAATCGGATTTCTGCTCAAGCGCCAGTAGCGGGTGGTGCCACACATTGCGCAGATAATTGACGCCCTGATCACCGCGCGCAAGGAAAACACGCGGACGAGCAGGCTTGCCGCCGGCATCTTCGGCGACCACCACAAGGAACGGCCTGCCGTTTAACGGAATGAATGCCTGCGAGCCGAAAGGATGGCGTTCCATCATGACGATATCGATTGGTGCCTCGAACGACTGTCCCCGAAAGATATTGACGAGAACCCTTGCTTCAGTGCCGGCAGCTTCGACACGGGCGAGATCGTGATACCGCTCCGTGGTGCCATTGTTGATCAGGCGAAGCTCGGCTCCTTCCGTCTCGATGACATCGCCAAATGGCGCAAAGGTGTCCTTTGTCAGCGGTTCGACCACCAGAGTTTCGATGTGCAAATCATCCTCCCCGTAAAATCAGATTGCTTATAGCGACAAAGCTTGGCGATGGACCTCCTGTCAATTGCGAAGCAGTTTCAACCGAAACAAAAGAAGCCGGGCAAAGACCCGGCTTCCATCAAGCAAACTTTTAAAAATTCAGCGCTTCAGAAGCGACATCACCGCTGGCACACCGCAGGCGGCGAGTGCGAGTTTCACCAGATCACCGACGATAAAGGCGCCGAAGCCGAAGGCAATGGCTTTTTCAAGACCGAAGAGATAGGCCATCCAGCCTGCTCCCATCACAAGAATGACGGCTTCGGCGAGCAACATTGCGCCGCCGAGAGCGAAAGGATTACGCGCCAGCCCCTTATCGGCAGCACGCCCGACAATCCATGCCGCAGCGAGATAAGAGAGCAGGTAACCACCCGTCGGGCCGACCATATAGGCAAGACCGATGCCTTTTTCCGGCGTTCCGGTGAAGACCGGCATGCCGAGAGCGCCTTCAAGCAGATAAAGAGCGACGGTAGCGACAGCAAGCCGTGAACCGTAAAGTGCTGACATTGCAAAGAGAGCGAAGGTCTGCATCGTCACATTGACGTAGACCAGATCAACCTTGATCTTGGCAGAAATGGCAAGAACAGCCGTTCCGATCAGCGCAAGACCAACAAACCAGAAAGCGCGGGCCAGTTGTCTGGTGGACAGATATTCAGCAGCGAGAGAGGCGGTGGCAACGCGAGACTTTGCTCTATGGGACATATCCAACTCCACTTCTTGAACGCGGTACATCGGCACCGAATGGCGAAATGTCATTTCCAGGCCGAACATACCGCGCGCGATTGTCGGTGCGCGTGACTGTTCAGGTTTGCAACCCGACTATATAAGGCCTATGCCGTTTCATCAATCAAACCAAAGAAGAATGGAAGCCGCTTCAATGGCGCTTGTTTTCGACAGCAGTTTCACGCCACAATATGGGAAATCGGTTGAACTGAGTAAAGGCATTTTGCGCCTCACTGCCAACAATCCGAGCGCTTTCACCTTTCACGGCACCAACAGCTATATTATCGGCACGGATACGCTGGCGATCATTGATCCAGGCCCGGAAGATGACGCGCATTACAACACCCTGATCACGGCCATTGCCGGCCGGCCGGTTAGCCACATCTTCGTCAGCCACACCCATCGCGATCATTCGCCCTTGGCACAGCGCCTGAAGGACGAACTGGGGGCTCGCACCGTTGCCGAAGGACCGCATCGCCCTGCCCGTCCCTATTATGCAGGCGAAGTGAACATGCTCGAAGCGAGCGCCGATACGGATTTCATTCCGGATATCGTGCTGGCCGATGGAAACGCGATCGAAGGCGACGGCTGGGCATTGGAGGGCTTGCATACGCCGGGGCATGCCGCAAATCACATGGCGTTCGGCCTGAAGGGAACGGGCGTTCTTTTTTCCGCCGACCATGTCATGGCCTGGGCGACATCCATCGTTGCACCGCCTGACGGCTCGATGAACGACTATATGGCCTCGCTAGAGAAGCTGCTGGCGCGCGACGACAAGGTCTATCTGCCGGGGCATGGCGGCGCAGTCACCAAACCAGCCGCTTTCGTTCGCGGCCTGCGTGCACATCGCAAGATGCGCGAACGCGCCATTTTCGAGCGCGTTCTGCAGGGCGACCGGACAATCAGCGACATGGTGAAAGTGATCTATCGCGAGACCGATCCGCGACTGCATGGTGCCGCAGCGTTGTCCGTTTTGGCACATCTGGAAGATCTGGTCGGACGTGGAGAGGTTAAGACCGACGGCTATCCATCGATCGAGAATATCTATCTTCCCGGCTGATTATTCCACGTCGGCCGGAGCCTTGTTGACCTCACCTTCCAGCGTGCCCAGAAAATCGGTGATGAAGCCTGCATTCTGCCCCATGTCGCGTTTGCCATAACGTGACAGCGAACGCACATCGACATAGGTGGTTTCGCCTTCGTCGAGCAGCCGGATGACGATGTCACTTTTCAGACCCAGAATGAAACTATGAGCCGTCACAGCAAACCTTGTTGCATTCTGCTCCGGCGAAGGAGCATTGCGCGCAATCTCCTGCCATCCAAATGTCTTGAGGACCGTCTCGACCCCTTGCGCAACACGGTCAGGTGCTGCTTCGTAGCGGCGTCCGACCACATCGGGATAGGCGGTCAACTGGGTCAGCGCATCGCCACTCACTGCCACTGTCAGCGGATTCATCCATTGCAGGCGTGGCGGCATATGGGATGGAAATTGCGGCGGCGTTTCGAAATCCGTGGAGAGATCGTAAAGTGGCGGTGAAGCATACCACAGTGCAGTCACCAGTCCGACCGGAAGCAATACGGCAAAGGCAAAAACACCGCCCCAGAAGGAACGCCCGCCGCCCTTGTCACCATTGACCCAAAGGTTGCGAAAACCTTTTGCAGCGCAAAGAAGAGCCAGAGCGGCAAGACCGGCGCTCAATCCGGCAACTAGCACCAGATCCGGTGTCTCCAGCGTCCAGAAGCGGTGCAGAAGAAATGCCAATGCAAGCAGCACAACCGCAAAAATGCCGAGGCGAAGCGACCAGACCGCAGAGCGCGACTGACGTCGCTGGTAGCGAAGTTTTCTCATACGGTCTCCGAGAGCATTTCCGGCTTTTACTGAATCATTGGAAATGCTGTTTCTCTCTGTTTTCACGCAGTATGAATAGCAGAGAGATTTTCACACGGCAAAACTTCAGCATAGAAATTCAAGCTCCCCGCCTGTGTTGTGCATGACGGGGAGCTTGTCTCGGCGATATGGATCAGTAACGCGCGTCTTTCGGCTTCTTCGTATTCGGCCAGTCCTTCACCTTACCCGCGAAATCAGGCCGCGGCATATGAGTGAAATATTCAGACACGTCGATGGCTTCCTGATCCGTCAGAACACCCCCCTGCCCTATGGGAAGATTGTAGTTCTGGGCAGGAGGCATTGCATATTTGACGAGCTGCGCCGCCTTGTAGGTGCGCGCCAGTCCAGCTCCGATATTGAAGCTTTCATCCCCCCAGAGCGGCGGGAAGATGTAATCGCCAGCCTGATCCTTCATACCCTCGCCATCGGCCCCATGACAGGTTGAACATTGCGCAGCATAGATTTTCGCACCATTGACCGGATCTGGAACCAGGCTTTCGTCAATAGGACCGGCATTGCGGATCGCTACTTTCGTGCCCTTCTTCACATCCTGCCGCAGCCAGTCCATATAGGCGACCATCGCCATCATGTCGGCTCCATCAGGCGGCAAAGGCTTGCCGTTCATCGAACGCTGGAAACAGCCATTGATGCGCATGACCAGATCGACTTCCTTGCCCGCGCGGGGCATGACAGCGGGATAGAAGTTGCTGCTGTTGATATAGGAGGCAACATTGTCGATCTTGCCCTGCCCCATGTGACAGGAATTGCAGTTCAGGCCGTTGCCAACATTGTCGGGCAGAAGTCGCGCTGTTTCGTTGAGCAGCCGTTTGCCATGCATGATTTCGGACGCATTCGGCTGTTTGAGAATGTCACGATCCGGCGGGATGACGTAGGTTCCGACCTGGTTCTTGTCCTTATCCAGAACCGCATAGGCCTTCGGAGCGGGAGCGTCCAGTGAGGGGCGCAAATGATTGAAGAGGAAAGCGCCGCCCGTTACCGCCACGGCAAAACCGGCGCCTAGAACGATAATCGTACTGGTCTTCATTGCTTGTTCTCCGGAACGTAATGGACGGGCTTGTGAGCAATTTCACGCCGCATGCGTGCGATATCCTGCTCCGTGATGGCAGCGCCGTGGTTGCCCCAGCCGTTGCGAATGAAATTGAGGATTTCGGCGACCTGCCAGTTCGGAAGATTGGCGAAGCCCGGCATGGTGAAAGCCATCTTGTCCGCTGGCGTGTCAGGCGTCCTTCCCCCGGTCAGCGTGACCTGAATGAGCGAGCTTGGATCATCGGCAAAGACAATCGAGTTGCCAGCAAGCGCCGGATAAATGCGGGGCGCACCCTTGCCGTCCATACGATGGCAGACCGAACATTGCTCGACATAAGACAAAGCGCCCGGCGCATTGAAATCTCCCGCCTTGAGTGCTGCTGTCGTCACGTCTTCCTTCGGCTGCCATTCACGCTCGCGTCCTTCGCTCGGTGGCAGTGACTTCAGGTAGCGGGCAATCGCACGCAAATCATCTTCCGCAAGATATTGGGTCGAGTGCTGCACGACATCGGCCATCGAGCCGAATGCCGCTGTGCGATCAGTACGCCCGGTCTTGAGGAAGGTGACGATCTCGTCTTCGGCCCAGGTCGAAAGCCCCGTATCCTGATCGCGCAGGTTCTTCGCATACCAGCCTTCCAGAACCGAGCCGGACAGGAACTTGCCTTTCGGATCGTTCTTCACTGCTTTTTCTTCATAGGCGAGACCGCGCGGTGTGTGGCATGCGCCGCAATGGCCCAGCCCCTCGACCAGATAAGCGCCGCGGGCGATCACCGGATCGGTATCGGCTGCAATCTCGAACGGTCGCGAATTTCCGAAAAAGAGCTGCCAGTAAGCGAGCGGCCAGCGCATATTGGTCGGCCATGGCAAGGTGCTGGGCTGGTTATCCTGCTTTACCGGCTCCACCTTCGACATGAAGAACGCATAAAGCGCCTTCATGTCCTCGTCGTCCACAACTGTATAGGACACAAATGGCATTGCCGGATAAAGATGAACATTATCCTGACGCACACCCTGCCGCACCGCACGTTCGAAATCGGCATAGCTGTAACCGCCGATACCGGTTTTGCTGTCTGGTGTGATGTTCGTTGAATAAATCGTGCCAAGCGGTGTCTGCATGCCCAGCCCGCCCGCAAACGCCTTGCCTCCCGGTGCCGTATGGCAAGCAGCGCAGTCGCCCGCATGGGCGATATATTCGCCTTTTTCGATCAAAGCCTTGTCGGTGACATCAACGGTGCTTTCTTGTCTGGCAATCAGCCAATGGGGTGTTGAAAGCGCAAAGAGCCAGGCTGCGGCTAACGCACCTGCGCCGCCGACCGCCGCTTTCCAGATCAGTTTCATGTGCCCTCCGACACCAATTCCTTCGTGATGGGCAAAGGGTCGAAGATTCGCGAGGAAAGAGCATTGACCGCGATCAAAACCTATCGGGATCAATGTTTAGCTATCTATGAAAGCATGAGCTAATGCACGTTTAGCGTGCTTGATAGATCGGGCAAATCGCATTAGGGGCAGCACCCTCCTGGAGCGCAACTCGATCTGATTGCATCGGATTGGCGTGCCAATTGTTTGTTCAACGCGCATCAGATCCGAAAACCGTTTCACACTTTTCGGGATGCGTTCTTAGCCTGCAAAGATCACCAGCTTTAAGAATAAGTGAGAAAAAGCTAGGTAAATCAAATAAAAAGACATTGCAGCAACCGCTAACAGAAGGCATGATTGCATATATGGGGGCTTTTAATGCAATCGTCGGAGAGGACGGAATGGATCGCGCCCTTCAAAATGGCAACCAGTCATCGGACGGCACAGCCGCAGACGACACGATGACGCTTGAGGCCGTCGAACTGGAGTTCGCGCTCGGAGCCATTGACGTACTGATCGAAGGTTTTGATTCCGCGCTTGCCAAGGCTGCCGAACGGGTCGGCGGTGAAGTTCTTTTTAATATGCCTGCTCTCGATACCAGCGAAGCACAACGCATCGGTGCAATCGCCATTGCCGGGCAACCGGAAGATCAGGTCATATTCGTCACATTGCGCAACGACGGCACAACCTTGTCCATCGAACCGCCAACAGGTGAAAATGCCGTTTTCGAAAGTCTCGGCCGTAACTACGCCGCCGTCATGAAAAGTCTTTCTCCAAAGGAAAAAGTCAACGGCGCCTGATCTGTTGGAGCGGTCTATTTCGGCGCCCCTGGCTTTGGAACGCCTGCATGAAGATTGTGCGGCGCAACCGGATTGAGCGTCATCGTGGTTTCGACATCCTTGAGACGCACGAATTTCATCCCCTTCGCTTTCAAGGCCAGAACGCCTTTGGCCACGCCCTCGCCCGCTGACCGCGTCGGCTGGTTGATATGCGAGATAATGACGTCGCCGTCACGCGCGGCAGCGATGCGGCGCTCGACAGTCGGCGCCAGCAACGAGGCACCCTGATCGCCATTCAGCGAATAGCCGCCTATCTTGTAGCCCATGCTTGTTGCCAGCTTGATGGCATCGGTCGAATAACGGGCTGTCGCATCGCGATACCAGATTGGCCTGGACATGCCTGCATCCGTGATCGCCGTCGCGCCGCCATCGATTTCCAGATGAATCGCCTCAAGTGAACCTGCTGTCTTGATGCCATACATTTTCGGCTCGTTGGTAATGGCCGGAACATGCATTGCGCCATGGTTCTCGATATCGAACAAATCGGCATTGGCCTTCAGAACCGCCATGGTGGCCGGATTCTGTTTTATCCATCGCTCCGTCACGAAGATCGTCGCCGGAATGCGGTTCTGCACCAGCATGTCCAGAATCCGGTGATCGGTCTTGCCCATGCAGGCATCAAGCGTCAGCGCCACCTGTGGCGATGCAGCGCCGCCGCGTGCAATATGCAATTGCGGCTCAACGATCCTGATCGTGTCATGCTTGGCCTTGTTCTCCGCCCGCTCCTGCGGCGAGATATCGTAGGCGCTGGCAATACCGGTCATTACGAAAAAGGCGGCACCTGCCGCAGCAATACAACGAAGCATGACAATATCTTCTGAAAATGGCTTAACTACCGGGGGATTACTCCGGCAGCTAAGCCAAATTGTGGCAATCTGTCAAACCTTGCGTACCGCCGATTGTGCCGCGGCAAGACGGGCAATAGGCACGCGGAACGGCGAACAGGACACATAGTCGAGACCTGTCTTTTCACAGAATGCAATCGAAGCCGGATCACCGCCGTGCTCACCGCAAATACCAAGCTTCAGCTTCTCGCGGGTTTTCCGCCCGCGCTCGGCGGCGATTTCCACCAGTTCGCCGACCCCTTCGAGATCAAGCGACACAAACGGGTCCTGTTCGATCACGCCGCGCTGCTGATAAGAGGTCAGGAACGAGGACGCATCGTCGCGTGAAATGCCGAATGTCGTTTGCGTCAAGTCGTTGGTGCCAAACGAGAAGAACTCAGCCGTTTCAGCGATTTCAGCAGCGCGCAAGGCGGCGCGCGGCAGTTCGATCATCGTGCCGACCATATAGTCGACTTTGATGCCTGCCTCTGCCATGACTTGCCTGGCAACAGCATCGATGCGCGCCTTGACGAAATCGAGTTCGGCTTTCAGACCGACCAGTGGCACCATCACTTCCGGCACCACATGTTCGCCGGTTTTCTTGCCAGCCTCGACGGCTGCTTCAAAAATCGCCCGTGCCTGCATTTCCGCGATTTCCGGATAGGATACAGCCAGGCGGCAGCCACGATGGCCCAGCATCGGGTTGAATTCATGCAAGCTATCGGCACGTTCGCGCAGCTTTGCCGCATCGACGCCCATCGAGCGGGCAACCTCTGCGACTTCCTCATCGGTATGCGGCAGAAACTCATGCAATGGCGGATCAAGCAGACGGATCGTGACCGGAAGCCCCTTCATGATCTCAAACAACTCGACAAAATCCGAACGCTGCATCGGCAGAAGCTTTGCCAGAGCCGCGCGACGGCCTTCTTCATTGTCGGAAAGGATCATCTCGCGCATGGCGACGATGCGGCTTCCCTCAAAGAACATGTGTTCGGTACGGCAAAGGCCAATGCCTTCAGCACCGAACGAGCGTGCCGTACGGGCATCTGCAGGGGTTTCGGCGTTGGCACGAACCTTCATGCGGCGGGTGCGGTCGGCCCATTCCATCAGCTTGCCGAAATCACCGGAAAGCTCGGGCTGCAGCATGGCGACAGCACCTTTCAGAACCTGCCCCGTACCACCGTCGACGGTGACGACATCGCCCTTCTTGAAGGGCTGGCCTGCTGTGAGCATGACGCCATTGCGGTAATCCACGCGAAGCGACCCGGCACCCGACACACAGGGCTTGCCCATGCCGCGCGCGACAACGGCTGCGTGGCTGGTCATGCCGCCGCGCGTCGTCAGAATACCTTCCGCCGCGTGCATGCCGTGAATATCTTCCGGGCTGGTCTCAATGCGAACGAGAATGACCTTTCGACCTTCCGATTTTGCCTGTTCGGCATCTTCCGAAGAGAAGACAATTTCACCCGTCGCGGCACCTGGCGATGCGGGCAGTCCCTGGCCGATGACCTGACGTTCCGCACGTGGATCAATAGTCGGATGGAGAAGCTGGTCAAGCGCCGCCGGATCGACGCGCAGAACCGCTTCTTCTTGCGTGATCAGGCCTTCGCCTGCCATTTCCACGGCCATCTTCAATGCGGCCTTTGCGGTACGCTTGCCCGAGCGGGTCTGAAGCATCCACAGTTTGCCGCGCTCAATTGTAAACTCGAGGTCCTGCATGTCGCGATAATGCTGTTCCAGCCGATCAGCAACCTTGAGGAATTCGGCGAAGGCTTCCGGCATGACCTTTTCAAGCGACGGCTTGTCGGAACCGGCTGCGATGCGCGCTTCTTCGGTGATGTTCTGTGGCGTGCGGATACCGGCGACGACGTCTTCGCCCTGCGCGTTGACGAGGAATTCGCCGTAAAGCTTCTTCTCGCCCGTCGAAGGATTGCGTGTGAACGCAACACCGGTCGCGGACGTCTCGCCCATATTGCCGAATACCATGGCCTGCACATTGACCGCCGTACCCCACGCGGCGGGAATATTGTGCAGCCGCCGATAGGTGATGGCGCGCGCATTCATCCAGCTTGAGAAAACGGCGCCAATGGCACCCCAAAGCTGTTCGCGCGGGTCTTGCGGGAAAGGCTGGCCGAGTTCTTCCTCGACCTTATCTTTGTAAGAGCCGATGACATTCTTCCAGTCGTCAGCAGTCAGGGCCGTATCGACATCAACGCCGAGATCGGCCTTCTTGTCTTCGAGAATTTCTTCAAAGAAGCCATGATCGACGCCCAGCACGACATCCGAATACATCTGGATGAAGCGGCGGTAACTGTCATAGGCAAAGCGCTCATCACCTGCTTCGCGAGCAATGGCCTGTACGGTTTCGTCATTAAGACCGAGATTGAGCACCGTATCCATCATGCCCGGCATGGAGGCACGGGCGCCGGAACGCACCGACACCAGAAGTGGCTTTTCGGCATCGCCGAAATTGCGCCCCGTCACCTTGGCGATATGGGCCAGAGCCGCCTGAACCTGTTCATTCAGTTCGGATGGATAGGACCGGTCATGATCGTAATAATAGGTGCAGACTTCGGTGTTGATGGTAAAGCCTGGAGGTACCGGAAGACCGAGGCTGCTCATCTCAGCCAGATTCGCTCCCTTGCCGCCGAGAAGATTACGGTCGCTTGCCGCACCTTCCGCCTTGCCGTCGCCGAACGTGTACACCCACTTCGCCATCATGACCTCCCTTGATGCAGGACCGGTTCATGAAAGGCTTGCAACAATTGCAAGCACTCCCAGAACCTGCTTCCCGTTGCTTATGCGATCCGCAAGGCTGCTGCCAACCAAAAAAGACAAGCCGCGACAATAGAATCGATTAGAGGCGGCAATAGCTGGGTAGAGGCCGCACAACAGATTGACTCTGCTGGACAGATATAGCAAAAATAAGAACAAATAAGGAACATATTGGAGTTGGACCATGCGTATCACAGGCAAGCTCGACTATCTGGAAATGCCAGCGGGAAACGGATCGCTTGATGCGACCAAGAGTTTCTACGCACGTGCCTTCGGCTGGTCTTTTACTGATTACGGCCCGACCTATTCAGCCTTTTCGGAAGGATTGGACGGTGGGTTTGATGCCGATGGGCAAGCGGCTGAAAAGCCTTTGCCGGTACTCTATGCTGCCAGGCTGGAAAGCGCGCTTGAAGCCGTTACCGACGCAGGTGGCACCATCGTAAAGCCCATTTTCTCTTTCCCCGGCGGACGGCGGTTTCATTTCACCGATCCGGCCGGAAATGAACTTGCCGTGTGGAGCGACCGGTAAAGATCACGTTGCGGCAGTAGAGTATCGAATGTCAGTGAATATGCTCGGCGGAAGCGCGATCTACTGCTTCCATCTGCAAGGTAGTGTGATGGAGATCGTATTTCTCCTGCAAGACCTGTTCAACTGCGCGACGCACGGTTTCCCCCCCTGCCCCGTCAGCCAGCACAATATGAGCGGTCAGGGATTTCTGATTCTTGGTGAGTGACCAGACGTGGAGGTCGTGGAGCGCCGCCACTCCGGGCACAGCCAGCACAGCTTTCTGCAAATCATTGAGGTCGAGACCCACAGGAACTCCTTCCAGCAGAATATTGATGCATTCCTTGAGCAGAACCCATGTGCGTGGAAAGACCATGAAGCCGATACCGATGGCTATCAGTGAATCCACCCACTCCCATCCGGTCAGATAAATGATCACAGCGCCGACGATCACGCCGATGGAGCCCAGCATATCCGCCCAGACCTCCAGATAAGCGCCCTTGACGTTGAGGCTTTCATCCTTGTGCCCCATCAAGACCCGCATCGATATCACGTTGACGATCAAGCCGATCACCGCAACGACCATCATACCCACGGACTGCACGTCGGCGGGGCGCGAAAGACGCTCATAGGCTTCATAAAGGATATAGAATGCCACTCCCAGCAACAGAAGCGCATTGACCGTTGCCGCAAGGATTTCGAAGCGGGCATAGCCATAGGTGCGAAGAATATCGGCTGGCCGTCGACCCAGATAGATGGCGATCAAGGCAAGGAGAAGTGCAAAACTGTCCGTCGCCATGTGCATGGCATCGGATAACAGCGCGAGACTGCCCGTGATGAAACTGCCGATAATCTCGACAATCATGAAAAGGCTGGTCAGTGCAAAGGCGATCCATAATCTTGGAAGCGGCGTGTCGCTGACGTCTCCGTGGTCGTGATCACCGCTCATGCCGTTCTCCGCACAGATTATGTTTTAGCTTGCTTCGCGCAGTTGTTCCGCAGTCTGCAAGTCAACAGAAACAAGCTGGCTCACGCCCTGCTCGCCCATCGTCACACCAAAGAGACGGTTCATGCGCGCCATGGTGATCGGGTTATGTGTGATAACCACGAAGCGCGTTTCGGTTGAAGCCGCCATTTCATCCATCAGATTGCAGTAGCGCTCGACATTATGGTCATCGAGCGGCGCATCCACTTCGTCGAGCACGCAGATCGGTGCCGGATTGGTCAGAAACACCGCGAAAATGAGCGCCATGGCTGTCAAAGCCTGCTCACCGCCCGAAAGCAGCGTCATGGTCTGTGGCTTCTTGCCGGGCGGACGGGCGAGAATTTCCAGACCGGCTTCCAGCGGGTCGTCGCTTTCGATCAGTTGCAGTTCGGCCGTGCCGCCGCCGAAGAGATGCGTGAACAGCCGCTGGAACTGCACATTCACCACGTCGAACGCAGCCAGCAGACGCTCGCGCCCCTCACGATTGAGGCTCTGGATTGCCTGACGCAATTTCTTGATCGCCTCGATCACGTCTTCGCGCTCGGAGACGATGGTATCGAGACGTCCAGACAGTTCCTGCTGTTCTTCATCGGCGCGTAGATTGACTGCGCCAAGTCGCTCGCGCTCAATCTTCAACCGCTCAAGCTGCCGTTCCAGATGATCGGGGTCAGGCAAAGCCTCATCTGGTTTCAAGCCGGTCTGGCGAATAGCTTCGTGGGGCGGACAGTTCAACGCTTCAGCGATTCGGGCTTCGGCATCCTTGCGCCGCTCTTCTGCCGCCGCAAGACGTTCTTCGGCGCGGGCCCTCTGTTCTCGGCTTGCTGCCAGTTGCTGGATGGCGAGGGTTGCCGCCTTGTCGAGTTCCGCCTGCGCGGCCTCGGCCTCGGCCAGAACGTCGCCCGCCTGCTTGCGCAGGGCATCAGCCTGTGAAAGCTCGTTCAAAAGTGCCCGGCGGCGGCTCTCGATCTCATCGGGCGCTTCCGCAAGCGCCTCGGCTTCGTCAGCCGTTTCCGCTCGGCGATCATTCAACGCAGCTATATGACGGCCAGCATTTTCCGCGCGGGATTTCCAGTTTCGACGTTCCAGCGCAATCATTTCCAGTCGACGTTTGCGCGCATCGGCTTCGCGCCGCAGCCCTTCATAAGCGGCCCGCGCTTCGGCCAAAGCCGTACGATCCGACATGACTTCGCTGTTCAATGCGGTGAGACGCTGGCCAATCGCATCGATATCCGGCATTTCATTAAGGCGGTCTTCGGCTTCCGCAACACGGATCTGGGCCTCTTCGAGATTTTCCTCAAGATGCACCTTGCTATCTTCAAGACCCGCGCGGCGTGTCGCAAGCTGACCTGCAGCGCGTTCGGCAGCAGCCAGAGCTTCACGCGCTTCATCAAGCTTGCGCTGGTTCGCGCGCCATTGATCGCGGGCGACACGCTCCTGCTCGACGGTCTCGCGGACGCTGGCTTCAGTGCGCTGTACATCCTGCTCAGCTTGACCGGCACGCTTGCGGGCGACAACTGCTTCCTGTTCGAGTTCCGCCAGCCGGTTTTTTTGCGCAAGCCGCTGGGCTGCCGGGGTCGGCGCATCGGCGCTCGCTGTATAACCATCCCAACGCCAGAGCGCACCCGCTTGGCTCACCAGCCGCTGGCCGGGGCGCAACATGGCCTGCAGGCGTTTGCCATCGCCATCAGCAACAACACCAACCTGTGCCAGCCTGCGGCGCAATTGCTGCGGCCCTTCCACCAGCCGATCCAGAGGCGTCACACCATCCGGCAGAGCGGGATCAGCATTCGTCCCAGGATTATAAGCCCAGTAGACCGGCGCATGCTCATCGCTGGCCGCATCGAGATCTTCACCCAGCGCCGCACCAAGCGCGACTTCATAGCCCTTCTCGACACGGAGCTCTTCCACCACTGGCGGGAATAGCCCCGTTTCACCAGCATTCAGAATGCGGGCCAGCGTTTGCGCTTCCGTTTCAATGCGGTTCAGCTCCGTGCGCGCTTCGCTCAAAGGCTGGCGGCTGGCGGCCTCCGCTTCGCGCGCGTTTGCAACAAGCTCTTCCGCGCTGGCAACCATTTCTTCCGCTGACGCCAGTGCCTCTGCACAGCGGTCAACCACAATGCGCTTTTCGGCGGGATCGAACAGGCCACCGATCTGCTCCGCGACAGCAGCAATATCGCGCTCAATCGCTTCCATCTGGACAGAAAGACGGTCACGACGATCACGTGTTTCCTTCAATGCCCGTTCGATCTGCACACGCTCTGCGGCAGCTTCGGCACGTTCAGCCGTAACGCGGGACAAAGCGTTCTCGCTGTCCTGCAAGCGAACTTCCGCTTCCTCAAACAGCGCATGCAGTTCCTGATCACGTTCGCCGGACTCCTCGGCAGAAGCGATCAACTCCTGTTCCTCGTCATCGAGCCGCGCCAGAATATCGGCATTCTCGCGCATCATCTCTTCTTCGCGCGCGATGTCAGCGGAAAGCTGCTCGAGCCTCTTCATCAGCTCGGCTCGGCGGGCACGCAAACGCTCGCCTTCTTCGTCAAGCTGGGTTCGCGCTATGGAAAGACGCTGCAATGCAGCGGAGGCTTTAGCTTCAGCCTCTCGCAGTTTGGGCAGTTTGTGCGCGCCGACGGCCTGCACCTTTGCGGCGTTCATCTGGGCCTGCGCCATATCGCCGACAGCCGAGGTCGCCTGCGCCAAGGCGCTTTGCGCCTCACCTTCCTGCATCTTTGCCTGCGACCAGCGCAAATGCAGAAGTGCGGCTTCGGCACGACGAATATCTGCGGAAAGCGCCTTGAAGCGATTAGCCTGACGTGCCTGACGCTTCAGGCTTTCGATCTGGCTGCCCAGTTCGCCCACCACATCGTCCAGACGCTCCAGATTGGTTTCAGCAGCCCGCAGGCGCAACTCGGCCTCGTGGCGGCGCGTATGCAGGCCAGAGATGCCGGCTGCTTCTTCCAGGAGAGCGCGGCGGGCCTGTGGCTTTGCCTGAATGAGCTCGCCGATACGTCCCTGTCCGACCATGGATGGCGAACGCGCGCCGGTGGACTGATCCGCGAAGAGAAGCTGCACATCCTTGGCGCGCGCTTCCTTGCCATTGATGCGGTAGACAGACCCGGATTCGCGTTCGATGCGGCGAGAAACCTGCAGCTCATCCGCATCATTATAAGCGGCCGGTGCGCTGCGGTCAGAATTGTCGAGAAAAAGCGTGACTTCCGCAGTATTTCGCGCGGGCCGCGTGGCCGAGCCGGAAAAGATCACATCGTCCATGCCGGAAGCGCGCATGTTCTTGTATGAGTTTTCACCCATCACCCAGCGCAGCGCTTCGACCAGATTGGATTTGCCGCAGCCATTCGGGCCGACGACACCGGTCAGCCCGCCTTCAATGACGAACTCCATGGGCTCGACGAAGGATTTGAAACCGACAAGGCGCAGCTTGGAGAAGCGCATCAGCGAGCCCCTCTCAAGACTGTCTCAAAAACGCAAAAAGCGGACGCAAAAACGCGCCCGCTTTTCGATCTGAAAAACGGATTAGAGAAGCTTGTCGATGATTGCCGACATTTCGTCAACCGAAAGCGCTCCAGCGTACTTTTGTCCGTTGATGAAGAAAGTCGGCGTTGCACTCACACCGAAATCCTTCGATCCACGCTCCATCGTTGCTCTCACATCATCGAGAACTTGCTGGTTCGTCAAGCAAGCCTTGAAGGACTCCTGTGTAAAACCGGCAAGTTTCGCGATTTGCAGGAGAGCTGCCTCGCCATCTTCAGCGGTCGCCCACTGCTGCTGCTGCTTGAAGAACACGTCGATCATCGGGAAGTAACGGTCCTCCGGTGCACAGCGCGCCAGCATGAAAGCAGCCGTCGCGCGCGGATCGAATGGAAACTCGCGGAAGATGAGCCGTGCTTTGCCCGTATCGATATATTTTTCCTTGATTTTCGGGAATGTGTTGATCGTGAAATCTGCGCAATGCGGGCAGGTCAGCGACGCATATTCGACGATAGTTACCGGCGCATCGGCCTTGCCGTAGACCATATCCTTGAGCTTACCGGCTTCGGCAAGCTTGGCCGCATCGACGGTGCCTTCGGGATCGCGCTGCTGCGCATTCGCGCCACCGGCAAACGCCAGCCCGGCTGCGGCCGCTCCGGCAAGAGAAATAACGTGTCTGCGATTAAACGCTGCAGGCATCCGAATCATCCAGTCCTGTTTCAATAGTTGACTTCAACATACAATCTAAAGCGGCAGATCGCGCTTCGCTAGACCCGCAGCATTCACATGAAAGTCAGCACCTTGCATTTTTTGTCTTCAAATTTGCGACAATAAATAAAGACGCTGAACACAAACTGCTAAAAGCTTGCATCAAATTTATGGCGGCAGATCGTATTCAGCTATCCTTGCTGCCTTTTCCACCAGTCATCCGCTTCTCGGCGAGGATGTTCTTGCCAAGACGCGCCAGAGCTGCGCGAAGCGCATCGTCTTCAATACCGTCCGTAGCCTTGTCGATACGACGTTCTTCGGCGGGCCCGAGCGGCGCCAGTCGTTTCACGCGGCGCTTGGCCGGGATGATCGGCGGCTTCTGCTCGATACGGATACGCCCAACCGCCGAGAACCCCAGAAATCCGTTTATGCGGCTGATGATTTCACCCGTTTCGTGCTGCACCTGCAGGGCTGCAAACCCTTCGCAGGCAATAATCAGCGTCGCAGGAGAAAACGGATCGTCTTCACGCAGGCGACGTGGCCAGATGATACGCAAAGGGCGCGAGGTTGCGCCGATGGCAGGGCCGACAATATCTTCCCATGACTGCAGCAGGGCAAGATTGATACCGGCACGCTTCTGCAACATCGGGTCCACCAGACCCGAAGCCATATCTGCCAGCGGCCTGAAACCGCGTCTGGACGTTGGTTCGCTCATCGCGCTCCATTATAGCCGCGAAACCATTCCACAAACAAAGGAATACCCTGATCGAGCGTGGTTTTCGGGCTAAATCCAAGGTCGCGGGCAGCAAGCGCGATATCGGCATAGGTGCGTGGCACATCGGCAGCCGGCATCGGTTCCAACTTGCGGATCGCTTCCCTACCCGTAGCTTTTTCGATTGCCGCGATGAAATCGTTGAGCATTACAGGCTTGTTGTTGCCGAGATTGTAGACTGGTGCCGTATCTTCCGGCGTGTCGAGCACACGTCTTACCGCACCAACCACACCGCTGACGATATCTTCCACAAACGTGAAATCGCGCTGCATCTTGCCATTGTTGAACACCCGGATCGGCTCGCCTTTGAGGATAGCCGATGTAAACAGCCACGGTGCCATGTCAGGACGCCCATAGGGACCATAGACGGTGAAAAAGCGCAAACCTGTGGAATACAGTTTATGCACGTGGCGGTATGAGTAAGCCAGCAATTCGCCAGAGCGCTTTGTTGCGGCATAGATCGAGACCGGGTGATCGACAGGGTCGCTTTCGGAGAAAGGAACCTTTTCATTCGCACCATAGACCGACGACGAGCTCGCATAGACGACAGGCGGGCGCTTCTCCAGCCTCAGTGCGGTTTCGAAGACCGTGATCTGTCCCTGCACATTGGCAGAAATATAGGCTGAGGGGTTTTCGATGGAGTAACGAACCCCTGCCTGTGCCGCGAGATGCACGATGATGTCGGCGTCTCGGTCGGGGCCGATCGCCGCATTGAACGCTTCCGCGTCGGAAATATCCGCCTTTGCAAACCGAAACCCATCCCGCATGTGAAGTTTCGAGAGGCGAGCTTCCTTCAGCGTGACCGGATAATAGTCGTTCACATTATCGATGCCGATGACCTGCCAGCCCTCATCCAGCAGACGCAGGGCCGTATGAAACCCTATAAATCCGGCAGCCCCCGTTACAATCGCTTTCATGCGGCTGATTTCTTTCCAAAAATATATGAGGTGAGACCTGCACGACGTGCCGCCATCAATCGCCGCGATGCTGCCGCGTTCAACGCTGCAAGGAAGAACATGGTCGAGGATATAGTGACCTCGTGCAGTAGCGGATTGTGCAGCATACCGTAACTGCCGCACACAACGGCGAAATAGATCAGCGCTCGCCGCATCGCCCAGCTATCGGCAGTCCTCCACAAATAGACGAATATGGAAATAAAGGCGGCAGCCATGAAGATGAGACCGACAATGCCGTCGTTCAGCAACTCGTCAAGAACCGTGTTGTGAACATGACGGAAGCCGTCGAGCATCATAGCCTTGTCGCCAGCCTCAGCCTTTACGAAATCCATCTTCGAATAGGAGCCAACTCCTGTGAATGGGTGAGCTTCAATGACACGAGAAGCACTTTTCCACATAGTCTCGCGGATATCGGCGGAAACCTTATCCTCCCAGTCGGCGGCGCGTCCTGTATCGTAATATTCGATCATTCCAGAAAAGCGCTTGGAAATGATACTTCCGACCGGTCCGGCAACGACAAGAGCTGCAATTGCGGCGATCAATATAGCGTACGCCACCCCCTGCTGCTTAATGCTGAAACGCTTCAGGAAGATAAGTATTTCTACCGCTGCAAATATCGGTAGCACTACGATGACCGCTCGTGTTTCAGACGTCAAAACTGCAGCAAACCCCAGAACGAGCCAATGCGGGCCGTTCGGCAAATAGCGCGAGCCTGCGCGCAACGGAATTGCAGCAGAAATAGCCGCTACCCCGGCAACGAATGCAAAAACTGCCTGATTGCCACCGATACCAACCCGCTCGCCGTCGATCACAGCAAGATATATTGCAGCGATGACGGCAAGTACGGTTCCAACGCGCGCGCCAAGAACATAGGCCCGCAACGGATCGCGAACGAGCACCATTCCCGAACCGGCAAAAGCGAACACGGTGAGGAGCAGCGTATAGCCGATCTGCCGATTATCCTGAAAGGGCTCCCCACGAAACAGGATCAGTCCCAGCGACCATACGGCATATAAGACTATGAAGAGATAGAATTTCTTGGCGAACATACGCGTGGTCGCGTGACGACCGCAGGCAAGATAAATACCGATACATGAGAATATGAAAAGTATGAGCGGCCCAAGACCGATGCGAATGGGCATTGATGCCGACGCGATGCCAAGCACCCAGGAATCTATCCGGCGCCGCAGGAGAAAAGACTTTTTAAAATAACTCAACCTTCTGCCTCTTTTAGCCCTTTCTTACTTAAAGCGTAAGCGATTCGCCGGACATAGTCAGTTGCCCGAAAGGCAAGCGTGCTTATCCTTTTGTATATCGGCAAACGCGTCTTGGCGTAAGCCGAACGACCCTGAGCAATCGTCGATTCCGTGACGGAAAAGGAGACCAGGGGTGCACTCGTCGTGAATACCTCATGCCCTCCCGACCAACCGCGTTCGAGCTCAACATCATACGGCAAACGCATTGTACGGATAGAATTGCTGAGTTTTCTCGCTGCCTGTTTGGTCACCAGGTAAGCAGCAGCACTTCCCATCGGTCCATGCAAACTCCGACCAACGGCAATTTCATCGTTCACCTGCAAGAATGGCCGGAACGCCGAAAGGCGGTGATTGACGAGCTTGATGACGTCCCAACCATAAATATGTGTCATCTGGTTCACGGAAGCATTGAATCCCGGTGACAACACGACATCATCCTCGACAATGACTGCGAAAGGCTCCGGTGCATCGGCTATAGTTTCCAATGCACGAATATGGCTGAAATAACAGCCGATCTCTGCCGGCAGCGCGACTTTGCCGTGACAACGACGAAACCCGGCGTCATCGAAATTCGTCAGTTCTTCTGAGGATAACAGCTTTCCTTCGATGGCGTCCACACGCCGGAGATCAACTGAAAGCGCATCCGCATTGGACTTCAACCTGTCCCAGCGGTCTTTCGACCGCGCAAGATTGATGACATAGACAGGTACAGAATGATCCACTTATTCTCTTTCCGCCGCGAGCAATGGAGCATAGTCGGGAGACTCACAGACAAACTTCTATGCGTTAGGCTCTAGTATGCACAGCATTGTTTCTATCAATTGTAAAAATAAGGCATTAATCAGAATGCTGCCCAACCGTTACCTGATGCCATACACATGCTGAATTCTGCCCCCTCCGATAAAAGCACAAAGCTCCTGCACTGGTATGACCGACACCATCGCGTTTTGCCGTGGCGCGTGAGCCCAGCCGAGCAGACATATGGCATCAAGCCAGATCCCTATCGCGTCTGGCTCTCAGAAATCATGCTTCAGCAGACAACGGTAGAGGCGGTAAAGTCCTACTTTACAAAGTTTGTCGAACGCTGGCCCACCGTTCAGGCCATGGCACAAGCCAGTGAAGACGATATTCTGCGCGCTTGGGCCGGGCTCGGCTATTATTCACGTGCGCGCAATCTGAAAAAATGCGCTGACGCTGTGGCTGAACAGCATGAGGGTAAGTTTCCCAGCAATGCCGTGGGACTGAAGGAACTGCCCGGCATCGGGGATTACACTTCTGCAGCAATCGCAGCGATAGCGTTTGGCGAAGCGGCTGCCGTCGTCGACGGCAATGTGGAGCGTGTGATTTCACGGCTTTATACAATAGACATCCCCCTGCCCGCAGCGAAAACGGAAATTCGCGCGCGCATGGGACAATTGACCCCGATCGACAGGCCCGGAGATTTTGCACAGGCCATGATGGATCTGGGTGCAACCATATGCACGCCGCGACGGCCAGCCTGCGCGATCTGTCCGCTCAATGACGGCTGCATGGCTCTCAAGTCGCGCGACCCCGAAGAATTCCCGGTCAAAGCGCCCAAAGCCGAAAAACCCGTTCGTACCGGAGCCGCGTTCATTGCCATTGCCGAGGATGGTTCAATCCTCCTGCGCAAGCGGAAAGGTGAGGGCCTGCTCGCCGGGATGACCGAGGTTCCGGGCAGCTACTGGACCGCACGCATCGACGGAGACGCGACTGTCACCGCTGCGCCGTTCCAGTCGCAATGGATTGCGTCCGGTTCGATCACTCATGTTTTCACACATTTCGAACTGCGGCTCTCGGTGTATCACTCGGTAAATGTCAGCAAGGCCTCGGCCAAAGATGGCTGGTGGTCGCAACCGGACGAGCTTGCGGACGAGGCACTGCCGACTGTCATGAAAAAGGCGATCACCGCCGCCATACCAGACGCTTTCAAACCGGGGAGGAGAAACCGTTGAGCAGTCCCGTCAAGCACGTCGTCTTCGATATTGGCAGAGTTCTCATCCATTATGATCCTGAACTTGCCTATCTCGATACCATTCCCGATGCCTCCGAACGTCGTTGGTTTCTGGAGAATATCTGCACCAGCGCATGGAATATCGAACAGGATCGCGGTCGCACCTGGCAGGAGGCAGAAGCGCTTCTGATCGATACTTACCCCGAAAGAAGCAATCACATCCGTGCTTTCCGGCAAAACTGGAACCGCATGGTGCCGCATGCCTACGAGGACAGCGTTGAAGTTCTGCGCAGCCTGATCGGCCACGGCAACGATGTTACCATGCTGACAAATTTCGCTTCAGACACTTTCCGCGAAGCGCAAGCACGCTTTCCATTTCTGACCGAAAGCCGAGGCATCACCGTGTCGGGTGATATTCATATGCTGAAACCCGACCGCGAAATCTACGATCATCACGTTGCATCGTTTGACCTCGATCCTGCGGCAACGCTTTTCATCGATGATACGATGCACAATGTGGATGGCGCCAGACAGGCTGGTTGGCAAGCGGTGCACTTTACGGATGCGGGCAAGCTGAGCGCCGATTTGAAAGCCCTGGGTCTCACCTTCTAGAGCATGTCTTTCTCCCGAAAACAGGAAATGCTCAATGCCTAAAATAGCGAAGGCGCCCGAAGCCGATGCTTCGAGCGCCTCACTATCAGACTATGCTGGAGGCCGTCCGATAACTTGTGGTTTGCGCATCTTATCCGAAAACCGCTTCGCACTTTTCGGGATGCGCTTTAAGCGCCAGCGACTGCCATCTGGTCGCGAATAACCTTACGCAAGGCATCAATTGGCTTCAGCGCGCCGTTTTCCTCGTAGTGCCAGAAAGTCCATCCATTGCAGGCATCAAAGCCCTGGACCTTTGCACCCATACGATGGATCGAACCCGCTTCACCGTTGGCAGCGAGCGTACCATCGGCGCGAACAATGGCAGCAAAACGGCGACGTTCATCACAAAGTACCGTGCCGGGACGCAGAAGGCCCGCTTCGAGGACGCTGGTGAATGCAACACGCGGTTCAGCCCGCTTGCCGGTCATCACCGTCAGTTCGGCCTTGCCGAGCGGCTCGACAGCGTCGATGCGTACCGTTGCCGCATCGATATAGCTCTGTTCGCGCTCAATGCCGACGAAGTGACGCCCTAGGCGCTTTGCAACCGCACCCGTCGTCCCGGAACCGAAGAAGGGGTCGAGGATGACATCGCCGGGCTTGCTGGATGCCATCATGATACGGGCAAGCAGCGCTTCCGGCTTCTGGGTCGGATGAACCTTGTCGCCGTTTTCGTCCTTCAGACGTTCGGAACCGGTGCAGATCGGGAACAGCCAGTCCGAGCGCATCTGTACGTCGTCATTGGCAGCCTTCATCGCTTCATAGTTGAAGGTGTAGCCTTTGCTCTTCTGATCCCGCGAAGCCCATATCAGCGTTTCATGGGCATTCTGGAAGCGACGACCGCGGAAATTCGGCATCGGGTTTGTCTTGCGCCAGATGACGTCGTTCAGGAGCCAGAAACCGAGATCCTGTAGCTGGGAGCCGACCCGGAAAATATTGTGGTAGGAACCGATCACCCAGATGGTACCGTTCGGCTTCAGAACCCGACGGCAGGCCATAAGCCAGGCACGCGTGAACGCATCATAGGCCTGGAAACTCTCGAACTGGTCCCAATGATCGTCAACCGCGCTGACCATTGATTGGTCGGGACGATGCAGATCGCCGCCAAGCTGGAGGTTATAGGGAGGATCGGCAAAAATGACGTCCACGGAATGATCCGGCAGGCGTTCCAGAGCTGCGACGCAATCACCTTTGATGATGGAGTCAAGCCAGGCGGTACGCGGAGCCTCGATGGGCAACTCATGTGCAAGACGTACAAGAGACATGGGATACTCGATTACCTGTGGACGCAAAAAACTTGTCCTTATGGTTACCGGGTAGGGTAAATATGCAGTTAACGCCAAGTGATTGAAATCGTAAATCTTTTCTTAATCGACAGCGAAAGTCCGCAGTTCCGGGCTTTTCGCGGTCAAACGAACCTCGACATTTTGCCGCCTGTCATCTTAACGCCGCGATCGCTATGCAATGCTGGTTTTAACGTTTTGCCATTGATAAGGCTTGGTTATTCCTTTTTGCCTATAATTGGCTCTCAATTTCTGAATTTGCGTGGCAGGCAGGCGAGCCGCACGCTCGGCCGGTGTATTTTATGATGAATATCGCTGAACTGCGGCATAACCGGTATTTGCGGGTTTTCTTCGTACCCTTTCGCATGCGTGCACTGGTTCGAGGCAGTGAAATAGGTCTCGTCATAGCTGGTGTCCTTATCGGCATCATTTCGGGATTGATGGTCGCTGCCGTTGGCGGTATTTCACAATGGATGCATCAGGCAATATTCGCCCTGGAACCCGGCGAAAAATTGAGTTCGGCTGCATCGCTACAGCCGAGCGCTTATATTGCTCCGCTTGCGGGCGGCATCTTGATGGGGATCGTGATCTGGGTTCTCGCGCGCTGGCGCAAACGACCCATCGTCGACCCTATCGAAGCCAATGCACTTCATGGCGGGCGTCTTTCGCTCACGGATAGCTTTATCCTTGTCGGCCAGAACCTGATTTCCAACGGTTTCGGTGCATCGGTCGGACTTGAAGCTGCCTATACACAGCTCGCGAGCGGTTTCGCGTCTCGCATCGGTCGAGCACTTAAACTTCGCCGCGCGGATCTGCGAACACTGGTCGGCTGCGGTGCTGCAGCAGCTATCGCCAGCGCCTTCAATGCGCCCCTCACCGGGGCATTTTACGCATTCGAACTTATCATCGGCGTCTATTCGATTGCCACGCTGGCGCCCGTCGTCGTGGCGGCGATAGTCGGCGCACTGGTGACGCAGGCAATCGGCGGTGCGCCTTTCATCATCGACATCGGCCAGATCAACGACATCACACCACGCGATTATGTCCCCGCACTGGTTCTGGGTTTCTTTTCAGCAGGTATCGCCATTCTCATCATGCGCGGCGTGACCTTTGTTGAAAAAGCCGCCCGCAGCAGCATCGTGCCCAATGTGATGGCACCTGCAATCGGTGGCGCCATCGTTGGAATAATCGCATTCTTTTCACCGCAGGTTCTGGCTTCCGGCCATGGAGCGCTGCATCTCGATCTGAATGCGAACATCACCATTCCGGTACTGCTGCTCTTGATCCTCACCAAATCGCTCGCGTCTGCGGTTTCCATTGGGGCAGGTTTTCGCGGTGGTCTGTTCTTTGCATCGCTTTTTCTCGGTGCCCTGACGGGCAAGCTCTTTGCAGCAGTGGCGGGGGCGGTTCTGCCCGCAGGTCTGGCGCTTGCGCCTGAAGTTTATGCCGTCATCGGCATGAGCTCACTCGCTGTTGCAGTCGTCGGTGGCCCGATGACCATGACGTTCCTCGCACTGGAACTCACCGGCGATTTTCCGATTTCAATGCTCGTGCTGGGCGCAGTGGTTTCATCGTCTTTGATGGTGCGAAAGACCTTCGGTTACTCCTTCGCGACATGGCGCTTCCATCTGCGTGGCGAAGCCATCCGGTCCGCCCACGATATCGGGTGGATACGTAACCTGACCGTCACCCGGATGATGCGTCACGATGTACGGACGGTGGCAATCGATACCGACATCGAAACCTTCCGGCATGATTTTCCGCTCGGATCCACCCAGCGCGTGATTGCGGTGGATGCCGATGGACGTTATGTCGGCATGATCCCGGTGCCAGAGGTTTACGCCGACAGTTTCGATACATCTGACGGCGAACACAGCATCAGCGAGCTTCTCAAGTATCAGGATGAATTTCTGTTGCCCCAGATGAACGCCAAGGAAGCTGTGGCTCGTTTCGACCGGGCGGAAAGCGAAGCTCTGGCCGTGGTGAACAATGCCCAGGAACGCAAAGTGCTTGGCCTCCTGAGTGAAGCGCACACCCTGCGTCGCTACAGCGAAGAACTGGATCGGCGTCGGCGCGAAGTTTCCGGCGAGGTGTGAGATCGGACGCCGCCCAGAGCGGTTCCAGTTAAAAACGGAATCGTGGGGCCGCTCCGGATATTTGTTTCGTCGCATTTTCCGACGCAAAACCGCTTCACACTTTTGCTGGAAATGCTCTAGTTTGACGGCTCTGCCATAAAGGTGTAGCTCAACCTCGGTATTTCCGGCTGCTGCCGGAGACCACTCCTCCCAGCGGAGCGCGGTTCGATCTGAATAAAGCAGATCGGCGCTCTAAGTTCTTCTATTTGAAGCATAATCTTATCGATCCTTGTTTCACTCCGGTCGAATTATGCTCTAAAAGGCTATGATCATGGCGGCACCGTCCCTCATCATTTTCGATTGCGATGGCGTTTTGGTGGATTCCGAAATCATCGCGGCGGAAGTCGAATCCGCTCTTCTCACCGAAGCCGGTTATCAGATCGCCGCTGATGAAATGGCTGAACGTTTCGCCGGTCTGACGTGGCAGAATATTCTTCTCACCGTAGAGCGCGAAGCAGGGATTCCACTTTCGGCATCGCTTCTCGACAAATCCGAAAAGATTCTGGACGAAAAGCTCAAGAACGAAGTTCAGGCGGTTGAAGATATCGTGGAAGTGGTATCGGCGTTGAAGCTGTCGAAGTGCATCTGCTCCAATTCGACTGGCCGTCGTTTGGAAAGCATGCTGAAGCGTGTCGACCTTTACGAGCTGTTTGCACCGAACATCTTTTCGGCCAAGGAAGTTGGCACCAAAAAGACCAAGCCAGCACCGGATGTGTTCCTTTATGCGGCCAAGCATTTCGGGGTTGACCCGAAAGACATCATAGTGATTGAAGATTCCGCGCATGGCATTCAGGGCGCCCGTGCCGCTGGTATGCGGGTGATCGGCTTTACGGGTGGCGCCCACACCTATCCGGGACATGCCGACAAGCTGACCGATGCCGGTGCAGAAACCGTCATCCATCGCCACAAGGATCTGCCGAGCGTTATCGAAGCTCTGTCCATCTGGACTGATGCCTGAATGAAATAATCCGACGCCTGGCTTTTGTCAGGCGGCGGATTGTTTGTTGCGCCCCTTGGGTGGAGCATTGAGAATTGCCAAGAGCTCTTCGGCTTCGTCTTCCGAGAGGCCGATCAGCAAGCGGGTTCCCATGATGACGGGCTCGCCAGTGGACGTATCGAAGATCGCCCAGGTATCCGTCGGTTCAAGAATGCGTTCGTATTTCTGTTTCATGAGAACACACTAGCGTAAATCTGTTGCCATTCATTTCACGCTGGCAGTTGTATTTAATTCGAATTTTATCGATCTGCGTTTTTCCACAGAACCAGTCTATCAGACACTTCCAGAGACCGTTCTAACGCGCTTTTGCCTGGCCTTGGGCGCATTAGTCATCACCAGCGCCGCAGCATCGTCGGCACGCAGAGGCTTACCATAAAACCAGCCCTGCGCGGTCATCGGAGTTTTCATCTTGCGGAAATAATCAGCCTGAGCTTCTGTCTCGATCCCTTCGATGACAATGTCGAGATTGTGCTGTCGAGCCATGGAGACGATCTGCGGCACGATCGATACTGTCTCGCCATCGGTACAGACAGTCCGTGTGAAAGCCTTGTCAATCTTGATGGCATCTATCTGCAACTCGCCCAGATAGGCAAGACTTGAATAGCCTGTACCAAAGTCATCAATATAGACCCTGTGCCCTTGTTCACGAAGTTGTCTGATGCCTTCCGACGCCTTCGAGAAATCCACTGCTGTACGTTCCGTAAGCTCAAGACCGATCTGACGGGGATCAATGCCTGCATCAGCCAGTTTCGCCTGGATATTGTTTTGAAAAGCGGGCGCTTGGACGTCACTTGCAGTTATATTGATATTGATCTGAATGTTCCGGTTGCGGCGCAACACATCTCCCATTTCGTCGATAACTCGATCGACAACATAGGCTGTTACCCGACCTGCCATACCCTTCTCTTCCGCTTCGGCAATAAAGACATCCGGCGGGATCAGGTCGCCGGTTTGCAACTGCCAGCGCAAGAGAGCTTCAAAACCGGTAATATTGGCATCCGCCACGTTGACCACCGGCTGATAGACGACCTCAAGCTGACGGGCGCTCAGCGCTTTGTTGAGCATGGAAGCCAACGGACGTTCGCGATTGCGATAGGCGAACCAGCTCAAACCAAGCGTTGCACCGACGAGCAGACCGAGGCTGATTGCAATAAAGGATTTCCATCGGGCGGAAGCGCTGGAATTGTCCAGTCGTGCCTCGAGAGCAATGCACATGCTGGTATTGTCGTCGCAACGATACTCTCTGATGGCGTTGCTCAACACATCGTATTTCCGTCCGAGCGCGCTGAAATCCGGGTTGGGTGCATTCTCTGACGGATAACCGTAGAGGCGTGCGAAATGCTTCTGGTCTGCATCGCGCATATAGATCGAAAAACCGAACTGCGGCGTGTGGAGCAGATCGAAGGCGACCGAACTCAAAATAACATTAGACCCGTCTTTACCGATGACCGATCCATGACTGCCCGGCGTAATCAGCAATCTGTCACCATAAACATAGGTGCCATCGCTCAGATGAACATCGGCAGGCGAGCGGCTCGGCTGCTCGGGAATATCGCTCAAAAGCGTCGAGCAGATAAGACGATCTCCACGAAACCGGCCTATATCCTTGATATGATATGCGGAGAAAACCAGCTTGCGCAGATAGGTCATTTCTTCCGAGGAACACAGTTCATAGGGCGAACGGTTGGCTGCTTCGATTGTTTCGTGGGCTGAGACGGCCAGACGATTGGCATGAGCAAGCAAAGCGGCCATGTAAATATTCATGTGCCGTTCTTCATCGACAATTCGAAACCTGTTGCCTACCCACTGCCCGAATGCTGCACCAAGAAACAACATAAAAAGCAAAATGAGCGAAACAGGATTCAGAAATTTACTGCGATCAAATCGCATATGAACCTTGCCCTTAAATATATCACAGTATGCGCAGGGATTGATCGCGCCAACTATTGCTGCGGTTCGATTATGACGCGATAAAACCTCAACACAAAAAGATCATAGCACAAAACAAAAAGATGCATGATTACTATTGAAATTTTCATTAATGCCGAATTAAAATAAAAACCCGTAAATAAATTCGCCACATTACGCAACTATTCAAAATATAAGTCTTATATATAATATTATCTATAAATTTATATTATTTTATATTTATTATTCGCTAAATTAAACGATGCGCAGAGGACATTTCCGCGCATCACTCAACAGAACGATTTTATCAACCGACGAATGACGATAAATCTTTACTTTGTTTCATACGGACCTTCGTCGAAACCAACGAAAATCTGCATATTGTTCTTGTCTGTCATCGGCACCGTGATCGCCTTGTCATTGAAGACGAACTGCGTTGCGGTGTCCGCGTTGGCTATCGTAACCGCCTGCTTATGCAGCTTTGAATAGATGACCTGATCGCCCTGACGAACAGCCACACGGATAGGCATGGTTATGGTGCCACTCTTGTACTTTGGACCAGGAACGACCTTACCGGCAGCAGCAACATCGATTGTCATGGTTCCGGCGCCATACTGGCAGGCGCGGGTCGTATCGGTCAGAGCGGCCTGATAGATCACACGCGCCGGGTCCTTGTCGCCACCCTTTTCGTATGTATTGAAAAAGGCGGTGCCTTCGCGGAGCGACACCGAAGGGCAAAAGGCGCGCAGTTCGGATTCCTTGATCCGCTGATCGCCGGAAGCGGCGGGCGTGGTTAGCGAGGAACCGGGGGCTCCGTCGGTGGCCTTATCAGTGCCACTGGTTGTGCAGCCTGCGAGAGCTGCGAGCAAAACCGTTGCAAACACTGGAAACAACGGTGAACGATTCTGTGGTGCTGTTTGCATAAACCGGGCTTCCCTGCACTGATCGACCTGTCTTCTACATCACGCATGTGTGTAGCGCGTTGACGTTTTCCCGTTTTTTGCTCCTGAGAGCAACCCCCATCCACGTCAACATGCTTTAAAACCTTGCGGCTTTTTTAGGGACGCTCTATTGCATTACCCGGCTCAAAACCGCGCCGATCTGAAATGAAGGCCCAAGAAATGAAATATGTAAGCACGCGTGGGGAAGCACCGGTCCTGGGGTTCAGCGATGCATTGCTCGCTGGTCTCGCCCGGGACGGCGGTCTCTATCTGCCGCAGGATTATCCCCAGTTTTCGCCAGAACAGATCCGCGACCTGCGCGGAAAATCCTATGTGGATATCGCGCTGGCCGTGCTCACTCCATTTATCGATGGCGAAATTCCGCATTCGGATTTCCGCCGCATGGTGCATGAAGCCTACGGAACTTTCCGCCATGACGCGGTTTGCCCGCTGGTTCAGACCGGTGCGAATGAATTCGTGCTTGAGCTTTTCCATGGTCCGACGCTGGCCTTCAAAGACGTCGCCATGCAGCTTCTCGCCCGCATGATGGACTATGTTCTGGCACAGCGTGGCGAACGTGCAACCATTGTCGGCGCCACCTCAGGCGATACGGGCGGCGCGGCAATTGAAGCCTTCGGTGGCCGCGACAACACGGACATCTTCATCCTGTTTCCGAACGGTCGCGTGTCGCCGGTGCAGCAGCGCCAGATGACATCGTCCGGCTTCTCCAACGTTCATGCCCTTTCCGTCGAAGGTAACTTCGATGATTGCCAGAACCTTGTAAAAGGCATGTTCAACGACCTTCAATTCCGTGATGCACTGTCGCTTTCGGGAGTGAACTCGATCAACTGGGCACGCATCATGCCGCAGGTCGTCTATTACTTTACGGCGGCATTGAGCCTCGGCGCGCCGGATCGCTCTGTGTCCTTCACCGTACCGACTGGCAATTTCGGCGATATTTTCGCTGGCTTCGTGGCCAAGCGGATGGGACTGCCTATCGATCGGTTGATCATTGCCACCAACGATAACGACATTCTCTCGCGCACGCTCGAAAGCGGTGCGTATGAGATGCGCGGTGTCGCGCAAACTACCTCACCGTCGATGGATATTCAGATTTCCTCGAATTTCGAACGCCTTCTGTTCGAAGCCCATGGACGCGATGCGGCCGCGTTGCGCGGTCTGATGGCAAGCCTGAAGCAGTCGGGTGGCTTCTCGATCGCTGAACAACCCCTTTCGGCGATCCGCAACGAATTCTCTGCTGGCCGTTCAAATGTCGACGAAACCGCGAAAACGATCAAATCCGTGCTTGAAGCGGACGGTTATCTGCTTGATCCGCATTCGGCGATCGGCGTGAAGGTCGCTCGCGAAAATGTGTCCGACGCGTCGCCGATGGTTGTTCTTGCGACAGCACACCCAGCCAAATTTCCCGATGCCGTAAGGGTTGCCAGTGGCGTCGAACCGGAGCTTCCGGCATGGCTTTCGGACTTGATGCAACGAAAAGAAAGCTTCACAGTTCTTCACAACGACCTGAAAATCGTGGAAGAATACGTTCGCCGCCATTCGAGAGCTTAAAAAGACCAGCTCCGAGACGAGAACCAGAGCGGGAATGCAGGGAGCAGTTTGCTTATGGGTGTTGAAGTAACGCGTCTTTCCAACGGATTGACGATAGCCACCGATACGATGCCCCACGTGGAAAGCGTGGCGCTTGGAATATGGGTTAAGGCCGGCGCGCGAAACGAAGCTGCCGACCGGCATGGTATTGCTCATCTTCTTGAGCACATGGCATTCAAGGGAACCGAAAACCGCACTGCGTGGCAAATTGCGTCGGATATCGAAAATGTCGGCGGCGAAATCAACGCCGCCACCAGCGTCGAGACCACATCCTACTATGCGCGTGTCCTGCGCAATGATGTGCCGCTCGCCATCGACATTCTCTCCGATATCCTGACCGCTTCCAAGTTTGACGAAGCTGAACTGGAACGCGAGAAGCAGGTCATCATGCAGGAAATCGGCGCGGCGCACGACACGCCCGACGATATTGTTTTCGACCGTTTCACCGAAACAGCCTATCGCCACCAGCCGATCGGACGCGCTATTCTCGGCGAGCCGGAAACTGTGACGTCCTTCACCTCTGCCGATCTACGCCAATATATGGACGAGCAATACAGCGCCGACCGCATGGTCGTGACCGCTGCGGGCGGCGTGGATCACGAATCCTTCGTCAAGGAAGTGGAAAAACGTCTCGGCGGTTTCCGCGCTCACAATACGGCACCCACACTCGACCTTGCCCACTATGTCGGTGGTGATTTCCGTGAAAATCGCGACCTGATGGATGCGCAAGTTCTGATCGGCTTTGAGGGGCGCGCCTATCATGTGCGGGACTTTTATGCCTCGCAACTCCTGTCCATGGTACTGGGCGGCGGCATGTCCTCACGTCTCTTCCAGGAAGTGCGCGAGAAGCGCGGCCTCTGCTATTCCGTGTATGCCTTCCATTGGGGCTTTTCGGACACCGGTTTGTTCGGCATTCATGCCGCAACGGGTCGCGACGAACTTGTCGAACTCGTCCCTGTTCTGATCGATGAACTGCACAAGGTGGCCGATTCCATCAGTCTGGAAGAGGTGGATCGTGCCCGCGCGCAATATCGCGCAAGCCTTCTTATGTCGCAGGAAAGCGCCGCGAGCCGCGCTGGGCAGATGGCACGTCAGTTCCTGCTTTATGGTCGCACTGTCGAAAACAGCGAGCTGATGGACCGCCTCTCATTGATTACGCCTGAACGGCTGACCGATCTGGCCGGACGCCTTTTCCTTGACAGCAAGCCTACCATTGCCGGCGTCGGCCCGGTCGGGCGCCTGATGAGCTTTGACGGGCTGTCGGATGCCCTTTCGACCAGCGCGCATGCGAGGAAAATCGCTGTTTGATTAAGGCAATAGGGCACTAGGGGAGTAGGGCAGTATGTTTAGCTCGGTGAATACGTCCACCCTTCCCTATTGCCTTACTGACTTACTGCCATATTGCCTTATCTCGTCATGATCGGCCTGCCCTTCCGTAGAAACAACCCGACCGTCCTGCGTGGGCAGCGTATCTATCTGCGCGAGCCGATGATGAGTGATTTTGCAAGCTGGGCCAGCCTGCGGGAACAAAGCCGCGCCTTTCTTGCGCCGTGGGAGCCGACCTGGCCCGAAGACGACCTCACCAAGAGCTCCTTTCGCCATCGGATACGCCGTTTCCAGGACGAAATATCTGCCGGGACCGGCTATCCATTTTTTGTATTCCGCAACAGCGATAACAAACTTGTCGGCGGCATCACGCTCGGCAATATCCGGCGCGGCGTCGGCCAGAACGGTATGATCGGTTATTGGAGTGGCGCGCCTTATGCCGGCAACGGCTATATGACCGAAGCGTTGTCGCTGGTTATCCCCTTCGCATTCGATCAACTGCGGTTGCACCGGATTGAAGCAGCCTGTATCCCTCATAATGTGCGTTCGATACGGCTTCTCGAAAAAGCCGGATTTGAGAGAGAAGGACTGCTGCGTTCCTATCTCAAGATAAACGGTTTCTGGCAGGACCACCTGCTTTTTGCCCTTTTAGAAAGCGACAAACGTATGACGGATAGCCGCATGATCAATGGCAAGGTTGGACGCTCGTGACGGGTTTTGCGGATAAGTGGTTTGTTGCTGGCGCTCGGTTTCTCGCGCTCGTGGTCTTTCTGACCGTTTCGGTCGTCCAGGCATCGGCCATCGAACCGATCAAGATTTCCAAGGAAGATACCGCCCTCGACCTGTCCCGCGCTGTCGAACTTCTGCGCAACAAGGGCGAAAGCGTGCAGGTATCGACCGCACCGGGTCCCGACGGCATTGTGCGCCGCATTGAGGTGCAAGCCGATCAGAACAGCAAGGCTTCCGGCGACTGGGCCGCTTTCTCTATTGCAAACCCTACCGACGAACAGATCGACCGCCTGATTGTGGCTCCGCATTTTCGTCTCGTCGGCTCCGGCGTCATCTGGCCCGACCTTGGATCTCCGCGCATTGCATCGATCACACCGAGCGAGGGCTTTGCGCTCGACCGCCAGCCGAGTGCCGATGCAGACATTTTCCGCATCACGCTCAATCCTGGCAGCGTCGTCACCTTCGTGGCTGAACTATCTTCGCATAACCTGCCTCAGCTTTATCTGTGGGAGCCCGAAGCCTACAAGGATGCGGTCAATTCCTACACGCTCTATCGCGGTATCCTGCTCGGCATCTCCGGCTTGCTGGCGCTGTTTCTGACCATCCTTTTCGTCGTCAAGGGCACTTCCCTGTTTCCCGCCACCGCCGCACTTGCATGGGCCGTTCTGGCCTATATCTGCGTCGATTTCGGCTTCTGGAACAAGCTGATGGAGATAACGCCGGGCAATGAGCAGATTTGGCGAGCAGGTACTGAAGTGGCGCTTGCCGCCTCTCTTGTGATTTTCTTGTTCACCTATCTCAATCTCAACCGCTGGCACGATCATTTCAGCTATGGTGCGGTGACCTGGGTGCTAGGCCTGCTGGCACTTGCAGGGGTTGCCGTTTTCGATCCGCCCGTGGCTTCCGGTATTGCGCGCATTTCGCTCACACTGACTGTTCTGTCCGGTGTTGCCATCATCGGGTATCTGGCGGTCAAGGGATATGATCGCGCCGTCATGCTGATACCGGCCTGGCTCCTGACCCTCATATGGTTGCTGGGTGCCTGGATGACGGTTTCGGGCAGGCTCGATAATGACATTGTGCAGCCCGCACTTGGTGGCGGTCTTGTCCTGATCGTCCTTCTGATCGGCTTTACCGTCATGCAGCATGCCTTCGCCGGCGGGGCGCTGCAACAGGGCCTTCTGTCCGATATGGAGCGACAGGCGCTTGCCGTCATCGGCGCTGGAGACATCGTATGGGATTGGGATGTGCCACGTGATCGCGTGGTGACGACGCCCGACATCGCCAATTATCTCGGCAATACCGCCAACAGCCTGCAAGGTCCGGCACGCAACTGGCTTCCCGTCATGCATGCCGACGACCGCGACCGGTTCCGGTCCACACTTGATGCCATTCTGGAGAACCGGCGCGGACGTATCGGTCAGATTTTCCGGCTGCGTGCCAATGATGGTCACTATCACTGGTATGCGCTTCGGGCACGCCCGGTCATCGGCTCCGATGGCGAAGTGGTGCGCTGCGTCGGCACGCTAGTAAATGTAACGGAGCAGAAAAAGGCCGAAGAGCGCCTGTTGCACGATGCCGTGCACGACAACCTGACCGGTCTTCCAAACCGCGAGCTGTTCCTCGATCGTCTCAGCAATGTCATGAACATGGCGCGCGGCGAAAGCAATCTACACCCGACAGTGTTCATCATCGATATAGATCGCTTCAAACAGGTCAACGACAGCCTCGGCATGTCGGCGGGCGATACGATCCTTCTGACCGTTTCGCGTCGTCTGGCACGCCTCATGAAGCCACAGGATACGCTCTCGCGCCTGTCCTCAGACCAGTTCGGCTTGCTGCTCGCCTCTGAAAGCGATCCGGGCCGCATCGCCTCCTTTGCTGAGGCTCTGCGTCAGGCCGTGCGTGCACCAATTGCCTATGCAAAGCGCGAAATCGTCCTGACCTCATCCGTCGGCCTGATTACATGGACGAAGACGGCAACGTCCGCCGAAGATTTCGTGAAGGACGCGGAACTTGCCATGTATCAGGCAAAGCGCTTCGGCGGTGACCGCATCGAGCCGTTCCGTCCCGCATTCAGAGCCATCGGCAGCGACAAGCTCCAGCTTGAATCCGATCTGCGTCGTGCGCTTGAACGCGACGAGATCAGTCTCGTCTATCAGCCCATCGTCAAGCTTGATGAAGGTACGATTGCCGGTTTCGAAGCCCTTATGCGCTGGGAACATCCTCGACGCGGCGCCATTTCACCGTCGGAATTCATTCCGATTGCCGAAAATTCCGGCCTTATAATCCAGCTTGGCCTGTTTGCGATGCAGCGGGCTGCGGAAGACCTTTTCGCGTGGCAGGAACAATTCCCGAAGCTCGACCTCTTCGTTTCGGTCAATCTTTCATCCACACAGCTTATCCGTCAGGACCTCATCAACGATGTCCGTTCAGTGCTTTCCCGCATCCATCTCAATCCGGGCAGCCTCAAGCTTGAGTTGACAGAGTCCGTCCTCATGGAAAACCCGGAACAGTCCACGCATGTCCTGGCCCGGCTTAAAGCCATGGGCATAGGCCTGTCGCTCGATGATTTCGGGACGGGTTATTCCTCGCTGGCTTATCTCACGCGTTTCCCGTTCGACATCATCAAGATCGATCGCTCCTTCGTGAAAGGCGATCAGCCCCAGAAAGCTACCCTGCTACGCTCGATTATAAGCATGGCACATGATCTCGGCCTCGCCGTCGTAACCGAAGGTGTGGAAAGCGAAAGCGATGCGCTCCAGCTTCGCCAGATGGGGTGCGAGTATGTGCAGAGCTTCATGTTCGGCCAGCCGACGAGCCGTGACGAAGCAACTCGTATGATCCGCGAACAGTTGGACGCGGCGGCGGCTTGATAAGGGCAGTAGGGCAGTAGGGCAGTAGGGCAGTAGGGCAGTAGGGCAGTAGGAGAATATGGTCGTTTCGGCCATACGCAATTCAAACATATTGCCTTATTCCCCTCCTCACGCATGTCCCGCGTCGGAAACAAGCCGGGACATATCGATGCCCATATGAAGCATCAGGCGCGAATACTTGCCCTCTATATCGCTATCGAACAGCATGTCGAGCGGCGCGTCGCAGGTTAGCCAACCGTTCTCGGCAAGTTCTGCCTCGATCTGGCCCGGCGCCCAGCCGGAATAGCCAAGCGCCATCAGGGCTTGTGACGGTCCCCTGCCCCCGTAAATGGCACGCAAGATATCTACGGTTGCCGTTAGACAGACATCTTCAGAAACCGGCATGGTGGAATCGACCATATAGTCATCCGAATGCAAGACGAAGCCACGTGTCCGATCCACCGGTCCTCCATTACGCACCATCATATGCTGCGCGCGATCCGGCAGAATAATCAGCTCATCCTCGTCTATGATCCCAATCTGGCGCAGAAGGTCAGGAAATTCCACGGGCTGAAGCTGATTAATGATGAACCCCATCGCACCTTCATCGGAATGCGCACAGATATAGACCACAGACCGGGCAAAACGCTCGTCGCTCATTCCGGGCATGGCAAGCAGGAACTGCCCGTTCAGAAAACCCTGCTCCTTGTTCGGCGCTTTAAGAATGGTCATCTATATGAAGGTAGCAAGACTGAGCAAAATAACAATGGTCATTTATTTCGACTGCGGACTTTGAAGCGTAATCCGACCTTGAAGATAGATGACGAGGTTGCCGGCTACCACACTAGCCATCAACGCGCAGCAAGCTCGCCACAATTGGACTTGAAGCGAGCATCTTTTCATTCCATCTTTCGTCCATGAACATCCGAACTTTTGTCCTCGCACCATTTCTGCTGGCCTCACTGGTGTTTCCAGCCATGGCTTCCACCTCCGACTGGACCGAGACGCCCGGCGGGCGCGTTCGCGTCATCATTGAAGACAACGGCGCTGACAATGCGGCCAGTCATGAACGGCGCGGTGCATTGCAGATCGAGCTGCAACCAGGCTGGAAGACCTATTGGCGCAATCCGGGCGACGCAGGTGTCCCGCCTCAGATCACGATCGAGGGTGATGCGAAAGCGCGGATTGATTTCCCTACACCTGTGCGGTTTGGTGGAGACGATGAAGGTGGCATTGGATATAAGCAGCCGGTTTCCCTGCCGATAGTCTTTCAACTGACCTCCGCCGATACACGACTGAAGGGTCATGTTTTCCTCGGAGTCTGCGAGAAAATCTGCGTTCCCGTGCAGGCAACATTCGAGTTTCCGCTCAATGACGAAGGACAACAAGCTTCGCCGCAGGCGATTGCCAACCGCACGATTATTGAGACGGCTTTCGACCGACTGCCGATACCCGCGTCTTCGGCATTCGGCATCAGTGATGTGAAGCGGGAAGGAGACAAAGCCGTCTTCGATCTTACCGTCCCCGATCCCGCAGCCCCTGCGGAGCTGTTCATTGCCAGCGACAAAATCGGGCTTTCCGACGCCGTTGCAGTTCAGGACGGGCATTCCGGCCACCGCTTTGCTGCCCAGGTGCGTGGGAAAGCAGATAACGCCATTATCGACTATACCATTGTCCAGAATGGAAAAGCCGTCTCCGGTCAGGTGACACTGGATTAGACTCCCTTCCGGCGCTTGATGCTCTTATCTGGATGTTGAAATTGCTCGGCGACCTGCTATCGGTTTAACTGTGCCGCCCGCACTTTGCGGTGTGGATTGGAGCGCATCCCGAAAAATGTGAAACGGTTTTCGGATAAGATGTGCGTCAAAACAAACAGTTGAGACGCGCCGATCTGATTCAATCAGATCGAAACGCGTTCTAGAATCTGACAACAGGCAGTGGAACAGACGGCCCCTGCCCCGAGGAGAAATTAAATGACGATCAAAGTTGGCGACAAGCTGCCTGCAGCGACTTTCAAGGTAAAGACCGCAGATGGTGTCAAGGAGATGACGACCGACGAAATCTTCAAGGGCAAGAAGGTCGTTCTCTTTGCCGTTCCGGGTGCTTTCACGCCGACCTGCAGCCTCAATCACCTGCCAGGCTATCTCGAGAACCGCGATGCGATCCTCGCCAAGGGCGTCGATCAGATCGCCGTTGTTGCGGTGAACGACGCCTTCGTTATGGGTGCATGGGCGCAGAGCACGGGTGGCGAAGGCAAAATTCTCTATCTGGCCGATGGTTCGGCAACGTTCACGAAAGCTGCGGGCCTTGAGCTCGACGCGACTGCTGGCGGCCTTGGCATTCGTTCCAAGCGTTATTCGGCAATCGTGGAAGATGGGGTCGTCAAGACGCTCAATATCGAAGAACAGGCCGGACAGGCGGTCACGTCAGCCGCATCGGCTATTCTCGAACAGCTTTAATCAAACAAAAAGGGCGGCATTTGCCGCCCTTTTCGCCTATAACTATCATTGCACCTTCAATGATTTACGGCCGCCATATTTGAATGGCTCCATGCCCTCCCGGGCAAGTTCGTCAGCGCGTTCATTTTCCGGATGCCCTGCATGGCCCTTGACCCAGTGCCAGTTGACCTTATGCGGCTTGCGCGCTTCGTCGAGCGCCTGCCACAATTCGGCATTCTTGACCGGTTTCTTCGCAGCCGTCTTCCAGCCATTGCGTTTCCAGCCTTCGATCCAACTGGAGATGCCGTCGCGCACATAGACCGAGTCCGTATAGAGATCGACTTCGCACGGTTCCTTCAATGCTGAAAGTGCCGAGATAGCCGCCATCAACTCCATGCGGTTGTTGGTCGTGTCGGCTTCACCGCCCTTCAGTTCCTTGACATTGCCATTCCAGCGCAAAATTGCGCCCCAGCCGCCAGGACCGGGATTACCCGAGCAGGCACCATCCGTAAAAGCCTCTATCTGCTTCACGCAGCCGCTCCCTGCTGCTCAAGACCATATTCGGCAGCGGTTTCGATCTGGCGATGAAAGCGCATCTTGCGCACATATTCCATGGGATCTTTCTTGACCACGAAACTGCCTTCCGGAACATTCAGCCAGTCGTAAAGCCGGGTCAGCATGAAACGAATGGCGGCCCCCCGCGCCAGAACCGGCAGTGCATCGGCCTCCGCCGTAGAAAGCGGGCGAATGGAGGTGTAGCCGCGCAGAAACGCTGCTCCCTTGGTGCGGTTATAGGAAAAGTCCTTTTCAAAGCACCATGCATTGAGGCAGACGGCAACATCGTAAGCCAGAATGTCCGTGCAGGCGAAGTAGAAATCGATAAAGCCCGAGAGCTTGTCGTTAAGGAAGAAAACATTGTCCGGGAAAAGATCCGCATGGATCACGCCCAGCGGCAGGACGGAGGGCCAGTTCTTTTCCAGAAAAGCGAGATCGGCCTCCGCCTCGCCAACGAGACCGGGTTCCACCGTATTCGCGCGTTCACGCGACAGGTTCCACAAAGGGCGCCAGTCGGAAAGTGTCAAACCGTTGCGACGGCGCAGCGAAAAATCAGCGCCCGCCAGATGCATATGGGCTAACCCTTCGCCAACGGCCTCACAGTGCTCGACAGTCGGGCGGCGCATCCACATACCTTCCAGGAAGGTGACGATTGCCGCAGGGCGTCCCGCAAGTTCGCCGATTGTCGTACCGTCACGACGGACCACTGGCTGCGGGCATTCGAGGTTGCGGCTTGCCAGATGCTGCATCAGGCCAAGAAAGAACGGCAGATCTTCACGATTGGTGCGCTTTTCGTAAAGCGTCAGGATGAACGACCCCGAAGTAGTGTGCAGAAGATAGTTGGAGTTCTCCACCCCTTCCGCAATGCCTTTGTAAGACGTCAGTGTGCCGATATCGTATTGCTGCAGGAAAGCGCCAAGTTCGATTTCATTGATATCCGTATAGACGGCCATGCCGCTTATTTCCCTTGTATGATCTTGGGCATCAGTTTCGGAATGCCTACCACCCGGTGTTCCCCGTTGACGAATGCCATGTCCTGCACCGTCAGTTCCACATCGCGAATCTCGCGATTCACGAGGAAGTTTTCGGTTTCAACCGTGGTTTCAGCCAGTTCGATCAACACATTGAAGCGCGCCTTGAAGGCATCGATGATTTCATCGACGATGATTTCAGGAGCCGAAGCACCCGCCGACAACCCCACAACCGATATACCGCCGATCCGATCCCATTCGATATCGGCAGCGCGTTGAACCAGCATCGACATCCGCGCACCTGCCTTCTCCGCAACTTCAACCAGACGCCTGGAGTTGGAGGAGTTTGGCGCACCGACGATCAGAAACAGATCGCACCCCGGAGCAGCTGAACGCACTGCGTCCTGCCTGTTGGTGGTGGCATAGCAGATCGATTCCGCTGCCGGAGCCGAAAGGTTCGGAAAACGTGCCTCCAGTTCCTCGATAATCCCTGCCGTATCATCCACCGAAAGCGTCGTCTGCGTCACGAAGCCGAGATTGTTCTCATCATCGAAATGGCAGTCGCGCGCATCTTCAACCGTCTCGATCAGCGTCACTGCACCATCCGGCAATTGGCCCATGGTGCCGATCACTTCTGGATGCCCGGAATGGCCGATCAAAATGACATGACGGCCAAGACGCTGATGGCGCATGGCCTGTTTGTGCACTTTGGAAACCAGGGGGCAGGTTGCATCGAGATAAAACAGGTTCTTGGCTTGCGCGTCGGCAGGCACCGACTTCGGCACGCCATGAGCCGAAAATACCACTGGCTGCTCGCGGTGTTCCGCGGGGATCTCGTCCAGTTCCTCGACAAAGATCGCACCACGTGACTGTAAGCCCTCGACCACGTAACGGTTGTGAACGATCTCATGGCGAACATAGACAGGCGCGCCGTATTTCTTCAGCGCCAGCACGACGATCTGGATCGCCCGGTCCACCCCGGCACAAAAGCCGCGCGGACCGCAAAGGCGGATTTCCAGTGGTGGTCGTTGATCAGTCATGAAGCGTGCTCACAAAGTTCGGCGTGGTTTGAAACCTGAAGCAAGTTATCCTTCAGGTGTATTATTTTGCACATGCCTCTATCCATAAACCGGTGCCCTCTTTTGGGAGACATGCTTTAGTCTGGGAGTTGGGCTGCAACGAGGCCGTTGTCAACCCCTCAACCCTCTTCGTCTTTATTCTCGCTGTCTCGGACGGAAAACCGGTCTCCACTTTTCCTGAGACAGCGATAGCGCCACAACCACGTCCCGACAACCCCTATCAAAGCCAGAGCAAGGCCATACCATGTAGCGGCATATTGCAGATGGTTATTGGGAAAGTCGATGATCGTCACGCCACCGATTGGCAGGCCACCCGGATTGGGCTTGCTGCCGGCATCAATGAAGAACGGCACAACCTCATCGAGGTTTGGCAGATCAGCGCTTTCCGCCATCGCCGTCCAGTCCTTCCAGTAAAAAATATTCTTGGCGATATCATTGTCGGGGAGGAAGTAACCGGGCTTTGCCGAAAGCGGATCACGCGCCAGGCCGGTCACGCTGACCGGACCGTCAACCTGGCCTTCGGCTCGCGTTGCAGGGTCTTTCTTTTCGTATGGAACGAAGCCGCGATTAACGAGCACGAAGCGCCCATCCTCCAGCATCAGAGGCGTGTAGACATAATAACCTGCCGCTCCGTTATGCGTGGCCAGAAAATGCCGTTCGCCCTGATGCATGAAAGTGCCCGAGACCGTCACCGGACGATATTCGACGGACCCTTCCTGCTTGTAGATCTGTTCCATTTCGGACAGTGGAAGGGGTGGCTCGTGGATGCGCTGCTCGGTGGACGCAATCAGCGCCTCCTTCCACTGCAGACGTTCCACCTGCCAGGTGCCGAGCGCCAGCAGAATGACAAGCGCAACTGTGGATGCGATCACGACACCCCAGGGAAATCGCCGCGACTGCTGAGCTGTCGTCATTTGCCATCATCCTGTCGGCTGTCTATACGACCGGGCGCTGCCTTGTTGCGATACTGCATATTGATGAGGATACCCTTGGCCCACCGCATGGCCACGAGACTGAGAATGATGGCGAGCGGCACCCACAGGATAAAATGCACCCAAAGCGGCGGTCCGACATTCACTTCCATCCAGAGTGCAAGACCGACGACGATAAAACCGATGATGAGAATGACAAACGCCGCCGGACCGTCGCCGGAATCGGCAAAAGAATAATCCAGTCCGCAAGCAGTGCAGCGCGGAGCCACTTTCAGGAAGCCTTCAAACAGTTTCCCCTCACCGCAACGCGGACAATGTCCGGCAATGCCACTCTTTATGGGATCGACGGGAGGATAATGATTGTGATCCGGCATTGCGCTTCCCTTCTCCTCAAGAGCCGCGCGTCCTCTCGGACGCACAAAGCACGATTCTGTAGTTTCTTCGCAAACAAAAGGCGGCCATGTTGCCAGGGCCGCCTCGGAACTTTTGACCGCTAGAGCATTTCCTGTTTTGGTTGAATCAAGGAAATGCTCTGTCTGTTTGTTTTTACGCATGTCTTTATCCCGAAACCGGTTCCCACTTTCAGGAGACATGCTCTAGCGATCAGCCGGCATGCATAGGCGCACCCCAGCCACCCCATACATAGATGGCGAAGAAGAGGAACAGCCAGACGACGTCAACGAAGTGCCAGTACCAGGCAGCGGCTTCAAAACCGAAATGCTGTTTTGGCGTGAAGTCGCCGCCGATGGCGCGGAAGAGGCAGACCAGAAGGAAGATCGTACCGATGATAACGTGGAAACCGTGGAAACCGGTCGCCATGAAGAAGGTCGCGCCGTAGATCGAGTCCTTGAACGCAAACGGTGCGTGGATGTACTCGTAGGCCTGCACAAATGAGAACAGGACACCCAGAGCCACAGTGATCGCGAGACCCGTGATCATGCCCTTGCGGTCATTGTGCAGCAGCGCATGGTGCGCCCAGGTCAGCGTGGTGCCCGACAGAAGCAGGATCACGGTGTTGTAGAGCGGCAGGTGCAGCGGATCGAGAACCTCGATACCCTTTGGAGGCCAGACGCCGCCTGTGAACGCAGCGCGCGCCACCTGATGCACTTCGTTCGGGAAGAGGCTGGCATCGAAGAACGCCCAGAACCACGCCACGAAGAACATGACTTCCGAGGCAATGAACATGATCATGCCGTAACGAAGATGCAGTGATACGACACGGGTATGGTGGCCCTCATGTCCTTCCTTGATCGTATCGGACCACCAGCCATACATGCAGTAGAGCACGATCGCGAGACCGATGAAGAAAATCCAGGGCGTCACCACATTGAGGCCGAAGAACGGCAGCTCACCGGCATTGATGTAACGCATCCAGGCAATACCGCCGACGGCAAGCACGAATGCACCCATCGAGCTCAGGAACGGCCAAGGGCTCGGCGCGATGATATGATAGTCGTGATTTTTCTGATGAACGTCGGCCATGTCTCTCCCCGTAAATCCCCTTAGGGACTCCTCTCTCGTACTTTCCTGCTTAAACCCCTAATGCGATTCCAAGCAAGTCTGTCTGTAACAAGCGGTATCTCTTATAAGAATAAAACCGCTTCATTGTTTTGTCTTTGCGGCATTATGCGCCGCACTTATCAGCGTCAGCTTCCGTTGGTGGAGGCCGCGACGCCGGCATTTGCCACCGGCTTCGGCTTTTCAATCGGAAAGAATGTATAGGATAGTGTGATCGTCTTGACGTCCTTCAGATCGGGATCGTTGACGATCTCCGGATCAACAAAGAACACCACCGGCATTTCCATATCTTCGCCCGGCTTCAAGGTCGTATCCGTGAAGCAGAAGCATTCGACTTTGTTGAAATAGGCCCCTGCCCGGCCTGGCGCGACGTTGAAGCTTGCGCGACCATAGGTCGGCGCATCAAACAGGTTACGCGCTTCATACTTGATCATCGTCGTCTCGCCGATGCGAACCGTCACCTCACGCTGCACGGGTTGGAAATCCCATGGCAGTCCATTGGCCGTGTTCGCGTCAAAACGTACTTTGATCGTCTTGTCCAGAATCGTATCGGAGTATTGTTCGACGCGCTGTGTCGTGCCGCCATAACCCGTTACCTGGCAGAAAATGCGGTAAAGTGGCACGGAGGCATAGGCCGCGCCGATCATGCAGACAAAGAAAGACAGGCAAGCAACAGCAATCGTTGCGTTGGAACGTTGCTGCTTCCTCAGCTTTTGATCTTTTTCCTGCTGATCCGCCATATTCTCCTCCCAGATGAAGCTCTAAAGCGTGTCGCGTTTTCTCATATTCATATGACGCGCATTAAACTTTTGTTTTCAAGCATGTCTTCATCCCAAAACCGGTCCCACTTTCGGAAAACATGCTTTAGAGCGGTCGTACTAGAATGTTGGTACCCAGTTTCGCAATCGTGCCGACGTAGACAAGCAGCACGAACAGCGCCAGAGCGATTGCCAACCCCCAGGAACGATTGCGCTGGGCTTTCTTTTGCTGTTCCGTCGGAACAATCAGCTCCATTTCGCTGTCCATCGGCTTCTGTTCGGTTTTATTCATTAGAACACTCCAAAGGCGGAGAACGCCTTCATTACCAGCGCTTCGGCAAGCAGCACCGCAAATAGTCCTGACAAGTAGAGCAGCGAGAAGCGAAACAGCTTACGCGCCGCTGCCAGCATTGCCGGCTGCGATCCGGCAGCCCAAAGGCGCCAGGCGTAATAAACGAAAGCCAATCCAAGCAACGTCGAAATCGCGCCATAGACAGGGCCAGCGAAGCCAAGCACCCAGGGCAGAACGCCAACCGGCGCCATAATGATCGAATAGAAGAGCGCCTGACGCCGGGTCGAAAGTTCACCCTTGACGTTGGGCATCATCGGAATACGCGCCGCTTCATAATCATTGGATGAAAAAAGTGACAGTGCCCAGAAATGCGGCGGTGTCCACAAGAAGATAATCATGAACAGGACGACGCTGTCCCAGGTGACCTCACCTGTCGCAGCCGCCCAGCCTATCATTGGAGGGAATGCGCCTGCGGCACCGCCGATGACAATGTTCTGCGGCGTCGAGCGCTTCAGCCACATCGTATAGACCACGGCGTAAAAGAAAATCGTAAAGGCGAGCAGTGCTGCCGACAGCCAATTGACCATCAGGCCGAGTGTAACGACCGAAAAGGCTGACAAGGTCAGGCCGAAAGCCAGAACCTGATTGGGAGCAATCACGCCGGCCGGAATAGGCCGGTTGCGCGTACGCTTCATCACCGCATCGATATCGGCATCGTACCACATATTCAGCGCGCCGGACGCACCCGCGCCGACCGCGATGCACAAAATGCTGATGGCAGCGAGTACCGGATTCATATGTCCCGGGGCGACCACGAGACCGACCAGCCCGGTGAAGACCACAAGGGACATCACCCGAGGCTTCAAAAGAACAAGGTAATCCCGCGCGGTCGCTTCAGAGAGAACGAGCGCATCATCGGTACCTGCGTTTTTTTCCACCAGAGACATTTTAACTTCAAAAACCTCAAATTCACCGGTCCGAACACCGAGCCCCTACAGCACGGATCGGCACCATCACAACCATGTCCTCCCGGAAACCACTCTGTTCCCGCCGGAAAGCGCCGTGCTTAGTGGCCGACTTTTCGTCTACCGGCGACGGGCGGAACAGAATGCCGCCCGCCATAGCACATTTTGTAAGGAAGGGCGAAGTCTTTTCCGGACTCCGCCCATCGCACAATTACTTGATGCGCGGCAACTGTTCCCACTGGTGGAACGGCGGCGGCGATGAGAGCTGCCATTCCAGCGTGGTTGCGCCTTCACCCCATGGGTTTGCGCCTGCTTCACGCTTCTTCGCGAATGCCTCGAAGACATTGTAGAGGAAGATCAGGACGGCGAAGCCCGAAATGTAGGAACCGTAGGACGATACCATATTCCAGCCCGCATAGGCATCCGGATAGTCGATGTAGCGGCGCGGCATGCCAGCAAGACCAAGGAAGTGCTGCGGGAAGAAGACCAGGTTCACGCCAACGAAGGTTACCCAGAAGTGCAGCTTCGCCGTGAACTCATTGTACATGTAGCCGCTCATCTTCGGGAACCAGTAATACCAGCCTGCGAAGATCGCAAACACCGCACCCAGCGACAGAACGTAGTGGAAGTGCGCCACAACGTAATAGGTGTCATGCAGCGCACGGTCGAGACCGGCATTAGCGAGCTGGACGCCCGTCACACCGCCGACCGTGAACAGGAAGATGAAACCGATTGCCCACAGCATCGGCGCACGGAAGGTCAGCGAACCGCCCCACATAGTCGCGATCCACGAGAATATCTTGATACCCGTCGGAACCGCGATGACCATCGTCGCGAAAACAAAGTAACGCTGCGTGTCGAGCGACAAGCCGACCGTGTACATGTGGTGGGCCCAGACGACGAAGCCGACGACGCCAATGGCGACCATGGCGTAAGCCATGCCGAGGTAACCGAAGATCGGCTTGCGCGAGAAGGTCGAAATGATGTGGCTGACGATGCCGAAGCCCGGCAGGATCAGAATGTACACTTCAGGATGACCGAAGAACCAGAACAGGTGCTGGTAAAGGATCGGGTCACCACCGCCGTCCGGTGTGAAGAAGGTCGTTCCGAAGTTGCGATCAGTCAGCAGCATGGTGATGCCGCCTGCCAGAACAGGCAGAGAAAGCAGAAGCAGGAACGCCGTCACTAGCACGGCCCAGGCAAAGAGCGGCATCTTGTGCAGCGTCATGCCCGGTGCGCGCATGTTGAGGATCGTGGTGATGAAGTTGATCGCGCCGAGGATCGACGAGGCACCCGAGATGTGGATTGCAAGGATAGCGAAGTCCACAGCCGGTCCGGGCTGACCGGAGGTCGAAAGCGGCGGATAAAGCGTCCAACCACCACCGGGACCCCAGCCGCCAGGTGCCGAAGGCATGAACAGCGAGATCATTAGCAGCAACAGCGCAGGCGGCAGAAGCCAGAACGAAATGTTGTTCATGCGCGGAAAAGCCATGTCCGGCGCGCCGATCATCAGCGGCACCATCCAGTTGGCGAAGCCGCCGATCAACGCAGGCATGACCATGAAGAAAATCATGACCAGGGCGTGCGCCGAGGTGAACACGTTGAACATCTGCTTGCCAGCATCAAGCGCGGCGTCGCCCTCGACGCCGTAGACCATGGACGCCAGACCATGGAAAATCTGGATACCCGGCTCCTGGAGTTCGGCGCGCATCGCAATGGACAGAGCGCCGCCGATGATACCGGCGATGATTGCAAAAATCAGGTACAGGGTACCGATGTCTTTATGATTAGTCGAGTATACCCAACGAACCCAGCCATGCGGCTTGTGGTCGTCGTGGGCACCATGCTCGTGAGCTGCTGTGCCAGCCATGGAATTCGCTCCCGTTTTTCAACAGTCTTGGCGATCGGGATCAGAGACCCGCCGCAGCCACTTTATCGTTTGCGCCACCTTCAACAGCGGCCTGAAGCGCCTTGTTCGCGCCGTTCAAATCCGATCCCGCAGCAGCGAGCCAGGTCTGATACTGCTCTTTCGAGACAACGCGCACCGCGATCGGCATGAAGCCATGATCCTTGCCGCAAAGCTCCGAGCACTGACCGTAGTAGAGGCCTTCTTTGTCTGCTTTGAACCAGGCTTCGTTGATGCGGCCCGGAACAGCGTCCATCTTCACGCCGAAAGCCGGGATCGTCCACGAATGGATCACGTCGGCAGCGGTGACGAGGAGACGAACCGTTTCGCCGATCGGAACCACGACTTCGTTGTCGACGGCGAGAAGACGCGGATAACGCGCACGATCCTCTTTTCCAGCGGCAGCGCGATCGGCATCCTTCAGCAGAAGGGCATCGAAACTGACTGGATTATCGACCTGATATTCGTAACCCCAGTACCACTGGTATCCCGTCGCCTTGACCGTCAGCGTCGGATCCTCAGGCGAATATTGCGCCGTCAGAAGCTGGAAGGACGGAACCGCCAGGAACAGAAGAATGATCACAGGTCCGATGGTCCAGATCACTTCAATAGCGGTATTGTGGCTGGTCTTGGATGGCTCCGGGTTTGCACTCGCGCGAAAGCGCAGCGCTACCCAGACCAACAAAAACAGAACCAGCAGGGTAATTGGTATAATGAACCAGAGCGTATAACGCTCAAACCAATGAATCTGTTCGGCAATCCCAGTCGCAGCGTCCTGAAATCTCCATTCCCAGGGACGAGGCTGATCCGCAAAAGCGGCACCAGTCGTCCACAGCACTGCAAGAGCGCCGCCGAAGGCGCCCTTCGTTGTGGCAACAATCTTATCCACCAGAACTCTCTCCCTTTTCGCCCTTTCGAGCTGGACGCCGGACGTTAAAGACGGCCGCATCCCCCGTCGGCGTTCAAATCACACCTTAGCGCACACCGCAAGGAAGGCGAATATGTTCCTGTGCGGCATTTTTGCGCGCAGCCCACATGAGAAAGAACGAATGTCTGAGTTTATTCAATGCCGCAGAGCGGTTCATTTTCGCCATGAAAACTTGGGAAAATCGCACGAAACCCATAATGAAGCCATGATTTGACAAGACGTTTCCTTTAACGTGCCGCGTGACAATCGACGCAACAGACGGTATCACCGTTGCTATGATGGCCAGGACTGATAAACGCCTGTCACGGCGCTTTCCATGGCCAATGCAGCGCGTTAACGTCCCGGTGATTCGATCTGGAGATTTCATGACTTTTCGCATGCTCGCCCGCCGCACGATCAGCCAGCGCCTCGCAACCCTTGCAACAGGTGCCGGTATGGCGCTCGCCGTTGCAACGCTTCCTTCGGTTGCTCAGGACACCCCGGCGCAGTTACAAACCCCACAAGAAGCCCCTGCGGCCCAGTCGCAGGCAGCCCCGACCAGCCCGCAGCAGAGCGGCAAGCTCAAGTCGCAGCATGGCGCCTGGTCCGTTCTCTGTGACACGCCTGCTGGCGCCAAGACAGAGCAGTGCGCACTGATCCAGAACGTGGTCGCCGCAAAGCGCCCTGAACTGGGCCTTTCGGTCGTGGTTCTCAAGACGGCGGACAACAAGGCCCGCATTCTTCGTGTTCTGGCACCGCTGGGCGTTCTGTTGCCCAACGGCCTTGGCCTCAACGTCGATGGCAAGGATATCGGTCGCGCCTATTTCGTCCGCTGCTTCGAAGACGGCTGCTATGCCGAGGTGATCCTTGAGGACGATCTCCTCAAGACGCTGCGCTCCGGCAAGGCTGCCACCTTCATCGTCTTCCAGACGCCGGAAGAGGGCGTTGGCATTCCGGTGGATCTTAAAGGGTTTGGTGAAGGCTTCGACGCCCTGCCGTGATTCACGCTATCGTGGCCTGCAATGGCGTTTTTCTGCGCTTCCGGTGCTCACATACCTTTAAGTATGCTGCGCTCCGGTTCTTGAAACCCACCATTTTCGGCTCACTATAGCCTGAATCATCTGCCTCATACTTACACGTGGTTGTTCTCAACCGATTTAAGGCTTACATCCTGCAGCAAACACATGCTGCAGGATTTATTTTTATGAAAAGCCTGATCGACAGTTTCGACGTCAGCCGCGACGATATCGAGCGCCTGGTCGCCCAAAGCCTGAAAGGCAGCGACGACGGCGAGCTCTTTGTGGAATACCGCGAGGCGGAGGCGCTTGTTTTCGACAATGGCCGCCTCAAGACTGGCTCCTTCAATCAGGATCAGGGATTCGGCCTGCGATCGGTTGCGGGTGAAGCCATCGGCTATGCCCATGCTGGCGATCTTTCGCTTGCCGCCCTGAAGCGCGCTTCTGATGCCGTATCGGCTACATTGAAGGGCTACGGCGGAAGTTATTCAGCAGCACCTGCGGGCACCAACCGTCATCTTTACACGGATGAAAACCCCATCGGCTCGCCGACATTCGACACCAAGGTACAGCTTTTGCAGCAGATCGATGCCTATCTGCGCGGCAAAAACCCTAAAGTCCGTCAGGTTTCCGTTTCGCTTGCGGGGTCATGGCAGCAGGTCGAAATTCTGCGCGCCGACGGTCACTTCGTGCGCGATATACGCCCCATGGTGCGGTTGAGCGTTTCGGTGGTAGCTGGCGATGGCGACCGTCAGGAATCGGGTTCGCATACGGTTGGCGGACGCAAGGGCTTTGGCGAATTCATCACCGTCGAAAGCTGGCAGCACGCCGCTGATGAGGCATTGCGGCAGGCACTTGTCAATCTGGAAGCCATCCCTGCCCCGGCAGGCACATTCGACATTGTTCTGGCCAATGGCTGGCCGGGCGTCATGCTGCATGAAGCCGTAGGGCATGGGTTGGAAGGTGACTTCAACCGCAAGAAAACATCGGCCTTTGCGGGCCTGCTCGGCCAGCAGGTTGCCTCAAAGGGCGTAACGGTCGTCGACGACGGCACAATCGCCGAACGGCGTGGTTCTCTCACGATTGACGATGAAGGCACGCCAACCAATCGCACCGTGTTGATCGAAGACGGCAAACTGGTCAATTACATGCAGGATCGCCAGAATGCGCGCCTGATGGGCATGGAAGCGACCGGCAACGGCCGCCGTGAATCCTATGCCCACGCACCGATGCCACGCATGACCAACACCTATATGCTGTCAGGCGATAAGACCCCGGAGGAAATCATCGCCTCTATGAAAAAGGGGATTTACGCTGTCTCTTTCGGTGGCGGCCAGGTGGATATCACATCCGGAAAGTTCGTGTTCGGCTGCACCGAAGCCTACATGATCGAGAATGGCAAGATCGGGGTGCCAATCAAAGGTGCAATGCTGATCGGCAACGGCCCGGATGCCATGCAGCGGGTTTCGATGATCGGCAACGACATGAAGCTCGATACCGGCAGCGGCAATTGCGGCAAGGGCGGCCAGTGGGTTCCCGTCGGGGTTGGCCAGCCGCATCTTCGCATGGACCAGGTAACGGTGGGCGGCACGGCTGTATAACCGCCTGTCATCTTGAACGCGGCTTAGGCAGATGCGAACTTATCAACATCATCCATCTTGCAGATATTGACGGTAAAGTGCAGGCTACGGGGAAAGCGATCCTGCACGGTAATTTTCAATGCCGCGCCGATCTGGAGAGAGGAATGCCTGAATCGCCTTATGACTGGACGGGCAAGCGAACGGAAAAGCGCGACCGGCAAAAGCATATGCTGATCGTGACGGCCATAACAATGGGTGCGCTCATTCTTGTCCTCGGCATGGTGGACGGCCTGCTGATCCTGCTAGACTGACATGCTGCCCATCTACGAAATCGATTGCGCTGGCATTGAGAGTCCCTATGAACTTTGGCGGCGCTATCTTTCAGCCGTCCCGGCCCAAGATCACGAATCCTTCGGTTACACGCTCGACGCATTCTGGGACGCCGTGCAATGGCAAGGCCCCGGTTGGCCCGGTGAATGCGAGTTGGTGTTCAAGAATGTTGAAGCTTTGAACAACCTGCAAACACGCGGCGGCAAACCTTTTCTCGATGCCTTTCGGCAATTGGTAGCCGACACAGATCGCGTGACAATCAGACTGGCGTGAACGGGTTTATTCTGCCGCTCCGGTATTTTTGTCATAGTGAGCAGAAGCTGTCACAAGCGCATCGATATCATCTGTGCAAAGATACGCTCTCATAGCGTCAAATTTCTTTTCGTCCCATCTGTAGATTCTGAGGTCCAGAAGAGTATCGACAGTCGTTGCTGGAAAACGGGACCGAATAGGCGCTGCAGGATTACCGGCCACGATGGTATAAGCTGCAACATCTTTTGTGACGATTGCGCCAGAAGCGACGATTGCGCCTTCTCCAATAGTAATTCCGGGCATGATCATGGCACGCATTCCAAGCCATGCCCCATCCCCTATAATCGTGTCACCCTTTCCCTTGTAGGCATCGAGAATGACATCGGGAAATGGATAGAGACTGAACCAGTCCGTACGATGCGTGTGGTTGCCGCCCATCAAGATGACAGCCTCTGCACCGATACAGACGTAATCACCAATATAGAGCTGATCCACGGCCCATTGGGACTCCCAGGCCTGCAGACTGTATTCGTCGCCATAAAGATAGCGAACGACACTCTCTTCGAACGAGCCTGTCCATGCATTGCTGTAATAGCTGTGCCTGCCGCGCACATGAATGTTCGGGTTCTTGACCGTCTCGTGAAGGAGTTCCACGATGGACCAGTGCTTGGTTTCTGTACCTGCAGACGACACGGCGAAGGGAACTTTCCAGAAATTTAAATGCCCGGTTCTTCTTCCAGCAAACCTGTCACGAAATCGAACAGACCCGGTCGGCGGTCGCGACGAAGACGTTCAGCCTCAATGATCGATTTGATCGCCGTGAAGGAACGGTCGAGATCCTCGTTGATGACGATATAATCGTATTTCACCCATTTTTGGATTTCAAAACGAGCGTTCTGCAAGCGGGTCTCGATGACCTCAGCCGTATCCTCAGCGCGGCGGTTCAGACGCTGTTGCAGTTCGCGCATGGTGGGTGGCAGAATGAAAATCGACACCACATCGGCTGGCATCTTGGCTTGCAATTGGTCTGCGCCCTGCCAGTCGATGTCAAACAGCATGTCCTGACCGTCGGCCAGCGCGATTTCAGCCGTTTCCCGCAGCGTACCATAGAAATTGCCGTGAACCTCGGCCCATTCGATCAACTCGTCATTGTCACGCAGGCGTTCGAATTCACGGATCGTCTTGAAATGGTAGTGGATCCCTTCGATTTCACTGGGACGGCGCGGGCGCGTCGTCACGCTGATCGACAGCGAGAGGTTCATCTTCTTGTCTTCCAGCAAAAGCCGGGCAATCGTGGATTTACCGGCCCCGGATGGCGACGAAATCACCACCATCAAGCCCCTGCGTGCGACGCCATTTTCAACCGAAGAGATGGCCATGATACCTGTTACTCCAGATTTTGTACTTGTTCGCGAAACTGATCCACGACCGCCTTCAATTCCAGACCGATGGCTGTGATCGACGCTGCATTCGATTTAGAACACAGTGTATTAGTCTCCCGATTAAATTCCTGTGAAAGAAAATCGAGCTTGCGTCCGACAGGGCCGCCATCGGCCAGAAGCTTGCGGGCGGATGCCACATGGGTATCCAGCCGGTCAAGCTCCTCCTGAATATCGGCCTTGGTCGCAAGAAATGCCGCTTCCTGATAGAGCCGTGCTTCATCAAGTTCGCGTGCGGAATCCATCAACAGGGCCACTTGTCCGGAAAGACGGGCCTTGATCGCATCGGTGCCGCGCGACGGGTCACGGCGGGCGCTCCCGGTCAAGCGCTCGATGCTGTCGACATGAGCGGAAAGAATGGTGAAAAGGGCTTTGCCCTCCTGCCTGCGCGCATCGGCGATTGCCTTGAGCGTTTCCTCAAAGCCTGAGACGATAGCAGCTTCCAGCCCGCCGCGTTCATCTTCGTCATCAACCATCTGCGCCTGATCAATAATACCGCGCAGCGAAAGGATACCGTCTACGCTGGCAGGTGCCAATCCGTGCTTCGCCTGCAAATCGGCACCTAGCTTCAGGACCTCGGCGAGCATGGCCTGATTGATGCTGAAACCGGCCTGAGCTTCGCTACGTTCAACGCTGAGACTTGCCTGAAAATTACCGCGCGAGAAATGACGCGCGAGCATCGAACGGACCGGATGTTCGGTCGCTTCAAGCCCTTGCGGCAGACGCAGCCGAAGATCGAGCCCCTTGCCATTGACGGAACGCACTTCCCAGACGATGCGCGCTTCTCCGCCTTCCATGGCGTGTTGCACGGCATGGCGTGCAAATCCGGTCATGCTTTGGAGCGCCATGCGTTCCGTCCCCTCAACTCACGCCCGCGAAGGTGCGAACTTACTCTAAAAGCCAAGCCGAAGCCGACGATACCACCGACTTCGGTCACATATTTTCAAGCCTGCCAAAAATCGTAGCGGTGCCGCTACTGGCCAGAATTCTGGCTTGTATTATTGCCGTTATTGTTCTGTTGTTCGATATTCTTCTGCTGTTCCACGGAGCGCCATTTACGGACATTGGCGTTGTGTTCCTGCAGCGTCTTTGAGAACACGTGACCGCCCGTACCGTCGGCAACGAAGTAAAGGTCTTCCGTATCCAGCGGATTGGCGACCGCTTCAAGCGCCGCCTTGCCGGGATTGGCAATCGGCGTCGGCGGAAGACCATTGATCACATAGGTGTTGTAAGGGGTCGGCTTTTCGATGTCCGACTTGAAAATCGGTCGATCGGAAGGTTTGCCGGCACCGCCGAACAGACCATAAATGATGGTCGGATCGGACTGGATACGCATACCCTTCTTCAAGCGGTTGACGAAGACCGAGGCCACATGCGGGCGTTCAGAAGCGATACCGGTTTCTTTTTCCACGATGGAAGCCAGTGTCACGAACTCATTCTTGTCCTTGATCGGCAAGTCTGGACCGCGTTTTGCCCAGGCATCATCGACGAGCTTCTTCTGCGAGGCTACCATACGATCGATGATCTCTGAGCGCGTCGTGCCACGCGTGAAATTCAGCGTATCGGTGAAGAGCGCACCTTCCGGCGGCATATCCTTCGGCATGTCGCCGACCAGTGTCGGATCGGTCGAGATCCGGTCGAAAATCTGCTTGACCGTGAGACCTTCCGGAATGGTCAGCGGATACATGATGGATTTGCCGCTGATGAGAATATTCATCACATCGCGCATCGAGGCGCTGGCTGGAATGGCGTATTCGCCAGCCTTCAGATCATTTTCATGCCCGAGCGTCCGCATACCATAGCGGAAGATGCGCGCATCGCTGACGATCTCGCGATTTTCCAGACTGTTGGAAACTTCGGCGATACCGGCGCCGCGCTTGACGAGAAAAGTCGTTTCGGCAGTGAGCGGGCCCTTGGCGTCAAACTGCATCTTGCCGAAATAGAACAAGGCAGACGCACCGAGCAGAACCAGCACGACCAGCGACAGCATGAAATTCATGAAAACGACGATCTGGCTGCGTGCATGGCGCGAGCGCTTGCGCGGCGGCGGTGTTCCAGGCTCGGGGCGCAAGGCTTCGGACGCGGATTTCGGCACGAACGGCTTGGAAGTCGCGTTCGTTTCCTGCGTCGCGCCGTTGGGCTGCTCGTCTGCAGGGGTCGTTCCGGATTGCGCCTCTGAACTCACTCAATCACCTCGGTCCAGAGCATTTCGTATAGTTAACCAAACTATCAGAAAGACTCTATCTATCTATTTTGGCGAACGTTCCGCCACATTGTGCCTAATGCCCGCCTGGAACGGCTTTTGTACCTGTTTTCCGTCAGAGCGAATAAAACCCTTCGGAGTCGTAACCACACTAACCGCTGTTCACGATTTTAAACATCGCATCCGGTTATATTTTGGCAAAAACGCGGAGAAATCCCCGCGTTTTTTAAATTCGATATTTTATTTTCAGCGAAACAGATCAGGAGTATCGGCGCAGGACCAACGAAGCATTGGTTCCGCCAAATCCGAAGGAGTTCGACAGAGCAATGTCGATCTTGCGCTCACGCGCCTTGTGCGGAACCAGATCGATCTTGGTCGTAACAGCCGGGTTGTCGAGATTAAGCGTCGCAGGCGCAACATTGTCACGGATGGCAAGCGTCGAGAAAATTGCTTCAGCGGCACCGGCAGCACCCAGCAGATGACCAATGGACGACTTGGTCGAGGACATGGAAATCTTCGAAGCCGCATCGCCAACCACGCGCTCGACAGCACCCAGTTCGATGGTGTCGGCCATAGTCGATGTGCCATGGGCGTTGATGTAGTCGATCTGGTCCGGCGTGATTTCAGCGCGCTTGAGAGCCGCAACCATGCAGCGCTCGGCACCTTCGCCGCTCTCGGTCGGAGCCGTGATGTGATAAGCGTCACCCGACAAACCGTATCCGATCACTTCCGCATAGATTTTCGCACCACGCGCCAGGGCGTGTTCCAGTTCTTCCAGAACCACAACGCCAGCGCCTTCACCCATCACGAAGCCGTCGCGGTCTTCATCATACGGACGGGAAGCTGCGGTCGGGTCATCGTTACGTTTGGTGGACAGCGCCTTGCAGGCGGCAAAACCAGCCAGCGAAATCCGGCTGACCGGCGATTCCGTTCCACCGGCAACCATGACATCTGCATCGCCGAACGAGATCAGACGGGCAGCGTCGCCAATGGCGTGTGTGCCGGTCGCGCAAGCTGTCACGACCGAATGGTTCGGGCCGCGTAGCTTGTGCTTGATCGACACATGACCGGAAGCCAGATTGATCAGACGACCAGGAATAAAGAACGGCGAAATACGGCGTGGACCCTTGTCGCGCAGCGTGTAGCCTGCCTCGACAATACCCTCGATACCGCCAATGCCGGAACCGATGAGAACACCGGTGCGGATCTGATCTTCGTCGCTTTCAGGATGCCAATCGGCATCGTCCAGCGCCTGATCGGCAGCGCCGACGGCATAGACGATGAACGGATCGACCTTGCGCTGTTCCTTGGGCTCCATATGGAGGTCGGGATTGAAGGTGCCATTGGTTCCATCACCAAGAGGGATGCGGCAAGCGATCTGGCAAGCCAGATCATCGACTTCAAATTCCGTGACGCGGCGAGCACCGCTTTCACCGGCAATAAGACGCTTCCAGGTCTCTTCGACACCGCTCGCAAGCGGCGACACCAGACCAAGACCGGTGATGACGACACGCCTCATATCCACCCCTTAAAACTCTGTTACGTCACGAACACCGCCCCGCAGGCTTTAACCGGCAGAACATATGTCCGGGCCTGACTTTAGAGGGATGGTGCCCCAATTGTTAAAACCGGAGCCTGCCAGGTCGAACACGATCTCCAATCAGTGTTCTGGCAGATTCACAATCAGGCCGCCGGGCGACCTTCTTGCTTGCTCGCCCCTCTCCGTTGAACGAGAAGAGACGATCAAAGACAAGCAGGGCCGGGATTCGCGAGAACCCCAGCCCAATGCCCAAGTTCAGATTAGGCAGAAGCCTTGTCGATGAACTTCACAGCGTCGCCGACCGTAAGGATCGTTTCGGCAGCGTCGTCAGGAATTTCAACGCCGAATTCTTCTTCGAAAGCCATGACCAGCTCGACCGTGTCGAGGCTGTCTGCGCCGAGGTCATCGATGAAGCTTGCGCCTTCCGTGACCTTGTCGGCATCTACGCCCAGATGTTCAACAACGATTTTCTTGACGCGCTCTGCGGTATCGCTCATGTCGGAACCTCGACCTGTGTGTTTGTTGCTCTGCCTTGGTTAGCGGCATGCAGGATTGTAATCAAGTTATAAGATGTCTGCCAAGTTTCGAGCGAAGCCGCTCGGACAGTCATCCTGTGGATATTCCTTTCGGAACAGGATCGCGGCACTTCTACTCAGAATGCCGCAATTCTCGATGGGCGCATTACCACGCTTCTTGAGCAAGGCAAAGCGCCTTTTCCTTCTCCAAGCCCGGTATTAAGGCATTTTATACCATAATTCAGGGAAGAAGGAGGTTTAGATCATAGCCATACCACCATTCACGTGCAGGGTCTGACCCGTCACGTAGCCTGCCTGATCGCTGGCAAGATAAACCACGGCAGCAGCAATATCGGCACCAATGCCCATACGCTTCATGGGGATATTGCTCATGATCGCTTCCTTCTGCTTTTCATTCAGCTTGTCGGTCATGGCCGATTCGATGAAGCCTGGAGCGATGCAGTTGACCGTCACGTTGCGGCTGGCGATTTCCTGCGCCAGCGACTTGGAAAAGCCAATGAGGCCTGCCTTCGACGCACAGTAATTCGCCTGACCGGGATTGCCGGTCACACCGACGATGGACGTGATGTTGATGATGCGGCCATTGCGGCGACGCATCATCGGATGGGTCAGCTCGCGCGTCAGATTGAAGACCGAGGTCAAATTGACGTTGAGAACGGCATCCCAGTCCTCGTCGCTCATGCGTACGAACAGACCATCACGGGTGATACCGGCATTGTTGACCAGAATGTCGACGCCGCCCATTTCCTCTTCCGCCTTCTGGCCGAGAGCCTTGACAGCCTCACGGTCGGAAAGATTGGCCGGAAAAATGAAGGTGCGGTCGCCAAGTTCTGCAGCAAGCTCTTTAAGTTTTTCTTCGCGCGTACCGTGCAGGCCGACGATTGCGCCCTGTGCATGAAGTGCGCGGGCAATCGCTTCGCCAAGACCACCGGTTGCGCCGGTTACCAGAGCCTTGCGGCCAGTCAGATCAAACATGTCGGATCCTTTTAGCTTCTCAATTTTTATCGCATGATCTTATCCGAAAAGTCTGCAACTTTTCGGAATCAAGCGCCAAGAGCAGCAAGCGCTGCATCGATTTCGTCAGCCGAACCGACAGCAGCACCCGCGACATCCTTGGAGATGCGGCGCGCCAGACCAGTCAGAACCTTGCCCGAACCTACTTCATAAAGCGTGGTGACGCCATTGGCCGCAAACCATTCGACCGTTTCGCGCCAGCGCACCTGACCAGTAACCTGTTCGACGAGAAGATCGGCAATCTCGTTGGCATCCGTGACCGGCGCTGCGCGCACATTTGCGATCAGCGGGACGACCGGATTGTGCTTTTCGACCGAAGCAAGCGCCTCGCGCATGGCGTCAGCAGCGGGGGCCATCAAAGTTGAATGGAAGGGGGCGGATACCGGCAGCATGATGGCGCGCTTTGCCCCTTTTTCAGAGGCAAGCTTCGCGGCCAGTTCAATGGCAGCCTTGGACCCGGAAATGACGAGTTGCCCGCCACCATTGTCATTGGCGATTTGGACAGATCCGGACGCCTTTGCTTCAGCGCAGACGGCTTCTACGTCGCCATGCTCCAGACCGATGATCGCAGCCATCGCGCCTTCACCGACGGGTACAGCTTTCTGCATCGCATTGCCACGGATGCGCAGGAGGCGCGCGGTGTCAGCAAGCGAGAACGTGCCCGCCGCACAGAGCGCCGAATATTCACCCAGCGAATGACCGGCCACGTAGGAAACCTTGTCCTTCAAAGAGAAACCGCGCGTTTCCATGACGCGCAACACGGCCATCGAAACGGCCATCAGCGCAGGCTGGGCATTCGCGGTCAGCGTCAATACGTCTTCCGGTCCTTCGAACATGGTGGCGGAAAGCTTTTCGCCCAATGCCGCATCCACTTCGTCGAAGACGGCGCGTGCTTCCGCGAACTGTTCGGCCAAGGCCTTGCCCATCCCTACCGCCTGACTGCCCTGTCCTGGAAAGGTAAATGCTACCGCCATTGATGCCTCATTCTGGTTTTATGCATATCATCGCGCCGAAACTCGTATGAGTTACCGGCGACTGCCTTGCAATTAAATGCACAATTTGGCGCGATGTGCCTTAGCCTTGAGCGAAAAGTCAAGCATTTGTCGGTTTTTCGGGGATATCACGCTTGCAAACAAGGGGAAAAACACGTAATAGCCGCCCGTTCATTGCTCGGCACCAGCTGGGGGCTGAACGGAGGGCCGTGGTTCTGACTGATTATTTAGTTAGAAATACGTTGGAAGTCACAAGCGCTTCTGCCTCCCGTGTCTCCGCTCTCGACCGTCTCAAATACGCGTCCTTTCTTCACCGGCTTTCCGGCAAAAGAGAAGTCGCAGGGGCTTAGCCGCTGGTGTCGGCGTGATAAAACGAAGAAAGGCAAAGCCAATGGCTCTTTATGAACATGTGCTTCTTGCCCGCCAGGACATTTCCCAGCAGCAGGTCGACGCTCTCGTCGAACAGTACAAGGGTGTCCTCGAAGCTAACGGCGGCAAGGTCGGTAAGGTCGAAAACTGGGGTCTGCGTCCCCTCACCTACCGCATCAAGAAGAATCGCAAGGCGTATTACACGCTCGTAAACATTGACGCTCCGGCTGCAGCCGTTGCTGAAATGGAACGCCAGATGCGCATCAACGAAGACGTTCTTCGCTTCCTCACCGTTCGCGTTGAAGAACACGAAGAAGGCCAGTCGGCCATGCTCACTCGCCGCGACGATCGTCGCGATCGCGATGGTGATGATCGTCCGCGCCGTCGTGAAGGCGGTTTCGACCGTGGCGATCGCGGTGATCGTGGCGATCGCGGCCCACGTCGCCCGCGCGACAACGAAGCTGGTGAAGGAGCATAATCATGGTTGATATCAATCAGATCCCGACCCGTCGTCCTTTCCATCGCCGTCGCAAGACGTGCCCGTTCTCCGGCGCAAACGCACCGAAGATCGACTACAAGGACATCAAGCTTCTGCAGCGTTATATTTCTGAACGCGGCAAGATCGTTCCTTCCCGTATTACGGCTGTCAGCCAGAAGAAGCAGCGCGAACTCGCCAAGGCGATCAAGCGCGCCCGTTTCCTCGGCCTGCTGCCTTACGTTGTGAAATAAGAACAAGATTCTGGGAGGCGTTCTCGCAGAGATTGCCTCCCACCCCTTTCCTTCATTGCGATGGGCGCAATGAAGCGTAATAAAAACCCAAGTTGGGGCAGCGGCCTCTAACTGCACGAACCGGCAAGACCGGAGCAGGACAGCGAAACTGATGAAATTCAACGGAACCATTATCGGTATCGGCATATTGGCGGGGCTTGCCTCGGCCTTGATGTCGTCCGGCGTCATCGCCCAGGGTGGCGCTATGGCGGCCATGGCGATGGTTCTCTATTTCCTGACGCCGCTTCCCATCTTCGTTGTCGCCCTTGGCTGGGGTTCGAGCGCCGGTATCGTTGCCGCCGCCACAGCTACGGTTGCCGTCGGCATTGTCGCGGTTCCGATGGCCGCATTGTTGATGGCATTGACCAGCTTCATTCCTGCCGCGACGGGTGCCTATCTTTGCGGTCTTGCACGGCCAGCCGAAGAACTCGGCGGACCGAAGGACGTTCTGGTCTGGTATCCGCTGTCGGATATCGTGTTCCGGCTTGCCTTGATGGTAGCGCTCAGCTTCATCGTTATCGGCGCAATCCTGGGCTTTGGCCCGGACATGGCACGCGAACTCGCGAATACGCTTATCGACCGGGTTGCCGAAGCTGATCCTCAGTTTACGGCCAGCGATGACATTCGCAACAATGTAACGTCGTTGCTGATGGTCGCCCTGCCTGCGATCCAGCCGGCAACCTGCCTTGCGATTCTCGTTGGCAATCTTTATCTGGCGCAGCGCCTGATCTCCATGTCGGGTCGCCTGCGCCGTCCGCGTGACGACTGGCCCGCAACGCTTCGTATGCCGCGTCCGGCCCTGCTCGTCTTCGCGGTCGCTCTTGCGGTTGCATTTCTTCCCGGCGGCGCCGGATTGATCGCAACCGTCGTAGCCGGTGCGCTCAGCGCCGGTTTCATGATGTCAGGCCTTGCCATCATGCATTTTCGCACACGCGGCAAGGTGTGGCGCCCTGTGGCGCTGTGGCTGGCCTACTTTGCGATCATACTCTTCGCATTCCTGCTTTTCATCTTCATGGTTCTCGGACTTTTCGACACTTCGCGCGGCGCGCCAGTCTCGAAAATGCCGGGCACTGACAGTCAGTAACCGAATCAGAAACTCGAAAGGAAACTCCAATGGACGTTATTCTTCTGGAACGTATCGGCCGCCTCGGCCAGATGGGCGAAACCGTCAAGGTCAAGGACGGCTACGCCCGTAACTTCCTGCTCCCGCAGGGCAAGGCTCTTCGTGCCAACGAAGCCAACAAGAAGAAGTTCGAAGGCCAGCGCGCTCAGCTCGAAGCCCAGAACCTGGAACGCAAGAACGAAGCCGAAGCAATTGCAACCAAGCTCAACGGCGAATCGTTCATCGTTGTGCGTTCGGCTGGTGAAACCGGTCAGCTCTATGGTTCGGTTTCGACCCGTGACATCGCCGACATCATCACGGCGAACGGCTTCACCCTGCACCGCAACCAGGTTGAACTGAACCATCCGATCAAGACGATCGGCCTGCACGAAGTCTCGATTTCGCTGCACCCGGAAGTTCAGGTTCAGGTTTCGGTCAATATCGCTCGTTCGACCGAAGAAGCCGAACGTCAGGCAAAGGGCGAAGACCTGACATCGATCGAAGCCATCTATGGCATCGAAGAAGCACCACTTTCGGAAGAAGTCTTCGACGAAGACGAAGAAGCTGAAGATCAGGCTTAATTAGCCGCCTTTTATCCCTGCGAAAGCCCGCTCTGTCAGCAGGCATTCCCATCGTGGTAAACTTTAAATGATCGTGCCCGGCGGCCTCCGTCGGGCATTTTCTCTTTTCAGATCGGTAAAACTCCTTATTCTGCATATTAGTATTGGATTGCAGAGGGTGCTGACGGAAACGTCTGCGTTGCTTGGGCATTACTCCCGAGGCCGCTTGACCAAGGGGATATTGCCTGAAAATCTGATGACAGAGCGGCTTTGATACTTATGCACTGCCGCCTGCCATGCAAACGCATGGACGTGCGCCTGCTTCGATCCTGAAGAGGAGATGGGGCCGATGTATGGAATGATGCGTACTGTTCTTTCGCATATGATTAAAACTGGCGACCTGACGGTCACCGATTCGAGTGGTGCGCGTTCGCAGTATGGCGACAGGACCGGTGTGCCGGTTCATATACACTTCAAGACAAAGCACGCCGAGCGAGCCGTAGCGCTCGACCCGGAACTGAAACTCGCTGAATGTTTCATGGACGGCGAGATCGACTTTCTGGAAGGCGATATTTACACGCTGCTCCAGATCGTGTTTGAAAATACCGGGCCGACCGTGGCGATAGAGCCATGGATGAAGGCGCTGGCAAAGTTGCGCATTCTGTTCCGCCGCTTCCAGCAGATGAACACGATCGCGCGTTCGTCCGACAATATCAAAAGACATTACGACCTTTCCGGCGAGCTTTACGATCTGTTTCTCGATCCGGACAAGCAATATTCCTGCGCCTATTTCGATCCGCCAAATGCGACGCTAGCCGAAGCGCAACTTGCCAAAAAACGCCATATCGCGGCGAAATTGCTGGTGAAGGAAGGCGACAAGGTGCTCGATATCGGCTGCGGCTGGGGCGGCATGGGCCTTTATCTTGCCCGCCACCTCAAGGCCAATGTGACCGGTGTGACCTTATCGGAAGAACAACACGGCATCGCCAATCAGCGCGCTGCGGATGAAGGACTTTCGGATCGGGCCAAATTCGAGCTGACCGACTATCGCAATATCGATGACAAGTTCGACCGACTGGTTTCGGTCGGCATGTTCGAGCATGTTGGTGTCGGCCATTTTGCGGAATATTTCCAGCATGTGGCGCGGCTGATGAAGCCGGATGGCGTGTTCCTGCTGCATGCCATCGGCAGAGCCGATGGGCCGGGTGCGACCAATCCGTTCATTCGCAAATATATTTTCCCGGGCGGCTATATCCCTGCCTTGTCGGAAGTGCTGCCGCATATCGAAAAGGCGGGGCTTTATGTCACCGACATCGAAATCCTGCGGCTGCATTATGCGGAAACGCTCAAGGCCTGGCGTGAGGCTTTCATGGCCAATCGCGAACAGGCCAAGGCGCTTTATGACGAACGCTTCTGCCGTATGTGGGAATTCTATCTTGCCGCTTCCGAAAGCGCTTTCCGCTGGCAGAACATGATGGTGTTCCACATCCAGATTGCGCACAGGCAGGAATCCGTTCCACTGACCCGCAACTATATCGAGGCTGAGGAAAAGCGTCTCAAGCGGCTCGACAGTGCACCGAAAGGGGCCAATAGCGAAGCCCGCGCTGTCAAGAAAAGTATGAATGCCTGAGGAAGAGCGGGCTGTTCCGATGGAACAGCCCGCTCTTCTTGTCTTATTCCGACTTTGGCACACCAGATTCCCATTTGTCCCAATGGGTGACGATGTCGTTCACGACCGGAGCGCCGACGAGATAAATGTTCTCGACTGTTTCAGCGAACCCGCCCGCTGTTTCGCCCGGTGCCGGATCCAGGTGCTGCAGCGTGGTTTCTTTCGGATTTCCTTGATCAAAATTCACCGAACCCCGCAAGCTGAGGATACGGTCTGTACCGTGCTGCCGCTTGATAACGAGCGCGAGCGCTGCAGCTTCCATCTCGGTGGCAAGATAATCGTCGGCACCATAGAGCTTGGCGATATATTGTGCCTCTTTTGACAGTCCGGGACCATGGAAGAATGTATCTCCGGTCATATGCGTGCCCGTCTTCAAGACTGGTTTCGCCTGCGCGGCCTCGTCGGGATAGCGCATGCGATAAGCCTGTGCCTCGGCTGAATCGCGAAGCTCGACATCGGAGCCCAAGCGAACCGCTGCCGCGACCAGTTCAGGATTGAGCTTGAAAACGCGGTATTCCTCGTAGCCCTTCCGCGGCATGAAAACCGGCTCACCCTGTTTGCCTTCTTCCGGCGCCCAGCGATGACCGAGATCGTAATCGACAAGCCAGGTTGCCCAGCTCACATCGCCGATCGTGCCGCGTGAAGGCGGCGTTCCGGCCACGCCGGACAGGATGTAGTAGGTTTTGGAAAAATCAAAAGCCGGGTCGAGCATGATTGCCTGCATGCTGGCCGAAGAATTCACCTTGCCCATGCCGAGAACGGAGCCGCATACGCCATCATCGTTGCAATAGACCGGCTTCAGCGCGCCTTTCACTTCGATCGGCTTGGCATCTCTCCAGTAATGCTCATACCACCGTTGAAACTCTCCGGCGCGATCACCGCTGTTCTGACCGATCTCGAACATGGCGGCGATAAACACTTTTACCTTGATCGGTTCTGATGCAGCCGATGAAGCCACCGGTGAAGAGAGGAGAGCCAGCGCCGTCAGAAGCCAGGCTGCAATGGTGCGGTGTCGCATGAGTATTCCTCGTGAAAGAGAGCCGGTCTTTGCGTCGAATGCACACATAGATCATCGTACTCCAGATGAATGAGAGAAGATTAATATTACCGGTAGCTCCCCGCAATCTCCGTCAATAGGAGGTGCATAAAGGAGATGCCTGATCTGTGGATCAGTGTGAATCATGGTATAGGTTTTTCCTTCCAGCAGGAATCATCCGAAGCCGCGTTGCGTTTGGCATCGCTTGAGGGCTAGCTGGTTGCATCAGGGACAGGATTGAGAATCATGGCGGAAGCGGCGGTACGCAAACTCGACGATGCACGGGAGCAAAAAGACACGCTCTATCGGGAAGCACCCCATAATATTGAAGCGGAACAGGCGCTGCTCGGCGCGATCCTGATCAACAACGATGCCTTCTATCGGGTATCGGACTTCCTCAAGCCAACCCATTTCTTCGAGCCGCTGCACCGTCGCATCTATGAGATCACGACCGATCTCATCCGGGTGGGCAAGATGGCCAATCCCGTGACGATGAAGACCTTCCTGCCGACGGAAGGCAAGGTGGGCGATCTCACGATCTTTCAATATGTGACCCGTCTCGCGACCGAAGCCGTCACGATCATCAATGCCGAAGATTACGGCCGTGCTATTTACGATCTGGCGACACGCCGCGCCCTGATCGGCATTGGCGAAGACATGGTGAACGTTGCCTATGACGCGCCGGTCGACAATGCGCCACAGGAACAGATCGAAGACGCCGAGCGCCGCCTGTTCGAGCTTGCTGAAACCGGTCGATATGACGGTGGATTTCAGGCTTTCAAGGATGCGGTCACCACCGCAGTGGATATGGCCAACGCCGCTTTTATGCGCGATGGTCATCTATCGGGTGTCTCCACAGGCATTCACACGCTCGATGGCAAGATGGGGGGCTTGCAGCCTTCCGACTTGATCATCCTTGCGGGTCGTCCGGGTATGGGTAAGACCTCGCTCGCAACCAACATCGCTTTCAACATCGCCAATGCCTATGAAGCCGAACAGCAGGCGGATGGCACAATGAAAGCCATCAATGGCGGCGTCGTCGGTTTCTTCTCGCTCGAAATGTCGGCTGAACAGCTAGCGACCCGTATCATTTCCGAGCAGACCGAAGTTTCCTCCTCGAAAATCCGCCGCGGCGACATTACCGAAACCGATTTCGAAAAGCTGGTTGCGTGTTCGCAGGTGATGCAGAAAATCCCGCTTTATATCGACCAGACCGGTGGTATCTCGATTGCCCAGCTTGCAGCACGTGCGCGCCGCCTGAAGCGCCAGCGCGGCCTTGATGTTCTGGTCATCGACTACGTGCAGCTTATGACCGGCTCATCGAAGGCCTCGGCGCAGAACCGTGTGCAGGAAATCACTGAAATCACCACCGGTCTCAAGGCGCTCGGCAAGGAACTGAACATACCGATCATCGCGCTCTCACAGCTCTCGCGTCAGGTGGAAAGCCGCGACGACAAGCGCCCGCAGCTCTCCGATCTTCGTGAATCGGGTTCCATCGAGCAGGACGCCGACGTGGTTCTCTTCGTGTTTCGCGAGGAATATTACGTCAAGAACCTTGAACCGCGCGACGAATTCGATCCGAAATATGAAGAGTGGAAGCAGCACTTTGAAAAAGTGCGTGGCACCGCCGACGTGATCGTCGCCAAGCAGCGTCACGGACCGACCGGAACGGTCAAGCTTGCCTTCCAGGCCGAGTTCACCCGATTTGCAGATCTGGCCGAGGGTTCCTATGTGCCGGAGCAGTATGAATAATCAGATTACGATCAAGACGGAGCGCGTCTGATGGCCAAGGCGCGCATTCAGTTCATCTGCCAGAATTGCGGCACAGTGCATACGCGCTGGGCGGGCAAGTGCGATTCCTGCGGCGAGTGGAACACGCTCGTCGAGGAAGGCACCAATAGCGGTATCGGGTCCGGTCCCGGCGCCATGCTGTCCAAGCGCAAGGGCCGTGCCGTGGCACTGACCTCGCTTTCGGGCGACATTGAAGACGCGCCGCGTATCATTTCCGGCATCAGCGAGCTTGACCGCGTGACCGGCGGCGGTTTCGTGCGCGGTTCAGCCCTTCTGATCGGCGGCGATCCCGGCATCGGCAAATCCACGCTGCTGACACAGGCGGCAGCAGCCCTTGCCAATCGCGGCCATCGCATCGTTTATGTTTCAGGCGAAGAAGCGGTCGCGCAGATACGTCTGCGTGCGCAGCGTCTTGGTGTGGCGTCGTCGGCAGTGGAACTCGCTGCCGAAACCAATGTCGAAGACATCATCGCCACTATTTCGGACGCCAAACGGCCCGACCTCGTTATCATCGATTCGATCCAGACGCTTTGGACCGATATGGCGGATTCGGCGCCCGGAACGGTGACGCAGGTGCGCTCCTCGGCGCAAGCCATGATCCGCTATGCCAAGCAGACAGGTGCTGCGGTGGTGCTTGTCGGCCATGTTACCAAGGACGGCCAGATTGCCGGTCCCCGCGTGGTTGAGCACATGGTGGACGGCGTTCTCTATTTCGAAGGTGAAGGTGGACATCACTATCGCATCCTGCGCACGGTGAAGAACCGCTTCGGCCCAACCGACGAAATTGGCGTCTTCGAGATGTCCGATGGCGGGCTGCGCGAGGTTTCCAACCCGTCCGAGCTTTTCCTGGGTGAGCGCAATGCCAAAGCTCCGGGTGCGGCGGTCTTCGCCGGCATGGAAGGTACGCGCCCGGTTCTGGTGGAAATTCAGGCGCTCGTCGCCCCCTCCTCGCTCGGCACGCCGCGCCGCGCCGTTGTGGGTTGGGACGGCGGCCGTCTCGCCATGATTCTCGCCGTGCTGGAATCGCATTGCGGTGTCCGTTTCGGCCAGCACGACGTCTATCTGAATGTCGCGGGCGGCTATCGGATCAGCGAACCGGCAGCCGATATTGCCGTTGCCTCGGCACTCGTTTCCTCCATGGCCGGTATTGCCCTTCCGCCAGATTGTGTTTATTTCGGCGAAATCAGCCTTTCCGGTGCTGTTCGTGCGGTAACGCATGCAGTACAGAGGCTCAAGGAAGCCGAAAAGCTCGGTTTCCGGCAGGCAGAGGTGCCCGGTGGCAGCGGCGAACTGTGGAAAGATCGCAACTTCCGTCTCATGGAAACTTCGGCTTTGCCCGACCTTGTGGCACGCATCGCGGCTTCAGGCACCGGAAAGAAGCAATAAATCTGGAAACTTGCGACTGGAAGGTTCTGTCAACCTTCCGGTGATAAGCTCCAGCATCTTTGACTGCCCTGCGCACTGAAACGATTGCGCAAATAACTGAGGACAGGCCAGAATGCCGATAACCATACTTGATGGAATTCTACTCGGGATAACGCTGGTTTCAGCCGTTCTGGCGATGGTGCGCGGTTTTTCCCGCGAGGTGTTGTCTCTGGTATCCTGGGCGGCAGCGGCCGCTGCAGCTTATCTTTTCTACCAGCCGGTTCTGCCTTTCGTGCAGCCCTATATCAACAACGAAACCATCGCGAAGATTGCCGCCGCTGGCGCGGTCTTCCTCGTGGTGCTGATCGTCGTTTCGCTGATCACCATGAAGATCGCCGACTTCATCATCGATAGTCGTATCGGCGCGCTCGATCGCACGCTCGGCTTTCTGTTCGGCGGCGTGCGTGGTGTGCTTCTCGTGGTCGTTGCCATGCTGTTCTTCAACTGGCTCGTTCCGACGAACCAGCCAGCCTGGGTGACCAACGCGAAATCAAAGCCAATGCTCGATTCTTTCGGCCAGCAACTGATCGATCTTCTGCCGGCCAACCCCGACCAGATGATCGATAAGTTCAAGCCGCAGCACAATGCTCCGGCTTCTGGTGAGCAGGAAGAAGCACCGGTTCCAGACGACGCGCCTGCGCAGCAGTAACCGGTTGTGAAATGTCGAAAAGCCGTCAGCCCCGCTGGCGGCTTTTTCAATTTTGGAAGCAAAAGCCCGCTGATATGAAATAGCCAAAATGACACTCAGACATTGTCATTTCGGTCCCGCGACCATATTTCAGGCGGGAATTTGCGAGATTATTCGTGGACATCGTGCGATACTAGAGCGCGTTTCGATCTGATTAAATCAGATCGGCGCTCTAACTGTTTGTTTTAACGCGCATCTTGTTCCGAAAAACGTTTCACACTTTTCGGGATGCGCTCTAATGTTCGTGAGACTATATCGACGCAGCGGTGAACTCTTCGCTTTTAACAAAAAGCCATCTTGTGATAGAGAGGCGCTTTAGTTGCCTCTGCAATCGAAAGGCCTTGCGGCAATGACCAGCCATTCTTCTGAAAATGCCTCCTTCATGCTGGACGAAGACACCTTGCATGAAGAGTGCGGCGTATTTGGCATACTTGGCCATGAAGACGCAGCCGCACTGACAGCATTGGGCCTGCATGCCCTCCAGCATCGCGGGCAGGAAGCCGCCGGTATCGTTTCCTATCACAATCGCCGTTTTCATTCCGAGCGCCATATGGGCCTCGTCGGCGATCATTTCACCGATGCAGCGACGCTGAACCGCCTGCCGGGCGACCGCGCCATCGGCCATGTGCGCTATTCCACCACCGGCGAGACGATCCTGCGCAATGTGCAGCCATTGTTTGCGGAACTGGAAGTCGGCGGCATTGCCATTGCCCATAACGGCAACTTCACCAATGGCATTACACTGCGCAAGCAACTAATTGCTTCCGGGGCGATTTTCCAGGCGACATCCGATACGGAAGTCGTGCTGCATATGATTGCCCGGTCACGCCATTCTTCCTCATCCGACCGTTTCGTCGATGCCATCCGGCAGGTCGAGGGCGGCTACGCCATGCTGGCGCTGACCCGCACCAAGCTGATTGCCGCGCGTGATCCCATCGGCATCCGACCGCTCGTTATGGGCGAACTCGACGGCAAGCCTATCTTCTGCTCGGAAACCTGCGCCCTCGACATTATCGGTGCGAAGTACATTCGTGATGTCGAGAACGGCGAAGTGGTCATTTGCGAGATCCAGAAGGACGGCTCCATCACCACCGAATCCATCAAGGCTGAAAACCCGCAGCCGGAACGCCTCTGCCTGTTCGAGTATGTCTATTTCGCCCGTCCCGACTCCGTCGTCGGCGGTCGCAGCGTTTATGTCGCGCGCAAGAATATGGGCATGGAGCTTGCCAAGGAAGCTGGCATCGAAGCTGATGTGGTCGTGCCGGTGCCAGATGGCGGCACGCCTGCCGCTCTCGGTTTTGCGCAGGCAAGCGGCATTCCGTTCGAATATGGCATCATCCGCAATCATTATGTGGGCCGCACCTTCATCGAGCCGACGCAGCAAATTCGCGCGCTTGGCGTCAAGCTGAAACATTCGGCCAATCGCGCCATGATCGAAGGCAAGCGCGTCGTGCTGGTGGATGATTCCATCGTGCGCGGCACCACCTCCGTCAAGATCGTCCAGATGATCCGCGACGCAGGTGCAAAGGAAGTGCATATCCGCGTGGCAAGTCCAATGATTTACCATCCGGATTTCTACGGTATCGACACCCCCCATGCCGATAAGCTGCTGGCCAACCAGCACAAAGACCTGGAATCCATGTGTCGTTATATCGGTGCGGATTCCCTGGCGTTTCTGTCCATCGACGGGCTCTACACGGCCGTTGGTGGAAAGCCACGTGATCCTAAAGCACCCGCTTTCACCGATCACTATTTCACGGGCGAATATCCGACCCGCCTACTCGATCAGGAAGGCGAGAGCAACGTGCACACGCTGTCGCTGCTCGCCAGCAACGGCTGATCGCCCAATTCTTCACGCAGGCGGCCCAAAAGGCCGCCTGTTTCTTGTATTTGCACGAAATATGGGGACTAGATGAGCATCGACCTTACGGGCCGCATCGCACTGGTAACAGGCGCATCGCGCGGTATTGGCTATTTTCTTTCACTCGAACTGGCAAAACGTGGCGCGCATGTCATCGCGGTTGCTCGCACAGTCGGCGGGCTTGAAGAGCTGGACGACGAGATTCGCAAGCTTGGAGGCAGCGCAACACTGGTGCCTCTCGATATTACCGATATGGAGGCGATTGATCGCCTCGGCGGCACCATTCATGAGCGCTGGGGCAAGCTCGATATCATGGTTGCGAATGCCGGTGTCCTCGGCACGATCTCGCCGATTGGCCATGTCGAGGCCAAGACCTTCGAGAAGGTCATGAACATCAATGTCACCAGCGTCTGGCGCCTCATCCGGTCCACCGATCCGCTGCTGCGCGCTTCCGACGCCGGACGCGCCATTCTGCTTTCCTCCGGCGTGGTGCATACCTGCCGCGCCTTCTGGGGGCCTTACGCTGCTTCTAAAGCTGCTGTCGAAGTCATGGCACGTAGCTGGGCTGAAGAAACAAAGCAGATGAAGCTTAAGATCAACTCCGTCAATCCGGGTGCCACCCGTACGGCAATGCGTGCGCAGGCGATGCCCGGTGAAGACCCTGAAACGCTGCCAACACCGCAGTCGGTCGCTGAAAAGATCGTCAAGCTCGCCGATCCGAATCTTGAAGTTAGCGGCAAGCTTTTCGACGTGCGACAGGATCGGTTCCTCGACTATCACCTGCCGAGCTGATTTCTTTCTTCCGGCCTTGCCTATATGCAAGGCCGGTTCTATTTGCTTGTTTATTGACGTTTCCCGCCTAGCCGCCTGATGGCTCCTTTTTCAGCGGGCATTTCCCCCACTCTCAGATCCCTTCGTCGTGCACCGACCGTTTTGGCGCGCGTTCCCTTTGCTATTGGAGGACCTATGACCAAAGATCACCAGTGTTTCATCATCATCAGCGGCGGGCCTGGATCAGGCAAAAGCACACTGATTGATGCACTCGAAAGGCAGGGCTTTTCCCGCACTGTGGAAGCCGGACGCGCTATTATTCAGGACCAGGTCGCTATCGGCGGCAAAGCGCTGCCCTGGAGTGATCGCGCACTTTTTGCAGAGCTAATGCTTTCATGGGAAATGCGCTCGCACGCAATGGCAGAACAACAGCGCGGTACGGTCTTTTTTGACCGCGGTGTTCCCGACGTGATCGGCTATCTGACACTGTGCAACCTGCCCATTCCACAGCATATGGAAGAGGCCGCACGACAGAACCGATATAACCGGACAGTTTTCCTGACGCCGCCATGGGCGGAAATCTTCGGTCAGGATGCCGAGCGGAAGCAGGACTTCGAGGAAGCTGTGCGCACCTTCGAAGCGATGGACAAAACCTATAGGCGGTTCGGATATGAAATCGCGCTCCTGCCGAAATCATCGGTCGAGGAGCGCGTCAGTTTCATCAAGCAGGCGTTGCCTTCAGTTTTCCTCTGACGGCGTATCCTCTTCGGAGCCGGTATCTTTCTCTGCTTTTCGGTCGGCGGCTTCACGCCGGTTCCAGGCCGCCAGGCTGAATGGAAGAAAAGCAAGATAGGCAAGCGCCGTGAGGCTAAGGGTTTGCCATGTGAAGCTCATCAGGAACGCGACGTAAACGACCACGAACAGGATGAGCGGCATGACGATATCGCGCCGGACAAGACTTCCGGCAGATTTGCCGTTATAGACCGGCAGACGGCTTACGAGCAGGAATGCTATTGCTACGGTATAGACCGCCACGCCGAAAGCGAGCCCACGCGTTGGGGTCAATCCGAGAAAACCGAGATAGACCGGCAGCAGGACAAGCATGGCACCTGCCGGTGCCGGCACGCCGATGAAGTAGTTGCTTTGCCATGCCGGGCGGTTCGGATCTTCCAGCATGACATTGAAACGTGCAAGTCGCAGGCAGCAGGCAATGGCATAAAGGAGTGCGGCGATCCAGCCGAATGAGCGCGCCTGATCGAGCATGAAGGCATAAAGCACCAAGGCCGGCGCCACACCGAAATTGACGATATCGGCAAGCGAATCCATCTGGGCGCCGAATTTCGACGATCCCTTCATCATGCGGGCCACGCGCCCATCAATGCCGTCCAGAAAGGCAGCCACGAGCACCATGACGACGGCAAGCTCGAAGCGGTTCTCGAAGGCAAGACGAATGCCGGTAAGACCGGCACAAATGGCAAGAACCGTTATGACGTTGGGAACGACAATACGCAGAGGTATCTGCGACAGCTTCGGGCCGCGCGATGAATCCACGCGGCCATTGGGCTCAAAAGGCGGAAAAGGTGTTTCCATCGGCTCAGCCGATCCGCACCACAGGCTCGCCGCGCACGCTGCCATAATCGGCCAGCACGGTTTCACCGGCGATTGCCGTTTGGCCAATAGCGACACGAACGGTCGCATCTGCCGGAAGATAGACATCGACGCGCGATCCGAAGCGAATCAGGCCAAACCGCTCGCCCACAGACAGATCATCATCCTCGTTTGACCAGCAGACGATACGACGGGCAACCAGACCAGCAATCTGAACAACGCCGATCTTGCCGTGCGGGCTTTCAATCAGGACGCTGTTGCGTTCGTTCTCCGTGCTGGCCTTGTCCAGTTCTGCATTAAGGAACTTGCCCGGGCGATGCACGACCTTCTCGATCTTGCCACGCACCGGAGAACGGTTGATGTGAACCGAGAACACATTCATGAAAACTGATACGCGCATGCGTGGCTCGGCACCGAGATCGAGCTCGGCTGGCGGCACTGCCGGACCGACGAAGGAAATTTTGCCGTCAGCGGGGCTGATGACCAGATCGTCGTCCATTGGCGTGACGCGTTCGGGATCGCGATAGAAATAGATGCACCAGACGGTCAGCACCATCCCGATCCAGAACAGCGGGTTCCACAGCCAGCCCAGAATGAGCGAAACTACGAAAAAGCCCGCGATAAACGGATAGCCTTCCCGATGGATCGGCACGAAAGTATTGCGGATGGTGTCAGTAAGGCTCATCGCTCTTCCTTTGAGTTTGGCCGTTATTTACCTCATCCTGTTCAGAATCGAAATCCATTTCGCAAATTATTCACGGCTGTTAGGGCACGTGATCGCGCCCTAATATAAGTAACTGCCGACAAACGAGCTATTCCGCCGCCGGAACGCCGCGTTTGACGACACCCAGCTCGTCGCTTTCCCGAACCTGGCGCAGACGCTCTTCTGCCTCGTCGGCCTCGCGCTGGCGAGCCCACATGGACGCATAAAGCCCCTTATGCTTGAGAAGCATGCGATGCGTGCCGCGCTCGGCGATCAGACCGTCCTTCAGGACGATGATCTCATCGGCGCCGATCACGGTCGACAGGCGGTGCGCGATGACAAGCGTGGTCCGGCCTCGGCTGACAATGTCGAGCGCAGACTGGATTTCCTGCTCCGTTGCCGTATCGAGCGCGGAAGTCGCCTCATCGAGTATCAGGATTGGGGGGGCCTTCAGGATCGTACGCGCAATGGCTACACGCTGCTTCTCACCGCCCGAAAGCTTGAGGCCGCGTTCGCCGACCATGGCTTGATAGCCTTCCGGCAGGTGCTTGATGAAGCCGGAAATCTGCGCGAGTTCTGCCGCCTTTTCCACCTCTTCAACTGTGGCATCAGGACGGCCATAGCGAATGTTGTAAGCAATCGTATCGTTGAACAGAACAGTGTCCTGCGGCACCATGCCGATGACCTTGCGCAGGCTTTCCTGCGTAACGTCGCGGACGTCCTGCCCGTCGACGGAAACCGATCCGGACTGCACATCATAGAAGCGAAACAGCAGTCGCGAGATCGTGGATTTACCCGCGCCCGAAGGTCCGACAATCGCTACTGTCTTTCCTGCCGGAACTTCAAAACTGATGCCCTTGAGGATCGGGCGGTTCGCATCATAAGCGAAATGCACATCATCAAAACGGATCGCACCGTGATCGATTTTCAATGCTGGTGCATTGGGCTTATCGACAACTTCCTGCTTCACATCGAGGAGATCGAACATCTGCTCGATATCGGTCAAACCCTGACGGATTTCGCGATAGATGAAACCGATGAAATTGAGCGGAATGGAAAGCTGCATCAGCATGGCATTGATGAAAACGAAATCGCCGATGGATTGCGTCCCGGCCCGAACTTCCAGCGCCGACATTACCATGACCACCGCCATGCCAACGCCAAAGATGACGGCCTGACCGAAGTTCAGCCAGCCGAGCGACGTCCAGGTCTGGGTTGCGGCCTTTTCATAGCGCGCCATCGAGGCATCGAAACGCTTGGCTTCCATGTTCTCGTTGCCGAAATATTTGACAGTTTCAAAATTGAGCAGCGAGTCGATTGCCTTGGTGTTGGCGTCCGTATCGGAGTCGTTCATTTCGCGGCGAATATTGATGCGCCAGTCGCTCGCCTTGATCGTAAACCAGGTATAGAGCCAGACCGTTGCAGCGACGACGAGAAGATAGGAGATGCCGTAGGCGAAGGCGAAGATCACCGCCGTCAGCGCAAATTCAAGAATGGTGGGCAGCGTGTTGAGGATCGTGAAACGGACAATCGTTTCGATGCCCTTGGTGCCACGCTCAATGACCCGCGAAAGCCCGCCCGTACGCCGTTCCAGATGGAACCGCAGCGAAAGCTGGTGTATGTGCACGAAGGTCCTGTAGGCCAACTGACGCACCGCATATTGGCCAACGCTCGCAAACAATGCATCGCGAAGCTGGTTGAGACCGGCCTGCACGATCTTGGCACCGTTATAAGCGAGCACCAGCATCACCGCGCCGACCAGAAACAACGGGATGTAATCCGGTGGGTTCAACTGACCGGTTAAGGCATTCGTCACCCATTTGAAGAAATAGGGTACGAGGATGAGTACGATCTTGGAAATCACCAGATAGAACGTGGCCCAGACCACGCGCATACGCAGGTCAGGCCTGTCAGACGGCCACATATAGGGCCAGAGATTTCGCAGTGTCTTGAACGTCTCGCCGGAGTCGGCGGAAACCGTTTTGGGGGAACTCATGGTGCGTTCTTTCAAGTCGGTGGGCTCAAGCGATTTCGTACGAGATGAAACTCCGTTACCGCTTTATTTGTTTGTATTGACGCATCGTTTCCGAAAGCCACTTCAGGTTTTTCGGGCTGCGCCATCTTTTGTTTTACGCGCATCTCTATCCGAAAACCGGTTCCCACTTTCGGGAGACATACTCTAGCCGCAGCATCTGCTTTTGAAGGAAGCAAAATGCGTGCGGACAGCGTTGAGTTGTGGCCAGTTGACGCTGTAACGCGAGGACTGGCGATCAGGCCGATAATCGATAAGGCCAGCCTGCACGAGGACCTTGAGGTGTTGGGAAACCGTCGATTGAGCGAGGTCAAGCTTGCCGACAATATCCTTGCAGCAGCAGGCTTCTTCCATCATCAACTGACGGATGATGTTGATGCGGACAGGATGACCCAGCGCTGCGCAAATGCGCGCCGCCGCTTCATCGTCAATGCCGAGCTGCGCCAGATCGGGGGCTGCTTCAGTTGAATTTTTGTCGAGAATTATTTTCATCGTATATCGACGATATACGATTATGCTCCAAAGTTCAAGATTTGGGGACATTTATTCCAGAAATAACCGCCAAAACGGAAGCACACTATCGTGACTGACACTCATTACTGAAACACGCCATCCATTACCGGAAAGCGCGGTTCTGTTTTGAAATGCGCTCCGTCAGTTATTGCGATCTTCCAACTGGCGCTTGACCTCATCCTCACCCAAAGGTTCCTTTGGCATATTGAATACCTGACCCGGCCAGATCAGGTCGGGATTACGGATCTGTTCGCGATTGGCGAGATAGATCGTCGTATATCGCGTGCCTTTGCCATAGGTGCGCTTGGATATCGTCCAGAGATTGTCCCCGCGCCGAATGATGACGGAACCTTCGACTTTCTGCAGCGGGGTCGCCGACGAAGCAGCTTCACCACCATTGGCTTCCGACGGAGCTGTCGTCTGACCGTCCGTGTCGGAAGCAACAGCCGAGAGATTCTCGCCAGCTTCACGACGGAACGGAACGCGGGCTGTCGCCAAGACCTGATTGGCATTGTCGAGCAAATCGGCGCGAATGATATAATCGCCGACGCTCAGCGGCTGCTTGCTCTGCACGAGGAAACGGCCATCTGGCGAAATGAGACTTGCACCGAGCAATGTATCATTGGCGTGGACGATCACACGATTACCGCCCTTGGCTTTACCCGCCACGAAGACTGACTGGCCTTCAATTTCCACCGCTTCAATTGCAATCGGCAAATCCTGAGCAGGCTTGGTTTCCGGCTTGTCAGTCTTGGCCGCAACTTCGGAGGTAGTTTCCGTACTTTCCGGCAGTGCAGGAGCCGTCTCCGGCTTGGTGATCAGGCGGCTCGCCTGTCCCGGCTCCTCAACGAGTGCCAGCACTTGTCCCGACTTGGTTTCAGGCACCGATACGATGGCCGTCTGCGCGGAAGTGGCAACATTGTTATCCGCACCAGTTGAACGCAAGACGAGCTGATGATCTCCGGCTTTCAAAGGTTCATCCAGAACAATGGCGAAATCGCCATTGGCTCCAGCCTTGGCCTTGCCCACAACCGTTGCACCTGCAACAACCTCGACATCTGCATTGGGAAGCGCCTTGCCTGCGATCACGACCGAACCGTCAGGCTCAACGCGAAGGAGATCGAAAACCGGCGTCTTGCTGGCCTGCTCTGCGGGCGCAGCATCAGCCTGCTTGGCCGGTTCTTCGGATTGAGTGCCCTGTGGCTTCGCATCGTTTACAGCAGTTTCGTCCGCAGGCGTGGTCGTCTCCGGCGCTTTGGTCTCGGACGGCGTTTTTGCATTGTTCGACGCTGGCGCGGCGACATCGGATTGCGGTGCCTCAACGCGGGATCGTGTTGCATTCCAATAAAGACCGAGCCCGGCAACGATTGCGACGAGCCCGATACCGAGCAATCCTAAACTGTTCTTTTGCATTTCGTTTCGAAATCCACGCCAGAGACTATAATAGCGGGTTTATAGCTTTTGGCTTCCCCCCACAAGAAATCTGCACCGAAACAGCAAAAGGTACGAGGCTTTTTATTAGCAAGGTTACTGTTCTACACAGTTTGTCGGCTTTGATTGGTCCGGATCGTCCATAAGGTTATAAAGATCGGCCGTATCGCCCTTGGTCCACCAGATATAGACACCGCCAGCATATTTGGCGCCAGACCCTGAAATGACATTGGAAGCAACGACAGTTTCGTCTTCGAGCTCCAGTTCGGCAAGCGAAATATCACCGGCATTGTAGTAGGTTACCGAGACATTTTTTTCACCGCACTTATACAGAACGGCGTTGGTCGTAACTTCAGTGTCGTCCGGCAGCTTGATGTTTATTTCGCCAGCCGATGCGGATGATGCGGCAAAGGTGAGCCCGAGAAACACAACCCAATTCTTCATATCCAATCCACTTCTCAATCTGGAGTACATATCGATTGAGATATAACAATCGCTGCGAATGTCCACCCGGAACCTGGCTTGCACGTCGCCCTGGCGGCGATCTTCACCGCAAAATGAAAGCACAGACGCTTGACGCTGAAAGGTCAAAAGCGCACAAGAAATCATGTCTGAGATTCGATCCATCTGTGTTTATTGCGGCTCGTCTACGGGCCTGAATCCCATCTATCGTGAAGCGGGCGTTACGCTTGGCCGGTCCATTGCCGAACACGGCCTACGCCTTGTCTATGGTGGCGGCACGCGCGGCATCATGGGCGCGGTTGCGCAAGGCGTCATGGAAGTTGGCGGCGAAGTCACCGGCATCATCCCGACCTTCCTGCTCGACAAGGAAGCAAGCCTTGAAAAAGCCGAGCAGCTAACCGAACTCATCGTCGTCGGCGACATGCATGAGCGAAAGCATCTCATGTTCCAGAAGTCGGATGCGTTCGTCACGCTCCCCGGCGGTATTGGCACGGTTGAGGAAATCGTGGAAATGATGACCTGGGCGCAGCTCGGCAAGCATCGCAAGCCGATGGTGTTCGCTAACATCAATAATTTCTGGCAGCCGATGCTCTCGCTTCTTGAGCACATGACGGCGGAAGGTTTTATCCACACCGCGCATCAGGTAAAGCCACTGGTCATAGACAAGGCGGAGGACATCGTTCCCGCCATTATCGCTGCCAACGGCAAGGCGCATGAAGGCGACCGGAAAATCATCGAAAAGATGTGAGTTTAGGGCAGTAGGGCAGCAGGGCAGCAGGGCAGCAGGGCAGCAGGAAGTTACAGCCGTCGCGGCCATCTACAACCCAAACATACTGCCTTATTTCCTTACTGCCCTACTGCCTTACCTCTTTACAAGCATCGCCACCGCTTCCACATGCGGCGACCAGAGGAACTGGTCGATGGGCGTAACGCGCGTGACGCGATAACCACCCTTCACCAGAATGGCGAGGTCGCGGGCGAGCGTCACCGGATTGCACGAAACCGCGACAACCTTCTCCACCTTGGATTTTGCCAGTTCAAGCGCTTGTTCTTCGGCACCCGCACGCGGCGGATCGAAAACAACGGCGTTATAAGGCAGCAACTCCTTCGGCATTAGCGGACGGCGGAACAGATCGCGCCGTTCGACCGAGACAGGCTTCAAGCCCTGTACATGGCGCACGCCGCGATCGAGAGCCGCCAAGGCCAGCGCGTCGTTTTCAACGGCATGGACCGCGCTCTTTTCCGCAATACGCAGCGCAAATGTGCCGACACCGCAGAACAGGTCCGCGACACGCTTGGCCTTGCCGACATGATCCAGCACCAGCCGCACCATTGCCTCCTCGGCATCAACCGTTGCCTGCAAGAAGCAACCGGGCGGAACCGGAACCGGAACCTTGCCGAAATGAATGAGCGGCTTCTTCGGCTCGACAATGATTTCGCCTTCATGTGAAAGGCGCGCAAAGCCCTTCTTCATGACAAGCGCCGTCAGTGCGCGCCGTTGCTCATCGCTCAGCTTGCCGCAACCGCTTGCCGCGAGATCGAGACCGGATTCCGTTTGTGTTGCTGCCAGCTTGAACGGCTTTGAACCAGGCGCAATCAAGGCCCCGACTTCACGCAGATCATCAAGTCGCGCAATGATCTCCGGAACGGTTACCGCACATTCGACGATATCAATGATTTCATGGCTGAGGTGACGGTTGAAGCCGAGCAACACGCCCTTCTCCGTCTTGCGTGCCGCAAAAACAGCACGGCGGCGCGTGCGCGGCTGGCAAGCAACCAGAGGTGCAACCTCCACCTCAATCCCCCTGCCCTTGAGCGCGGAGACAACCAGTTCGCGCTTCCACAGACGGTAGGGTTCATCCTGCCAGTGCTGAAGCGCGCAGCCACCGCAATCCTCGAAATGCTGGCAGGCAGGCGCCTGCCGCTCGGGCGATGTTTCGAGGAGCGCCATGACCGTCGCGCGGTTCTTGTCGCGCGCAACATTGGCCACTTCGCCCGGCAGCGTGAAAGGCACATAAATCTGGCCATCAGGAAGGTTGGCGACGCCATCGCCGCCCGCACCAATCGAGCGGATTGTAATCTGGGTCGTCATCGATCTTTCTTTCCTGCCAGGAGATATTCGCGATTGCCATCGCCGCCTTCAATGGGCGACGGGCAAAGACCGAGCGCGCGCCAGCCAGCTTGCGTCTCCAGCCATGATCTCAGTTCTTCTGCTATGCGTTCGCCATCTTTCGGGTCGCGCAGAATGCCACCCTTGCCGATAGCCTCGCGACCCGCTTCAAATTGCGGTTTTACGAGAAGCGCGCAGATAGCACCTTTTTGCGCAAAGGCCAATGCCGGCGGCAAGGCGAGTTTCAGCGAAATGAAACTCACATCCGAAACCACGCAATCGATTTCGCGTCCATCCAGATGGTTAAGCTCCAACGCTCGAGCGTTGATCCCTTCCTTATTCGTGACGCGAGGATCAGGACGCAGGGTCTCGTGCAACTGGCCGTGGCCGACATCAATGGCAAGAACGTGGTTCGCGCCACGCTCCAGCAGAACTTGCGTAAAACCGCCAGTCGAAGCGCCAATGTCGAGCGCCGTACGCCCTTTCACATCAAGGTCGAAATGGTCAAGCGCCGCGATAAGCTTCAGGGCAGCACGGGAAACATAGGCGCTTGCCGGATCATCCACGGCGATCTTAGCGGTGCGCAGAACCGTCTGGCCGGGCTTGGTGACAGGCTTGCCATCCACATTGACCGTACCACGCTGGATCGCATCGCGCGCCCGCGAGCGCGTTGCAAACAGTCCAAGCTCCACCAGTAGCTGATCGAGCCGCAGGCCCTTGTCGCTCGTTTCCTCACCCATCGGTCAGGCGCTGAATGGCGCTGCAACCGCCTCGCGGCCAAGAGCGGCAAATACTGCATGCACGATACCTGTCCGGTCAAGACCGGCCTCGGCATACATGGCGTCCGGCTTGCCGTGATCCTGATAGCTATCGGGCAAGGTCAAGGCCCGCACCTTGAGCCCACGATCAAGAAGGCCGTCAGTGGCGAGGAATTGCAGCACATGGGAAGCAAAACCGCCGACAGCGCCCTCTTCAACCATCACCAGCACTTCATGCTCGCGCGCCAGACGGCGGATCAGGTCATGATCCAAAGGCTTGGCAAAGCGCGCATCGGCAACTGTGGTCGAAAGACCGGCAGCACCCAGCTCATCGGCTGCCGCAAGGCATTCCTGCAAACGCGTTCCGAAGGATAGCAGCGCGACCTTCGCACCTTCGCGCACGATGCGGCCCTTGCCGATTTCGAGCAATTGCCCGCGTTCCGGCAGGTCCACACCCACACCGTCGCCACGCGGATAGCGGAAAGAGATCGGGCCGTCATCATATTCAGCAGCCGTGCGTACCATATGGCGCAGTTCGGCTTCATCCGATGCAGCCATCACCACGAAACCAGGGAGAGCTGCGAGGAAACCCGTGTCGAAGGATCCTGCATGGGTCGGGCCGTCGGCACCAACCAGTCCGGCGCGATCGATGGGGAAGCGCACCGGCAGATTCTGGATCGATACATCATGCACGACCTGATCGTATCCACGCTGCAGGAAGGTCGAATAAATGGCGCAGAACGGCTTGAAACCCTCACTGGCAAGACCGGCGGCGAAGGTTACCGCATGTTGCTCGGCAATACCAACATCGAATGTGCGGTGCGGAAACACTTCACCAAAAAGATCAAGCCCCGTTCCCGATGGCATGGCGGCGGTGATCGCCACGATCTTGTCGTCATGGCGTGCTTCCTCGATCAGGCTTGTGCCGAAAATCTTAGTGTAGCTTGGCGCATTTGCAGGCGGCTTCGACTGTTTGCCCGTAATGACGTCGAATTTGTTGACGCCGTGATATTTGTCGGCAGCGGCTTCGGCAGGCGCATAGCCCTTGCCCTTCTGCGTCACCACATGAATGAGCACAGGGCCTTCCTGCGTATCACGCACATTTTTCAGGATCGGCAGCAGATGATCCAGATTATGTCCGTCGATGGGACCGACATAATAGAAGCCCAGCTCCTCGAACAGGGTGCCACCGGTGAAGAAGGCGCGCGCATATTCTTCCGATTTGCGGGCTTTGTCCTGCAGGAACTTTGGCAGTTTCTTGGCGACCTGTTTGGCGGCCTCGCGAACGCTGCGATAGGTCTTGCCGGAGACGAGACGCGCCAGATAGGCACTCATAGCGCCGGTCGGCGGCGCAATCGACATGTCGTTATCGTTCAGGATGACGACAAGGCGCGCGTCGAGCGCACCGGCATTGTTCATCGCCTCATAGGCCATGCCTGCCGACATCGACCCATCGCCGATGACGGCAATCACATTGCGCTTTTCGCCCGAAAGATCGGAAGCGACCGCCATGCCGAGACCGGCGGAAATCGATGTCGATGAATGCGCCGCGCCGAAAGGATCATATTCACTTTCATTGCGTTTGGTGAAACCCGACAGGCCACCGGTCTGGCGCAATGTGCGGATACGGTCGCGGCGCCCGGTCAGTATCTTGTGCGGATAGGCCTGATGGCCAACGTCCCAGATGATGCGGTCATGCGGCGTGTCGAAGACGTGGTGCAATGCCACTGTCAGTTCCACCACACCCAGTCCCGCGCCCAGATGCCCGCCGGTGGTCGAAACCACGTCAATCAACTCTGCACGCAATTCCTGCGCAAGTTGTGGCAAGTCGGATTCCGGCAATGCACGCAGGGCTTCCGGGGTCGGCGCCTTGTCAAGCAATGGGGTCATAGGTCGGGACATTAAAACAACCTGTTTCTGGTTAGGCTTTGTTGTCGGTATAACAGCAACGCGACGGGATCAAGCAGGGCGGGACATCGTGTCCTATGGCCCAGCTTGTTATCTTCATTCAGGCAAAGGTATGAAATCCTTCTCGTCACCGGGCACGATATCAAAACGCCCGGTGCGCCATTCTTCCTTGGCCTGCTCTATCCTCTCTCGCGAAGAGGATACGAAATTCCACCATACATAGCGCTTCGAACCAAGCGCCGCACCGCCAAAAAGCATGATATGTGCCCCTTCCGGCCCGGCCTGCACGATAATATCGTCACCGGGGCGAAACGCCAGCAAGCGATCCGGTGGAAACACTTCGCCGCCAATGCCGACATTTCCCTGCAGCGTATAGATAGCGCGTTCTTCAGCCACGGGCGGGATCGGAAAGCGCCCGTTCGGCGCTATGCGAATATCCGCATAAAGCGTATCGGCGTGCTGAATCACGGGAGACTTCACACCAAGCATGGAACCCATGATCAGCCGACCGGAGAATTCACGGTCCTCCATCACCGGCAGATCCGGCGCATTGGTGTGAAAAAACTCAGGGCTGATTTCTTCCAGCGCATCGGGGAGTGCGAGCCAGGTCTGGATACCGGAAATTGATAATGGTCCGTTGCGTTCCTCTTCCGGAGACCGCTCGGAATGCACAATGCCTCGGCCTGCGGTCATCAGGTTCACGTCACCGGGACGGATAACCATTTCAGTGCCAAGGCTGTCTCTGTGACGAATATGCCCGTCAAACAGATAGGTCACCGTCGAAAGACCGATATGCGGATGCGGGCGCACATCCAGTGCATCACCATCCCGCAGAACAGCCGGCCCCATGCGATCGAAGAAGATGAACGGCCCCACCAGTCTGCGGCGCACGGTCGGCAAGGCTCGCCGCACTTCCAGCCCGCCAATGTCGCTTGTGCGCGGAATGACCAGCGTTTCAATGCTGTCTACCGAAGTCTTGTCGCCAAGAACCGGATCAGGACACGGAAAGAAACTCATGAAACGCAACTCCAGCCGTTGATCTACGGTGCTTATATAAGCGGTGGTTTCACTTTATCGAAATTATCCCCAAAACAAAACCGCACCGACGAGCGGTGCGGTTCAATCATGATGTAAATCTCGTCAGCGTCCCTGCAACAGCTTCGAAAGCGTGCTGGCATCGGGAACTTGCCCGTTTGCGGTCAGCTTGTCTACCAGTCCCGGCAGAACCTGCGAAAGCTGGTTGAGAAGTTCCTGCTGGTCGATACCGGCATGCTGGGCGATTTCGCTCAGCGTTTTCTGGCCAAGCGCATCGCCGAGCTGACCCGGCTCGATCTGGTGATTATCGCCCTGACCGACCCAGGAATCCACCTTGTCGCCAAGGCCAGCCTGTTTCAGTTGATCAAGGAGACCACCAAGTCCTCCGCCAAGAGAGCCCGGAGCGGAGGGAGCCGCAGAGGCATTGCCAGCAGCCGCGCCGCCAAGCAGACCACCGAGCCCGCCAAGGATACCGCCGAGCAGGCCACCGCCTGCCTGTGACTGATCCGGCACTGGCACGGGCTGTGCCTGTGTGGCCGCCGTATCATCACTGCCACCCTTCAGCATCTTGCCGATCAGCAGGGCGCCGAGCGCAATCAGAACCGGTTTCGCGAGGCTTCCGCCGGGAATCGGCGAATTGCCCGAGTTGTCGTCATAGCTTCCCATCACACGATACTCCCTGTTACCCGATGCCAACTGTGCATTCGGTAAGTTAAAGTTAAATGGGTTTCCCAATTTGACAAGCATTATACCTTGCAAATTTTGTAGCAGTGTGAAAATTTCCTAAGTGCGTGATGCAAAAGTGTATTTACGCATCGGGAGATATTAGATGTCTGTTATAAGCTGGATAATACTAGGCTTGATTGCCGGCTTCATCGGCAGCAAGATTGTCAATAAAAGTGGCCAGGGCATGTTTCTGGATATTGCTCTCGGCATTGTCGGCGCCATCATCGGCGGCGTCATTTTTACTTTCTTCGGCGCACAGGGCGTCACCGGCCTCAACATATACAGCCTGATCGTTTCCGTCATCGGCGCTGTCGTCGTATTGTGGATCTACCATGCCATCTCAGGCAAACGTTCCATCGGCTGATATCATATCATGAAATTCAGGCTCCGGCTGGTCCGGAGCCTTTTTAATTCTGTTGTCGAAAGACCGCTAATGAGAGCGCATCCTGAAAAGTGTGAACGGTTTTCGGATAAGATGCGCGTGAAAACAAATAGATAGAGTATTTCCAATGATTCATGAAAAACAGGAAATGCTCTAATGAGTTTTCTGGAACCCTATATCGCCGCCTATGGCGCGCTGGCGCTTTTCTTCATCGTGTATTTTGAGTCTTTCGGCGCACCGCTACCGGGTGAAAGCGCCCTGATAGCAAGCTCGTTGCTTGCCCTGCATGGAACACTGAACATCGAAGCCGTGCTTCTGGCGGTCTTTGTTGGCGCGGTGCTTGGCGATTGTACGGGATATCTGATCGGCCGTTTTGGCGGGCGTCGCCTGATTCTCAGATATGGGCATCTCGTGAAGCTCACGCCGGAACGGCTGGAGCAGTTCGAGAATCTCTTCGACAGCAAGGGAATTTACGTCGTGGCGACTGCGCGTTTCGTCGTGCTTTTGCGGCAGCTCAATGGCATCGTCGCGGGTTCAATGAAAATGAACCCGCTGCATTTTCTGGCAGCCAATATGATCGGCGCCGCAGGGTGGACGCTGGTCTGGGGCCTTGGCCCCTACATGCTGAGCGGCGTTCTGGCGCCTTATGTCACGCAGCTCAAATCATTAATTTAATTGATTTTATTCGGGATCAAGCGGTTCGGTTCCGACCGGCTGGCCGTCGCGGCCAATGCGAATCTTCTCCACCTTGTCCTCGGCCGATTTCAAAAGCGTATCGCAATGCTTCTTCAGGGCTTCGCCGCGTTCATAGATGCGGATGGATTCTTCCAGCGGCACATCGCCCCGCTCCAGATCGTCGACGATCTTCTCGAGCTGCTTCAACGCATCCTCGAAGCTCATCACTGCAATATCGGGGTTGGACGGTTCGGTCACCATGATTCATCCTTTCAACAGCCGCGTAATATGCGTAGACGCGGACTGCGACAAGCCCTCTAGATCATATCCACCTTCAAGCACACTCACTAGCCGGTGATCGCAGAACCTTTCCGCCCGTTCCATGAGTTTGCCTGTCGCCCAGTCAAAATCCGCTTCGTCGAGATTGAGCTCGGCCAGCGGGTCGCGAAAATGAGCATCGAAGCCCGCCGAAATAAGGATCAAATCTGGCCGGAAATTGTCCAAAGCGGGCAATACACGACTATTAAATGCCTCGCGGAATTCACGGCTCCCCGTATCGGGGGAAAGCGGCGCATTGAAAATGTTGCCGACGCCGGTTTCATCCTTCGCCCCTGTGCCGGGATAAAGGGGAAATTGATGCGTCGAACAGAACAGGACGCTTGGATCGTCCTTGAAAATATCCTGCGTCCCGTTGCCGTGATGGACATCCCAATCCACGATTGCAACGCGTTCAGCGCCATGATGGCGCTGCGCATGGCGGGCTGCAATCGCAATATTGTTGAACAGGCAAAAGCCCATCGCGGTGGAACGCTCGGCATGATGTCCAGGCGGACGGGCAGCAACGAACACATTGTTCGCAGCGCCGGAAAATACATCGTCAACCGCCGCCGTCGCAGCACCGATGGCCGTCAGTGCGGCATCCATGCTTTTCGGACTGACATAGGTGTCGCCGTCGAGCTTCACCACGAGCGGCGGAGCTTCCTCGTCCGAAGCAGGCTCCGGTATGCCGGCGCGTATGGCTTCAAGATGTTTTTCAGGATGCGCAAGAAGCACGGCTGCCTCGTCGGCGCGCGGGGCCTCTACCCGGTCGAGCCGATAGAAATCGGGCCCCTCCAGTTCACTCATCAACGCCCGGATACGATCCGGGCGCTCGGGATGGCCGGGCGGGGTCAGGTGTTCAAGATAGATCGGATGCCAGTAAAGCCGTGTCGTCATAGATTCACTATAGCATCTCACCGGCACATGGCCATGACGACCATGCGCCAGCTCCGTCTGAATTGAGATTAGATGATTTCCGTTCGCGCGATGTGGATGCCGAAGCCTTCAAGGCCGACATAGTGACGCTCGCGCGACGCCAGAAGCACAATCGACGTAATGCCGAGATCCTTCAATATCTGTGCTCCGAGGCCGATCTGACGCCACTCTTCCTCGCGGGCAACCGCTTCGGCATGACTTTCATGGTCGCTCTGGATCACATCGCGCGCGCGAGTGTCGTGGTGATCCGCGCGTACGCCGACAGAGCCTTCGCGTAGATAAACCAGCACGCCCCGGCCTTCCTTGCCCATCTTATCCATGATGGCATCAAGATTGCTGCCACCCTTGCCGAAAACATCGTTCAGCACGTCTTCGCGATGCAGACGGACCGGCACTTCCTCGCCGTCACGGATATCGCCGAACACGACTGCCACGTGCTGCATGGGTTCCCATGGCAGTTCGTAGGTGTAGGCATGGGCCGCACCTGCACAGGTCTTGACCGGCGCGTCGCCAACGCGCTTGACCAAAGTTTCCTTACGCTGGCGATAGGCGATGAGGTCGGCAACCGTGACCCGATGCAGCGTGTGCTTTTCGGCAAAGGCCTTCACGTCCGGGCCACGCATGACGGAACCGTCATCATTGACCAGCTCGCAGATGACGCCGATGGGCGGCAGGTTTGCGAGCTTGCAGAGATCGACAGCAGCTTCCGTATGGCCGGAACGCATCAAGACGCCACCCTCGCGGGCAACCAGCGGGAAAATATGGCCGGGACGCACAAAGTCCGAAGCGCCAGCATTGGGGTTCGCCAGATTGCGCACGGTCAATGTGCGATCTTCCGCCGAAATGCCGGTCGTCGTGCCATGACGGTAATCGACCGTTACAGTGAACGCTGTCGTGTGGGCAGATTCATTTTCGGCAACCATCGGTGCGAGGTTGAGGCGCTTGGCTTCATCGCGGGTCATCGGGGTGCAGACGATGCCGGATGTGTGGCGTACGATGAAGGCCATCTTTTCCGGCGTACAATGCACGGCGGCAACGATCAGGTCGCCTTCATTCTCGCGCCCGTCATCATCCATGACCACAACGATTTCGCCGCGTTCAAAAGCGCGAAGCGCATCAACGACCTGTTTCTGATTATAGCTCATTTCGACCTCTATATGTCAGGCAACCAACGGCCCTATCGTCGGTCAGATATGGCCAATCCGGCCTAATTCAATCAAACGCGGCCAGTTTGGCCCCAAGTTAGTCAGACGCGGCCGGTCTGGCCGCGGTGACGCAGATAATGATCGGCAATCGCGCAAGCCACCATCGCCTCACCGATCGGAACGGCGCGAATACCCACACATGGATCGTGACGGCCCTTGGTCATCACATCCACTTCCTTGCCGTCCTTGTCGATGGAGCGACGCGGGGTCAGGATCGATGAGGTCGGCTTGACCGCAAAGCGCGCCACCACCGGCGCGCCGGTCGCAATGCCTCCGAGAATGCCGCCGGCATGATTGGACAGGAACAACGGCTTGCCATCATTACCCATGCGCATTTCGTCGGCGTTCTCCTCGCCGGTGAGACGGGCAGCCCCGAAACCGTTGCCGATTTCCACACCTTTCACGGCATTGATCGACATCAGCAGGCTGGCAATATCCTGATCGAGCTTGCCGTAGATCGGCGCTCCGATACCAGCAGGCACGCCTTCGGCAACGATCTCGATGACCGCGCCAACCGACGATCCGCTCTTGCGAATGCCATCGAGATAATCCGCAAACAGCTCGACCGACCCTGCATCCGGCGAGAAGAAAGGATTGTTGTCCACTTCGGACCAGTTCCAGCGGCGGCGGTCGATACCGTGCACGCCCATGGCGACCAGCGCGCCCTTGACTTCCAGCCCCGGCACGACCTTGCGCGCGATGGCACCGGCTGCAACACGGGCCGCCGTTTCGCGCGCCGACGAACGCCCGCCGCCGCGATAGTCGCGAATGCCGTATTTGACGTCATAAGTATAGTCGGCATGGCCTGGACGATACTGGCGGGCAATCTCGCCATAATCCTTCGAGCGCTGATCGGTGTTCTCGATCATCATCGAGATCGGCGTACCGGTCGTCGTCATGGTGACGCCGTCGTCGCCCAGAAGAACACCGGAAAGCACGCGTACCTGATCGGGTTCGCGGCGCTGCGTCGTATATTTGGACTGGCCGGGCTTGCGCTTGTCGAGATAAGCCTGAATTTCAGCTTCCGTGAACGTGATACCGGGCGGGCAGCCGTCAACAACGCAACCGAGCGCCAGACCGTGGCTTTCGCCCCAGGTGGTTACGCGGAACAGATGACCGAAACTATTGTGAGACATGCGCGACGCCTGAATAAATTGTCCTTGTCCGGAGCAGGTCAAGGAGAGAGCAGCTACTTTACGGCCCGGTTTTATTGAGCTTTTTGACGCCGGTCAAATCAAGCTCCCCCGTGACGTAAAATTTCCTTCTGAAGATCGATATCCGGCATTTTTTTTGACACATTCCGCACGCTACATTGTGGGATATAGGGCACAAGGCACTGAAACACCTAGTAGCGACAATCGTGTCGAATCGGTCAGGCGACAACCCAACCCGAGGCACAACCAAAGGAACGGAAAGTCATGCATTATCTGGTCGGATTAATTCTCATCGTAGCGTCGCTCTTCTCGACAGTGGCGATGGCAGACGATGCCGAAGGCAAGATCACCGGCATCAACAAGGACAGCGAAACCATAACGCTGGATGATGGCCAGACATACAAGCTGCCCGGCGAGTTCGATTACAGCGCGATCAACAAGGGCATGAAAGTCCTCATCATCTACGATATGGTCGACAGCACGCGCTTCATTACCGACATTCAGGAAGCGCCGTAAGCTCAGAGCCTTATCCCGGAAGAAGAAAGAGCGGCACTTGAGCCGCTCAGTTCATGTCCGCATTCAAACCCACTCAAGCTTGCCGTTTTCGAACTTCAGAATCTTGTCCTGCGGAATGGAAAGATTGGCAGCGGCATGGCCATCCATATCGCCATAAAGGTAAAACAGCGTGCGGATGCAGCCGCCATGCGTTACGCAGACGGTCGGCCATTCCACGGCTTCCACCCAGCGCCCGATACGGCGCGAAAGGCCCATATAGCTTTCGGCGGTTGTACCCGGCGGCACGAAATTCCACTTGTCGCGGGCGCGTGCTTCCAGAAGGTCTTCGCGCTCCTTGGCAATGTCTTCCATCATGAAACCCTGCCAGTCACCGAAATTGACTTCCATGAGCTGCGGGTCGGTGCGGTATTCGTACGGGTCGAGCCCCATGCGCAGACGAATGCGCTCCATCGTCTCGCGGGTGCGGCGTAGCGGACTTGCAACGAAGTCAAAGCCTGCGCCGTCACCGATCAGCGATTTCAGCATGTCGCCGTTGCGATCGGCCTGGCTGCGCCCATTATCGTTGATATCGATATCGAGCTGTCCCTGAATGCGCTGCGAAACATTCCAGTCCGTCTCACCGTGACGCGAAAAGTAGATGATCTCCCGAGCCACAGCCCTACCTCTATCTGTCGTCAATGAATAATCTGGATAACTTTCCCGCATCGGAAAAGACAAAGAAAAATCCCGAAAAGCCGGTCAACTTTTCGGGATTTTGTATTCGCTGCTTCAGTCTTTCACGACCGAAATATCCGGAGCGTCAACCGCCTTCATGCCGATGACATGATAGCCGCTATCCGCGTGATGGACTTCGCCGGTCACCGAGCGAGACAGATCGGAAAGGAAATAAAGGCCGACATCGCCCACTTCCTCGATGGTGACGGTACGGCGCAACGGCGCATTGTATTCGTTCCACTTCAGGATGTAGCGGAAGTCGCCGATGCCCGAAGCGGCAAGCGTCTTGATCGGGCCAGCCGAGATTGCGTTGACACGAATGTTCTGCGGGCCAAGATCGACAGCCAGATATTTCACGCTTGCTTCGAGAGCGGCCTTAGCCACGCCCATGACGTTGTAATTCGGCATGACCTTCTCGGCGCCGTAATAGGTCAGCGTCAGGATCGATCCGCCATCCGCCATCAGCTTTTCCGCCCGGCGAGAAATCGCTGTCAGCGAATAGACCGAGATCAGCATCGTATTGGTGAAATTGGCTTCCGACGTATCGACATAACGGCCTGTCAGCTCATCCTTGTCGGAAAAGCCGATGGCGTGCACGACGAAGTCAAGCTTGCCCCACTTCTTTTCAAGCGTTTCGAAAACAGCATCAATGCTGGCAGCATCAGCCACATCGCAATGTCCGGCAACGAATGCGCCAAGTTCTTCAGCCAGCGGTTCGACCCGCTTCTTCAATGCATCGCCCTGATAGGTGAATGCGAGCTCTGCGCCTGCATCGCGAGCGGCCTTGGCAATACCCCATGCAATGGAGCGGTTGTTGGCGACGCCCAGAATCAATCCACGCTTGCCCTGCAACAAACCTGACTGTGCGGTCATTAGGGGTCCTCATTGAAACAATTAACTTCTTGCCCTATCGCACAGGCTCGGCTCTCCTTCAAGCAATTGCAGTGAAAAAGCCGGGCATTGTCACTTTACTGCCGCAAAGAGACAACACCCGGCTTGAACCGATTGAATATGAAGTTAAGCAACTTTGCGCTTTTGCAGGAATTCCTCCAGTTCCTTGTCGCCGCCTTCCGGCAGCATGATCCGCACATGCACGTACAGGTCACCGCGTCCGCCAGCTTTCAGCGGAAGGCCTTTTTCTTTCAGGCGCAGCACACGATCAGAACTCGACCAGGCCGGTATTTTCACTGCAATCCGTCCATCGAGTGTTTCGACTTCCTGCTTGCCACCAAGAACGGCGTCGGCAAGTTCAACCGGCAGATCTATATGAACGTCGCGTCCTTCCAGTCGAAACCGCGGATGCGCCTTGAAGTGAATCGTAACGAGCGCATCACCCGCTGTCCCGCCCATCGACGGTTCGCCCTGCCCTTTCAGGCGGATGGTCTGCCCGTCTTCGATGAATTTCGGCAGTTTGATCTTCAGATGCTTGCCGTTCGGAAAGATCGCCTCGACCTTTTCCGCACCGACCGCCTGTTCCAGCGTAATATCGATTGATGCCGAAAGGTCGGCTCCCTTGGCCGGGCCACGCTGACGCGCACCGCCAGCGCGGGCGCCTCCACCAAAAGCGCCGCCGAAAAGATCGTTCAGAATATCTTCCGCGCCGCCAAAGCCGCCTTGCTGAGAGCCACCGGGCCCTGAACGAAATTCGAAATGGCCATTGCCGCCGCCACCTTGCCTGAAACCGGCAAACGGGTCGCCGTGACTGCCGCCGAAACCTTGCCCGCCGGTGAAACCCTGAAACGCGGGCTTGCCTTCGGCATCGATTTCGCCACGGTCGAATTGTCCACGCTTGTCCTTGTCACCCAGAATTTCATAGGCCTGGTTCAGTTCTGCAAAGTGCTCCTGCGCCTTCGGATCGTCCTTGTTCTGATCCGGATGGTGCTTTTTGGCCAGTTTGCGAAAAGCCGATTTTATTTCTTCGGGCTTCGCCGTTTTGGCGACGCCCAGCACGGTATAGGGATCGCGCATATAGTTCCTCTTTCAGGAAAATACTGTGAGATACATAGGATTCGTTGCCCATAATATGCGCATCCGGCCGGAAAAGTTCCAGTCAGACCGAGCTTTTCTTTTCCGTGCCCAGATCAAAAAGCGGCAGGAGGACAGGCGGTTTTGGATCTGACACTCAGATCGGAGCGAAAGAAGTCACCGTCCATTGACCGCCACGCTGCATGCAAGTCTCGCCGCGATAAATGGAAACACCGTCAAAAGCTTCACGCGAGGTTTCGAACTCGCGGCAAAGCTGATTGTTCTTGCTGTTCTCGGCAATCGTCGTGATCGTGCCCTGGCTGCCCGTTTCGGGGTTGGCCCATGGTACAGGCTTTTTGCCCCATTCCATGAAATTGAGTGCGGAAACAACGTTCTTTATAGCGGATTGATCGGAAAGCTTGCCGGTATCGGTTTCCACCGGTTGCGGCTGCGTTACTGATCCGGTGATCGTGGAAGAATCGGGAGCAGCTTTTTCGATGCTCACACCACCCATGGCGCAACCGGCAAGCGAGAGCACGCATATGCCAATCGCCACCTTGCGCAGCGCATTGGTGCCACAACTCAGGTTCCAGTGATTGTCTTTGTGGCGAAGCGTCTCGACAGCCAACGCTATTCCCTTATTTCTACACGCTAAAGATGCAGGGATTATGGATGAACTTGAGTTAACAAGCAGTGTGCCGGGAAGGTAAACAAATCGGAATCAGAGCACAACGCCCAACTCCCTACTTTATTCAGCCGTCAAACGATGTTCCCGGTTTTCTGTGGCCACCGGCTGTCTTCCGCGAGAAAGAGAAAGGGGCGCATTCACTGTTGTTGTGCGGGTGGCGTAGCCGTTTCGGCCCGCCTGCTTGACCTTGTAAAGCGCAAGATCGGCCCGGGCGAAAACGTCGAGGTCACTCGTCTCGTTGCCAGCTTCCTCGCCTGCTATGCCGATGCTGACGGTCATGGCGAGCTTCTGACCGTTGAATACAAGCGGTGCGTCGTTGATTGCGGCAACGATTTCGCGCGCGATCCCGGTCGCTTCCCGCTCGAGCATCTTGGGAAGCAGAACCGAAAATTCGTCGCCCCCAATGCGCGCCAGTACGCCACGTCGATCCAGTATGTCGGCTGCAACATCGGCAAAATGTGCAAGTGCCTGATCGCCCAGCGCATGGCCGTATGTGTCGTTCCATTGCTTGAAATTATCGATATCGATCAGCAGGACGCTATAGGCTGTGCCATCTTCGCTGAAGGCCAGTTCGGCCCTCGTCAGCCTTTTCATGAAATGACGGCGGTTCGGAAGTCCGGTCAGTTCGTCGGTTTCGGCGACCTTGGCCATATCGCCATGCAGACGGTTCATTGCCATGACGATGAAGCCAAAGTTCCATATCACGCCGCTATAGATCACACAGACAAGCGCATAGCTTTCGATGGTAAAGTAGAGCGACTGATCGAACTCCCCCAGCCATGCGGCAATGTTCAGAGAGGTTTCGATGGCGTGCCCGATAATGCCGAGCAAGAACGCCATGATCGCAATCTGGCCGCCCAGACCGATGCTCTTCTGCCGCGCCAAGTAAACAACAGTCATCACCATAGGCACTGACTGTCCGACCGCATAGGCGATATTGCGTCCCTGCCAGCTCGAATGAAATGCAGCCATCACGGCGAAACTTGCCAGCGATATGCCCAGCGCCATCCGCCAGCCGCCTTTTTCGCCGTAAAAATAACGCGTTCCGACAAAGGCAAGGCAGAAGCCGTAGATGATGATCGTATTGCCGATGACCGCAGGCCAGAACGCGCCTTCATTTCCTTGCAGTGACAGAACGAAGCCTCCGACCAGCATTAGCGCGGTTGAGAGAAGCCAGATCCTTGCAGGCCGGAATTTACGATAAGATAAAGCGATGGCGGTCCAGATTATGCAAACCGTCAGCGAATTTAAGAAGATTACAATATAAAGCGTCAGGAAATCGAGTTCTGGCATGGCCCCTACCTTGATCGGCGCCCTACAAGAAGTTGCCCTCTAAGTAAAGCTGGATTGGCTCCTGCGACGACGCATCCCGGTAAAGTCATGGACAAAATGCCGGTTATCGAAGAAGCTCCGTCCCGACACGCCCCATTGGGGTTTCTTTGGCGGGGATTCCTTTGCGGGATGAGCCGCGATTTTCCGACAGGCTGTTGAATTACCCAAAATGACAAACGCAAGCGACGACTTCACCGAATCCTCCCAACCATTCAAACTCTTTGCCGATTGGCTGGTCGACGCCAAAGAAAGCGAACCGAACGATCCCAACGCGGTCGCACTGGCAACCGTCGATCCCGATGGCTTGCCCAATGTGCGCATGGTGCTGCTGAAGGATTTCGACGAACAGGGGTTCGTTTTCTACACCAATTATGAAAGCACCAAAGGCAAGGAAATTCTGTCGGCGGAAAAAGCCGCGATGTGCTTCCATTGGAAGACGCTGCGCCGTCAGGTGCGCGTGCGCGGCGCGGTGGAGAAAGTCAGCGATGCCGAGGCCGATGCCTATTACGCTTCCCGCCCGCGTGGCAGCCGCATCGGTGCCTGGGCGTCCAAGCAATCACGCCCGCTGGAAAGCCGCTTCGCACTGGAAAAGGCCGTTGCGGAATATACTGCGAAATATGCCATCGGCGACATTCCACGCCCGTCCTACTGGTCGGGCTTCCGCATTCGCCCCGTTTCGATTGAATTCTGGCATGACAGAGCCTTCCGCCTGCATGACCGGGTGCTGTTTACACGCCCGACACCGGAGGGCGACTGGAACAAGGAACGGCTCTATCCGTAACCCACCAACAAAAAGGCCACCGGAAACGGTGGCCTTCTTCTTTATACCAGCGGCTTGACCGCCACCCAGGGGCTTCCGAGAACAAGCCCGAGGAAAATCAGCCAGCCCACAATGTTGTTGGATTTGAACAGTTTCAGGCACTGATCGGGATTGTCTATATCGAGCACAATGATCTGGCGGTAGAGATGCACGCCTGCCGCAAGCAATCCGGCAAGTGCTGGCATCGGCACCTGCGCCACGGCGAAAGCCGCTGCGAAGAAGCCGATAGCACCACCATAAAGGATCATCAGCGCCGTCTTGGTGTGCTTGCCGAACAGGCGCGCCGTGGAACGCACGCCCACCAGCGCATCGTCTTCCTTGTCCTGATGCGCATAGATCGTATCATAGCCGATCGTCCAGAGGATCGCGCCGATATAGAGCAGCACCGGTGCGAGGCTGAGCGAGCCTTCCACCGCAGCCCAGCCCATGAGTGCGCCCCATGAGAAAGCAAGGCCAAGCACGAATTGCGGCCAGTTGGTAATGCGCTTCATGAAAGGATAGGCAGCAACGATCAGAAGCGAGAAAATGCCAAGCCCGATGGAAAACCAGTTGAACTGCAGCACCACTACGAGACCGACCAGCGCCTGCAAGACCAGAAAAAGCTTGGCCTGACCGCGCGTCACCTGCCCCGAAGGCAGCGGTCTTGAGCGCGTGCGGTCCACCTTGTCGTCAATATCCTGATCGACAAGATCGTTATAGGTGCAGCCGGAGCCGCGCATGGCAATGGCGCCGACCAGAAACAAAACGAGATGCCAAATCGAAGGCATGACGGCCCAGGCCCCATCGCCCGGCTTGGCGCCTGCACCTGCCACGAGAGCAGCCGACCACCAGCACGGCCACAACAGAAGCTGCCAGCCAATCGGACGATCCCAGCGCGCGAGCTGCGCATAGGGCCACAGCCAATGCGGCAAGACACGATAAACCCAATGGCCGGATGGAGCGTCCTTCACCCGCCCGCGCGCATCGCGGGACTGGATGCCAGAGTTGACCTGCGGGTTGGCCTCTGGATTGACCTGTGGTTGCTGCATCATCGTCTGCTTTCTCGAAACTGAACGACTCTGCCCGCTTTTTCTGCAAAAAACGCGAGCCTGCCCTTGCCCGCGTGTGCGATGGGCAATAGAGAGCCGATGTAAGTAAGTGTTTACTTATCTCAAGAGCAGGGAGCAAGGCATGAAAGTTCTGTTGATCGGTTCCGGTGGACGCGAGCACGCCTTGGCATGGAAACTTGCCGCGTCTCCCCTGCTCGAAAAGCTCTATTGCGCGCCCGGCAATCCGGGCATTGCGACGATCGCGGAACTGGTGGACATCAGCGTCGATGATCATCAGGCTTTGATCGCCTTCGCCAAGGACAAGAAGATCGATCTCGTGGTGGTTGGGCCCGAAGCGCCGCTCGTGGCTGGCCTCTCAGACGAAATGCGCGCCGAAGGTATCCGTGTGTTCGGCCCCTCCAAGGCTGCGGCACAGCTTGAGGGATCGAAGGGCTTTACGAAAGATCTTTGCGCACGCTTCGATATTCCAACCGGTGCATATGGCCGTTTCAACAATGCGCCCAAGGCCAAGGCCTATATCCGTCAGCAGGGTGCGCCCATCGTCGTCAAGGCCGACGGGCTTGCCGCAGGCAAGGGCGTGGTTGTTGCAATGACGCTCGATGAAGCGCTCGACGCCGTGGATGCCTGTTTCGAAGGCGCGTTCGGTTCCGCCGGTGCCGAAGTGGTGGTCGAAGAGTTTCTGGACGGCGAAGAAGCAAGCTTCTTCTGCATCTGCGACGGCAAGACCGCCTTGCCGCTCGGCTCGGCGCAGGACCACAAGCGTGTCGGCGACGGCGACACCGGTCCGAATACCGGCGGCATGGGTGCTTATGCCCCGGCTCCGGTCATGACGCCTGAAATCGTCGAACGCACCATGCGCAAACTGATCGAACCCACAATGCGCGGCATGGCCGAAATCGGCGCACCGTTCTCTGGCATCCTGTTCCTCGGCCTGATGATCGGCAAGGACGGCCCGAAGCTCATCGAATACAACACCCGTTTCGGTGACCCGGAATGCCAGGTACTGATGATGCGCCTCAACAGCGACCTGCTCGCGCTCATCAATGCCGCCGTGGATGGCAAGCTGGATCAGGTTTCGCTCGATTGGAAAGACCAGCCTGTGCTGACGGTGGTGATGGCTGCGGAAGGCTATCCGTCCAATGTGAAGAAGGGCAGCGTCATCCGCGATCTCGACAAGCTTGAAGGCATTGATGGCGTCAAGCTCTTCCACGCGGGAACGGCGGAGAAGGACGGCAGCATCGTTGCCAACGGAGGCCGCGTGCTCAACATCACCGCCATTGCCGACACGGTCGCCGAAGCACAGGCGCGCGCTTATGAAGCCGTGAAGCTCATCGACTGGCCGGAAGGTTTTTACCGCTCCGATATCGGTTGGCGTGCCGTGGAACGGGAAAACCAAGCCGACAAAAAATAGCCTCGACAGCAATCTGCAACGGCCAAGTTTCGGTCCTCACAGGCGGATAATGCCTAGTTTGTCCATCTCCATACAAATGGCTGTGAAGCCGCTGCATAATATTGACGTTTACGTAATAAGCCGATAGCTCTTGTATTGAACAGCCAAATTGGCTCCAGCCGGATTGCATGAAGCACCGGCGCAGGGCGGGCTTCCGAGGAGAAGTCCGCGAAACATATTCGGAGGAAAGATGTATCGCGCGCCGGTTTCTGAAATTTCCCATACGCTGATGAAGGTTGCGGGGCTGGAGAAAGCCCTCGACGACAACCGCTTCCCTGAATTTTCCGCCGATCTTGCCGCCGCCATTCTGGAAGAAGCCGGCAAGTTTGCCTCAGAGCGCGTCGAGCCTCTGCGCATCACCGGCGACAAGCACGGCGCGACCGTCAAGGACGGCGTTGTCACCACCGCGCCGGGCTGGAAAGAGCTATATCGCGACTGGATCGAAGGCGGCTGGAACTCGCTGACCGGCACGCCGGAATATGGCGGTCAGGGCCTGCCCACGATGATGTCGGTGGCAGTAAGCGAAATGTGGAATTCCGGCACGCTGGCTTTCGCCATCGCTCCGACGCTGACCATGGGTGCCGTCGAAGCAGTCGAGAAACACGCCTCCAAGGAATTGAAGGACATCTATCTCGAAAAGCTCATCAGCGGCGAGTGGATGGGCACCATGAACCTGACCGAACCACACGCCGGCTCCGATCTTGGTGTCCTTCGCACCCGTGCGGAACGCGCCGATGACGGCAGCTACCGCATCTTCGGAAGCAAGATTTTCATCACCTATGGCGAGCATGACCTGACCGACAATATCGTGCATCTGGTACTGGCCCGCCTGCCCGATGCACCTGCCGGGACAAAGGGTATTTCGCTTTTCCTTGTACCGAAGTTCCTCGTGAACGATGACGGTTCGCTCGGTCGCCGCAACGATCTCTTCTGCTCGGGCCTTGAGCACAAGATGGGCATCCACGCCTCGCCGACTTGCACCATGATCTATGGCGATGGTTTCGTGAAAGGTGAGGAACAGGGGGCAGTCGGCTACCTGATCGGCGAGGAAAACCGTGGGTTAGCCTGCATGTTCACGATGATGAACAATGCCCGCCTGCTCGTCGGCATTCAGGGTGTCGGCGTTGCCGAAGCTGCCTATCAGCAGGCCCTTGCCTATGCCAAGGAACGCAAGCAGGGCCGCGCCATTGGTGCAAACCCGAAAGACGGCATGAGCCCGATCATCGAACACCCCGACGTGCAACGCATGTTGCTGACGATGAAGGCGCTGACGCAGGTTGCCCGTTCGATCACCTATTCCTGCGCTCATGCCATCGACATGAGCCATGCGACGGACGGTGCGGACCAGCAGTTCTGGTCGGATCGTGCCGGTTTGCTGACACCGCTTGCCAAGAGCTTCGCGACCGATGCAGGTGTGGACGTCGCTTCGCTGGGCATCCAGATTCATGGTGGCATGGGCTTCATCGAAGAGACGGGCGCTGCACAATTGCTGCGCGATGCCCGCATCACCCCGATCTACGAAGGCACCAACGGCATTCAGGCCATCGACCTCGTGGCGCGCAAGCTGCCGCTTGGGAACGGTGAACATATCAAGGGTTTCCTTGCAGAATTGCAGGAAGACGCCGACAAAGCCACCGCTTCCAATCGTCCGGAACTCGGCGAAACCGGCGTACGCCTTTCCAAGACTATCAGCGAAGCTCGCGAAGCCACGGACTGGCTGCAAAGGGCGATTGCGGAAGGACAGATCGAGGCAGCCCTTGCCGGAGCCACGCCTTATCAGCGGCTTTTGTCGCTCGTTTCCGGCGGCGCCTATCTCGCGCGCGCAGCGCTTGCAGGCGACGATAGCGGGCGCGCAGTGCTGAGCCGCTTCTTCGCTGAAAACATGCTCGCCGAAGTATCGTCCCTGAAGGACACCGTCATCACCGGCGCGGCAAGCCTTGCCGCCGCCAAATCCGCGCTGGAGGCGTGAGCATGAGCGAACATATCCTGATCGAACGCAAAGGCGCGATCCAGATCATCCGCTTCAACCGTGCCGACAAGAAGAACGCCATCACCCGCGCCATGTATGCGACCATGGCAAAGGCGCTCGCGGACGGCGATGCCGATGACGCGGTGCGTGTGCATGTGTTTCTTGGGAGTCCGGGTGCATTCTCATCCGGCAATGACATGCAGGATTTCATGGCTGCTGCGTCGGGCGGCGATCTCGGCAACGACATTCTGGATTTTCTGGGCGCTCTTTCCAGCGCGAAGAAACCTATCGTTTCCGGCGTCGACGGCCTTGCCATCGGCATCGGCACGACCATCCACCTGCATTGCGATCTGACATTTGCAACGTCGCGCGCCTTGTTCCGCACGCCGTTCGTCGATCTCGGCCTCGTGCCGGAAGCAGCTTCCAGCCTGCTGGCACCACCGTTGATGGGACACCAGAAGGCATTTGCGCTCTTGGCGCTCGGTCATGGATTTACCGCGGAAGCCGCAAAGGAAGCCGGGATCGTCTATCAGATTGTTGCTGACGATGCGCTGGAAACTGAAGTGTTGAAGGCAGCGGAGGAAATCGCTGCCAAGCCGCCGCAGGCCATGCAGATCGCCCGCGCCCTGATGCGCATGCCGGCTGAAAAAGTTTCCGAACGTATTGCACGTGAGGCCAAACATTTCGCTGAACGGCTTACCTCGGATGAAGCCCGCGAGGCCGTCATGGCATTTCTCAGCCGAAAAAAATAAACCCGAACGTCTTCTTTTCCGGGCGCACCTTTTCCGAAAACCGGTTTCCACTTTTCGGGATGCGCCCCAAGACGTTCGGGGGCTTTTTGGAGGTCAGCCAAGGTCTTTTTGAAGGGATCGCCTTTTATCGGGCGAGCCTTTCTGATTCAATTACGAGCGATGATTTCCTTGCCGGAGATCACCAGACGGACGCCAAGCGTGCCGGTCTTGCGGCGAGCGAGAAAACGCGGACGGCGACGACGCGGCTCTTGTCCCTGACGACGAGCCTGCGGCTGGCTGGTGCGGACCGCACCTGTGCTTTCGTAAAGCGGTCGAGCGACACCGTCTTCCTCGACCAGCATCATCGGCAGATTGAAGCTTGCAGCCCAGGCGCGCCAGTCGGCGGCAACGTCGGTCAGATCATGTGCGACAAGCAGAGGAACGGAAAGCTGCGGGTCTTCATGCATCAGCTCCAGCGTCACCGTGATTTCGCCGAACTCATCTTCCACCGCACGAGCGGCAACGCCGACAAATGCGTTGGCCGGGAGAGCGATCGACATGGGCAGGCCGCTTGAAGGCAGAACCTGCCGGATCACCGCGCCGCGCTCGTTGATGGTGAAGGTAACGTCGCTGCTCCCGTCGTGGGTCGCATAGCTCACAACCTGCGGAAAGTGAAACGGATCAAGCCGCAATTCCCGTCCTGCCCAATCGGGCTTCAGTCCCTTGCTCATCATTTTCGACGCCTCTGTCTCTCTGTCTTTTTATTTTTGAGAGCCGGTTATTCCGACTTCCCTTTGTCGAGCTTTTTGCTCTTCGTTGAGATGGAGAATAGGCGCGGTTTATTACCGATGGGCTTAATGAGTTGGGTTAACTTTTTCCTGCCTTTTCCTTTGGTTAGCAGATTGCAACCAGGTGTAAGAATTCGGAAATTCTTCTGAAGAAGTGTTTACTAAAACAAACGGGCGGTTAATACCGCCCCGCCTTGCTCGATTAAATAGCGATACTTCTACAGAACCTTGCCGGGGTTCATGATGCCTGCCGGATCGAAGGCGGACTTGATGCGGCGCATCAGGTCGAGCGCGACATCCTGCTTGAAGAAAGCCAGTTCTTCCCGCTTCAATTGACCAATGCCATGTTCAGCCGAAATCGAACCCGTATAGCTCGCGACGATCGTGTGAATACGGTGGTTCAGTTCGTGCCAGCGCGCAAGGAATGCTTCCTTGTCGGCACCGACCGGCTGCGAAACGTTGTAGTGCAGGTTGCCGTCGCCGATATGGCCGAAGCAGACGATGCGCGCACCGGGAATTATTTCCAGCGTCGCTGCATTGGCTTCGTGAATGAAGGCGGGGATGGAAGCAACCGGCACGGAAATATCGTGCTTGATCGAGCCGCCCTCCGGCTTCTGTGCCCAGGACATTTCTTCACGCATTTTCCAGAAGGACTGTGCCTGTGCCACGCTTTCGGCGATGGCCGCATCCTGAATAATATCGCTCTCGAAGGCTTCGGTCAGGATCGTTTCCAGCGTCGTGCGCGCATCTTCTTCCGAACGGGTAGAGGAAATATCGACCAACACATACCAGTCATGCGGGCTTTCGAGCGGATCGCGCACGCCATCGACGTGACGCACGGTGAATTCCACTCCGACGCGCGGCATCAACTCGAAGCCGGTCAGCGATGGGCCTGCATGTTCCGTTGCAAGCTGAAACAGGCGCAGCACGTCTTCCGGATTGCGCAGGCCCGCATAGGCCACGCCTTTGCCCTTCGGCTGCGGGAAGATTTTCAGTACTGCAGCCGTGATGACGCCGAGCGTGCCTTCCGAGCCAACAAAAAGGTCTTTCAGGTCGTAGCCGGTATTGTCCTTCTTCACATAGCGCAGATCGTTGAGAATCTCGCCCGTTGGCAGCACGACTTCGAGGCCAAGGCAAAGCTCGCGCATATTGCCATAGGCAAGCACTGCCGTACCACCAGCGTTGGAACCAAGATTGCCGCCGATCTGGCACGAGCCTTCGGCACCCAGTGACAACGGAAACAGGCGACCAGCTTTTTCAGCAGCTTCCTGAAGGTTCTTCAGGATCACACCGGCTTCAAGCGTTACCAGATTGCCGACTGTGTCGAGATTGCGGATGCGGTTCATGCGGCCCAGCGAAAGAATGATGGCCGCGCCGCTTTCATCGGGCTGCTGCCCGCCGACAAGCCCCGTATTGCCACCCTGCGGCACCACAGGCGTTTTCGTCTCGCTGGCAAGTTTCATGATGGCCGCGACTTCTTCCGTCGAACCCGGACGAAGAACAAGCGGCGTGCGACCGTGATAGAGATCGCGCTGCTCGACGAGATAAGCGGCGAGATCTTCCGGCGCGGTGAGCGCATTCTTTTCGCCCACGATGGCGGAGAAACGTTCGATCAGAGCGGTGTCCAGCATAGTCTGTCTCTTACATAGGAGGATGTTAACGCGGGGCCGCCGCGCGTTTCAAACGGTCGTTGATGGCTTCGCCAAGACCTTCAAAGGGAATCGGTTCGACGGCGATGGTGGTGGCACCTGTCGCGTCCAGCCTTCGCATGAAATCGAATAGATTGGCCGCTGCTTCGCGCAAATTGCCACCGACACTCAGGTTCATGATCGTTGCGGCGCTTTCTGCACCAGCCACGCGCTGCGGGCCAAAGGCAAGCAGGGCTTCACCCGGCAGCACCGAGCCGGCATCGAGCCGCATCGTCGCATCGGGCGCATAATGCGACGCCATCATGCCCGGTGCCTGAATTGCCGACGTGTGGTCCGTTCGCACAAGCTTCTCGCCGATGACGGCTTCGATTTCTTCCGCAGCCAATCCACCCGGACGAAGCAGATGCACTTTATCGCCCTCAACCTTGACGATTGTGGATTCAACCCCGACGCCGCAAGGTCCGGCATCGAGGATCAGGTCAAGCTTGTTGCCAAGATCGTCAGCAACCGCATGAGCGCTTGTTGGGCTGATGCGTCCCGACGTGTTGGCGCTCGGTGCTGCCACCGGACTATCAAGCCCAATGATGATATCGCGCACACGGCCAAGCGGCATACGAATAGCAAGGGTCGAAAGTCCAGCGGTCACAAGAGGATGAATTGGACGATCCGTATCCTGCTGCGCCTTGAGTGGCAGAACGATGGTCAGCGGGCCGGGCCAGAACATTTCCGCCAGCTTACGCGACAAAGCGTCGAAGGTGACATAGCGCTCGGCCATGGCGATGCCACTCACATGCGCAATCAGCGGGTTGAACTGAGGGCGCCCCTTGGCCGCAAAGATACCCGCCACGCCCTCGCCGTTGGAAGCGTCGGCGGCAAGGCCATAAACGGTTTCGGTCGGAATGGCGACGAGGCCACCGCGCCGCAGCACTTCTACTGCGTGCTGCACTGCCTCATCATCGAATTTGATACTATCGGACACTGGTTTTCCGCCTCTCGGGCGTCCCAAGTTAAGCCCGTTCTGCCTACACAAGCTCAGGCTCCGGTGCAAGCAAGCTTGGACCATATCCGGGCACAATCGCGGCAAGTCGATCATGATTGCGCATGAAAAATTGCGTTTTGTTAGGTTTTTCAGGGCAAGATGATATTATTCATGCGTGAGGTGAATAATGTTATCGCGATTTATCGCTATTTCGCTGACGGCCATCGGACTGCCCGCAATTGCTTCCGCAAACGGAGGTGAGCGCGCGCCATCAACCTATCAGGTCGGCTCCATCGATTATATCGGCTATGACAAGATCGGCGCCAACGGCCTGCCGGTCTGCGGTCCTTGCGCGCAAAAGCAGGCAGCCGAACTAGACGTCCAGAAGGAAATTGAGGCCCGCCGCAAGCGCGCCCGTGCCTATATGGCGCGCATGCAGGGCCAGCCCGTTCCGGACGATCTGCTTGAGCCAGCCGCCGCGCCAGCAGAAGACTTTGACCCCACAAAGCCGGTGCGCGTCGTTGGCGATGCCTGGGCCGGAGCATCCGACGAAATCGACCTCAGTTCGCTCGAACTCAGACCCAGTTTGAAATAAACAAAAATGGCGCCCGAAGGCGCCATTTTCTTATCATACCGCGAATAGTCAGCCTGCGATTTTCGAGAAATCCGCCACCTTGCCGGTTGCCCCACGAATCTGGTCGAGCAATGCCAGACGATTGGCGCGGACATTCTCGTCCTCGTCGTTGACCAGCACTTTTTCGAAGAACGTATCGACGGGACCGCGCAGCTTGGCGAGTGCCAGCATCGCGCCGTTGAAATCTTCACGGGCAATGGCAGCCTCGGCATCTTGCGAAGCCAGAGTGACGGCTTCGAACAGCGCCTTTTCTTCCGCTTCGCGAAGAAGAGACGCGCTCACGCTGTCTGCAACCTTGGTGCCCTTCTTTTCCTCGGCAGCGAGAATGTTGGCGGCGCGCTTGGTGCCAGCCAGAAGGTTCTTGCCGTCTTCCTCATTGATGAAAACGATCAGCGCTTCCAGACGACGCGCGACCAAAAGCAGATTGTCGGCTTCCGGCGACAGCACGGCGTCGATAGCGTCGTAGCGTGCGCCTTCTTCCTTCAGATGCACCTTGAAACGGTCATGAAGGAAGGACAGGAGATCAGAAACGATGAGCTTACGGGGCTTCCAGTCCAGACGATTACGTCCGAAGGTATCCTCTCTATCAATAATTGCAAACTCACCTTTCGCCAATGCTTCTTTGATCATCGCACGATCAAAGCGGAACGCTGAGTGTTCTTCCGCGAGATGTCTATCCCTAGACCTCGAAATAGTTATGCTCCCATCCGCACTTTTCTTCGCAATTGCGGCAGCACCATTATCCGCCAACTGATTAGCAAGGTGTTCGACATGACTATCAATCACCCGCTGTAGCTCAACACGAATATCGTTTTCCATCAGGAGACGGATCATTCCAAGCGCTGCGCGACGCAGTGCAAACGGGTCTTTCGAACCTGTCGGCTTTTCGTCGATCGCCCAAAATCCGACCAGCGTGTCGAGCTTGTCGGCAAGCGCAACAGCAACCGAAACCGGGTTCCTCGGCACCACATCGGATGGACCTTGCGGCTTATAATGTTCTTCAATTGCTGCGGCGACGGCCTCATCTTCACCCTGAAGTAATGCATATTTGCGGCCCATCGCACCCTGAAGCTCAGGGAACTCGCCTACAACTTCCGTGGTCAGATCAGCCTTTGCCAGAACTGCCGCGCGCGCAGCAAGCTTCGGATCGGCACCGACCAGAGGCGCAATCTGCGCAGCCAGTTCGCGAATGCGTTCAACGCGTGCCCCTTGCGTGCCAAGTTTCGCATGGAAGGTCACATTCAGTGCATCCAGACGCGCCATGCGCTGATCGAGCGGCTTTTTCAGATCGAGGCCGAATTTTTCCGCCGAGCCAGCCAGCTTGTCGAGGTCGGGCAGATCGTGCTGATCAGTATGCCAGAAATAGAGCGCATCCGACAGGCGGGCGCGCACCACCTTGCCATTGCCATAGGCGATTTCTGAGCCGCCATCGCGTGCTGCAATATTAGACACCAGAATAAACTTGTTCGACAGCGCTTCCGTTTCGCCCTGCTTGCGGGTGACGAAACACTTCTGGTTGGCGCGGATGGTGAGGCGGATGACTTCCGGCGGAATGGCCAGGAATTCTTCCTCGAACTCGCCCATCAGCACAACCGGCCATTCGACCAGACCGGACACCTCTTCCAGAAGCCCATCGTCTTCGACCAGCTCAAGGCCGGAAGCGAAAGCAAGATTATGCGCGTCTTGCGAAATCATTTCCTTGCGGCGCTCGGCGTCGAGAACCACGAAAGCCTTTTCGAGTTTTTCGACATAATCCTCGAAGCGGCGCACCTTGATTGCCTGACCATCGCTCAGGAAACGATGGCCATAGGTGACATTGCCCGACTTGATGCCATCGACATCGAAATCGATAACCACGGTTTCCTCGGTTTCAGGACCGAAGGTGCAAAGGATCGACTGCAGCGGGCGCACCCAGCGAAGCGAGCCCGGCTTGGCCGAAGCCGCGCCCCAGCGCATGGATTTCGGCCACGGGAAATTGCGGATCGTCTGCGGCACCAGTTCGGCGACGATCTCTTCGGCAGCGCGGCCCGGCCTCGTCAGATGGGCGACATAGAAATCGCCCTTCTTCGGATCGGAATGCACATGAGCCTGCGCCACATCCGTCAGACCGGCCTTGCGCAAAAAGCCCTGAATGGCCTGTTCCGGAGCGGTGACCGACGGGCCCTTGATGTCTTCGTGCACGTCCTTGGAACGTACGGTCAGGCCGCGAATATCGAGCGTCAGGCGACGTGGCGTCCAATAGGCGGTCGCAGCTTCATAGGTAAGACCGGCTTCCACCAGACCATCGGTAATCATCTTCTTCAGATCACCGGCAGCCTTGCGCTGCATGCGGGCTGGAATTTCCTCGGAAAAGAGTTCGAGCAACAAATCAGGCATGTTCTTTACTCGCCCTCACGCTTGAAATTGAAACCACCGGCATCCGTCAAAAGGAATGCCTCGCCGCACTGGCGCGCAAGATTGCGCACGCGCAGAATATAGCTCTGGCGCTCGGTGACCGAGATCACGCCGCGCGCATCCATCAAATTGAACACGTGGGATGCCTTGATGCACTGGTCATAGGCCGGGAAAACGCTCTTATGCATTTTATGATTGGCGTCAGGAGCAGGCGCACCAGCCTTCAGAATGGCCTCGCATTCGCGCTCGGCATCGATGAAATGCTGATGCAAAGCCTCGGTATTGGCCATTTCAAAGTTGTAGCGGGAATATTCCTGCTCAGCCTGCAGGAACACCTCGCCATAGGTGACCTTTTCATCGCCTTCGAGGCCGTTGAAGTTGAGGTCGTAAACATTGTCCACACCCTGCACATACATGGCGAGGCGTTCGAGACCATAGGTCAGCTCACCGGAAACCGGCGAGCATTCGATGCCGCAGACCTGCTGGAAATAGGTGAACTGCGACACTTCCATACCGTCGCACCAGCATTCCCAGCCCAGCCCCCATGCGCCAAGTGTCGGGCTTTCCCAGTCGTCTTCCACGAAGCGCACGTCATGCAGCGTCGGATCGAGACCGATGGCGCGCAGGGAACCGAGATAGAGGTCCTGAAGGTTCGGTGGCGACGGCTTGATGATGACCTGATACTGGTAATAGTGCTGGAGACGGTTCGGGTTTTCACCGTAACGGCCGTCCTTCGGACGGCGCGACGGCTGCACGTAAGCCGCTTTCCACGGCTTCGGCCCCAGCGAACGCAGCGTCGTTGCCGGGTGGAACGTACCAGCACCCACTTCCATGTCGTAGGGCTGCAGAATGGCGCAACCGTGTTCCGCCCAATAGTTATGGAGCGTCAGGATCAAACCCTGAAAGGAACGGGTGGGATGCATATGTGCTGGCAACGTACTGGACACGGGGTCGGGCCTTGTAATTGAAATGATGGCCCGGTCTAATTTGTCAGCACGGCAGGGTCAAGCGTGATGTGTGATGACCCAAATGGCACTCATGTCAACTGACACATATAAATGCGAATTTACTTGGAAAAATGCCAGCTTTTGAAAATTTAACTTCACGCCATAATATGAGTTCAGATTAACATTAGAAATAAAAGGCAAAACAGGCATGATAGGACGCGCATTTCAGCAGGGAGATCTTGTTTACGGACTTAGCGGCGCAAGACAGCGCTATAATGATGATGGAATATTCAATAGTATCTTTGATAATTTCGGCACTATCGACCAGTACCCATTTAATGAATCAGATGCCGATCATATGGGAGCCATAAGCAAACTTTTTCCAGATGATTCCAAGGAATTTATAGCAAATTTTGAAAATATAGAAAAGTATCCAGATATAAAGGACATAGAAATAGATCCGTTAACGGGGAAATGGATTAATATAACTGATAAGGAAGCGGCTCATACCATTGCAAGAAAATGCAAACGTGGCTTAGAGTGGGCCGCAGAAAAAGGAAAGCCAGCTCACTTCATATTAGACGATATTAATATAAAAAATGTACTCGATAAAGATACTACTCCAGGACAAAGCGTTACGTCGCGAGAACTCCGCTATGTCTATCGAAACAGAGATAACGAAATTGGTAAAAATGTTCATTTCTGGAAAGAAGGAAAGGAAGTTGAGGCACCTTGGGATAGCGAGCGGGAACCGTGGAAAGATTATAAGCCCAAGAGAGAACGCACCGGGGAGGGCGAAACGTCATCCGAAGTCAATACTGCAGCAAGAGGTGTAAAGAGAGGTGCAGAGGACGATGCGGAGCACGGCATGTTGAAAATTATAAAGAAAAGTACGCGAGACACCTTGGAAGAAGCTGCTCTTTAATCACATAACTCCAGTTTTACTAATCAACAAGCTAAACTGTAATAATATTTTTCACTAAGTCACTTAGAGCGCGTTTCAATCTGATTGAATCAGATCGACGCTCTAAGGCTTTTAAAGCACGATCTTATCGATCCGCGTTTCATTCCGATCGAATTGTGCTCTGGTGTTTCTTGCCGGAACTTGTTGTTAATTATATTCTTTGTCTTGGGTTCGGGCATCTGAATGGCTGGAATCAGATGCCAGCCCCTTCTTCAGCTTCTCCTCGATCTTGACCAGATCTTCCGGCTCGGGCTTGCCTGCAATGGCATGGTTCCACTGGAACGTTGCTTCCAGAAGGCGCCCGACACGCCAATAGGCATCGCCCATATGGTCGTTGATCGTCGGATCTTCCGGACGAAGCTTGACCGCCTTTTCCAGTTCAACCACCGCTTCATCATAACGGCCCAGCATGTAATAGGCCCAGCCCAGCGAGTCGACAATATAGCCGTCCTGCGGGCGCAGCTCGACCGCTTTCTTGATCATGCCCAGCGCTTCATCGAGATTTTCACCCCGGTCGACCCAGGAATAGCCAAGATAGTTCAGCACCTGCGGCTGGTCGGGATAAAGCTCCAGCGCCTTGCGGAAATTTGGCTCCGCCTTGTCCCATTGCTTCAGGCGTTCATAGGCAATGCCGCGCTGATAAAAGACCGGCCAATCCTTGCGTTCCGGCATCTTGATCTCACCCACCGCAGCATCATAAATCTTTGCCGCATCGGCAAAATTCTTGTCCTGCGCGTAAACGCCACCGAGCGCCAGATAGGTGCGCATGTCGGTCCTGTCACGATCGAGCAGAATTTTTAGCTGCTTGATGGCTTCCGCCGACTGATCGTTTTCAGCCAGATTGAGCGCGCGCTGCATTTCCGCATCGCGGCGATAAGGCGATTTCTCCGGCACGCGGCCATAATAGTCGATGGCCTTTCCCGGCTGGCGCAATTTGGCGGAAATATCGCCAAGCTGATAGAGCGTTGCATCATTGTCCGGACGCAGCGGCAGTGACATCTGCAGATAAAGCTTCGCAAAAGCTTCCGCGCCGCTGCGGTTGATCGCCGTGCCCAGCGTATAGAGTGCTTCGGCAGTGCCTTCCTGAGCGGTTTTGATGAGGCGGCCATATTTCTCGCCCGCCTCGATCTTTTCGCGCATTTCGGTGATCGTCATGCGGCCGTTCAGAAGCTCGGCTGCATCGTTCAACGTCTTGATCGCGCCTTCCTTGTCGCCCTGACGGAGCTTGAAGGAGGCATAGGCCATCACGATGCGCTCATAGGTGTCGGGCGCAGCACTTCCGCCCGGTCGATCATCGATAGCCTGCTGATAGAAATCACGTGCTTCCTGCTTCTGGCCGGCAAGATCGGCTATCAGCGCGGAATTATAGGTGCGGAACAAACCGTACCATTCCGGTCCCTGCATTTTCTGTATGTCGGCGAGCGCCTGTTTGGGATTGCCCTGCCCGACCTTCACCCATGCATTCATGAAGCCGGTTGCAAGGCGATCCATATCGGATTGCAGCGACAGCATCAGAAGCGGCCCGACCTTGCGATATTGTTTGCGATTGATGGCGTCTATAGCCAGAGCCACGCGCGAAAAACGCTCGATATCCGGGATGTTCTTCAGTTCTTCCGCCAGAGGCAGCGCATCCTTGAACCGGCCTTCCGTGAGCAAAACCAGCAGCAAATCCTGCTTGATCTGCGCATTGCCCGGATCGAACGCCATGGCCTGACGATAAAAATCAACGGCGGTGGCGAGATTATTGTCGGATTCGGCGGTACGTCCGGCAAGATAGGCCCCGGCAAACGAACCGGCGCGGACAGGAGGCGATGCAGGATCGGTTGTCGCTTTGGCGAAAGCACCGCTTGCGGGGATCGCAATTCCCGCCAGAAGCGAGAGCAGCAAACCATAAAGCGGGCGGTATTTCGATCCTTGCCGCATAAAGCCCTATCCTCTTCTCAAATCCCTGTGGCAGATACCGGCAAGCAAACCCCAAGTGGCTTGAAAAGCCGGGCACGCTGTCTCTTTGCCGGAAAAGGCACCCCAAGCATGGCCTTTTTGGGATGGCGGGGCAAGAAAAGCATCCGTGATGGGATGCATTTCCTGCGTATTGTCGGCCCGCAAGAAATGCTGGCCAGCGTTTGCGGCTATTGCCGGTCAGTTCACGCGGCTGATGCAGAAATCGATGACTTCGATCAGTGCGTCCTTCTGAGGCGTTGCTTTCAAGGGTGCCAAAGCATCGCGGGCAATTTCGCCGAAATGCCGCGCACGCTGCACCGTGTCGGCAATCGCGCCGTGCTTCGTCATCAGGCCGATGGCCTTTTCAAGCGAGGCGTCATCGCTCGCACCGTCTTCGATCGCGTGCTTCCAGAAAGCGCGTTCATCATCAGTGCCGCGACGATAGCTCAGAATCACCGGAAGCGTGATCTTGCCTTCGCGGAAATCGTCGCCGGTATTCTTGCCGAGATCGGCTGCCGAGCCGCCATAATCAAGCGCATCATCGACAAGCTGGAAAGCAAGGCCGAGGTTGAGGCCATAGTCGCGCAACGCCGCACGATCCGAACGCTGTGCGCCGGCAATGATCGGGCCGACTTCACCGGCAGCCGAGAACAGCGCCGCAGTCTTGGCCTTAATGACCGCAAGATATTCGTCTTCGGTGGTTTCCATGTTCTTGGCGGCGGCAAGCTGCATCACTTCGCCTTCGGCGATCACCGAAGCGGAGGTGGCCAGAACGTCGAGCGCATCGAGCGAACCGACATCGACCATCATCTTGAAAGCCTGTCCCAGAAGGAAATCGCCGACGAGAACGCTGGCCTGATTGCCCCAGATCATGCGCGCCGTGCTTTTTCCGCGCCGCAGATCGCTTTCATCGACCACATCGTCATGCAAGAGCGTGGCCGTGTGCATGAACTCGACGGCAGTCGCAAGACGCACATGGCCGTCGCCTTCGTAGCCGAACATACGAGCTGCCGCGAGCGTCATCATGGGACGCAGGCGTTTGCCGCCGGAGGAGATCAGATGATTGGCGACTTCCGGTATCATTTCGACATCGGACCCGGCCCGGGAAAGGATCATCTCGTTCACCCGCGCCATGTCGGCCTTTGTCAGATCGACAAGCGGCTGAACCGATCCTTCCTGCTTCTTTTTACCGTCCAGATTCAGAACCACACCCAATGCCATTTCTCCTAGCTGTCCGGCCACATTATTGAAACGGACCGGATTGCTCAAGTCGCAACTGCCCCCAAAGCGCCCCCAAAGTGCTCTTGAAGCGTAAACGTTCGACGCCTGTTCACCATTGAAGGAAGCTGTTGTCAATGCGGTGCATTCGCTACAAACTGTTCAAATGATCGAACTTATCCGTACGAATGATTCCGTTCTGCTGTCCTTTGCCGAGGCCTTGATGAAAGACGCCGGGATCGCCTATTTCATTGCCGACACCAATATGAGCATCATCGAAGGCTCTTTGGGCGTGCTGCCGCGTCGCCTTCTGGTCAGCGAAGAGCAGCTTGAAGAAGCACGGCAGATTCTGGTCGATGCCGAGATAGAACACGAACTGCGCGATCAATGAATTCGGAAGCGAGCTTTGAAACCGGAGAGGAAGCGGGAGAAACACTGGATGTGTTTCATCGTGGTGCGTTTCACCTCGTCCAGCCCGCATTGAAAGGTCATCGTTCCGGTGTGGATGCAATGATTCTGGCAAGTGCCGTTCCAAACGGTTTTTCCGGACGCGTCGCCGATCTTGGCAGCGGAGCAGGCGCTGCGGGGTTTGCCGTCGCCTCTCGCTGCCCTGACGCCAGCATCACACTGTTCGAACGTTCCGGTTTCATGGCCGATTTTGCCCGCAGAAGCATAGCGCATCCACTCAATTCAGCTCTGGCAGGCCGCATCAGCGTGATCGAGGCCGACGTCGCTTTGAGAGGCAAGGCACGCATCGCAGCAGGGCTTGTCGACAACAGCTTCGATTTCGCCATCATGAATCCGCCCTTCAACGAAGCGCGCGACCGCAGCACTCCCGATCCGTTGAAGGCGGAAGCGCATGTCATGCCCGAAGGCATGTTCGAGCATTGGGTGCGCACTGCGGCAGCCATTGTGAAACCCAGCGGCGGCATTGCCATTATTGCCCGGCCAGGCTCCATTTCTTCCATCCTCGAAGCACTGTCAGGACGATTTGGCGGCCTGAAGATCATTCCCGTCCAGCCGCGCCCCGATGCGGCGGCGATCCGCATCGTCGTGACAGGGACATCCGGGAGCCGTGCGGGCCTGTCCCTGATGCCGGCGCTCGTACTTCATGGCAGCGAGGGACATGGTTTCACGCCCCGTGCCGACGGCATCAATAATGGAATGGATGCCCTCTAACTATTTGTTTTGTCGTATTATCCTACGCAAAACCGCTTCGCACTTTTGCCGGAAATGCTTTAATATTTAGGCTGTGCCAGCACGACGAGATTGCGGTCCGGGTCGTGTAATCTCAGAATCGTCGTATAGTCGGCTGTCTCGACGTTTCCAGGACGAATGCCATCGAACGATAGACGTGCATGTTCGGCCCGCACATCGCGGACGATGAGTGTCAGCGTGCCATGCCCCGCGTCAACGGGGTTCTGGTAAAGCTGAAAGCCTGCACTTGACCCGTGATGCCATTCCGCCAGCCCTTGCATCGGTCGCGCATCGGGATTGCGATCGAAAATCGTGGCGAACCACTCTGTGCTGCGTTCAAGGTCGGAACAATTGAGCTGGGCGAAAATAGCTGTGAGCACCATCGCGGTGTCCTCCCGGATCGGATAACACGGCAGCAATTCAGAAGTTCCAATGGTCCAGACCTGCTGATTTCAGTCCAAGCGGGTGATTTTGATTGAAACCCTATATTCGAGCCAATATTCCTAGAGCTGCAATTTTCGTTCTGCGGCTCCCCGCCGCCCTTTTCCGAAAAAGCGCAAACAACAAAACGACAAGAACAGGCAACGGGAACCAATGAACCACAGCCCAAATACAAGCCGCCCGGTATCGATCATGCGGCGCTTTCTGGATAGCGAATCTGCCGGTGGCATCAGCCTCATGGCGGCGGCAGCGCTTGCGCTGATCGTGGCGAATTCTCCGTTCTCGCAGGCCTATTTCGATATACTGCACACACATATCGGTCCGTTGAGCCTGACAGACTGGATCAACGATGCCTTGATGGCCGTGTTCTTTCTTCTCGTGGGTCTGGAAATCAAGCGCGAATTTCTAGACGGACAGTTGGCGAGCTGGCCAAACCGCATGCTGCCCGGCATTGCCGCTGCTGGCGGCGTCATCCTGCCAGCTCTCATCTTCACTGCGTTCAACTGGCACGACCCCGCCAAGGTACGTGGCTGGGCAGTGCCATCTGCCACCGACATCGCCTTTGCGCTCGGTGTGCTGTCGCTTCTGGGTTCGCGGGTTCCCTCCAGCCTCAAGGTGTTTCTGGCAACGCTCGCTATCCTGGACGATCTCGCAGCCGTCGTCATCATCGCCATTTTCTATACGGCTGAAATCTCCATGCCCTATCTCGGCGGAGCTTTCGCCGCCGCTATCGTGCTGTTCGTCATGAACCGGATCGGCGTGATGAAGCTTCTGCCCTACCTGATCGGCGGAGCAGCGCTCTGGTTCTTCGTATTGAATTCCGGCGTTCATGCAACGGTTGCAGGCGTGGTGACGGCGCTGATGATTCCGCTGAAGGCCGCTCCCGGCAAGCCTGATGACATGACCTCGCCGCTGCATATGCTGGAACATGCGCTGGCCAAGCCCGTCGCGTTCATCATCGTGCCTATTTTCGGCTTTGCCAATGCGGGCATATCGTTTGCCGGTCTCGATGCCTCGGTGATGCGGGACACCCTCACGCTTGGCATCATGCTTGGCCTTTTCATCGGTAAGCAGCTTGGCGTTTTCGGCGCGGCCTGGCTCGCGATCAAGACGGGGCTGGCGCAAAAGCCTCTTGGCGCGACATGGATACAGCTTTACGGCGTGGCGATCCTGTGCGGAATCGGCTTTACGATGAGCATCTTCATCGGCCTCCTGTCCTTCCCGTCCGAACTCATGCAGGCGGAAACCAAGATCGGCGTGCTGGCCGGTTCGGGCCTCTCGGCCATTTGCGGCTATATTCTACTGCGCCTGGTCACGAAGCCGAAAAACGCCTGACGGGGTGGATACCACCGCCCGGAAAACAAAATTTCCGGGCGGTTTTCTTTGTGTTTCCCATATTGCTTCCTACATTTGGCTGGAATTATTTCTATACTCAGGAGTTTGCCTTGCCCGGTTTATTGACGCGCCTTGTTCCACGCCGCTTCCGCCCGGTTTCCATCGAGATACCTGTCGTGCGACTGCATGGCGCCATCATGTCTGGAGGATCAGCATTCCGTCCAATGCTTTCACTGGCGTCCACAGCGACGGTCCTTGAAAAGGCATTCACCGACAAGGAAGCACCTGCCGTCGCCATTTCTCTCAACTCGCCCGGTGGTTCGCCTGTACAGTCCCGACTGATCTACCGGCGTATCCGCGATCTTGCCGCCGAACATCAGAAGAAGGTTTTCATCTTCGTCGAAGATGTCGCGGCCTCGGGCGGCTATATGATTGCGCTTGCCGGTGACGAAATCATCGCCGATCCGTCATCCATCGTCGGTTCTATCGGCGTGGTATCGGCGTCATTCGGTTTCCCCGAGCTTCTGAAGAAGATCGGTGTCGAGCGCCGTGTCTATACGGCGGGTTCCAACAAGGTGACACTCGATCCGTTCCAGCCGGAAAAGAAGGCCGATATCGAGCGGCTGAAATCATTGCAGCTCGAAATCCACGAAACCTTCATCGACATGGTGAAAGAACGGCGCGGCAGCAAGCTCGCAGAGGATAAAGACCTGTTTACAGGATTGTTCTGGACCGGCATCAAGGCGCAACAGCTTGGCTTGATTGACGGGCTTGGCGACATGCGCAGCGTCCTGCGCAAGACCTATGGCGACAAGGTCAAGCTCAAGCTGGTCGAACAAAAGCGCGGCCTTCTGGGACGCAAGATGCCCGGTGTCGATATGGCCATGAATATGGCAGTGGGCAATCTTGAACCGGCTTCCATTGCCGCACATCTCGGCGACGGGCTGCTTTCGGTAGCCGAAGAGAAGGCGCTTTGGGGCCGTTATGGTCTCTGAAAAGACAATGCCAACGAAAATCAGCGGCGATTTTCGAACCAATGCTTTGAATTCCTTCGTTTCACCGTGATATGCTATCAGAAAGTGGGGCGGACCGCTTCCCGCCCCTTCATGAACATCCGGCATTTCGGCCTTTGCGATCCGGCAAACCGAGATGCAACCCTTAAGGACTTGAGGCCATGCCCCAGCTCATTTTTCTGCTGCTGATCATCGCCGCCGCCTGGTACGGCTACCGCTCGTTCAAGCGTGAAGCCGCGCGCGTGTCCCAGCGCGTGCGTCAGGCGGAAAAGGAAACTCAGAACCGGGCTCACGGTACACTCGTACAGGATCCGAAAACCGGCGAATACTACGTCAAGAAGGACTGACCTTTCTTTCAAGAGAGGTTGCCGACGAAGCGGCGCGGTCGCTCGCCGCAGCACGAACGCCATGTTTTCTCTCAAGCGGTGTCGATTTTACAGAATTGTCGTAACCGCTCTAACTATTTGTTTCACCGCATTATCCTACGCAAAACCGCTTCGCACTTTTGCTGGAAATGCTCAAGTCCCAGTCCGTAACCAGAAATGACCATTTTCCCCAAAACCGAAATACCCGTGAATACCGGGTTTGCAAGTGCGGTGACGCGTCTGGCTCCAGCCAAGATCAATCTCGCGCTGCATGTGACGGGGCGTCGCGACGATGGCTACCATCTGCTCGACATGTTGGTGGTCTTTGCGCGCTATGGCGACGTCATTCGTATAGAACTTGCCGATAAGGACAGCTTCACGGTCGACGGCCCTTTCGCAGCCGGTATCCCGCTCGATGGCAGCAATCTGGTTCTCAAGGCGCGCAACGCATTGCGCGATCATGTGCAAAGGGCTCTACCGCCCGTCGCCATCCATCTGGAAAAGAACCTTCCCATCGCATCCGGCATAGGCGGTGGATCGAGCGATGCCGCCGCAACGCTGCTGGCGCTTGATGCTTTGTGGCGACTTGATCTCGGTTTCGAGCAACTCGCCATGATGGGTCTTGGCCTTGGCGCTGACCTGCCAATGTGTCTGCACGGCGCATCGAAGGGCACGCCGCTTGTAGCGCGCGGCATCGGTGAAGACCTGATCCCCGTTACCGGATTTCCGGCCTTGCCCATGCTGCTCGTCAATGACGGAACAGCTATGGCGACACCGGATGTTTTTCGCGCGCTCGAAAAACGCGATCATCCGGCCTTGAGACTTACTTCCCACGCAGATATAGGCCACCTATGTGCTTATCTGCAGACAACACGCAACGACCTTCTGCCTCCCGCGCTGAAACTCGTTCCCCAGATCGGCGATAAACTCGATCTGCTTCGTGCATGCGGTTCGCTTTACGCACAGATGTCGGGCTCAGGCGCAACCTGTTATGCGATCTTCGAAGACATGGCCGCTACAGAGCGGGCAGCGGCGCGTCTTTCCGCCGAAAGACCGGACTGGTTCATAATCGCGACCCAAAGCGCCCCTTCCCGAAAATAATTCCTTAACGGCTTCCCATCCGAAAGCCCGCAAATCGCCCTATTGTTCACTCACATTGGACAATATATTGGGACAGACTGTTCGCGCTTTTTGAACAAAAGGTCTTTTACAACTGTTTCGTGAAGGCTGATATATAACACAAATTATTGATTATATTTAGTTATTTCTTATAAATTATCGAAACTCTCCAAAATTGGCCGCACGAATGTGTGATTAAGAAAACATTTTCGTGACTGGAACTTTTACCCACTGTCACCCATTTCAGCAGCATCGGAACGACGAACAAAACGCCGCTCCACTTTCCAAGGAGATAGGAAAATGAAAAAGATTGTTCTTGCTGCCGCTGCCCTCGCTCTTAGCGCCGGTGCTGCCTTTGCTGAAAACCCACGCGTTGGCGAACCCGCCGATCTTTATGCAAACGACCGCACCCCGGTTGCTTCCCAGAAGGTCGACTACACCGCTCCCGCTTCGATCGGCCAGTCGTCATTCCAGGACGGTTCGGCTCATCGCTTCGGTGACGCATCGCCTTCGAGCTACCAGAACTAAGCATTGCCAGAACTAAGCATTGAATGAGTACAGGGCGTCGTCAAAAGCCTCCCAGCCGATGACGCCCGATGAATTCCCAAGCTGGATATTCCTCCCGATCATCCAGCTTCCCCCAGTTATCTCCCCGATGGATGGCATGGTGCCACCCGGGAGCCCCGGAAAGGCTTCTATGCCATCCGAAGGGGCGATTTGTTCACTGCGTTTATGCGACGCCAAATGTTTCCATTTGGCTGCAAAACGCTCCAGAAGGATTACGAAAATGAAAAAGTTTGCTCTTGCTGCCGTTGCCGTTGCCCTTAGCGCCGGTGCTGCTTTCGCTGAAAACCCACATGTCGGCGAACCTGCCGATCTCTATGCAAACGACCGTACGCCGGTTGCAACGCAGAGCCAGAAGCTCGACTACACGGCGCCTGCCTCGATCAAGGCTCCGGTCTATCAGGATGGTTCGGCTCACCGCTTCGGCGATGCTTCGCCTTCCTCTTATCAGAACTAATCCAGTCGGCATGTCTGACGAAAAAGGCGAAGCTTCCAGCTTCGCCTTTTTGTTTTGGTCAGTCTTCGTCGGGCGGCAAAATGAGATGTTTGAGACGAGTTGGCCGCAAGCGCTGTGGAAGCTGGTCAAATGCCACGCCGTCGAGCAGCAGCGGCCTGAGAATGTCCAACCGAACCAGAAGCCCCGCATCCAGTGTCGCCTTGTGTCCGAAGATTTTACGCACGGCACCAAAGCCGCCGTCTTCCGGCAGTGAAAAGCGCGCGGCACCGCCATCATTCTCGATGTGGCGGCGGAGAATTTCCTCCCAACCCTCCTGCGGTATAGCTCCGGGATTCAAAAGTAGGACCCACGGCGTGCGGATTTCATCCAACGCTGTCTCAATATCCATTTCGGCGTAAAAGGAGCAGCCCGCGCCCAGCGCAACGAGAGCGGTTTCATCCGACGATCCTCTGTCGATAACCGTGACACGGCGCAGCAAACCCTCCACGACAGCCGGTACCAATGCCGAAAGCGTGTGGGCCAGCGCTCGTTCTGAATTCAGGGTTTCGATGACGACGGACAACATGCGCGCTTCATATATCAAGAACGCATGAACGGAAAGCTGTCACGCATATGTTCTTGATTTGTTCTTATTCTTGCGATAGGAATAGATTCATCAGAACAGAGTCGCATGGCAGCACGGCACACACAACAGAACGGTTTTGATGCTGTTCTCCGGTTTGTTTTCGTCGTGATTGCACAACGCCCGATGTTTCCATTCAGGGAGACGAAGATGGAAGTGATCCAGCAGGCAGATATCATCAAGCAGGCCGACATGGCTGCCTTCGGTAGCGGACGCGCGGATCACGCCAATGCGATGATCGGCGAGGCTGGCCTGCGCATCGATCATGCCCGGCGACGCGGACGTGGCGCAGGCATCAACCCGACCGGGCGCTTCGAGCCAACGACGCGCCATGACTTCGATGACGGCTGGACCACGCTTGAGGAACTGCCTCCCTTCAAGACCGATGTGCAGATCGAAAAGCCGCGGACGATCATCACCCGCAATGACTCGCCCGACATCAATTTCGATCGCTCGATCAATCCTTATCGCGGTTGCGAGCATGGCTGCATCTATTGCTTTGCCCGACCGACCCATAGTTACATGGGACTTTCAGCCGGTCTCGATTTCGAATCCCGCCTGTTTGCAAAGCCGGATGCCGCGCGCCTTCTGGAGCGCGAGCTGGCCAAGGCCAATTATCAGCCGAAAACCATCGCCATCGGGACCAATACCGACCCCTATCAGCCGGTCGAGAAGAAATGGCGCATCATGCGCGAAATTCTCGAAGTGCTGGAGGCTGCCAATCATCCGGTCGGCATCGTGACGAAATCTGCCCTTGTGGTGCGTGACATCGATATTTTGAGCCGCATGGCGGAGAAGGGGCTGGCCAAGGTCGCCCTGTCGGTCACGACGCTCGATGCCAATCTGTCCCGCACCATGGAACCGCGCGCCTCGACGCCGACACTACGGCTTCAGGCCATTCGCAAGCTGGCCGATGCGGGCATTCCCGCTTCCGTCATGATGGGCCCGGTCATTCCGGGTATCAATGATCACGAGATCGAGCGCATTCTGGATGCCGCCTATGCGCAAGGTGCGCGCGAGGCGGGTTATGTTCTGCTGCGCCTGCCGCTTGAAGTCGCGCCCTTGTTCAAGGATTGGCTGCTGCGCAATTATCCGGATCGCTATCGCCATGTCATGTCGCTTGTGCGCTCCATGCGCGACGGCAAGGATTATGATGCCGAATGGGGCAAGCGCATGCGCGGCACAGGCCCCTACGCATGGCAGATCGGGCGTCGTTTCGAGATTACGGCGCGCAAGCTCGGCTTCAATGCACGCCGACTTCAGTTGCGCACCGACCTGTTCGAACCGGTCGAAAAGGGAGGCAAGCAGCTTTCTCTGTTCTAGAGCACACTTCCGCATAAAGGGAATAACTCAGAACCGCCCACCAATGACCGGCGGCACGTCTGCCAGCCCATATATTGCAATGGTTGATTAAGTTTCCGTCTGACTTTTGATCAGACGGTAGGGCTACCTGCTTTCACGCCACCGTCCTCGAGCAGGGCCCTTGCGGAGAATCGGAAGCAATGCGAGCATCGCCGCCAAATGAAACGCTCGGCTTCTGATTCTCCGCTCCTCTTTGATATCCCACTAGCGCCTGACTTTTCTGAAGAAAAAAGGCTGCTTTCGCGTGGACTGAAACATATTGTCGGCATCGATGAAGCCGGACGCGGACCCTTGGCCGGTCCCGTGGTTGCCGCTGCAGTCGTCCTGGACATCGATGACCTTCCGGACGGACTGGACGATTCCAAGCGGCTAACGGCGGCAAAACGCGAAGCGCTCTACGAAATAATTCTGGCGAAAGCCGTCACCGTTTCAGTTGCAAGCCTCAGCGCACGCAGCATTGATGGGAGCGATATCAGGAAGGCTGCACTGGAAGCGATGCGTCGTGCTTCTGACGGTCTGATCTTGCAGCCATGCCACGCACTGATCGACGGGCGCGATATTCCGCCGGGACTTCTCTGCCCCGGCTCGGCTCTCGTCAAAGGCGATCAGCGGTCCATTTCTATTGCCGCAGCCTCCATAATCGCCAAGGTAACACGCGACCGTATGATGATCCGAGCTGGTGCTGCTCATCCACCCTACGGGTTGGAGGTTCATGCGGGATACGCGACCGTGAAGCATCGCGCCGCCATCGAAACGAATGGCCCCGTTCCCGGCATCCACCGCTACACCTTCGCGCCCATCAAAGGCCGCTACAGCGCTTAGAGCGCATTTCGATCTGATTTTGAATCAGATCAGCGCTCTAACGATCTGTTTGACGCGCATCTTATCGATCGAAGCAGGAACAGAAATCAGTCCAGTGGACTGATTTCCCTGCGTAGGCGTTTCACACTTTTTGGGATGCGCTCCAGACTTCAAACCGTTGCCAGTTTGGCGGCAAAGCCGAAAAGCAGCGCCGCAAAACCCCAGCGCTGGATCGTCTGTATTGCGGGATACCGTTTGAACAGGTTGCCAAGCGACGATCCCGTAAAAGCGTAAATCGCATCGAACGACAATCCTACTACCGTCATGACTGTCCCCAGCAACGCGAACTGAAGCGTAATGCTGCCATTCTCTGGATGGACGAACTGCGGCAGCAAGACCGAACAGAAAAGCAGCGCTTTCGGGTTAAGCAGATTGGTGAGGAGGCCCTTGCGCGCCGAAGTCAGATAGGAACGGCGTTCGCGCACGCCGCTAACCGCATCCATTGTCGGCAAGGGGTGGCGCAGAATGCCAATAGCAAGCCAGACCAGATAGCAGGCGCTTACGATCCGGACGAAATGGAACGCCATGGGAAAGGCGTGCAGAAGCGCTGCCAGACCAAGAGCGGCAAGAGCCACATGACACGCGCGCGCGATTGCGAGCCCGGCAGCAGCCGCAAGCGCATGGGCCCTGCCCTGTGCCGCACCGGTCTGGAGCAACAGGATCATATCAGGTCCCGGAACAAGAAATGCGGCAGCCAGTGCGCCTGCATATAACCACATCTCACTCATTGATATCGCCCAACAGAGCATTTCCGGCAAAAGTGCGAAGCGGTTTTGCGTAGGATAATGCGAATAAAGAGAGTGCCAGCCTGACCGCCACCCGAAACGTCCGACGAATGAACGCCTGATCGCGAAGCAGCAGAATGTCCGAAACTATCCGGTGTTGGATGCGCATGTCCTTGCGATTTGTGGCGTAGGGTCAGGAATTTATGATACAATCTGCCAGAATCTTAATGTCAAATGTCGGATCATGCCAAAACTTAAGCTTGATGTAATTGATCGCAAAATACTTGTGGCGCTTCAGGAAGATGCCCGGCTCTCCAATGTCCAGCTAGCGGAGAAAATCAGCTTGTCGCCCTCTCCGTGCCTGCGGCGCGTCAAGATGCTTGAGAAGGCAGGCGTCATTCAAGGCTATCACGCAGCACTGGATCGTAATGCGGTCGGGCTTGGATTGACTGTTTTCGTCGGCATCCGGGTGGAGCGCCATCACGAGGAAATTGCAACGGCGTTTCGCACCTCCGTGCAAAATCTGCCGGAGGTCTTCTCCTGCCATCTTGTATCGGGGGAATCCGATTTCCTGTTGCAGGTGGTGGTTGCTGATCTCGCAGCCTATGAACGCTTTCTATCCGGCACGCTGTTGCGGCTTCCCGGCGTGATCGACATTCGGAGCAATTTCGCCATCCAGACGGTCAAATCACAAGGAGAGCTGCCGCTTACACATCTGGCAGACCTCAAGGACTGACCTCACTTTGCCACCGTCGGAGGGCCATCATGCCGGATATTGTCAATGCGGTTTTCATCGGCCCCAAGGGCATTCTCCTTGGGCGCCGCAGCCCGGATCGTCGTGCTTACCCAAACCGTTGGAGTTTTCCGGGTGGGCATGTTGAAGCGGGTGAGACCTTTGAAAGCGCGCTTCAAAGGGAAGTCAACGAGGAACTTGGATTAACGCTTCGCTCGTTTTCGTTCCTTACCTCTATCAAGGTTGCGAATCCGGCGGCGTCATTTCACCTCTATACCGTCACCGCTTGGGACGGCCACCCCACCATTCGCGACCGGGAGCACACGGAACTCAGATGGTTCACGCCACAGGAAGCCTGTTCATTGGAAGACCTTGCTTTAGAGGAATATCGTCCGCTGTTTCGCAAGCTGGGCGGACTAGAAACCAGCCTCTGATCGGACCAGCATTGAAATCAGTGGCTGTAAGCCCAAAAACAAAAACGCCGCCTCGAAAGGGCGGCGTTTTCGTCAAAACTTCTGTGAGTCGAGATTAGTTCAGGTTCGACTTGACCTGCGAAAGAGCATCCTTGAACAGGTTGCCTGCGACCTTCGTGTCTACCTTGTCCGCAACGATCTTGCCGGCTGCGGCGACTGCGAGGTCAACTGCCGAAGCACGAACTGCGTTGATGGCATCGACTTCAGCCGTTGCGATCTTCTGTTCGGCCAGCTTGTTGCGGCGTGCAACATATTCTTCCGTCGCGCGCTTGGCATCTTCGAGAAGTGCCTTGGCTTCACGTTCGGCGGAAGCAACAATGTCGCTTGCTTCCTTTTCGGCTTCCTTGCGCTTGCGGTGGTATTCGGCCAGCAACTGCTGGGCCTCTTCGCGAAGCGTGCGGGCTTCTTCCAGTTCGTTCTTGATGCGGTCAGCACGCTCGTCGAGCGACCGACCGACCATGGCCGGAACCTTCAGATAGGCCAGGATTGCCAGAAAGATAATGAGGCCAACCAGTGCCCAGAATGTAGCGTCCATTGTCCTCTCCTCAGGCGTTAGCGGCCTTGACGGCTGCTGATACCGAAGCCTTGTCGGCCTTGGTGCCCAGAAGCTGTTCGACGATCTCTGCCGTGGTTTCCTCGGCAATGTTGCCGACGTCGTTCATGGCCTTGGCCTTGATCGCGGCGATGCGTTCTTCGGCTTCCTTGAGCTTGCCTTCCAGCACAGCTTCGGCGGAAGCGCGTTCTGCATCGGCTTCGCCCTTGCCCTTTTCACGCGCAGCTTCGGCGATCGAAGCAGCCTTGGTGCGGGCCTGGGTCAGTTCCTGTTCATAGGCAGCGATAGCGTTGTCGGCATCCTGCTTGAGGCGGGCTGCCTGCTCGAGATCCTGAGCAATGCGGTCACGACGGGTTTCGATCACGCCGCCGATGCGCGGCAGAACCACGCGCGACATGAACAGATAGAAAAGCCCGAAGGTGATCGCGAGCCAGAGAACCTGCGATGCATAATGGGTGGAATCAAACGGCGGAAATACGCCGCTGCCGTGTCCGGCATCGTGAGCGACCCCGGTTTCGGTGTGCACAGCATCGGCTGCGCCATGCTCACCAGCAGCAGGTGCTGGTTGCGATTCTGTGGCGGTTTGGGCAAACGCCGTGGACACGAACATCCAGATTTCCCCTTTAATCCAGCACGATCTGATCCTGATGGAGAAGGATCATGCCTTACTCAGACGACATATGCAAAGGCCAGCCGCGTCTGCATTTCTTTATGGAACAAGACCTTGCGGTGATGTTCCCAAAGCTGCTTCGCGGCCAGCCCGTTTCTTGCGACCGTTGATTAGACGGCGAAGAGGAGCAGAAGCGCGATGAGCAGCGAGAAGATGCCCAGAGCTTCCGTAACGGCGAAACCGAACACCAGACGGCCGAACTGGCTGTCAGCAGCGGACGGGTTGCGCAGAGCGCCGGAGAGGTATTGGCCGAAGATGTTGCCGAGGCCGAGAGCCGTACCGGCCATACCGAAACAGGCGAGACCGGCGCCGATGTACTTTGCTGCTTCCGCTTCCATGTTAAGCTCCTTCTGGATTGAATATAAGCGCGGATTTCAGTTCTGGCGGTCGCCCGCCGGCTTGAACTCAGTGTCCCGGATGTACTGCGTCGTTGATGTACATGCAGGTGAGAACGGTAAACACGTAGGCCTGCAGGAAGGCTACGAGGAATTCGAGTGCGGTGATCGCGACCGTCATGATCAGCGGCAGAACAGCACCGCCGATGCCGATGGGCCCGAGTGCGGCCAGCGAAACGACGAAGCCCGCAAAAACCTTGAGCGTGATGTGACCAGCGAGCATGTTCGCGAAAAGACGAACCGAAAGGCTGATCGGGCGCGACAGGAACGAGATGATTTCGATGGCGACAACCAGCGGCACGATGATGCCGGGAACGCCGCTCGGCACGAAGAGCTTGAGGAAGCCGAAACCGTGCTTGAAGAAACCGTAGACGATGACCGTGCCGATGACCAGGATGGCAAGCGCAAAGGTCACGATGATCTGGCTGGTGACCGTATAGAAATACGGAAAGAGACCGAGGAAGTTAGCAACCAGCACGAACATGAAGAGCGAGAAGACGAAGGGGAAGAACTTCATGCCCTTCGACCCTGCTGAATCTCTCAGGCTGGTGGCCACGAACTCGTAAGCCATTTCCGATACCGACTGAAGACGGGTCGGAATCAGGCCACGGCCCGAAGACGTCAGGTAGAGAAAGCCCGAAGCGACCACGACGGTTGCAACCATGAAGGCCGAAACATTCGTGAACGACAGGTCAACGCCGCCTACATCGATGGGAATCCACCGGGAAACCTGGAACTGATGGATCGGATCGTTCGCCACCTTAACCTCGTCTGTCTTCCCTGCCCGAAGGCAATTTGGCCTGCCCGAAGGCGATTTGGTCTGCCCGAAGGCGTTTCAGTCTCGGGCGCAAGGCCCGCTTATTCACTTACACTTGAACGAACTTTACCGTGAAGCCCGTCAAGCCCTATTTCTTGTCGTTCTTTTCCGCGCTAGATTTAATGTTACCCTGTTCAGCAACATATCCAGCGGAACGAAGCACGTTGAGGACGCCGGCACCGAAGCCCAGGAGGAGAAATACGATCAATCCCCAGGGCGATGTACCGGCGACACGATCGATGAACCAGCCAATCAGCGCACCGACCAGAACCCCCGCGATAAACTCGCTGGAAATCTTCATGGCCTGCGCGACCGAGCTTGCAGTCGCCGATCGCTCCTCTTCGGAAGCCGGTTGCTTGAGCACACCCTTCTTGGCCAGTTCGGCCTCCAGGCGGTTCAAACGCTGATCCAGCTCCCCGGAAGCGGGTTCGTTCTTCGCATTCTTGATGGTACCGGATGGCTTTCCGGGTTCAGTCCCGCGCGCCATTGGCAGCTCCTTTTTTCAAGAAATACGAGGATTTCAATCCCATTTCCAAGTTGCGCGCAACATATTGACACGCCGCCCGCTAGTCAAGGCGGTGCAGGCATTGCTCCAAAAGGTTTTTTATCAATAAATATCAATATGTTAGATATTCGTGCGACTCATTTTCCAACCAAAGGATCAGATTGGTCACATTATTGGCTAAAAAAACGGAATCGATTTTGGATGGTCGCGCCATATTCGCCTCAAGACGAAAGTCGGTCTTATGCGCCTGTTCGACCTTTTAGTCCGCTAACAAAAACGTGACTTGAAATCGACCTGATCCCGCCATGCCGAACGACCGGAAGGATCAGCTCCATCCGCCGCCATAGGTGCGGTAGAAAATGTGGAGACCGATCTTCGCGACCTTCTTCATGGTCGGCGCCCAGAACGGGCGAACATAGGTCGCGTGATAATGCGTGGCGGAGCCCACTTCCGGAAGCCAGATCTGACCAGCGGAAACCGTCTTCGCGACCTGCTGGGCCATACGCCATTGCGGCATTTCGGTCACGCGGTGCTTCTGGCCGTCACAGGCAAAGGAGAACTGGCAGGCATTGAGCCAGTCACGATTCTGGTAGACCACGCCGCAGATCGAACCCGGATAGGCGGGGTTGCGCACGCGGTTGAGGACGACCTGAGCGACGGCAACCTGCCCCTTCACTGTTTCGCCGCGCGCTTCATAATAGACGGCTTCGGCAAGGCACTTCTGCTCGCTCTTGCTGAAAGCGGAAGGCGGCAGAGGGGTTGCTGCCCATTCATGGTCCTTCTCGCCGATCGGCGGCACGAAGCGGCCTTCATCCGGCTGGGGCTTCAAAATACTCTCGAAAGGCGATGTCTTGCCATAGTCCGGCGTCGCAGGCGCATAACCAAGGGCCAGCGCATCCGGCTGGTCATTGGTAATGAGCTTGGCAAGCTGGGTCGGCATTTCAGAGCGTATTCTCGGCGGCTTGACCGCGTGGAATGCCATTGTGATGGCGACTTCCTTGCCTTCGAGCTTGCTGGAGAAGGCCATTTTCGCGTCCGTCTTTTCCGGCGGACGCGTGATCATGCTGATCTTGTCGAACATGCTGCCGGCGGTAAAAGCCTTGGCAGGTGCCTTGGGCTTGACTGAGACGAGACGGCCCGTCTTGTCGGCACGATTGATGCGGTTTTCATCCGGGTTCGGATCGTCCGCGCCAAGCTTTGCCGTCTTGCGCCCGCCAGAGAGTGCAACCCGGCCGATACCTGGCACTTCGATGCCGTTGGTGGCGATGCTGCCGGTTACCGTCGTTGCATCCACGAACGGCATTTCAGCCTGATGCACCGAGCCGACCGGTGCCTTGGCGACAAAGGCAGTCCAGCGATGCGATCCCATATCTGCCGACGGCACCAGGCTCGCCATGTCCTGAAAGGCAATCGCATTGGGGTTGAAAAGATATGTCACCGCCGCCAGAACCAGCGGCACCAGACGGTGCGGTTTATGAACTGTCTGGCGTGGCTTTGCCCGCACCGCGTAATAGCGCCCCTCTTCCGGACAATAGCCCGTGACAGGGTAATGCCACACCGGCTCGACAATGGCCTTCCTTCGACCAAACAGCGCTCGTAAAGATACAAGACGCACCGCACACTCCACTCACACTGACTTAACTGACGCCAGTGATAACGGAGTATTAACCTTGTCCAACGGGGAGGACACGCTTGCAGCTTTGGCTAATACAGTCATTATCAGCAGCGCGTTAACCATGAACGAATATGGTTAATGCAGGGTTTAAGCTCATTCGGCTTCACGAATGCCGGATAGCTATGGAGAGGGAGGTGCGTCATGGGTAAGGTCACGGGCGGTTGCCTGTGCGGCAATGTCCGCTTTGAAGCGTCGGGACAACCCTATCGGGTTGGCATCTGCCATTGCCTTGACTGTCGCAAGCACCACGGAGCCCTGTTTCACGCTTCGGCGATATTCCCTGAAGCTGCGGTTACGGTCGAGGGGGAAACCCGCGACTATGCGGGACGTCATTTCTGTCCTCGTTGTGGTTCTCCGGTTTTCGGGCGCAGCGCGGATGAAGTCGAGGTCAATCTCGGCTCGCTCGATGTGCCCGATCAATTCAAGCCGACCTATGAACTCTGGACGATCCGTCGCGAATCCTGGTTGCCGCCTTTCCCTGACATGAAAGGCTACGAGCGTGACCGCGATGGGTCGAGCCGCTTTGAGGATTAGCTGCCATCTTTTCTTTCATGACAACCGTTCTATTTGCGATAATGATATTGTTCTTCAAAGCTTCGGGGAGGAAGTTTATGCGGGGATTGAAGCTCGGGATTATTGGAGTGGTTTTCAGTTCTTTTGCGGCTGTTGCCACGGCGCAGGCCGATGACTGCCAGAACGCCAGTTCGCAGGCCGCACTCAATGAGTGTTATGGCAAAGCCTACAAGAAATCGGATGCCGAGCTGAACAAGGTCTTCAAGACCTTGCAGCGTCGCGCCGACGATGCCGACCTGAAGAAAAAGCTGGTTCAGTCGCAACGGACATGGATCGCCTTCCGCGATGCCGAATGCGACATGCAGACAGTTGGCGGCGGCAGTATCTCCGGTATGGCCTATTCGATCTGCCTGTCCGACCTGACGACGGAGCGCGTCAACGATCTGAAAAAATACCTGAAATGCGAGGAAGGTGACAGCAACTGCCCCTTCCCCTCCGCCAGCAACTGATCAGCACCATAATTATCAGTTCCGGCCCTCATAGGCGGCATCGAAGAATGCCTTTTCCAGTTCGACCGCACGCCGGAAGAACTGCTGGCATTGTTTTGCCGCTGCCGGGCCAACCCGGTCGAGCTCCGAGCGCAGGAAACCCACGAACTCCACGAAATATGGATTGTCGTGCAGCACGATCCATTCTGCGAAAATGAAATCGTCGGGCAGAGGCTTTGGCGCTTTTTCCGCCCAGTCGAGATAAAGCCATTCGGCAACCGTCAACACTGACAGGCAGGCCGCATAGGAGCCGGATCGTGCAGCCTCCAGCATCAGCTCCTTGAATGCTGCAGTTGGCGTTGCATCGGGCATATCGAAACGCTCGGTGTCAGCGACTGCAAGCTTTGCAAAAGCGCGCTCGAAATAGGAATTCTCGTCGCTGCTGATCATGCCGATGAAACGGCCCAATGTCAGCTTGGCCTCCATCCGGTCGCAATTGACGAGCGTTCCGCCCAGCAATGACAGAAAGCAGTCGATAAAGCGATGGTCTTGCACCAGATAGCGCGTCATGACACCGGGCGCGACTGAGCCCGCATGGATTTCGCCGACAAGGCGATGGCTGACAGCCTGCGACCAGAATGGTTCGGTGCTTTGCCGCAGGCGTTCAGAGAAGGCTTCGACGGTATTGTCTGACACGATGATCTCCATTTCCTTGAACGGAAACCTACTCAGCCAATGCTTACTATTTTACTGCCCAGCGTTCGATATCAGCGCTCTGTCCGATCAATGCGAGGCCGTTGGCGATGGAATCGAACTGGTTGGAGCTGGTCACCGCGGCGTCGGGGAAGCGGTTCTCAAACACGGTGCGGATGACCGGCACGAAAGACGTGCCGCCGGTCAGGAAAACGCGGTCGATAGCCGAAGTTTCAAGGCCCGCTCTGTCCACAGCCTGCTGGACCGATTGTTCGATCTGGCGCACATCGTCAAAGATCCAGTTTTCGAAATCATTGCGTGTGACGTCAGAGCGGATTTCAAAATCGTCCGCCTTGAAGTGTAATTCGCATATGCGTTGCGAAGAAAGACGCACTTTCAGGTCCGATACAGCGCGATAGATTTCATAGCCGTAATCGTTCTCAATCAGATTGATGAAATGTTCGAGCGGCTTCGGATCAACCGCTTGCCGGGCCAGTTCATCCAGATCGCGAATAGTCGCCGGAGAGTTCATCAGGAACAGCGTGTTCCAGCGCGCAAAATTTGCATAATAATGGTTCGGTATCGTCAGCCGCTTGCCAAACGACTGGTACTCCGTACCCTTCCCGAGCAGCGGCGACACGGCATTGTCGATGATGCGATAGTCGAATGTATCCCCCGCAATGCCAAGACCCGTCTGGCTGAGAGGCATGAAGCTGAGACCATCCTTACCCACTTCGAACCGCACGATTGAAAAGTCGCTCGTACCGCCGCCGAAGTCGGCGACCAGAACGGTCGATGCGGCTTTCAGCTCCTGTGCATAGAAATAAGCCGCAGCAACAGGCTCATAGACATAGTGGATATCGGTGAAGCCGAACGCCCGGAACGCTTTTTCATAGCGCTGCATGGCCAGCGCCTCGTCCGGTGAAGCGCCTGCAAAAATCACCGGCCTGCCGATGACCACGCGGTTACCTTTCGGTGGCAGGCGGTCGCCCAGCCGTGCGGCGACCGTTTCGAGGAAGGTCGTCAGAATATCCTCGAACTTGAACCGCTTGCCGAAAACCGGCGTATCGGTGAAGGATTTTGATGCCGCAAATGTCTTGAACGATTGCAGCATGCGCGTGGAATGCGGCGCGTTGACGAATACATCCATCGCCCACGGCCCGCTTTCAACGGTGCGTTCGCCGGTTTCACGATCCTGCCAGAAACAAAGGATCGAACGGTAGCCCGTAACGTCGACCCCATCTTTCGGTACGCTCAGAACCGCTGTCGTGCCGTCAGGCGATGCGACGGAAATAACTGTATTGGTCGTGCCAAAATCGATGCCCAATGTCACGCCGTCAAAACGGCTCTGAACAGCCTTCGTCATCACTGCACCTTTTTGGAGAAAAACGGAGAGCGGGCGAATTAGCAGTCGCCGAAGGCAAGCTCAACCCGAAAGTACCAAATTAAGTGCTGGTTGTGATCACGATCGCGATCATCGGCGTCCAGATGATAAAAATTTTCGGTCGCGTAAATGTTAATGAAGGTCTTTAAAGTTTACATGAATTTTGTTTTCGGCCTGTTAGGTTTCTGCGCCGCATCTGGAGTGGTTCGTCTTTCACTCACATCCCCTGAACTGCTCCGCTTATTTGTTTTCACCGTCTTCGCAATACCGGATGTTTTGCATTCGGTTTCGCTATGTTCAAGTTCACCCAACAGATGAAAGCGATACTCATGGCGTTTCTCTCACGTACGGTTCTTGCCACGCTCCTCCTTTCGGCCAGTGCGCTTCCCCACGTTGCAAATGCACAGGAAACAACCGGCCAGCCAATAGCAACCGGCTATCACAGCAGCGGTCAGGCGACTGCGGAGGTAAGCGGTGTCGTGGCCGACGGCGACAAGCTGACGGTCAAGGTTCGTTTCATCAACGCAAGGGAAGGCGGAAGTGTTTCCACGACGCTTTACACCGCGCTGTCGGACGAAGATTACGAGAATGACTACTATCTCCTCGCGGGCGACAAGAAATACCTTCTGCTGAAAGATTCCGAAGGCAAGCCGCTCGCTCCGGCATCGGTTTCCCTGTTTGGCACCGGTCACGTCGTCGGTGTTTGGCACGGCGTCTTTCCCGCTCCACCGAAAGGCCAGAAGATAACGCTCTATATCAAGGGGGTCGAGCCGCTCGGGCCTTTCGCCGTTCCCGCCGAATAGGGGCTGACCATGACCAATAAGATCATAGGCAGCATCGCTTTAGGGCTTGCCGTGCTCTGCCTGCCGTCCATTGCGGCAGCGCAGAATACAAGCACCGACAACAGCGCTTATATTCGCGACCTCGTGCCCGAAATCCGTGATCTGGTTTCGGCATCGGGCAGCACCGATGGCAAGGCGCGTGGCCTGTCCGGTGCGGCACAGGAGATTGTCGAGAAGAGTGGCAATATCACCATGCGGGAAACCGATGACAGCATCGTCCTTTCCGTGACCAGCGATATTCTGTTCGATTTCGACAGTGCCAAACTGACCGGCAAAGCCAAGGCAACGCTGACCGACATTGCGAAGATACTGAACACCACGGATTCTGCCGTTCGCGTTGTCGGCCATACGGACTCCAAGGGGTCCGACAGCTACAACGACAAACTGTCGAAAAATCGTGCCAATGCGGTCGCGAAGTTTCTCATGAACAATGGTGTTCAATCGGCACGGCTGAAACCGGAAGGGCATGGCGAAAGCGAGCCTGTCGCGCCCAACGAAATCAAGGGCAAGGACAATCCCGACGGTCGAGCACAGAACCGGCGTGTCGAATTTGTGCTGCCGAAGGCGTGATGCCGTCTCATCCCTTCAAACAAAAAAGCCCGGAGCAATCCGGGCTTTTTCCCTGTGTGACGTTTATTTCTTTTTCTTCGCGCGGCCTGCGAACGGATTGTCCGAGGTGCGCAATGAAAGCCGGATCGGCACGCCCGGCATGTCGAAGGTTTCGCGCAGACCGTTGATGAGGTAGCGCACATAGGATTGCGGCATCGCATCGGGGCGCGAGCAGGAAACGACGAAGCCCGGCGGGCGGGTCTTCACCTGCGTCATATATTTCACCTTCAAGCGGCGACCCGAGACTGCCGGCGGCGGCTGATGCGTGATAACGCCTCCCAGCCAGCGGTTGAGACGTCCGGTGGAAACGCGACGGTTCCAGATTTCGTGGGTTTTGACGACATTCTCCATGAGCTTGTCGATACCCTGTCCGCGCTCGCCGGAAATCGGCACGGCGCGAAGCCCGCGCACCTGCGGCAGCAGGCGGGCCGTCTTTTCGTAAAGATCGGCCAGAACCATCTGGCGGTCCTCGATCAGATCCCATTTGTTGAAGGCGATGATCGGTGCACGGCCTTCACGGATGATGAGATCGGCGATCTGCAGATCCTGCTTTTCAAACGGGATCGTCGCATCGAGCACGATGATCACGACTTCCGCAAAACGGATTGCGCGCAGGCCGTCAGCAACCGAAAGCTTTTCGAGCTTTTCCTGCACGCGCGACTTGCGGCGCAGGCCAGCCGTGTCGAACAGCTTGATCTTGCGACCTTGCCACTCCCAATCAACCGAAATCGAGTCACGCGTGATGCCCGCTTCCGGCCCGGTCAGCAGGCGGTCTTCACCGAGCATCGTATTGATGAGCGTCGACTTGCCAGCATTGGGCCGGCCGACAATGGCGATGCGCAGCGGCTTGGTCGCATCATAGGCCGGAATGATTTCCTCATCCGGGTCTTCGATGTCGTCGCCGATCAGTTCGCCGACAGCCTTCGGCGTGAAAACCTCATCTGCGACTTCCTCTTCCTTCTCGTCGGCAAAGGCGCGCTCTTCGCCCAGAAGCTCGACAATCGCGTCACGCAGGTCGGGCATGCCCTGACCGTGTTCGGCAGAGATTGGGCATGGTTCGCCGAGGCCAAGCTGGAAAGCGTCATACATGCCGGATTGCGCGCCGCGCGCTTCCGCCTTGTTGGCGACCAGCACCACCGGCTTGCCGGAACGGCGCACCACTTCAGCAAAAGTGCTGTCGGTCGGCGTCAGGCCGTTCTTGGCATCGACGACGAACAAAATCACGTCGGCTTCCTGAATGGCAGCCTCGGTCTGGGCGCGCATGCGCGCTTCCAGGCTGTCATTGGCAGCTTCTTCAAGACCTGCCGTGTCGATGACCTGAAACTTCAGATCGTAGAGCTTGGCATCGTGGATGCGCCGGTCGCGCGTGACGCCCGGCAGGTCATCGACCAGCGCCAGCTTGCGGCCGACGAGGCGATTGAACAGCGTGGACTTGCCGACATTGGGACGCCCGACGATGGCGACTGTGAAACCCATGGGAGAAGATAACTCCAGAAATTATGATTATGTGCTTTGCGCGTCAGGCACCTTGATGCCTGCGCTACGCATCAGATCGAGCATCGTATTGGCACGCTGGCGGATATTGGCCGGAGCAAGGCTATCGTTTGCGATCTGCTGGAACAGTTTGACCGCATCATCGAACCGCTCAGCCTTCCAGGCAGCAAGTCCCAACGCTTCCCGTGCGCTTGAGCGCATCGGATTGCCGTCTGCGGAAAGCGTTTCGACGCGCTTGGCGACATCGTCATAGGAACCGCTGTCAACCAGCAGATAACCGGCACGCAGGCGAGCCACGTCGCGAAGCGGTGCAGGCACAGCGTTATCGGCAGCAACCTCATCAAACGCCTTCACGGCACCGGCGGCATCGCCCTTGTCCGCGATGACCGATGCGGCGCGAAGACGTGCCAGAACCGGATAGGAGCCGTAGCCGGTCTTTTCCAGATCATCGAGCGCGGTCAACGCCTCGTCGTTCTTGCCTTCCGAAGCCAGATCCAGTGCGGCAAGGAACTTGTCACCGGACGCAGAGGCCTTGCTGTCGACCCAGTGTTGATAACCGACCCAGCCAGCCGTTCCCAGAACGATGGCCACAGCACCGCCGATCAGCAGCGGACCGAAGTTCTGCCAGACCTGCTTTGCCCGTTCCGAACGGATTTCCTCGTTTACCTCGCGAATGAAACTGTCGTCTGCCATGGACCTGCCACTAAAGCCAAATTGATGTTCGTATTTGTTCGTTCTGGCGCTTTTAGTCGCATTTCGCGCCATATGTAAGACCCGTCTGCGAAATAAGCCGAAACACGCGTCACAAAGTGCATTTCGGTCCGACAATAGCCTTATTCAAGAAGTAGCCACAGAATTTCTGGAACTGTTCTCTCCCCCGCCTCGTTTAGTGGTTCATGCGCATTCTGTCCCCCCGCCCTCTTCTTCTGTCCGCCTTCGTTCTGGCCACCTGCACTGCACAGGCAGAACCTGTGTCCGCAAAGCCGCAATATGTGCTGATTTCCTTCGATGGCGCACATGACAATGCGCTGTGGACCCGCTCGCGCGAGCTGGCAAAGAAGAACAACGCCCATTTCACCTATTTCCTCTCTTGCGTCTTCCTGATGACCAAGCAGGATCGGCGCGATTACAAGCCGCCCCACAAGCGGGCCGGTTCGTCCAATGTCGGCTTTGCGCTGAGCCGCGACGAAGTTGTCACCCGCCTTGACAATATCTGGCAGGCGCATCTGGAAGGAAACGAAATCGCCAGTCATGGCTGTGGCCATTTTGACGGCACCGACTGGTCGACCGCCGACTGGGATACGGAAATCAAGGAATTCCGCCGCATTACCGCTGATGCCTACAGGAATAACGGCATCGACGGTGAACCGGAAGGCTGGCGCAATCTTGCGCTGAAGGGCATCGACGGTTTCCGCGCGCCCTATCTTGCCGCATCGAAGCCGGTGCAGGATGCGCTCAAGGCAAACGGGTTCCGCTATCAGGCGTCCTCCATCACGCGCGGCCCCGAGGAGCCGACCCTTGCCGGTCAGTTTGCTTCATTCGGATTGCCGCTTGTGCCGGAAGGACCATCGCAGCGCCCCATCGTGGCGATGGATTATAATCTTTATGTCCGCCACTCGAAGGGCAAGGAAGCCGTGCCGCAATCAGCGGCTTTCGAGGAAAGGGCCTATAAAGCTTTCCGGGCGGCGTTCGACAAGCAATATGCGGGCGAACGTAACCCGCTCCAGCTCGGCTTCCATTTCGTGCTGATGAATGACGGCGCCTATTGGCGTGCCATGGAGCGGCTCGTTACAGAAGTCTGCACCAAGCCCGACGTCAAATGTACCACCTACAGCAACTATCTGGACAGCCTCGACAGGGACACTGTCCATAACGACCAGAGCAGATCCTGACCTTATGTCGAAGGGGTTGTACCGAGGCTTGCGCTTTCAAGCGATGGCAGCGGCTCATCACGGATGACCGCCTCGAAAGCCCTCAGACGCTTGTAGATCGACAGCAGTTCGATGATCGTCGTCCATGAATTGACGAGATACTGGAACGATCCCTGCACCTGCGAGAAGACATTGCTGATCTGACTCATCAAGCCAAGGGTCAGCTTGCCTGCCACGATGGATGGTATGAGAATAACTGTTGGGAAAATATTGTCCGCCTGCAAGTAAACAATGCGGGCAACGTTGAAATAGACATAGTGGAAATAGAGCCGGAAATAATTATGCCGGACGTTGCCGAATAATTCGCGCATTGTGGCTGGTTCAGCCCGATCCGCATGATCCTCGCCATAGACCAGCTCCTTGCGGTAGGCCGCTTCAACGCGCTGATTGTTGAACTCCAGTCCCGGCAGCTTGATACCAACCAGCGACAGTAAACCAGTGCCGAAAGCAGCCCAGAAAATCGCCGCCCAGACAAGTGCATGTGGAATAACGCCGATAACTGGCAGTTCATTGATCTTTTCGGAGAAGCTGAACAGAACCGGCAGAAAAGCGATCAGCGTCATCACCGATTTTACGAGGCTGACGCCAAGCTGTTCCAGCGTCGTGGAAAAGCGCATCGTGTCTTCCTGCACGCGCTGGGCTGCACCTTCGATGGAACGCAGTTGCGGCCAATGGCTCATATAGTAGTCGTTCATCGCCGTGCGCCATCGGAAGATATAATGGCTGACAAAGAAAAGGCTCAGCACACCGATCGTCACGGCAATGAGAGCGATCCCTAGGAAATCAACGGTACCCCAGTAAAAATCACTGGCCGTAACGGCACCCGGCGTCGACAACGCCTTCTGCACCATATCGTAAAACGGTCCATACCAGGCATTAACCGCCACACTGGCCTGTACCGAAAAATAGGTGGTGAACAGGATCAAGGCCGATCCAAGGATTGACCAGCGCTGCCATGGGTGCGGTGAAAACCACGCCCAGAACAGGTAGAAAGCGAACGTCGCCACCGCGAAATAGACATAGAACCAGAGAAACGGCGCCGACCAAAACAGGCTTGCACCGATGATCGGCGCCGCGTCATGCGCCAGAGGCGGCAGACCGAATGTTGCGCCCAGCCTTTCCCCTCCTTCATACCAGCCGAGCACCGCAAGCAGGCTCCAGACCAGCGCGGACCAGAAGAACAATTTCGGGCGAGGAAAGAATGACACAAACACTGAATTTCAGTCCGGCTTCGTGAGGTTTTTTTCATAAAACGCCGGTCTTTGCACCTTTACCAGTTAAATTCTTGTAAGGTTTCAGCTCTGTGATCTTGTCATGCGGCCCGCCATGATGCCAAGCACTGCGACGACCACCAGCGAAAGCGCTGCGGCCAGACTTGCCGAAGTGAACGAACCGGAACGCTGCGCCATGAAGCCTGCGACCAGCGGGCCGACGATCTGGCCGATGCTGAAGCAGACCGTCATCCGCGCCAAGGCGCGTTTGGGAGACGCCGGTGCAAGCGTGCGGGCGATCTGCAATCCGAACGCCGTCAACGCCATGAAAGTGATGCCCAGAAGCGCACCCCCCACCAGGGGCCCCAGCGGCGGCGCCAGAACCACGCTCGCGGCAACGCCGACAGCCTCCAGAATGGCCGTCAGGGCAAAAGCGTTGAAGAGGCCGAACTTCTTCGCAGCCGGTGCCCACAGCCAGATCGAGGGCGCGGCCGTCAGGCCGGTCACCACCCACACGGCCGCTTCCATCAGTGGGCCGCCATCGGTTGCGCGCACAATTGCAATGAGGAAGGTGGCCGTGATCACATAGCCAAAGCCGAAAATTCCATAGCCCAGCGCCAGCGCGTTGAAGGCGAAGCTCTTGGGAAGCGGCGGTTCACGCGTGCCGCTGTTGCCACCGACCGGCCCTTCCCTGACGAAAGCCGCAACCAGAACAACCATCACAATGGTCAGAACCGCAGCACCGATCCAGTCGGCCCGCCAGCCCTGCCCGGCAAAACGGATCAGCGCCACCAGAACGGCAGAAAGTGCAATGCCGCTGCCGACGCCGCCGAAATGAAGGGCTCCCAGCCCGGCTCTTTCCGCCGCCGTGACATGGCTCAGCACGATTGCCGTGCAAAGGATCATCGTCACCGCGCTGATGAAACCAGCGGCAAAGCGGATGATGGAGAACAGCCAGACACCGTCAAAAAGCGCCATGGCCGCGCATAGCAATCCGCTGATGATCAGGCCCGCAATGACGCTTGCTCGTTCGATGCCCGCAGACCATCCATAACCGGCAACAATCGCTCCCAGCAGGTAGCCGATATAGTTTGCCGATGCGATGAAACCTGCATCGGTGGCCGTGAAGCCGACATCGGCCATCATTCCCGGCAGGATCGGCGTATAGATGAAACGCCCGATCCCCATGGCAGCAGCCATGGCCAGAAAACCGCCGAAAGCATAACGGACGGCAGTGCGGTGTTGTGAAGATACAGGCTTGGTCATTTCCAGGGAGGTCTCGGTCATTGGCGGGAAAATATACCTCAATCATCCGGGGACAATTGAATTTTTCTGATCGGACCGATCACGCGGATTGAGGCTGAAACTGTCCCTCAGCACGTTAGAGCGCGTCTCGATCCGATTGAATCAGATCGGCGCTCTAAATATTAGTTTTAACGCGCATCTGATCCGAAAACCGTTTCACACTTTTCGGGATGCGCTCTAACACTAACCACAGAGTTGGGTTTGAACTCCGCCAAAGCAGACCTACAATAGATTTGCTACACTTTCTTGATGGAGGATCAGGATGAATAGAACAGGACTATCCGTTTGTCTGTTGATCGCCGTTACGATCACCGCCACAGGGGCAGTTCAGGCGCAGGAACTGAAGACGATGGACGATGTCGGCAGCGCGTTGAACGCCTGCTGGTCTCCGCCTTCAGGCAGCAAGAATTCCGCCGTTACTCTCAGCTTCAGCTTCAAGCGAGACGGAAGCCTGATGGGACCGCCGCGCGCCAGCGCGATCAACGTTCAGGGCGATGACAAGGCCAAAAAGGCATTCGTGAACGCTGCAATCGAGGCGGTCGAAAAATGCACGCCGCTGAAACTTGCCCCTTCGCTGGCACAGGGCATCGGCGGGAGTGTCTTCACCATGCAGTTTCATTCATCTGATTAATCAAGACGCTCACGTTCAAATGAGGTCTTGCGAATCACATAAGTGTATGCTTATGTGATTTCATGAATGAGAACGATATATTTCGGGCGCTTGCCGACCCGACTCGCCGGATGATTTTCGAGAAGCTGGCATCGGGCAGCATGAATGCCAGTGCGCTGCGCGAAGGCATGGAGATCAGCCAGCCCGCCATGTCGCAGCATCTCGCAGTGTTGCGCGGTGCGGGACTGGTGCGTGAGGAACGTGAGGGACGCTTCGTCAATTACGAAGTCGATCCGAACGGACTGGCGCTCATCGCGAACTGGCTTGCGAAATACCGCGCTTACTGGCCGGAACGTATCGACGCTCTCAAAACCTTGCTGAAGGATATGGACCAATGACCGACCGGCAGGAAGAACCACGCGGAAAAGGCATTGAGTTGGAATATGCGCTGGATGCCGCGCCGCAGAAAGTGTGGCGCGCGATCAGCATTCCGGAGTTTCGCGAAAACTGGCTTCCGTCCGAGGCACTGGCCGATCCGGAGCCTGCATCCTGCAAACCCGGCGAGGAAATAAGCTACCGGATGCGGGAAAGCGAACCGCCCTTTCTGGAAAGCATGGTCACGTTCCGTATTGTACCGGGTATTTCCGGCGGCACCTGCCTGCGCGTCATCCATGAGCTGAACGATACGCGCCTGAAGCGCGTCGCGGCAGTTGCCGCCAACAGCAACCGGGCGCCGATGATGCTCGCAGCCTAAACTATCTACCTCCCCGAAGTTCTGGAAAAGAGGAGTTCGCCGATGCGCGAAACGATGCAACTCGTCCCTATGGTCGTGGAACAGTCGAGCCGAGGCGAACGGTCGTTCGATATCTATTCACGCCTGCTGCGCGAACGGATCATCTTTCTCAATGGCGAAGTGAACGACACCGTGTCCGCACTTATCTGCGCGCAATTGCTGTTTCTGGAAGCGGAAAATTCAAAACAGCCGATCAATCTCTATATCAATTCGCCGGGCGGCGTTGTGACCAGCGGTCTCGCGATCTATGACACGATGCGCTATGTCCGTGCGCCCGTGCACACGCTTTGCATGGGGACGGCCCGCTCGATGGGCTCCTTCCTGCTGATGGCAGGGGAGCCCGGTCATCGCGCGGCGCTTCCCAACGCAAACCTGCTTGTTCACCAGCCTTCCGGCGGATTTCAGGGGCAGGCATCGGACATCTTCATCCATGCAGAGGAAGCGCAACGAACCAAGCGGCTGATGACGCGTCTTTATGCCGAGCATTGCGGTCGCACCTATGAAGAGGTGGAACGCGCGCTCGACCGCGATAATTTCATGACTGCGGAAGCAGGCCTCGAATGGGGCTTGATCGACCGCATTCTGGAACGGCGGGAAGTCGCTGAAGCTTGAAGATATTCTGTCTTCAGCCATCGTTGTGTATGTCCGCCAGGGACAGTATCAACGAATGATGGTCGGAAATCACGTAACAATACCTGACGAAGCGACAAAGGCTCTGACCGTTTTGCGGGAAAGTCTGGGGCAATCTTTGCAGGCCGTGTATCTGCACGGCTCTGCCGTAAATGGCGGACTTCGCCCCAATAGCGATGTCGATCTGCTGGTGGTCGGCAACCAGCCTCCCGCACTGGAAACCGGCGCGCGTCTCGTCGACAAGCTCATGCAGATATCAGGTCGGCATCCGGCCAAACCCGGCACGCCCAGATGTCTGGAAGTGATGATTTTTCTAGAGCAGGATCTCGCCGCACTCAGCTATCCCGCGCGCTGTGCATTCATCTATGGAGAATGGTTGCGCGACGAGTTCGAGGCCGGAACCGTGCCGCAACCGCACACTGATCCGGAATACACATTGGTGCTCGCGCAAGCCGGTCAGGAGGCCGTAAGCCTCTTCGGCCCTGCACGGGAACACCTTCTGCCACCGGTGCCGCTTGACGATGTGCGACGGGCAATTGCGGACGCCTTGCCCGGCCTGCTTGGCAATCTTCAGGGCGACGAGCGCAATGTGCTGCTGACGCTTGCGCGCATGTGGTACACACTCGAAACTAGAAAGTTTACCCCGAAAGATGCCGCTGCCGCATGGGCCCTGTCGCTGGTTTCATCCGAAACCGCCGCTGCCCTTGCGCTTGGGCAGGCGGCCTATCGTGGTGCGGTTTTTGACGACTGGCAGAACCACTCCAAGCTTGCCCGACAAGCGGCGGATGAGCTGGCGCATCATGTGCGGTCGCTTCTCTGAAAATCGTCAAGCTGCGGCTTCGTCCTGCTTTTGCTGCCGTTTGGGCACGGGAAGACTGTCCGGAATATCGGAATGCAGGAAATGCAAAAGCGTGTCCTGAACCGACGATAGCCGATGCGCGCAATCACGCCAGCCGAACGGAATATCCTTTGGCATAGGCGGGATTCGACGTGGCTCCTGTCCCTCCTCCAACTCGCAATTGGCAATAACCACCTGCAACGCTTCCGTCAGCCAGAGCGGCGGCGGCGCCTCCTTCTTTCGCAGTGCATTGCCCAGCGCCTCCCCGAACAGCAGCGCCGATGCGTAAAGACGGATGCCGCGCCGGTCGTACCGGCCCGCCATTTCCGTAACCTCACGCGCCACCAGCCGCCCGCGCAGCGACCAGCGGGCATTGCTGCGCGCCAGCGCAATGCCGTCGCCCAATGCGATCACCGCCCGGTGGGCGGATGTGAACTGATTGATCGCGCTTTGTGCCCGCACGGGGTCCTGTTTTTCGAGCGCGACAGCCGATTGCTTGAGCCCGTTTGCGAGACGGTCGAGCAAGCCGCGAACAGCCCTGTCGATCAGAAGTACCGGACTTGGAGTCATCAATATCTGGCTGAACAGCAGACCCACCCCGGCACCGACCAGAACGTCGATCAACCGCGTCACACCCGCAACCTGCGGCCCCATGGCGAGAACCAGAATTGCCGAAACACCCGACTGGATGGCAATTGCCGGAGCCATGCCGAAAGAGGTCGCCAGAACCATGGCAACGAAGGTCACTATGCTTGTGTGGAAGACCGGAACCGTTTCCGGCAAGAGCAGCGAAAGTTCGCCGACCAGCACGCCTGTCGTGACGCCGACCATCACCCCTATCGCCTGCTTGCCATGGTTGGGCAGGTTCGGTGCCAGGCAGATCACAGCCGTGACCATGGCAAAGACGGGTTTTGGCTGCCCCAGAGCCAACTGGCAGATCAACCATGCGACACCGCCTGCAAAGGAAGCGATCAGGGAATCGCGCCAGCTCGCAGACCATTGCTGGACAACCTTATTTGCGCGCTGCCGCATCGATTTCTCCATCAGCTTATCGGCAGCTATCTATGGCAACGTTTTCCCGCCTCAAGGCTTGAAGAAGTTTTCGTACTGGTCCGGCTTGAAACCGACCGTCAGTTTCCCGCCCTTGTCGAGCACCGGACGCTTGACCATGGATGGCTGCGCCAGCATCAGCGCCCGCGCCTTGGCGGCATCGACATTCTGGCGTTCTTCCTCGGGCAGTTTGCGAAACGTCGTTCCGGCCCGGTTGAGCAACTGTTCCCACGCAATATCTTTCAGGAAGCGGTCCAGCGTTTCGCCGTCGAGCCCTTCCTTTTTATAATCGTGAAATGCGTAATCGATGCCATGGTCTTCAAGCCAGGTGCGCGCCTTCTTCATGGTGTCGCAGTTCTTGATACCGTAGATGGTCACGCTCATATCCGACTCCTTTGATCGCTTTGCCGCGATCAAAGGCTATCGAAACACCGGTTTCAACCTCTATCTGGAATCGTGAAAGATTATGCCCAGCGTATGCCGCTGGCCGGAACGTATACGGCTGACACCGTGCCGCATCTTGACGCGATAATCGCCGCGTGTGCCTTGCATCGGGCGATCATTGACCGCGAAAACCACACCGTCGCCTTGTCGGAGCGGCACGACTTCCGCCCGGCTCTGCATACGGGGACGCTGTTCGGTCAAAACGAACTCACCGCCCGTAAAATCCTTCTCCGGCTCGGAAAGCAAAATCGCCACCTGCAAGGGAAATGCGATATCGCCGTAAATATCCTGATGCAGGCAATTATAGTCGCCCTCGACATATTGCAGAATGAGCGGTGTCGGACGGGTCTGCCCTGCTGCGTGGCACCGGTCCAGAAATTCGTCATGGGTCGGGGGGAAGCGGACATCCGATCCCAGTCTCTCACTCCATCGATTGGCGATGGGCGCAAGCTGCGGATAGAGCTTCTGGCGCAGATTCCAAATTAAGGCAGGAATGGGATTTGCGTAATATTTGTATTCTCCGCGCCCAAAACCGTGTTTTCGCATCGAAATAACGGTTCGAAATGCGGCCAAATTGTAGTAACCGGCGGCTAATTCGTGGCACTCTTGTGGCGAAATGATGTTTTTGAGGATTGTGGCGCCGAACTCGTCCAGTTCGGCACCGACTTTTTGCCAGTCATAGGCGGCGATATTTTCCGCCTGCAAGGGTACATTTCTGTTCATGCCTGGCTCTCCCGCTTCAGGAGATCGCGCTTGCGCTCGACGCCCCAGCGATAGCCGGAGATGCCACCATCATTGCGCACGACCCGGTGACACGGAACCGCAACAGCGATCTTGTTGGCCGCACAAGCCTGCGCCACTGCACGCACCGATTTCGGCGCGCCTATCCGTTCGGCAATTTCAGTGTAACTTACTGTTTTTCCTGCCGGAATTTCGCGCAAAGCCTGCCAGACGCGCTGTTGGAATGCGGTTCCTTGCAGATCGAGCGGCAGGTCGAGACCGATGCGCGGCGCTTCTACGAAACCGACAACTTCGGCCACCATGTCCTCGAACTCACGGTCTGCACCGATGAGATTGGCCTGCGGAAACCGCTTTTCCAGGTCGCGGATCAGTTCTTCCGGGTCATCGCCCATCCAGATAGCACAGACGCCCTTGTCGCTTGCAGCCACCAGCACCGCCCCGAGCGTCGACTGGCCGATGGCAAAACGAATATCCGCGTTCTTGCCGCCTTGCTTGTAAGCCTTTGGAGTCATTCCTAAAATCCCGCCTGAAGCCTCATAGAAACGGCTGCTGGAATTGTAACCGGCATCATAGATGGCGTCGGTTACGCGGATTTCCGGGGCATCAAGCGCCGCCCTCATTTTCCTCGCGCGATGCGCATCGGCATAGGCTTTCGGGGTCAGCCCTGTGAACTCCTTGAATACACGATGAAAATGGGCCGGGCTCGCTTTCACGGAAGCCGCAATTTCTTCAAGGGAAGGCACCTCTTCCGCCGTCTCTATAAAGCGGCAGGCGCTCGCGACCATATCGGCATAACGGGTGCTGTTCTGTGTCGCCAATGTCTCGGAGAGATGCGGCTTGCAGCGCATACATGGCCGGAAGCCAGCACGTTCCGCATCCTCGCAACCGTCGAAAAATTGTACATTTTCGCGCTTTCCACGCCGCGACGGGCATGATGGACGGCAATAGACGCCTGTAGTGCGCACCGCATAGACAAATGCACCGTCCGACGCCTTGTCGCGGTCGAGTACCTTCTGCCAGCGATTTTCGTCAGGGTCGTGGGTTTTCATGGTCATAAGGTTCATGTCCGTATTCCTTCAATATGAGCATGAAGGAAGGCTAATGCCACCGCGTCGAAGCGACACTCCGCTGCTTGCTTTCAAATTCGAAACAGTGCCGTTGCACAGTCTGTTCACAAATAAGGATCATGCAAGCTTTCAGCTTTTATACCATGATATGAGAGGTAAATAGGGAGAAGACCATGACGACAATCGGCTTCATCATCAACGGCAAGGAAACTGTATCCGCATCGGGCAAGATGTTCGATCGCAAGGATCCGGTCACCGGAAAAGTCGCCACTACCGCGCCTGCGGCCAACCTCGCCGATGTCGATGCGGTTGCAAAATCTGCCGCGAAAGCCTTTGAAAGCTGGTCTGATACCGGCCCGAACGAGCGTCGTTCTCTGCTGAACAAGGCGGCTGACCTGATGGAAGGCCGGGCCGATGAATTCACCCGCCTCATGCTCGAAGAGACCGGTGCAACGGCCCCATGGTCGGGCTTCAACGTCCATCTTGGGGCTGGCGTGCTGCGCGAAGCCGCAGCGCTCACCACGCAGATCACCGGCGAGATCATCCCTTCCGACAAGCCCGGCATCGTTTCCATGGCCGTGCGCCAGCCGGTCGGCGTGGTGCTTGGCATGGCACCATGGAATGCGCCGATCATTCTCGGCGTGCGCGCTATTGCAGCAGCACTTGCCTGCGGCAACACGGTTATCTTGCGGTCGTCGGAATCCTGCCCCGGCGTTCATCACCTGATCGTCAAGACACTCAACGATGCAGGCTTTCCGGCGGGCGTGGTCAATGTCATCTCCAATGCGCCAGAGGACGCGCCGGAAATCGTCGCGGCCCTCGTTGCCCATCCTTCCATCCGCCGCATCAATTTCACCGGCTCCACCCATGTCGGCAAAATCATCGCCAAGCAGGCCGCAGAACATCTGAAGCCTGTGCTGCTGGAACTGGGCGGCAAGGCGCCCTTCATCGTGCTGGAAGATGCTGATCTCGACCAGGCAGTCGATGCCGCGGCTTTTGGCGCTTTCATGAATCAGGGCCAGATCTGCATGTCTACGGAGCGCTTCATCGTGCATGAGAAGGTGGCTGATGCCTTTGCCGAAAAGCTTGCCGCCAAGGCAAAATCCCTGCCTGCCGGTGATCCGCGCGGCAATGTCGTTCTCGGTTCGCTGGTCGATCTCAAATCGGCTGAGCGCATGGATGCACTCATCAAGGATGCAGTGGCGAAAGGTGGCAAGGTTCTGGCAGGCGGCAAGCGCGAAGGCTCCATCGTCGAGGCGACGATCATCGATCACGTGACGCCGGATATGGATATCTATGCGCAGGAATCCTTCGGGCCGGTAAAACCCATCATTCGCGTCAAGGATGCCGACGAGGCAATCCGCGTGGCCAACGACACCGAATATGGTCTCTCATCGGCGATTTTCAGTCAGGATGTGAAGCGGGCGCTGACGCTTTCGAAAAAGCTTGAAACCGGCATCTGTCACATCAACGGCCCGACGGTTGCCGACGAAGCGCAAATGCCGTTCGGCGGCGTGAAGTCTTCCGGCTATGGCCGTTTCGGCGGAAAGGCCGTCATCAATGAGTTTACCGATCTGCGCTGGATCACCATCGAAGGTCCGCAGCATTATCCGTTTTGAATCAGAAAGGGCGGAGCTTTTTTAGCTCCGCCCTTTCGTCAATCGTGTCAGTTCAAGACTTTCGCGCTTCCTTGATCGCTTCGATCAGTTCCGGCTCTTTCATGACACCGCCATAAAGCTTGGTGCCGATAACGAAGGAAGGTGTGCCGCCGAAATTGAAGGCTTCACCCTGATCCATATTGCGTTCAAGAATGGCATTGATGCGCTTTGAATCGGCTTTATAGGCTGCGTTGAGCTTTGCCGGATCGAGCCCGCCCTTCTTCAGCGCCGCATCCACCTGTTCCGGCGTGAGACGACCGGGCGTTGCCATCAATGCTTCCATGGCCTTCACATAGTTGCCGGACTTTTCCGCAGCCAGAACGAGGCGTGCGGCATAAGCCGACGTGTCGCCGAAGATGATCCAGTCCTTCATCACAAGGCGAACATTGCCGTCATTCTTGATCACGCGCATCAGTTCGCCATGCCCCTTCTTGCAATAGGGGCATTGGTAGTCGAAATACTCCACGATGGTCACATTGCCGTTCGGGTTGCCCAGAACCGGAATTTCCTTGTCGTAAAGCACTTCCGCAACCGTCGGCACGCGCTGCGCAAGGCTCTCGCCGCCTGAAATCGCAATCGTTGCGGCACCGGCTGCCGTTGCGGCCAGTATCTGACGACGGTTCATCATGAGCTAACTCCTTTACCCGACTGGGATTTATTCAACACGACGACACGCGCACCGGCGGTAGCGCGTTTGTAGAGATCGAGGATGTCCTGATTGTAGAGACGGATGCAGCCGGACGATGCAGCCTTGCCGACGGACCAAGGCTCGTTGGTGCCGTGAATGCGGTAAAGCGTGTCCTTGCCATCGCGATAAAGATAGAGCGCGCGGGCACCGAGCGGATTGCGGATGCCGCCCTCAAGGCCTTTCGCGTATTTTGCGTAATGGTCCGGATTGCGCTTGATCATGTTGGCGGTCGGCGTCCAGCGCGGCCACTGCGATTTGTAGGCAACCTTGGCATCCCCTGAGAAGGTCAGTCCGGCGCGACCGACCCCCACCGAATAGCGGATCGCCTTGCCGCCCGGCTGCACGAGGTAGAGATAGCGCGCATAGGGATCGACCACGATGGTCCCGACCGGTTCGGCCGTGACATAGTCGACTTCCCGGCGCAGGTTACGATCCGCAATCTTGTTGAGATCGAGTGCCGGAATGAGATTGCCGCGATCGTTCACCGCGCCATACATGGTCTCGAATTCGCTCTTGGCCGTTTGCACTTCTGGCGCCGGTTCAACTGCAACAGGTTCCGGTGTGAAGGCCACAGGCTGCGGCATGGTGACGGCAATCGGCCGATCTGCAGATGCAGTCGTGCATGCTGCAGCAACAAAAGGCAGACAGGCAACCACAGCCATCCGCAACAGCGATCTCCGCGCATTTCGCTTTTCTTTCACTACGTTCAAAACCCCAGCCCCCGGTCCATCTTAAAATCCTTACATCCTTATTTCTGGTCGGCGCTCACAAGGCCGACCGAACGTTCGATAGAGGCGGTTGTGACATCGCCCACCAATCTGGTCCCCTCCAGTTCCTTGCTGATGCGATTGAAGAAGATCATTGTCGGCGGCCCTGCCACACCAAGCTTTGCCATCAGATCGGCATTGCCACTGGTGAGCTGCGAAATATCCGCCTTGATGAGCTGATAGCCATCCAGTGCCTTCTTCACGTTTGCATCGGGCAAAACCCGACGCTCCACGGTGGAACAGCTTACGCACCAGTCCGCCGTGAAATAGACAAGCGTCGGCTTGTCGCCGCGCGCTTCAACAAGTTTCTCCTGAAGGGAAGAAACAGTCTCGACCGGCGCAAATTGCAGCGCGGCCAGATTCTGGTTGCCGCCACGGTTACCGAATGCGGCCAGCGGTTGCAACGGGTCTTTTCCGCCTGAAGCCACGCCGAGCATCAAAATGACACCATAGACGAAAGCTGCCGTGCCGATTGTGCGCGCGACAACGCTGCGCCCTGGAATTTTGAGAAAAGCGAAACTTGCAGTTCCGAAAAGCAGAAGCGCCCACAGCACCATATCCACGCCGGGCGGCAGAAGCGGAGCGGCCATGAAGATTGCGGTAGCCAGAAACCCGAAGCCGAAAATCTGCTTCACCGTTTCCATCCATGCGCCTGCACGCGGGAGCGTACCAGCGCCGAGCGTGGCGAAAGCAATGAGCGGCAATCCCTTGCCGATGCCAAGCGCAAAGAGCGCGGAAGCGCCCAGCGCGACATTGGCCGTCTGCGCGATATAGAGCAGCGCGCCTGCGAGAGGTGCCGTAACACATGGGCCGACAATCAGTACCGACGAGAAACCGAGAATGGCGGCAGAACGCTTGGAACCTGTTCGCTGCTGGCCATGAGGGCCAGTACGCGAAGAAATCGCGCTGACCCATGAATTTGGAAGCTGGATCTGGAACAGGCCGAACATGGAGAGCGCCAGAAGCGTGAATATTCCGGCCAGTACGAGCGCGGTCCATTTCGATTGCAGCACCATTTGCAGATTCTGCCCCGACCAGCCTGCAATTGCGCCCACGACGGCAAAACCCAATGCCAGGCTGACGACATAGATTATTGAAAGCACAAAGCCGCGCTTTGCTGTCAGCTTTTCACCTTCGCGTGCCAGCGTTCCGGCAAGAATGGGATAGATCGGAAAAACGCAAGGTGTGAAAGCAAGCAGAACGCCGAAAGCCAGAAATGCCGCGATCACCAGCCCGGTGCCACCTTGATCGAGCAGCCCTTCGACCATGCCCTTTTCGGGTGCAAGGGCGAACGCCGTATTTTGCTCCATGGATGGCACAGCAGCCGGTGCAAATGCCGATGCCTGCGTCAGCGCCTTTGCCTTCTGCCCCATTTCGCTCGATATGGCGAGCGTGACCGGATCGACGGTTCTCGTTTCCGGACGGTAGCAGATACCGTCTTCCTGACAGCCCTGATAAGTCAGTTCCAGCGGCTGTTCACCAGCCTTCACGCTTGCTGTGGCATGGGTGTAATAGACTTCCAGCTGCCCGAAATTCGGGTCGTCCTTGGGTTGGCCGGGCTGCGTGTCGACAGCAAGCGCATTTCCCTGCCCGTCCTTCGCCTCTATGTGATCGCGATAAAGATAATACCCTTCCGCGATCTGCCAGTTGAGCACAAGACGGCCATCCGTATCCTTCAGCACGCTCAGTCGGAACGCCTGATCGACGGGCAGCGGATTTGCTGCCGATGCCGGGCCGAGCGCGAGAAACAAACTGATGAATAAGCCGGCAAGGCTCGCAAAGAAACGCATTACGATTTTCCGCATAAATTCGATTCGGACAAATTGATCATGTTGCAAAAGGCGAATGCTCCGGCCACCTTAAGGCAGCCTTAAGCTGGCGCGGTGAAAAGCTCGCGTGCCAAGTATTTGGTTCGTCGCACTATCCTACGCAAAACCGCTTCGCCCTTTTGCTGGAAATGCTCTAATTGCCAATAACGGCGGAAACAGGAACTCATGCGCATACTCGTGGTTGAAGACGACACGATCCTCCTCGACGGACTGACCGTAGGGTTGGGGCTTGCCGGTTTCACCGTGGATGCCGTTTCCAATTGCGGCGATGCGGAAGCAGCACTTGCCGCACAAAATTACAACGCCGTGGTGCTCGACCTGATGCTGCCCGACGGTTCAGGCCTCGACATCCTCAAGACCATGCGGCGCGGTCGCGACGAGACGCCGGTGCTGCTGCTGACTGCCCGCGATCAGGTGCCCGAGCGCATCGCAGGCCTCGATGCGGGTGCAGATGATTATGTCGGCAAGCCCTTCGACCTGCATGAGCTTGCAGCCCGTGTGCGTGCCGTCGCCCGACGTGGTGCCGGACGTGCAAATGCCCTGCTTGAATGGCGCGGCGTCGAACTGGACCCGGCGGAGATGTCGGTGCGCTTCCATGGTGAGCCCGTCAGGCTGACGCGACGTGAATTCTCGATCCTGCGCGCCCTCATGGAACGGCCGACCGCCACCTTCTCCAAATCCTCGCTGGAAGAAGCGCTTTATGGCTGGCAGGAAGAAGTGGAGAGCAACGCGGTGGAAGTGCATATCCACCACCTGCGCTCGAAACTCGGTTCCGATTATATCGAAACGGTGCGCGGAGTCGGCTACCGTCTGGCGGGGGCAAACGCATGAATTCCATTCGCAGCCGCCTGACCGGCATATTGATCGGCGTCACCTGTCTTGTCTGGCTTTTCGCGGTGGTGTGGATTCACATCAGCACCCAGTCACAGCTCGAAAAAGTGCTCGATGCGCGCCTGATGGAGGCCGCACGCATGGTCAATTCGCTTTTGACCGAGCATCGTGTGGAGGTTGGGCCGGAAGGCGACGGCGGGCAATTGTCGCTGAAGCCGATGCCGGATTTTCCACTCTACGACCGACAGTTATTCTGCCAGATATGGGCGCTCGACGGCAAGCTTCTCGGACGGTCTGAAAGTGCGCCCGGTGTACGGCTTACCAATGTTGCGAACGGTTTCTCCGATACGGAAGTCGCTGGCGACCGATGGCGCGTCTTCGCTGTCGAAAATACCCAGCTTGGCCTGCGTGTCATGGTTGGTGACAGCCTGAGCGTTCGCGAGAGGCTGGTACAAAATGTCGTAACGGGTCTTGTTCTGCCAGCCTTGCTGATGCTGCCCGTTCTGGCGCTGATGATCTGGCTGTGCGTGCGGCGCGGCCTCAACCCGCTGAGCCGTCTTGCCTCCGTGCTTTCCAAACGGCGTGCGGAGGATTTGCGCCCGCTTCCCGAACAGAATCTGCCGAAGGAGATCGCGCCTGCTGTCACCGCGCTGAACGGACTTTTCCACCGCGTCGAGGACGCACGCGAGCGCGAGCGCAACTTTGCGATCTTCGCTGCGCATGAGCTGAAGACGCCGCTCGCCGGACTGAAGACGCAGGCACAGATTGCCGAAGGTGCAAAGGACGAGAAAATGCGCGCCAATGCGGTGCGCCAGATCGCGGCGGGCGTCGACCGCACGAGCCGCCTCGTCAGCCAGCTTCTCGATCTTGCGGCGCTCGAAACCGGCGACGAGACGGAAACGCCGATAGGCGAACCGGCATGCCAGCTTCTGGTCGCGGTTTCCACCGATATGCGGATGCTCGCAGCCCAGCGTGGAATTTCCATCGAACTGCCGGAAACCATGCCTCTGGTGCAACTGCCCTCCCCGCATCTGTTCACGCTTGCCGCCCGCAATCTGATCGAAAATGCGGTCAATCACTCGCCGAAGGGCGGCACCGTGCGCTGCCGGATCGAAGCCGAAGCGGGCAAACTCAGGCTCACCGTCGAGGATGACGGCCCCGGCATTCCCGAAAGCGAAATGCCGCGCGTGACAGAGCGGTTCTTCCGCGGCGCACATCGCAACGAAACCGGTAGTGGCCTTGGCCTTGCAATCGTGAAAATGGCGACAGAACGGATGGGTGGCAAAGTTTTGCTGCAGAACCGTCCCGAGGGCGGCCTGACCGCGGCACTTGTCGTGCCCAGCACGATTGTCGGATAAAAGCCCCCCTATTTTTCGGGCTTTTGGTCGCTGTCGTTGATTTAGATCAATGACACTTGCATCTGATGCGCGGATAGGGAACCTATCGCTATTGCTGTCTCATCCGAGACGGCTCTTGTTATGCGCTCTGCGAGGGGATTTCATGAACTACGCCGCTGGAACAGTCCTTTCCGGTCTGGGGGCACTTTTTGCCGTGCTTCTGGCCGGTTTCTCCCATGACGAGCTGTTCAGAACCCATATGTGGATTCTGTTCGCTACGCTGGCCATCTTCACCATTCTTCTGATGCGAAATGCCGATTACGGCCTGACGCCGAAAAAGGTCGATCAATCCACCTATATGGATGGCCCGGTCCGCTACGGTGTCATCGCAACGGTTTTCTGGGGTGTGACCGGCTTTCTGGTCGGTGTGGTTATCGCCGCGCAGCTCGCCTTTCCCGATCTCAATCTGGAACCCTATCTGAACTTCGGTCGCCTGCGTCCGCTGCACACTTCTGCGGTTGTTTTTGCGTTTGGCGGCAACATCCTGATCGCATCGTCGTTCTATGTCGTGCAGCGCACCTGCCGCGCCCGGCTCATCGGCGGCGACCTCGCATGGTTCGTGTTCTGGGGCTATCAGCTCTTCATCGTGATGGCCGCGACCGGCTATCTGCTCGGCATCACACAGAGCCGCGAATATGCCGAACCGGAATGGTATGTCGACATCTGGCTCACCATCGTCTGGGTCGCCTATCTGGTCGTCTTCCTCGGCACGATTCTGAAGCGCAAGGAGCCGCATATCTATGTGGCGAACTGGTTCTACCTGTCCTTCATCATCACCATCGCCATGTTGCACATCATCAACAATCTGGCGATCCCGGTCTCCTTCCTCGGCGTGAAGAGCTATTCTGCTTTCTCCGGCGTTCAGGATGCGGTGACGCAATGGTGGTACGGTCATAACGCCGTTGCCTTCTTCCTGACCGTGCCATTCCTGGCCATGATGTACTATTTCGTGCCGAAGCAGGCAGAGCGTCCGGTCTATTCCTACCGCCTGTCGATCGTGCACTTCTGGTCGATCATCTTCCTCTATATCTGGGCTGGTCCGCACCATCTGCATTACACTGCTGTTCCTGATTGGGCACAGACGCTCGGCATGGTGTTCTCGATCATGCTCTGGATGCCTTCATGGGGTGGCATGATCAACGGTCTGATGACGCTTTCGGGCGCATGGGACAAGGTTCGCACCGATCCGATCATCCGCCTGATGGTTGCAGCTATCGCCTTCTACGGCATGGCGACCTTTGAAGGCCCGATGCTCTCGATCAAGGCCGTCAATTCGTTGTCCCACTATACGGATTGGACCATCGGTCACGTTCATGCGGGCGCACTTGGCTGGAATGGCATGATCTCGTTTGCCGCCGTCTATTACCTCGCACCGAAGCTGTGGAACCGCCAGCGGCTCTATTCGATCCGCATGGTCAACTGGCACTTCTGGCTGGCGACGCTCGGCATCGTTCTCTACGCGGCTGCCATGTGGGTTGCCGGTATCCAGCAGGGCCTGATGTGGCGCGAATACGACGATCAGGGCTTCCTCGTCTATTCCTTCGCGGAAACCGTGCTCGCCATGTTCCCATACTACGTCATCCGTACGCTTGGCGGTGTGTTCTATCTCGCCGGTGGCTTCGTGATGGCCTGGAACGTCTATCAGACCATTCGCGGCAATCTGCGCAACGAAGCCCCTATGGGCGGCACCCGGACCGTTGCCGGTGCAGCCATGCAGCCTGCCGAATAAGGAGCGTGTGATTTATGTCGATACTAAAGAACCACTCCAAGCTGGAGAAAAACGCAACGCTGCTGCTGATCGCATCGCTCGCCGTGGTTACGGTCGGTGGCATCGTTGAAATCGCACCGCTCTTCTACCTCGAAAACACCATCGAGAAAGTGGAGGGCATGCGCCCATACTCGCCGCTGGAGCTTGCGGGCCGTGACGTCTATGTGCGTGAAGGCTGCTACCTTTGCCACAGCCAGATGATCCGTCCGTTCCGCGATGAAGTAGAACGCTACGGCCATTACAGTCTGGCTGCGGAATCCATGTACGATCATTCGTTCCAGTGGGGTTCGAAGCGCACGGGGCCTGACCTTGCGCGCGTCGGTGGCCGCTATTCGAACGAGTGGCATGTGCAACACCTTATCCGCCCGCGCGACGTGGTGCCGGAATCGGTCATGCCAAGCTATGCCTTCCTGAAAGACCGTCCGCTGGATGCTTCCAACATCGCAGGCAATCTGAAAGCCAATGTGGCAGTCGGCGTGCCTTACACGCAGGAAATGATCGACAGCGCGCTTGACGATCTGAAGGCACAGGCCTCTCCCGACGCCGATACATCCGGCGTCGAGGCCCGCTATCCCAAGGCCAAGCTCGGCGACTTCGACGGCAATCCGCAGATGGTCTCGGAAATGGATGCACTCATCGCCTATCTCCAGATGCTCGGCACCCTCGTTGACTTCTCGACCTACGATCAGTCCCCCAAGGCGAGATAAAGCGGAGATTTAGCGATGGATTACAACACCCTACGCACTTTCGCCGATAGCTGGGGCCTGCTTGCCATGGCGCTCTTCTTTGTCTTTGTCATTCTTTTTGCTTTCCGCCCCGGAAGCAAAAAGAAAGCCGATGAAGCGAAGGAAATTCCATTCAAGGACGACAAAAATGACTGACAAACAGATCGATGAAGTCAGCGGTGTAGCAACAACCGGACACGAATGGGACGGCATCAGGGAGCTGGACAATCCGATGCCTCGCTGGTGGCTGTGGACTTGGTATGCAACCATTTTCTGGGCGCTTGCCTATGTGATCGCCTATCCGGCCTGGCCGCTGATTTCCAGTTCCACGGAAGGCATGCTTGGCTGGTCGAGCCGTGGCACTTTCTGGGAAGAAACCGCCAAGATCGACAGCGAGCGTCAAGGTATCATCGACCAGATCAAAGCCAAGGATGTGCACGAGATTCTGGCGGATGAAAACCTGCGCCAATATGCGATTGCCGGTGGCGCTGCTGCCTTCCGCGTCAACTGCGTGCAGTGCCACGGTTCCGGCGCGCAAGGGGCGCCCGGCTATCCGAACCTCAACGATGACGACTGGTTGTGGGGCGGGTCCATCGACGACGTCCTGACCACCATTCGTCATGGTGTGCGCTCGAAGGATGATGCCGACACCCGCGTTTCCGAAATGCCGGCATTTGTCGACGTGCTGGAACCGCAGCAGATCCGCGATGTCGCCGCCTATGTGGTGAGCCTCTCCGGCACACCGCATAATCCGGAAATGGTGCCGGAAGGGCAGAAGGTCTTCGCGGAAAACTGCGCCGTCTGCCATGGCGCGGATGCCAAAGGCCTGCGCGAGTTCGGCGCACCGAACCTGACAGACGCCATCTGGTTCTACGGTTCCGGCGAAGACGCCATCGTGCGTCAGGTCTCGCATCCCAAGCATGGCGTCATGCCCGCATGGGAAACGCGCCTCGGCGATGCGACCGTCAAACAGCTTGCCATCTTCGTCCATTCGTTGGGCGGAGGCGAATGAAGAGAAGGGAGTAAGGCAGTAGGGGAATAGGGGAGTATGTTTTGGTTGTGAACGCCCGAAACGACGCTGCCTCTTCTCATACTCCCTTACTCCCATATTCCCCTACTCCCTTTCAGTCTCTGAGCTTGCCAAAGGCCCAGTGCGGCAGGAGCAAAAAATGTCAGACGATGTCGAACGCATTGACGTTCAGGCAGTCAATTCCCCCAAGACCCGTGCCCCTAAAAGCGGGAAGGCGCTTTATGCGGCGCGGGTGAAGATTTTTCCGAAGCGCGTGCAGGGCGAATTCCGGCGCTTCAAATGGATTGTTATGCTCATTACGCTGGGCATCTACTATCTGACGCCCTGGCTGCGCTGGGATCGCGGCCCCTATGCGCCCGATCAGGCGGTGCTGATCGATCTTGCCAACCGTCGCTTCTACTTCTTCTTCGTCGAAATCTGGCCGCAGGAATTCTACTACGTCGCGGGCCTGCTCATCATGGCGGGCCTTGGTCTGTTTCTCGTCACCTCCGTCGCGGGCCGCGCCTGGTGCGGCTATACCTGTCCGCAGACCGTCTGGGTCGATCTCTATCTCGTCGTGGAACGCGCTATAGAAGGCGACCGCAATGCGCGCATGAAGCTCGACAAGGGGCCATGGACCTTCGACAAGATCTGGAAGCGGGTTGCCAAACACTCCATCTGGATCGTCATTGGTGTCCTGACGGGCGGCGCCTGGATTTTCTATTTCGCCGACGCGCCGAAGCTGCTCATGGATTTCGTGACCGGTCAGGCCGCACCCGTCGCCTATTTCACCGTCGCTATCCTGACCGCCACCACCTATATTTTCGGCGGACTGATGCGCGAGCAGGTCTGCACCTATATGTGCCCGTGGCCGCGTATTCAGGCCGCGATGCTGGACGAAAATTCGCTCACAGTCACCTATAATGACTGGCGCGGCGAGCCACGCTCCCGCCATTCCAAGAAGGCGATTGCCGCAGGCGAAACCGTGGGCGATTGCGTGGATTGCAATGCCTGTGTCGCCGCCTGCCCGATGGGGATCGATATTCGCGACGGCCAGCAACTGGAATGTATTACCTGTGCGCTGTGCATCGACGCCTGCAATTCCGTGATGGACAAGATCGACAAGCCGCGTGGTCTCATCTCCTATGCGACACTGGCCGATTACGACTTCAACATGGCGCTTGCGACCAATAACGGTACCGCTCCCATCGACCCCGCCCGTGTCTACAAGGCACCGAACACGTTCTCGGACAAGGTGCAGAACCTGTCATGGAAGAAGGTGTTGCGCCCGCGCAGCATGTTCTACTTCGCTATATGGGCGCTCATCGGTCTGACGCTCGTCATCTCGCTGTCGACACGCCAGCGCATCGGCATCAACGTGCTGCACGATCGCACCCCGCAATATGTACTTCTGTCGGACGGATCGATCCGCAATGGTTACACGGTCAAGCTGCTGAACATGATCCCGACACCACGCACCTTCCGTCTTTCCATCGAGGGCCTGCCCGGAGCAACACTGACCGTTCAGGATGAAACAGCGGATGCAGACGGCAATTACGACGTGCCAGTGGAACCGGACCGTCTGAAGACGTTGCGTGTCTTCGTCACCATGCCGCATGATGCGATTACGGATCATCGCCACGACTATGAAATCGAGGTGCGTGACGCAAATGGCGCGGAACAGGCCCGCTACAAGGCAACTTTCATGGCACCGGAGGGCAGATAATGTCGATCAAGTCGAAAACCTCGGGCACGTTCACCGGCTGGCATATGCTGGGCATCATGTTCGCCTTCTTCGGTGTCATTATCGCCGTCAACCTGACCATGGCCTATAACGCTATCCATAGCTGGAGCGGGCTGGTGGTGAAGAACACCTATGTCGCCAGCCAGGAGTTCAACGACAAGGCCCAGACCGGCAAGGAGCAGGCCGCCCTGCAATGGCAGTCGAAACCTGCCTATGAGAACGGCGTTTTCACCTGGAAGCTGGCCGACAATGAAGGCAAGGCCGTCGTCACGACGGGCGGCACGGTGGAGTTCAAACGCCCGGTCGGCGATGAACACGACACCAAGGTCACGCTCACCGCCCGCGAGCCCGGCATACTGACCGCTCCGCTTGAACTTGGCGAGGGTGCATGGATCATGGAAGTGAATGCCGATGCCGGTCTCGAAGACCCCTATCGTCATATCATTCGCGTTCTGGTGAAGGACGGGAGAATACTATGAGCTGCTGCGTCGAGAATGCTCAGATAGCGACCGTTGTTCAGGCGGTTTCGGCGGATGAAATGCAGATTGCAAGCCGCGCGCTCGGTGACGGCTTTCGCCAGCTCGACCTGTCGGTTCCCGGCGTTCATTGCGGCCTGTGCATCAAGACTATCGAGGAGACGCTCGGCAGAATAGCGGGCGTTGCCTATGTCCGCGTCAACCTGACGGCCCGCCGCGTGACCGTGCGCTGGAAAGATGGCGAAACGCCGCCCGATGTGGTCGATCCGCTACGCAGGCTGGGTTATGAAGCGCATATTTTCGACATGGCGCAGGACAAGGACCCAACCTTCACACGACTTTTGATCGCGCTTGGCGTTGCAGCTTTCGCTTCCAGCAATGTGATGCTTTTGTCCGTTGCCGTGTGGTCGGGTGCGGACGCTGCAACACGCGATATGTTTCACTGGATTTCCGGCCTCATCGCCCTGCCGACGCTGATCTATTCCGGCCGGATTTTCTATGTTTCCGCGTGGAATGCGCTGCGAGCACGGCGCGTGAACATGGATGTGCCGATCGCGCTCGCCATCACGCTTGCCTTCGGCATGAGTGTTTATGAAACGCTGCATCATGGCCAGCACGCCTATTTCGATGCATCGGTGACCTTACTGTTCTTCCTGCTGATCGGCCGCACGCTCGACTACATGATGCGCGCCCGTGCACGTTCTGCGGTGCGCGGACTGGCACAACTCGGCAGCCGCGGCGCGGTGGTGATCGGCGAGAATGACGAACGCAATTACCTGCCGGTCAACGAAATCCGCCCCGGAATGCGCATCATTCTTGCGGCTGGTGAACGTGTACCCGTCGATGCCAAGGTGGAAGAAGGCCGCTCGGAACTCGATTGCGCTATTGCATCGGGTGAAAGCGATGCGGTTCCTGTCGGTCCCGGCTCGGATATTCGCGCGGGCACGCTCAATCTTTCCACACCGCTCGTCATTCGCGCGACGGCGGAAGCCAAGGATTCCTTCCTTGCCGAAATGGTGCGGCTAATGGATGTGGCGGAAGGCGGGCGCGCCTATTACCGTCGTCTTGCAGACCGCGCTTCCGAACTCTACGTGCCGATGGTCCATACCATCGCCTTTGCGGCCTTTGTCGGTTGGATGATCTATACCGGTGGCGACTGGTATCGTTCGATCTATATCGCGATCTGCACCCTCATCATCACTTGCCCTTGCGCGCTCGCTCTTGCAGTGCCGATTGTGCAGGTGGTTGCGGCCCGTCGCCTGTTCGAAAACGGCATCATGATCAAGGACGGCTCCGCCATGGAACGGATGGCCGAAATCGATACCGCCATCTTCGACAAGACCGGCACATTGACCCTCGGTCAGCCGGGACTGATCAATACCGATGCCATCGATCCCCACAATCTCGAAATCGCAGCCGAACTATCGCTTTACTCGCGTCATCCGCTGTCGCGGGCGCTTGCACTGTTCTCGGGCGCAAAACCGATGACCGCATTTACCCGTATCGAGGAAGTGCCGGGCGCAGGCATCGAAGCAGAGCTCAACGGCTCCATCTATCGGCTTGGCAAGCGGGACTGGGCGGAAAATAGCGCCACCGCCCTGCCCCATGCTGACGGCCCTGAAACCTGCCTTTCCATCGATGGAAAGCTGGTTGAGAGCTTCCATTTTGAAGACCAGCCGCGCGAAGACGCTGCCGGAGCTATTGCCACACTAAGGCAAAACGGCCTCAAGCTCGGCATCATTTCAGGAGACAGATTGCCCGCCGTGCAAAAGCTAGCGGGTTATCTCAGCATCGATAATTTCCAGGCGGAGGTATTGCCCGCCGACAAGTCGGAGCTGGTGCAGAAACTATCGGTCGAGGGTCGCAAGGTCCTGATGGTGGGCGACGGATTGAACGATGCTCCTGCCCTTGTCGCCGCCCATGTTTCCATGGCGCCGGCAACCGCTGCCGACATTGGCCGCAATGCTGCCGATTTCGTCTTCCTGCGTGAGAGCCTGTCTGCCGTGCCGCTTGCTTTTGCTGTATCGAAGGAAGCGGGCCGGTTGATCAGCCAGAATTTTGCGCTTTCCATCGGCTATAATATAATAGCCGTGCCGATTGCGATTTTTGGCTTTGTCACACCGCTGGTGGCGGCCCTTTCAATGTCGCTGTCGTCCATCGTGGTCGTCAGCAACGCATTGCGGTTGCGGGCTGGAAAACAAAAGCAACAGACGCAAAAGACTATCGCGCCTGTTGCCATCATCAAGGAAGCGCACAAATGAGTGGACTTCTCTTTCTCATTCCCATCGCGCTGTTTCTGGGCCTGCTTGGCCTTGTCGCCTTTCTCTGGTCGTTGAAAAACGGCCAGTATGACGATCTGGACGGAGCGGCAAACCGCATTCTCCTTGATGACGAAACTAGCCCGTTATCAAAATCGCGCGTAGATCATTGACATTCGTGCCGGTTGGCCCCGGTACGAACAGATCACCAACGGCGTCGAATGCCGTCCATGCATCATTGGCATTGAGCCGCGCCGCGCCATCTTCGCCCGCTTTTTGCAGACGCGAAACGGTGGAACCATCGGCAAAGGCGCCCGCATTGTCCTCCGAACCGTCAATGCCATCTGTGTCAGCGGCCAGCGCATGGATATTTTCATAGCCATCAATATCAAGCGCGAAAGACAGCAGGAACTCGCTGTTGCGCCCGCCCTTGCCGCCCTTGCCGCGAATGGTGACGGTCGTTTCACCGCCTGACAGAATGACCACCGGCTTCTTGAACGGACGGTCGCGGTCGGCCACTTCGCGGGCAATCGCCGCATGAACATGCGCCACTTCCCGCGCCTCACCCTCCATCGCATCGGACAGGATCACAGCTTCGACGCCATGACGCGCGGCTTCCTTCACCGCCGCTTCCAGCGAAACCGCAGCCGAAGCAATGACGCGCACTTCATTGCCTGCAAAAACCATGTCTTCCGGCTTCGGTGCGTGGGCAGCTTCGCTCTTGATGTGGGCAAGAACAGCTTCGGGCAAATCCAGCCGATAGCGTTCGATGATTTTCAACGCCTCATCGCGGTTTGTCTCGTCCGGCACAGTTGGGCCGGAAGCCACGAAGGCCGGATTGTCGCACGGAATGTCCGAGACGACCAGCGAGAAAACCTTTGCCGGATGCGCCGCTGCTGCCAGTCTGCCGCCCTTGATCGTCGACAGATGCTTGCGGACCGCATTCATGGCCGAAATCGGTGCACCGGATGCGAGCAGGATCTTGTTGACGGCGATTTCATCCTCAAGCGTCAGCCCTTCCGGCGGCGACGGCAGCAAGGCAGACCCACCACCGGAAACAAGCGCCACCACGAGATCATCTTCCGTCAGGTTCGACACAGCATCGAACAGCCGCTTCGAAGCCGCAAGCCCCGCTTCATCGGGAACCGGATGTGCGGCTTCGATGATCTCGATACGCTCGCAGGGCGCGCCATAGCCATAACGTGTGACCACCACGCCCTCCAGCGGGGCATCGTGTTTTTCGGCCCAGGCGCGCTCGAAAGCCGCCGCCATCTGCGCCGAGCCCTTGCCCGCGCCGATGACAATCGTGCGCCCCTTCGGCTTGGCCGGAAGATTGGCGCGGATCACCAGTTCAGGATCGGCAGCCGCAACAGCGGCATCGAAAAGGCTGGTCAAAAACTTTTTCGGATCGGCGATGGCAGTCATGAGATTCCCGATGTGATTTGTGGCTGGCAGGACTATTCCGCGCCGCACCAATAAAATCAATGGAGCCGGCCACTTCCTCCAAGCAGCCAGCTCCACCCTCTCCCTCCAGAGAATTCAAATCCCTGAGTTTGCAATAGTCGTGTCAGGCGACGTCGTGGTTCGCCATCCGCTCCAGAGCGCGCACCAGACCCGAATGGTCGAGACCATCGTCACCATGTGCCGCGCAGGAATTGAACAATTCCTGAGCCGTGGCCGTGTTCGGCAGCGAGACACCGAGCGCCTTTGCGCCTTGCAGTGCAAGGTTCAAATCCTTCTGGTGCAGCGAAATGCGGAAGCCCGGATCGAAGGTCCGCTTGATCATGCGTTCGCCATGCACTTCGAGAATGCGGGACGATGCAAAACCGCCCATCAGGGCTTCGCGTACCTTTGCCGGGTCTGCGCCTGCCTTGGAAGCGAAAACCAGCGCTTCGGCAACAGCCTCGATGTTGAGCGCAACGATGATCTGGTTTGCAACCTTGGTGGTCTGGCCATCGCCGCAATCGCCGACGAGCGTGATGTTCTTGCCCATGAGCTTCAGGAGCGGGAGCGCCTGATCGAAAGTCTCCTGTGCTCCGCCAGCCATGATGGAGAGACTTGCATTTTTCGCACCGACCTCACCGCCGGAAACCGGCGCATCGATATATTCTGCACCCGTCGCCCGCACCTTCTTCGCGAACTCTTTTGTCTCGATGGGCGAAATCGAGCTCATGTCGATAAGCGTCTTGCCTTTGCCGAGACCTTCTGCTGCTCCGTTCTCGCCAAAGAGAACTTCGGCTACCTGTGGCGTATCCGGCAACATAAGGATGGTGGTGTCGCAATGAGCTGCCACATCCTTCGGGGTATCGAGAATCTGCATACCGTTGTCGAGCAGTTCCTTGTGCGTCGGCACAATATGCTTCGACGTGAAAAGCTCGTGGCCCGCATCCTGCAGATGCCGCGCCATTGGCTTGCCCATGATCCCCAGTCCGATGAAGCCTATCTTGGCCATGTCGCTCACTCCCTAATCAAATTTACGCAGTCAGCCGTTCGGCTTCGTAGTTTTTGAACCAGCCGAGGCCTTCTTCAGTGGTGGTCTTCGGCTTGTATTCGCAGCCGATCCAGCCCTTGTATCCGGCGTTTTTCAGTGCTTCGAACACGTTCGGATAATTGATCTCACCAGTGCCCGGCTCATTGCGGCCCGGATTGTCTGCAAGCTGCACATGGGCAATCAGCGGCTTGTAACGTTCATAAGTCGCAACCAGTTCGCCGCGTGTCCGCTGCTGATGGTAGAGGTCGTATTGGATGAACAGGTTGTTGCTGCCCACTTCATCGATGATCGAAACCGCCTGCTCTACCGTGTTGAGGTAGAAGCCCGGAATGTCATAGTGGTTGATCGGTTCGATCAGCAGGCGAATGCCGTGCTTGCCCAGTTCCTTTGCAGCCAGACGCAGATTGCTGACGAAAGTGGCGCGCATCGCGTCTGGATCGATGCCTTGGGGCGCAATGCCGGAAAGGCAGTTGACCTGCGAACAGTTGAGCGTCGTGGCATAGTCGATGGCATCGGCCACACCGCGGCGGAATTCATCGACGCGATCCGGGAGAACCGCGATGCCGCGCTCGCCACCAGCCCAGTTGCCCGCAGGCAGATTGTGCAGGACCTGTGCCAGATTATGTTTGGTCAGCGCTGCCTTCAGCTCGTGCCGGTTGAACTCATAGGGGAAGAGATATTCGACCCCGGTAAACCCGGCCTTCGCGGCCAGCGCAAAGCGATCCATGAAAGGCGCTTCGTTGAAAAGCATTGTGAGATTGGCTGCAAATCTCGGCATTTTCGCCTCCTTTAAATTTTAGTCTAACAAAGCTGCGATAGCGGTCGGCGCATCTTCGCCACGTTCGGCCAGTTCCTCGAATTCGACAACCTGATCGATGTCGATACCCATGGAAATATTGGTAACGCGTTCCAGAATGAATTCCAGAACCACCGGCACCTGATGCTCCGCCATCAGCGCTTTTGCCTGTTCAAAACTTTCGGCAAACTGGTTGGGGCTGCGCACCCGGATTGCCTTGCAGCCGAGCCCTTCGGCAACCGCTACGTGATCGACGCCATAACCCTTTTCCGCGTCGCCATCGGCATTGATGTTGTCGAAGGCGAGGCTCACCTCGAAATCCATATTGAAGCCGCGCTGCGCCTGTCGGATGAGGCCGAGATAGGAATTGTTCACGACCACATGAATGTAGGGCAGCTTGTGCTGTGCGCCGACCGCCAGTTCCTCGATCATGAACTGGAAATCATAGTCACCGGAAAGTGCAACAATCGGGCGATCAGGATCGGCAGCACGGACACCGAGAGCTGCTGGCAGCGTCCAGCCGAGCGGACCGGCCTGACCGCAATTGATCCAGTTGCGCGGACGATAGACATGCAGGAACTGCGCGCCTGCGATCTGGCTGAGGCCGATAGTCGTCACATAGCAGGTATCGCGACCGAAAGCCTTGTTCATCTCCTCATAGACCCGCTGCGGCTTGAGCGGCGTCTGGTCGAAATGCGTCTTGCGCAGCATGGTGCGCTTACGCTCCTGGCATTCCCTTGCCCAGTCCGACCAGTCGCGCAGCTTACCAGCAGACTTCCATTCGGTCGCAACGTCCAGCAGCAGCTTCAGCGCCTTGCCTGCATCCGAAACGATACCGAAGTCCGGCGCAAAGACACGACCGATCTGCGTCGGCTCGATGTCGATATGGATGAACTTGCGGTCCTTCTTGTAGGTATCGACATTACCCGTGTGACGGTTGGCCCAACGATTGCCGACGCCGATAACGACATCGGAGGCCAACAGATTGGCATTGCCATAGCGGTGCGAGGTCTGGAGACCGCACATGCCCGCCATCAGGCGATGGTCGTCGGGAATGACGCCCCAGCCCATCAGTGTCGGGATGACCGGGATACCGGTGATCTCGGCAAACTCGACCAGAAGATCGGATGCGTCGGCGTTGATGATGCCGCCACCCGCAACGATCAGCGGACGTTCCGCGGCGTTCAGCATGGCGAGCGCCTTTTCGGCCTGCGCCCGCGTGGCAGCAGGCTTGTAGGCTTCCATCGGCTGGTAGGTATCGATATCGAATTCGATTTCGGCAAGCTGGACATCGATCGGCAGATCGATCAGAACCGGACCGGGACGGCCCGACTTCATGATATGGAATGCCTTCTGGAAGACAAATGGTACCAGTGCCGGTTCCATGACCGTGACTGCCCATTTGGTGACAGGGGCTGCGATCTTGGCGATATCGACCGCCTGAAAGTCTTCCTTATCAAGACGCGCACGTGGCGCCTGGCCCGTGATGCAGAGGATCGGGATCGAGTCGGCGGAAGCCGAATAGAGACCCGTAATCATATCCGTTCCGGCGGGGCCGGAGGTGCCGATGCACAGGCCGATATTGCCATGCTTGGCGCGGGTATAGCCTTCAGCCATATGCGAAGCACCCTCGACATGACGCGCCAATATGTGGCGGATCGAACCGCGCGCTTTCATTGCCGAATAAAATGGATTGATCGCTGCGCCCGGCACACCGAAAGCACAATTGATCCCTTCTCTTTCCAGCACAAGCACGGCTGCATCGACTGCACGCATTCTGGCCATGGCCATTCCTCCTATGGAATCTATCTCCATTTACAAACGTTAGTATTATAAAATGGAAATGCATACCATTATATGGAAATAAAGATTTTCAACGGAATGGAGATAATCCGCTGCTCTCTTTCCGAGTAGCAATGGATGCGATAGTGATAATTCGTGAGTTTAGGCGGGATTCGGAGACGGTGATGGAACAGGCAAAGGCGAAGCGGGGCCGCAAGGCGACGGAAAACGCGGCGCCCTCGTCTGTGCAGGTTCTGGATCGAAGCCTGAAACTGCTGGCATTGATTGCCGAGAACGATGGCTCGACACTGACCGACCTTGCCGATCAGAGCGGCATGGCGCCTTCAACTGTGCACCGCCTTCTGTCATCGCTGGCAAATCATGGTATGGTTTCCCACGATCTGGAAAGCGGAGACTGGACCATCGGCGTCAAGGCTTTCGAGATCGGCAATGCCTTTCGCCGGTTCCGCAAGCTTGGCATTCTGGCACGGCCCTATCTCAAGACATTGATGGAAACGAGCGGCGAGACCGCCAATATCGGCGTCGAGGACAGCGGCGATGTGGTGTTCATCTCGCAGATCGAAAGCCATGCGCCGATGCGCGCCTTTTTCCGGCCCGGACGGCGCGGACCGATCCATGCATCCGGTATAGGCAAGGCCATATTGTCCACCTGGTCGGACAAGGAAATCGCGCACGCCCTGTCAGGGCGCATGCTTGAGCATTTCACGCAGCGCACGCTCGACAACCTGCCTGCGCTATTGAAAGACATTCAGGCAACCCGCACCCGCGGCTGGTCTATCGATGATGAGGAACACACGCTCGGCATGTGCTGTATCGCCGCTCCCATCTTCAATGAATATGGCGAAGCGATTGCCGGTATTTCGGTTTCCGGCCCTGCGGTGCGTCTGCCGAAAAAGAGGCTCGAGGAATTCGGACCGCTGATCCGCTCCACCGCCGATGAGCTGACCCGCGCCATGGGCGGCAAACGCCCCGAAGAACTTTGAGTACGAAAAGGCCCGCAGCAGATCGCTCCGCCGCGGGCCATCCTCCTCCAAGGATTGGTTGATTAAGCCAGTTCGGCCTTGAGCGGCTTGCCAGCCACATAGGTTTCGACAATGGCGCGGTCATCGCCCAGCGTCTGCAACAGGAACAATTCCTGCTCCAGTGTCGCGCCAGCCGCCATGCGAAGCCGCATCGGTGATGTGGCCGATGAATCCAGCACCACGATATCGGCTTCCGTGCCCTCGTCGAGCGTACCGATCTTGTCTTCCATGGAGAGTGCGCGGGCATTGCCCAGCGTCATCATGTAGAAGGACTGAAACGGGTTCAGACGCTGTTCGCGTAGCTGCAGGATTTTGTAGCCTTCGTCCATGGTACGCAGCATGGAGAAACTCGTGCCGCCGCCAACGTCGGTCGCCACCGCCATGCGCACGCCCGACGCTTTCAGGCGGTCGCGGTCGAAAAGCCCGGAACCAAGGAACAGGTTCGAGGTCGGGCAGAAAACGGCAATCGAACCCGTTTCCGCCATGACGCGCACTTCACGCTCTTCCAGGTGGATCGAGTGGCCGAGCAGGGTCTTGTCACCCAACAGGCCATAATGTTCGTAAATGCCGAGATAGTCCGGCGCTTGCGGGTAGAGCGACTTGGTGAAAGAGATTTCGTCGTGGTTTTCCGAAAGATGCGTCTGGATGTAGCTGCCGGGGTGCTCACGGACAAGCGCTTGGCTTGCTTCGAGCTGCTCTGGCGTCGACGTAATGGCAAAGCGCGGGGTGATTACATAATCGAGGCGGCCCTTGCCCTGCCAGCGCGCAATCAGCGCCTTCGTATCGTCATAGCCGGATTGTGCCGTGTCGCAAAGTGCAGGCGGCGCATTGCGATCCATCATCACCTTGCCGCCAAGCATGCGCATGTTGCGATGCTGCGAAGCGCGGAAATAGGCATCGACGCTTTGCGGATGCACGGAGCAATAGGCAACTGCCGTGGTGGTGCCATGGCGGATCAGCTCGTCAAGAAAGCGCTCCGCGATGAATTCGGCATGCTGCTCGTCGGCAAACTTCTGCTCGGCGACGAACGTATAGGTGTTGAGCCACTCCAACAGATTGGCGGCATAGGAAGCAACCACCTGCGTCTGCGGATAATGGATATGCGTATCGATGAAGCCCGGCAGGATCAGGTGCGGGCGATGATCGGCGACGTTGACGTCGCTGCCTACCTCGGCACTGACTTCAGCATAGTCTCCGAGACGCAATATGCGGCCATCTTCGACCAGCACGGCACCGTCTTCAATGTAGCGATAGGCGGCATCGTCATCGAGGCTCTGCGGTTCGTCACGAAAGGTCAGCACGCGGCCGCGGATCAGAAGCTTGGTCATCAAATTGGTCCTTATTTCGGGCCTTGCGTGGCAGACTGGTACCAGGAGGCCAGAAGCTGGCGCTCTTCGTCGCTCACGCCGGTGACATTGGCGGGCGGCATGGCGTGCGAACGACCAGCCTGCAAATAGATTTCACGCGCATGGGCCGCGATGTCCCGGTCGGTGTCCAGCACGACGCCCTTCGGCGGCGCAATGATGCCTTCCCAGCCCGGCTCCTTGGCGTGGCACATGGCGCAGCGCCCAAGAACGGTATCCCGCACTTTTTCAAAGTGCGGGTCCGAGATGAAAGATTGCTGCAATGCCGAAATCTTCTGTTCTTCCGGCTCACCGGTCAGAACCTTCGGCACTGTCGACAGCCAGATGATGATGATGAACAGGATCACCGTTACCAGCCAGGTCCAGGTCGGGCTGCCCTTGCGGGCATGCTGCGTGTTGAACCAATGACGGATCGTGACGCCCATCAGGAACACCAGCGAGGCGATGACCCAGTTGAACTCAGTCCCGAACGCCAGCGGATAGTGGTTCGACAGCATCAGGAACAGAACCGGCAGCGTCAGATAGTTGTTATGCGTCGAACGCTGCTTGGCGATCTTGCCGTATTTCGGGTCCGGCTTGCGACCTGCGATCAGATCCGCCACCACAATCTTCTGGTTCGGAATGATAAGCATGAACACGTTGGCCGACATGATCGTGGCCGTGAAAGCGCCAAGATGCAGAAAGGCAGCGCGTCCGGTGAACAGGTGCGTATAGCCCCAGGCCACCACCACCAGAATACAGTAGAGGATGACCATCAGGAGCGTATCGCTCTTGCCGAGCATCAGCTTGCAGATGGTGTTATAGGCGATCCAGCCGAATGCGAGCGAACCGATCGAAATCGCGATGGCGACCGGCACAGAAACATCGAGCACGTTCGGATCGATCAGGTAGAGATCGGCGCCAGCATAATAGACGATGCAGAGCAGCGTGAAACCCGACAGCCACGTGGCGTAGGATTCCCATTTGAACCAGGTCAGGTGCTCCGGCATTTCGGCAGGCGCAACCAGATATTTCTGGATGTGATAGAAGCCACCACCATGGACCTGCCATTCCTCGCCATGCGCGCCGACCGGCAAGCCGGGACGCTGGCGCAAGCCCAGATCGAGCGCAATGAAGTAAAAGGACGAGCCGATCCACGCAATCGCGGTAATCACATGCAGCCACCGCGCTGCGAAGCCCAGCCAGTCCCAGGCTACGGCAAAATCATACATCAGGGACTCCCATTTCTTAGCCCGTTTCTTGGGCCACTTTTGGGACCCATTGTTCGTTGTTGCATTATGTGCCAAAGGAATCAGGTTCAGGGAACGTCACATCACGACCAGCACTTTCAAAAAAATCTAGACAATCGTGGAGGGGACGTATGTCATATCTTGATAATCTGCGCGTTTTTGTGCGCGTTGTCGAATTGGGAAATCTATCTGCGGCGGGTCGCGACCAGCGCGCATCGCCGGCAGTTGCAAGCAATCGAATCAAGGAGTTGGAGAAGCACCTGGGGGTCAGGCTCTTCAACCGGACGACGCGCAAGCTCACGCCGACCGAACACGGTCGCGTATTCTACGACGGAGCATTGAAAATCCTCGAAGCCGTGGATGAAGCGGAAGCGGCTGTGGCGGAATTGGCGAAGAATCCCAAGGGATCGATTCGCATCACCGCCCCGCTTGGCTTCGGGAGACGGCTGATTGCGTCGGGAATTCCCGAGTTTCACGACAAATATCCGGACATCGAAGTGCGGCTTCGCCTGTCCGATCATGAAGTCGACATCATGAGCGAAGGCGTCGACGTTGCTTTCAAGCTCGGTGTTCTGGAGAATTCGAACCTGCGCATGCGTGGCATCATGAATTGCGAGCGCGTGATCTGTGCAGCGCCTGAATATCTGGAAAAATATGGGGTTCCACAGTCGCCGGACGAATTGCTTGGCGACAAGCATGATTGCCTTCTGCTGCGTTTTCCGGGCTCGAAGGAATATTACTGGTCGCTGCAGACGGCGGAAGGCTTGCGCAAGTTCGAAGTCACCGGGCCATATGACTCGGATGACGGCGACGTATTGACGCAATGGGCGCTCGGTGGACGCGGCATCATCAACAAGCCGCTGTTCGAAGTGAAGGAATATATCCGCGACGGACGACTGATTCCCATCCTCGAAAGCACGCCACCGGCGCCGATCCAGCTTGCTGCGATCTATCCGCACAAGCGCTTTCAGGACCCGAAGGTTCGTCTGATCATTGATTTCATGACGGAACGGTGTCAGCGACTGATCCGCGAGGTCTTGGCATAGAACGGCTAACACCGTTCTATACCTTTGTTTTTAATTTACTATTTCGCGGGAGCCGTTTCGCTCTTTGTTGGAAATGCTCAAAGAAAAACCCGCCAGATCAGGCGGGTTGCGATACACGTGCAGATGTCAGAACCGCCGTCAGAACTTCGGCAGCGGCCAGTGCCGCAATGACTTCGGGCCTCTTGTCCTTCACCACGGCTCCGCCGACGGGACAGACCAGATTTTCAAAAAGATTGTCGTTACCGATTTCGCGTTTCAACCAATTTTTGAAAGTGGCTTTTTTGGTCTTCGAGCCGATCATGCCGACATAGACGGCATCGCGCCGCTGCAAAGCCTCGGTGACAATCAGAAAATCCAGCGCATGGTCATGGGTGAGGACGATGAAAGCGCTGCCCGGCGGTGCGGAACGCACCACCTGCTCCGGCATGGCCGAAAGACAGGTTTCGATGCCCGGTACATCGCAGGCCATCAGCTCCGCTTCGCGCGTATCCACCAGAACGACGCGGACGGGCGTTAGCGAAAGCGCATTGGCCAGCGCATCGCCGACGTGCCCCGCACCGAAGACATAGACGTGCGGGCGCGTGGCTATTTCCGCGTCCACCTTGCCGACAAGCTCGTCGGTGAGCCCGCGACTGACACGTCTGAAGCTCAGGCCCACCCGCCCGCCGCAGCACTGGCCGATTTCGGGGCCAAGTGGCACATCCATGGGTGAGTCCCTGCCGCCAGCCAAGATTTTCCGGGCATGGTCAATCGCCATATATTCAAGCTGCCCGCCGCCGATGGTCCGGAAGATCATATCGCGGGCAACCAGCATCCACGCCCCGGCATCGCGGGGCGCAGAGCCTTTCACATCGGTGACTTCAACCAGCACGCAGTCCTGAGAATTCTGGGCGGGACGCCGGTTGAGAAAAGCCCGGATATCGTCGCGTGCACCCGGCATCGTTCTAGCCCTTTTGCTTGCGGAGCCGTTCGATGGCCATCAGTACACGTTCCGGTGTCGCAGGCGCATCGAGACGCGGACAGATCTTGTGATCCGCCACACTGGCAATGGCATCGGCCAGAGCATGCAGCACCGACAGCCCAAGTGGCAACGGCGGTTCGCCGACAGCCTTGGAGCGATGGATCGTCGGCTCATAGGCCTCGGACCAGTCGGTCAGTGCGACATTGAAAATCTTGGGCCGGTCGGACGCCAATGGAATCTTGTATGTAGAAGGCGCATGGGTGCGAAGCCGCCCCTTGTCATCCCACACAAGCTCCTCGGTCGTCAGCCAGCCCATGCCCTGCACGAAGCCGCCTTCAACCTGACCGATATCGATGGCGCGGTTCAGGGAACGCCCGGTATCATGCAGAATATCGGTGCGCTCCACCACATATTCGCCAGTCAGCGTGTCGACGGAAACTTCGGAACAGGCTGCTCCGTAAGCATAGTAATAGAAAGCATGGCCCCGGCCCTTGGCGCGGTCCCAGTGAATCTTCGGCGTCTTGTAGTGACCTGCCGCCGATAGCTGCACGCGACCGATAAAGGCTTGCTTTACGAGATCGTTGAAGCTGATTTCCTGATTGCCGATGCGAACCCGGTTGGGAAGAAACACGACCTGATCTTCCGGCACCTGATATTGCTGTGCCGCAAAATGGATGAGACGCTTCTTGATCTGACGGGCAGCATCCTGTGCGGCCATGCCATTGAGATCGGCACCGGAAGAAGCCGCCGTTGGCGCGGTGTTCGGCACCTTGGCGGTGGTCGTCGCGGTGATCTTCACCCGGTCGATGTCGATCTGGAATTCCTCAGCCACAACCTGCGCCACCTTCATATGGAGCCCCTGCCCCATTTCCGTGCCGCCATGGTTCATATGCACCGAGCCGTCATTATAGACATGCACCAAGGCGCCAGCCTGATTGGACTCGGTCTTGGTGAAGGAAATGCCGAATTTCACCGGCGTCAACGCCATGCCGCGTTTCACATAACGGCTTTTCGCGTTGAATTCGCGGATTGCTTCGCGGCGCTTTGCGTAATCGGAACTTTCCTCAAGTTCCGCAACGATGCGCTGAATAATGCAATCTTCAACCTTCTGATGATAGGGGGTGACGTTGCGCGTCCCATCCTTACCCATCTCGTCGTAGAAATTGCGCTTGCGGATTTCGAGCGGGTCCTTGCCAACAGCGAAAGCCACTTCATCGATGACGCGTTCCGCACCGACCATGCCCTGTGGGCCGCCAAAGCCGCGAAACGCCGTATTCGACACCGTGTTCGTGTAAAGCGGTGCCGACTGCGCATGAACTGCCGGGAAGAAATAGGCATTATCGCAGTGAAACAGTGCGCGGTCGCCGACAGGCCCGGAAAGGTCTGCCGAAAACCCGGCATTGAGGGCGAACAGATAGTCGATGCCCAGAATATTGCCGTCATCATCGAAGCCGACTTCATAATCGATGACGAAGTCATGACGCTTGCCGGTCGAGGTCATATCCTCATCGCGGTCGAGCCTGATCTTCATGGCACGTTTGTGCTTCTTGGCCGCAATGGCTGCAATGGCCGCCCACTGGTTGGCCTGTGTTTCCTTGCCGCCGAAGCCGCCGCCCATGCGGCGCACTTCCACCGTCACGGAATGGCTCGGCACGCCCAGCGCATGGGCAACCAGATGCTGCGTTTCGCTCGGCCCCTGCGTGGAGCAATAGACGGTGACGTCTTCATCCTCGCCGGGAATAGCCAGCGAAACCTGACCTTCCAGATAGAAATGATCCTGTCCGCCAAGATACATACGGTTCTTGATACGGTGCGGCGCAGCATCAATGGCCGCACGTGCATCGCCGCGCTTCAGCGTCAATGGCGTCGTGACAAGCCGATCCTTCAGACCGTCCAGCGCATCGATGGAGTAGATGCCCGCTGCTTCCTCATATTCGATCTTCGCCAGACGGGCAGCGCGGCGTGCTTGATCACGGGTTTTCGCGATAACAGCAAAGATCGGCTGACCGTGGAACTCGACCTTGTCGACGGCAAAGATAGGATCGTCATGCATGCCCGATGGTGAAACATCGTTTTCGCCAGGCACGTCCTTGTAGGTCAGCACGTCGATCACGCCGGGAGCGGCGCGCACTGCCGACAAATCAATCGACTTGAATGATCCATGTGCGACAGAGGAATAGCCGACCCCGATATGCAATGTGCCTTCGGGCTCCGGTATATCGTCGATATAGACAGCCGTTCCCGTCACATGCTTGTGCGCGGAATCATGCTTCTGGTCGGTCGCGACGCCGCCGACAATGCGGGCAGCTTTCAATGCGTGTGCCGGATGCTTGTTCATGATTGCCTCCTCACGCCGCCGCGATTTCAGCCGCGCGCAGCGGCGTGTAACTGCCTTCCGTTTCGGCAAAGAAACGCCGCAACAGATTGCGCGCCGCGAGCAGCCGGTAATCCGCTGTCGCGCGCATATCGCTCAAGGGCGTATAGTCCTGTGAATAGGCTTCCAATGCCGCTTCAACCGTGGCCTCGGTCCAGGGCTTAGCCGTCAGTGCGGCTTCCACCGCGCTGGCGCGTTTCGGCGTCGCGGCCATGCCGCCATAGGCGATGCGAATTGTTTCCACATTGCCGGCTGCATCAAGCGTCAGGTGGAAAGCGCCAAGCGTCGCCGTAATGTCTTCCTCGAAGCGCTTCGACACCTTGTAGATGGCAAAATGGCTGCCTTCGCGCGGCACCGGCACATGCACGGCCTCGACAAACTCGCCGGGCTGGCGATCCTGCTTGCCATAAGCGATGAAGAACTCTTCCAGCGGTATGGTGCGGCGCTCCGCCCCTTTGCGAAGCGTCAGCGTAGCATCGAGCGCGATCAGCGGCGGCGGCGTGTCGCCAATTGGCGAACCATTGGCGATATTGCCACCGATGGTTCCCATATTACGCACCTGCTCGCCGCCAATGCGGTTGATAAGGCTCCCGAGCTGCGGAATGCGCTTGGCGAGAAATCCGAACGCTTCCGTGTAGGTCACACCTGCGCCGATGGTAACGACACCATTCTCCTCCCGGATGGAACGCAGCTCCTCCAGATGACCGATGAAGACGACCGGGGAAATATCGCGCATCATCTTGGTGACCCACAGGCCCACATCGGTGGAACCAGCAACGATGGTTGCCTTCGGCTCCACCGCCAAAATGGTGGCGAAATCATCGAGATCACCGGGCACAATCAGGCGATCCTTGCCTTCGCCCACTTCCACCCGCACGCCGTCATGCATGGCGGTCAGCTGTTCAAGAACATGGGCGCGCTCGGCTGCAAGCGGGTCTTCCATGACTGTACCGTAGTCGGAAATGATGCGGGCGGCACGCATGATCGCCTCATAGCCGGTGCAGCGGCAAAGATTGCCCTGCAAAGCTTTCTCAATCTGCGCATCGGCAGGCTTCGGTTCGCGCATCCACAAGGCGTAGAGCGACATGACGAACCCCGGCGTACAGAAGCCGCATTGGGAGCCATGAAACTCGATCATCGCCTTTTGCACCGGATGCAGATCGCCGTCGGCCCCGCGCAGATGCTCGATGGTCACCACATGGCAGCCATCCAGCGAACCCATGAAGCGGATGCAGGCATTGACGCTCTCGTAAACGAGCTTGCCATCGGAAATCTTGCCGACCAGCACCGTGCATGCGCCGCAATCGCCTTCGCCGCAACCTTCCTTGGTGCCGCGCAGCCTGGCGGACAGCCGCAGATAGTCGAGCAGCGTTTCGGTCGGGGAAACACGGTCGAGTTCGATCTTTTCACCGTTCAGAAGAAAGCGGATCGTGTGTCGCACGGACTGGTGCACTGACTGGTTCATGGCGCTTAGCTCCCGCGATAGGTGGAATAGGAAAACGGCGAAACGAGAAGCGGTACATGATAATGCGCTTTTTCATCGGAAATGCCAAAGCGCAGTGGGACAACATCGAGGAACGGAATGGCATCGTCGGTCTTGCCGAAATACTCGCCGACGTGGAACAGAAGCTCGTAGGAGCCGGTCCGCAGATTCTCGCCCGACAGCAACGGCTCGCTGCAGCGACCATCGTCATTGGTGCGAATTTCCCGGATCGGTTCGGCCTGCTGATTCTCGACGCGACGCAATTCGATGCGCAGATTTGCAGCCGGTTTACCGCTTACCGTGTCGAGGACATGCGTCGTCAACCGGCCATTACCGCTGTTTTCCTGACCCATTTGCACTCCTGCAGCTTGCTGATTCTCTAATCAAGTAGACTGGAAAATGTTACAAGCTTTTGATTTCCGGTGGTTTATTTCGGCCCAACGTCGCCATTGGCTGTGGGGGCCGCAAACCACACCATGTTCCCAGCATTCAGTATTTCGCGATCCTTCTCATTGTGAAAGATGGTTATCGTTGGATGTCTTTCAAATTTTTGAAGGGGAATAATAGCGATAAATCTTTATTATCATGGGTAAAACGAACGAAAACGAGGGAAGACCCGCAATGAAATATCCGCGCAATCTCGTCGGCTATGGACGCAACACGCCAGATCCGCGCTGGCCGGGTGGGGCCAACATCGCAGTTCAGTTCGTCGTCAATTACGAGGAAGGCGGCGAATGCAGCATTCTCGATGGCGACGCGGCATCCGAATGCCTTCTGTCCGAGATTGTCGGCGCGCAGCCCTGGCAGGGTCAGCGCAACCTCAATATGGAATCCATCTATGAGTATGGCGCACGCTCGGGCTTCTGGCGCCTGTGGCGCGCCTTCACCCGCCGCAACATGCCCGTCACCGTCTATGGTGTAACACTGGCCATGGCGCGCAATCCTGAAGCCGTTGCCGCCATGAAGGAAGCCGACTGGGAAATTGCCAGCCACGGATTGCGCTGGTGGGAATATAAGGATGTTCCCGAAGAGATCGAACGCGAACACATCCGCGAAGCTGTTCGCCTCCATACCGAGCTTACCGGCTCCCGGCCGCTCGGCATCTATCAGGGCAAGCCTTCCGACAACACGCTGAAACTGGTGATGGAAGAAGGCGGTTTTCTCTATTCCGCCGACTCTTATGCCGACGAGTTGCCCTACTGGGTTGAAGGTCCGAAGGGACCGCATCTGATCGTGCCCTATACGCTGGATGCAAACGACATGCGCTTTGCGACTCCACAGGGCTTCAATTCCGGCGACCAGTTCTACACCTACCTGAAGGATACCTTCGACGTACTATACCGCGAAGGCGCGGAAGGTTCGCCGAAGATGATGTCCATCGGCCTGCATTGCCGCCTTGTTGGTCGTCCGGGTCGTGTGGCCGCGCTTGAGCGGTTCCTCGACTATGTGCAAAGCCATGAAAAGGTCTGGGTCGCCAAGCGTATCGACATTGCCCGCCACTGGCACGAAAACTACAAGCCCGTCGCTGCCGATGTCGTGCCTTCGAAAGCCGGTAAAGATGAATTCGTCGCGCGCTACGGCAGTATTTTCGAGCATTCGCCCTGGATCGCCGAACGCGCATATGATGCCAGTTTCAGCCAGGAGGAAGACACCGCATCGGGCCTTGCAGCCGCAATGACGAAAGTATTTCGCTCCGCCTCGGCAGATGAGCGGCTTACCGTTTTGAAGGCACATCCGGATCTTGCCGGCAAGCTCGCACAGGCCAAGCGGCTGACGGCGGAATCGACTGCCGAACAGGCTGGTGCCGGCCTCGATGCACTTACTGATGCGGAAAAGCAGGCATTCACCGAACTGAATGACGCCTACACCGCAAAGTTCGGGTTTCCGTTCATTATTGCCGTCAAGGGCCGCAACAAGAAGGAAATCCTCGACGCTTTCCAGCGCCGGGTTTCCAATGACCGCGACACGGAATTTGAAACGGCCTGCGCTCAGGTGGAGCGCATCGCCCTCCTGCGCCTCAAGGATACTCTGCCGGAAGCGCTCTACTGATCCCCAGCGTCTGGAAGGTCGGCTTCCGGGCGCTCTCATTTGATGATTTCACGGTACCTGTTTCGCCGTGATTGCTCAGGTTCTCACATAAGGAATTCCCCATATGGGCAACGACAAGAACAATCGCACCTATTATGCACCGACAGGCGGATTGCCGCCGCAGACCCAACTCCTCACCGATCGGGCGATGTTCACCGAAGCCTATGCGGTGATCCCCAAGGGCACGTTCAGCGATATCGTGACGAGCTTTCTTCCCTTCTGGGACAAGACGCGGCTTTGGGTGATTGCGCGCCCCCTTTCAGGCTTTGCCGAGACCTTCTCGCAATACATCATGGAAGTGCAGCCGGGCGGCGGCAGCGACCGTGCAGAATTGGATGAAAGCGCGCAAGGCGTGCTGTTCGTGGTTGAGGGTGAGATTGCCGTCACCGTCGCAGGCAAGACGCACACACTGACCGAAGGCGGCTATGCTTATCTGCCGCCGAAGAGCGGCTGGCGGCTGCGCAACAACGGCGCTGCGACGGCCCGCTTCCACTGGGTGCGCAAGGCTTATGAATATGTCGACGGGCTTGATGTTCCTGAACCGCTATTCCTCAACGAAAACAATATCGCTCCGAGCCCGATGCCAGATACCAACGGCGCCTGGGCGACGACGCGTTTCGTCGACCCGAATGATCTGCGCCACGACATGCATGTCACCATTGTGACCCTGGAGCCGGGCGGCGTCATTCCGTTTGCCGAAACCCACGTCATGGAGCACGGACTTTATGTGCTGGAAGGCAAAGCCGTCTATCGGCTCAATCAAGACTGGGTGGAAGTGGAAGCCGGTGACTTCATGTGGCTGCGCGCTTTCTGTCCGCAGGCATGTTACGCGGGCGGTCCCGGCAAGTTCCGCTATCTGCTCTATAAGGATGTCAACCGACATATGAAGCTTTCGAGATAGGCGGCAGCCGAACTGGGATCAGCCCATACTCTGGGATGCAATCACACAACGAAAAAGGCCGGATCATTCCGGCCTTTTTCGTTTCTGGAGTTCTTCCTGAATCTGGAGAAATGCGCCGAGGAATACAGATCACGCATAGTCAAAACAAAAACGGCGAGCCGAAGCTCGCCGTACCATTCTTCCGACTGGAGATCAGATTTGAAAACAGCGCAGTCCTTCTACGCTATCGAATGGTTCTTTCAAGATAGTACAGACATATCGAAATTCAAATTAAAAATTCGACACCTCAATATTTGTTTACTTCACGCTATAATGTTCTGACAAAAAGATCTCATCAATAAATTAAAGCTCAATAAAACTAATTAATATACGCATATCAACTTGATCTACCAAGACGAACAGATGAAATTACTCTTCAGACGTGAATGGGAGGCATGTAATAGCCTCCCAAATCAGCATCAGAACGAGCGCTGGAAGCGAACCATACCCTGAACGGCATCCTTGCCGTTCAGATAGGACTTGCTATCGCTCCATTTGGTGTAGGAAACTTCCGGCGTGACCGTGAAGCCCGGAACCATCTCATAGGCCACATTGGCCGTGGCTGCGAACGTGCTCGTTCCGTCATAAGCGAGCTGAGCATTGATGACGGCCTTGTCGGTCGCCTTGAATGCCGCACCGCCCCAGACAGCCCAATCGCCACCCCACGTGCCATAGAAGCTGCTGATCGCGCGAACAGGACCAATCACGTCGCCATTGCCATTGGTCGCGTTGATGTACTGGTCCTTGTTGGACTTGTAACCGCCCATGGCCCAGACCGAGAAGCGGTCCGTAACGTTCACGTCGGCGCGAATCTTACCAGCCCATTCCTCATTGCGCGCATCATAGGCCGCAACGCCCGCGATCTTGCCCCAGCCACCTTCATACTTCAGGCCACCGACAACATGCGGCGTGTAATCCTTGATGACGCCGTTGAAGCCGTATTTGCTATCCGTATCTTCATTGTTGCCCTGTTCGAGCGACAGAATGGCGGAGAAGCCGTTACCGCCCGTGAAGGTGTAGCTGATCAGACCCGTGCGATAGCCGCCAGCAAGGATCACGTCATCGTTGATGACGTTGCCGAGATAGCCCGGAAAGGTAACAAAGGCCGATTCATCGAGACCGACACGCAGGCCGCCAAGCTGGATATAGGCAAAACGCAGCGAACCGGAGGAGCCCTCAACACCATTGCCCCAATCATAACGGGTTTCAGCAAAGGTCTTCAGAGTGCCCAGTTCGGTTTCCGAGGCCGTCGAGAGGCGCAGCGTGAAGCGAGCCTTGTTGTCCCAGGATTTACGGTTCGTATCAACGCTACCGTTGCGATCGACGAAGCCACGGCCGTAGACATTATCACCGCCGGTGGCATCATAACGAACATAACCGGAAACACGAAGGCAGGTTTCGGTGCCCGGAATATAGAAATATCCAGCTCCATAAGCGTCGCAGACGCGTACATATTCAACAGATTCAGGTTCGGGTGCCACGACGGCATCCGCAGCATATGCTCCTGTGGTCGCAACTAGCGCCGCAGCCGAGCCGAACAATACGCTCTTGATCTTCATTTCATTGCCTCCAGAAATTTTTCAGACGAGGCCTCATAGAATAATTAAACCAAGTACATCAATTCCAATTTTAAGAATTAAAGATGGTTCATTACCTTATGTGTTAATTTTAGCACTAATTATAAACGTCTTTACTTTATAGCAACTTCAAGTTTGTAAAATATAACTAATAATAAATTTCCTATACATTTAAATTAGCAACTTTAATCTATAAGTTTACTTATTTCTCATATAAAAAACGGGACCGATTGGTCCCGTTTCATAAATCGCCTTGCGGCTATGCGGTCAGAGCATCCCCTGTTTTGTCTGAAACAATGAGAATGCTCTATCTGTTTGTTTTTACGCATGTCTCCCGAAAGTGGTTCCCGCTTTCGGGAGACATGCTCTAGCAGGCTTACTTGCCCGCAGCCTGCTGCGCATAGACATAGCTGTCATAGGTATATTCGGCCACGCGGAACCATTCGAAGCCCTCGTCGCGGAACTTCTTCCAGCTCGGATAGATTTTCGCCCAGGCCGGATTTTTCTCGTTGTATTCCGCATAAAGTTCGAAAGCGACCTTGTAGGCCGCATCCAGAACATCGCGTGGTAGCGGTTGAAGCTTCACGCCCTTGGAAACCAGAGACCGGATCGCGGCTGTGTTCTTCACATCGTAAAGCGAAATCATGTTCTGGGTAGCAGCTTCGGCAGCGGTATTCAGCGCAACCTTGTATGCCTCCGGCAGGCTTTCATATTGCTGCTTGTTGATGAAGAAGTGCACCGAGGCCCCACCTTCCCAGAAAGCCGGGTAATAGTAATAAGGTGCAATCTGGTAGAAGCCGAGTTTCTCGTCGTCATATGGGCCGACCCATTCGGCAGCATCGATCGTGCCACGTTCCAGCGACGGATAGATGTCGCCACCTGGAAGCTGCTGCGGGACGACGCCGAGACGTGACATGACCTCGCCTGCAACGCCGGCGATACGCATCTTCAGGCCCTTCAGATCCTCAAGGCTCTTGATTTCCTTACGATACCAGCCACCCATCTGGGCAGCGGTATTGCCGCCGACGATGCCGACGATGCCGTAATCGGCGAGGAAGGCATTATAAAGTTCGTTGCCGCCGCCATGATAGAGCCAGGCATTCTGCAGGCGCGTGTTCATGCCGAAAGGGATAGCCGTCCCAATGGCAAAGGCCGGGTTCTTGCCGGTAAAATAATAGCCGCATGTATGGGCCATTTCGACCGTATTGGCCTGAACCGCATCGATGGCCTGCGGGCCCGGCACGATTTCACCAGCCTGGAACACCTGAATCTGAAACTTGCCCTCGGTCATCTTCGACACGGCGTCGGCCATGAAGACCGCACCGCCATAGATGGTATCCAGATTGTTCGGAAAACCCGACGTCAAGCGCCAACGGAGCGTCGGTAGCTCCTGTGCGATTGCCGGTGTCGCCAGAGCGGCTCCGCTCGTGGCTGCGGCAGCGCCAATTGCGGCGCCCTTTGTTAGAAATGTGCGGCGACTCAAATCCTGTTTCATGTGTCTCCTCCTAAGATTGTTCTGGTTTTATCAAGACCTGCGCAATGCTCGTTTTCCCCTCACTGCGCAGGCTTTTTCTGTTGATCCGCGCCTTGTCCGAAGCTCGGTTGCGGTGAACCGAAGGAAGGTGCAGGCAGAGGCTCAGTTGAGGGCGAAGGCGCTCCGAACGGTGCGGGTGCCGCACCAAACGGATTTCCACCCCCCGCATCGGGCATCGGTACATTGATCTGGATCGATGCCGGATCGGCCTGCGGATGGCCGCTCTTGTAGTGGGTGACGATACCGGGGAAGGCAATGATGATGCCGACCATGACAAGCTGGATCAAAAGGAACGGGATCGACCCCATATAGATCTGCCCCGAAGTCACCGGCTGGATTGTCGAACCCGTCACCTTGTCCTTGTAAGGCCGGGCCGGTGCGACCGAACGCAGATAAAAGAGCGAAAAGCCGAATGGCGGATGCATGAACGACGTCTGCATGTTGACCGCCAACATAACGCCGAACCAGATCAGGTCGATGCCGAGGCTGTCTGCCACCGGTGCCAGAAGCGGGATGATGATGAAGGCCAGCTCAAAATAATCGAGAAAGAAGGCCAGAAAGAACACCAGAAGATTGGCGACGATCAGGAAGCCGACTTCGCCTCCAGGAATAGACGTCATCAGGTGCTCGACCCAGACGTGGCCGTTGACGCCATAAAAGGTGAGCGAGAAGACGCGTGCGCCGAGCAGAATGAAGATGACGAAGGACGACAGTTTCGCCGTGGCATAAAGCGCCGATGTCAGGATCGTCATGTTGAGGCGGCGATTGATGATCGCGAGAAGCAGGGCACCAACCGCTCCCATCGCGCCGCCTTCCGTCGGCGTTGCAAGGCCGATGAATATCGTACCCAGAACAAGGAAGATCAGCACAAGCGGCGGCACAAGCGAGATCACAACGCGCTGCAGCAGCTTCCAGCCCTTCAGTGTACGGGCCTGCGGCGGCAGTGCTGGCACCGATTCCGGTCGCAGGATCGCCATGCCTATTATGAAGGCGCAGTAGAATCCAACCAGCAGGAGGCCGGGAACCAGCGCACCCTTGTACATATCGCCGACCGAACGGCCGAGCTGATCGGCGAGAACGATCAGAACGAGGCTTGGCGGAATGATCTGCGCCAGCGTGCCGGAGGCGGCAATCGTACCGCTAGCCACTTTCCGATCATAGCCATAGCGCAGCATAATCGGGAGCGAAATCAACCCCATGGAGATCACCGATGCAGCAACCACACCCGTGGTAGCCGCAAGAAGCGCACCGACGACGATAACGGCAAAGGCCAGCCCACCACGCACAGGGCCGAAAAGCTGCCCGATCGTATCGAGCAGATCTTCCGCCATGCCGCTTCGCTCCAGTATCAGCCCCATGAACGTAAAGAACGGAATGGCGAGCAATGTTTCATTCGACATCTGCCCGAAGATACGATCCGGTATCGCTCCGAACAGATTGACAGGCAGGAGCCCCATTTCGATGCCGACGAAGCCGAAAGCAAAACCGACGAAAGCCAGCGCAAAAGCCACCGGATAGCCGAGCAGCAGCACAATCACCAGCGACAGAAACATCAGCGGCGCGAGATTTTCCGCGACAAAAGCAAACATATCCATTCCCCTCAAAGCGCCTGTGCTTCTGCATCTTCAACGGCAACCGTATCCGGTATCCGCCCTTGCAGAATGGCAATGCGCTTGATGAGTTCGGAAATGCCCTGCAATGCGAGCAGCCCGAAGCCAATCGGGATCAGCACCCAGACCGGCCACAGAACGAGCCCGCCCGTATTGTTGGAAATTTCACCACTTGCAATCTTGGCTTCCACGATGGGCCACGAGAGATAGATTGTGATGAGACAGAAGGGCATGAGAAAAAAGATTGTACCGAAAATCTCGACGAGAAGCTGAGTTCGCCGCGAATACCGACTATAGAGAAGATCGACTTTCACATGCTCGCTATGCAGCAGCGTATATCCGGCTGCAATCAGAAAGACCGCCGAAAACAGATACCATTGCGCTTCCAGCCAGGCGTTGGAACTGACATTGAACAGCTTGCGCGTGGTCGCATTGATAGCGCTGATAAGCACTGCTACCAATATCAACCACGATATGGATTTTCCGATGAAATTATTGGCCGCGTCGATAGCGCGCGACAACGCCAGCAAAACTGACATCGCTCCTCCCCTCCTGTTCCGCCTCCTCAAGCGGTTTTGGAGCGAATGATAGGACCGGCGAATCCCTGCCGCAAGCGGACGAAAGTTCTAAGAAGCGGACTCCTACCCATTTGTGGGTAAGAAAATATCGGGGAGGATGCTGGACATGCGTTATACCAAGGCGCTGAGATGCCAACGCATAACGCCTTGAAAAAGTTCAATCGCCACTCGGGCTTAACCAAAGCCCAATGAGTTTCATCAATGGACTTTTGTATTACTGCGAGGACAGGCGCAATCGGTTCTCGATGGCATAACGTGTCAGGCCGGCCGTGCTGGCGATTCCGAGTTTCTTCTTGATATTCTTGCGGTGGGTTTCGACAGTTGCCTCCGAAATACCGAGCCTTGTTGCAATCTCGCGATTGCTTCCACCGTCAGCCACCAGCACCAGCACGTCATTTTCACGGGCGGACAAACCTTCCGACTTTTTTTCCCCGCTATCGAGCAACGCTTCCGAAACGCCGGATGAGAAATATGTTCCACCCGAGGCTACCGCGTGAATGGCAGCAACGATTTCAGTCGTGGACACGTCCTTCAACACATAACCCGAAGCACCGCGCATGATCGAGGTAGAGATATATTCGCGGCTGTCATGCATGGAAAGCATGAGAATACGGGTACCCGGCAATTGCTTCTTGAACAGTTCGATAGCATCGATACCGTTGAGAAGCGGCATATTGATATCCATCAAAACGACATCGGGATTGACGGCAAGCGCCAGTTCCAGGGCAATCCGTGCATTGGAAGCAGCACCGGCAATATCGATGTCGTCATAGGTTTCAAGCACAGCCCGCAGACCGTCCAGCACCAGCGGATGATTGTCCACGAGCAATACGCGAATCTTGCATTCGTTCGTCATGCGACTTCCGGTTCCCGCTTTCCTTCTGTTGCCGATTTCGGCAAACGCGCGGTGAGCTGCGTACCATCTGTGCTGGTGTCAACCAAGAGCACGCCACCGAAATGTGCCATCCGTTCCTGCATATTGCGCAAGCCAAGCCCCGACAACTGATCTTTCAGATCACGCGCGGTGAAACCATTGCCATCGTCGGCCACTGTCATTGTAACCTTGCCGTTGGAACCCCAGAGCCGGATTCCCACATGGCTGGCACCGGAATGGCGCTCAACATTGGTGAGCGCTTCCTGCACGACACGATAGAGCGCGGTACTTGCCTCCGGCTTCAACGTTTCATTCAGTCCGCTTGCCTCCAATTGCGTTTCAATGCCGGTTCGTTCCGAAAAATGCTCACACAAGGCTTTGAGCGCGACCGTCAGGCCGAGATCATCCAGAATGCGCGGACGCAGATCATGCGAAAGCCGCCGCACCTCCTTGATTGCGCCATTGAGGGCATCGGATGCTTTCTCGATTGCAAGGGGCGCACCCCCGCTGCCCGTTCTGACCTGACGGCTTGCAAGGTCGATGGCATAGCGGACGCCGACCAGATTTTGGGAAATACCGTCATGAAGCTCACGCGCCAGGCGTGCCCGTTCTTCCTCCTGCGTGTCGATGATGCGCTGGGCCAGTTCCTTCAGCTTGTTGTCGGCCATGCGCCGCTCTCGCAGGTTGAGCAACATGCAGGTCGCGAAGACGAGCATCACTGCCGGTACGGCAATCAGGCTGACGATGAGGAATGTCGTGCGAATGTTGGCACGGAAGTCCGCATTGGCTGCTGCGGTCTGTACATAAACATCGTCGAGATAGACGCCCGTTCCGAGCATCCATTTCCATTTATCCAGACCAACGGCGAAGGAGAGCTTGTCGGCCATCTCCCCGCTCGACGGTTTTTCCCATTTATACTGATGCAGCCCTCCGCCTTCCTTCGCCTTGCCAATCAGATTGGCAATGACCCGATCACCGTCGGAATCGACGAGATCGAGCCAGTTGTGACCCGGCCGAAACGTCTGGCGCGGATGGACGACATTGTTGCCGTCATAATCATAGACAAAGAAGTAGCCATCTCGGCCGTAGTCCAGCGAAGTCAGAATCTCCCGCACCTTTTCCATGGCTGCGGTATCGTTGGGACCAGCCTCATCGTAAATCTGCTGTATGGAAGAAAGTGCCAGATTGGTGAGATTGAGGAGTTCGGTCTCCTTGGCTTTCAGCATATTCTTCTCGAAAGTCGCGATACTGCTCTGTACGAGATTTGCCGATTGCCAGGTGATAAAGGCCGTAACCGTCAGAATAGCCACGATAAGCGGCACAATCGCCAGTGCAACGATCTGATAACGCAGCGTCACGTCTTCTCCTCCAGGCATAACAGGCCGACTTGTCACCCGACGACTTTAGAGCCTATCCTGAGAAGTGTGAAACGGTTTTCGGAGCAAGATGCGCGTTAAAACAAACAGTTGAGACGCGCCAATCTACTTCAATCGAATCGAAACACGCTCTAAAGTTCCCACATTGTGAGGAAAAGGAGCTACGCGCAAAACCTCGCCCCAAAGACAAAACTGCCCGTACAACCAATAATATACTTCCCTATATTTATATAATTAAAATATAATATATAAATCATAATTGAAGAAACGAATATTTTATGCTCCATACTGTTTTCCTGAACACTGTGCCCGAGTATACGGTTCCCATACTCATTCATTTCAGAGAGAACCTATTTATGAAAAGCTATCACGCAATCGGTCTTGCATTCACGCTCGCAGCCATTTCCGGAGCACCAGTGCTGGCGGCTCCCCTGCCCGGCGGAGCAAGCACCCTCCAGGAGACCTATCAGGACTGGACCGTTTCCTGTCAAAGCCAGAAAGAAACAAGCATCTGCGTCATGCGCCAGGATCAGAGCAGCACGCAGACCGGTCAGCGTGTTCTCACGGCAGAACTGCGCAATGTCGCCGGCGGCAAAGTCGAGGGCGTGTTGCTGATGCCGTTCGGTCTCGATCTCGCCAAGGGTGCTTCGCTCAAGATCGATGAAGTCACCGGACCGAATCTCGCTTTCTCCACCTGCCTGCCGCAAGGTTGCCTTGCTCCAGTCAGCTTTGATGCCAAGCAGGTTGCAGCTCTCAAGGCTGGTACCAACATCAATGTCACCACGACGGCATTGAGCCCAAGCCAGCCGGTCGCCTTCAAGGTTTCCCTGAAGGGCTTCGGTTCCGCGCTTGAACGCATTGCGGCACTGACGAAGTAAGTCGCGGGACTACAATCCAAAAGCCATACGCCGGGACGGGCGTATGGCTTTTTTGTTAGGCGGGATGAGCCGAGATATGCGCCAGGTGTCTGCGCCACCGCAGCGTCATCAGCACAGCGACAATGCCGAGACCGGCAGCAAGACCGAGCCAGATGCCCACACCGCCGAGTTCGAACTTGAACGCAAGTAAGGCACCCAGCGGCAACCCGACCCCCCAATACCCAAACAGGGCCAAAAACATCGGCACGCGCGTATCGCGCAATCCGCGCAACATGCCCGCGGCGACGGCCTGCGCGCCGTCAACGATCTGAAAGAGGGCCGCCAGCGCAAGGAAAGTCACGGCCAGTTCCATCACCGGCAGATTTTGCGGATCGTGCAGATCGAGGAACACGCCAATGAACAAGCGCGGTATGAGGACCATCAAGAGCCCCATCACGGCCATGAAACCGACACCGAGGAAATAGGCGCTCCAGCCAGCATAAGCAATCGCCTTGGGATGTCCAGCGCCATAGGCTCTGCCCACACGCACGGTTGCAACCTGCCCGAAACCGAGTGGCACCATGAAGCTGAGCGATGCGATCTGGATCGCCACGGCATGAGCGGCCATGGCAGTCGGGCTGATCCGGCCCATCATGACGACAGCGGCATAGAAGATGGAGGTTTCAAATACGAATGTCAGTGCCATCGGAATGCCGATGGGCCAAAGTTCGCGCAAGCGTGCCCAGTCGGGACGCCAAAAGCGACCGAACAGGTGATACCGGCGAAAACGGTGGTGACGCAGCGTGATGAATGCAAGTCCGAGGAACATCATGGTGCTTGACGCTGTGGTGGCGATACCAGCACCGTGCAGTTCCATGCGTGGGAAACCGAAGTGACCGAAAATCAGCGTCCAGCCCGCAAGCGCGTTGAAGCCGATGGCAAGTGCGGCGATCAGCAGCGTCCACATCGGTTTTTCCATGGCCGCAAAGAACGAGCGCAGGACGATGTAGCCGAGATAAGGCAACAGCGCCCATTGCAGCGTGTGCATGAAATCCGTCGAGCGGGCGGCAATATCCGGGCGTTGGCCGAGGAAGAGGAAAATCTCCTCGCAATGCCAGAGCACGATCCACACCGGGATCGCGATCATGATCGCAGTCCAGAACCCCTGACGCACGGTGCGGCGCACATCGCGCACCGAATGGCGGTTCTTGCCAAGCGCAATAGCGATCATCGGCATCACAGCCGAGACGAGCCCCATCGAGAAGATCATCAGTGTATGATAAAAGCTTGTCGCCAATAGCGCCGAAGCGAGCGTATTCGCGCCAAGACGACCGATGAAGATGACGTCGGTCGCCGTCAGCGCTGCTTGCGAAAGATTGGTGAAGATCAACGGCCAGCCAAGTTTCAGTGCCGCTGCCATCTCCCTACGCCAACGTTGCGCGCTGGTTTCGTGGGGTTCCTGAAAACCCGCATCGATTGTCCTGTCCATAGTCCGCTCCCCGAAGCACCCAGGGCCGTCAATCTGCCGGATGCTCCATTTTGTTTGAGGCCGCACCCCGGAACATCAGAGACCATGTCAATCTGAGAAGAGGCTTGGAAATACGATCATCGATCGTCCCATGCCGGCTAAGGGTGTCTATCGCTCATAAAGCGATTACGCCCCATTTTTCGGGTTGTTCAATTTCTATCGGGAACGTTGTGTATGTTCCAGAAACTGATCCGGAGCCAAGCGGGCTGCGCATCGATTTGCACAAAATTAGAGCATCATGGATATCAGACTTGCTCAAAGAAGCAACACGTCTCGAAATGGATTTTTCGCCTCCTGACAGAATGTGGAATGAAATCCTCATTCTGACGCGAAAGCGCAATTGCCCGTCCGATAAAGGATTGACGCTTGTAGCCTAACCGATAGGAATGATTGCGTTAGAGCACCGATCCGACTATATCGGATCGGTGCTCTAACTGTTTGTTTTCACGCGTATCTTATCCGAAAACCGTTTCACACTTTTCGGGATGCGCTCTGATTCCAGGAGGCGTCATGCGCAGCACCAAAGTCATCCATATTGTCGGCTGTCATGCGGAGGGCGAAGTCGGCGATGTCATCGTGGGTGGTGTCACACCGCCTCCGGGCGATACCGTCTGGGAACAATCGCGCTTCATCGCCAGTGACGAAACCTTGCGCAATTTCGTGCTGAACGAGCCGCGTGGCGGCGTGTTCCGCCACATCAATCTGCTGGTACCACCGAAAGACCCGCGTGCGCAAATGGGCTTCATCATCATGGAACCTGCAGATACACCGCCGATGTCGGGTTCGAACTCGATCTGCGTTTCGACGGTACTGCTGGATAGTGGCATCATCCCGATGCAGGAGCCGCTGACGCGCATGGTACTGGAAGCCCCAGGCGGGATCATTGAAGTGGAAGCGGAATGCCGCAACGGCAAGGCCGAGCGCATCAGTGTCCGCAACGTGCCGTCCTTTGCCGATCGTCTGGATGCATCATTGGAAGTTGAAGGACTTGGCACGATCACCGTCGATACGGCCTATGGCGGCGACAGCTTTGTCATTATAGACGCGGCGCAGATCGACATGAAGATCGAGCCGGGTCAGGCGCGCGAACTGGCCGAAATCGGTGTGAAGATTACCAAAGCCGCCAATGAGCAGCTTGGTTTCCGCCATCCTGAAAAAGACTGGAACCACATTTCCTTCTGCCAGATCACCGAGCCGGTGACGCGCGACGGTGATGTACTGACCGGCGTAAACACAGTTGCCATTCGCCCGGCCAAGCTCGACCGCTCGCCAACCGGCACCGGCTGCTCGGCACGCATGGCCGTGCTGCACGCAAAGGGCCAGATGAAGGCGGGCGAGCGCTATATCGGCAAATCCGTGCTTGGCACCGAATTCCACTGCAAGCTCGACCACGTGCTGGAGCTTGGCGGCAAACCCGCCATCAGCCCCATCATTTCCGGTCGCGCATGGGTGACTGGAACGTCGCAGCTTATGCTTGATCCCAGCGACCCGTTTCCCGGTGGATATCGTTTGTCTGACACCTGGCCCAACATGCCCTAGAGCGCGTTTCGATCTGATTGGATCAGATCAGCGCTCTAACTTCTTCTATTTCAAGCATAATCTTATCGATCCTCGTTTCACTCCGGTCGGATTATGCCTAAACAAAAAAACCCCGCCAAAGCGGGGTTTTTCACGTCTTTTATTCCGCGTTTACGCGAAGTCGAGCGCGCGGTCGCCGTCTTCATCCTTGATGCGGGATGGCAGGCCGATCTGGTTCAGGATGTGGAGGAAAGGCTTCGGGTTCAGCTCTTCCACATTGACCATCTTCTTCACATCCCACTCGCCCGATGCGATCAGGATTGCCGCTGCAACCGGCGGAACGCCAGCCGTATAAGAAATGCCCTGCGAACCCACTTCGTTATAGGCGTCCTTGTGGTCGGCAACATTGTAGATGAAGACTTCCTTTTCCTTGCCGTCCTTGGTGCCCTTGACGAAATCGCCAATGCAGGTCTTGCCGGTATAGTCAGGCGCCAGCGACGACGGATCGGGCAGCACAGCCTTGACCACCTTGAGCGGCACGACTTCCAGACCTTCAGCGGTCTTGACCGGCTGTTCGGACAGAAGGCCCAGATTGTTCAGCACCGTGAAGACATTGATGTAGTGATCGCCAAAGCCCATCCAGAAGCGCACATCGGCATTCGGATAGTTTTTCGAGAGCGAATGCACTTCATCATGGCCGGTCATATAGGCCTTGCTTGGGCCAACGACAGGCAGATCGAACGTCTGGCCAACTTCGAACATCTTGTTTGACTGCCACTGACCACCCTGCCACGAATAGACCGTGCCGGTGAATTCGCGGAAATTGATTTCCGGGTCGAAATTGGTCGAAAACCAGCGGCCATGTGAACCGGCATTGATGTCAACGATATCAATGGACTTCACTTCATCCAGATAATCGTCAGCAGCCAGACGCGCATAGGCATTGACTACGCCCGGGTCGAAGCCGATGCCGAGAATGGCGGTGATGCCCTTCTCTTCGCATTCCTGCAAGTTCTTCCATTCGTAGTTGCCATACCACGGTGGTGTTTCGCAGATCTTCTTCGGGTCTTCATGGATCGCAGTATCCATGTAAGCCACGCCCGTATCGATACAGGCGCGAAGGACCGACATATTGAGGAAGGCCGAGCCGACATTGATGACGATCTGAACGCCCGTCTTACGGATCAGAGCCTTGGTGGCTTCAATATCCAGAGCATCCAGCGCATGCGCTTCCAGTTTCACCTCGGTCTTGAGGCTCTTCTTTTCATGCACGCTATCGATAATCTTGCGGCATTTCTCAACCGTGCGGGACGCAATATGGATATCGCCCAATATGTCAGAGTTTTGCGCACATTTATGTGCAACAACCTGTGCCACGCCCCCGGCGCCGATAATGAGAACGTTCTTCTTCATTTTCTGTCGATGCTTCCTCTTCCAGCGGTTTCCCGCCATCTGTTTCTCGTCCCCGGCGCTCTCAGCCGCGGAACCTGTTTAAGTTTTACGCCGCTGAACAGTACCGCGACGCAGGGCTCAGGAGAGCGAACCCTCAAAATCCGCGTAATTAAATTCGCGGACAAGTTTGACCGTGCCATCCAGTTCACGCACGGCAATCGCAGGCATTTTCACGCCATTGAACCAGTTTTTCTTGACCATCGTATAACCGGCCGCATCTTCAAACGAGAGACGGTCGCCGATGGCCAACGGCTTGTCAAAAGTGAACTCGCCGAAAATATCGCCAGCAAGGCACGACTTGCCGCAAACCATATAGCTATGCTCGCCATTGTTCGGCGCCATCTTCGCCTTTTCGCGATAGATGAGCAGGTCGAGCATATGCGCTTCGATTGAGCTATCGACAATGGCGAGGTTCTTGCCGTTGAACAGCGTGTCGAGAACCGTCACTTCCAGCGTCGTGGTCTTGGTGATCGAGGCTTCGCCCGGCTCCAGATAGACCTGTACGCCGAACTTTTCCGAGAAAGCTTTCAGGCGCGCGCAGAATTCATCGACCGGATAGTTTTCGCCAGTGAAGTGGATGCCACCACCAAGGCTGACCCATTCAACGCGGTGCAGAAGAGAGCCGAACTTGTCTTCGATCTCCGTCAGCATCTTGTCGAAAAGACCGAAATCGGAGTTTTCGCAATTATTGTGAATCATGAAGCCGGTCACGCGGTCCATGACCTTCTCGACCTTCGCCACGTCCCATTCGCCAAGACGGCTGAACGGACGCGCCGGATCAGCAAGATCAAAGCTCGAAGAAGAAATGCCCGGATTGAGACGCAGGCCGCGCTTGATATGCGCTGCCTTGTCGGCAAAGCGTTCAAACTGGCCGATGGAATTGAAGATGATCTTGTCGGCATTGGCGATGACTTCGTCGATCTCATGATCGGCATAGGCAACGCTGTAAGCGTGGGTTTCTCCGCCAAACTTTTCATGGCCAAGACGCACTTCATTGAGCGAAGACGAAGTCGTGCCGTCCATATATTGGCTCATGAAATCGAACACAGACCATGTGGCAAAGCACTTCAGCGCCAGCAGTGCCTTGGCGCCGGATTTCTCGCGCACATAGGCAACCTTTTCCATGTTGCTCTTCAGCTTGGTCTTGTCGATCAGGTAGTAAGGCGTCTGGATCATGAGAGTTCCGGGTCGTCCAAAGGGGAAATCTGGCCTCGCCAGCAAGACTGGTTTGCCACGTTGAGGAAACACGCAAGTAGTTTCCCGAATTATTCGAAGGCTTATAGGAAGCTTGTGACAGAAACACAAATCCGCCACAGCATTATTGGGAAAAAATTTCCCAACAAGCTATCGCGGATTACTTCCTCGCCCTTGGCGGTACGCGCTTCATATAGAGCTTTTTGTGAAGATTTGAACCCCTTCCCTCTTGCTCCCCCTTGGCTGCGTTGTTTTCATTGAAAGTCTTTGTCAGGACAAATGGCTTCTGCCCGATAAGACAGCTTGCTACAGTTTCCGGAGTATCATCAATTTAATTAAACAAGCATTAGCTTGACAAATTATAAGTGCGAGCGTAGCCATTGGCTCCATGTTCGGGGCGACCTCATTCAGGCTTTCGCTCGCGCAATGACAGTCAAAGGAAAATGAAATGCAGGATCACAAGCCGACCGCCGGTTGGGGAGACCTGTTTGCAGGTAGAAACGCCATTGTTTCGCTGACGCTTGTCGGCGGCGTGGCGCTTCATGCCATCAACGTGTTCATTGCCACAACCATTTTGCCAACGGTCGTCACCGACATTGGCGGTATGGATTACTATGCATGGAACACGGCACTGTTCGTAACTGCATCCATTCTCGGTTCGGCGCTCGTGCCGCGCCTGCTTTCGCAGGCAGGCCCGCGCAGTGCCTATCTGATTGCAGCAATTATATTCGCTGCCGGAACCCTGACTTGTGGCCTCGCTCCATCAATGCCTGTCATGCTGGCGGGACGAGCGATACAAGGCCTTGGCGGCGGTTTGATGCTCTCCCTGTCCTACTCCATGATCCGCATCGTTTTCGACGAGGCGCTGTGGCCTCGCGCCATCGGCCTCGTTTCCGGCATGTGGGGCGTGGCAACACTCGTCGGTCCTGCCGTTGGCGGCATTTTTGCCGAGCTCGGCATCTGGCGCGCAGCCTTCTGGTCACTTGCTCCGGTTATCGCCGTATTCACCATCATGGCCATGACTGTGCTGCCGCGAGAATCCGGCTCCGCCGCCAGCAATGACCGGTTGGCCTGGCCTCAGCTCATCCTTTTGACTGCAGCCGTCCTTGCCGTTTCTGCCGGAAGCATTTCATCCGAACTGGTATGGAATGCCGGTGGTGTGGTGCTTGCCATCGTCTTGCTGCTGCTTCTTGCAGCGGTGGAAATGAAGGCCAGCAGGCGGATTCTTCCGAAGGGCTCGTTCAGCATCCAGAAACTCGGGGCGCTTTATCTCACGCTTGCCTTCCTCAGCGCCTCGGTGACCAGCGCGGAAGTATTCGTACCGCTTTTCTTTCAGGTGCTGCACAGCCAGTCGCCACTCGTTGCAGGATATCTGGCTGCAATCATGGGCGGTAGCTGGACACTTGGCTCCATCGGGTCATCAGGGATTGCTGCCGGGCGTACCGACCGTGTCATTCTCGCCGCCCCCGTCATGGGCGTGGCTGGCATGGTAACGCTGGCTATTCTCATTCCGGCTGGCAGCGCAGGTCATTGGTCCGATCTGCTGCCGATCTGCATCGCGCTGGCCGTGATCGGTTTCGGCGTTGGCCTGACATGGCCGCACCTGCTGACCCGCATCTTCAAACGCGCCGACGCAGAGGACCAGAATCTGGCCACCGCTTCCGTGACCATGGTACAGCTTTTCACGACAGCGCTTGGTGCCGCGCTTGCCGGAATGGTTGCCAATATGGCCGGCCTCACCAATCCCGGCGGCTTTGCCGGCACTGCGCATGCAGCGCTTTGGCTCTTCTCCGGTTTTGCCGTTCTGTCTGCACTGGCATTCCTGTCAGCCCTTGCTCTCGTTCGTAGCGCGAGACAACCTCAGCCAGCGCAATGCTGAAAGTGTATTAAGCGGTGGGCACAATAACGTAAGCACAGCGTCGCGCGCCGGCCAGAATATGCTCGGTGCGGTCTACAGATACGTCAGGGCCAAGCACGGCCCTGAATAGCTGAAGCTCCGACCGGCAGAAGCCCTGACAGGCATCGGCGGCGGCGCAGATGGGGCAATGATTTTCAATGAGAAGCCATGAGCCATCTTCGCGCTTTTCGGCATTGGCCATGTAGCCTTCTGCGGACCGGATGTCGGCGAGTTCCTTCACCCGCTGATCGAGAGACAAGTCCTTCAAGCGTGCCTGATACTGACGGCGGGTCTCGGTCTCACGATGGGCGATCAGCGTATCCAGCGCATCGTCGCCGAGAATAGTGCGCACGGAATGCAGAAGCTGCACGGTCAGATCGGCATGCGTGTCGGGAAAACGCTTGTTTCCGGCTTCAGTCAGATCCCAGAACTGCGCCGGGCGACCGACGCCCTGCGATACTGAATGCGGCGCGACAAGACCTTCCTCGGCCAGCCGCATCAATTGCTGGCGCACCGCCTCGCCGGTGGTGCCGAGATGTTCGCCAATAGCGGCGGCTGTCTGTGCACCGCGCATCTTGAGCGCGAGCATGATCTTCTCGGCGGGAGAACGTGCTCCCAATTCGTCGGTATTTAGAAAGTCATTTCTTGACATATCGCCTATTTTCGATTTAAAGAAGCATTATCTTGTTAAATTAAGCGAACCGCTCTGAATTATCAAGATAGTTATATATCAAGGAGTCCAAAATGAGCTTCACTTTGCCACCACTTCCCTTTGCGACCAACGCCCTTGAAGGCGTCGGCATGGGCACGGAAACGCTTGAGCTGCATCATGGCAAGCACCACCAGGCCTACGTGACGGCGCTCAATGGTTTTGTTGAAAAGAATGATGCGCTCAAGGGCAAGTCGCTCGAAGAAATCGTGCTCTTCGCCAAGGACAAGGCCGATCTCGCTCCGGTGTTCAATAATGCCGGCCAGCATTGGAACCACGATCTGTTCTGGCAGAACCTGTCGGCGAACGGTGGACGCCTTCCCGGCGCGCTGGAAAAGAAGATCACGCAAGATTTCGGCGGCGTCGACCAGTTCAAGGAAGCCTTCAAGACGGCGGCTGTCGGCCAGTTCGGCTCAGGCTGGGCATGGCTGGTTCTGGCCAACGACGGCAAGCTGAAGGTCACCAAGACGCCAAATGGCTCCAATCCGCTGGCAACCGGCGAAGGCAAGGCACTATTAGGGCTTGATGTCTGGGAGCATAGCTATTATCTCGATTTCCGTAATCGTCGGCCTGACTATGTAACGAACTTCCTCGACAAGCTGGCCAACTACGAATTCGCGGAAGCCACCCTGAAGGCAGCATGACGCGCTTACATTGATCGCAATCAAAGCGTTTTGCCTGCAGAGGATGCAGAACTCCACGGAGCTGCATGACTGCGGGCAAAATGCGGCAATGACCGATAAAGAGTGACCAACCGATCCATTCCATAGGCGCCGTCCTCCCAAGCGGTGCAGGAGCAAGACAGAGACAGTTCCGAAAATGAGCAGCAACTTCAATCAGGAAACCGTCACCGACATCCATCACTGGACCGACACGCTGTTTTCCTTCCGTACGACGCGCGACCCTGGTTTTCGCTTCCAGAGCGGCCAGTTCATCATGATGGGCCTGGAAGTGAACGGTAAGCCGCTCACGCGTGCCTATTCGATTGCCTCGAGCCTTTACGAGGATGGTCTGGAATTCTTCTCGATCAAGGTGCCGAACGGTCCGCTGACCTCAAAGCTCCAGCATTTGAAAGTTGGCGACCAGATCATCCTGTCCAAGAAGCCGGTCGGCACGCTGCTCTACGACAATCTGAAGCCCGGCAAGAATCTGTGGTTGCTTTCTACCGGCACCGGTCTCGCGCCATTCCTGTCGATCATCCGCGATCTGGAAGCCTATGAACGTTTCGAGAAAATCATTCTCGTTCATGGCGTGCGCCAGGTTGCAGAACTTGCCTATACGGATTTCATCTCCACCGAACTGCCACAAGATGAGTTCCTTGGCGAGATGGCCAAGAACCAGCTCATCTACTATCCGACCGTCACGCGTGAGCCTTACAAAAATCGCGGTCGTCTGACCGACCTTATTCGTTCGGGGCAACTCTTTACCGATGTCGGTCTGCCGGAGTTCAACCACGACGACGACCGCATGATGCTCTGCGGCAGCCCTGAAATGCTGGCCGAAACAAAGCAGATTCTGGAAGAGCGTGGCTTTAAGGAAGGCAGTCAAAGCGAAGCCGGACATTACGTCATCGAGAAGGCTTTCGTGGAGAAATAAGCCCGACCAAAGACGCTGGAAAACCCGTAAAGGGAGGCATCTAGCCTCCCTTTTTCTTTAAGCGTATTGCTAAGTCCGCACCGCCTGCAGGAAAAACGCTTTCACGCCCGCAACCATTTCGGCTCGGTCCATCATATCAGGATTTGAGATAATCTCATCGACTGCACCGTGGAGCGCATTGAACAGCAGCACCGCAGTCAAACGCGTATTGGCGATTTTCCATGCGCCTGCGGCATTACCATCGGTCAACAGTGCATCGAGCCGGACGATCGCCGGATTTTCCTGCTTCATGCGGCGCATAGGCGGATGGAAATCGTGAAACACCATATCGTGAAGTTTGTAATTGTCGAGATAACCGGCAATGCCCGTCTCGGCCCATACCGCCAGCTTTCTCTGCCAGTCCTTTGCCGGAAGTAGATCGAGTTCATGCTCCAATCGTTCACAGAACCCGTCGATAAAGCGCTCCCGCAAGCCAAGCAGGATATCGTCCTTGCTGCGAAAATGCAGATAGAACGTACCTTTGGCGACATCCGCCAGACGGACAATTTCATCCACGCTTGTCGCCGCGAAACCCCTTTCCAGAAAGAGGGCTTCGGCTGCAGCCATCAGTTCGTCGCGACGTATTTCCGCTGGTTTAGTGCGGGACTTGGGCTTGATGACAGTAGACGGCAAATCAATCTCCGAAACTTCAGGACGCTGCCAATTTATCCCGGATGGCCGCTCTGTCAAAATCAAGCTGATTTGGTCGAATGACCCGATCCTCCAGCCAATGCAGCGCCGCATCGACATTCGAGAATGTGCCCGCCGGAACGCGAAACAGCTTTTCGGCATCCATGCGGCTTGCCTGTTCATATACCGATTCCGGCACGATGTTCACCATGCCCAGCACCTGTTCGCGAATGCGCTGCGCATTTTGCTGGAACCATTGCTTCACTTCACGCGCCGAACCTTCTGGATGCGTCAGGGCATCCTCATCCAGAAAACGGCGGATGGCAATGAAAGGCTTTCCCACATCAAGCCACCGGTTCCAGACATCAAAGAATTCACGCGTTTCTTCCATGGTCGATACGCCCTTCGACAAGGTGACGACGTAAGGCCAGTTTTCCTTATGGTGAAGCATCACGCTTCCCTCCTGCTCGATATCTATCAAACTCGCTGCTGCGATGTTTTGAGCCGTGACGGCAATCCGGCAACCGGCACGCACACAAGCAAGCCGCTGAATCACCGCACGACTCATGACTGACTATCAGTCAGTCAATTTGTGACACAAAAATATGAATAATTCAATCATGTTTTTTGTGCGAAATCCTCGCAACAATTTGGAGAAAATCGTTGCCTCAAATGCGTAAGCCCAGCACCGCAAGGTAGACTGGGCTTGATAGCAAAACGCATTTGGAATTTGGTGGTGCGGGAGAGACTGGCTTCCACGCTGCTCAAGGCATAGAGCCTCAGTTATTCAGTTCATAGTCAAGCCCGATATCGAGGTTCGGCGCACTATGCGTGGTCCAGCCGACTGAAATCAGATCGACGCCGCTGGCAGCAACAGCCGCCACCGTTTCCGGTGTGATGCCGCCTGAAGCCTCGGAAATGGCGCGCCCGTCGATCACCGATACCGCCTCTCGCAATTGCGCAGGCGACATATTGTCGAGCAGCACCGCATCCACGCCCGCCGCCATGGCTTCATCGAGCTGCTGCACCGTATCGACTTCAACCTCGATCTTGACCATATGACCGGCACCGGCCTTGGCGCGTTCGATGGCCTCGCGCACGCCGCCTGCAACTGCGATGTGGTTGTCCTTGATCAGCACCGCATCATAGAGCGCAAAACGGTGGTTCATGCCACCGCCTGCCCTGACCGCATATTTCTGCAAGGCACGCAGCCCCGGCGTCGTCTTACGCGTACAGACGATAGAAGCCTTTGTGCCCGCAACTGCCTTCACCAGACTGGCCGTCGCTGTTGCAATACCGGACAGGTGACCGAGAAAATTGAGCGCCGTCCGCTCCCCCGCCAGGATCGAGCGGGATGAGCCGGAAACGCGGGCGACATCGGCTCCCTTTGCAAGAGACTGGCCGTCCCGTGCCAGACGTTCGAATCTGACATCCGGATCGACCAGACGAAACGCCATTTCGGCCACATCCAGCCCGGCGATGACACCCGGCTGACGCAAGCTGAACAGCATGGCCGAGTGGTGATCCTCCGGCACCACGGCATTGCTGGTAATATCGCCAGCAAGCCCCAGATCTTCAAGAAGTGCGGCGCGCACCAGCGGTTCGACGACAAGCGGAGACAAGCGCGGCAGGTTCATCATGCAGTCCTTGGAATTCGTTGAAGTAAGCGTTCGGGGGCGGCAATGTCGCGAGCAAGCGCGAATGCCGTCTCGAACGTGTGGAAGCGGCGCGTGGCCTCCGCATATTTCTGCGGGTGGTCGATACGGGCATGGCTGCCGCGCGACTCGCGCCGTTCAAATGCCGCAACCGCAGCGACCAGTGCCACGGCTGCGGCATCGTCGGTCTCCGCGAGGGGGAGAAGGGTGGTGATTGCAGAGCGCAAACCTTCTTCATCACGCAGCAGGCCAAGGTGGCTGGAAACGATGCGCCGCACCGGTTCGGGATCGGCACTCTGTGGCAGGCTGACCGGCACGGGGTGCCGCACGGTAACAGCCGCTTCACCGCAAAGGGTGCGTGCGGCGCGCAGGCCCATGGCGGCGGCTTCAAGCAGCGAGTTGCTGGCAAGCCGGTTAGCACCGTGCAGGCCGGTGCAGGCCGCTTCGCCCACGGCCCAGAGACCCGGCAGACTGCTGCGCCCGTCGGCGTCGGTCCTGATCCCTCCCATATGGTAATGCGTGGCCGGTCTAACCGGGATCAGATCGCTGGACGGATCGATGCCATGCTGTTTACAAAGCGCATCGATACCGGGAAACCGGGCTGCAAAACGCGCACCCAGAGCCGTGCGTGCATCGAGATAGACCTTGCGCCCTTGCGCGATCTCGCTGCCGATGGCGCGCGCCACCACATCACGGGGCGCAAGCTCGCGGCCCGGAATATCCGCCATGAAGCGCTCGCCGCGATCATTGACGAGGTTGGCGCCCTCCCCGCGCACCGCCTCGCTGATCAGCGGCAGACGCGGCGCCGAGACGCCAAGCGCCGTCGGATGGAATTGCACGAACTCCATATCGGCAAGCACAGCGCCTGCGCGGCCCGCCAGAGCGGCACCTTGGCCGAGATTGCCGAGCGGCGTGGTTGTTGCGTTATAAAGTCCGCCGATCCCGCCCGTCGCCAGAACCGCGGCGGTTGCTGTAACCGGGCCGACATTTTCAAGACAAGCACCGACGACACGGCCATCCTGCCGGACGAGCCGAAGGACGCGGGTGTTTTCCATGACGGTGATCGAAGGCGTCGCCAGAACTTTCGCGGCCAATACGCGCATGATGCCCGCCCCCGTCGCATCTCCATCCACATGCACAATGCGATGGCGGCTATGGGCGGCTTCCAGACCGAGTGAAAACGAACCGTCCGCCTTGCGGTCGAAGTGCACGCCATGAGCCTCAAGCGCGGCGATGACTTCCGCTCCCGCTGCAACGATTTCAGCGGCTACAGCCGCGTCGCACAGCCCATCACCTGCCGCAATCGTATCGGCCAGATGCAGCGCCGTGCTGTCATCCGCCCCGATGCTTGCGGCAATGCCGCCTTGCGCCAGCATGCTGGAACCGGACAGGCCGAGGCTTCCCGCAGTCACCAGCAAAACCGGCTGCGGAGAGAGCGTTAGCGCCGTCATCAAACCGGCAAGGCCGCTGCCGATGACGAGCACGGGGGCCGTATTCATTTTGTTTTGCCGCATGTCGTTATCGCAAAACCGGTTCCCACTTTTGCGCGACATGCTCATACCGCCAGCATCCGCTCGACAGCGCGCCTAGCAGGCTCCATCAGCGCGGCATCGACGGTCACTTCATGACGATTGTTTTCCAGCGCATCGCGAATATTGGCGAGCGTGATCCGCTTCATATGCGGGCAAAGATTACAGGGCCGAATGAACTCGACATCCGGGTGATCGACGGCAACATTGTCGCTCATCGAGCATTCGGTCAAAAGCACCACGCGCCGCGGCTTCTTCTCGCCGACATAGTCCGACATGACTGCCGTGGAACCGGCAAAATCGGCGACCGCCACCACTTCCGGCGGGCATTCGGGATGGGCCAGAACCACAACGCCGGGGTGGCTTTCGCGCAATTCGCGGATATCGTCGGGGGTGAACCGCTCATGCACCTCGCAATGGCCATGCCAGGCGAGAATTTCGACATCGGTTTCACGCGCCACATTCTGTGCCAGAAACTCGTCGGGAATCATCAGCACGCGCGGCACGCCGAGCGATTCCACTACCTTTTTGGCGTTGCCGGAGGTGCAGCAAATATCGGATGCCGCCTTCACGGCAGCCGATGTATTGACATAGGTGATGATCGGCACGCCGGGATGCGCTTCGCGCAACAGCGCCACATCTTCCGGCGTAATGCTGTCGGCCAGCGAACAGCCCGCTGCCATATCGGGGATCAGCACCGTCTTGCCTGGATTGAGCAGTTTGGCCGTTTCGGCCATAAAATGCACGCCAGCCAGCACGATCACATCGGCATCGACTTCCGCAGCCTTGCGCGCCAGCGCCAGACTGTCGCCGACAATATCGGCCACGCAATGGAAGATTTCCGGCGTCTGGTAATTATGCGCAAGGATGACGGCATTGCGCTTTTTCTTCAGCTCGAGAATGGCCGCGACATCGTCTTCGAAGCCCAGCCACTCCGCCTTGGGCAGCACCTTCGCCACGCGGTCATAGAGTTGCGAAACGGAAACATGATCGTTCATGGGTGATCTCCCGAGCACATCCATTTATACTCAATATGAGCATTTCATGTTTGCGAAGTTATACTCGATTCGAGTATATTGTCAATCGCGGGAGATTGGCAGCTTGGCTCCGGCCAGATGGCGCTCGGAAAGGGCGCGTTCCTCGACAATGGAGTAGCGGAAACGAAACAGTTTCGCCGGGCGTCCGCCGGTTTCGCTGTCGCTTTCGCCGGTTTCCTCGACGAGATCCTGCTGCTCGATCAGGCGGCGGAAATTCTGCTTGTGCAGGCGCAGACCCGCCAGCGCTTCGACCGTGCGCTGCAATTGCAGAAGCGTAAAACTGTCCGGCATCAATTCGAACACTACCGGGCGGTATTTGATCTTGGCGCGCAGCCGCGCAATTGCCGTGGCAAGGATGCGGCGATGATCGGCAAACATGGAACGGCCGTTCTCGTCTTCCTTCATCCCGGCTTCCGCCACCAAACCGGCTTCGAACAGCAGCTCATAGCGTTGCAGCACGAGGTCTTCGTTCCAGCGTCCGCCCCACTCTCCATTGTCAAAACCGAAAGTGAAGGCAATGCGCCGCATGCGCTGCGCGGTCAGTTCCAGCGTTTCAGCCCGATAGGCCCAGACAAGGAGCGCATTGTTGAGATGCTCCATGATGGCCGGTTCGCCCTGACGGTGATCTTCCCACGGCAGATAATCATACCAGCCGCGCCAGCCTGCCTGCCCCGCCGCCGCATCGCTTTCGCGCACAAGGCCGAGATAGCTGATCGAGATGATGCGTTCGCCCTGTGCGTGGCGGTCACGGTCGGCAAAGGTATAGAGCTGCTCCAGATAACCGACCGGATGTGCGGTTTCCGACTGCACCCAGGCGCGCAGACCCGATTGCAACGAACGGTGCTCGCTTTCGAACGGGCCGGATGGAAGAGCCTGTCCCTGCCGCACGGTCATGACGCGCGGCTGTTCGCTGGTCACGGCGGCCAGCACGGCAATCAGTTCGGTATGGGCAATATCGTCGGTCACGGCAACTCCGGAAAACACTTCCGACATTGAACGCGATTGACGAATAAATACAAGGCGCTACCGCCATACGGCACAGCTTTTGCTACTCAAGCTTTCGGTTTCGCGCCGAAAACATGCTCCGGCCCCGGAAATGTGCGCGCCCGCACCTCTTCGGCATAGGCTTTCGCCGCATCAGACACCTGCGGCGCCAGTTGCGCAAAGCGCTTCACGAAGCGCGGCGTGAAATCCTGAAACAGTCCCAGCATGTCATCTGAAACCAGTATCTGTCCGTCGCAGGCTGCAGACGCGCCGATGCCGACGGTCGGGATGGTGAGCGATGCGGTGATCTCACGCGCCAGCGGCTCGACTGTGCCTTCAATCACCAGCGCAAACACACCGGCATCGGCAATAGCCTGCGCATCGCGACGAATACGGTCGGCCTCATCGTCACCGCGCCCGAGCGAGCGGAAGCCGCCAACCGTGTTGACCTGTTGCGGCATCAGGCCGACATGACCGAACACCGGAATGCCGCGCCGGACAAGAAAATCGACCGTTTCGGCCATTTCCTCGCCGCCTTCAAGTTTCACACCGTCGCAGCCGGTTTCCTGCATAACGCGGGCTGCATTGCGAAAAGCCTGCTCCTTCGATTCCTGGTAGGAGCCGAACGGCATATCGACGATGACACAGGCCGTCTCGGCCCCGCGCATCACCGCCTGCCCGTGCGCGATCATCATGTCGAGCGTTACGGCAAGGGTGGAATCCATGCCGTAAAGCACCATGCCGAGCGAGTCCCCCACCAGCAGCAGGTCGCAATGCGGATCGAGCAGCCGCGCAATCGGTGTCGTATAAGCGGTCAGGCTGACGATGGGGCGTTCACCCTTCAGGGCCGAAATGGCCTTGGGCGTCAGTCGCTTCTGTTTGACGGGTGCGCTCATCTCAGGCCGCCCGTTCCTGCGCGACATGCGCAATGACGCGATTATCCAGAAGCCGCGTCGTGCCAAGCCGCACGAACAGCGCAATCAGCACTGGCCGCCCCTGCACCGCCGTCAGGCGCTCCAGCGTTTCGGGGTCACGCAGCGCCACAACTTCCGGCGTCGCCAGCGGTTCTGTGGCGATATAGGCGCGAATTGCCGCTTCCAGCGCATCGGGATCATCTATACCGGCGCGATAAAGCCGCTCGGCCTCGTCGAGCGCCTTCGGCACGATGATGGCGGCGGCGCGCTGTTCCGGCGACAGATAGACATTGCGGGACGAACAGGCGAGCCCGTCATCCTCCCGCACCGTCTCCACACCGACCACACGCACCGGAATAGCCATATCCTCCACCATGCGGCGGATGATGACGAGCTGCTGAAAATCCTTTTCGCCGAAATAGGCTGCGTCCGCGCCGACGATGTTGAAGAGCTTGCTGACCACTGTTGCGACACCAGCAAAGTGGCCGGGGCGCGCCTCGCCTTCCATCTGGTTGCCGAGGGTTGGCACATCCACCACGGTCTGCATCGGGCGCGGATACATGGCGCTGACGGCAGGCGCGAAGAGGTAATCGACATTTGCCCCGCGCAGCAGAGCCGCATCGCGCTCCAGATCGCGCGGATATTTGTCGAGATCTTCATTCGCGCCGAATTGCAGCGGATTGACAAAAATCGACACGACGGTCACGTCGTTGTCGGCGCACGACCGATGAACAAGCTCCAGATGGCCTTTGTGAAGATAGCCCATGGTCGGCACGAAGCCGACCCGCTTGCCCGCGCGACGCGCAGGCGCCAGAGCCTGACGCAATTCCTCAATGGTGCGGATGATCTGCATGAGGTCCTCCTCGCGGCCCGAATTTGTTGGCCGCGAGTCCTACAGCGTCAGCTCAAATATGACAACTCCTAGCGCTTACTGGGTCGGGATCGTCACCGCACCAACCGTATTGCCGACAGCGCGACCGAAGCGATCGATCTGCTCGTCATAGGTTTTGCGTGTGTTTGGATCGAACACGGCAATCGGCGCCGTCACGACCAGTGACGCAGCAGTACCGACACCCTGTGCAGTCCCCATGGCGACTGCACCCAGACGATCTCCAAGACCGACTTGCGAATCCGTGATCGTCTGACCAGCAACGAGACGCTGACCGATGAGCTGCACGACCTCCGGACTGGAGGCGAATTTACCATGGTTGAGCCTATCGCCCGACTTAAGCTTGGTGAGATCGATGACGGTAATGCCTGCTTTTTCAAGCTCGGAGCGATACGGCTCGATTGACGGATCAATCTGGCCGAGACGGTCGATATTGCCGGAAATGCGTCGTGACAAGGCGAGTGCCTTGTCGTCCCGGGATGTAAAGAGGGTGAAACGCGGATGCGGCTTGCCCATGGCAAGAAACTGTTTCGAGAACACGTCGACGTCGAGATCGGGCGAAGCCAGAATGACATCTGTAATCTTGGTATTCACGCGACCGTCGCGGATCGCCATCTGACGCAGGGCCTCCACCGTTAGCCAGCTACCCATCGAGTGCGCCATGACGGTAATGTCCTTGACCTCCGGCTCGCGAGCAATGGCGCGCAGAATCTGCTCCAGCGCATCACGGGAATAATTCGTGCTTTCCTTGTCGTAATTGTAGTCGAACACGCTGGCGCGCGACGGCCAGGTGAAGATCACCGGCGCAACATCGGCCCCGGAATCGTGCACGATCTGGGCAAAGCGATAGACGGAATCCTCGAATGTATTGTTGAAACCGTGCACGAACACCATCACGCGGCGGCTCTTGGTGAGATGCGGACGGACCCAGCCTGCCATCTCCACATCGGTCTTGACCGGTGTCACGCTGACGGTCGTGAAATCCTTCTGCGGATTGGGCGGGAGCTTCTTCGGCCACTGCACTTCACCCGCCTTGCGGTTCTTTTCCGGCGGAATGGACACGACGATCTCGTTGAGCGACACAAGCTTGTCGCGTTCGCCGGAGAAAAGTATGCCAGGATTATCGGACGGGCGGCGCGTGGTCGCAACGACAAGATTTACCTTCGTCGTGCCGGGGGAAACAGCATCACCGACAGGGATAAGCACGCCTTCAGGCCGACTGGCGCAACCGACAAGCAGAGACAAAAGCACAAGCAATGCAGGGGCAGTCCGAGAAAAAACGCGCCGCAAAACCAAACTCCCCTCAAAGCTACGCCAACAGGTCTCTTACACCCGAATTTTGAGGGTTAATATATTCTTTACATGAAACGTTCTGCCAAGCCCCAATTATCCACCATTGTCGGAACGCAACGCGATTGCGGCTTATGGGTTACACACTGTTCAACAGGTGATACTTTCCTCACGATCAGCCCAGACCGATATATCCGCCAACAGCAACTCCGTTTCTGAAGGAGGCACAATATGGCTTTGGAACTGACAGGGCTGCACCATCTGACAGCCATTACGGCCGACGCGCCCGGCAACCGGCGCTTCTACACCGACACGCTCGGGCTCCGGCTCGTCAAAAAGACGGTCAATCAGGACGACACCAGCGCCTATCATCTGTTCTACGCAGACGGGTTGGCATCGCCCGGCACGGACATCACCTTTTTCGACTGGCCTGTGCAACGTGAGCAGCGCGGCACCAACAGCGTCGCCCGCACTGGTTTGCGTGTCAACGGTGTCGAAGGTCTCGAGTGGTGGCGAAAGCACCTGAACGATAAAGGCGTCCAGACAGGCGATATTTTCGAAGTTGCCGGGCGGGCCGTTCTCGACTTCGAGGACCCCGAAGGGCAGCGCCTGCGCCTGACCGATGACGGCGGAGCGGGTGAAGCCCATAGTTGGGACCGGAGTCCGGTCCCAACGGAAAGACAGATCAGGGGCCTTGGACCGATCACGCTCAGTGTTCCCGAACTGGCGCCGACCCAGATCATTCTGGAAAAGGTCATGAATATGCGTCAAACCGGCGATTACGTCTCGCCCGATGGCGAAGGCCATGTCCATGTCTTCTCCATGGGTCCGGGCGGTGCTGCAGCCGAACTGCATGTCGCCGTGCAGCCGAACTTGCCTACTGCATGGCAGGGTGCGGGAGCGGTGCACCACGTCGCATTCCGCACGCCGGATCAGGAAAGCATGCAGGAATGGGTCGACCGCCTGCGGTCCGTCCGCATGCCGTCAAGCGGCGAAGTCGAACGCTACTATTTCCGCTCGCTCTATTTCCGCGAGCCGAACGGTATCCTGTTCGAGATCGCTACCGATGGGCCGGGCTTTGCAGTCGATGAACCTCTCGAAAGCCTTGGTGAAAGCCTATCGCTTCCACCTTTCCTCGAGGGAAAACGTGAAGCCATCGAGCAAAACCTGAAACCGCTTGATTAATACAATAAGGGCTGCGGAGAATTCCGCAGCCCTTATCATTCATAGCTTATCCCGAAGCCAGTCGCTGGCGATGCGGATATCTTCGTCGATGAGCGCATGCCCGGCTTCAACCGTGCAGATCGTGAGAGTGGCCCCATCTTCTCTCAGGACTTTTTCCAGCGTTCCATTCGAATCCCCAAAAGGATCGGAAGTGCCGTTCATCAGGAGCACTGAAGCATCCGACAAATCTGCACCGTCGGGCTGTTCTTTCAGAACCTCCTGACCGCGCAGAAGCACTGCCATGCGAACCACATGCGGATGCAAACGCATGAAGGCCGCCAGCAGATTTGCACCGTTGGAGTTCCCGATAAAAGCCGTCCGCTTCAAATCGATACCATAAGCGGCGGTGGCACCTTCCACAAAAGCCTCGAATGCCTGTGCTTCAAAACGGATATCGGCCTGATCGAACTTTTTCAGGTCGAAGCGGCGAAACCAGCGCTGGATGCCCTCTTCCGTACTGCGTCCACGTACGCCCAGAAGTGTCGCGCGCGGCGCGGCCTTACGGGCGAAAGGCATCAGGTCGTTTTCATTCCCGCCGGTACCATGCAGAAGCACCAGCGTACTGCCATCCGGCTCTTCCGGCTGGTGTATCCGGTGAACAAAAGGCAGATCGCGATAGATGATGCGCTCCTCGCCCGGCAAAGCGAATTGCGGCATCCGTGCCCGGATAGCATCCGCCTTTTCTTCATTGCCCGGCGGTACGAACAAGGACCGGCCCAGTTTTTCAACCGGCTCGTCTATTGTGAAGCCCGGTGCATCGGTTGCAAATTCGAACAGTGTTCCGCCCGGCTCGCGAACATAGAGCGACGTGAAATATTTACGGTCGTGCACATTGACGGCGCTGGAGTTGAGCTTCGAAAGCTCCTTCTCCGCCGTTTCCACTTCGCCGGTATCGGCGGCACGGAAAGCGACATGGTCGGCAATGCCGGTACCGGGAATACCTGGCCAGAAGCCGCTCGCATCGCGAACGTCGATGACATCGCCGGAATCCGACAGAAGACGGTCTATCGTGCCTTCTTTCGCCGAAAATTTGAAACCGAAATAGCGTTCAATGAAACCTGCGGTCTGTTCTGGAGCTTCAGATAGAATGGTCGCGGCCCGTAAACGCCTGACGGCGAAAACTGCGGGAATGCCTTCGCTTTCCCACGCATCGTTGGCGGCTAGATCGCAGCCGACCAGTTTGACGATCACACCGTCTGGATCGCGCAGGCGCAATACAGGTTCGCCGAACTCCTGAACCGGCCCTTCGGATGGCACATGGTAACGCAAGGCGCGTTCGAGCCAGAAACCGATGGCGGTGCGATCAATGGCAAGTGCAATTTCACTGACTTGGCCATGGCCGACACGCCCCTTGGCACCATCTTCCCACACCAGAAAGGTGATCAGTGATCCAGGTGTGCCCGAACGGTCGCCATAGAACAGATGTAGCTGTTCAGCATCTTCGAAGCCACCCGTTTGCTTGACGAGGCGCAGCCCCAGAAAGCCGGCATAAAAGTCGACGTTCGCCTGCACTTTTCGGGTGATAAGGGTGATGTGGTGGATGCCGCTTGTCATAGGCACTTTCTCCCCGATTCATAAGTTAAACTCAGAGATAGAGCAGATGACACGGGTTGCCTATGGGGCTGCGCGGTTACGCATTGTCAACGCAGGGAAACGAGATCGAAACAGGATAAAGGGGAGTAGAAAAAGAAAAAGGCCGCGCGGGAGGAGGATGCGCGGCCTGATCTTGAATACGGCTTGGGAGGAGGAGTGCCGTATTCGTTATCGAGTTCTGGGAGGAGGAGTGAACTCGATGAACAAATGTTTACCCGGCGACTCCTTCTGCAGCAACGGCCATTAATGCATATCAGTTATGCAAAGACGTTGACGCTCAAGAAAAAGGCAAGATAGCCAACACAGAAAACGCCCGGAAACCGGACGCTTTTAATGGGAGGATCGTTTGTAAAATCAATTCTTTACAAAAGGTGGGCAATCAACGGTGCGGCAAGCACATTCACCAGACCGACAAGCACCATGACCAATCCGGCAATCGAACCTTCCTCACTGCCGATCTGGTGAGCCTTGGCCACGCCTGCACCATGCGCACCCATGCCAAAAAGGGCTCCGCGTGCCAAAGCCGAGCGGATCGGCAACCAGTTGAGCATCACTTCACCGAGGGCCGCCCCGAATACGCCGGTCAACACCACAAAGATTGCAGTGAGATCGGGAGTACCACCAATATCGCCCGAGACGGTCATCGCAAACGGCGTGCTCATTGAGCGGGGCATCAGGCTAAGGCTGATTGCTTCATTAAGACCCAGCAGATGCGCCAGACCCCATGCCGAAGCCATGGCAGACGAACTTCCGACGACCACACCCGCCAGCAACACCGGCCAGTAGCGGCGGATCGTTGCGCGCTGCTGGTAAATCGGGATCGCAAAAGCAACCGTAGCAGGCCCAAGCAGTGCGACCAGCCAATGGGTGGCGCTGAAATAGCCGCGATAGTTTTGGTTGAGCCCGATGACCAGCGCCATCAGCAACAATGGCGTAACGGCGAGCGGCGTCAGCCACCACATGGGAAAGCGGCGGTAGACGCGCTTGGCGGCAAGATAAAGCAGGATCGTTGCGGCAGACCAGAAAAGTGTCGCTACAAGCGGGTTACTTAGCGACATAACGCAAACTCCAGCGGTAGCAAAGATCAACCGTCAATGCAGTGACACTCATGACCGTCAACGTACCCAGCAAAATCACAGCCATAATTTTCAGGCCAAGCAGCCCGATCAGCTCCTGATGTTCGAGAACTGCAAGGACCGCAGGAACGAAGAAAAGCAGCATCTCTGCCAAAAACCATTCTGCGCCACGCTTCATGCTGAACAGACTGATACGGCCGCTCAAAAGCAAGGCCAGCACCAGCGCCATGCCGACAATGCCGCCTGGAAGTGGCAAGCCGACCAGTCGGACGAAAAGCTCACCCGCCAACCAGAAGCCAACCAGCGTCGCGATCTGCATCAGACGGCTGTGATGCAGTGCGTAACGAAACCGGATCAAAAGGCTGTGGGCGTTCATGTGCTTTTCCAATGGGGACTTATGCATTTTCATCGGTGAATATAGGCCCTTGGGCACTATTCTAGAAATGAATTGATTTCATTGCAGCTATTCCGTAATAGAATGGCTCATGAACTTGCGCAGCTTCCAGGCCTTTGTCGAAGTGGTGCGGCAAGGCGGGTTCTCCGCCGCCGCGAAAACCATCAACGCGACCCAGTCGACCGTCAGCAAGGCCGTCAGGCAGCTTGAAGACGAACTGGGGCTGGTTTTGCTGGATCGCGAAATCTCGCCCTCCCGCCTCACCACAGCCGGTGAGATTGTCTTTCGTCGCGCGGTTGCCATGCTGGCGGAAAAGGACGACATGCTGGGCGAGTTGGGCGAATTGCGCGGTCTCAAGCGCGGCCTCCTGAAACTCGGCCTGCCCCCCATCGGGTCCAGCGTGCTTTTCGCCCCCGTCTTCGCGGCATACACCAAGCTTTATCCCGATATCGACATTCAACTGGTTGAGCACGGCAGCAGAAGGCTGGAGGAACTGCTGCTTGCCGGAGATGTAGAACTCGCGGCTTCGCTTCTGCCCGTCGAAGACAGCTTCGAATGCCAGGACGTGCGATGCGAACCGGTTGTGGCACTGCTTCCGACAAACCACGCGCCTGCGCATGGCGACGGCGTTTCGCTGCAGGATATTGCCAGCTTGCCGTTCATCCTTTTCGAGAGCGGCTTTGCCCTCAATCATATCGTCCTTGATGCATGTCGTTCGCATGGGTTCTCTCCAAACGTTGCGGTCCGCTCAAGTCAGATCGACTTCATCGTTGAACTTGTAGCGGCAGGCATGGGTATCGGCTTCCTGCCGAGAATGATCGCGGAACAGCGGCATCACCCAGGCGTGTGCATCCACAGGATCAAAGGCGCCGATGTGAACTGGCATTTGGCGCTGATCTGGCGAAAAGGCGCATTCCTGTCTCACGCCGCTCGTGCCTGGCTCGAGCTGAGTAAAGCCGGGACCGGCACCGCATCGTCTTGAAACGTCCGCCCCGTCGCCTATCTCAAATAGATATACCGACTGAATTAAGTGCCCTTGGCACCTCTTCAGCCATAAGCCCGTGAGTAGAACATTGCTCTACCCACCCGTTTCAAAGCGCATGACGCCTGAAACCCCGACGGATTTCTGCTCTGCGCTTCATCAGAAGGAGGCTATGATGGAAGGTCAGGTTATATTCTATAAGGATGACAGGATCCTCTACCGGCACCATATCGACGTGCAGGAAGACGATTTTTCAAAGGGCGTAAATGATGCGCTCATTGCCTTTCAGCGCAATTATGCAGGCTTCGACCTCGCAGGCGACGATATTCACATCCGCTTCAAGAAGCCGGGTGACGCATAGGCATTAGAGGGTCTGGCGGATCGAAGCAGGGCCGGTTCCCGAAACGAGGAAACGGCCCTTACCTGCTGGTTCAAGCAAAAGCCGCTTCGCGTGCGACACGATGAATATCGGCGCGCGAAAGTCCGAGATCATAAAGTTCGCGGTCAGTACAACCACTCAGTTCACGAATATTTTCGCGATACTGCATCCAGCGGTGGAAATGGGTACGAAGATTCATGGCGGTATCCCCTTTTTTATCTTCCTCCCAATGAAGAGCTTCCGCCTTTCTCCGTCTTTTGAGAAGTGCGTATCCTGCATAGCTGCCGTGAGGGTTGCGAAATCCTAGCATTTTTCCCGGATTTCCAGTCTCCCCCCAACAGAACAACCTCCCGCTATTGTAATCATTCTGTAATTCTAATTTAGATATACCTACTATGTCGAAACTGGCACCGATTCATTCTCATCAGAGTTGGAGTGCATGAAGAAGACATTGATCATCGTCGGTAACGCGCCTTTGCCGCGCGATCTTTCCGCCGAAGTGGATGCGGCGGATTTCGTTGTCCGCTTCAATGAACCCAAGCAATCCATCGGCATGAGCGGCACCCGGACGGATCTTTTGATGCTGGCAACCTCCAGCAAGCCGATGCAGCGGCGACTACGCGATCCAGGCTTCGTGCAGACACCGACTTTCAAGGCAGCGAAGGAAGTGATGCTCGCTTATCATCCGAGCATCATCCGCGAGTATCATCCGGGTCCGAATTTCCTCTCTCGTCTCAAGGGACGGCGCGGCGACTGGACAATGCAAACCATCGAAGTTGTCGGCTCTGCCGGCAAGGAAATCCGGATAATGCCGCCCCAATTCTATCTGGCCGGATGCAAAGAGCTGGGTGTAACCGATGAGAATATAAGCAAAGCCTTTCCAAGCACCGGCTTTTTTGGCATCTGGTACATGCTCGGAAAATGTCCGGAGGAAAGCTGGGACGTGCAAATCTGCGGCTTTACCTGGGAAGGCTGGAAACGCCACACCTGGGGAGACGAACGCAGTTGGGTTGAACAGAAAGTCCAATCCGGACGTATCAGCCTTATCCAGTAATCCGGCGCCATCACTATGTTTCCGGCAGAAAACGTGGGGACGATCACGACACAATCTCTTAGAGGAGCTTATGAATGAGTGAACCGTTACGCATTTTCATCGGATGGGATTCTCGCGAGCCCATCGCATATGAAGTCGCCAAAGCATCCGCATTGAAGCATTCCTCTATCCCGCTTGAGATCGTGCCGATCAAATTGCAGGACCTTGTCGATCAAGGGGCCTACACACGGGAAGTCGATCCACTGGCATCGACGGAATTTACCTATTCGCGGTTTTTCACGCCATGGCTCGCGGGCTACAAAGGGTGGGCACTTTTCTGCGATTGCGACTTTCTTTTCCTTGGCGATATTGCTGGCCTCCAATCTTATAATGATCCTTCGAAGGCCGTTTATTGCGTTCAGCACGACTATCAACCCAAGGACAGCGTGAAGATGGATGGCAAGGTGCAGACCAGCTATCCGCGCAAGAACTGGTCTTCCTGCATGTTGTTCAACTGCGAGCACCCCTCGACGCGCAAGCTGACGCCGGAGCTGATCAATCGCGAAACCGGCGCGTATCTGCACCGCATGCAGTGGGCTGCCGATGATGAAATCGGCGCATTACCGACGGATTATAACTGGCTGGAAGGTTGGAACGAGAAGCCGAAAACCGGGCTGCCGAAAGTCGTGCACTATACGCGTGGCGGGCCATGGTTCAAGGATTGGCAGAATGTCGACTACGCCGATTTGTGGCGGGCAGAAGCCGATAGCGTCGAGCCGGGCTGGAAGCCGGTCTGATCTGCAAAATACCTTGAGCTTTTTGTGCGCTGCAAGGTAGATAAGGACCATGAACGAAACGCGTCCTGAAATCATCCCTAATGGCGGCCCGCAGAGGGCCGTCAAGGCTTTCATCATTCATCTGGAGCGCGCCACCGACCGGCAGCCGCAAGTTGAAGAGCTCATTCGAAAGCTGCCTGTAGAAACCGATGTGGTCAAAGCCGTCGATGGGCGCACACTCGATGCGCAAACGATCAGCCGCGTTTATCGGCGATCAGCGCACAAGCCCCGCTATCCATTTCAACTCAGCACGAACGAAATCGCCTGTTTTCTTTCGCACCGGAAGGCCTGGCAGGCAATTGTCGATCAGGGGCTGGATGCGGGTCTCGTATTGGAAGATGATGTTGAACTGACGTCGGAATTTGCACCAGCTTATTCTGCGGCTTGCCAGGTTCTTCAGCCCGATAGTTTCATCCGCTTTCCCTTTCGTGCGCGGGAAAGCGGGCGCGTTGTGCTGAACACCGAAACGTTGCGGATCATTGAGCCGGTACCGGTTGGTCTTGGCATGGTTGCACAGCTTGTCGGGCGCGAGGCCGCGCAGCGATTGCTGTCAGCAACACAGGTCTTCGATCGGCCGGTCGACACCACAGCGCAGATGAACTGGATCACCGGGCTAAAACCGCTGTCTGTCCTTCCCGGCGGAGTGCGGGAAATTTCGGTGCGGCTCGGTGGCAGCACAATCCAGAAATCGCGCTCCTTACCGGACAAGCTGAAGCGTGAAATCTTGCGCCCGCTTTACCGCTGGAAGATAAAATCGCGCTCGCGCGCTGCTGTTTGAGGTTTCCCGTGCCAGTTCCGATCCTTCTTTATCACCAGATTGATGTGCCGCCGACGCATCGCGCGCCCTATCGCAGCATGACCGTGCATCCGGATCGTTTTCGCCAGCAAATGGCCTGGCTGAATCGGCTGGGCTATCGTGGCTTATCGTTAAAGGACGCAATCCCTTACATTTATGGTGGGAAGCAAGGCAAAGTCGCCGTCATCACTTTTGACGACGGTTTCGAAAATGTTTTCCGTAACGCCTTGCCCGTGCTGCAGGAATTTGGGTTCACCGCCACGAATTATTTCGTCGCCAACCAGATCGGCGGTTTCAATCTCTGGGATCAGAAGATCGGCGTTGCACGCGCCAACTGCATGGGCGTAGCCGAATTGCGCGAATGGGCAGATCTTGGTCATGAAGTCGGCTCCCATACGCTCGACCATATCTTCCTGCCGGAAGCGAACGAGCAGGAAGCCATATCGCAAATCCAGCAATCACGCATAAAAATCGAAGACCTGCTCGGCAGCGAAGTCACATCTTTCGCCTATCCCTACGGTGGAGAAAACGCAGCCACGCGCAAGATCGTCGAAGCCGCGGGCTATAAAAACGCCACAACCACAGAAAAACGCCGCGCGCGATCAACTGACGATCCATTCGGCATTCCGCGCCTTACGATCAGGCGCAATGACATCTTATTGCAGTTTCTGCGGAAGACATTTACGCGCTAAGTCGTCTCTTCGGCTTGGTACCATGCTCAATTTCGCGCATATCGGCCATGAAGCCGCGCTCCACAAGGCAGGCTGGTCCCGTATATTGAACCGAACCTTCATAGACGAGTGAGAGATCGTCGGAAAAACGCTCATTCTCGACGATTGCGCGGTAGTGCTCAGCACCACCCGCATGGCTTTTTTCCGATGCAATGCGCTTGAACTCGCCGACTGAAAGTGACGAGAAGCGATAATGGAGAAGAGCTCCTGTTGCCGGAAGAAAATTCCGGAAACATGGTCCCGGTCCGTGAATGCTGCCCCGGCGATAGTCCGTCTTCTTGTCGACCCACATTAGCGGGAATTTAGAAAGCCGCATACTGCGCCCGAACAAGCGTAAACGCGGCCCGCCGCGCACTGCCACCCCAAACTTCTCAGGCTTCGCTGTATAACCGTCACCGTCGAAATGTGAGGAAACTTCGAACGGATACTTCGCCCCGTCATCGACAAAGACACCGTCACGCAACAATCCACCGGGATACATGTCGATCATCGGTGCCAGGCAGCGACGAATTCCATTCTGCTCCAGTTCGCTGATAAATGAGCGGATATTCCGTTGTTCCATTCTCGGAAAGACGAAGAACTCATCGGCATCGACGGACAGATACCAGCGCTGTCGTCCGTAGAGATTAAACAGGGCATCGCGCCAGACACGCCCGCGATCAGCTTGTGCGTAACGTATGTTCGAACAGAACAAGTCCACATCAGGCGCACTGGACAAAATTTCGGTCGTGCCGTCGTCCGATCGGTCATCGACAACGATGAAACGCGTAACACCCATCTCGCGATAATAGCGCAGGAAGGACCTCATATAGGGCACCGCATTGCGGACAACGCAGACAAGCGGAAGATCGTCCGGTCGTAAAGGCTCGAAGCTCCCAGACGCGGCAATAAGATTTGCCTTGTTTTTGTAGTTCGGAACCGAAAGCTGCACATGCCGCCATCGCAAACGCAAATGGCGCATCGGTGACGCGTGCCAATACGGTACCCAGTCCCCCGTCGTCGAGGCCGGATAGTTCATCGCCGTCTGCGTTGGTTTCATACAGGTGCCGAGCTTTTGTGAATATTAGTATTAGCTGATGTTTGATTGCTCATCATTCAAGCAACTCTGCGTCGAAGCCGATCACTCTGCGCGATATTCCGTCATGGTTCGTGATGGAAATTGCTCGCCACTATTTTTGGTGTCGAGCCTATTTGCTTGATTTTAATCAATGCTGCTTCACGCAAACGTGGCAAATTGCCCACGAATGCGCCATGGACGACAAGTGCCAAAAGCGCTAGTTAGGGCACAGACTAAGGAGCGCATTATGGACTATCGCCGTTTTTTCGAAGAAGCGATCGACCAGTTGCACGCCGAGAAGCGTTACCGCGTTTTTGCAGATCTTGAACGCATTGTTGGACGCTTCCCCCGAGCTATCTGGCGCAACAATGGCACTGCCCGCGAAATCACCGTCTGGTGTTCCAACGATTATCTTGGCATGGGACACCACGCCGACGTGATCAAGGCTATGTGCGATACCGCTGGCAACGCGGGCTCAGGTTCCGGTGGGACGCGCAATATTTCCGGCAATAACCATCCGCTGGTCGAACTGGAAAACGAACTTGCTGATTTGCACGGCAAGGAAGCCGGTCTCGTTTTCACATCTGGCTTTGTTTCCAATGAAGCTTCGATTTCAACGATTGCCCGGCTGCTGCCGAACTGTCTCATCCTTTCCGACGAACTGAACCATGCTTCGATGATCGAAGGCGTGCGTCGTTCGGGTGCGGAGAAGAAGATTTTCCGTCACAATGATGTCGAGCATCTGGAGCAGCTTCTGAAAGCAGCCGGTCCGACGCGCGCAAAACTGATCGTGTTCGAATCCGTTTACTCGATGGATGGCGACATAGCGCCAATCGAGAAAATCGCCGACCTGGCCGACAAATATAATGCCATGACCTATATCGACGAAGTTCACGCCGTTGGCATGTACGGCGCGCGTGGCGGCGGCATTACCGAACGTGACGGCCTTGCGCACCGCATTGATGTTATCGAGGGCACGCTTGCCAAGGCCTTTGGCGCGCTCGGCGGTTATATCACCGGCTCACGTGCAATTGTTGATGCCGTGCGGTCTTATGCTCCGGGTTTCATCTTCACCACCTCCCTGCCTCCGGCAGTCGCCGCATCCGCAACGGCCGCCATCCGGCACCTGAAGACCTCGCAGGTGGAACGCGACGGCCAGCAGCGTCAGGCCCAGCGCGCCAAGGACGTACTTTCCGCTGCAGGGTTTCCTGTTATGTCGTCGGAAACGCATATCGTGCCGATTCTGGTAGGCGATCCTGAGCTGTGCAAGAAAGCCAGCGATCGCCTGCTGGAAGTGCATGGTATCTATATCCAGCCGATCAATTACCCGACCGTCCCACGCGGAACCGAAAGGCTGCGCATCACACCGTCGCCTTTGCATGACGACACCTTGATCGACGGTCTCAAGGAGGCTTTGCTGGAAGTGTGGAATGCACTTGGCATTCCTTATGCTGAGCCCACTGTTTCACAGCCAGCCAGTTCCGAACGAATCATTCCGCTGATGGTCTCCAAAGCGGGTGGCTGATAGGCTGAACACTCAAATAAAAAGGCCGGTTCAACCGGCCTTTTTTTGTCAGAGCTTTTCGATCCAGCGCACAAGTCGCCTTGCAGCTTCATCCACCTGTTCCGGGTCCCGGCAGAAACAAAGACGGAAGAAACCTTCGCCGCCGAAGCCAAACGCGCTGCCAGGTGCCAGGCCGACATTGGCATTGTCCACCATATCGATGGCTGCCTTGACGGAATCCTCAACACCATCCACGCCGAAGAAAAGATAAAATGCGCCCTGTGGGGGTGTCAGGCGAACTTTACCTGTCGACAATAGCGCGGCACACAGGCGATCCCGCGTGGACCGCGCCCGCTCGACCTGCATCGAAATGAAGGCATCCCCCTCATCCAGCGCCGCCACAGCACCACGCTGCATGAATTGGGCAACGCCTGAATTCGAATATTGGATCAGGTTTTCAATAACCGGCCCCAATGACGGGTGCACTGTCATCCAGCCAACACGCCAGCCTGTCATCGCCCAGTTCTTGGAGAACGAATTGACGAAGATGATGCGATCATCGGGCTCCATAATATCCATGAAGGATGGAGCACGACCGCCACCATAATAGAAGTGGGTATAAATCTCGTCGGCGATGATCCAGAGACCATGCTTGCGCGCAAGATCGAGAATGAATTGCAATGTCTCACGATCCGCCGTCCAGCCGGTCGGATTGGATGGCGTATTGATGAAGAGCGCTTTTGTGCGCGGGGTGATGGCGGCTGCGATTTTCTCCAGATCGAGCATCCAGCCATTGGCACCGAATTCCAGCTCGACCGGAACCGGTACAGCCCCCGCGAGACCAGCCGCGCCAACAAAATTGGGCCAGGCCGGGGAAAGATAAATCGCTTCTTCACCCGTGCCAACGGTTGCTGTCAGCGCCATTTCGATGGCGTGCATACCAGAACCGGTGACATAGAAATTCTCCGGTTTCAGAGACAGCGGAAAATGGCGGGCATGATAACGCGCGAGTGCTTCCCGCAGCTCGGGAATGCCAGCTTGCCAGGTATAGAAGGTCTCTCCGTCAGAGATACCTTTTTGAGCAGCAGCGCGAATGAAGTCCGGCGTCGATAGATCGCCTTCCCCCACCCAGAGCGGAATTAGCCCTTCGCGTCCGCGCCCGTGATTGGCGACTGCCACAATACCGCTTTCCGGCGAAAGGGCAGCTTCCCGACGAAGATTGGCGATGAGCGTCATGATTTCCCCGCGTTGAATTTCGATTTTGATTTTGTGCTTATCAAGGGCCGTCAGCGAAATCACGCGGCTTTTTGTGATGGTCAGATCAACCGCATTTATGGATCCAAAGAAAACGGAGCCACAAGGGCTCCGCTTTCATTCACTGGTCCCGGATCGGTCAGGCTTTCTGCTTTGCCAGAAGATCGCGGATTTCGGTCAGCAGAACTTCTTCGCGCGGGGCTTCCGGTTCCGGCTTTGCTTCTTCCTTCTTCTTCATACGGTTCATCGCTTTCACCACCAGGAACAATACCCATGCGATGATCAGGAAGTTGATGAGAAGCGTAATGAAATTGCCATAAGCAATGGTCGCACCGGCATCGCGGGCAGCCGCCAGCGTGGCTCTGGGTTCGCCTGCAAGCTGTATGAACATGTTCGAAAAATCGATACCACCAGTGATCAGACCGATGATCGGCATGATGATATCATTGACGATGGAGTTGACGAGGCCGCCGAACGCCCCGCCGATGATGACACCGATGGCCAGATCGACCATATTGCCCTTCAGGGCGAATTCCTTGAATTCCTTTAGCATTAACTTGTCTCCCTCACGAACGCAGACCGCTGGGGCCGTCCTGCTGCGGTGGCGTTCGCCGAATCAACCTGGGCACCAGATAAACTGGCGATGGATGGCAAAGCCGTTTTTCAACAACGGAACCGAAACGCGCTCTGCCATTTCAAACGCAGTCCTGAAAAGCGATGTGCACTTTTCAGGATCACACTCCTAGTTTGTAGGCGAAAATTACCAAAGAAAAGATGAAGCGGCGAAAACGCACTGTTTTTCATCGACAGAGCATCTCCTGTTCAGCTTGAATCACTGGAGATACTCTATCAGTTTATTTCAACGCGCATCTTGTCCAAAAACCGCTTCGCACTTTTTGGGATGCGCTTTAATCTTGCGCGAACCCGCCGAAAGTGCTTGCGTCAAATCATAGTCGAGGAGTGAGGGAACAAGCTGGCTATGCAGGGCTGGGGTATTATTGGCGCCGCCTTTTTGTATCTGCTGCTACTCTTTGCGGTAGCCAGTATCGGCGACCGGCGCACCTCGCGCTGGAACAGTGCTCCACGCCCTTATATCTACGCGCTCAGCCTGGCTGTTTACTGCACGTCCTGGACGTTCTTCGGCTCGGTCGGCCTGTCGGCTCAGCGCGGCCTCGAATTCCTCGGGATCTATATCGGCCCCATTCTCGTCTTTACGCTCGGCAACCGGTTGCTGCGGCATATCGTGCGGCTGGCGAAATCCGAACACATCACGTCAATTGCCGACTTCCTCGCAGCCCGTTACGGCAAAAGCTTTGGCGTAGCATCTCTCGCGACCTGCATCGCAGCCGTCGGCTCAATCCCCTATATCGCTCTTCAGCTCAAGGCCGTTTCCGGCAGTGTCGGGCTCGTCATGGAGCATTATGGATCGGCAGTCGATCCGTCAGTGTTCATATTCGGCGATATTTCGCTGCCCGTTGCCGCTGTGCTCGCTGTCTTTGCAATCCTCTTCGGTACCCGCCATACCGACGCCACGGAGCACCAGAACGGCCTCATCCTGGCTGTGGCTCTGGAATCCGTCATCAAGCTTTGCGCCTTCCTGACCGTTGGCTTTGCCTGCACCTTCTTCCTGTTTGGCGCTCCGTCGCAGCTCATTAATCAGATATCCCAATCGCCGGAGGCGCTGGAGGCATTCCACTACCAGACATCCATCGGCACCTGGATCGTGCAAAGCGCGCTCAGTGCTGCGGCCATCATCATGCTGCCGAGACAGTTCCATGTGACAGTGGTGGAAAGTCGGAGCGAAAAGGAACTGCGCACCGCCTCCTGGCTGTTTCCGCTTTATCTGGTGCTCATCAATATCTTCGTGTTTCCCATTGCACTGATCGGCGTGATGACGCTCGGAAGCAATGTCAGCGGAGATTTGTACGTTCTGGCTCTGCCGCTCGCGGCGGGTGCCCACTGGCTCGCGCTCGTGGCTTTTCTTGGCGGATTGTCGGCAGCAACGGCGATGGTCATTGTCGCCTGTGTTGCGCTTTCAATCATGATCTCCAACCATCTCGTGCTGCCGCTTTTTATCCGACGACTGGCAAAGCAACAGGCCGCAGAACAGCGTGACCTCACCAAGGTTATTTTGAACACACGCCGCCTCACCATTATCGGTATCCTGGCATTCGCATTCGCCTATTATCGCTTTACCTCCAATAACATCCATCTGGCTTCGATCGGCTTCGTTTCCTTTGCAGCGATCGCGCAATTCGTGCCCGCCTTCATCGGTGGGCTGTTCTGGCGCAATGCGAATGGGCGCGGTGCCATGTTGGGACTATCAGCCGGATTTCTTGTCTGGGCCTACACTTTGTTGCTGCCAACCATGGCGCCGGAAAATGCCGCCATTCTGCGCGATGGCTTTCTTGGTTTTACGGCCCTGCGCCCCGAGGCGCTTTTCGGAACCAACGCTCTCCCCTTGACCAACGGTGTGATGTGGAGCCTTGCCGCCAATACGCTCTTCTACATTCTTGGTTCCCTTTCGCGCGCCTCGACCCCGCTTGAACGCATTCAGGCAAGCATCTTCCTGCCGCGTTATTTTATCGGCACGCCAACACTCAAGCGCTTCCGCACAACTGTCACTGTCGCCGAACTGAAAGCCACCATGGCGCGCTATCTTGGCGCTGAACGCGTCGAACGCGCCTTTCTTCGGTTTGAAGGAAGAGAACAGCGGCGTCTTGATCCAGGTATGACCGTCGACACACCACTGATCCGCCATGCGGAGCAGCTTCTTGGCACAGCCGTCGGCTCCGCATCGGCACGCCTTGTCCTGTCACTGCTGTTGCAGAAGGGGGACGCGTCCGGGCGTGACGCGCGACAACTCCTTGACGATGCTTCGACCGCATTGCAGCAGAACCGCGATCTGCTGCAGACCGCTCTCGATCAGATGGAACAAGGCATCACCGTGCTCGACAAGGATCTGAGGTTGACGTGCTGGAACCGGCAGTTCCGCAAGCTTTTCGATCTTCCCGATGAAGTGATGCAGGTCGGGATACCCGTTTCCGAAATTGTGGAGCAGCTACACCGTCGGGGCGACATATCGTTCAACGCTCAAAACGGTGTGATCCGCTCGCTTGCGGCTGCGCGCCAGCCGTGGCGCATCAACATGAAATCGACCGGCAAGGTGCTGGAAATTCAATCCAACCCCATGCCGGACGGTGGCATTGTCGCGACATATACCGATATTACGGCAGCAGTTGAAGCCGATGTCACACGCCAGAGGGCAGCAGAGATGCTGGAGCAGCGCGTGGCCGATCGCACCGCAGAACTGACCCGCGTCAACCAGCAGCTTGCCAAGGCTCAGACCGCAGCGGAAGAAGCCAATCAAGGGAAAACGCGCTTTCTGGCAGCAGCAGGCCATGACATCCTGCAACCGCTCAATGCAGCAAGATTGTACAGTACCGCGCTTGCCGAAAAACTTGGACGCTCCGAAACCAGTGAGTTCGCACGCAACATCGATTCCTCGCTGGAAGCGGTGGAAGCCATTCTGGGTATGGTGCTGGATATTTCCCGTCTGGACACTGGATCTCTTAAACCGGACCTGTCGGTATTTCGTCTCGACAAGCTTATGAGTCAGATCGCAACCGACTTTTCTCCTCTCGCAGCCACCAAGGGGCTGAAGTTGCGTGTTGTGCCATCAAGTATCGTCGTCAGAACTGACCGCAACATGCTGCGGCGCCTGATCCAGAACCTTGTTTCCAATTCGATCAAGTATAGCCGGAGGGGCGGCATTTTGCTGGGTGTCCGGCGTCGAGGAGCCTTTGTAGAATTGCAGGTGCTTGATACCGGCATCGGCATTCCTTCACAGAAACTGAAACTTGTCTTCCGGGAGTTCACACGACTGGATGAGGGAATGCGGGAAGCGGAAGGCCTGGGGCTTGGCCTTTCCATCGTCGACCGTATCGCAAGGCTTCTGTCGCTGCCGTTGTCGCTTTCGTCGACGCCAGACAAGGGAACCATGTTCACCCTGCGCATTCCCATCTCACAGGAAAAAGTAGCCACCGATGAAGTGAAGAGCCGCCGCGGCCTGCAACGAACACTGGAGCTGACCGGTCTCAATGTTTTGTGTATCGATAACGACGCTAGTATTCTGTCGGGAATGGAAACACTGCTTCGCGGCTGGGGTTGCCGGGTCACGACGCTAAGTAGCGGAACGGCATTGAAGAACTATTGTGTCGATCACTCAGCCCCTCCTGATGTAATCGTCGCAGATTATCATCTTCTGCACGAAAACGGTCTGGATATGATCGGCTTTGCACGCGAGACGTTTCAGGTGGAGATACCGGCCATCCTGCTGACGGCCGATCGTTCAAAGGAAGTCCGCCAGCGGGCTGAAGATGAGAATGTGACGGTTTTACACAAGCCGCTTCGGCCCGCTGCACTGCGTTCCCTGCTGTCGCATTTTTATCATGCGAGGCAGGACAATTCGTCAGCGCAGAATGCTGCTCAGTAACCGCGCAGCATTCAATCCGCGTTCAGAGCGTCATTGCCAATGCGTGACAGCAGAATGACCGCCTGGGTACGACTGTCAACGCCAAGTTTCTGCAGCACTGCCGAAACATGCGCCTTGACCGTAGCTTCCGATACACCAAGCTCATAGGCAATCTGCTTGTTCAGCAAACCTTCTGCCAGCATGGTTAATACGCGCGTCTGTTGGGGGGTCAATGTGCGCAGCCGCGCAATGAGCACTTCGATTTCAGGGTCGTGCGGATGATCCAGTTCAATATCGTCTGGCATCCAGATATCACCTGCCAAAACGGTGCGCACGGCCTCGCCAATGGTTTCCATGCTGGCGGATTTGGAGATAAAGCCGGAAGCGCCGAGTTCCACTGCATGGCGGATGGTTGCTGCATCGTCTGTTGCTGAGACGATAATGACCGGAAGCGCTGGTTGCAAGGCTTTCAACGTCACCAAGCCGGAAAGACCCGTTCCGCCCGGCATCGTCAAATCCAACAACAGAAGATCAATATCCTCTCGCTCGCCGACCAGTTTCTTGACGGCGTCAAAATCGCCGACTTCGATGATTTCCACACTCTGTGACTGCCCCGAAAGGACCTGCCTGAGTGCTCCCCGGAAAAGCGGGTGATCGTCAGCGATGATGAAGTGCATGAGCCTCGCGCGCCATTGTTTCAGGTCTCCTCCCTCGCGGTGCTGACTAATCAGCCAACCATTCCGTTTTATGCCGTTTTTTGGCGTGGGCAACCATAATTCACGTTGCTAACCTCTTTTCACATTGGTCATTGCCGCCATCTGGCCGCATTCTATGTTAGGCTGAGCATTGAAAATAACATAAGAACGGCCCGACCAGCCAAATGGAAGGGAACCAAAAAGGCATTTCATGACGCGCAATACGCTTTACCCAGAGATCCAACCGTTCAAGGAAGAGATGCTTCAGGTTTCTCCGCTGCATCGAATCCACGTTGAGCAGTGCGGCAATCCGGACGGCAGGCCGGTCATCATGATCCATGGCGGCCCCGGCGGCGGCATTACGCCAACGATGCGCCGCCTGCACGACCCTGAACGCTACCGCATCATCCTGTTCGATCAGCGCGGCTGCGGTCGTTCCACGCCACATGCGGAACTGCGTGAAAATACGACCTGGGATCTTGTGGCTGATATGGAGCATATTCGCGCGCATCTCGGGATCGAGAAGTGGCAGGTTTTCGGCGGCTCCTGGGGTTCGACGCTTGGCCTTGCCTATGCGCAATCCCATCCCGATCGTGTGGCAGAGCTTGTTCTGCGCGGCATTTTCATGGTCCGCCGTTTCGAAGTTGACTGGATGTATTCCAACGGCGCGAGCATTCTATTTCCGGACCACTTTGAGGCTTATCAGGAGCATATACCGGAAGCAGAACGCGGCGATATGATTGCTGCTTATTACAAGCGTCTGACCGATCGCAACCCACAGGTCCAGCTTGAAGCAGCGCGGCGCTGGGCACGTTGGGAAGGCTCGGTCATTTCGCTTCTGCCGGACCCGGATCGTGTCGACGCCTTTGGCGAGGACCAATATGCCATCGCGTTTGCACGTATCGAATGCCACTATTTCCAGAACCGCGGCTTCCTCGATTCCGATGACCAGCTTTTGCGTAACGTCGACCGGATCCGACATATTCCCGGCGTGATCATCCATGGCCGCTATGATGTCTGCACACCGTTTATCAATGCCTGGCAGTTGAAGAAGATGTGGCCGGAAGCTGACCTCAAGATCATCGAGGATGCGGGGCACGCCGTCACGGAGCCCGGCATTACCCATGAATTGATCGAAGCGACAAAGCGTTTCGCCCAATAGAGCGAAAAGCACTCACATTCGTTCGCGCTTGCGCTCTATCTGTTTGTTTTTACGCATTATCCTACGCAAAACCGCTTCGCACTTTTGCTGGAAATGCTCTAATCAAAAGGCGCCGCATGGCGCCTTTTTCTTATCATCAGGTTCGCCCGCCCGGTGTTGCTCCACTGCTCGGGCTTTCCGGCTCGCTATCGAAGCTTTTCGCTATATCCATGAAGCGACGCATGAAGCGCTCCATATAACTCATGGATTGCTCGAACTCCTGCTCGGTCGGAAGGCCCGAAGCGGCACTTCCGCCTTTCCCCTCAAGAGCCGAAACCTTATCTTCAAGCTTTTCTACACGATCCTGCAGATCGGCAATGTCGTTCTCATAAGCCTCGCGATCCTCTGTCGCCATCTTGCAGACGAGCTGTTCCTGCTGCTCCGTGCAGGTCGAGATTGCCCCGGTTTTGGTGTCCAGACGAACATAACCGGTTTCCGTGCCTTCCAGCCGAAAACGTCCATTTTCCTGCTCAAGCGCATTGGCCGGAACGAGTGCCGAACCGAGAAGAGCAACAGCAGCCAGATTACGAACCATCAGTGTCTTTCTGTTCAACATAATGCAATTCCCTTCAGCTTCTCTTTGAGATGTCCCCATCATATGGGACGTTTACGACGAAAATCGAACATACGGGACTTTGATTTCCGAAGAATTTCGGTCTAGAGAGCAGCCATGACCAATGAGATCATCTATAAGATCGCTCCGCGCGACCTTTGGGCACAAGCAGAACAGGCTGGTAGTTTTACCGGGGCTCCGGTTGATATTGCCGATGGCTATATCCATTTCTCCACTGCAACACAGGTACGGGAAACGGTAGCCAAGCATTTTGCGTGCCAGCGCAATCTGCTTCTGATCAGTGTGAATGCTTCCGCGCTTGGCGCAGCATTGAAGTTTGAAGTTTCACGTGGCGGAGCCCTCTTTCCTCATCTTTATGGCGAGCTGCCGCTTGCCGCGGTCTTGAAGGTTGAAATCTTGCCACTGGGCGACGATGGTCTTCACATTTTTCCGGAGCTGGAAGATTAATGAGTGGGCTTTTTGAAACTCTCGGGCGACGCGCCCTCTTTGCCTTCGACGCGGAACAGGCACATGGCCTTTCCATCGCTGGCCTGAAGACAGGACTTGTGACCTGCGGTGCGCCGAACGATCCGGCTCTTTCCGTCAAGGTTGCGGGCCTGCAGTTTCCAAATCCGCTGGGCATGGCGGCCGGTTATGACAAGAATGCCGAAGTGCCAGACGCTCTGTTGAAACTTGGTTTCGGCTTCACTGAAATCGGTACCATCACACCGCGCCCGCAAAGCGGCAATCCACGCCCGCGCATTTTCCGCCTCGTGGATGATAAAGCGGTTATCAATCGTCTCGGCTTCAACAATGAAGGCCATGATGCGGCGTTTAAACGCCTGTCACAACGTGCAGGCAAGAGCGGCATCGTGGGCGTCAATATCGGAGCCAACAAGGATGCGGAAGACCGCATTGCCGACTATGTTGCCGGCATTCGCCGCTTCTATCAGCTAGCACGCTATTTCACGGTCAATATTTCTTCGCCCAACACACCGGGTTTACGCAATCTTCAGGCTCGCGATAGCCTTCGGGAGCTGTTGAGCCGTGTACTTGATGCCCGCAACGAAGAAGGCAAAATGTGCACCTTGAAGCGTCCCGTTTTCCTCAAGATCGCACCCGATCTGGCCGACGAAGAACTGGACGACATCGCTGCCGAGGCAACTGAACAGAAGCTGGACGGCATTATCGTATCCAATACGACGCTTTCACGTACCGGATTGAAAAGCACGGTCAATCGCGATGAAACGGGTGGCCTTTCCGGCGCACCACTTTTCGACCGCTCCACCATCGTTCTTGCCCGGATGCGCGAACGCGTCGGTCCTGACATGCCGCTGATCGGCGTCGGCGGCGTGGATAGCGCTGAAACAGCGCTGACAAAGATCAAGGCAGGCGCCGATCTCGTCCAGCTTTATACAGGTCTGATCTATCGCGGACCGAACCTGCCTGCTGAAATTGTGCGCGGCCTGTCGGCTGCTGCAAAACGCGAGGGCGTTGCCAATATTGCCGCATTGCGCGACCGGGACGCCAAGGAATGGGCCAGGCGCGAACTACCCGCGTAATCAAGTGACGAATTCTGTACGATAACGTCGCGGCAGGATCGCCAGAAGCGTGACGCCACGAATAGATAGAAATAGGTTGAGAGCCAGCCAAAGCCCGTGATTGCCCATCACGGGCTTTGCTGCATAAAGAACAACCATAAAGAATGCGAGCGACAGGAACATCATGTTGCGCATGTCGCGCGACCATGTAGCGCCGATGTAAACGCCGTCCATATGGAAGGCCAGCAATCCCGTAATCCCTGTCAGCGCCGCCCAGGGCAGATATTTCAGGGCTTCGGCATGAACATCTTCCGCCTTGGACAGCAGGCCGATGATCGCATCGCCAAAAACCAGCAGGAAAAAAGCAATGACGCTCGCCATGACCAGGCCCCAGACGAAAGTAAGCTTGGCGCCCCGCACAAACGCTGGACTGTAACGCGCTCCGATCGACCGCCCGACAATTTGCTCGGCAGCCGCTGCCATCCCGTCCAGAAAGAAACCGGCAACGAGGAAAAAGTTCATCAGCACCGCATTGGCCGCAAGGGTGACCGGACCGAGGTCAGACCCTGCCCGTGTAAAGAACGCAAAAGCTGTAAGCAGCAGGAATGAACGGATCATGATGTCGCGATTGACGGCGAACATACGCAGAATACCTTGTTTCTGAACGATCCGCGCCCAGTTCGGGCGCAGCGATGCATCCTTACGGAAATGCCGAAGTACGATGAACATGCCGACAAGAGCAGCAACGGTTTCGCCGGTCACCGTTGCCCAGGCAACACCGGTAACACCCCAGCCCAGCTCGAGCCCGAGGATGATGCAGAGCACGATATTGATACCATTGAGCAGCACCTGAAGACCAAGGCCGACCAGGCCCTGCCCACGCCCAAGAACCAATCCCAGTATCGAATAATTGATGAGCGCGACCGGTGCCGACAACATGCGGATCGACACATATGTCGCCATGGCTTCCTGTGTGGCGGACGTGGGATGCATGAAGGTGGATGAGACGGCCACGATGATCGGCAGACACAGGATCATCAGGCTACCGGCCACAACCGCTATGATGATTGCTCGCCAGAAGATTGCCTGTTCTTCCACAGCATCTTCCGCACCCACAGCCTGCGCAACAAGTCCGGTCGTGCCGGAGCGAAGGAAATTGAATAACGACAGCAGGAAATCAAAAACAAGCGCTCCGATCGCCAGACCGCCGATCAGCTCGGCCTGCCCCATCTGACCGACAACGCCCATATCGACGAGCCCGAGAAGTGGCGTCGTGACTGCGGCAAGTGTCATGGGAATGGCGATAAGCATCACCATCCGATGCGTTACGTCGAACGGCCTTGTTACGCCACCAGCACGTTGCAGCGACTGATCCATTAATGCTTGTCCCGAATATTCACCCACTCCGATCAGGATGATCTACTCTGGAATCAATCAAAACTACAGAAAATTCGGCCACCGGATTGTCGCAGTTCCTGACAGCGAACTGTCAGGAGAAACGAAGCAGTTACAATCCGAGCATCATAGCCCAGTACATATAGGTGGGTTTGCTTTCGGGCGTGGCCCAGGCAAGACCATAATGCTCGAAAGTCGGATCGAGCATGTTCTTGCGATGGCCTGCCGATTTCATCCACGCGTCGAAGACAGCCTGTGTATCACGCTGTCCCGATGCCACGTTTTCTGCTGCGGGTCCGCGGATACCCGCTTGACGCAGTCGCGCGACAAAACCATTACCCCAACCGACACTGTGACCGATCTTTCCATAACTCGCCATACGCCGGGCCTGATAAAGCGCAGCCTGCTCCAGCTTGGAATCCGTCGCCATCAATGGCAATCCGTTTGCCTTGCGAATAGCGTTGAAAATCGGGGTGGGATCGTTATCTCCAGCAGCCAATGCTCTGTTCAAAGGCATCGCCGAGACCGCCAACGCTCCTCCGGCAATGACCAGAAAGCCCCGCCGGGTCAGTGTTAATCCTTGTTCTTGCTGCATTGCCTGCCTGAGCTATCCAATTACCGAACCAAGAGCATTTCCAGCAAAAGTGTGAAACGGTTTTGCGTAGGACAATGCGATGAAACAAACTGTTAGAGCGGTTCCGACGATTCTGTTAAAAATAGGAACCGCTCGAGTTCATTTCCGGTAGCTGAGGATACGGAGCAAAATAAAGGCAGGAATAACGACCGCAGCGCCAAGGATGAAATAATCGACAAAGCCTGCAATTGCCGAAAAGCCCATATTCCAAAGGCGCAGGAAGAAATCGCGGATGCCATAGAAAATGTCATAGGGCGTCCAGTGAAACGCGCTCATAACCACGCCGACGACCAGCGAAATCAGCACTAGCTTGATCAGGATACGAGCGGGCGTATCGCCAAGAAAACGGTTTACACCATCCGACATGCAAATCTCCTGTGTGTCTGTATGCCAAGACGTTGCGATGCTAACGCATCACGCCTCGAAAAAGTTCAATCATCACCCGGGCTTAACCAAAACCCTCGGGCTTTGGTATTATTTGCCAGAGCGACAGATACATCGCGCAAGAAATAGGCTGTCCGTGCAGCCTTCGCAAGTTCTGTGCTTGCCTATCGCTGTTTGCGGTAATCGCGCGGTGCCTTCTGTTTTTGTCGTGTGAATGAGCGGTTCATGCTCCGCGTATCGGTGAAGCCGCTTGCAACAGCCACTTCCAGCAGCGACAGGCCTGTTTCAGACAAAAGTTCCTTGGCCTTTTTGACCCGAAGCTCCTCGCGAACCTCGAATGCCGTTCGTTCGAGGGCGAGCCTGAAACCACGCTCCATCTGACGAACGGAAATTCCCAGCCGACGCGCGACATCGATCATCGGTACAGGGTCTTCCAGCGTTTCTTCGAAAATACGGATTGCCTTGCGGATCATCGGCGAGCGCACGCCGTTGAAGCTCAGGGCGGGCTGCTCGGAACGCACAAGCTCATAGGGAATCATAAGAATGGATGCGCTCTTGCGCGCCAGTTCCTCGGAAATCTCGTTCTGTATGATGGAAAGCGCCAGCGATGCCGTACCTAACCCGCCCGCACAGGTGAAATGCCTTCCGCTACGATGAAACAGGCTGGTCGTATCGGCACTATAACCGTCAAAAAGCTCCAGGAAGTCGTCGCGATGGAACCAGCTCACACAGCAATTGCGATCCGGGAGAAGATTGGCTTCCGCCAGCAGAAAGGCAGCCGTGCAAAGGCCAACCACGGTCTTCCCGCGTCGATCGGCGCGCTTGATAAGATCGACCAATGCCTGTTGTCGTGGCCGATATTGCGCGAGCAATCCACCCACAACTGCGACGTAATCACAATCGTCGAGTTCGCCAATAGGAGCGGTTGGCTCGATCACCATACCGGAACTGGACGTGACAGGATCTCCTGAGAGCGTGCAGATTTTCCACGCGCAGCGTATCTGACGGCTCTTGTCGCGATCATCCGCAGCAAGGCGAAAAGGATCGAGGAAAAGGCTCAGTGCACTCAGCGTAAAGCCCGGCAGCGCAACAATACCGACCGATAGCCTGCGTTGCGGGACATCCGTTGCCGCTTGCAGCTTCTTGACCTGATCCCGTTCAATTCCATTGGTCACTTAGGTCGCTCTCCTCCGCCCTAAACTATATCTGCTTGGAGGAGGCTGATATAGTCAACGAAAATGCTTGGAAAGCTTCAACTGCTGCGCCTGATAGTTGGAGCCCAGATCGACGCCGTAAAGCGCCGAAGGGCGATGCATCATGTGCTCGTAAATGAGGCGCCCAACGATCTGTCCATGCTCGAGTATGAACGGAACTTCGTGGCTGCGGACTTCCAGAACTGCGCGACTGCCGGTTCCACCTGCAGCGCTATGTCCAAAGCCCGGATCGAAGAAGCCTGCGTAGTGAACCCGGAACTCGCCAACCAGTGGATCGAACGGCGTCATTTCAGCCGCGTAAAGCGGCGGAACATGTACGGCCTCACGTGACACGAGGATATAAAATTCATCCGGATCGAGCACGAGTTCACGCGCTCCCCGGTCATAGATCGGTTCCCAGAAATCAAGAATGTCGTGCGCGGCACGCTTGTCCACATCGACCACGGCCGTATGGTGCTTGCCACGGTAACCGATCAGCCTGTCAGGACCGCCCGAAAGATCAACCGAAAGGGCGATGCCGCCACCGGAGATATTCGGCATCTCGGCCGCAACCAGCGTTTCGGTATTATGCAGTGCAGCGAGTTCGGCTTCATCAAGCTGGGCGCGCCCCTTGCGGAAGCGTATCTGCGACAGGCGCGAACCCGTACGCACGACGATCGGGAATGTGCGCGGGCTGACTTCCAGATAAAGCGGGCCATTATATCCGGCAGGCACCTTGTCGAATTCCTGCGCCCCGTCCGCAATGACGCGGGTGAAGATATCCAGACGGCCCGTTGAACTTTTCGGATTTGCGGAGGCAGAAAGGTCGGGCGAAAGGGCCAGACTTTCGAGGAGCGGAACAATATAAACGCAGCCCGTTTCCAGAACTGCACCGGCGCTCAGGTCGATCTCGTGCAGCTTCAGGCGTTCCAGCTTATCGAGCACCGGCGTGCCCGGCCCCGGCATGAAGGAGGCGCGAACACGATAAGCTTTTGCACCAAGCCTCAGATCGAGGCTTGCAGGCTGTATCTGATCGGGATCAAGGGGGCGTGTAGACGCCAGCAAACCGCTTTCAAACAGCGCGGAAATATCCGCATCCGCCAGAATTCCAGCATCTTTCTGCATCATCAACCCGACACTCCGTAGCCCAGAGCGCCGTGCGTCCATTTGGATGCACAAAGGTCGCTCTAACTTTTTGAATCTACGCATCGTGCTTTCCAAAAATCGGTTCCGATTTTTGGAAAGCACGATGCTGCAGCATTGCTTGACAAAGACCATTGACCGGTCGCAGCGTCAATGCCAACCCTTGGAGCAGCTTGAAACCGGGTTTTCCGCAGGAATCCGAGCATTGTCGAGACGCACGGGATGTACTTTTCCCGAAATGAGACGGTTTCGGCATTGACGGCTCTACTCAACAGGCATAATGGAAAAGTGTTCCGTGGTGATTTGGCCGGCCGGCTTGCAGCCACGTTAAAGAATTCGCTAAAAAAGGCCGCGGTTCGTTACCGGCCTTTTGCGTTTTCGCAAGGCCGGTTTTTTATTGGCCGCCGAGGCTCGACTATCCTGCCCCGGCCGACCAGCTTTCGACAGGTTGGAAAAATGACGACTGAGAATACCCGCAAATTTCGCCCTGCAACCGAACTTGTGCATGCCGGATCGCTGCGTTCCGGATTTGCCGAAATGTCGGAAGCGATGTTTCTGACGCAGGGCTTCCTTTATCCCAATGCCGAAGCCGCCGAAGCGCGTTTCAAGGGTGAGGATCCGGGTTTCATCTATTCGCGCTACGCCAACCCGACCACGGATATGTTCGAAAAGCGCATGTGCGCGCTGGAAGGCGCTGAAGAAGCCCGCGCCACCGCATCCGGCATGGCGGCGGTCGCAGCCGCCATCCTGTGTCAGGTGCAGGCGGGCGATCACGTGATTTCCGCCCGCGCTGTCTTCGGTTCCTGTCGCTACATCGTCGAGACGATCTTGCCGAAATATGGCGTTGAGATTTCGATCATCGACGGCTCCGCTGTTGAAAACTGGAAAGCGGCTGTTCGCCCGAACACCAAGGTCATGTTCCTTGAAAGCCCATCCAATCCGACGCTCGAAATCATCGACATTGCTGCCGTTGCACAGGTTGCCGATGAAGCGGGCGCCAAGCTGATCGTCGACAATGTTTTCGCCACACCGCTTTTCCAGAAGCCTCTGGAGCTGGGTGCACATATCGTCGTTTATTCTGCAACCAAACATATCGATGGTCAGGGACGCTGCCTTGGAGGCGTCGTCCTTTCTGATCGTGAGTGGATTGAAAACACCCTGCAGGATTACTTCCGTCATACAGGTCCTGGCCTCAGCCCGTTCAATGCGTGGATCATGCTGAAGGGCCTTGAAACGCTGTCCGTACGCGTACGCCAGCAAACGCTGTCCGCAACTGCGGTTGCCGACTTCCTCGCTGGCAAGCCGGGCGTGAAGCGCGTGATCTACCCGGGACGGGCAGATCATCCGCAAGCCGACGTTATCGCCAAGCAGATGACGGGCGGTTCGACACTCATTGCGCTGGAACTGGAAGGTGGTAAGGAGGCTGCATTCAAGTTCCAGAACGCTTTGCAGGTTTTCAGCATCTCCAACAATCTGGGTGACGCAAAAAGCCTTATTACTCACCCGGCAACCACAACGCACAAGAACCTTAGCGACGAGGCGAAAGCTGAACTCGGTATTTCGGACGGTCTGCTGCGAATCTCGCTCGGCCTTGAAGATACCGACGATCTCGTGGAAGACGTCGAAGCAGCCTTGAAGGTCGCTCGCTAAAATCTCGCTTCTCGATATTGTGGCTTTTAGGCTGCAAACCAAGGTTCAAACGATGCAATTGCCGGAACATTCCGGCAATTGCCGCATATTAACCGACCCGAATCGTTGACCTCTCCCGCAACTTTAGCGATAGGTGGGGTGAATAACGGCGTCCATGAACAGAACCGACGAACCGTTGAGTAAAAAAGCATCTTTGCGATCCGGCTTCGCCAGATTGCAGGTGCCAAGGCCGATGCGAATGTAGGGCGGGTGTGCATGTACAGAGCGGTAACGCGGGGGATCGAAGTTTCGGTCGAACCTTTCTATCTGGAAGACCAGTCCGAACCCGACGAAAACCGTTATGTCTGGGGCTATCGCATAACCATTGCCAACAATTCCGCAGAAACCGTGCAGTTGCGTTCGCGTTACTGGCAGATTACCGATGCGAATGGGTATGTCGAGGAAGTGCGCGGACCAGGCGTGGTTGGCGAACAGCCAACCCTTGAACCAGGCGATTCATTTCAGTATTCATCCGGCTGCCCACTGACGACCACTTCTGGCGTTATGGTGGGGTGCTATCAGATGCAGGGGAACGGCGGCAGCTTGTTCGATGTCGATATCCCCGCCTTCTCGCTTGATATGCCAGACCTGCGACGTACATTGAATTGAGAATTTCGTCCCTTTGCTCTCTAACGGAGAGCAAAGGGAGCGGGACATTTTGTCGTGTCCTATCCATTGGCATTTTTGCGCGCCGCCGCTCCCGCACGTGGAAGCGCATTGGACCTTCATCAGGCCACGCAAACCGGTGCCCGATGAATAGATGCAATCAAACGCGTTCGATTAGGAAGTACGTGGTTGGTCCTGGCGGGTTTGGCAAAACGGAAGCATTATTCCATAACTCAACGTTGAGCCCATCCGTTCCGTCTCCCATAACAACCGGAGGCTGGACCACGCCATCCAGCCCGACCGGCGAAATACGCCAAGGGGCGTTGATCGGTAGTTTGAACCAGACGTATCCAACCTTGATCCGCACTGGCAGTGAACCAAAGCTGCTGACAGTCTTCTCTTCACTATCGCTAAAGACCATGTCGGTATTACGTGCGTCGGTGGTAAAGATCAGCAATAGCTTACTACTATCCGCTACCGTCTGGCCATCGAGCGAAGAAATCGCCAGCAAGCCAGCACCGGAAGCCGAACCGACCCAAAGCTGTCCGAGTTGTACTGGCTGTGCAAGCTGGGAGAATGCAAGTGCTTCCGTATGCTGCGTGACAACCCGCATCTGTTTCGCCACGATATTAAGCCTAATCTCTTCGGTATCGCTGACGTAAATGCCTGCCCCCGCATCACTTGGATTTGCGTCCGCCAGAACATCGTTGTTACGCAGGAACGTGATAGCGTCCGCGCGAGTGCTCATCTGGCGAGGCGAATTGACCGACACAGCACCTGGCACAAGAGCGGCATCGCCTTGCGCGAGACTCGACATCAGCGACATGATCGTCACCGCATCCGGTTCCTGCATGTCCAGCCCGACCAGATTTCCGACATCCTGTATCTGCGCCACCACCTGATGGAACGCCTTCGCAACATCTTCACGCCGGAACAACAGTGCCGACAAGGTTTCGCCAGCACGGGCAACGGGATCGAGCGCATTTCTATAGGGACGGATATACTGTTCGTTAAAATCGTTGCCGCCGTAACCAAGGACAAGCGCTCCGTTGCTGTGGCGGCACAGGATATCCCAATCCTGCAAAGCGGCGTAAGCCGGCATTGCGAGTCCGGCCTCGTAGCGATGCTTGTTCCAGAAAACGTGATCGTACTCTGTCACTACGAATGGCTTTCCCGCCAGACGTGTGGCAGCCGCATTCCGGACATAAGCCACTGCCCCTTCAAACGAACTGGTCTGGAAGATCGGACCTGTCATATTGTCGTTTGGATCATGATAGGTATTCATCGCCGTAGCCTGTTGATTGCGGCGCGTAAGAATGGTTTGGATACCATACCCGTTGTTATATGGTGCGATGATACCGTTAAAGCCCATCGCATGAATGCATTCGCTCATTTTCTTTGCCGTCTCGGTTTCAACCGAGATGCAAAAGCGTGCAAAATCACGCAGCCGTCTGGATGCGGCGTAGCGGTTGGCAGGTAGTATGACAGTGGCGTTTTCAATCTGCTCGCTCGCCAACAACTCGCCACCCCAGGCAACCTGCAAGGCCGCTGTGGTAACATACTGCTCCTTCAGCCAGGCATTGAATGGTCGTTTCAGTTCCGTCAGCGCTTGCAGGTCGCCGTTGGCGTAAACCCACGAGTTGAATACCAGCCCATTTTCGTTAAACGGGATAACAACCGCCATTGCCGGGTCTTCGAAAGGCACAAGCCCGGTGTAAGGATTAACTGTACCGAATATATCGACTTGAAAGCGCAGCCAGTGGCCGAAGGCCGCATTTTCAACATGCGTCTTCAACTTCAGCCTGCCTTCCGTTCCCCAGCGGTCCGTTACGCCGCCCAACGCACCGCCATTGGATGTAAGGCCATCTACGATCCAGTAGATGCCGTTCTGCTTCAAAGCGGACATATAGTAGCGGAATCGATCAAGAATATCCTGCCGGTATGCGAAATCCTGAAGCTGTCCCTCCATCAAGGCAATGTCGAGAAAATGAAACCGAACACAGTTATATCCATGGCGGCACAACTGGACCGCCATTTTATCCGCTGTCGCGTTGTCGGGAATATTGCTGATGGCACCGCAGAGCAGCCGATAAGAAACTGACGGATTGCTCTGCAATGCGATGTGACCATCCTGATTAACGATGAGCCGCCGCTCTTCGGTAATCGCCGGATTCAATAGGAACGTTGAGAAATCGAGAGGGCTACCGGCCTCAATCTCGAGATTCCGCTGGGTAACTGGTAACCAAATATCAGGCATATCGTATCTCCACAATTAACCAGTGAAGATTAACCGCCTGTCTTTTCGTGGGGATAAATTCCTAATATAAAAACTTACTTGCCCATTAGTTACCGAATTCGGCCGGATCAAACTCGTAGCGTTTCGAGCAGAATTCACAGGTCACGGAAATTTTGCCGTTGTCCGCGCTTTCCGCAATTTCCTCGGCTGTAAAGCCTGACAAAACACCGGAAATTTTTTCCCGTGAGCACGAGCACTCGTCCAGTACGGGCACAGACTCGAACACACGCACGCCACGTTCATGGAACAGGCGATAAAGCAGCCGCTCAGAGCCGACTTGCGGGTCTGTCAGTTCCGAACTTTCAATCGTCCCGACAAGCGAGCGAGCTTCATCCCACGCGTCGTCTTCCGGATGGTAGGCGACTTCGGCTTCATCCTCATCTCCTCCCGGCAGATCAGGAATGCGAGCGCGCAGTTCCGATTCCGGCAGGAATTGAATGATCAATCCACCGGCTCGCCACTGTTCGACAGGTTTTCCGTCCACGCCACGCTCGACAAGTTTGGCGACACTCAGCTTCAGGTCGGTCGGAATCTGTTCCGACTGACGGAAATAGGTCGTGGCGATTTCTTCCAATGTCGAACCGTCCAGTGCAACGATACCTTGATAGCGCTGGGTATAAGTGCCCTGATCCACAGTGAAGGCGAGCGTACCGCGTCCGAGCAACTCCTCGGGCTTCGTCTTGCCGGCCGCAATCGCATCCTTCAAGCGCTCCTCATCGAAACGTGCATAGGCACGCACCGAACGCGGGGTGCGGAAATCAACCACCAGCATGTCGACCGGACCGTCGGATTGCGTCTGGAAGATGAACTTGCCTTCGAATTTAAGCGAAGTGCCGAGCAGCACGGTTAATACAGTTGCTTCCGCCAGCAGGCGGGCAACTTCTTCCGGATAATTGTGGCGTTTCAGAATGCCGTCGATGCTCGTGCCAAGCTGAACCGCGCGACCACGTACGTCGAGTCCTTCCACCTGAAAGGGCACAACGGCGTCATCGCCTGCGAAGTCGAAATCGCCCAGGTTGACCTGAATGTTCTCGACTTCGGTATGCTCGTTGCTGGTCTTATCAGCCAAATTATGCTCCTTGCAGGCACCAGGCCAGAATGGCTTTCTGGGCGTGGAGCCTGTTTTCCGCTTCATCGAATACGACCGATTGCGGTCCATCGATCACTTCGTCCGTCACTTCCTCGCCGCGATGGGCAGGCAGGCAGTGCATGAAAAGCGCCTTCGGATCAGCTTTCGCCATCAGTCGCGCATTGACCTGATAGGGCATGAAAACGTTGTGGCCACGAGCATGATCTTCCTGCCCCATCGAAACCCACGTATCGGTCACGATGCAATCCGCACCGTTTGCCGCCTTTTCCGGATCGATGGTGGACATGATGCTCGCGCCGTTCGCTTTCGCCCAATCGACATATTGCGACTTGGGTTCACTGCCTTCCGGCGTTGCGATATTGACGTTGAAATCAAAACGCGCCGCAGCTTCGACCAATGAGTGGAGGACATTGTTGCCATCCCCCATCCACGCAAAGGTCTTGCCTTTGATCGGGCCGCGATGTTCCTCATATGTAAGAACGTCAGCCATGATTTGACAAGGGTGCGTATCATCCGTCAGTGCATTAATGACAGGCACGGTCGCATATTCGGCAAGTTCCAGCATGCGCTCATGCGACGTGGTGCGTATCATGATCGCATCGACATAGCGCGACAGGACCTTCGCCGTGTCCGCAATGGTTTCGCTGCGCCCGAGCTGCATTTCCGAACCCGTCAGCATGATAGTCTCACCGCCGAGCTGGCGCATACCGACATCGAACGACACGCGCGTACGCGTGGAAGGCTTTTCGAAGATCATCGCAAGCACCTTGCCTGCGAAGGGGCTTTCTATGTCTCCCGCCTTGAGGCGCGCTTTGCGAGCCTTGGCGTCTTCCATGATTGCGCGAAGCTCCGACGCCGGAACAGCGGAGAGGTCGATAAAGTGTTTGATCCCGTTATCGTTAGCCATGATATCACGCCGTCTTGCTAATCGGATTTGCAGTTGCGAGCCGTTCGACCGCTGTTTCGATGCGCTTCAGCGCTTCGCGTGCTTCTTCCGGTGTCGTCACCAGCGGCGGAAGCAAGCGAACGACATTGTCACCCGCGCCAACGCTCAAGAAGTGCTCATCGCGAAGGGCCTGAATGAGGCTGGTGTTCGGTACCACGCATTTGATGCCGATAAGCAGACCACGACCACGGATTTCGGAAACGATGTTCGGATAGCGATCGATGATAGAGGCAAGCCCCTGTTTCATGACCAGAGCGGTTGACTGAACATTTTCGAGGAACCCATCGGCCAAAACAACATCAAGCACCGCATTGCCGACAGCCATGGCCAGCGGATTGCCGCCATAGGTCGTGCCGTGAACGCCCGCGGTCATGCCCTTGGCTGCTTCAGCGGTTGCGAGGCAGGCACCCATCGGGAAACCGCCGCCTATACCTTTGGCGACAGCCATGATGTCCGGTCGAATGCCGGCCCATTCGTGGGCAAACAGCTTGCCGGTGCGGCCAACCCCGGTCTGCACTTCGTCTAGGATCAACAGAAGGCCCTTATCGTCGCAAATCTGACGCAGCATACGCATGAATTCTTCAGGGAAACCACGCAGACCGCCTTCGCCCTGCACGGGTTCGAGCAGGATCGCCGCGGTTTCATCGGTAATAGCGGCGCGCAACGCCGCTTCATCACCGAATGGAACCTGATCGAAACCATCGACCTTCGGGCCAAAGCCTTCGAGATACTTGGCCTGACCGCCAGCAGCAATCGTGGCCAGCGTGCGGCCATGGAAAGCGCCTTCAAAGGTCACAATACGAAAACGTTCCGGGTGACCGCTCACATATTGATAACGGCGCGCGGTCTTGATTGCACATTCGAGAGCTTCGGCTCCGGAATTGGTGAAGAAGACCTTGTCGGCGAAGGTGTTTTCGACAAGGCGCTGCCCAAGTTTTTCCTGCGCTGGAATTTCGTAGACATTCGACAGATGCCACAGCTTTTCTGCCTGGGTTTTCAGCGCTTCCACCAGATGCGGATGCGAATGACCAAGCGAGTTCACAGCGATACCGGCGGCAAAATCGAGATAACGTTCGCCGCCTTCGGTAATAAGCCAGATGCCCTCACCTCGCTCGAAGCGCAGAGCCGCACGATTATAGGTGTCGTAAAGCGGTTGCACGGTCGTAGCGTCGGTCATAACGTCAGGCCTCCAAAGCCCTTTTTGCAGCCTGCCCGATCGAACCGGCAAAGCTGTGTTTCCCATATTCAGTCCTCGGGCGCCCGAACAGGCTCTCACCTTTCGAAAGTCGCCCAATATTCCATCCCTAGCTGCCGCTATATAATATTGAGACATATGAGGAATGGACCAGATAGCTTCACGCTCCTCGCCTGAGCCTCTGGCAGAAATAAAAAACCGCCCCCAGGGCGGCATATTTATCTCGCGCGTATATTGGCGTTCATGGAAAAAATGTCAATCAAAGCAAGTAAGGTTTGGCGGCCATCTTTCAGCATGAGTTGATGCATTTTCGCAACCTCGCATCATTCTCCGACCAGAGATGACTTTACGTGGACATCGACACTATATAGATAGAAGCCTTTCCTCGGTTGAGATCGCCAGACGGCTTGTCCGCTCCGCGAGCTTGCATTGCTCCATCCTGAAACAGTCCGGGTTTTCAGTTCGGGGTATTTGTGTGCAAAATTTCGGCGCGGGATCAAAGAAAAACCGTCTTTGGCACCCAAGTTGGGGAAAACCATAAAAATGGAATCTGCCTGACAAGGCTATCCCTTGTCATGGAGTCGTTGAATACTGTAGTTTCTTTTTAAAGATCAAAGCTACATTTCGTGCGGCAGACCTAGTCACCCGGATAGATATGGTGTTTACGCTTGGAGCAATCCGAGAGCACTGGCGGATTCCGGATAACGAAATTGATTGGAGCCCAGGGCGATGAACTGGACAGACGAACGCGTCGAACTACTGAAGAAACTGTGGAGCGAAGGCTTGAGCGCAAGCCAGATCGCAGCGCAGCTTGGCGGCGTGAGCCGTAATGCAGTGATCGGCAAAGTGCACCGTTTGAAGCTTTCGGGCCGTGGCAAAACCACGACCGCTGCTCCTCGCAGCAAGAAAGTCAACACGGTTGCCGCAGCGCCGCGTCCTGCAGCACAACATTCAACCGGTGTGCATACGACGACAATGCGCACAGCTACAGTTACCAAGACGGTTGGCGCCACCGCGCTTCAAGTGGATTACGCCGTAGACGTTGTTGCGGAAACTGTGGTCAAGCCTGCCTCCGATGTGGTGGTGCCGATTTCGCGCCGTCTCTCGCTGCTGCAGTTGAGCGAACGCACCTGCAAATGGCCGATCGGCGACCCACTGAATGAAGACTTTCATTTCTGCGGTCATGAATCCGGTGAATCGAGCCCTTATTGCAGCTATCATTCGCGTATGGCCTTCCAGCCGACCGGAGAGCGCCGCCGGGCTCGTTAAAGCAAGTACGAGATTTGAGATATCTGGCCCCGGAGCGAGAGCTTTCGGGGCCATTGTTTTTGATAGACCAAATTTCTATTTTAGAATGGATGTATAGACTTCCAGCGTGCGATCAGCGATGCCGTTCCAACTGTAATCCCGCGCAATCCAGTCGATCATTGCTTGCGATTGCTCACCGGTCAGGGGCTTATCGATCTTCTGCCGTAACGCATTCTTCAACGCATCGACATTGCCGAGAGGAAAATAACTGTCCTCTGGAAGCCCTACTTCGACATTGGCAGTAATATCGCTCGCAAGCACGTTCAAGCCATATCCCATTGCCTCGAGGAGCGCGATTGGCATGCCCTCATGGCTGGACGGCAGAACGAACAATGTCGCCTGGCTGAACAAGGCTGACAGTTCCCCTCCCTGAAGCGCACCCGTCAGCACGACACCTGGCACAGTCTCGGCTTTTGCGCGAACGGCTCCGGCATATTCAGCCGTATATTCCGCCGAACCAATCAGAGCCAGTTTCAGAGAAGGATCGGATAGTTTTGCGAAGGCTTCGATGAGATCGAGCTGACGTTTTTCTGGAACGATACGGGCCACCAGAGCAATGTAGCGGCCTGAGTTCAAACCGTACTTTTCCAGCCATACCTTGTCCCCGCAGGCAGGACGGAGCGTAACACCATTCGGGATGAAAGTGATCGGTACGTTGTAATGCTGTTGCATGGTTTGTGCGATGTCGTTGGACACGGCGATACGCGCATTGGCAAAACGCATACCGCACCATTCGCCAAGCTTCAGCATCGTGCGTGCAAGCCGCCCCCACTTCTGACGATTATAGTCAAAACCGTGATGCGTCACGACCGTGCGCAACCCCAGCAATCGTGCCAATGGAACAGCCAAAGCCGGGCCGATTGCATGAATGTGCACAACATCCGGACGTTTGAAGCCCGCCCGCAACACGCCCAGCACCGTGTGAACAATCGCTTCGAATTTCATGGAGGTCGGTGCCCAGATCGGCGTCACCTGTACGCCCTCCCATACATAAGGTTGCTTCTTTTCCAGATAAGGACGGCGCCCAATGACTTCGACATCCCAGCCCTTCGTCACAAAGAGCCGCGCAAGCTCCTCGACGTGTTTTTCCACTCCACCTTGAACATTCGGAATACCGCGCAAGCCCAGCATCAGGACGCGAGGCCGTTTGTCTTCTCGGACCATCAAAGCGCCCCCAACTCGGCATAAAGCTCCAGGGTCCGGTTTCTATACGCCTGCGGCGAGAATTCGCTGCCGGCCCAGACCCGGCCCACATTTCCCATCTTGCGTCGTGCCTGCGGTGTTAATTCCGCAAAATTAGCAAGAACACGGGCGAGATCGTTGAGGTTACCGGTACGCGAGACCATCCCGGTCTCGCCTTCGATAATCATTTCAGGAATTCCGCCGATGTCGGCACCAATCACCGGCACCCCAAGAGCATAGGCTTCCAGAATGCTGATCGGGGCATTCTCATACCACTCGGACGGCAAAACGAGCGCTTTCGCTTCTCCGATGAGACGATGCAGGCGTTCTCCCGAGACATAGCCAGCGAAAGTGACATCGCCACCCGTCTCAGTCGCAAGCGCCTTCAATGACTGTTCTTCAGGCCCGGTGCCCGCAATGACGAGTTTCTGGCCGGCACTGGCCGCGGCGCGAATGAGAGTACCGATCCCCTTTTCAGGCGCCAGCCTTCCGACATAGGCGAAATAATCGCCCTCATCCGCATAGGGCTTCAGACCGTCCGTATGGGCGAAATTGGGGATGTAGACCAACTTTTCCTGTGGCCAGCCCCATTCAGCGAGTTTGGCAATATAGAACCGGCTGGGCACGACAATCCGGTCAAGCGTATTGCGGTAAAGGCCGAGCATGCGATGGATCGCTGTTTCAACAAAAACCAGCCCGCTCAAGGTTGTGGAATCTTTTATGCATTTATGAAACGCCACATTATAGATGCGCCCGCCCTTGCAGCGTTCGCAGATCTGGTTGTGTGACAGCATCTTATAGGCCGGGCAGGCCAGCTTCAGGTCATGCGCCGTCATAACCGTCGGCACACCCGCTTCCTTCAGAACCGGGAAAATCGACGGCGACAAATGGTGATAGATATTGTGCGCATGTGCGACATTCGGATGAAAGTGCTCGATCAACGCTCTGATCCGGCTGCGCGCTTCCCATGAATAGATGATCTTGCCTGCCTGCACGACTTTGTTAAGCGGGCTGCTTTCCCGGCCATACTCGATTTCTGAAACGAAATAGGAAGACCAGTCGGACGCAAAATTGTCTGGATGCTGCATGGCAAAAGGGGCCGTTTGCCAGCCGATTTCGGAAAACAGTTTGATATGGTCGAGAAAAACAGTTTCGGCGCCACCGCGCCGATAAAAGTAATTGTTGATCGCCAGCAGGCGATGTTCCTTGTCATTTACATGCGTCAAGCAGCACCTCGTTGTGCGCCAAGGCGCGCCAAGGCCTCGCGAACAGAAAGAACAGTCGCTCCGCTTCTCATCGCATGAGATACGAGGCGTTCAAATGTTTCAGGTTTGCACCCGAATTCGGTTGGCTTATCGCTGACATCGTGCGTGTAGAAGACGAGCCAGCCGGGATTGGCATCCAGATCGTCGATCCAACGGGTCTGGCGGATGGCCTCATCATCAGGCTGTCTAATTTCGACTGCCTGCACAAAGGCCAGATCGATCATGCCACGATTGATCCGGTTACCACCGCCACGACATGTTGCGAAACGATCGGCAAAAAGCCGACGCGACATGACGGACGAGGCGCAATAGGGATATGCAAAGCTGCGCGGTTCGGCACGATCAGGCTCGAACGCATCGAGATAGGCTGTGTTGCGATCAAGATCGGAAGCTATTTCCCGTGCTCCGGCGTAGGGGACTTTGAGATGGTTATATGTATGACAGCCCAATTCATGTCCACGCTCGACTAGCTTGCGACATCCTTCCTGCGTGATCAGGTTCCGTTTGGTCTCTTTTGTGCCGACCAGATTTCCTGCAATATAAAAAGTGCCGTGAACCCCATGCTTGTCAAGAATAGCGGCCCCGGCGCTCTCCGCCGTATCGGGCACGTCGTCGAACGTAAAAGTGATGATCCGCTCATTTTTCGGCAGGCAGAATGGACGCAATGGAAACCGACGACTGATACTGTCGTTCAGCCGAATGGCATACCATTCCAAGCGACTGCGCACCCGCTCGAGACTATCCATTTCCATCATTGCCCCAGCTCCCCCAAAAGCCGTTTCAGACGAGCCTCGCCTTTGCCTGCAAGCGCAATCCGAAGACAGCAACCATAATACAGAACCACAATGCCCCACCGTTCTGAAAGAACGTACTCTCCATACAAGACATATATAATCCGTAAAGCCAAAGGCGAATATAAAGGAGCGTTAATATAGGGTCGTTATCTGTGCTTTCCGCTTCCTTAATGTATCGCAGCGGCAAGACCATTATCCAGATAAGTGTCAGAATTAAACCAACAACACCGGCATTGATCATCATATCCAGAAAAGAATTATGCGCATTGAAGGCTGCAACAGCCCAACTGGCACCGCCCCCGCCAGCATAGACCATTTCAGGGGTTTTCCAGAACGAGTCCAGACCATAACCAAATATCGGTTTGGCCGAGATAGCAGAGAATGCGAGTTTCCAGATATCGGATCGATTTGTAAAGCTGGCATCAACGCCCAGGCTTTGAACAAGCTCGCGCAAGGGATCGAAGACCGCCGCACCGACGGCAACAACGTTGAAGGCAACAATCCCGCCGATCGAAATGAAAACCCGCGTCCATTTCATCCTCACAAAGACCAGCGACATCAGGACGATGAAGGGCAACATGGCCGTCGACGTCTTGCCGCCCGTATGCAGAACGAAAAACACGCAAAGGGCGACGATAAGCAGACCGGTTTTGGGTAACCCGGCTTTCCAGATATAAAGTCCGAAAAAGCTCATGAGCACCAGTGATGCAGCGGCGGCATTTTTGTGCGGATAGTGGCCGCGCCACGAGCCAGCCAGCATGGGTTCGATGACTTCGGTCGCCTGATGAATCGCACGTTGCGGCATGAAGATTATGCCAAAATAGGCAAATGCCAGCGTTATCAATGAACCAATTGCCAACAACCGTGCCATCTGGCGTTCAGATTGTGGCAATATGAGAAAAATGCTCGCATTCAAAGCGGTCAGGATAGACAAGACGACTTTCTTGCTGGCAATCATGGGATGAGCGGACAGCAAGGCGGTCACGAAGAGCCAAAAGAAAATCAGACCAATCAAAAGGCGCGGTTGCATGATGGCGTTGCGCATGGAACTGCTTAGTGCACAAACCAGAAAGCTGCCCGTAAGGAACAAGGTGACCAACTGGTTCAACGAACTGGATGCTGCGGCTGTAGCCGTCACACCGGTGACAGTGCCCAGATCCGGATAGGGGCTCGTGCCTATCCAGACAAACAAGAACATGCAGAGAAAGAGTGCTGCCCCGATAGCCGACGAGACTCGCGGCTGCGTCTCCGCACGGTAATGTACCGATAACTCAGCCAAGTCAGACCAGATCCTCTCGGTTTCGACGCCACGCACCAAGATAGCCCAAACCGAGTGCGAGAACCACGCCGAGCCCCATCCCGGCAATGCCACCCCCAGCACCGAGCACCATGGTCTTGGGCGGCCAGCTACGACTGATGGGAGGAATGGCGGTTGAAATGATCCGAATGTTGGTCGCATCAAGTTGCTGGCGCTGGTTCGTCTCCGTCGACCGGGTCAGGAATGTATTATAGATCGATACTTTAGCGGCCATGTCACGCTCGAGGTCCGAAAGCTGGACTTGCGCATCATTGTCGAGTGCGACGGCCGAGCGTGCGGAAGCTGCCTGCGCGTTGAGAGCTGCGACGACGGCATTTGCCTGATCAAGGTCAACTTTGGCAGATTGCAAGATACGTGCCCGCTCCTGCGTCATCTGCTGTTCCAGACCGGCAAGCTGACGTTCCGTGTTTATCAGCTCTGGATAACGTGGCCCGTAAGTCATGGCGAGAGCATCGTAACGCTGTTTCAGCGATGCATATTGTCCACGCAAGTTTGTCATTGTGGGCGACTGCAACGTACTTGCCGGACTAACCGCACTGCCCGTATCTTTTGTCAGTTCCTCATAGCGCGTGCTTGCATCAGCGACGCGCGCTTTGGCATCGACAAGCTTGGAGTTGATCTGCGTCATCGACTGGGTACTGACGAGTTCTCCACCCGATGTTTGCAGACCGTGCGCCCTGCGGAACGCCGCAACTTTCTCTTCCGCCTCAGTTGCTGCTTTCTGCAGCGAGGACAGCCGTTCGGACAAGGCGGCCGCCGCGCGCCCTGCCCCATCAGCATCCGCTTGCGCAACTTCTTCCTGAAAAGCATTCGCCAGAGAATCCGCGACCCGCACGGATTTCTCCGGATTTTCAGTCCAGACCGCAATCGTAACCAGATAGGACCGTTCAGGCCGCGTAACGTTGATCCGTTGCGAAAGGGCGCGAACCGCAGTCAGCGTATCATCTTTTGGACCCGCCGGTTTGCTGAGGCCCAGCATAGCCCGTAGATCGAACGTCGGCGGTGGAGGAACAAACTCCTCATCTTCGTTCAGTTTCAAGTCCGTCACGACCCGCCGGAGTACATTGCCGGAAGTCAGGATGCGCATCTTGCTTTCGATGTCGAGAATCTGGCTATCGGCTTGCAGGCTCTGAGCATAGACATCGTTGGGCAGCAACTGGAGCCCAGACGGCGGAACCAGCAAATCCGTATAGGCTGTGTATCTCGGCTTTGCCGTCATCCCGTAAGCGAGGCCCGCCAGGCCACCTAATATTGCCAGTGCCGCAATCAAAATCCACCGGGCACGCATCCAGGCAAGCGCCTCGAACAGGTCGAGTTCAGGCAGCATCAATCCGTTGTTTGCAGGAGTGATTGTCTCAGTGAGCTTTTCTTCTTCTCGGACGATATGCGTCTCGCGCCTGACTGCGCGCAACCGGCCATCGACAGAGGCCAGATTTTCACTGCCGGTCTCCGTTACCTGTGCTTTCGAAGCGAGGTCGCGCAAGGTGTACATTAGTCGCCCCTAAAGTTCACTCAATAGCGCAAACATGGCGCTACTGTTTTCATTAGACTTAAAGATTAAAAAATTCGGTTAATGAAAGGCAATCCCATGCAAGAGTGTCACTAAAATGCAAATGGTGATCATTTAGTCCTATAGATCCTCATAAAATTCGGCCGACATGCTTGGCACCTCATGTTTTTCGGGATTAAGAGAAAATGGAGCATATGTCTCACAACCAAAAACTTTACGGAAAATAATCCAGTTCGCTGCCATAACCTTTTCTTGAAATTCGAGCGCGTCTTTATTCTCCCAGAAGCACGCTGGGCCAGAGCGGCCTGAACATTTGGTATGAAAACTTGAAACGCCATTGGTCGACATTACTGTCCTACGCAGCTTCTAGCGGCAGCCTTTTCGCGGCAAATATCGCGCAACTTTTTACATTTGCTATTCTGGCGCGATATCTCGGCTCCCACGAATTCGGCTTGTTCGTGACAGTGATGGCGGTGACCAGCATCGCCACTTTCATTTGTGGCCTTGGCGGAGCGGAATGCCTTGTACGCCGTGTAGCGCAGAACCGGGCGATCTATCCGGCCATGCTCGGTCACAATCTCATTCTTATCGGAATAACCGGCATAGTCCTGGTCGCCGCCGGGATGCTGATTTTGCCGTTCTGGCTGAGCAGCTCTCCCGAATTTTCGGGGAATCTGGTTGGGCTTTTCCTGCTGCTTGTCACCAATATTGTGCTGGTTCGTCTTATCCTGCTGGTCGAGCAGATCTATATCGCGCACACCGACTTCATATCGGCCAATCTCTCCGTTGTTGGATTTGCCGTAGCCCGCACGATTGCCGCCGCAATCGCCTGCCTTGTATTCGGCGTCTCCACCGTTGTCGGGTGGGCCTATTGGCAGTTTGGGGTTCATGTGCTGGTCGCCGTGATCTATACCTTGTTTTTGCGCAGGCTGGGTCGACCGCAATACACAATCGTGCGCGACGAACTGCGGCTCGGTGTGATGTTTGCATCGCAGTTCATCTTCAAGGCAGTCCGCCAGAATGCCGACCTCCTGCTTCTCGGCACATTGGTGCCACCAAGCATAGTCGGCAGTTATGGTGTCACCCGCCGCATCATCGACAGCAGCACCTTGACTGTCGAGGCGATGAACCGTCTTGTCTATCCTCATCTGGCGCGCGCCAGCGCTAATGGCATCCATCATGCCCTGCCGATTACAATGCGCTTGCTCGGTGCTGCATTTGCGATCGGCATATTCACCTCGCTGGCTGTCTTTATTATTGCGCCTTACCTGCCATATCTGTTCGGGAGCGAGTACGACACGCTGGTTTCCTTCTGCCGCACGCTTTGCTGGATCACGGTGTTTGTTGCCTTGTGGTCGATAGCGGTCGATCTCCTGGGGGCAGCGAGCCAGCATAGCTATCGCACTGCGGTCCTGAATACAGGCAATATCCTCGGCGCGCCACTTTTGGCACTGGCCACCTGGTATGCGCCGATCACAGGAACTTTCGCGGCTATTTACGTAATTGAAATCAGTATTGTGTTGGCATCCTGGGGATGCGTTATCTACCTCGTTCGCCGGAGTCGTGACGCAGAAGAGAAAAAGGGCGGTTTCAAACAAGCGGGGGCTTAGATGGTGCATATCTCGACACCAGCAAATGGCAGCAAATCACGGCGTGTTCGCGCGATGGACACCGATGATATTCCAGCCGTCCGCACCCTGTTTCAGCGCGTTTTCCGCCCACAATCGAAGTCGTGTAACGAAAATTTCGATCAATACTTTCGGAACTTCTTTTTTGAGAACCCCTATTACGACCCCGCGATCGGCAGCGTCGTGCACGAGGACGACCATGGCGAAATCGATAGCGCCCTCTCGGTCCTCCCGATCCCCTACAAGGTCAATGGTCAAACGGTCATGGGGCGACTGTTATGCGCTTTCATGATGAAACCCGAGATGTCACCCCGCGGCGCTGCCGAACTGACCCTCACTTTGCGCCCAAGTGACAAGATACTCAACTTCAGCGACAGCGCGGCGCCCGTGAGCCTCAGACATTTCGAAGCGATCGGAGGGGTAACGCTCAGCACGCACGGACTTGGATGGACGCGCGTGTTCCAGGCTGCAAGCTATGTGGCCAGTTACCTTGCCGAACGGCGTCCGATCCTTGACGGGTGGGCGACAAGTTCGGTTGGCAAGATGCTTAACCCGCTCTTCCCGATCCCCCGAATCAAGAAAGCCGCCAAGTCCCGAGCGAGTGTGAAGGAAATAGCGCAGGACGAAGCAATCTCGCTCGTTCCCGGCTTGATCGAAAGCTATTCAGCCCATCCGGCCTGGACCGAAAGCGACATCAACTGGTTGTTTCAGATGGCATTCGACAATCAGGCTGCTGGCACCTTGCACCTCTGTGCAATCAACGACCAAACCGGTAGTCCGAGCGGCTTTTTCTGTTACTACAGTCGCTCCAATGGCATGGCTGAAGTTCTGAACGTCATCGCAAAAGCCGGGACGGAAAAACATGCCGTCGATGCGATGCTGCTCTACCTGCAGGAAGAGGGGCATATTGCTGCGCAAGGCCGGGTTGACCCGCGTTATCTCAATGCGCTCTCGCAGCACTCGATCATGTTCTTCCGCCTGAAAGCCAATGTCTGTGTGGTCACGGCAAGCACGGATATGCTGAACGCGGTACAGCGCAATGACATCTTTATTGGCGGATTGGCCGGCGAAAGCTGGAGCAGGCTTTCGACGGACTTTTATTGAACTTCAAGCTTTCGCTCTAGAAGGAAGAAAGTCGTCGGCCCCTCCTTGCCCGCTCCGTTGTCCAGCCGGAAAGCAGCGGAGCCTGATCCTGACGCTATTTTTTCATGAACCTCGCCATCAAGACCAACCGGCGAGAGCGTCCACGAAACCGTATTTCCTACCAGTCTCACATCCACCCGATTGCGCAGCAACGTGACTGGCAGTTGTCCCCAATCCTCTATGATTTTCTCCGCCTTGTCGCGGAAACGCATATCGGTATTACGAGCATCGCTGGCGAAAATTATCAGCAGCTTTTCGCTGTCCTTAAGCGGCTTTTCATCAATTGCCGAAACAGCAAACAAACCTCTTTCCTCGGCATTGCCGAGGGATAGCTCACTCAAAGTCAGACGATCTTTCAGTTCGGCAAAGGCGATGGCCTCGGTTTTAGGTGTAACGACGTGCATCCGCAGCTTGTTACGATCGAGCCAGATTTGACCGGTAGCACTTTCAAACAAGCCCTGCGAAGGACTGGTTGCGTTATCATCCGCAAGAAGTCCTGCTGCCTTCAAGCGCTGCAACACGTTGTCGAGTGACACGTTCCGGTAGTCAACCGCGACCTTTTTCTGCAAGCCTTGCGGCGACGCAAGTTCCTTCGTGGCAAGACCAATCCCACCAAGAAGTGCTAACGGTTTCAACCGGGCCGGTTCTCGAAGTTCGAGCGATTCACCAAGGCTCGTCTCCCCTTGCATCGTGAATGGCACATCGAAAGCTGCGGTTTCCACGTCTCCCCGGCGAAACAGGAGCGCCGCCAGTGTTTCGCCGGCACGCGCAACAGGATCTACCGCGAAAGTGTACGGCACGATACGCTGACGAAAAGGAGCTGCCTCGTCAAATGCAAGCGTTAGCGGCCCCTGCCCATGACGGCAGATACCGTCCCAACCTTGCAATGCGGCATAGGCCGGAAACACCAGACCTGCCTCATACCGATAACGGTTCCAAAACAGATGCTCATACTCGGTCACAAGAAAGGGCCGGCCGATCCAGCGCCCGGCAGCGATCTCACTGATATAGGCAGCAGCGTCGGCAATCGAACTCGTATGCTTGATTTCCGTACCGGGACTGAGGGTTCCGATCCAGTCATGATAGGTGTTGGCGGCCACCACTTTCTGAGGCTGTCGCGAAAGGGCGGTCTGGACGGTGAACCAGTTGTTATAAGGGGCGATCAGACCACGATAGCCAAGATCGCGCAGCGCCTGCTCCATCCGTTGCGCCAGCAAACGTTCACTTTCGACGAGAAAGGCCTGAAAGTCATGGAGCCGCCTTCCACCACTGCTGCGGCTTTCGGGCAAATAGATGGTTTGCTGCTCCAGATTTTCGCCGGATGCCAAACCACCCCATGCTCTCGACAAGGCAGCGGTGTCGGCATAGCGTTTTGTGAGAAATGCATTGAACGCTGGACGATAACCTGGCCAGAATGTGGCCCCGTCGTCATTCTCATGCAAGAAGCTCGTAAACTCGATGCCGTTCTCGTTGAGCGGAATGACCAGAGCGAGTGCGGGGTCCTCAAGAGGTGAAAGGCCGGTATAGGGATTAACAGTGGCGTAGACTTCTTTCTGGAAGCGCAGCCAATGTTCGAATGCTTCATTTTCGACATAGGCCCGGCGTTTCAGATTACCCTCCGGACCCCAGCGATTAGTGTCCTTTCCGCCCAAAGCGCCGCTTTCGGAAGTAAGTCCGTCAATGATCCAGTAAATGCCCTCACGTTTGAGCGCCGCCATCAGGTAGCGCATCCGGTCGAGAGCTTCGGGACGGAAATCGAAATCGTCTGCCTGTCCCAGCATCAGATCGGCATCAACGAAATGAAACCGCGCTATATTGTAGCCGTGCAGGCGAAGCTGTTGGACGTAACGATCGATGAATGCATGGTCCACGATGCCTGAAGATGGAGGCCCCCAGCCAATCGCCGCACACTGTAGTCGCATTGCTTGGTCCGGCTTGTCGGCCTGTGCGAAATGCCCTGCAGTATTGGCGATCAAACGATTTTTTTCTTCAATCGGCGTATTTGCCAGAAACCTCGAAAAATCCAGCGGGCTTCCCGCAGAAATTTCGAGATTTTTTTCAGTGACCGGAAGCCATTCTTCAGCATCGGCACCGGGCATAGCGAGACCTATAAGCGAAGCAAATATGGCCAGCCGCAGGATTTTCATCAAGGTTCTCTTATAACCTTGCTTTCGATCCAGTCCGTTGGTTTGCGGCGGGGCTGAAAAAAGCCAAGCGGTAGCGCTGCTGCATGAAATATCCATGCGACCACCGCATAGATACCCAGTTCGATACTACGAGACCGGACAGACATCGCCACGAACGGAGCCGCAGCAATTACGGCCGCGATCAGAATTGCCAGCGGCCATCCTGGTACAAAAACAAGAGCTGTTATGATCGCCAGCCACCAAAAATAGACCGCCCCCCAAAGCCGGAGTTCCGGCAGCTCACGGAACAAGTTTTTCTGATGCGGCTGTCCAATCGCGGCACGCAACACTTCACCGGTTCCACGCAGATATTTGCTTTTCCAGCGTCGGACCAGAAGCTTGTAGGCATTCATCGTATAGCCAAAATGCTGCACGAAAGGACGATCCAATCGGTAGAGCTTCCAGCCATTGCTGCGCAAGCGAACGCCCGCGTCAAACTCTTCGTGACCATGAAGATTGCGATCCGAGAAATACCCCGCCTGTTCGATCGCGCTGCGCCTGTAAAGCCCACCGCCGTTCATGCGATCAATATCGCCTGCGCGCGCCTCCGGTGAATGGCGCTTCGCACGACGCTGGAACTCCAGACTTTCTAGAATCTGGTCCACGACATGGCCGGTCACCCCGCCCACGTCAGGATGTTTGTCGAGATAATCGAGGGCTGTCGGCAGGAAATCCGGCTCGAGTATCATGTCGCCATCAATCAGGCAGATATAGGGCTGTGTCGAATACTGGAAGCCTAGCTGCGGGCCGAGACCACAGCTAGCCTGCGCAGGAGGCTCGATCTGCACAATTTTGATCGGATAGGATCGTGCGATCTCTATCGTGCGATCGGTCGATCCACTATCCGCTACAATTACTTCCACCTGCCCGCCGGGCAGAGCTTTCAAGGCGCTCTCCACAGCCTCGGCGATGCGCTTTTCCTCATTCAAAGTTTTGATGATAATCGAAATAGACATCGTTGCCCTATTTGAGAGAAAGCATGTGCAAAGCAATCTAATGGCTCAGGCCAGTCAAGCCAGCATTTCATAGTTTCCTTTGGTTTCAAATCTACTAAACACTTCAACTATAAAATGAGATTCGGCAGGCTCACACCGTTGAGATTTCCCAAATTTTAGGATGCTCTGAAAGACCCTCATGCTGACCAATGATTTCGACATTCGGGTTTACAGCAGCACGAAGCAGCTATCCACCGACTGGCCGGATGCCGATGACAAAGCGGGCAGCGCATTTTTCGTGTTTCAAGCCAGATCCTTCCTGAAGGCATGGGAAGCGAGTTACGGGCAGAAACTCGGCGTACAGCTATGCTTGAGCGAGGTTCGCCAGAACGACGGTACCCCACTTCTTTTCCTGCCATTTGCTATTACCCGTGTCTACGGTTCCCGCGTGCTTTCATTTATCGATGAGGGTATGAGCGATTATAATGGGCCCGTCGTATTTCCAGCCGCAGCGCAACTATCACAAAATACGGTAATGCGTCTTCTCGAAGCTGTTGTCGCATCCGTCCCCGCTCACGATGCGATTGCGCTCCGAAAAATGCCGGAGCGTGTTGAAACCCTTGCAAATCCTTTGTGGCAGTTGACGAACCTCTCGTCAGAAGCCTCCACACATGCGATCTCTTTGGCACGTCCAATGGAGGCAATAGAGCAGTCTATACGAAGTATCCGTAACATAAAAAAGCACGGTCGAGCGCTTCAGCAGATGGAAGGATATCGTTTCTTTGTCGCGCATACCGAAGCTGAGCGGCACGCCATTCTGGAGGTTATGTTGCGTCAGAAACAACGGCGTTTTGAAGAAACCATGGTCCCTGGTTTCGATGCGCATCCTGAAAAGCAGCGCTTTTTTGAAGAAGCGACCGAACAACTGGCTCGACACAACGCCCTGCATCTTTCAGCACTCGCGATAGGGGAAACAATATTGGCCACCATGTGGAGCGTCGTCCGCAATGGTCACTACTGTGCAATGATCACAACGTTCGAAAATGGCAAATGGAGCAGGTTTTCGCCCGGAAAAGTCCTGATATTGCGCCTGTTATATGCACTGAAAACAGACGGCCACATGTGTTTCGATCTTGGGTTTGGCGACGAGCCATGGAAAATCGGCTTACGTGACCAAACGACACCACTGCGCGACTATGTTCGCCCGGTTACTTTCCAAGGGCGTATGTCGCTTATCCTCGCCCGCTCGTTGGAACGAATACGCGCGGTTTCCATCTATCAAAAACTGCGTCCGTTGAAATGGCAGTTGCTTCGTAAACTTAGATAGAGCTTATGCGGCTCGCTTTGGCAGCCGCACCGTGAATGTCGATCCTTCGCCCAATTGGGAGCGAACGACCAGACGGCCTCGATGGCGAGCGAGAATATGCTTGACGATGGCAAGCCCCAGACCTGTGCCCTTCTGAGCGCGGCTTGTCTCGACGTCAATTCGATAGAAGCGCTCGGTGAGACGCGGTAAATGCTCGGCGGCAATACCCGGACCGAAATCCTGAATTGACGTCACGACTTCCGCAGAACTGCCGCTATTGTCTTCGTCCAGCTTTACGATGACACGCTTACCAGCCTGTCCGTATTTACAGGCATTCTCGACGAGGTTCTGGAAAACCTGGATAAGCTCATCGCGCGCACCGGTAACATTCACAGGATGATCTGGCAGATCACGCTCGATACTGATATCGAGGCCTGCCGCCAATGGTGTCAGCGTGTCGGCAACGTGATTGAGAATGGAAGTCATGTCCACGCATTCATTGATTGCCAGATGCGCCCGCATTTCAAGGCGCGACAGGGACAATAGATCGTCGATCAGCCGTGACATCCGCTCGGCTTGTTTTTGCATGATATCCAGAAATCGATCACGCGCAGCCGTATCGTGTCGGGCTGGCCCTTGCAGCGTTTCGATGAACCCGCGAAGCGATGCCAGGGGCGTGCGCAATTCATGGCTTGCATTGGCGATGAAATCCGAACGCATGCGGTCAATGCGCCGCGTTTCACTCTGATCGCGAAACAACAGAACAAAAAGTTCAGGCCTGCCATCCTTGTCAGGCAGAGCCTTGACCATGGCTTTGAACCAGCGATCCATCGGGACACGCTCAAAATATTCAATGCTTCGCGCTCCGCCATCTGCAATAACCCCTTGAATGAGGGCATGCATTTCCGGCGCTCTGAAGCGCAAATAAAGCGCCGTGCCGGTTTCCAGCGACTGAAACGCGTCGAGAGCCGCAGAATTGGCGAATCGAACCGTGCCGCCATGATCGAAAACGACCATCGGATCGGTTAGAAGATCAGCCAGGCGCTCGCCAGAGACCCCCGCCATTTCATTGGGCACTATATTTTTCGTCGGTGCTTCATCCGACTCGCTGCTTGCAACTTCGCTTGAAAGCCATACAGCCCCAAGAACGACGACGGCCAGGAGTCCTGCGCGAAACCAGAATGGGAGATCGAGGGCCAACACGCAGACAGCAAGAACCATGCTGGCAATCACAACACCCTTGACCCGGAGAAGCGGTTCGAAAATCGACTTCTCGGCTTGTGGTTCTGGATCCGTGCGGTTGCCTGCCTCGCTCATGCTGTTTCCTTCTGCGGTTGTGGCATCGACTTTGTCCGGAAATGTTGGAACGTCCTTTACGCGGCTTCCAAACAGCCCATATCATGGTTTGCTATAAACGAAAGGGAATTGCCGTGGGTGACAGTTCAAAGACAGCTAACAAAAAGAAAGACAAAAAAGACGAAGCAAAGCCAGGCGACAAGGCGATCAAGCTCATAATTGACGGAGCAGCGCATTCGTTTGACATAAACGATCCGAAATTGCCGAAATGGATCGACGATAATGCACTGCAATCGGGCGGATTCCCTTATCCTTCCAAAATGAAGTCGGATGAATATGAGGAAACACTCGAGCGGCTTCAGATCGAACTTGTCAAACTGCAATACTGGCTTCAGGAGACAGGCGGACGCGTCATCAGCGTTTTCGAAGGTCGCGACGCCGCAGGCAAGGGTGGAACCATCTTTACAATCCGGGAGTTCATGAACCCCAGAACCGCCCGTAACGTTGCATTGCCGAAGCCGACAGAAACCGAACAAGGCCAATGGTATTTCCAGCGTTATGTCGCACATTTCCCGACCGCAGGTGAGTTCGTCACGTTTGACCGTTCGTGGTATAATCGAGCAGGTGTGGAACGGGTGATGGGCTTTTGTACGTCGACACAGCTTGAAACCTTCCTGACCGAGACACCCGATTTCGAGCGCATGATCGTTACAGATGGCATTCATCTTTTCAAATTCTGGCTGGATATTGGTCAGGAAATGCAGCTCAAGCGCTTTCATGAGCGTCGCCACAGCCCGCTCAAGAACTGGAAGTTCTCACCTATGGATGTGGCGGGCATTTCTCGCTGGAATGATTATTCCGACGCATTGCACATCATGTTTGAAAGGACCGATACAGGTTACGCGCCCTGGACAATCATTCGGTCGAATGACAAGAGGCGCGCCAGACTGGCTGCAATCCGGCGCATCCTTTTGACATTGCCCTATGAAGGAAGAGACCTTCAGGCAATTGGAGCCGAGGATCAATCGATCATCGGCCGCGGTTCTACATTCCTCACCTCGTCATTCGCAGAGATGTAAAACAGGCTGGGCTGGTGCGGAGTCTTTTCCCACAGATGCGGCACCCGCACCAGTTGCCATAGCGCACGCCAGGCCGATATCGAAATCAGTACCCAGTAAATCGGGATCGAAAGCAGGTAGGCATAACCTCCCAGTTCCGTCGGCTCCATAGTTCTGGAGCCAAGAAGATAAAAGCTCACATAAGCCATCAGAATGTTCATTACGTCGAGCGCCAGCAACCATATGCTGTGAGGCGTCAGCGGACCGAATGCTGTGCTCACAAGCAATGTGAAGAACATGACCAGCATAAGCGGATGCAACAATGCAGAGCCGATAATACCCAGGGTATAGATCTGATTGACGGTGAATCTGAACCAACCCAGTTCGCGCCAGGTATTATAAGGCTGGCGCCCGTGAACGAGCCAGGTCTGCATCCATCCCTTGAGCCAGCGCGTGCGTTGCTTTCTCCAAATATCATAGTTGACCGGTGCGTCCTCAATCGTTCCACGCGTGATGACACCGATACGATAACCAAATCGAGCGAGCCTCACACCTAGATCGGCATCTTCCGTGACATTGTAGGCATCCCAGCCACCGACCTCCTCCAGACACGACCGCCGGAAATGATTGGAAGTACCTCCGAGCGGAATGACAAGCCCTCGAGAAGCAAGCCACGGCAGGAGCCCGCGGAAAAGTGCGGCATACTCGAAGGCAAACATTCGCGTCAGCAGATTATGGCGAAAATTTCCGATAATCAGGGGCGCCTGTACACAGGCGAGCTTGTCGCCTTCTGCCTGAAAGGTCTGCCATGCTTCAAGCAACTGATCGGGATGGGGACGATCTTCAGCATCGAAGACCGCAACAATTTCGCCTCGTGCAAACTGCAATGCATAATTCAGCGCTTTTGGCTTTGTCTTAGGCCCGCCAGACGGCACGAGAACCAATTCGAAATTTGATGGCAGTCGCTCACGACGTATTGCAGCTATCGTATCAAAGTCATCCTTCTCGCAGACAAGCTTGATATCAAGTTTGCTTGCCGGCCAGTTCAGCCGCTTCAGGCTGATAACAAGCTGACCGATCACGTCCTGCTCCCGATACAGCGGGACGAGGACGGAATAGTTCGGTAAATCGCGCGGTCTGCATTTCTGAAGCTCAAGAAATTTCAATCTTCGTCCCGAGGCAGCCGCGAACAATCGGATCATCACGCAACCAAAGAAGAATATCGACAGCGTCACGTGAAGCACCAGAAGCGTTATCATCGGCCAGTTGAACATGCAGGCGAAGAACGCATAGATCGCCATAGCAATGATAAACGCCTGAGGCGTATCCAGAACGCGTGCCGCTGAAAGCGACTGCGGCGTCATTTCATGTGCCCGTGTGATCAGATCCTTCTGATGTCGCTGCCGCATGATTTGCTTCAAGAGGGTCGGTGTGCAGATGCGTATTCTGCTCTTCAATGTCGGCGTCGCCAGGATATGATCTCGAAGAGTTCCAATGCGATTTTCTGGCGGGGCGATGTAGAGATAACTCCCTCCATCCGTACCGAGCAGCATGACTTGTCCTACATCAACGAAAGCCGATGGTTTCTCCTCGCCCGATACGAAAATACGCGACGGTAAAGCCTCGCTTGTGAACTCCACTCCTAAAAAGTCAGCAATAGCTGCATAAACGACCGTTTCCGAGACGTCACCCCGCTGCACCAGTTCCACGCAAAACGATGTCCCATGGTGAATAGCCTCACTATAAGCCCCCAACAACACATCTCTGGACACGCCACATTGTTCCAATCTGGCTGATATAGCACTGCATATCTCCAGATCAAACGCAATCGATACACTACTCATAGCACCCCCGCACTACTGAATATCTATAATTATGTTTTAGGAATTTACATTTATACTTAATTTACCGATTGCTTTATTAGGAATTTATCTCGGTAAAACTACAATCAGAACGTAATATACTTAGAGCGAATTGCAACCTTTATTTTCATTGAACCTTAGTTGAGTATTGCTCGTCACTCGATTTTTCAGTTAATGCGAGATTATAGAGAAAAAGGCAGAAGCCGATCATGAAACGCTACCTCCCAAGGCTTCTAATCGCGCTGGTATTCGCATGTGGCACTCATGGTGCCCTCGCTTCAGACACTCAACCGGAGGCTCCATCCTTCATCAACCAGAAAGAACGCCTGCCATTGCCGTCCTTGCAAGCGCTCAATCGGTTGCGGTTCATCACGACCGTCGACTTCCCTCCGTTCAACATGCTGGGTGATCAGGCGCAGCTTTCCGGCTATAACGTCGATCTTGCCAAGGCGCTTTGCCATCAATTGGGTGTCGATGACATCTGTCAGATTGAAGCTGTGCCATGGAACGAGCTTGAAGGGCGTCTGCTTAGCGGACAAGCCGAAGCGATCATAGCCGGGTGGAAGCCGACCGAAGCAAACCGCGAACAATTTGTCTTCTCACGCTCCTATATGCGATTGCCTGCACGATTTGTGACGACCAATGCAGGCGCGTTTAGCGACGACGCAGTTATGGCAACGAAGGGAAAGAGTGTTGGCGTGATTGCGGGTACCGCCCATGAGCAGCTTCTGAAAAGCTATTTTCCTGAGGCAGTTGCTAAATCTTACACTGATGATTCACTCATGCTCGCCGACCTCAAAAACGGCAAGATAAGTGCTGTGTTCCATGACGGCATGTCACTTTCGATGTGGTTGAATAGCCCTGAAGGCCATGCATGCTGCACATTCGCAGGTGGCCCCTATCTTGCGCCGCAATATCTTGGCGGTGGCCTCAGCATTGCTGTAGCGCAGCAAAACATTCCCCTCGTCAATGCCCTCAACAATGCTCTCCAGGCCCTGCAGCAGAAAGGCACGCTAACGGAGCTCTATCTGCGCTACTTTCCCAACAGCTTTTACTAAGCCGAGCATCAAACGGATCTAGCCGCTAAAATCGGGCCTGTCATTGCGTGCCATTTTGACGCAGAGAAGATTCGGGAAAAACGAATTTTCAGATATTTTTGAAAATTCTGATATGTCGATACTTACAGCATGAAAGTAAAATTATTTTTTATCAAATATATAACTCGATCTGGTCGCATGAAAGCCGATACCAGTAGGCAATCTTCAGTACGAGTTGCGCCGCTTCTAACATAAAAAGCAAAATAAATACATCCATTTATTTTTACTTGAACAAATCATCCTCTCATCAATAATTAGATTGAGGGAGAAGGAGGATTTATACAATGTTCGATGGTGTACCTGCTCAATGGCACAAGACTCCGGAGCAAACAAAGCGCTCGCCTAATGAGGCTGCCTACGTGTTTCTTGGCATCATGCTTGCGGCACTGAGTGTGCCGGCAACTTTTCTAGGGTGGGCAATCGTTCAGAGCATTGCATCGCTGTTCTAGGATCTGCGGGGCTTCTTTTTCGAAGTCCTGTCGCAATGGAGTTCCAGTCTCACCTATGAGTGCAAGCATAGGCTGATGCAAAAAGCCCCGCCTTTCGGCGGGGCTTTTGTTTGAACTTCGAGACTGACTAGATTTGGTTATCCGTCTGCCCGTTCGGATCGGTCGTTGTTTCATTCACATCTTCATCCTCCGGCTTCTTCGGAGGCTTGCGCGCTATCAAACTATAGAACATCGGAATGAAGAACGTTGCGATAAACGTCGCCGCCAACATGCCGCCGATGACGCCTGTACCAATGGAGTGACGGCTTGCCGAACCGGCACCTGTGCTGATCGCAAGCGGCACCACACCGAGAATGAAGGCCAACGAAGTCATCACAATCGGACGGAAGCGCAGGCGAGCAGCCGACGCCGCCGCCTCAATGGCAGATTTACCGGTCTCTCGTTCAAGCACCGCGAACTCCACGATCAAAATCGCGTTCTTCGCTGCCAGACCTATGAGTGTCACCAGACCAATCTGGAAATACACATCATTGGTCAATCCGCGCAGATCGGTCGCCAGCAATGCACCGAAGATTGCAAACGGCACTGCCGTGATGACAGCGAGCGGCAAGCTCCAGCGCTCATACTGTGCGGCAAGAATCAGGAACACCATGACGAGACCGAAGATCATAGCCTGCGTGCCTGTGCCGCTGGTGGTCACTTCCTGATAGGCCGAGCCGGTCCATGCAATCTGATAGCCTTGCGGAAGAACTTCCGCAGCGACTTCCTGCATTGCCTTGATCGCATCACCGGATGTGAAACCCGGTGCCGGGTTGCCGGTAATTTTGGCTGCATTGAAGGCGTTGAAGCGTTCAAGCTGATCGGGACCGACAATACGTTTGACCGTCACGAGGGCATCGAGCGGGATCATGCTGCCGGAATTAGCCCGTACAAAGACGTGCTTGAGGTCGCTTGGATCGCGGCGGAACTCAGCTTCCGACTGTAGATTGACCTGATAGTTGCGGCCAAACAGCGTAAAGTCGTTGACGTAGAGGCTGCCGAATGTTGCCTGCATCGCAGTGAATACAGAGTTGATCGGCACACCCATAGCCTTCGCCTTTTCGCGATCAAGCTGGATGTCGTACTGTGGAACATTCGGATCAAACGTCGTGCGGACGCCCTGCAGCTCCGGCCGCTTGGCCGCAGCTTCGGTAATGAGCTTGGTTGCACGCGTCAGCGATTCCACGCCGCCGCCCGTACGATCCTGAACATAGAGTTCAAAGCCACCCGTGGTGCTCAAGCCCATGATTGGCGGAGGATTGAACGCAAGAACAAGCCCATCCTTGATGCCCGCATTCATCGCCATGATGGCACCGGGAAGATTGCGCGCGTCGGTTTCAGGCGTCGTGCGTTCCTTCCAATCCTTGAGCATGATGAACATCGTGCCCGCACTGGTTTTCAGACCACCCGACAGAAGGTCGAAACCGGATACCGCGAAGACACTTTCCACAGCCGGGCTCTTCCGGATATTCGCGCTCGCCTGATCGAGAACCGCCGTTGTACGCTCCAAAGAGGCCGCAGGAGGAAGTACGGCAACACTGAACAGGAAGCCCTGATCCTCATCCGGCAGCAGCGATCCTGGAACTCTTTCGAAAAGATAGTATGTCGCGCCGAGAAGACCTGCAAACAGGATGAGGCCGATTGCTGCGCGCTTCAAAAAGAAGCGAACACCGCTGGAGTAACCATCTGTCACCCGCTCGAAGAAGCGGTTGAAAATACGGAACGGCAACATCGGCTCGTGATGACCCGGCTTGAGGATCAACGCACAGAGCGCCGGTGTCAGCGTCAGAGCCACAAGACCGGACAACGTCACCGAGATCGCGATGGTGACGGCGAACTGCTTGTACATTTCGCCGACAAGACCGCCCATGAAGGCCACCGGAATGAACACGGCGCAGAGCACGAGAACAATCGCGATAACCGGCCCCGTCACTTCACCCATAGCCTTGATGGCGGCCTTGCGCGGCGAAAGTTTCTCGGTCGTCATGATACGTTCGACGTTTTCCAGAACCACGATAGCATCATCGACCACGATGCCGATTGCCAGCACCAGACCAAAGAGCGTCAAGAGGTTGATGGAGAAGCCGAGCACATACATGCCAGCAAATGTACCGATAATAGAGATCGGCACTGCGATGATCGGAATAAGCGTCGCGCGCCAGTTCTGCAGGAAGATGAACACAACCAACACAACAAGAATGATCGCCTCGATAAAGGTGTGAACCACTTCCTCGATGGAGACCTTGATGAACTTGGTCGTATCAAACGGGATCGAGTAATCGATACCAGCCGGGAAGCTCGCCTTCAGCTCATTCATACGGTTCTGAATGAGTTCCATCGTATTGAGCGCGTTTGCGCCGGGTTGCAGATAAATTGCAATCGGAACAGCAGACGTGCCGTTAAGATTACTGTCGACGAGATAGCTTTCTGTCCCCAGTTCGATGCGCGCAACGTCCTTCAGACGGAGAGTCGCAGCGTTGGGGCTTGAACGCAGGATAATGTTTTCAAATGCCGCAGCATCCGGCAGACGTCCCTGCGTGGTCGCCGTATAGGTGAACGGCCCGGCTTGCGGGTCCGGCTGGTCGCCGAAGCGGCCCGCGGCAAACTGCGCATTCTGTTCTTGAATAGCCGTCGAGACATCGCTCGGAGTCAGATTATACTGCGCCAGCTTATCCGGACGCAGCCAGATGCGCATCGAATAGTCGATATTGCCGAGCAACTGCACATCGCCGACGCCCTGCAAACGTTTGAGGTCATCGACCACGTTTAGAAGCGCGTAGTTACCGACATAGGTGCGGTCATAGCGATCGCTATCGGAGAACATGGCGACCATGCCCAGAATCGTGGTGGAGCGCTTGTCCACCGTGACACCGAGACGCTGCACTTCCTGCGGAAGGGACGAGGTCGCACGCTGCACGCGGTTGTTGACATTGATGGTGGCCTGATCCGGGTCAGTGCCCAGAGCGAAGGTTACCGTCAACTGCATGGTGCCGCTACCAAGGCTCGAGGACTGCATATAAAGCATGTTCTCGACGCCGTTGATCTGCTGTTCCAACGGTGCCGCAACAGTTTGCGCCACCGTTTCGGCACTTGCACCGGGATAGGTAGCACTGACGACCACCTGCGGCGGTGTCAATTCAGGGTACTGGGCGATCGGCAGGATCCGGATGCAGATCAGGCCAGCCAGCACGAGCACAATGGAGATGACCGCCGCGAAAACGGGGCGGTCGACGAAGAATCTATTCATTGCTTGCCTGCCGCCTGTTCTTTGCCAGCATCAACACCAGCCTTATCGGGCGATGTCTGATTGCTTGCTTCAGTAGCTGCGTCGACTGGATTCACGGGCTTACCCGGAGCTGCCTTGATAAGACCGTCGGTGATAACCCGATCACCTGCGTTAAGGCCCTCGGAAACGAGCCATGCGTCGCTCAGTTCACGAGCAACGGTGATCGGCCGCACTTCAACAACGTTGTCCTTGTTGACCACATAAACGAATTGCGTTTGCGGGCCCTGAAGCAACGCGGCCTTCGGGATCGTGATAGCGTTTTTGACCTGAATGCCGAGAATCACTGCGCGTACGAACTGACCAGGGATCAGGCGCCGATTCGGATTCTCTACGACCGCACGAGCGCCGAGCGTGCCCGTTTCGGTATCGAGCGACGACGAGGTGAAGTCGATCGTACCTTCATGATCGTAAGCCTGTCCGTCGCCGAACAGAACCTTGATCTTGAGGCGATCGGCATCTTCACCCGTTGCACCGCGTTCAGCGCGCAAACGGTTGATTTCGGCTGCTTCCGTGTCTGTGAAGGAGAAATTCACGTAAACCGGATCGAGCTGCATGATCGAGGTCAGGAGGCTTGAGGATGCATCGGTACCGATGAGGCTGCCCTCATTGACCTGTTCGAGGCTGGTGATGCCGCTGATTGGTGCGGTTACCTTAGTATAGCTCAGATTGAGCTCTGCCGTACGTAATTGTGCCTTGGCTGCTGCAACCGATGCCTTGTTCAAGTCACGGGTCGCAAAAGCTGAGTCGCGAACGGCTGTGCTCTGTACCTTCTGCTGAACCAATTGTTCGGCGCGCTCGGCATCTCGGATGGATTGCTGATACTGCGCTTCAGCCTGAGCTACTTGTGCTTGAGCCTTTTCAAGCTCCGCCTCATAAGGTGCAGGGTCTATTTCAAATAACACGTCGCCAGCTTTGACTTCCGTGCCTTCGGTGAAATTGCGGTGAAGCAATATTCCGCCCACACGCGCACGCACCTGAACATCACGATAGGCACTGATACGTGCCGCATATTCATAGGTAACGGGTACATCATGCGGCTTAACCGCGATAACGGATACCTGTGGCGGAGGTGGTGTTGCGCCTCCCGGTGCTTGCGCCAGAACGGGTTGCCCCGCAAAGACAAGAAATGCGGCCCCTGCCGCAAAAAGCCGAATAGAACGGTTCATAGTCATGATGGGAGTGCCCTTGCTGTCGCGCGGTGCTGCCAATTTAACATACACGAGTGTTTGTAAACACGAACTACTGTGTTATAGTCAATCACCTAATATTACAGATCACGAATGAGTTATCCAGATTTAGCGATAAATTGGGCCATTAGCCTGCATCCACCCGAGAGAAGTCATGCGAAGAACGAAAGCCGAGGCCGCCGAAACCCGGGAAGCCATTCTGGTGGCTGCCGAGCAGGTTTTCCTCGAGCGTGGTGTCAATCAATCTACACTGATGGAAATCGCCTGTCATGCCGGAGTAACGCGTGGTGCTATTTATTTCCACTTTCACGACAAGCTTGAGATCTTACGCACAATCATAGGCAGTGTGCGGTTCCCGCAAGAAGAAATCATGTTGCAGGCAGCGGCGGTCAATCACCCCAATCCGATGCATGTTCTGGAACAATCGATTATTCAAGCACTACAGCTTTTCTCGAACGATGAGCGCCAACAGAACATCTTCATAATCATCAACCAGCGATGCGAGTTCGTTGGCGAAATGGCCCCGCTCGAAGACCGCCTCAGAGAAGCGCGTGCCAATGCCCTCTCATTGTTCGCGGGATTGCTGGACGTGGCCGCAAGACGCGGCGAACTTTCGAAGGAATGGACATCTGATACGGCAGCACCAGTCCTGCTCTCCATATTGAGCGGACTTCTCAATGAATGGTTGCGAGGCGACAGAGGCTATGATCTTGTAACCTATGGCGGCAAGGCGATCTCAATACTCATTCGATCCATGAGAAATCAGGTGGCCGAAGCCCATTAGAGCGCATCCTGAAAAGTGTGAAACGGCTTTCGGAAAAGATGCATGTTAAAACAATTATTTAGAGTGCCGATCTGATTCAATCAGATCGAAACGCGCTCCAGAGGCATTGCCGGATACAATTGCGATATCGTTCGCCTGCCGGTCCCGCTATTTTCCCCAGTGGCGAGTTTCAACCTATTGTGATTGTCAAACTTCAAAATTGGGAAAGACGCTCGACTCTTTTATAATTTACGCTTACGTCAATGTAACTCTTGCGAAGAGTGTAAAACTCGACCACATTTATGAACGAGGAAGCTGTCCGTGGGGCGGACGGCTTGGGAGACGGCGGGCGCACAGGCTGCCCAATTTAAGACGGAGCAATCCGGGGAGAAGAAATGGCGAAAAAAACGACTGGGCGAAGTGCATCCGTAGTTGAATCCGTCGCGGCAGACTCAACAGGCAAGAATACGCCGACACAAGAAAAAATCTGGTTCAAATCATATCCGGCAGGCGTTCCGCACGAGATCGACCTCAGCAAGGCAACCTCCATTGGCGATATGATCCTGGCGTCTTGCCGACAATTCGCAGACAGCCCCGCATTTACCTGCATGGGTAAAGATCTTACCTATAAGGCACTCGACGAACACTCGCGCGCATTGGCTTCTTTTCTACAGTCGCGCGGCCTCGTCAAGGGTGACCGCGTTGCGGTGATGATGCCGAATATCCTGCACTATCCGATTGCCTTTACGGCAATTCTCCGTGCGGGCTTTGTCGTCGTGAACGTCAATCCGCTTTATACCCCACGCGAACTTGAGCACCAGTTGAACGATTCGGGCGCCAAGGCACTCATCGTCCTTGAAAACTTTGCAGCGACCGTACAGAAGGCTCTGCCTTCCATCCATGTACCCAACATCATTGTCGCGTCGATGGGCGATATGCATGGTTTCAAGGGGCACATCATTAATTTTGTCGTCCGCAAGGTGAAGAAACTTGTACCCGAATGGACGATCCCTGGCCATGTCCGTTTCAAGGACGCACTCGCGCAAGGGCGTGCTAAATCGTTCAACCCCGTGCCTGTTGAGGGCTCCGATCTCGCTTTCCTGCAATATACTGGTGGAACAACGGGCATATCGAAGGGTGCGATGCTCACCCACACCAATATCATCGCCAATGTCGAGCAGATGGATGCCTGGATAGCGGTAGCGTTCCGCAACAAGGGCAAACCGAAGGCGATGAATTTTGTGTGCGCGCTGCCGCTCTATCACATCTTCGCACTCACCGTGAATGCGATGACTGGCCTGAAACTCGGTGCACGCAATATTCTCATCCCCAATCCGCGCGATATTCCCGGCTTCGTCAAGGAACTCAAGAAATATCCGTTCCATATCTTTCCGGGGCTCAATACGCTGTTCAACGGGCTGATGAACAATCCGGATTTCCAGACGCTCGATTTCAAGCCTTTGCTTCTGACACTTGGCGGCGGCATGGCTGTCCAACGCCCTGTTGCCGAACGATGGCAGAAAATGACCGGCTGCGTCATCACCGAGGGTTACGGCCTGTCTGAAACCTCGCCCGTCGCCAGTGCTAATGTGCTTGATGCGACCGAGTTTTCAGGCACGATAGGCGTACCGATTCCGTCCACCGATATCGCAATACGCGATGATGATGGAAATGACCTCGCGCTCGGCGAAGTGGGAGAGATCTGCGTGCGCGGCCCGCAGGTGATGAAGGGATATTGGAACCGTCCCGACGAGACCAAACGCTCAATCATGCCCGATGGTTACTTTCGTACCGGCGATATGGGCTTCATGGACGAACGCGGATATACCAAGATCGTCGACCGCAAGAAGGACATGATCCTCGTATCCGGTTTCAATGTTTATCCGAACGAGATCGAGGAAGTGGCTGCCGGCCATCCCGGCATCGTGGAATCGGCCGCCATCGGCATACCGAACGAGCATTCCGGCGAAGTGGTGAAACTCTACGTCGTCAAACGCGACCTGAGCCTGTCCGAAGATGATGTGAAGGCTTATTGTGCTGAACGTCTCACCAACTACAAGCGCCCGCGCGAAATCGAATTCCGCGAAAGCCTGCCGAAAAGCAATGTGGGCAAGATTTTGCGTCGCGAACTACGCGACTAATGCATGTCTCCCAAAAGTGGGAACCGGTTTTGGGAGACATGCATGAAAACAAATGCTTAAAGCGTGTCGTACGAGTACGATAGAATGCGACACGCTTTAAGGTCATTGGCCTGACGCGATAACTGCCGGGGTTTTCATCCCGGCCACTATCTTTCGATCACGCCGACGGCGGAGCCAGCGGCTGCACAATTTCCTGAAATGGTGCGAGGGCCTCGCAGCGCCCCGCCAAGGTGGCCAACGCCGGATATTTCGTTTCGTCGAAAAGATGCGAATGCGCCTCGCACAGAAAACGCAAGGCGCAGGCCACCGCTATATCCGCGTGGCCGATATCGGCTCCAAACCAAAACGGCGAGCCACGTGCGGCAAGGTCCTGTTCGAGAACGTCCAGCACACGGCCGATCTGCATTTCGCATCGCTCCACCCAGACCGGCGATTGTTCGCTGCGCAGCAGTCCTTCATAGAGAAGGCTCACCGCCTTGTCGGCAAGGCCCGTGCCCAAGGCACAAATCTTAAGCGCCTGACGCCGTTCAACGCCGTGACCCGCAATTAGCGGCTTTCTGGCCTCGGCAATCTCATCAAGATAATCGAGGATGGCAGCACTTTCGATCAGCACATCACCATCGGCGAGCGCCAGGGTTGGCACGCGGCTGAGCGGATTATATTCCGCCAACCGGTCGCGGTCGCCGAATGTGGACCACGGCCAATGCTCGAAAGGCAGATCGTAAAGGCGCATGGCGATTGCGACACGTCGCACGAATGGAGAATCATATTGCCCGATAAGGATCATAGGTATCGCTCGGATCAGATTGTCATCCGAGCATGCTACCGCAGGTCCAGTCGTCCGCAAGAGCCGCCAGGATGAATTCTTCTGAAGACAGCATCAGAAAATGGAATGATTCAACCTTTAACTTTCAGCAGTTGCGGCAGACCCGCGACGGAATCGAGCACCACATCGGCATGCGGTTCCAGCGCCTCACGCGGGCTGTTGCCTGACAGAACGCCGACCGCAAGCCCCGCAGATGCCGCATGAGCGGTTTCAAGATCGTGCAGATTATCACCCACCATGGCAATGGCGCTTGGATCAAGTCCCAGCTTGTCGGCAAAATAAAGCAATGGATCTGGATAGGGTTTCGGGCGCGCCGCCGTGTCGTAGCCGATGATCACATCGAAGAAGCCTTCGATGCCGAGCGCCTTGGCGGTCGCATGTGCGCCTGCCTCGGAATCATTCGTCGCAATGCCAAGTCGATAGCCCATAGCACGCAATGCTTCCAACGTTTCGCGCAGCCCTTCGATGGCAACCGCCGAACGCGCACCTTCCTCGACCGCATAGCGGTCATATTCGCCGATCAGATGGCGCAGATCGGCGCCGTCCAGTTCCGGATGCCAGAGCGAGACGATGTCTTCCACCGTTCCCGCCGCAATCACCGAATTGGCACGAAAGCGCTTTGCCGTCCAGTCATAGCCACCGGCATCAAGCAGGGAACGCGCATGCGGTTCATCGCCCTTTCCCAATCGCTGGGCCGAACGTTGGGCCAATGTCCACGACACCGAAAACCAGGTGCGGTCGAAATCGATCAGCGTGCCGTCCTTGTCGAAAAGAACGGCACGGATTTCTTTCAGGCGATCGGCAAAGGACACCGCACTCATGCTTCGAGAGCGCCAGCACGCTTCTTGACAGAAGATGGCTTAGCGCCGAGCAGCTTGAGAAGATCGTCGCCCCGGCGTACATAACGCAGCGAGCGGCGCGTCAGGATGCGACCGGCCTGCGGTGCGGTCATGACGATGTCGTGCTCCGGTTCGCCCGGCACGGTAACAATCGTGACGAGCTTCGCGCCCGCTTCCACCACATCGCCCGGTTCGGCATGGAAGAACACCATACCGCCTTGTGGCGCGCGGACCATTTCGACATTCGAAAGCGGCGATATGAGGCCCTTATAGTCGAGGTCAAGCTTGACGCTCTCGTCGCGGATGACGCCGCGATGCACCAGGAACTTATAGAGACCTTCCGCGTCGCCCTTGCCCATATCGGCATAGACATCAGTCAGTCCGCGGAATTCCACCGTGGTCACTGCGCGGCGCTTCATGTCGCGCTTGTCCTTCGGCAATTGCAGAACGGGATGCGCGCAGGCTTCCTCGAAGGCAGCATCCGCCGTGGTGTCCCAGGCAAGGATTGCCGTGGAATTGAGCGCGACGGCCAGATCCTTCATGTCTTCAACGAAATCATCCGCGATATAGACATAGTTTTCGCTCTCATCGTCGCAATGCAGATCGAGCACGATGTCGTTCGGCAGTGCGAGTTTCAGAAGCGTCGCCTTGAGACGCTTGGCCAGCGCTTCCGGCGCATCGGGACCAGGCAGTTCCGACGTGTCGAAATCCGGCAGAAGCGGGAATGCGCGATTGAAGTTCACCGCCGAGAACATCTCGAAACGGCCCTGATGCTGATAGGCCTGCCATTGGTTCGACCCGATCGGATTGGCCTGCGGCACGACGGTGATGTTGCCCAGAATGCGCCCTTCTTCACCAGCCTTTTTCAGCATCGGGATAAGGAAATGAAGTGCAGCCTGCCCTGGCAGTTCCGAACCGTGCAGCGAGGATTGCAGATAAGCGGTCGGCGCATCGCCACCCTTGCCCGCAAAGCGCAGCACGCGCAGTTCGATGGCATTGCCCGGCACGTCGCCCGCAAATTTGATGATCTCAGTCTTCATTTCTCATCCCATTTCATTTTATACGAATGGAGCCGGGTTAGACCCGGCTCCACATCATTTCTATTCCGATGGATAATGGCGTCAAGCTTTGCGTCGTGCGTGCAGATGCGCGACAAGACCTTGCGTCGAGGCGTCGCGACCGCCAGCCGATTCCTTGCCGGAAACCACCGGCAGCAATTCGGTCGCAAGTTCCTTACCCAGTTCTACGCCCCACTGGTCGAAAGCATTGATGCCGAAAATCTGCGCTTCGACGAACACGCGGTGTTCATAAAGCGCGACCAGGCGACCCAGCGCATAAGGATCGAGCATGTCGTGAACCAGCGTCAACGACGGGCGGTTGCCGGAGAACACGCGATGCGGCGCAATGCGTTCGGCATCGGCGTCCGGCAGCTTTTTCGCCTGCAACTGGGCGCGGGCCTCGTCCAGTGTGCGGCCCTTCATCAGCGCTTCCGACTGCGCAAGGCAGTTTGCCAAGAGCATTTCGTGCTGATTGTCGAGAGCCGGTTCATGGCCCTTCGCAGCCACGATGAATTCCAGCGGTATCGTATCCGTACCCTGATGCAGAAGCTGGAAGAAAGCGTGTTGGCCGTTGGTACCCGGCTCGCCCCAGACAACCGGACCGGTCGGGCCGGAAACCGGCTTGCCGTCCACGGTCACGCTCTTGCCGTTCGATTCCATGTCGAGCTGCTGGAAATAGGCGGCGAGACGCGACAGACGCTGATCGTAGGGGATAATCGCCCGGCTGCCATAGCCGCAGATCGCCCGGTGCCAATAGCCGATCAGGCCAAGCCACATCGGCAGATTCTTTTCCATCGGCGCATCGCGGAAATGCACATCCATGGCGTGCGCACCGGCAAGGAACTTGCGGAAATTATCTGGACCGACAGCAATCATCACCGGCAAGCCGATGGCGGACCATACCGAATAGCGACCACCCACCCAGTCCCAGAAGCCGAAGACACGGTCTTCGGCAATGCCGAAGGCCGCGACCTTGTCGAGCGCCGTCGACACGGCAGCGAAATGCGCGCCAACGGCGGCTTCGCCCAGCGCATCGGCAATCCATTTGCGCGCAGTCTGCGCATTGGTCATGGTTTCAATGGTCGTGAACGTCTTCGAAGCGATGATGATCAGCGTCGTCGCCGGATCAAGCGGGGCCAGCGTGTCGGCAATATGCGCGCCATCGATGTTGGAAACGAAATGGGCGCGCGGACCATCGTGATAAGGGGCCAACGCAAGCGTCGCCATAACCGGACCGAGATCGGAACCGCCAATGCCGATATTGACGATGTCGGTGATCTTCTTGCCTGTCGCGCCCTTGATAGAGCCGGAACGGATGCCATCCGAAAACGCCGCCATACGGTCGAGCACTTCTTTCACGTCCGGCAGAACATTGTGACCATCAACAAGCACTTCTTCAGAGGAAGTATCGCGCAGCGCAACATGGAGAACGGCACGGTCCTCCGTATTGTTAATGTGCTCACCCGCAAACATCGCCGCACGACGGCCTTCAACATCGGCAGCAACGGCCAGTTCCTTGAGGAGCGTGATCGTTTCGTCGTTGACCCGGCATTTTGACCAGTCAAACAGAAGGTCATCCAGGGATAGCGAATACCGCTCGAACCGGCCTGGGTCTGATTTGAACGCCGCACGCATATCGTGCGGGGCCGAATCTGCCCAGTGCTTTTTCAGCTTTGCGACCGTTGCTTCAAGCTTCGTCGCGTCTCTTGCCATGATGCTACTCCCGAATCAAATCGATTTAATCGCGGATATTAGGGCAGTTTAAGAAAGTTTGTGACGATTAAATCACCGAAACTTACTATTTGGATAGATTGCCATATACATCTTATCAATCAAATTACATTGATAGCAGGACGCGTCTGGAGCAAAGCATGGACCTGACCGGTGAAGAACGCATAGCAGCGCCAAGACAGGCGGTGTGGGACGCGCTGAACGACATTGAGACGCTGAAAGACTGCATTCCCGGTTGCGAAGATATCGAGCGCATTTCGGAAACCGAAATACGCGCCGCCCTCAAAGTGAGCTTCGGAATCCTGAAAGTACGCTTTCACGGCATTCTGGAATTGTCGAATATGAAACCGCCGATCTCCTATACGATTTCGGGTCACGGTGAAGGTTCCATAGCCGGGTTTGCACATGGCGCGACCGATGTGCGACTGGAAGAAGATGGTGATGATACCGTGCTATCCTACACGATACGGGGAGATGCCGGTGGCAAGGTGGCCCAGATCGGGACTAAATTGCTCGGCTCGGTCGCGCGCAAGATCGCAGACCGCTTCTTTGCCAATATCGCAGAAGCGGCGTCGAACGCCGCCGCAAAAACGACCTGATCCAGCTACACCCTTATAGAACCGATAGTCCTGCCTTCCCTTTTCGCAATCCGGTATTCGATAATTCACAATACTTTCTGAAAGTCAGTCGGCATGAAACCGAGAGATATCGCGACCTATATTTTCCTTGCCCTGGCATGGGGGCTATCGTTCCTCGTGGTGCTGCGTGTGGTCGAAGCTTTCGGCTGGGTTGGTGCGGTTGCCTTTCGCTCCTTCATTGCTGCCGGAACGCTTTTTGCGATTACAAAACTCTCCGGACGTAAGCTTGATTTTCACGCTGGCTGGAAACCCTTTGCCGTTGTTGGTGCAACCACCGTTGCTGGCCAGTTGATCGGTCTTTCCTACGGCACGCCGCTGATCGGAACGGCGATGGCCGCGATCTGCGTTGCATCCATTCCGCTTTTCTCGATGGTCATCAGCCAGCTCTGGGGGCTTGAGCGCATTACATCACGCGGCCTGATCGGCCTGCTGCTTGGTGTCACCGGCATCGTGCTGCTGGTTGGCTTCCCGGCTGTTGCGGTGACGCCTGAATTTATCATGGGCTGCATTGCTGTGCTTTTCTCCTGCTTCTCGGCAGCATTCGGCAGCAATTATGCCAGCCGCCGCCTGTCAGACACCGGCTCATGGGAAACCACCATTGGCGCATTCGTCTTTGGCGGCATCCTGACCTTGCCGCTGATCGTTGCCATCCCTGTACCAGCTATGCCGGGACTTGTTGACCTCATCTACCTGCTGATTTCGGCCTGTGTGATGAGCGCCCTCACCTATGTGCTTTATTTCAGACTGGTCGGAAATGTCGGACCGACAAAAGCCATCAGCGTCGAATTTGCAGTCACGGTGATTGCGGTTCTGGTCGGTGCGGTTTTCCTGAAAGAACAGCTCTCCATCATCCAGTTTGTCGGCGCTGCCGTCATCATTGCTGGCTGTGCGCTGGTGCTAAGCTCACGCCCTGCCTTGCCTAAAGAATTGGCAACTTTCCCAAACGCAGAAGCGACAACGGAACCTGCGACGGGCGGCCTCAAGTCCGATCCACTCTGATTTCCCATCTCAGCTCAATGTCAAAGGCCCGCGCTTCCAAAGCCGGGCCTTTTCTGCATTTGTAGTGCGCGGCCGCCATAAATTGACCAGATGATAAAAAATTTGACCTTCCGTAAGAATCTGTCATCCTGTCATTAACGGGCATCATGCGACGGTAAAGATCGCAGCCCGGAACAACGTTCAAGGTGCGCAAAGGGAACCCGCGCCTGAATAAGCAAAAATGGGAGATGCGATCGATGAGATCAGCAGAGAATTCGCCTATTGATGCAATTGATAATTCGGGACACGCGAACGGGCCTGATATTCACGGCTCGCGGCTTCAGAAGGCCGATTATGCGCATGTTTTCGATGATCTGCATCCGCCGCTCAACAAGCATGAAGCTCTCGTTGAATCCGACCGCTGCTATTATTGCTATGATGCGCCCTGCATGAATGCATGTCCGACCAGCATCGACATTCCGCGTTTTATTCGCCAGATCAATACCGGCAATGCAATCGGTGCGGCAAAGACAATTCTTTCAGAAAACATTCTGGGTGGCATGTGCGCTCGTGTCTGCCCGACCGAGACACTCTGCGAAGAAGTGTGTGTTCGCGAAACTTCGGAAGGCAAACCGGTCAAGATTGGTGAATTGCAGCGTTATGCCACCGATGTTCTGATGGAAACCGGCAATCATCCGTTTAAGCGCGCACCCGATACCGGCAAGCACATCGCTATCGTTGGCGCAGGCCCGGCAGGTATCTCCGCAGCACATCGCCTTGCCATGCACGGGCATCAAGTGACAATGTTTGAAGCCCGACCCAAGGGCGGCGGTCTTAATGAATATGGTATTGCCGCCTACAAGACCGTCAATAATTTCGCCCAGCGCGAACTGGAATTCGTGCTGAAGATTGGTGCGATCAACATCGAATATAACCAGGCACTCGGTCAGGACATCACCATCGAGGCACTTAAGGCCGGATATGATGCTGTGTTCCTCGGCATGGGCATGCCCGGCGTCAACGATCTGGGGCTTGCTGGCGAGGACGCGCCCAACGTGATCGATGCTGTCGATTACATCGCCAATTTGCGTCAGGCAAAAGACCTCTCGTCCCTGCCCGTTGGCCGCAATGTTGTGGTTATCGGTGGCGGCATGACGGCGGTGGACGTTGCGATCCAGACCAAGAAGCTCGGCGCTGAAAACGTTACAATCGTTTATCGTCGCGGCCAGGAAAGCATGAATGCCAGCGCCTATGAGCAGGAACTGGCGCAGATTCACGGCGTGGTGATCCGTCACTGGTTGCAGCCGCACGCCCTTGAGCGGAGCGAAGACGGCACGGTCAATGCCGTGGTCTTTGAATATACCAATGCCGATAGCGGCAAGCTTTCAGGCACCGGCGAATATCTCATTCTTGAAGCCGATCAGGTCTTCAAGGCAATCGGTCAGAAGTTTGAACCAGAGCCAATTGCAGGTTCAGGCATCGGGCTCTCCAAAGGACGCATCAGCGTCGATGACCAGCGTCGCACATCCGTTGAAGGCATTTGGGCGGGGGGCGACTGCGTTGCGGGTGGTCAGGATTTGACTGTTGCATCGGTGGAAGACGGCAAGGTTGCCGCTGAATCAATCCACGCCACTCTTACCAAGCAACCGGAAGCAATCGAGGGCTTTGCCGATGCGGTACTGTCGGGCGGCGCGCTTCACGCGCCAACCCCGTCTGCTTCGCGTGACCGCAGTGTGCCTTTGGGCCAGGAACAGGGCTGAGGAGAGTAAACATGGCTGATCTTTCAACGAATTTCCTCGGTATCAAGTCTCCAAATCCGTTCTGGCTGGCATCTGCTCCACCGACCGACAAAGCATACAATGTCGAGCGTGCGTTCAAGGCTGGCTGGGGTGGCGTGGTCTGGAAAACACTGGGAGCTGAAGGCCCTCCGGTCGTCAACGTCAATGGTCCGCGCTATGGCGCTATCCATGGCGCTGACCGGCGTCTGCTTGGTCTTAACAATATTGAGCTGATCACCGACCGGCCGCTTGAAGTAAACCTTCGTGAAATGAAAGAAGTGAAGATGCGCTGGCCCGACCGCGCATTGATCGCTTCGATCATGGTACCGTGTGAAGAAGAAGCATGGAAAGCCATTCTGCCTCTGGTGGAAGAAACCGGCGCTGACGGTATCGAGCTGAACTTCGGCTGTCCTCACGGCATGAGCGAACGCGGCATGGGTGCGGCTGTCGGTCAGGTGCCGGAATATGTCGGCATGGTCGTCAAATGGTGCAAGCAATATAGCCGGATGCCGGTGATCACCAAGCTGACGCCGAACATCACAGATATCCGCAAGCCCGCGCGTGGCGCAAAGGCCAATGGCACCGACGCCGTATCGCTGATCAACACGATCAATTCCATTGTGTCGGTCGATCTCGACAGCATGTCGCCGGTTCCGTCCATTGACGGCCGCGGCAGCCATGGCGGCTATTGCGGTCCGGCAGTCAAGCCTATCGCGCTGAACATGGTGGCGGAAATTGCGCGTGATCCGGAAACGCACGGACTGCCGATTTCAGGCATTGGCGGCATTACCACATGGCGCGATGCAGCCGAGTTTATTGCACTGGGCTGCGGCACCGTTCAGGTTTGTACCGCTGCAATGACCTATGGTTTCAAGGTCGTTGAAGAAATGATCGACGGTCTTTCCGACTGGATGGATAGCAAGGGCTATCAGACGCTTGATGATTTCCGCGGCATGGCGGTGGGACATGTCAGTGACTGGCAGTATCTCAACCTCAATTATGTCACCAAGGCGCGGATCGATCAGGATTCCTGCATCAAGTGCGGTCGTTGCCATATTGCCTGCGAAGACACCTCGCATCAGGCAATCACCAATCTCGTGAATGGTGCGCGGCACTTTGAGGTGATCGATGAGGAATGCGTTGGCTGCAATCTTTGCGTCAATGTCTGCCCGGTCGAGGACTGCATCACCATGGAGCAGATCGGCGATTTTGATCCGCGCACAAAGGCACCGATCCCGGCACAATATGCCAACTGGACGACCCATCCGAACAATCCGATGGCCGTCAAGGAAGCAGCCGAGTAAAACAAGAACGCCGGGGGAAACCCCGGCGTTTTCTTTCTGATATTTGGTGTTAGCGACTGACGCGTTTGCCTTTTTCAGGCTCGAACACATGGCTGGTTGCCGGATCAATCGCAATGGTCAACACATCGCCTGGACGTACTGTCAGGCGCTCGCGGAACAGGCAGGTAATCGGCTGCTCACCGAGCTTGCCCATGACCATGATTTCCGAGCCGGTCGGCTCAACGATTTCGACTGTGACCGGCACGCCATTATCAGCAATCTTCATATGCTCAGGGCGAACGCCATAAACGGCCTTGCCTGAAAGGCTTGCATAATCCCCTTCGGGCAGCGGCATGCGGAAACCGCCGTCAGCGAGGAAAGTACCCTCGTCGATCTTGCCGTTAACGAAATTCATCGATGGCGAACCGATGAAGCCCGCGACGAACATATTAGCGGGGCGGTCATAAAGATCGAGCGGCGCACCAATCTGCTCCACTAAACCATCACGCATGACGACGATCTTGTCGGCCATGGTCATGGCTTCGATCTGATCGTGGGTCACATAGATTGTGGTGGTCTTCAGGCGCTGATGCAGGCCCTTGATTTCGCCGCGCATCTGCACGCGCAGCTTGGCGTCAAGGTTGGAGAGCGGTTCGTCAAACAGAAACACCTGCGGATCGCGCACAATCGCACGGCCCATCGCGACACGCTGGCGCTGACCACCGGAAAGCTGACGCGGAAAGCGGTCGAGCAGCTTGTTGAGGCCGAGGATTTCCGCTGCACGATTGACGCGGCTGTCGCGTTCTTCCTTCGGCGCGTTTTTCAACATGAGCGCGAAGCCCATATTGTCGGCCACCGTCATATGCGGATAGAGCGCATAATTCTGGAACACCATGGCAATATCGCGTTCCTTCGCGCGCAGGTCATTGACCACGCGCGGACCAATGGCGATTTCACCATCGCTGATTTCCTCAAGCCCCGCGATCATACGCAGAAGCGTGGATTTCCCGCAGCCCGACGGGCCGACCAGCACGACAAATTCACCATCTTCGATATCGACCGACACGCCATGCAGAACGCCGACATTGCCATATTTCTTGATTGCATTTCGGATGGATACAGATGCCATCTTGAACCTCAACTCTTATTTGACAGCGCCTGCAGTCAGACCCGCAACGATCTGGCGCTGTGCGAAAACTGTCAGCAACAGGACCGGCAATGTGACCACAAATGCTGCGGCGGCAAGCGGACCCCAGCTTACCTGTTCAAAGGACAGCATGTTGTAGACCGCGACCGGCAGGGTGCGTGTCTCGCGGCTTGCGAGCACGATGCCGAAAACGAAATTGTTCCACGAAAATATCACCGCAAGGATGAGCGACACCACAACGCCGGGCTTGGCAATTGGCAGTGCAACCTTCATGAAAACCTGCCACGACGATGCACCATCGATAATGGCTGCCTCTTCAAGCTCCATCGGTGTTGTCTCGAAATAGCCGATCATGATCCAGATCACGATTGGGACGGTGACAACAAGATGGATTATGATCTGCGGCCATAGCGTGCCGAGCAGGCCGAGCGTCTGGAACAAAAGGAACAGCGGGATCAGGTAAGACAGGCCCGGCGTCATACGTGCAATCATGATGACGATTGCCGACTTGTTGGCACGCAATCGTGCGATGCCATAGCCTGCCGGAACACCAACCAGCAGTGCCAGCAAGGTCGCGGTTCCTGTGACCAGAAGACTGTTCCAGAAATAGAGCAGGAAATCGTTGGTCTCGAAAATTCCGGTATAGTTCGACCACGCAATGCGGTCGGGGATCAGGATCGGCGGATAAGCGCCGTTGTCGATTTCGTATTTGAGCGAAAGCGACAGCATCCAAACGAAGAAGAAGATTGCAGGCGACACAATGATGAAAACCATGAGTGCCGTGCCAAACTTGGAAAGAATTGACTTGCGTGCCATGGTCGGTCCTCAAGCGTTCCACTTGGTCCGCTGGCGCAGAGCCAGAAGAACCATAGACATGGCGATAATGACAATGAAGAACACCACGGCAATCGCCGAGCCGTAACCAATGTCGTAATAGGAAAACGCCACGTTATAGAGATAGATATTGATGGTTTCCGACGCGGTTCCCGGACCGCCTTGCGTCATCGCATAGATGATGTCGAAGCTTTTCAGCGCATCAATCGAGCGGATGATGACAGCCACCATGATGAACGGCAGGATCATCGGAAGGGTGATGTAGCGGAATTTCTGCCAGCCATTGGCGCCATCGATTTCCGCGCTTTCAAACGGATCGCGCGGCATGGAGGCAAGGCCACCCAGCACGATCAGCATGACGAGCGGCGTCCATTGCCAGGTTTCAACAGCCACCAGCGACGGGATAACCGTGCTCTGGTTGAATATCCATTCCTGTGGGCCAATGCCGATCAGCGACAGAAGATAGTTCAGAACGCCGAGTTGCGGGTGATACATCATCGTCCAGACAAGGGCGACCGCCACCGGTGTTGCCATCATCGGCATGACGAAGATACCGCGCAAAAGCCCGCGCATTGGCAGTTTGCTGTCAAAGACAAGCGCTGCAATCGTGCCCAATATCATCGGGGCAACGACTGACAGAACCGTATAGACAACCGTATGCCACATGGATTCCCAGAAGCGCATGTCGGTTGCAAGACGCAGATAATTGTCGAAGCCGACAAAGCTCTGCTCTCCACCAAGCTGCCACTGGTTAGCGCTCATCCAGAGTGTGAACACCCATGGGAAGACGATCACCGCCCCGACAGTGATCAAGGCTGGAAGAACAAACGGCCAGTAACTGGGCCGCAAGCGGCTCGTGACCGACTTGGTGGAGGAAGCTGCTTTGGCAGCAGCTCCCATTTTTGCTCCTATCGGGGCGGCAGATGTCATTTTCCTTCGCTCCGTGCGAGGACTGGACGGAATTCTTCCGTCGCGCGTTTCATTTCAGCTTCTGCGTCAGCACCATTGAGAAGATTGGTAAGGCCGACACCGATGATGTCGCGGAATTCCGTGACGGGCACGATGACCGGCAGGCAAAGCTGGCTGATCGGAGCAGACTTCGAAAGCGCTTCTACCCAGCCTGCCGGCATGGTGACGCCCTTGCGCACTGCTTCATCGTCGATGACCGACTTGCGGAACGGAACGCCCGACCCAGATTGCAACAGGCGAGCACCCATTTCCTTGGAAATAGCCCACTGGCAGTAGAGATATGCAGCTTCCTTGTTCTTGGAAGCTTCGGTCACACCGATGCCGTCGCCGGTCGTTGGTGCTGCCTGTGCGTTCGGGCCTGCTGGCATGACGCCATAGCCAACCTTGCCGACAACGCGCGACTTGTTCGGATCTTCAAGCGGTGGCGCAAAACCGATACCGTCAAGCCACATGCCGACACGGCCCTGCAGGAAGTTCGACTGGCATTCAGCCCAGTTGAAGCCCGCAACGCCGGGAGGTGCCGATTTGGTCATCAGGCGTTGATAGAGCTTGGCAGCTTCAATACCTTCAGCCGAATCCGTCTGCAGGTTGCCATCCGCATCAACCGACTGCTTGCCATAGCCGAGCAGAAGGCTGGTATAGACCGGCGCATTGGCATTCTTCATGCCACGCGCAACGAAACCATAGGTGTTGGTCGATGGATCGGTGAGCGCTTCAGCGGCTGCAACCAGCTCTTCGAAGGTCTTCGGGAATTCAATGCCCTTGGCCGCGAACAGGTCCTTGTTCCAGTAGATGATCCAGTAATCGACCGAGAACGGCAGTGCGCCAAAGCGGCCATTGGCATCCTTGGCGAAGGTCAGACCGGCGCTCGCGAAATCATCTTCTGTAAGCGACGCATCGGTCAGCGTCGGGTCTTTCAGGAATGGGTTCAGGTCGGCAAGCCAGCCGCCCTTTTCAAACTGGCGCTTCTGAACGTGATAGCTGATATGGATGACGTCGAAGCTTGGACGGCCCGAAGTGAGCTCGATCACGGCCTTCTGGCGCTGCTGCTGTTCCGGCATTTGCTCGGAGTTCACCTTGATGCCGGTCAGCTCTTCGAATTCCTTCTGATATTTCTGAAGGATTTCGCCGCGCGGGCTCTTGATGAGATTTACTTCAAGCGTTGTGCCAGCATACTTCTTCCAATCGACGGTCGACTGGGCGAAAGACGGACTTATGCCCGTCATGCCAGACGCAGCGATTGCTGCTGTTCCCGCCAGAAACTGACGACGTGTTGGACGTAATAGATTCATTGCATGCTCCTCCCCTATAATTTTTCCGGCCCGGCAACTCCTCTTGCCCAGCCCTGGTCGTTAAATCTGCAAAGCCAGCTTCCGTGCGTTGTTGATATGAACGGCGATGGCATCCATGGCAGTCTGCGGATCTCGTGTTTCGATTGCGGCAAGGACGGCTAAATGTTCCTGCATGACCGGTATAACGCGCCCGGTTATGCGGAACCGCTCCTGATTGATCAGGCGCATCTTGATCGTGTTTGTCTGGTAGGCGCGCCAGATGATCTCATTGTCGAGCGAACCGACGATAGTGTCATGCAGGCTCCAGTCGATATTCTGTGCCCGTTCTTCAAGCTCCGGCGTCTCGCCTTCACTCATAGCCCGATTCAACGTATCTTCGTGCTCGGCGCGCAGCGACCGCAGCAATTCGTCGGAAGCCGACTGGCAGAAAATCGCAATCGACTCCTTTTCGATGAAAAGCCGGAACTGAAATGCTTCACGGATGAGATTAAGATCGATATGGGCGATCTGGAGCCCGCGCTGCGGTACAGTTTTGATAAGACCTTCCGCTTCAAGGCGCGGGATCAGTTCGCGGATCGCACCCAGTGGCAAGCCCGTCATAGTAACGAGCTGGCGCTGAGAAACGAATTGGCCCGGATGGAAATCACGTGCCAGCAAATGCTGGGTGAAGCTCTGATAAGCCTTGTCCCGCAATTTTACCGGTTCGTTGTGATCTTCCGCCAAAGTCTATCCCCTCCCAGTCCCGTTTGCTTATGCCGTGGTCAGGCCGCTTTTGCCATATGCAAACGGTCGAATACACTGCCAATTGCATTGAGATCCGCGTCGTTGAGTGAAACGAGCGGTGCACGCACGCGACGCCATTCCATATCGCCCGTATGACGGGCAACCATAGCCTTGACCGCAGGCGTGACCGGATAGTTCAGCAACTGCTGCACGGCGCTGACGAGTTCAGCGTCGTCCTGACCATCGTTGACCATGCGCAGAAGACGATCCGGGAACAGGTTGGCCATGCCGGAAATAGCGCCCTGCCCGCCGAGGCGTACACCGGCGGCAAGATCGCGCTCATCGCCGATCAGGATCGCAATGTCCTTGTGCGCTGCAAGCAGCTTTTCCGTATAGGCCCAGTTACCGGATGAATCCTTCACCCCAGTGATAATGTCACGGAAGGCTGCACGCAGACGGCTGATGAGATCGACCGACAATTCAACCGCCGTCACCGACGGGATATTGTAGAGAATGATGCTGCGCGCATCATCGCCAAGACCTTTGAAGACAGCAGAAAACCAGTTGAACAGGCCATCATCGGAAAGGTTTTTGAAATAGGACGGAGGTGCTAGAAGAATGGCCTTGCAGCCGCGACGGAGCGCATCACCTGCCTGCAGGATCGCATCGGCAACCGAGTTTTCCATAACGCCGACTACGATGTTGGAAGCCTCAAAGCCTTGAGCAATGAAGCTATCCAAAAGTGCCGCACGTTCGGCATCGGCGATCGACGAACCTTCGCCTGTGGTGCCAAACAAGGTCACGCTTGAGCAGCCATTGTCGAGGCGTGCGCGTGCATGGCTAAGCACACGACTAACATCGATTTTGCCGTCCGCATCGAATGGCGTCGTAAGTGCTGCAGAGAGCCCAAAGCGCTCCCGACCAGAATTATCTTGTGCCAAAACTGGCTCCTCCCAAATTTGAACTTTAAGTTTGCACATACTAACATGTTAGTAAATAGTCAATTCGGGTTCAGTGTGTAATCGCATGATTTTGGGAGAATGGGAGAGACAGCAAAATACCTGAAACGCGAGTCAGTTCAGAGCGCTGATATCTCCCTCCCTCATCCTGAGGAGCTGTTGCAAACAGCGTCTCGAAGGACGAGGGAAAGCGAACCAAATGCCTGCCCTATTCCTTCGACACGGTGCTGCGCACCAGCTCAGGATGAGGGAGAAAGATGTCCTACACTCGACCTATCGAGTTGGAACAACGCCGCTTTCGATAAACGAAAGAACTTCCGCTTTATGTGGTGAACCGGCCCGTCCGCCGAAACGCGTGCATTTAATGGCGGCAGCGGCATTGGCAAAGCGAATGATGTCCGTCATCGGTTTGCCCTCAACCAAACCATGTGCAAAAGCACCATGGAACACGTCGCCCGCAGCCAGCGTATCCACTGCATCGACCTTGAAGCCAGCCACATGGGAAACCGGTTTGCCAGCACCTTCCGCCCAATAGCAGCCATCTGCGCCAGCGGTGACTGCCGTGATTACATCATAACGATTGGCAAGAATACGGACACATTCGCTCAAATCTCTCGTCGCTGCCACGCTGATTGCTGCAGGTTCTGATGCTACAATATGGGTCGCAAGCGGCAGAAGCGTTTCGAGCAATTCGACCGGTGCTGTATCGGCATCAAGTATAGCCGGAATACTTGCATCGCGTGCCGCACGGAGTGCCGTTTCCGCGGCCCACGGCCAACGCACATCGGTCATGACAGCCGCATAGACACCCGTCGCAATCGGCGGCACTGGATCAGATGGACTTGCAAGCCTGCTATCATAAAAAGGCACGATGATGCGTTCACCGCTCACATCGACAAGGATCGAAGAAAATGCAGTGCGCGCGCCTTCCAGCCGCCGAATATAGGTGCAATCGATACCTTCAGCCTCTAGTTCTGCGACGGCACGATCGCCCACCGGATCAATTCCCGCAGAAGCCCAGAGCGCCACATCGCCGCCAAGCCGCGCGATGGCAGCGGCTGCACTTGAGGCCATGCCAGCAGCAATCTCAACCGCCTCGCGCGGCAGATATTTACCCGCCACGTGTGGGAGTTCATCAAGACGGAGAATGGTGTCCATGGTGAGGGCACCGACGCAGAGAATTTTGGACGTCATGATTACGAGGTGAGACCTTCCGAGCGAAGCGTGGTCCAGAAGTCATCCGGGATCATCTGCTCGAACCAGACGACATTCTGTTTGATCTGTTCTGGCGAACGGACACCGATCAGAATGGAGCTGACGGCCTCGTGCCTCAACGGGAACTGCATGGCAGCAGCGGCGAGCGGCACATGATACTCATCGCAAATATCATGCAGGCGATTGGTGCGTGCAATGATTTCTGCAGGCGCATCGGCATAATCGAATTTCTGTTCGCCGCCGCGCGGTGCCGCCAGAATACCGGAGTTGAACACACCGGCAATCACCAGCGCCATGCCACGCTTTTGTGCCAGTGGCAGAAATTCCTTTTCCGACACCTGATCAAGTAGCGAATAACGGCCAGCCAAAAGCGAACAATCAAGGTCAGCCTCTTCTAGCGCATCGCGAATGACCTGCCATTCGTTCACACCAAGACCAAAACCTCTGATGTTGCCTGCCTCGCGTAATTCGGTCAGCGCACGGAAGCCGCCACCCTTGGTCAGCGCATTCCAGTGAAGCTCGTGCCTGTCGCCATGAGTCACACGGCCAATGTCATGGACATAAAGCAGATCGATTTCAGGAAAGCCGAGACGCTGCTGGCTGTCATCGAAGCTACGCATGATACCGTCATAGCTGTAATCAAAAACCTCACGAAAATTGAGGCCATTGTGCCAGCCTGAATCGAACGGATTTTTTGGCAGCGGCGGAGGCAAAGTGCGGCCAGCGCGCTCATTGGCCATCAAGCGCCCGACCTTGGTGGAAACAACTGCGCGCTCGCTCTTTTCGCGCAGCATATCGCCAAGCAGATGCTCACAGCGACCATAACCATACATCGGCGCGCTGTCGAAATAACGGATACCGCTGTTCCAACCGGCTTCCAGCAAAGCATTCGCATTGGCACGGGACACAGGAGCATAAAGCCCGCCCAAAGGCGCCGTTCCCAAACCAAGCGCAGTTACGGTCAGACCGGTACGGCCAAGCGTCTGCTTTTCTGCTGCTTTTAACTGCATGCGATTTCACTCCCTTGCAACGCAAACAATACGCTGCCTCCTCACGGGATTGATAGGGACAACCTCTTCTGTCCGCAACAAGAAAAACTGCACATGCGAATGGCCCATTCACATGCAAATGAATTCGGCAAACTGGCCGCTTGACACAGATAGTTTTTCAACCATAGTACTATGATGTCAGACCAATTTAGTCATAATTGGGAACAGGTCTGGTCAAGCTGTCGTCACTAAAGCAGACAACAGGACAGGATTTGTAATGGGAGATGGGAAGCTTTCCATAGCACCTCTGCCGCCCATGGACCGGGCGCGGCAGGTCACGGAGGCACTTGCCACCTATATCCAGACTGCGCAGCTTCAAGCCGGCGATCGCCTGCCGGCTGAACGGGAACTCATGACCGCACTTGCCGTCGGGCGCTCCACCATTCGGGAGGCCATCCGACATTTTCAGGCCCTCGGCGTCATTGAGACCCGCAAAGGCAGCGGCACCTATCTTCTCAAGCCAATTACTGCGGCCACCATTCATATGCCGCTTTCCTTCAACCCCACCCAATTGCGCGATGCCTTGCTGCAAACGCTGGAGATACGGCGCGGCATAGAAGCCGAAGCCAGCATGGTTGCCGCCCGCAAACGAACTGCCGAAGACCTTGTGACAATCGAGGAAAAACTCAATGAGATGGAGCGTGTGCACCTCGCTAAGGGCACATCTGGCCCAGAAGACCTCGCATTTCACCTGGCGATCTATGACGCCACCCACAACCCATTATTTAGGCAATTGCTGGAACAGATGCGCGATGCCTTTGTCAGCTTCTGGTCGGAGCCATTTGACCGGCCTGATTTTGCACGACGGACCTTTCCATTTCACCGCACACTCTTCAACGCCATCGCGGCTCAAGATCCCGAGACCGCGAGGCAGGAAACTCTGAAAATCCTCGACATTGTCGAGGAAGACATCAAGGAAATGTCCAAATGACTGACGGGATAGCCCCGCTCGATTTCGCTGCACTGACAGTTGCACATGATGAGGGAAATGCCTTCGACGCGGTCGTACCGCCGATCGTGCAGACATCGCTTTTTACCTTCCCTAGCTATGACGACATGGTCGCCTCCTATCGGGGCGAGAAGGTGAGGCCTATCTATACGCGCGGCCTCAACCCCACCGTGCGGGCATTTGAAGAAATGCTGGCCAAGCTGGAAGGCGGAGAAGACGCGCTGGGCTTTGCGAGCGGCATGGCGGCGATCTCAGCAAGCGTTCTGGCTTTTGTTCAGCCGGGAGATCGTATTGTCGCCGTGCGCCATGTCTATCCCGATGCATTCCGTCTGTTCGGCACGATCCTGAAGCGGATGCGTGTCGAAGTCGACTATGTCGATGGCCGCGACGAAGAAGCGGTCGCGCAAGCCCTCCCCGGCGCCAAGCTCTTTTATATGGAAAGCCCGACGAGCTGGGTCATGGAAGCCCATGATGTTGGCGCGTTAGCCGCCATCGCCAAGCGCAATGGCGTCCTCACCATCATCGACAACAGTTGGGCAAGCCCGATCTTTCAGCGTCCGTTGACGCTCGGCGTCGATCTCGTGGTGCATTCGGCATCCAAATATCTCGGCGGACACAGCGATGTCGTGGCCGGCGTTGTAACCGGATCGAAAGTCCTCGTCGACATGATCCGCGCTGAAACCTATCCTTATCTTGGCGGCAAACTTTCGCCTTTTGATGCCTGGCTGCTCGTCCGCGGTATGCGCACATTGCCGACACGCATGAAAGCACATGAGGCGTCCGCGCTGGAAATCGCCAAACGCCTGCAAGCTCTCGATATTGTCGAAACCGTCTGCCACCCGGCGCTGGCCAACCGCCTGCCTGCCGGATTATCGGGCACATCGGGGCTTTTCTCTGTCATCTTCAACGACAGTGTTAACGTCCGAACACTCTGCAATCATTTGAAGCTGTTCAAACTCGGCGTGAGCTGGGGCGGGCATGAAAGCCTGATCGTCCCTGGCGAGGTCGTATTGCAGCAGCGTGCACAGCCCAATTCCGCGCATACGTTTGGTATCGATCCGCGCTCCGTCCGCCTGCACGTCGGCCTGGAAGGTACGGAGGCCTTGTGGCGGGACCTTGAGGAGGTAATCGCCGCATCCACAGCATAAACAAACAGTCGTGAGGATAATAAAGGGGAACGACACATGAAAAAACTGATCGCAACCGCATTCGCCGCCATGTTGATGAGCGGTACGGCCATGGCCGATACGACCTTGAAGCTGGTGGAAGTCATCACCAGTCCAGAACGCACCGAAACGCTGAAGTCTATCGTTGCTAAATTTGAAGCGGCAAATCCCGGCACGAAGGTGGAAATCATCTCGCTACCCTGGGGTGAATCCTTCCAGAAATTTGCGACCATGGTGTCGTCGGGCGAAATTCCCGACGTCATGGAAATGCCGGACACCTGGGTTTCGCTCTATGCCAACAACGGAATGCTGGAAAGCCTAGAGCCGTATCTGAAGGAATGGCAGACTACGCCGGACCTGACCGACCGCGCGCTGGAACTTGGCCGTAGCGTCAAGGATACGGCCTACATGCTGCCTTATGGCTTCTACCTGAACGCCATGTTCTACAACAAGAAGCTGCTCGCCGAAGCCGGTGTTTCCGAACCGCCGAAAACCATGGACGAATTCCTCGAAGCCTCGAAGAAAATTTCGGCGCTTCCGGGCAAAGCGGGCTATTGTCTGCGTGGCGGCCCCGGCGGCCTGAACAGCTGGGTTATCTTTGGCGCTTCCATGGCAGGCAACAATACGTTCTTCAACGAGGATGGCACCTCGACCATGAACAGCGACGGCTGGAAGAAGGGCATTGCCTGGGTCGTCGATCTTTACAAGAACGGCCTCGCGCCAAAGGACAGCGTCAACTGGGGCTTCAATGAAACCGTGGCCGGCTTCTATAGCGGCACCTGTGCCTTCCTCAATCAGGACCCGGACGCGCTGATAGCCATCGCCGAGCGTATGAAGCCGGAGGATTTCGGCGTGACCGTCATGCCGAAGGGGCCTGATGGCAAGACCTTCCCGACCATAGGCTTTGCCGGATGGTCGATCATGAGCGCCAGCCAGAACAAGGATCTGGCCTGGAAGCTGATTGCGACACTGGAAGGTCCGGAAGGCAATGTCACGTGGAACAAGCGAACCGGAGCATTGCCGGTTCTGAAATCCGCACAGGATGATCCGTTCTACAAGACGCCGCAGTTCAAGGGCTGGTTCGACGAGCTTGCCGACAAGGACGTGACGCCGACTGTTATGCCGACTTACCTCGAAGAATTCGCCTTCTTCAAGGATTCGCTCGTCATCAAGACATCGCAGCAGGCGTTGCTCGGCGAAATTACCCCTGACGAACTGGCTGACCAGTGGGCGGAATATCTGACCAAGGCACAGCAAAAATTCCTGGCTGGCAAGAAGTAAGCCGAGAAGACAGGCGCGGATCATCTGCGCCTGTCTCCTGAATTGGCGCGAACTTTCATGTCGCAGCCCATCCACGCTCCAACGGGAAAGCGAGTGATGACCACCACTATCCCCCAACAAGACAGACGCAGTTTCCTGCAGCGGTTTGCCCATGCATCGGAACCCTATCTTTATAGCGCTCCAGCATTGATCCTGATCGGTGCTATCATGCTCGTGCCGCTGGTTCTTGGCATTTCCTATGCGTTTCGCGACATCCAACTCCTCAATCCATTTTCCGGCGGTTTTGTCGGACTGGAACATTTTCGCACGCTGGCCGACGACCGCTCTTTTTATGGTGCGCTGAAAAATACCCTGTGGTGGACCGGCGGTTCCGTATTGCTGCAATTCATCTTCGGGTTGATTCTGGCCCTGCTCCTGGACAAGCCCTTTGCCGGACGTGGTATCGCTCAAGCTCTGGTTTTCCTGCCGTGGGCCGTACCCACATTCCTCTCCGGTTTGAACTGGGCCTGGCTCTTCAATCCCGTCATCGGCCCCCTGCCGCACTGGTTCTATGCGCTCGGTCTGATGAGCGAGCCGAACAACATTCTCTCCGATCCCAATCTGGCCATGTGGGGTATCATCACTGCAGGTGTCTGGTGGGGGATTCCCTTCTTCGCGATCACCATGCTGGCCGCGCTTCAAGCCATCCCGCGTGACCTCTACGAGGCGGCAGCTATCGACGGTGCCGGGCCGGTACAGCGTTTTCTCTCGATCACACTCCCCTATCTCGCTCCGACCATGGCCATAACCATTTTGTTGCGCACAGTCTGGATCGCGAACAGCGCGGACCTGATCGTCGTTATGACCGGCGGCGGGCCCGCCGACCGGACGCAGATCGTAGCAAGCTATATTTTCACACAGGCTTTCAAGCGTCTGGATTTCGGTTATGCCTCGGCAATTGCGCTCGTGCTGCTTTTGCTACTCCTCGTCTACTCCATGCTGATCGTGCTCCTGCGTCAGTCATTGCTGAACAAGGATTGAGGTCATGGCCGCTCGTAAACTTCTCCTAACCGGAGCCCACCGCGGTGCAATTCTGCTCTACGTGCTGTTTGCCCTGTTTCCGCTCTTCTGGGTTCTGAAAGTATCGGTCACACCCAACGACCTCCTCTACAGCGAGGGCGTGAGACTCTGGCCATCGCGCACCACGTTCGAGCATTTCGGTCATGTCCTGAATCACAGTTCGTTTCCGCTTTTCTTTCGCAACAGCCTGATTGTTTCCGGGTCGACGGCAATTGTCGTGACATTGTTCGCATCACTGTCCGGCTACGCTCTGTCCCGGTTCAATTTTCATGGCAAATACTGGATTGTCGCGCTGATGCTTTTGACCCAGATGTTCCCCCTGGTGATGCTTATCGCGCCGATCTACAAGATCATGGCACCGCTCGGCCTGACAAACAGCCTGTTCGGTCTGGTCGTCGTCTATTCGGCATTCAATGTGCCCTTTGCCACGTTTCTGATGCAGTCATTCTTCGACGGCATTCCGAAGGATCTTGAAGAAGCTGCCAAGATCGACGGGGCAACGCAGTTCATGGCTTTCCGTCAGATTATCCTGCCGTTGACCCTGCCGGGCATCGCGGCAACGCTCGGTTTCGTTTTCACCGCCGCATGGAGTGAGTTGCTCTTCGCGCTGATGCTGATATCGGGCAATGACGCTGCGACCTTCCCGGTTGGCCTCCTGACTTTCGTGTCCAAATTCTCCGTCGACTTCGGGCAGATGATGGCGGCAGGCGTTCTGGCTCTTATCCCGGCCTGCGTCTTTTTCTTTCTCATTCAACGCTATCTCGTTCAAGGCCTGACAGCCGGCGCAGTCAAAGGCTGAAAGGGTTTCCAATGGCTTCCATCAACATTCAGTCTGTACGCAAAAGCTATGGCGAACTGGCCGTGCTCCACGGGGTCGACCTTGAAATCGAAGACGGTGAATTTATCGTCCTGGTCGGCCCTTCGGGCTGCGGAAAATCCACACTCCTGCGCATGATTGCGGGGCTCGAAGAGATAACCGCAGGTCAGGTGCAGATCAGCGGCAAACGCATCAACGAGCTTGCACCCAAGGACCGCGACATAGCTATGGTGTTTCAGTCCTACGCGCTCTACCCGCATATGAGTGTCGCCGACAATATGAGCTACAGTATGCGGCTGCGTAAAACGCCGAAAGAGAAGATCGCAAGCGCCATCAAATCCACGGCCACCAAGCTCGGCCTTGAACCCTTTTTGGAGCGACGCCCCAAGGCATTGTCAGGAGGGCAGCGCCAGCGTGTTGCAATGGGCCGCGCCATCGTGCGCCAGCCAAAGGCATTTCTCTTTGACGAACCGCTTTCCAATCTCGATGCCCGGCTGCGCGAGCAGATGCGTGCCGAAATCAAGAAACTGCACGGCGAGCTGAAAGCAACCTCGATCTACGTCACCCATGACCAGATCGAAGCCATGACCCTTGCCGACCGCATCGTGGCCATGCATAGCGGCGTGGTGCAGCAGGTCGGCCCTCCGCTTGAACTCTATGACCGTCCGGCAAACCTTTTTGTGGCGGGTTTCATCGGCTCACCAGCGATGAATTTTCTGGATGTTACCTACCAGGAACAAGACAGCAAAGCGCATCTGAGCCTCACGGACGGAACGCAGATCGCATTGGCATCGCCCATGTCCCTTGACGACGGAGACAGGGCGACACTCGGCATCCGGCCAGAGCACGTGACGCTGGAGCAATCAGGCAGTCTTCCCACGCATGTGGATCTGGTCGAGCCAACCGGTTTTGGTATTATCCTGCACCTCAGCCTGCATGGATTGCCGTTCAAGGTTTTCACGCTCGATCGCGATGCACTGCGCGCTGAAGGTACAGTTCACGTGAGTTTTCCAACTCAACACCTGCATCTGTTCGACAAGGATGGAAATCGCGTAGAGCCGCGAAGGGCTCAGTAATCCTTCGCGAAACGCGCTTGAATGCTCTGTGACAGAAGCGCGACCGGACGCGTTGTGTCACCCGGCGGATTCCATAGAAGCTCTTCGATCTCGCTGGAAGCAACAGGCATCTGACCGTCTTTCAACCGGAGATGAAATAACTCCGCCTCGACCGTTGCATCGTCTTCGTTGGCGGCGGGCGCCGACATCTTTGCCGCATAGCGCAACTGGCTCTCGTCAATGAGAATGCCGAGCTCTTCCTCAATCTCGCGGATAAGCGCAATTTCAGGCTGCTCGCCTGCATCGATTTTGCCGCCTGGCTGAAAGAAAATATCGCTGCCGCGCTTGCGTACGAGAAGGAAACGGCCCGCTTCGTCACGGACAATGGCTGCTGCAATAAGAATCGTTTTCATGATGGCGGATTTTCGTTCCGGGGGCGGATGCCGTCAAGAATGATGGCGCTCAACGCCTTGGCCGTTTCGTCATAGAACCCAGCCTCCTCCGAACGCCGACCGAGAACGGCACCGACCTGTACAGAGAAATCCGAGTAATGCTGTGTTACCGCCCAAATGGTGAAGATCAGATGATAGGGATCGACGGGAGCCAGACGCTTTTCAGCTATCCATCGATGAATAACCCCCGCCTTTTCATCCACCAACTGCTTCAGATGTCCTTTCAGAAAATCGGAAATTGCCGGAGCGCCGTGTAGAATTTCATTGGCAAAAAGGCGCGAGGCCTCCGGCTTTTTCGCCGACATTTCCAACTTCACGGCGATATAACGGCGCAACTCGTCCAGCGGGTCACCCTCGGGGTCGATGTGCTCGAAAGGCTCCAGCCAGGTGGCAAGCGTATCTTCCAGCACGGTCACGTAGATGTTCTGCTTGCGCGGAAAATAATAAAGCAGATTCGGCTTCGACATGCCCGCCTTCTCGGCGATCTGATCGACCGTCGAACCGCGAAAGCCATAAGCCGAAAAAACCTCCAGAGCGGCATCGAGGATCAGCCTGCGATTTATACCCTGAATACGTGTCGCACCTTCCGATTTCTCGTTCGACATCTTCTCGTTTCCGACTGTGTCGGTCCGTGAGTCTGAAGGAGCTGTGGCCATTTGACACCTTTCAGCAGTGTAGAATTTTTCAAAAGCGCTTGACCATATTCAAACGCTCTTCTAGCCTGCAATTTGACCAACTAGTCAAGTTTTTGCGCGCAAGGCAAGAATATTGTGGCCAAAGAGCCGGGTCGTGGGAACATATATTGGCGGGTGGATGCGGGCTAGCAGTATAATGGCTCGAATTTGAACGCACATACATAATGCGGAGGCAGAGCGCATGGTGCTCACCAGCAATCTTAGAGTCAACGGCGATCGTCTTTGGGACAGTCTGATGGACATGGCCCAGATCGGCCCCGGTGTGCGTGGTGGTAACAACCGCCAAACCTTGACCGATGAAGACGGCGAAGGCCGTAAGCTATTTCAAAGCTGGTGCGAAAAATCCGGGCTTACCATGGGCGTGGACACGATGGGGAACATGTTCTTCACGCGCCCCGGCGAAGATGCCGACGCTGATCCGGTCTATATGGGCAGCCATCTCGACACGCAGCCGACGGGCGGTAAATTCGATGGCGTGCTGGGCGTTCTCGGCGGCCTCGAAGTCATGCGCACGCTCAACGATATGAATATCAAGACAAAGCGACCTATCGTCGTCGTCAACTGGACGAATGAGGAAGGCACGCGTTTTGCCCCGGCCATGCTCTCATCGGGTGTTTTTGCCGGTGTGCACGAGCAGGACTGGGCCTATCAGCGCACAGATGCCAAAGGCAAGAAATTCGGAGACGAACTGGAGCGCATTGGCTGGAAAGGCAATGAACCGGTCGGGCAGCGCAAAATCCATGCGATGTTCGAGCTTCATATCGAGCAGGGGCCGATCCTTGAGGCCGAGCACAAGGATATCGGCGTTGTGAATCATGGCCAGGGGTTGTGGTGGCTGCAGGTCACCTTGACCGGCAAGGAGGCACATACCGGCTCTACGCCTATGAAAATGCGCAAGAACGCAAGCCTTGGCCTTGGCAAGATGCTGCAGCTCGTCAACGAGATCGCCATGTCCCACCAGCCGGATGCGGTGGGCGGCGTGGGCCATATCGATGTCTCACCTAACTCGCGCAATGTGCTGCCAGGCCAGATCGTTTTCACGGTCGATTTCCGCTCGCCCAACCAAGATGTGCTGGACGACATGAAAACGCGGTTTGAAAAGGAAGCGCCGAAGATCGCCGAAGAACTGGGCATCGGCATCGAGATTGAAGTGGCCGGACATTTCGACCCGGTGACCTTTGATGACAGCTGCGTGGTGGCGATCCGCAACGCGGCGGAACGGCTCGGCTATAGCCACCGTAACATCGTTTCTGGCGCGGGCCACGATGCCTGCTGGGTCAATCGCGTTGCGCCGACTGCGATGGTCATGTGTCCATGCGTGGATGGGCTCAGCCATAATGAAGACGAGGATATTTCGAAGGAATGGGCGTCGGCGGGAACCGACGTGCTTCTGCATGCGGTATTGGAGACTGCTGAAATTGTAAGCTGATTTCACAACCATCCACTACTGCTACTGTTCGCAACAAAACCAAAAAGGGGAACGACGAACAATGGCAAAGGTCATCAAAGGCGGAACCGTCATCACGGCTGACCGCACCTTTAAAGCCGATGTTCTCATCGAAGGCGAAAAGATTGTTGCTGTCGGCGACAATCTCTCCGGCGATGAAGTCATAGATGCATCCGGCTGCTATGTCATGCCGGGTGGTATCGACCCGCACACTCATCTGCAAATGCCCTTCATGGGCACCTATTCATCCGACGATTTCGACACCGGCACCGCCGCAGCCCTTGCCGGTGGCACGACGATGGTTGTGGATTTCGTTCTACCTGGACCGGAAGGCAATCTGCTCGACGCATTGCAGGAATGGTTCCAGAAGGCAGGCAAAGCCCGCACCGATTATTCTTTCCATATGGCGATCACCGGCTGGAGCGAACGCGCTTTCAATGAAATGCCTGAAGTGGTGAAGCGCGGCATCAATACCTTCAAGCACTTCATGGCCTATAAGGGTGCGTTGATGGTGAATGATGACGAGATGTTCGCCTCGTTCCAGCGCTGCGCGGAGCTGGGCGCCATGCCGCTCGTTCATGCCGAAAACGGCGATGTCGTCGCGCAGTTGCAGGCCAAGCTGATGGCCGAGGGTAACGATGGACCGGAAGCCCACGCCTATTCGCGCCCACCGGAAGTGGAAGGGGAAGCAACCAACCGCGCCATCATGATCGCCGATCAGGCAGGCGTGCCGCTTTATGTCGTGCATGTTTCCTGCGAGCAGAGCCATGAAGCGATCCGCCGTGCCCGCCAGAAGGGTATGCGTGTTTATGGCGAGCCGCTCATTCAGCATCTGACGCTTGACGAAAGCGAATATCACAATCGGGATTGGGATTATGCGGCACGCCGCGTGATGTCTCCGCCATTCCGTGACAAGCTCAATCAGGATAGTCTTTGGGCCGGTCTAGCGGCCGGAAGCCTGCAATGCGTGGCGACCGACCACTGTGCGTTCACCACCGAGCAGAAGCGTTACGGCATCGGCAATTTCACCAAGATTCCGAATGGAACGGGCGGTCTCGAAGAACGCATGCCAGTGTTGTGGTCGCGCGGCGTGCGCACAGGGCGCCTGACGCCAATCGAGTTCGTGGCTGTCACCTCGACCAACATTGCCAAGATCTTGAACATCTATCCGCAGAAAGGCGCAGTGCTGCCGGGAGCGGATGCCGATCTTGTCATCTGGGATCCGGAGGCCACCAAGAAGGTTTCTGCAAAAACACAGCATTCCTCCATTGATTACAACGTTTTCGAAGGCTTCGAACTCAAGGGCCTGCCGAAGATGACCCTTTCACGTGGGCGTATCGCCTTCGACAAGGGCCACGTCACGGCAGAGCCGGGCGACGGGCGCTTCATCGAACGTGAGCCGAACGGTGCGGTCAATCGCGCGCTGTCGCAATGGAAGGAAATCGTTGCGCCGCGCAAAGTGGAGCGCAGCGCCGAACATATGCCGATAGGGGTCTGAGACATGGCCATCGTCCAGCTTCGGGAACCGCGCATGAGTTTGAATGACAGCATGGCCCCGGAGAGGGGCGAGGCAAATGCGCAGACAGTGATCGACATCAAAGATTTGTCGCTCGTCTTCGAGACGAATGACGGGCCGGTCCATGCGCTGTCCAACATTGATCTTGCCGTCAAGCGCGGCGAGTTCGTTTCCTTCATCGGACCTTCGGGATGCGGCAAGACCACGCTGATGCGCGTCGTGGCCGATCTGGAACAGCCCACATCAGGCTCCGTAACGGTGAACGGAAAGACGCCTGAACAAGCCCGCCTCGACCGATCCTACGGTTATGTATTTCAGGCGGCCGCTCTGTTTCCCTGGCGCACCATCGAAGACAATATCAGCCTGCCGCTGGAGATTATGGGGTTCTCCAAGGCAGAAAGGCGCGAGCGGATCGAAAAGAATCTCGCGCTCGTCAATCTCTCAGGCTTTGACAAAAAATATCCCTGGCAGCTTTCCGGCGGCATGCAACAGCGCGCATCGATAGCTCGCGCATTGTCATTCGATCCGGACATGCTGCTGATGGACGAGCCCTTTGGCGCTCTGGACGAAATCGTGCGCGATCATCTGAACGAGCAGCTTCTCAAGCTTTGGGCCGCGACCCGCAAAACAGTGATTTTCGTCACGCACTCGATCCCGGAAGCGGTGTTTCTCTCGACCAAAATCGTTGTCATGAGCCCACGACCCGGCCGCATTCATGAAATCATCGATTGCGACCTTGGCCCGGACAGGCCGCTTGAAATCAGAGAGTCCGAAGCGTTTCTGAAAATTGCCCATCGGGTTCGTGAGGGGTTACGTCTGGGGCATATCCATGAATGAGGGCGTTCATCAACGGCATCGCGCAGGAGATCGCCCATGAAAGGCTTCCTGCACGATAGGTTTATCCCCGTGGCAACCATACTCGCCGTCATTATTGCACTTTGGTACGGCCTGGCGGTGGTGCTCAACGCTCCGTTTGAGCGTGATCAGGCCACACGCGCAGGGACAGAAATCACCTTCTCGACGCTTGTTGCCAATACGATGCATCAGGACCGACCCGTCCTGCCCGCCCCCCATCAGGTAGCTGAAGAAATCTGGAAAACTGTCTTCGGGGTCAAGCCCAGTTCCAAGCGCAGTCTGATCTACCACGGATGGGTAACACTATCGTCCACCCTACTCGGTTTTGTGCTTGGATCGACACTGGGCGTTCTTCTCGCCGTGGGGATCGTTCATTCCCGCACACTCGACAAGAGCCTGATGCCGTGGATCATCACCTCACAAACGATCCCGATCCTCGCCATCGCGCCGATGATTATCGTGGTTCTGAACGCCATTGGCATATCGGGCTTGCTGCCCAAGGCTATCATCTCGACCTATCTGTCCTTCTTCCCGGTCGCTGTCGGTATGGTGAAAGGGCTGCGGTCGCCTGATGTGATGCATCTCGACCTCATGCGCACCTATAATGCATCAAGATCGCAGGTGTTCTGGAAACTGCGCTGGCCAGCGGCCATGCCGTTCCTCTTTACATCGATGCAGATCGCCGTCGCGATCAGCCTCGTCGGTGCAATTGTGGGTGAATTGCCAACCGGCGCGGTTGCAGGCCTCGGAGCGAGGCTGCTTGCAGGCTCTTATTATGGACAGACGGTCCAAATATGGGCCGCGCTTGTTGTCGCTGCCCTGATGGCTGCTGTGCTGGTTGCACTGATTGGAATTACAGCACAACTTGTGAATCGACGAATGGGCGCAAAGCCGGAAAGGGGAGCCGCATGATGACAGGCATTCTTTCCGTCATAGCGCTCATCGCTGTCTCATGGTTACTTGTCGGTTGGGTAGCAAGCCTGAAGACCCGCAATCCCTTAGGCCAAAAGCTTCTGGATATCGCAGTGCCAGCGCTCTTTGGCATCGCGATGTTATTGCTCTGGGAAGTAACCGTCCGGCTTTTCGCTATTCCTCAGGTTCTCCTTCCAGCACCGTCAGCAATCTGGGCACGCATAACGGCGTCCGTACCAATTCTCTGGGCGGATTTCCGACAGACTTTTCTGAAGGCCGTCATCATCGGCTATGTGGCGGGATGCGGTCTCGGTTTCATAACCGCCATCATCGCAGACCGGATTCCATTTCTGCGGAAGGGGCTGTTGCCGCTCGGCAATCTGGCCGCCGCACTTCCCATCGTGGGCGTCGCGCCAATCATGGTGATGTGGTTCGGCTTCGACTGGCAGTCGAAGGCGGCGGTCGTCATCATCATGACCTTCTTTCCTATGCTGGTGAACACGGTTGCGGGCCTTGCCAGTACCGGGTCGATGGAACGGGACATGATGGAGACCTACGGCTCAAGCTACTGGCAGACATTGTTTAAGCTGCGTCTTCCAGCGGCCATGCCATTCATCTTCAACGCGCTCAAGATCAATTCCACCCTCGCGCTTATCGGAGCGATCGTAGCGGAATTTTTCGGCACGCCGATTGTCGGCATGGGCTTCCGCATCTCTGCGGAAATCGGACGCATGAATGTCGATATGGTCTGGGCTGAAATTTTCGTAGCCGCTCTGGCGGGGTCGCTCTCTTACGGGCTGATCGCGCTGATCGAGCGGAAAATGACATTCTGGCACCCGTCTTACAGACGAGGTTAACGGAACAATTTGGCATCCGTCACCATAAGACGGAGCTAATAACCAGAGGAGAACTGAAATGAAAAAGGCAATTTCTTTATGCCTTGGAACAGCCGGACTGGCGCTCGCGCTCATGAGCAGCTCGGCAATGGCAGCCGACAAGCTGACCTTGCAGCTCAAATGGGTGACGCAGGGACAGTTTGCAGGCTATTACGTCGCCAAGGACAAGGGCTTTTATGAAGCCGAAAATCTCGACGTGGATATCAAGCCGGGCGGCCCAGACGTTGCTCCACCACAGGTGATCGCCGGTGGTGGTGCTGACGTGGTGGTAGACTGGATGCCTTCAGCCCTTGCCACTCGCGAAAAGGGTGTTCCGCTCGTCAACATCGCACAACCATTCAAGAAATCCGGCATGATGCTGACCTGCCGCAAGGACACCAACATCACCAAGCCTGAAGACTTCAAGGGTCGCACGCTTGGCGTCTGGTTCGGCGGCAATGAGTATCCGTTCCTGTCATGGATGAGCCATCTGAAAATTCCGACCGAAGGCGGCAAGGATGGCGTAACTGTTTTGAAACAGGGCTTCAACGTCGACCCGCTGATCCAGAAGCAGGCCGACTGCATTTCCACCATGACCTATAATGAATATTGGCAGGTGATCGACGCCGGGATTCCAGCCGACCAGCTCGTCGTCTTCCCATATGAAGAACAAGGCGTAGCGACACTGGAAGACGGGCTATATGTCCTTGATAAGAGCCTTGACGATCCTGCAATGGTCGACAAGCTTGCCCGGTTTGTCCGCGCGTCGATGAAGGGCTGGCAATATGCCTCCGAACATCCTGACGAAGCAGCCGAAATCATTCTCGACAATGATTCTTCCGGTGCGCAGACACAGGAAGTTCAGGAGCGTATGGTCAAGGAAATCGCCAAGTTGATCGACGGCTCGGACGGCACACTCGATGTCGCCGCTGCCGACCGTACGGTTGACACGCTTCTCGGTGGAGGCTCCGATCCGGTCATTACCAAGAAGCCGGAAGGGGCATGGACCGCTAAGGTCACCGATGCCATGAAGAAATAATCCTCGGCATTTCCATATGAAAAACCCGGAAGCGCGCTTCCGGGTTTTTGTTTGTCTACCTTATCGCTCTATTTCAACTTCTCTTCCAAAGCCACGGCCCGAACAAGCTCGCGTTCCAGACGCGCTTCTTCCTCTGCTTTGGGCTGCGTAAAGCGTCCCAGCAGCAGATAGGCGACCGGCGTCACATAGAGAGTAGCAATCGTTGCAAGACCGAGGCCGCCCACGATCACCCACCCCAAAGCCACGCGCGCTTCCGCGCCTGCCCCGCTCGCCAAAACCAGCGGCACGCCGCCAAGAACAGCGCAAATCATCGTCATGCAGACAGGGCGGAGGCGAATATTCGATGCCTCCTCGATTGCTTCGCGAACACTCAAGCCTCTGTCCCGCAACTGGTCGGCGAATTCCACGATCAGAATACCGTTCTTCGCCATGATACCGACCAGGAGCACAAGGCCTATCTGGCTATAGACGTTCAGGCTTGTACCCGTAAGCAACATCGCGAAAACCGCACAGCCAAGGCCCAGAGGAACTGTCGCCATCACAATCAGTGCGCTGATGAAGCTTTCGAACTGCGCGGCGAGCACCAGAAGAATGATGATGATGGCAAAGCCGAACACCATCGCAAGACCGCTCGATGTTTCGCTAAGCGTTGAAGCTTCTGCCAATGGGATGATATGGCTTCCCGGCGGCAGCAAAGGTGCTGCGATTTCCTGCGCCACCTTGTAGGCATCACCCAACGCAAAATCGTCGCGCAGATTTGTCGTTATAGAAACCGACCGCTGGCGCGTCTCGCGATTGAGCTGCGGTGGGACCGCTTTTTCAACAACCGTTGCAATGGACGACATCGGTACATAGCGGCCGTCCGTTGTTTTCATGAATATGTTTTCAAGATCAGTCGGGTCGTTGATCGGGTTGGTGGTGGCGACGAGTTTCACATCGAAACTGCGATCCCCTACATAGACCGATCCGATCTTGCGACCATCAAGGACCGATTGCACGGCATTCGCGAGCCCCGTGATGTCGATACCGAGATCGGAGGCCCGCTCACGATTAATCTCGACGGAAAGCTGCGGCTGGGTCGGTTCAACGGAAAGGCGGGGCTGCACAAAGCGCGGATCTTTTTCAAGTGCGTCGACGACCGCCTGTGCAGCAGGCTGTAGCTTGGCATAATCGCTGCCCACAATGGCAAATTGCAATCCGTTACCCGCACCACGAATACCGAGGCTGTTCGGCTGGGTCGTAAAAATACGCACCGCTGTTATGCCTTTGATGCGTTGGGTAATGTCAGCCATGATTTCCTGCTGGCTGCGTGCACGCTCTTTCCACGGTGCCAGCGTCAGGACAACAAAACCGTTATTGGACGATCCGCCCGAGCCCGCGATGGCATAGGTGGTGGTGATTTCACCACTATCGCGCAGAGGCTGGACCGCCTCCTCAATTTTATCGAGTTGCGATTGGAGGAATTCCACGCTGATACCCTGCGGCCCGTTGACACGCAGCAGTGCAACGGCACGATCTTCCGATGGCGTCAATTCCTGACGGATCAGGCCGTAGCCGATAAAGGATGCGCCTGCGAAAAGCGCGGCCACGAGCACAACAACGAACGGCGCCGACAGACAGATGTGCAGCGTCTTTTTATAAAAGCTCGCGAGCCCGCCGCCGATACGACGCAGGAAAAGCGGACCGTGGCCGCCATCTTCCCCACTTCCTTCCTTGAGGAAACGAGAAGCAAGCATCGGACAAAGCGTCAGCGCTACAACTGACGACAGAAGAACTGCAATCGCCAGCACGAAGCCGAATTCACGGAACAGGCCACCCGCCTGCCCCGGCAAAAACGAAATGGGAACAAAGACTGCCGCCAAAGTCAGCGTGGTAGCGATGACGGCAAAGAACACTTCCTGGGTACCAAGCACCGCAGCCGCGCGTGGCCCCATACCCTGATTGCGTCGTCGAACAACGTTTTCCAGCACGACGATGGCATCGTCCACCACGAGACCTGTGGCGAGCACCAGCGCCAGAAGGGTGAGAATATTGACCGAGAAGCCCGCCAGATAGATGGCTGCAATCGTGCCTATGAGGGCGACAGGCATGGACAAGGCCGGGATGAGCGTAGCGCGAATATCCCACAAGAAGACGAAAATGATCGCAACTACGATAATCACCGATGCGATCAGTGCGATTTCCACCTCGTGGATAGCACCATTGATGAAATTCGCATCATCACTGGTGACCGCAATATTGACACCCTCAGGCAAAGTCTTCTGCAAATTGGCAACCGCAGCACGTATGCCTTCCGAAATGTCGAGCGTATTCGACTGTGCCTGACGCACGATACCAAGACCGATTGCCGTCTTGCCATTGGAACGCACTGCAGAACTTTCGATATCCGGCCCAAGCGTAACGGTCGCAACATCGCGGATCTGCGTCCGTCCCTTGATATAAACGTTCTCGAAATCTTCAGGTTTTTCAAGATTTGCCGTTGCACGGACCACAATGGACTGATCAGCGCTGCGCAGGGAACCGGCAGGGGCGTCGAGCCCCATGGAAGAGAGCGCTGTGGTTATATCGGCAATGGTCAGACCGTAGCTCGCGAGGCGCGCTTGATTGATATCAATGCGGAAAATCTTGTCGCGGTCACCGTTGATCTGAACGTCGGCAACGCCAGGCACCGCTGACAGAATATCCTGAATCTGGTCTTCGACCAGCACCGTCATGTCATCGACAGACATGGTGTCGGAGGTCACTGCCAGACGCATCACCGGATCAGCATTGGAATCCGCCTTGATGATGCGCGATGGGTCTGCCTCTTCCGGCACATCGTTGGCGACGCGGGAGATAGCATCACGCATATCCGCGGCTGCAACGTTCAGGTCCACACCGTCGTTGAATTCCACCGTAACGCGGCTGCGTTCGAAGGAAGATGTCGAGGAAATAGACTTCACGCCTGAGACGCGTGCGACGGCGTTTTCGAGAACCTGCGTCAACTGACGGTCGATGGTTTCAGCGGAAGCACCACTGAAATCCGTGCTGATTGTCACGACAGGCCGGTCGACATCCGGCAGTTCGCGAATATCGACGCCTGTGAAAGCCGCAAGCCCCGCGACGATGATCAAAACATTGATAACGAAAGCAAAAACCGGACGACGGATAAATAATGCCGTCGATCCACCGTTGCTGGACGGAGAATTGTGACCTGTCACGTTCTCATCCTCATCCTGCAACGCGTTTTGACGGGGCGGGTTCAGCCAGCGCTGTGCCCTGTTCACCCTTTACACGCACCGGTGCATCGTCTCGCACGGTTTGAACACCTTGCGTAACGATCATGTCGCCCTGCTTCACCGGGCCATCAATGAGGATGTTGGTTGAATTGCGCTGAACGATACGCGCGACGATTTTCTTGGCCACACCATCCTCGATGCGCCAGATATAGGAACCCTCAGCTCCCCACTGAATGGCCAACGGGTCAACAGAGGGATAGCGATCACCGGGGAAGAGAACGGTGACAGAAAACGACATGCCTGCGCGTAGACGATCCTGCGTGTTTGGAACTTCTGCACGAACATGCAACGTGCGGCTCGCCTCATCCAGCATATTGTCAACCGCGTTGATCTCGCCGCTGTAGGTCTCTCCCGGGAAAGCGGTCGATTCTGCAGTCAATGGCTGGCCAACCTTGATTTGCGGCGCAAAGCGCTCCGGCACCCAGATATCGATCAGCACCTTGGATCGGTCATCGATACGACCGATGGAGGTCTGAGCAGTAATGTAGTTACCCACATTGACAGGGAGAATGCCGACGATACCGGAAATCGGCGCGCGAACCGTGCGGCGGCTCAAAGCAAGCTGCGCATCCTGTAAAGCAAGCTGCGCATTGGCGACCGCCAGTTCCGTCTCTACGACCTGAACTTCAGTTGCAGTATTCGTCGCCCTCAACTTCGCGATGCGCTGGCGGGTCGTCTGCGCATCCTTCAACGCTGTCTCGGCTTTGGCTACGGCAATCTTCTCGGTCTCGGCGTCAAGTTCGGCAATAGGGTCGCCTTCCTTCACGCTATCGCCAGCCTTGACATAGAGCTTCGTCATGTAACCGCTGGAATATGGTGTTATTGATACGGTACTGAGAGCCCGTGCCGAGCCGATAGCCGTCAAACGGTTATTGATGGTCTCTTCGCCGGCCGCCTCGACAACCACGAGCGGCGCTGAACGTCCGCCCTCGTCTTTTGGTGCTTCTCCGCCCGCCCCGACAGCCTTCACCACATCATTCTTGTTCTTGTATGCATACCAGCCGCCGACCGCGACCGCAGCTATGAGCAGGCACAAGGCAATCTGCTTCCAGGATTTCATTCAGCTCTCCGGCAAGGTTTACCGTCACCCTGACGGACCTCGTATTCGAATACCACTATGTCGGACGCGGAAAATGCCAGCAAATAGTATCAGAATGATGATTGCCTTCACATCACGCAAATCACACAACCCATAAGGATGCATGGATTTTTCCCGACCAAGATTTTGCACGCAGGACTTCAAGCCGTCGAGTTAAATTTCGGTAATGCTGTCCATGAGCGTTAAGTAGCGAGTGTGTTCTTAACCGATTGAACAAAGGCTGTTGGATTTATCGGTTTGCTCCATATATAGGAGGCTACCTTTATGTATTGCGTTTCGACGGCGCACCGGTTGAAGCACCGCGGCAATTAGGCCGGTGCGCTTTGAATTGGAAGCAGGCTATGGCGGTTGTTGAAAAGACCACAGACACAGGCACGCCTTCCCCTGAAGCGGCCTCTCGGACTGCGACCGTTGAACGGCTCTCACCAACTCAATTCACACGTTTGCCCTGGCGCAACCGGCTTTCAAGCAAACTGCTGCTCTTGACGGCGCTTGCAGTGCTGATCACTGAAGTTCTGATCTTTGTCCCTTCCGTCGCCAATATGCGTGTGCGCTGGATGAGCTCCAGACTGGATACCGTGGGGGCCGTCAGCGAGGTTCTCGCCGCCGGTGGCAACATGGATGTACCGCGCGATATTCAGGACAAGGTGCTTCTGGCAACCGGCACCAAGGCCATCGCTATGCGTGAAGCCGGTGCATCGCGTCTGCTCGCCATGTCGGAAGTTCCTGGCAAGATCGATCAAGTCATTGATCTCAACAATATCAGCGAAGCGGCTGCCATTTGGGACGCATTCGGAACATTGTTCAACGGCGGAAACAGGACTTTGCGAATCTATGGTTCGGTTTCCAGTTCTCCGGATCGAATCATTGAAATCGTGACCTCGGATGCTCCTCTCCGACATGCCATGCTCGTCTATGCGCGCAACGTGACTTTCATCTCGCTCATCATTTCGGTGATAGCAGCAAGCCTGATCTACCTGATTATTCACGAAATGCTGTTGCGGCCGGTGCGCATCATGCATCGCAACATGATCGATTTCGCCTCATCCCCGGACAATCCCGCGCTCATCCTCGTGCCTGAAAGCCGCAAGGATGAATTTGGCGTTGCCCAGCGCCAGATATCCCATATTCAAAGCGATCTTCAGAGAACACTCAAGGAACAAAAACACCTCGCCGACCTCGGCCTCGCCGTTTCCAAGATCAACCACGATATGCGCAATATTCTGGCTTCGGCGCAATTGATGTCGGACCGGCTTGCCGATACCGAAGACCCGATGGTGCAGCGATTTGCACCCAAACTCATTCGCACACTCAGCCGTGCAATCAGCTATTCGGAAAGCGTGATGGCCTATGGTCGCTCGCAAGAAGCACCACCACGCCCGCGCCGTGTTCTGCTACACACAATTATCGCGGACGTACAGGAAACCCTGAGCCCCAATTCAGAAAGCATCATAGAGTTCGAAAATCTTGTCCCGGAAGATTTCGAACTGAATGTCGATTCGGAGCAGCTATTCCGTGTACTGAGCAATCTCTGCCGGAATTCTGTGCAAGCGATGGAACGCGATCAGACCAACGATGAGGCGACCATCAAACGGCTCACAATTTCTGCTGGAAGAATTGGGACAACGGCGATCATCGGTGTTGAGGATACCGGTCCCGGCCTGCCACAAAAGGCACGCGACAATCTCTTCACGGCTTTCAAAGGATCGACACGTAGTGACGGCACTGGCCTCGGCCTCGCTATCGCACAAGAACTGATCCGCGCGCATGGTGGGACAATCGAGCTTCGGGAAGACCGTCCTGTTGGAGCGCATTTCGAGATTCGCATCCCTGATTTGCCTACGCAACGCGAAGACCGCAACAACCAGCGCACCGAAGAAAACGCCTGAGCAATCTGCCGTTGTGCCAGCTTGCAATCGAAAGGCCCGGAAATGCGGGGCCCGACAAGAAATCTTCACAGAACCACATTTTTTTCTAAGAAGACGCTTGCATTTGGCGATCTGTCCGATTATCAACCGCCCATCGCCGCAGCGAGCGGCACCAAGGCAAGCACCCGTAGCTCAGCTGGATAGAGCACCAGACTACGAATCTGGGGGTCAGAGGTTCGAATCCTTTCGGGTGCGCCATTTTTCTCAAATGTCGAATGACACGATATTTGGCCTTTTTGGCCACTATGTTGCCATTGGGTCAGCATCGCTGACCATTCTCCACGCCCCCTCGATCTGCGTCCGTTGGAAACTGCGACGCAACCTCGGCGCATAGATTTCGCCCATGGTCGGCTTCCGATCCCGCTCCCGCAGTTTACCGGGTTGATCGAAGCATTACTAATCGAACATGGTACGAAAGCTGAACACGTCGCAGGTTTTGGGATTTTTGCGACGATGCGTCAGAAGGATGAAGGATGGCTCAGCTGCATGAAATTCAGAATATCGCATCGGCCGCGAGACGATTTATCGAGCCCGTATGGCACCACTGGCATCAATCGCGAGGCCGAACCGTGCCACATCCCACGTCGAGATATACTTGCGGCAGAACCAGCTTGTTTCTACGGGACGTGCTGAGGCATGAGGGGCATCCTGCCGAATGGGTGAGCGGGACACCATATACCGGAGGCAGCGGCGCACCTGTTACCGCATGTGGCTACTATTCCGGAACACGATGGGAAGGTCATGCTTGGGTTATTTCTGAAGACACCATAATTGACATCACTGCCGACCAATTCGGCGGTGATCCTGTCCTCATTACTTCGGTATCCGACGCCCGCTATGTTGGCTCCATAGATTTGGCTGACCCTGATGCCATAAAGGCACGTCGCGAGGCTGTGGCAGCACTATGGCCGGATTGGATGGCCTTCCGCTCAAAATCCGATCCGTCGCACAAATCCTGATTTTTGCAACGGGACATGATACGAAATAATTATCCTTGGCCGTATGTGAAACTTATAGTCTTTGAGCATGTACCGATTGAAGCCCGGCATAAAAAAGGACCCCGTGCGCAGATGGGCGCTGCCTGATCGCGTTTTTTTTGGAAATGGGGCCTGCGCTATTCTTGCCGGTGTCTTCCTGCGAAAACCGCCCCTTCCCGGATTCTATGCCGAGCGGATTATTCCAACCGAAGGTTTTGCAGGGAACCATATTTATGTGACAGACGGTTTAATCGCATTCGATAACCATGGCTATTCACTAAGGCGACGCCTGCTGTTGTACCATACGTCGGGATGGTCGAGCCGCTACCCGGAAGGTTGGGCCTGCTCTCTGGAATTAGTAAGCTTCGATCTGCTTGATACTTGTGATCTCAATGACAACAAAATGTTGGGCCCGGATCAGTACCTTCACGATCCAATCATCCGCGCGCACAAATATCTCGCAAAGATAGATCACATAGAGGCGAGCGCCCGTGCGCGAGCTAAGCTTTCGCAAAATTCCTAAAACGTGCATCACGTCCGCAACGTGTCGCAAAAGTCAGTCGCACAAGTTTGACTTTTGCACATGATTTTTGCGACGGAAATTTCCCTGAAAAATCAGTGCTGATGATTTTGTCGCGAAACTTAGGAATTACGCGACATGGTAATTTCGCCCATGTATTGATCGAGGTGATTCTTCCATAGCGCAGGCTTGAACATCAACGCATGGCCCATGGGGGCAGCAACAAACTTTCCCTGTCCTCCGGCTGACAGAAACCTTTCGAAATTCCCTCTACAGTGCCCAATCCTGTAGTACTGGTCATAACTACCGTGCAGCCAGAGCGTTGAAATGCCGCTAGATGCGCCACGTTCGAATATTAGCGGGTTGACGATTTCATGGCTGGGGCAGCCTCTTCCAAGCCAACCGCCGTTGAAATTGATTGCACCCCGAAACGTGTTCGGCCGCATCCCCGCATGTGCTATCGCCAAGATGCCGCCGCGAGAAACACCCCCGATGACAAGCTGGTCCTGATCTACATCAGGTCGCTCGCGCAGATGACGCACCACAGCATCCACATCCTCTATGGCCCGCTCGAAGCCCGCAATCGCGACCTCAACATTGCAGGAATAGCCGGAGCCATCAGGAGCAAGTCCCTCTCCGTAGATTCCACCCGATTCCCCTCGTCCTCGGCGCTGCGGAAATAGAGCCATCCAGCCCCGTTCAACAAAATAGTTTCCTACGACAGTCGGACACATCGTTCTCGAATAGAGGGCCTTGTTTTGACCCCGCCCGGTAGAGCCGTGGTTGAAAATGATCGTCGGATATGGCCCGTCATGTTGGGGCTTGGCTGCAACGACTTCTAATTGAACCCCGGCCTCGCCAGATGGTATGAAAAACTTCTGATACTTCATTGAGCCTCATGCGCGATCATCTGCCGCGAAATTCCCGAAACATGCGACACTTAAGAGTATGACGGGTAAAATATCGTGGCAAAAATGGCAATTTAACTGCAACTGATAAAATTTGACCTCATGATTTTCAATGGGTTATACTAAGTGCAGAGGCCAAATATCGTGTCATTCGACATCAAAATTGTCGAATGACACGATATTTGGCCTTTTTGGCCACTATGTTGCCTTTGGGATAGTATTGCTGACCTTTCTCAACGATCCTTCCCTCTGCGTCAGTCCGAAACTGCGACGCAACCTCGGCGCATAGATTTCGTCCAGGGTGGGCTTCCGATCCCATTCCCGCCGCTCACCGGGTTGATCGAAGCATTACAAATCGAACATGGTACGATAGTTGAACGTGCCGCAGGTTCTGGGATTTTTGCGACATCAGTTTTTAGGCCAGTCATTGTTATTGAATGAGTTGGACGACCACGTCAGTATTCGAGCATGTCCCAAGAATCTCTACGCATCAGGCATGCCAGCCGAAATGACCTTCCCCGTCTGCTTGACCTATATCAGCATCTTGCACCCGGCGATGTGCGACCAACATCAGGTCATGCCGAGGAAGTGTTTGACCAGTTCATGGCCTATGGCGGCAGCGCAATCTTTGTCGGTGAGATAGGAGAGGTTCTGGCTTCATCCTGTTCGTTAGTGGTCGTGCCTAATCTCACCCGAGGAGGCAGCCCCTATGGTCTGATCGAAAACGTCGTGACGCACAGCGATTTCAGAAAGCGTGGATTCGGGAGAGAGCTTCTGAATGCTGCATCGGATGCGGCTTGGCAGGCCAGTTGTTACAAGGTCATGCTGATGACGGGATCGAAAAGGCCCGAGACGCTTAACTTCTACCTCGGTGCGGGCTTCGAGCAGACAAAGACCGGCTTCCAGAAACGCCGTTTCGAGTCGCATAAATCCTAAGTTTCGCGACAAAATCGGCGGCACTGAATTTTTCAGGGAAAATTCTGTCGCAAAAGTCGTGTGCAAAAGTCACACTTGCGCGACTGACTTTTGCGACACGTCGCGGCCCGGAATCCGGGCCGCCGCGGACGTGATGCGGGTTTCAGGAGTTTCGCGACAGCCGAAGGCGATGTCTGGTGGAATCCGGTCTGGCCGCTTATAGGTTATTCTTCATAGGACGCGGACATTCAATCGCCAGCAACATTGAGGTTGCGAGCTGTCGTTCGTCGGAGATCAGCACATTGAGGTTTCAGTCGGGTGATGAACGATCAGGTTACACGAGCATTGGCGCATCTGCGCGGAGGCAGCGCACAAAGTGTCGAGGACAAATCCTATCCAATCACGCTGAACTTTCACCCGGATATTTCGGTTGATGGCAATTTGGTCATCGATCTCCTCGCCCGGCACAGAACCTATCGTTCTCAATTCGAGACTGGCACAAGCAATGGCGGTCTCTCAGCTCATCCGGGCGGTGATCGATGGAATTGGGAAAGCCGGATATTCGGGGGCGTGTATGACGAGGGTCACCCATCGCTCCGACCGAAATATGGAGCCCTGAACTATCGCCTTGATCCTGTTGGCGGATCACGTCGCTTTGGATCATGTCACCTTCGCCTGGCGCTGCACGTCCGTTCCCGCACTTCATTTTGCTACCCCGACAGCCATTTGGAGCCGCGCCATTTCGCAGTCGATGATGTCCGTTCGCTTGTCGCTCTTGCCTCGGAAAATGAACTCGCTCTCGACCCTTGGCTCGACAACTACATCGAAGCGCATATTCATGGCTCGCTGAGCACGGCGGACGATGTCGATGCTGTCGTTCTCGATCCGTCGTTTCGCGGCACTTCGATAGAGGAAGCCGCTGGTTCGCTCGGTTGCCGGGTGGAATGGCACGACGGTTTCCGGTTGCCAGTGGAGCGGATTGCCGAATGCGAAGCATACCGGGGTCCGGTCGCGGTGAGCGCGATCACAAGGATCGCAGAGGACAAGGTGGTAACGCCCGCCATCCTCGGACATGCTCGCGACCGTCTGCTCGATTATCAGACGGCGAAATGGGTCTGGCACTGCATCGCCCGGTTTGGTCACGAGTAAGGGATCGATAGCATTTGGAAGGAAGAGGGGCGAAGCTACCGTTTTCGCGTCGCAAAATTCCCAAGACTTGCGACACTTAAGAATATGACGGGTAAAATATCGTGGCAAAAAAGGCAATTTAACTGCAACTGGCAGAATTTGACCTTAGGATTCTCAATGGGTTATACTGAACCCAGAGGCCAAATATCGTGTCACACGACACAAATGTCGAATGACACGATATTTGGCCTTTTTGGCCACTATGTTGCCATTGGGTCAGGATTGCTGACCTTTCCGAACAATTCCAGCCAAATGTGTCCGAGCCGTATCGTAGGATTGGATGTCCAGTGACTGGCGCGTGTCGGTGATGGGGTGGGTTCCCGACTGTCGGCTTATGGTCTCGGCCCTTCCAAAGCAGACATGCGTGGGTCTTTTGCCGTCCTCGCGTTGAATTTCATGAAATGCTTGCGGAAGGCGATGACTAGTCCATCATCCTTGGTGTCTTTGCACAGCGACAGAATTTCCGCACCCAGGCGCCAGCTGATCGTGTAGCGCGAAGGCCTGATTTCGCCCTTAGCCTTTTCAAGAAGCGCGATCGACTCTTCCGTAAGCGGCGCTGTGGTCCAAAATTCGAAATGCACGGGAAGATTCTTCCAGTCTGGGTGCTCTTTGGCGGCTTTGAAAAAGATCGGCACGTTGTGCTGAAGCCATTTCTCCACCTCGCTGTGAGGCGTCTCTCCATATGGAGAATGGCCTTTGCACTCGATAAAAGTTAGGGATATGTCGTCACGTACGGCGATAACGTCGGCCTCTGCTTCTTTCCCCCCGACCTTATAGATCCTGTTCAAGCGTACCTGGTGAGCGCCGGCCCTTCGGAAGACGTCAGCCGTCAGGTACTCGAACAATGTGCCTCGGAGCTGGTTGGCTGCACCTTCGATCTTGCCAAATTTGCTGAATAGCGCATCGAACTCGGTCGGATCGATCGTCGATAGTATCGCGGCTTTGTTCAACACCGCCGAAAGCTGCAGCAGCCCCGCCGCCACTTCTTCCCCGAAAAGGTTCGCCGGCGTCGCGGGTACGATGCCGTTCTCCTTGAATAGCTGAAAGGCATCACCATGGAACTTGCCGGCCACGAACATCTGCAAGCACGGGCCGACATTGCGAAGGTTTCGTAAGGTTCGGCACTTGCTCACGAACGGGCGTGCACCCGCGACGGTGACCGGATCTCCCAGATGAACGTCACAGGCGACGAAACCCGGCCTATTCTTACCATCCTTGCCGACTTTTATCATCGCGCCCAGATAGCTGGGTGCGGTCAAATCCCACGCGAACGTTCCCACGCGCGGCAATGTCTCTGAATCTCGTGTCGTCACCTTCCCATAGCTAACAATCCCGAGCTTCTTCAGCCAATCGCTGACGGCCGTCAGAAGAAATCCCTCCGTTATAAGGCGTGTTCGGACCATGGGTGCCAAGCCTTCGTAGAAGCCATCGGCCTGCACGATCGCAATGCAATCGCCAACGCCGGGCAACGTCACCCGTTTGAGAAGACCCGCCTCATTGAGCCGAGTAAAGATGGTTTCCGGTGACAAATGCCTGAGCTGTCTTACGGGTGCGCCGCAAATGATCGGAAATAGTCGCTCCGGAACGACGCCCCCTCGCTGCCGAAGCGCGGCTATGGCATCGCCGTAGGCCGATTTGGTCTGCATGAGCGCTGCGACGAGGTTCTCCCAATAGATGGGTGAGCCAAATTGCCGCTCGAGATACAAGAATCGGGCTTTGCGGGGGAAGGTGATATAGCTGAGACGCCGCACATTACCGGCCACTCTCGATACGCGCTTTCGCGCAGCGGCCTCGGAAACCCCGAGCGTTTTGACCAAGTGCCCCGCAACTTCGCCAGAAAGGCGGGGACCGCAACGTTCCAGGAATTGTTCGATCAGATCGCTCATGATTTTGGCACGTGTCACACAGCGCTGTTAATAATATGAATACATATACGGACGCCAGTTTTCGCGCGATCCGTACTTCTCGTTGAAATTACAGGATAATGCGACGATCAGATAAGCACGAAATCCGGTCCATGTCACAGTGGGGCTGTCCGATAGAAAATTTTCGGCCTCATGACCTGCCGGATTCGGCGCTCGTCGGCACGGCATCCGAGCAATGGGCGTGGTATCAAGGCTACAGATCAACAAACGACCAGCCCCTGTGGTCCGTGAGCGTTAACCTGTCCTGCTGAGAGATGCGATCGCGGTGCATCGCTATGCAGACCAGTTGCCGTGCCCTAGTAGTCGCTACGTACATCTTTTTCATAAAGGATGCTCTGATGGATGCGTGGGTGGCAGCATGAGCTGGGTCGAACACCGGTCTCTCCAACACCGGATTGATCAAGAAGGGCAGCATTTCCTTTACGTCAAAAAGAGCCCCGAACTTAGTTTCGAGGACGAGGGTGGCGTCGTGGGTTTCTCCTTTGACGGCATGAATGGTGGAAACCTCCATCGGGATGCCACCCGCGCTCAGATACACGTTGCCAGGCAACACCGCTTCATCAAACAATTCCGGCGCATGGTCCGCATAGGCCAGATATTCGGCAATGGCGATACGACCAATATCGATATCGCAGATATCGCAGAGCGTTTGCGCAATGTCTGTCCATTCGGCAGCCGTGAGTGTAGTGCGAAGCAGCAAGTCTGCCATCAGCGCATTGATCAAAGATGTCTTCTCCGAGACATCAAAGTAGCGCCTTAAATTTGCGCGCGTGATCGGCATAGCACCTCCGGATCGTCCGATGACAGTCTTACCGCCCAGACGTAAGAGTTCCACCAACCCTTGCCTCAGGTGCTGGTAGTGAGAGTGAACCGGCCCATTTTTCAAATCCAAGGTGCCCCTAACGCATTCACAGAAAGTATCAGGAGTCCTCCCCCGGTTCGCCTGATTCCGATCGAATGCCTGCCAGTAAGATTGTATGCTGAGTGCTCCGCCTTCGGCACGCCCTCCAACTGCTTTTACGATCCTGCGCTCGACTTCCGGAAGCCCGGCGAGTATCGCGCCGAACTGATCCAGAACGGCTCCTATCGTATCATTGCCATAAAGAATGAATGTACAGTCAGGAGCATTCACGGATGCAGGGCGGGAGCCCGTCAAAGCAATCCGCCTTGTACTGAGTCCGCAGAATTTGTCAGCTATGGTCGCGGTAAACCGGCCGCTGTCCGGGATGGGTGCAAGGTTCAAAGCCGCATTGAACGTTTCGTTTGGCGGCTCGCCCGCCATGCCGTCGAAAATCGCCTGATCGGGATCGCCAATCTTTTGTAGCGTGCACTCTGCAGCATCGCCAAACAGATGATTGATCAGTTCGTCCTGATATCTCTGCGTGTCCTGCATTTCATCGATTAGTATGAGAGGGAAGCGCTGTCGCAGGGCATCAATGATAGATGGATTGGCCGAGATCAGTTCTCTTGCGAGCGCGTACATTTCAGAGAAGAAAAAATAACCATTTTCGAGAGCCTGATTTTTTGCCGCGATCATATTCCGGTAGGAGGCTGTATGGGTGCCTGGCGATCCCGGGACGTCGACGGATAACTGGTCTTGAACCCACTTTAGGCGTAGTCCGGAAATGCTGGTATTCCTGTTGTCCAGATATGCGCGCGTACCGAAGGTCAGGCGGCGATGCATGTAGGCCGCTGTGGCCGTGTCATCGATCTGACGGATCGGGTATCCCTTGGAGCGACAGGCCGGCAGCGCGAGAAAAGTTTGTACGAAATCCTGGATCGTCCCGATGAAGTGCGGGTAGCTGAGCAGCGATCTCGCCGCAGCATTGGTGCCAACACGCTTTTGAATCTCATTCTTTGCCACATTCGTATGGGTTAGGACACATAGACCGCGATGGCGCCAGCGCCATTTGCGGGCAAGGAGGATCAGCTTCAAGCCGATGAGCGTCGTCTTACCTGCTCCGGGACAGGCATGGACGTGGTGGTGCTCCCGAATTACCGCACGCCTTGCCTCGTTAAGAGTCAGCGTTTCGTCCATCGACGCAGCATTGATCTCTTCAAGCAGCGCGTCAATGTCGGCGTCGTCTATGGCAGGTATCGGCATCAGCAAACCCCTATGCCGCTGCCACAGGGGCTTCATGCCCTGTCACATAATCTATAGCCCGCACGATATATGCTGGTAGTGCTGCCCGAAACACGGCTCTCCGTGCCGCAGTCTGCGCGTGGTCAGCTTGTTGTCTCACGTCAACCTGTTCGGGCGATTCATTCTCGAGAGCAGGCGTAATGATCGGCCCGAACTTTTCAGCCAGCACGCTCGATAGCGCGTAGGCCAACTTGGTCTTCGCACTGGATTGCGTAGCGACATCCTTGTAGATGGCAACTGCCCGCAATTCCGGATCAGCCGGTAGCTGGTCATAGCCATCGAGCGTGCCTTTCAGCGCTTGATATACTTCCGCTGCTAAGCCGGCCCGCACAAGCGCATACTCGAACGTCCAATGGTCCGCCACCTCGACCCTCACATTCTGCCCCGCAAGCAATTTGCGGTTTGCAATCCAATTCAATCGGCCTTGAACATCTTCCGCGTAGTGGCTTTCCCAGTACTGTTGATTACCGGGCTTTGCTTCCAGAAAGCCGTAAATGTTGCCTTCCGCGATGCGAGCCGGTTCGGGCCACAGATCGAGATCGCGCAGGCAAACGACGCGCGTACCAAGCCATGCGGCAACGTTCGCAGGATTGTCCATTCCCGTCCGTTGGAAGATGCGGGCGAAGGGCGCAAAGGCGATGCTGCCGACATTAACGACGGATACGCCAAAATCCTCGAATGGTCTCCCTAGAAGATCTGCAAATGTTGAAAGGAGGATATTCTCACCATCGCCCTCGACGATTATGACGCCCTTGGCGAAGAAGAGGTTGGATTTTGTTACATCCAAGAATTTCTCTAGATACACATAGTTCTGCGCATCCAGCTGCGTTTCCCCCTTGCGCAGGGAAAAAGCCTTGCCCTCCGCCATGATGATTATGTTTTCAAGCGGCGCTTTCGACGCCAGGTTCGGGCTGTGGGTTGTAAGGATACTCTGCAACGAGGAATTCTGCCCGCCAAACCCCTCTCTAAGTGCCCGTAGAAATTTCATTTGAAGCTGCGGATGAAGATGCGCTTCTGGCTCCTCGATTAGCAGAAGCGGAAAATCATGCTGCTCCTGCTCAAGAAGCAGGAGCTCCGTCGCCATAAACAGCAGATTGCTGTATCCGAGGCCTTGGTAGCGCTCCTGTGAATCGATGAGCAGTTGCAAGCGTTCCAGAATTGCGCGGAACATCTGTTTGCGTTCAGTCGCATCGAGTTGTTCGAGATCGGTTCCGCCCATGATGCTGATCAGCGGGCTTAAGGGTTTCGTGCGGAAATCCAGCCTGCGAATCTGCTCTTCAATACGTGCACGGGTTGCGCTCACTCCATCATTCTCGATGATCGCTGCGTTAGCCGCCATGATCGTCGTCAGCAGATTTTCAACGACGGCAGCTTCGCCGAACTGTTCAGAGGAGCCGAGAATCTGCGCCAGACGCGATCCGCGACCGCCCATTAGTTCGGCATCCGCATCGCGCAGGGGACGGAGATAGGTGGTTGCGAGAAAATCTCTCGTCTCTCGTTCCACCGGTGGGCCTTCTGCATTCGCGCCGGACCGCAACTCAGTCCGGATCTGCCGAGCACCGCGTATGAGATGTGTTGTCAGTTCCGCCTGATAGTTGAGATAGAGGACTGAGCGCCGGTTGTTGGTACCTGGGATCGTTTCGTGCGTCAGATGCTCAACGAATGCGGTCGCCTGCCGGGCAGTGATATCCTCAAACTTCAACTGGATTGAGAGCGATGTAGCCCCTCGACTAAAATCGCGGTCCTGAATCCGTATCCACTCCCCGGAGTTCACGGAAAGCGCATAACGTAGGGCATCAACAAGCGCTGTCTTTCCGCTGTTGTTCTCGCCGACAATCAAATTGATGCCGGGATTCAAACGCACCCTGAAATCTGTAAGGATGCGAAAATTCTTTATTGAAACGTCAGAAAGATACATTCCGATTCCCCCTCATCGATAGTAGTTCGTGAGGGGGTGATCTACAATCGCAGGTTTCGCCCGGCGTTGGAATTTTCCCGAACGGCGACAATTAAGGTCGGAGGCCGACGCGACCTTTCACGAACGCATTCACTTCTGCGAACGTTCTTTCGTGTAACGCATTTGGAATGCCGGAACACGAATCGCCATACATGACAAATTGGTGTCCGCCTGATTTCGGAAGAAGTGCGGTGATAGGTTCATCCGCCATCGCCTAACCTAATCCTCTATTCCGTTTGGTTATGGACGCGACCGTGTTTTTGCTAATACCGAGATCACGAGCGATCCACCGATAGCTTCGCCCTTCGGCGACTGATGCCATGACTCTCGGCGCGAGCCGATCAGATTTCGGGCGTTCTCCAGCCTGACGGCCGAGCTTTTTGCCGCGTGCCTTTGCTGCGGCGAGACCGGATTTGACGCGTTCGCTGATCAAGTCGCGCTCGAACTCAGCAATGCCAGAGAGAAAAGTCGCCAGCATGCGTCCGTGCGGCGAAAACAAATCGAAGGTCATGCCGTTCATAGCGATAACGGACACTTTCCAGTTTTCCAGTTCTCGCAGGGTATTTAGAAGGTCGATAGTCGAACGGCCCCATCGGGAAAGTTCGGTGACCAGGATGGCATCGATCTGTCTGGCTTGCGCGAGTGCCATCGCCTTCTTGCGCTCAGTACGATCGAGTTTCGTGCCAGAGCCTGTTTCCTTGAATATCGCGGCAACCTCATATCCGGCTCGGTCAGCGAAAGCAGCTAGGTCGCGTTCTTGCCGCTCGCATGACTGGTCGGCAGTCGAAACGCGGCAATAAATGACAGCGAGCTGTCCCAATTGAACCCTCATAGATTTTGGTGCCGGAAGGCCCCGATTTCTATGGGCTGATTGTTGTCCAAAATAGACCATACTTCAATGGGGACAGGTTTCCATTCGATGGCGCGGAAGTAACATTATTCGTCCGGCGTGTTCTGGTTAATCCTGCATCACCAGATCGCGTTTCGCCACCGTGGATGATCGTGGCAATCGACATGAAACAAGTTGTCGAGTGTCGATTATCACTATATCGTTCCTCCAACGAATACTTGGTAAGAATCACTGACGATGCACCCAGGAACGACAGTCCGGCAAGATTGCCTTGAACGAAACGGATTGAGCGTCACGGACGCCGCTCGGGTTCTTGGGGTGGACAGACAGACTCTTAGCAACCTGCTGAATGCCCGGTCGGGGATTTCGCCGGAGATGGCTGTCCGGTTGGAAAAGGCGTTTGGCACACCTGCCCGCGAGTGGCTGATACGGCAGCTCGATTACGAGCTGGCCGAGGTCATGCGCCGGGCCAAGAAGATCGAGGTCGAGCCTTTCCGTGCATCGACTACGGAAAGTGGGGGAACGCATGAACGCCGTCGAGATTGAAGAGGCTATATCCGTGCTCGCCGAGCAGCCGTTCGATGCGATAGAATTCCCTTATCTCTTCCTCGAAGCCTTCGGCAACAAGGCCACGACTATCAAGCGGCTGCGTTCTGGCGCATCGAACAAGTCTGACGTGGGCGGCCTTCTTCAGACCAGCAACATCCATATTGCCACCGCTGACGCTGGTAGCGTGACGGAAAAGCTCGCCGCGCTGCGGGCCAGTCCCGCCACAACGCGCGGCAAGGCCAAGTTCATCCTGGCCACCGATGGCGTGACATTCGAGGCCGAAGACCTCGAATCTGGCGAAACTGTTGCCTGCGCCTATGCCGATTTCCCAAACCATTTCGGCTTCTTCCTGGCTCTTGCCGGGATCACCACCGTCAAGCAGGTGCGGGACAGTTCATTCGATATCCGCGCTACGAGCCGCCTAAACAAGCTCTATGTCGAGCTGCTGAAAGACAACCCCGAGTGGGGAACCGCCGAGCGCCGCCCCGACATAAACCACTTCATGGCTCGGCTGATCTTCTGCTTTTTCGCGGAAGATACCGACATCTTCCACGGCACGGGCTTGTTTACTGCGACCATCGACCAGATGAGTGCACGGGACTCGTCCAATACGCATGAGGTGATCGGCGAGATTTTCCGCGCAATGAACACCAAGATCGCCGACCGGAAGGACGCAAAGCTGTCTCGCTGGGCAGATGTGTTTCCTTACGTTAATGGCGGGCTGTTTTCGGGTCGCCTCGACGTGCCGCGTTTCAGCCGGATCGCGCGAACCTACCTACTCCATATAGGCGGCCTCGATTGGCGGAAGATCAATCCGGATATTTTTGGGTCGATGATTCAGGCCGTCGCCGACGATGAGGAGCGCGGGGCCTTGGGGATGCACTACACCAGTGTCCCAAACATCCTGAAAGTGCTGAACCCACTCTTTCTGGACGACCTGCGCGAGCATCTTGCAGAGGCGGGAGATAATCCCCGAAAGCTGCTCAATCTACGCAATCGCATAGCCCGCATCCGGGTTTTCGACCCTGCTTGCGGCAGCGGCAACTTCCTTGTTATAGCCTACAAGGAAATGCGGGCCATCGAGGCCATCATCAACGATCGTCGCGACGAGGAAGGCCGGAAGTCTGATATTCCGCTCACCAACTTCCGGGGCATCGAACTTCGTGACTTTCCCGCCGAGATCGCTCGGCTGGCACTTATCATCGCCGAATATCAGTGCGACGTCCTCTATCGCGGGCAGCAACTCGCCCTGAATGAGTTTCTGCCGCTCAATGCCGAAAACTGGATTACCTGCGGCAACGCGCTTCGGCTCGACTGGCTGAGCATCTGCCCGCCGACCGGCACCGGCGTGAAGTTGGTAGGTGACGATCTGTTTCACACACCGCTGGACCAAGCCCAGATCGACTTCGAGAACGAAGGCGGTGAAACTTATATTTGTGGTAATCCGCCATATCGTGGCTCGACATGGCAAGATGAGCAGCAAAAATCTGATCTACAAGCGATATTCGAGGGTCGTGCGAATAGCTGGAAATCTCTCGACTATGTAGCAGGATGGTTCATTAAGGCAGCAGACTACGGCACACATACAAATGCCGCAGCGGCGTTCGTGTCCACTAATTCTATTTGTCAAGGCCAGCAGGTTCCGATCCTTTGGCCCCTTATCGCATCAACCGGCCACGAAATCGTATTCGCACATACCTCATTTCAATGGGCAAATCTGGCGAGCTACAACGCGGGTGTTACGGTCGTCATTGTCGGCATTTCGAGGAATTCTAGAAAAATTAGGCGCATATTCTCTATTGGAGATGATGGCAGGTCCGTTGTTAAGGACACAGACAATATTAACGCCTATCTCGTCGCCGGCCCCAGTTTAATTATTAATAAGCTGTCCGTTCCACCCGACGACAGAGCAACAATGACGTGGGGAAATAAGCCCGCTGATGGAGGAAATCTCCTCCTAGATTTTTCTGAACGTCAGGAGCTTCTCAACAGAAATCCAGAAGCTATCCAATTTATTCACCCGTTCCCCGGTGCTTCTGAGTTTATTCAAGGCGTTCAGCGATATTGCCTTTGGATAGACGACGATGATGTAGAACAGGCGAGACAGGTTCCAGAGATAGATCATCGATTGAACGCTGTTGCAACCATGAGAAGTCAGAGTCCGAAAAGGACTACACTGGAAGCCGCGAAAACACCTAACCGTTTTGTAGAGATCAGGCAGACTGGCGATGAAGAGATCATCGTTATTCCGGGCATTAGTTCGGAAAATCGACCATATTTGCCCTGCGGCATTGCAGAAAAGGGAACTATACTGAGCAATAAGAACTACGCCTTTTTTAATGCACCTCTCTGGAACATGGCGCTGATTGCGGCGCGCCTACATCTAGTTTGGATTGCAACGGTCTGCGTCCGACTGCGAACTGACTATTCCTATTCCAACACGCTCGGTTGGAACACCTTTCCGGTGCCCGCGCTAACCGAGAAGAATAAGGCCGACTTGACCCGTTGCGCCGAGGATATTCTGTTGGCGCGAGAAGCACATTTCCCCGCCACTATCGCGGACCTTTACGAAGTCAAAGACGGTGAAAACAAAATGCCCGCCGATCTGCGCGAAGCGCATGAGCGCAACGACGAGGTTTTGGAGCGCATCTATATCGGGCGGCGCTTTCGCAACGACACCGAGCGGCTGGAAAAGTTGTTCGATCTTTATACAAAGATGACCGCATCGGCGGGGACATCGCAGAAACGGAAAGCGGGGGCAACAGCGTGACCATAGAAATGAAATCAGTTCCTTCCGTCTCGGTTTCTTATGCCCACAACGGTAGTTCCAACAAGGCCAATTCACTTGGCATGAGGCCGATGCAGGAACGCGCCTACGAGAAGCGTGGCGAGCAATATCTTCTCATCAAGTCGCCCCCGGCGTCCGGCAAAAGCCGCGCCCTCATGTTCATCGCGCTCGATAAGCTGGCGAACCAAGGGCTGAAGCAGGCAATCATCGTCGTGCCGGAGAAAAGCATCGGCTCCAGCTTCGCCGACGAGCCGCTGACCAAGTTCGGCTTTTGGGCCGACTGGACCGTGACACCAAAATGGAATCTCTGCAACGCGCCGGGCGAGGACGGCGGCAAGGTCAACAGCGTAGGGGCCTTCCTTGAAAGCGACGACAACGTGCTGGTTTGCACCCATGCGACCTTCCGCTTCGCGGTGGACAGGTTCGGCGTGGAGGCGTTCGACAATAGGTTGATCGCGGTGGACGAGTTCCACCATGTTTCGGCCAATCCCGACAACAAGCTGGGTCTGCACTTGGGCCAGTTCATTACTCGGAACAAAGTGCACATTGTCGCCATGACGGGCAGCTATTTTCGGGGCGACGCTGAGGCCGTCCTTGCCCCGCAGGACGAGGCTAATTTCGATACCGTCACCTACACCTATTACGAGCAGCTAAACGGCTACGAGTATCTGAAATCGCTCGACATCGGCTATTTCTTCTACTCCGGCGCTTACTCTGACGACATCCTTGCGGTGCTGGACCCAGCCGAGAAAACCATTATCCACATCCCTAATGTCAATTCGCGGGAAAGCACCGGGCAAAAGATCAAGGAAGTTGAACACATCATCGAGGAGCTTGGCGAATGGCAAGGCATCGACCCGTCCACCGGCTTCCAACTGATCAAGACGCCGGAAGGCCGCGTCCTTCGCATCGCCGACCTTGTTGATGATGATGCAACCAAGCGGGATCGTGTGTCCGCCGCACTCAAAGATCCCACGCAGAAGAACAACCGCGATCATGTGGACATCATCATTGCGCTCGGCATGGCGAAGGAAGGCTTCGACTGGATTTGGTGCGAACACGCGCTGACGGTCGGCTATCGGTCCAGTCTGACCGAGATCGTGCAGATCATCGGTCGCGCCACCCGTGATGCGCCGGGCAAGACCCGCGCCCGCTTCACTAACCTAATCGCCGAACCGGATGCCGCCGAATCCGCCGTGACGGAGGCTGTTAACGACACCTTAAAGGCCATCGCCGCCAGCTTGCTCATGGAGCAGGTCTTGGCCCCGCGCTTTGAGTTCAAGCCCAAGAACCCAACAACCAGCACTGCCGAACCCGGCTTTGACTATGGCGACGCTGGCTATCAGGCAGACAAATGCAATGTCGGCTTCAACGAGGAGCGCGGCGTTTTCCAGATCGAGATCAAGGGGCTTGCCGAACCCAAATCCCCCGAAGCCACCCGCATCTGCCGCGAGGATTTGAATGAGGTCATCGCCAGCTTCGTGCAGGACAAGCCTTCTATAGAGCGTGGCCTGTTCGATGAGGAGCTTGTTCCCGAGGAACTTACCCAGCTTCGCTTGGGCAAGATCATAAAGGACAAATATCCCGAACTGGACGAAGAGGACCAAGAGGCCGTGCGTCAGCACGCCATCGCCGCCCTCAATCTCACCCAGCAAGCCAAGAAGATCGCCCTTGGCGGCGACGATTCTGACGACGAGCCGGGCGCGAATACAGCATTGATCGACGGCGTTCGCAAATTCGCGATGGACGTGCGCGAACTCGACATCGACCTGATTGACCAGATCAATCCGTTTCAGGAGGCTTATGCCATCCTCGCCAAGACCATGAGCGAGGAAAGCTTGAAACAAGTCGCTGCTGCCATTTCCGCTCGCCGCACCAGCCTCACCCCGGAAGAGGCCAAGCAGCTTGCCGTTCGGGCGGTCCAGTTCAAGAAGGAACGCGGGCGGCTTCCGTCCATCAGTTCTACCGACGCATGGGAAAAGCGCATGGCGGAAGGTGCTGCCGCTTTCGTGCGCTTCAAGGATGAGGGTCGCTATGATTAACCTCGATCTTGATGAACTGCGTGACGAACTGGCTGACTTCGCCCAGCCGGAGAAGAAGGTCGGGCGGAGTCCCCGCGAGGAACGCATCATCGCTGGGTTCGAGGAAATCCAGCGTTTCACCGATGAACATGGCCGCGCGCCGCAGCATGGCGAGGACCGCGATATATTCGAGCGGCTGTATGCCGTGCGGCTGGACCGGCTTCGTACCTTAGAGGGGTGCCGTTCGCTTCTAGCGCCGCTCGACCGTCAGGGGCTTTTGTCTACCGCGGAAGACGACGCGACCGCGACGCCCGAGGAAATGGACGCCGACGCGCTCATGGCCGAGCTTGCCGGGGCCGCAGGTGCTTCCCAAATCACCGAGCTTCGCCATGTCCGCTCCACCGCCGAGAAACGCGCTGCCGAGGAGATCGCCAACCGCGAGCCATGCTCCGATTTTTACAGGTTCAAGCCCCTATTTGAGCAGGTGCGGATCGACCTTGATACCGGTGTTCGCACAACGCGGCAGTTTGTGAAGGATGCCGGTTTCCTGAAAGCAGACATTACCGAGGGGCAGTTTTTCATCCTTGGCGGTCAGATCGCCTATGTCGCCGAAGTCGGCGAAATCTTTCGCGCTCCGAATGGACAAAATGACGCCCGGTTGCGAGTCGTCTATTCCAACGGGACTCAAAGCAATCTGCTTCTCCGTTCGCTCCAGCGGGCGCTTTACAAGGACGAGGCAGGACGGCGCGTCACCGAACCGAGTGCTGGCCCGCTGTTCGCCGGCGAAAGTGACGACGAGGATATTGCGAGCGGGACCATCTACGTCCTTCGCAGCAAAGCGGATCATCCACTCGTCGCCGCCAACCGCGACGTGTTGCATAAGATTGGCGTGACCGGCGGCGATGTGGCGCGGCGCATCGCCAATGCTAAGCTGGACCCGACATTTCTGATGGCAGACGTAGAGATTGCCGCCACCTACACGCTCTACAACATCAATCGCGCTAGGTTGGAAAACCTGATTCACCGGATTTTCGATTCGGCGCGTCTCGACATCGAGATCAAGGACCGTTTCGGCAATCCTGTCGTGCCTCGCGAATGGTTCCTCGTGCCGCGCTTTATCGTGGATGATGCAGTGGAGCGGATTAAGGACGGCACGATCACGGATTATATCTACGACCCGGCAGCGGCGCGGTTGGTACGCCAAAAAGAAAAATCAGGGGAACGCCCATGACTTCGATGCGGGGGGATATTGTCAATCGTGTGAAACGGCTCCCAAAACCGTCACTGGCGGCGGAGGCGCTTCAACCTGTGTTCGAGGCCGTCAGCAATTCCCTTCATGCCGTCGAGGATGCATTCGGCGACCAGTATCAGCAACAGGGAAAAATTACTGTCACCATCGCCAATCCCCGGTCGCCGGATGATATTGAAATCACGGTTGATGATAATGGCGTTGGGCTAGAACCGGCCCGATTTGAAGCATTTTGCACCACCGATACGGACTATAAAATCTCCCGTGGCGGAAAAGGAGTCGGGCGACTTCTTTGGCTGGACGCTTTCGACAGCATCAGGGTTGCGAGCATTTACCGTGACCAAGGAACGCTGTTCCGCCGGTCCTTCACCTTCCGTTTGGAAGCGCAGGATCAGATAACGGAGGAGCAAAACGAACCCGCAACTGGCGCGACCAGCACCGGCACGGCGATCACCTTCAAGCGACTTCGCGGAACGGCCTACCGCGACAAGTTTCCGAGCCAGACTGCTACCATCGTCAAGCATTTCGGATCGCATTTTTTCGCGGACTTTATCATGGGGCGGTCCCCGAGCGTCATTGTCGATATAGACACTAACGCGACGATATTTCCTCAAGAAATCCAAAATCTCCGGGTCGAGGACCGAGGCGTTGCCACCATAGAAAGCCACGAGTTCGGCACACTGTCTCTCGCAAGTTTCGTTTGTGACAAGGCAGCGAGTGCCAATTTTGACGGACTGCATCAGATGCACCTGGTCGCAAACGGGCGCACGGTTACAACCCGGAAGATCGACGGGCTGGTCGGGATCGGCCGTTTTGGCTCCGATGGCACGAATGTATATCATGGCTGCGTTACCGGAGATTTTCTGGATGAGCGCGTTAATCAGGAACGGACGCAATTCAACTTCGATGAAAGCATCATCGAAGCGATCGTGCGGGAGTGTTCCGACCATGTGCGGACGAATGCAATCCACGAGGAAATCACACAGTTCGACAACCAGCGCCTCGGAACGATGCAGGAGTTCATGCAGGAATATCCATCGTTCGCCTTCGAGGAAGCGCCTGAACTTCTGGCGAGGACGCCAAAGAACGCCGTAAAGCCGGAGCAATTTGCTCAAGCCCTGATCCCCATTCGGATACGTCGCGATAAAGAACGGAATGACACAATCCAAAAGATCGTTTCGCAGCTTGGAGGAAATGACGACGTGCCTGAGAACTTCGCCGAGGCCGTCCGCAAAGCCACAGACGACATTCGGGCCGAGGAACAACGACAACTTACAGAATATGTGTTGCGGCGCAAAACTGTCCTTGACGTGATGGAAGTTCTGACCCGTCGTATCCGGGAGCGTGCAGACGGATCACAGGATTTCCATCTCGAAGAAACGCTCCACCAATTCATTTGTCCTATGAAGCTACGAGGCGACGATCCATCGAAATTGGAGCGGTCAGATCACGATCTTTGGATCATCGATGAACGCTTGACCTTCACCAAGTATTTCGCGTCGGATGTGCCATTCACGCAAATTGTCGATGGCGAAACCAGCACAAAGCGACCTGACCTTCTCATATATAATCGCCTTTACGGACTCGGGGCAGAGGGTGAAGACCCGCTGAGACGCGTAATGCTTGTTGAGTTCAAACATCCTGGCCGGAAGGATTACGACGAGCGATACTCTCCGATGAGCCAGATCAGTGAGTATATTACAAAGCTCAAGAATGGCGAGATCATTGATTTTCGGGGCGGTCGAGTCCGTGTAGCGGACGATTGCATCTTCTACTGCTATGTCATCGCCGACATCGTTGGGAAGCTCGAAATCCATACAAACGGCTGGCGCACGACATCGAATGGCCGGGGTCGCATTCAGGAGTTGAGCGGGAAATTCCGGGGCATCATCGAAATCATCGAATGGGTCGATCTGCTTGATGACGCCCGCCTGCGGAACCATGCTTTCGTGTCCGCAGCGGGGCTTCGATACGAAAAACATCCGTAAGTAAAGACTATGGAATCTGTTACCGGGCGAGACAGTCTGTATGTCCGACGCCATGCGTTAATCAGGAAAGAAAGAACCCGGAGCAGCTGGTCACTGACTATCCGGGTCCTCATCTGTGAGAAAGGGGCGCGCTGTTAGCTCGCTTCCACTAAGAAAACCAATTTACCTCAGTCTATCAAGGGTTTCAAACAATCATCATGTGTCGGAGCCCACGACATTGAGTTCGATGTGGCCAGCCTCATGATCACCTTAAAGTGCAAGTGTCAGCAACGCTCGTTGATGAACATTTCGGTCTACGAGAGCGCCGACTTGAAAGGGCACGCAACGATGCCTCCGATTATACTTAACTGTTATAGTCGAGTAGTATGTTATTTTGCTCAAACTGCCAGCAATGCGCGACGAGGAACTCGACAAGGAGAATTAAGTGGCACGTTTTCAGTGCGCAGCATGTTCGTTTGATGATCATGCCACTTGGGCAGGAGAGCTTATTTGCCCGCGGTGTGGCAGTGCGACTGGAGTTCGCGCAGCGATCGGGATCGAAGAAATGACTGATCACGAAGCAGAGGCGTTCACAGCTCTGGCCGCTCAACTGTCGGAAGACCCTGAGGATGAAGAGTAATCCGCCACTGCCATAATGCCGAGAGGTCGCCGGCCCTGTTTATCGGCGCAATTGTTATCCGATACCACTGCCATCATGAGCATTTTGCGCACGTCTGTAGGCGATGTACCGATCACCGTGTTCGAAAATCTCATCCATAGTCATGACGCCATGGTTTTCGAGCGCGGAGAGAAACTCCTCGAAAGGGCCAAGTTCATTGCCTGAACCACGCATAATAGCCAGACTTCCTCGATGAGATTCACCGATCATCGCTTGGCAATGGCGTGAAAATACATGCAAGTCGCCGGTTTTATAGAACCTATCGATCACGGTCTCGGCTTGCTCGCGAGTGGTAATAACGTCAGGTACTGTATTCTGCATGGCCCACTTCTTTCTAAACCTATATGTGTATTAACGGCGGTTTTGCAAATTTAGCATCGAAGGGTGGTAAGGTTTCGTTGGAAACACGTCGGCTCACAATTCTCAAAATATCCACAGAATTATAGATGTAAATATTACACTGCAGTATAATTTATTGAAATTACTGCCATTTTTCCTTGAATGATCCGAATAAACCACCGTAATTTATTTTATAACTGATTCGCGAGATCCAACGATAAAGGATCTGTCATGTATGTTGACATTGAACGTCACGACGGGATCAAACGCCGCCTACGTGCAAAGGGTATAACTTTCACCCAGATTGCCGAGGAGCTCGGCATTACAAGTGTTGCCATCACAAGGGTTTGCCAAGGGCACGGTCGATCAGAGCGCGTTCAGTGCGCCATTGCTCGCAAACTCGGCACCGCACCCCACGAGCTATGGCCCGATCGATATACACATAAGGAGTATCAGATGAAAAAGTGACGAGAACCATAAATGGGAACGACCCCGGAAGCTGTAACTTCCGAGGCCGTTAAGAAAAATCGATTTGCGATCGATAGTTCTTTTTCCCCCTATCCGAACAAAGAGTCAAGTCTGCCCGCCGCATTCGGCGGCGGGAGGCCTTTTGTTAACTCACAGGACAGGAGGCGTCTGATTGATCATCAGACGAGAACGGCATGAATCATGCAATCACAAGCTCTTTTCGTTTTCCACGCCCAAGCCGGTCGACCCGGCACATATCACCGAGATCCAGAGCAAGCCTGCGTGGAGCATTGGTAGCTCAGCTACCGGCGGATCGGCATCCAAGACGTATCGTTTTCGAGAGCAAGCTGGAGCAGCGCGTTCTTCATCTGTTGCTGGCACGGCCTGATATCAAGGATATCTGGGACCAGCCGCCTGCTATCACTTATCGCGCTGAAGACGGACGGGAAAAGCGTCACGTCTTCGATTATCTTGCAACGTTCACGAGTGGGCGACGGGTCGCGATCGTCGTTAAGCCCGCTCATCGTGCCGCGAGACCAAGTTTCCGAAACGAGTTCCAATTAATCCGGGCCTCGACGAACGTCGCGTTTGCCCACGATGTTATTCTGGTCACAGACCAATCGTTTAACCCGGCCGACGCACGCAACGCAGCCCGGCTCCACGAATTTCGGCGTGTCTCCGATCCAGAAGCAGATACCTGCGTCCGGAACATCATTGCGACCCTTATAGGTGAGACGACGATCGCTGAAGTAGTTTCCAGCAGTGGTCTGGGTGGGCGCGGCTTTCGTGCCGTTTTCCGTGCGATCTATTCCGGCATCGTCCAAGCACTCGATGATGGGGATATCGAGACGACGACCCGTATAGCCAGGGGGATTGCGTAATGACTATCCGTTTCAGGCTCTCTCAAACTGACTGCATCAGTATTAACGGAGCCGATCATTTTCTCCACAGCCAGGATGAGAACGGTGTCAGGCTTTGGCGCGTCGACGATGGTGCGGCTTGTATATCTTTCACTCACGACCAATTGGTCAGTCTGATCGCATCACCAGAGGTTAGATATAAGCGAGGTTTCTTCTCGTCCGGACAAGCGGCCCTCCGGCTGCGGTGCGATCATCAATATCTCAATACCCTCAATCCGGACAAACGTACGGAGTTGCTGTGGAAGGCAGCATATTGCCAAGCTTTTTTAGAGGTAGAGGCCAAGGGTGACGCTTGCCGGACAGAAGAGTCCATACATTCCGCTCTTCCCCAGATGTCGGTACTGGTCAATGCCAGAGAAACAGAACGGCAGACCGCCGAACGAACGAACCTGGCTGCTGTAAAAGTTACACACCGCCTTCCTCCCTCCGCATCGACCCTGCGAAAATGGATCCGCAAGTTCGAAGCATGTGGGCATAGTCCGCTCGGCTTCTTGCGCAAGAGGCACAACGTTCCGACGTACACCCGAAAATTTTCTGTGGAGGCGGATAGGCTCCTCGCGAATTGCACCTCTGGTTATCTCTCCCGCAACGAACCGACTGTGAAGGAGATCATCAAAGAAACTCAGGGTGAGTTCAAAGAGGCGAACAGGGCCCGCGCAACAGTTGGTCTTTCGCCTTTCCAGATACCTTCCGGTCGCACCATTCGTCGCCGGATTGCTGCATTCGATCCGTTCGAAGTTGTCGCTCAAAGAAAGGGAGTAGAGGCCGCAAAGCGGAAATTCTCGTTCTATGAGAATGGTGTTGCTGCCAGCCATCCGCTCGAGCGCATCGAGATGGACGAGTGGCAGATCGACGTGGCTTCACTTTTCGGCAACTCGGGCACCCTTGATTCTTTGAAACCACAGGATCGGGCTCGGTTCGAAGTGGGCAGGCGATGGGCCTATGTTGCAATCGATTGCGCCACGCGATGCATCCTGTCGTTTCGGATCGCCGCCAATCCTTCAGCCGAAGACGCGATACGCGCTCTGGAATTGATTACATTGGATAAAACGCCAATCGCACAAGCCGCCGACTGCGATTCCCCGTGGAATTATTGTGGTGGCATTGGCTCCATTGTTACCGATCAGGGTTCAGCGTTCAGTTCTATTGAGTTTCGCACGGCGGTAACGGATCTGGGCGCCACATATGAAGCGCCGCCAGCCGGCGTACCAAAACTTCGTTCAACAATAGAACGTGTTTTCAGGACATTTGGCCAACAGCTGGCTCCAATGTTGATTGGACGCACCTTTTCAAACCCTCAGGAACGCGGCGACTATCCATCAGAGCAGTGGGCGTCACTGACGGACGATGAGCTTGCTGCAATATTCACCGTATTCATTGTCGACATCTATCACAACACGCCTCATTCGGGCCTCAAGGGCGAAACGCCTGCGAATGCCTGGAAGCGCCTTAATGCAGAGCAAGGAGTTACCACGCCACCCGACGCGAACAGCCGGCGCGTAGTTTTCGGTATCCCTCTGACCAGAAAAATCAGCAGGCATGGCATTCTGGCCCTGGGAATTCACTACACTTGCCCCGAGCTTCAGAAGGCACTGCTGACCGGCCATCCTCGCGAGATTCAGGTCAGGATGGATCCTCACGATCTAACCTTCATATCGGTTTGCCTCAACGAGAACTGGCACCCTGCCGAGGCAGTGCCGAAGGTCGTATGGGGGTTATCCCTCGCTGAATGGCAGGCGATCGTGCATGATCTGCGGACCAAACACCGCAATGAAGCTGTTCTGACAGAAGAGGTTATTCAGCGGGCCCGCGATAGGATCAGGGCGATCGATCAGCGCGCCAGAGATTTGATGCGCATACAGCCGACTACGCTGACTCCTGCTGATCTCAAGCGATACGAGCACGACCTGTACCTCGGGTTGCGGATTAAACCAGCTACCGAGCTATCCAGCGAACCGCCGGCTCAGATCGATGACCTACTTCGCGATCCGAGCCATGAGCAGTCTGAATCTCCGGCCAACGACGAGTCCAACTCGCCCATGCCTCGAGACAAAAAGCCTTGGGAGCTATCCGATGACTGACCGACAGACAGAAATTGCACGCCGGGTGCTCACGCTACGGCAGATTTTTGCTCACCATGACGCATACCAGCAGGCGCAGGAGCAGTTTCAACTGCTCCTCGACCGACGTCGCGCGGAGCTCGCAGCTGGCGTCGTAATGGAAACACGAGGCCTTGCAATCATCGGAGCCTCAGGATCCGGAAAAACCACCGCCGTTTCCCGGATTTTCACACATACACCAAGGCTGATTATCAAGGATCCCGAAAGTCCGCGCAGGGACGCTGTCAGTTGTCAGGTTTCCTCGCCGGCAACCCTTAAATTTGTGGGGCAAACAGTTTTGGAGGCGTTGGGATATCCGCTGCGACGGAACAAAACCGAAATGATCATCTGGGCAATGGTCAAGCAACAAATGCAGGCTCAGCGAACGCTCTTCCTGCATTTGGATGAAGCCCAGGATCTGTTGCGCCATCAAACCCCGAAGGGATTGCAATCGGTCGTGCGGACCTTGAAGTCTCTTATGCAGAATGGGGACTGGCCAGTGAGCATCATTTTGTCGGGCATGCCCGAATTGAAGGAACTGCTCAATCATGATCCTCAACTCGGCCGACGGTTCTTCCCGATAGAGTTTCCCAAGCTTCATCCGGATATTGACGGCGACAATGCGATCCAAATGACTGCGTCTTATGCTGATCGGGCTGGCTTGGGCGTAAGCGATCACTTTGACAATCGTTTTGCCGCACGGCTCATTCATGCTGCGGACAGCGAATTCGGCCTAATCATCGAGCTTGTCATCGGAGCGATAGAGGAAGCTCTTCTTTCTGACGCCAGAATCTTGGAAGCAAAACATTTTTCCTACAATTTTCGACGTCGATCGGGCTGTGTGAATGCACTAAATCCATTCATCGCAGAGGATTTCGAGCGGATCGATACACGACTGCTCTTGCAAGCCGAGGTGTTGCCATGAGCGCGCGGTCATTAGCCCTGACCTGCGATCTTGCAGAGCGGGAGACGCCAACATCTTTTGCGGCTCGCCTCGCGATCAGGAACATGTCAGGCGGCGCACAAGAATTTTGTCGAGATATGGGGTTGGACTGGAAGGCCCTGATCCGTGGAGAGACAACAGAAATTTTCCGCTTGGCTGGTTTAGCGAGAGCAGATGAAACCGCCTTGCAACGAAATGCATTCAAGATACTCAGCCATGGACATCTTCGAATAGGTTGTGAGGAGGTAAGAGCCGCGTCTCTGCTTCGTGCGCAAATCCGCGTCTGTCCGATGTGTTTGGTCGAACGGGTCGCAGCTGATGGTTTCGTCGGAGCCTACCGTCCTACTGACTGGCAGTTTTTGTCGATCCGGACCTGCGCGTGTCATGGAGTTCCGTTGACACGGCTCCCATCTGAACCCGCCCCAGTGCAGAACTACGACTTCGGCTTCATCGTTCAGAAGAACTGGGCAAAGATCAAGGAAACAGCGCCAAAAGTCCCCCGATGGAAACCGTCAAACTTGGAAATCTATCTCCGAAAACGGATTAGCGGCTGGAAGGGCCAACGCTGGATCGACCAAATGCCATTATCAATCATCGCCAAGGCTGCAGAAGTTCTCGGAGCCAGAGTGGAGTTTGGACCCGATGTCACCGCAAATGCCATTGGCGAGGAACAATGGCACCACGCGGGGAACTGCGGGTTCGATATTCTACATAACGGACCCGAGTGCCTTCAGCGTGCTCTATTCGATCTGATGGGTAAATTTGAAGGAGGAAGCGGATTTCATAACCGCGACCTTGGCATTTTTTACATATGGCTGAACCGTGCCCGTCGCTACCCGGGTATTGAAACCATAAAGAATCTCGTACTCGATCACATCGTGCAGAATTACCCGCTTGAGCCCGGCGTAATGGTTCTCGGCCAGCGTATTGAACGACCACGTTGCGTCACCTGGACAAATGCAAGGCGCAGGCTTGGCGTTCGGCGGGAACGGATGACCTATCTGGTTGGCGATTTGACAGGCTCCGCAAACACCCCCGGAAACAAGCCAATGAATCTGACTTCTCTGCAGATCGATGCCTTGCAGGCGAAGATGAACGACATGATCTCCATAACCAACGCAGAGAAAATTCTAGGCTGCGAATACGAATTGGTCGTGCGCTTCGTGGAGAGCGGAATGTTAAGCCGTTGGGGGGAAGCTTCGACAAGGCCCTATCTTTCCAGAGCGGAAGTTGAAGCGCTAGTTGCTCCCGTTCGAACGCTGGATGGCGCAAGCGACACGCTGAATTTAAAGCCCATGGAGAGGATTTGCGTAATCACTAAGGCAAGAGCCCACGAAATCTATAAATGTTTTCTGGAAGGCAGACTCAAAACTGCCTTTCGTGACAAGACAAAGGCCGGGCTTCGGTCATTACTGCTGGACCCTATGGAGGTGAAGTGCAGCCTTCCGGTTCACGATAAAACTGACCCGGCGATGCTGGACGTAGCGGCGACGTTAAAAACGAACACCAAGACCCTTCGTTATCTCGCACAACTTGGTGAGCTCCGAATTTATCGGGCACGCGATGCCACCACGCGATGTCTGCAAAGCTACGTGGGTGAAGATGAGCTTCGGCAATTCCAAGCAAAATTCATGACCATCGGCGAGGTGGGCGATTTTTTTGACATGCATTCGGGGCCGCTATCCGTCAAGCTCGATGCCTTGGGACTTCGCCCGAGACGAGTGCCTGCGCGCGTTAGTCGGATTTATCAGCGAGCAGACATCGAGCGACTCTCAACTTCATATTGGCGAAAGCTTTGAAAGCAAACCTGAATAGTCGCGCGTGCGGTCGCTAGGCACCCGGCTCGTACTCAACTCCGAGACAGTGGATCATCCGCGCTACGCCGCAATCGAGGGAAAAAGACATGGCTACTCTGACTATCCGAAACGTTCCTACCTCCGTGCATTCCAGCCTTCGCCGCATAGCCAAGAAGCATCACCGCAGCCTTGAGGCCGAAATTCGGGCCATTCTTACCTCCATCGCAGCCACCGAAATGGGTCAAGGGCTCGGGCAGCAACTTCATGCCCAGTTTTCTGACGTCTACGGTGACGAACTTTCAGAATTGCGGGATCAGTCGCCGGTGGAAGGAGCAGTCTTCAAATGATTATTCTCGATACCGATGTCATTGCGGAAATGCAGAAAGTTGATCCAGACCCAAACGTCATAGCCTGGCTCGACACTCTCGATTCAACGACGACCTATATCACCGCCATCACCGTGACCGAACTGCTCCTCAGAATTGAAAGGCTACCTTCAGGGAAACGTCGGACGGCTCTGGCTGAAACTGTCGACAGGGTTATTAATAGCGATTTCAAGGCCCGCATCCTGGCATTTGATGTGACGTCCGCTTCAATTTTCGGACACCTGGTCGCCGCTGCAGAAGGTTCCGGGTTCGCAGTCGGCTTCTCAAACGGGGCGGTCGCCGCCATTGCTCGAGCTAACAAATTCTGCACCGTCGCAACCCGCAATGAAACGGCGTTTGCTGCAATGCGGATCGAAACGATCAATCCTTGGGCCGGGCGGGTGCAACTGCCAGCTTGATCAATTGACATTGCCGGGTTTGTCCAAGCTACGCGGTGATGTAACGTAGGCTAGACGCTTGGAGCTGCTCAAATGGCACTGCATATTCGCAATCCGGAGGCCGATAGGCTTGCACGAGAGCTTGCGCGCATTGATCGCACAAGCATCACCGATGCTGTGATCGTCGCTCTTCGAGAAACCATCCGCAACCGGATAGGCCAGAAAGCGCCATGGGAGACAGCACAAAAGATTCTTGCCAAACATGGCCAATCTTTCCCGCAAGATCGAAAGCCCGTTCCTCCAGAAGCCTATCACGAGCTTGATCACGATCTGACGGATGACGAATAGTTTTCGTCAACAGGCACCGCTGTGCCAAAAATCCTGATGCCAAAAACCTGTTGTGAGGTACGCCTTTTCCGGATCGCGAACGCCTTAATTATTTCAAGGGCAAAATCTCGTGGCAAAAAGGGCAAAATATCTGAAACCAGTTAAATTTGACATGTTTGTTTTCAATGACTTAGAATAACCTCAAGGGCCAAAATTCGTGTCACTCGACACAAAACAATTCAGTGATTTGTTTCGACGCATGACGAAAATGTTCATGCGCTGCTTTGCATATTTCCCGAATTAACTGATCCCGACCTCGTGACGTTTTTTCTCTCTCCGCTATATGTGGGTCGACGTATCGGCATCACATTTCTGCAGTGGAATTTTTCTTATGAAGCATCACGCGCTTGTCTGGCTGCGTAACGATCTTCGAATCAATGACAATCCCGCGCTGGATGCTGCCGCAGAAACAGGTGGCCATATCACAGCGGTTTATATTCACGAGACTATCGAAGCAGTTCGCGCACCGGGCGGCGCGGCGCGGTGGTGGTTGGATCAAAGTCTGGAAGCGTTAAGAAAACAACTGGCTGACCGCAGCATCGAACTCGTTATTGAGACGGGTGACCCGAGGGATATCCTCCCTCAATTGCTCACAAAATTGGCCGTCACCGAGTTGTTCTGGAACCGTCGCTACGCACCGGCGGAACGCGAACTCGATGCAGAATTGAAGGCACAGTTCAAAGAAAACGGCACGCGTGTAACATCCCTTCCCGGCAATCTTCTCCTCGAACCCTGGGAGCTGAAAACGGGTAGCAATGCGCCGTATCAGGTCTTTACGCCATTTGCGAAAGCCCTGCGCCAGCATCATGTGCCCCGGCCGCTTCCGCGAAGGCGATGGGACATCAAACCCATGCAAGACGTCCGCCCATCGCACGATAAGCCTGCATGGTCAAAAAAACTGAATGGTCTTTGGGCCATTGGAGAAGATGCGGCGCGCGACTGCCTGACACGTTTTTTGAAGGACACGCTATTGACTTACGCCGGGGATCGCGATGTTCCCGGCACCGAGGGAACATCGAGACTTTCGCCTCATCTCAGGTTCGGTGAAATCAGCGCCCGTCAGGCGTGGTATGCCACGTTGGCGTTTATGGACGAGCATCATTCGGCACGTGCAGGCGGCGAAAAATTCCTGTCCGAGTTGATCTGGCGCGATTTTAACTATCACCAGCTCTTTCACCGTCCGGACATCAGCCGATACGATATGCGTGACACACTGTCCGGCATAGAATGGCGCAACGATCCAATTGCATTTAAAGCATGGCGTCGCGGACTGACGGGCTTTCCCATTATCGATGCTGGCATGCGTCAGCTTTGGGCGACGGGTTGGATGCACAACCGTGTGCGCATGCTGGTTGCATCTTTTCTTACCAAGAATCTGCTTATTGATTGGCGGAAGGGCGAGGAATGGTTCTGGGACACGCTCGTGGACGGCGATGTCGCCAGCAATCCGGGAAGCTGGCAATGGGTGGCAGGCTGCGGCATGGATGCAGCGCCCTATTTTCGGGTGTTCAATCCTATATTGCAGGGCGAAAAATTCGATGCCGAGGGACGATACGTCCGGCATTGGGTGCCAGAGCTATCCGGCCTGCCGAACAAATGGCTGCACAAGCCGTTTGAGGCACCCAAGGATGTGCTGGCCAGCGCTGGAATTGCGTTGGGCAGTACCTATCCCAAACCAATCATTGACTTGCAGGCCTCACAACGCGAGGCCCGCAAACGGCTCAACAGCCAGCCGTGATCAACGCGAATCCAGTCCACCATTCTCAACGATAAACTCGATGATTTCGGGGACGCCCTTGCCGCGATGGAGGTCGGTGAAACCGAATGGACGCTTGCCGCGCATGCGTGCCGCATCGCCTTGCATAATATCGAGATCGACATGAACGTGAGGGGCAAGATCGCTCTTGTTGATCACAAGAAAATCTGACCGCGTGATACCCGGACCGCCTTTGCGCGGAATTTCTTCGCCCTGACAAACAGAGATGACATAAAGCGTCAGGTCCGCCAGATCAGGTGAGAATGTGGCTGCGAGATTGTCACCGCCGGATTCGATGAAGACGATTTCCAGATCGGGAAATCGCCGGTTCATTTCGGCAATTGCCTGCAGATTGATGGAGGCATCCTCGCGGATTGCCGTATGCGGGCACCCACCCGTTTCGACGCCCATGATCCGGTCTTCTGACAAAGCCTGAGAACGCGCCAGAATGAGAGCGTCTTCCTGCGTGTAGATATCATTGGTAATCACGGCGACCGAGTATTTATCGCGCAGCGCTTTGCAAAGCTTTTCGGTCAGCGTCGTCTTTCCTGATCCCACCGGTCCACCGATACCGATACGCAAGGGTCCGTTTTTCTGTGTCATGTGCGAAAGAGCCTCGAATGTTGGGTTTCGTGTTTCATGGCCATGATATCGCTAATGTAAGTCGCGGAACCAAGGTCACTCAATGAAGTTTTTTCTATTCGCGCCGCTGTTTCGGCGAGAACCGGTTCCAAGTCTGACATTGTTGCAGTCACGCCGTTCTGCCCCATGACCGAAAGACGGATGGATGCCTGCAAAAGATTGATACAGAAGGCTTGCAGAAAGGCGGCGAGTGTCAATCCAAGCGATACTCTGTTGCCGCCCGCTACAGCACCGACTGCCACCGGATAGGGACAATCGGCTGGCAGGCGGTCGAAAACGGAGTTGGGCCAGCTTCGGGCTGCAGCCAGAAACGCCTCGCCCTGCAGCATCGTCTCCATATGACGTTCGCGCGAACCGGCCAGTGCTTCGGCCAGTTCTGCAACTTCGACAAGATCGCCTTCGGCAACCGCACGCCGCCAGCTTTCCGCGCAAAGCACGGCATCGTTCCAGCCGGAGCCACGTGTTACAAGCCAGCGCAGCCAATCGCCCATCGTGGCCGTGTCTGCGACATAGCCGTCATGGACGGCCCGCTCCAGCCCATGACTATAGCTGAACGATCCCACCGGAAAGACGGGCGACAGCCAGGCCATCAGCCGCAGCAAAGCGGTGGTGGTATCAGTCGTGGTGGTGGTGATTATGTTCATGATCGTGTTCGTGATGACCATGATGATGATGATGATGATCGTGGTCATGCCCATGGTCATGATGCGAATGGCCGCCGGAATAAGCACCGCGTAGCGGACTGAAAATAGCCGTGACATCCGTAACCGTCGCACCGAGCCCCTCAAGCATCGCCTTTATGACATGGTCGCGAAGAATGAAGATGCGATCACTCTCGATCTGAGCCGCAAGGTGGCGGTTGCCGATATGCCAGGCGAGTTCGGCAATATGCAGCGGATCACGCCCGCAGATTTCGTAAAGTTCCTCGCTTGCGGCGCGGATTTCGATCTCGCGTCCGTCATCGAGGACGAGCCGATCGCCGTGTTCGAGCACGATTGGCTCTGCAAAATCAACGAGCACCTTCTCGCCGCCTTCCAGAACGATGGCCTTGCGCCGCAAATGACGTTCATCGCGTTCGAGAACGGCGTGGCCCGCAGGCACAGCATCGATCACCTTATCTGCACGAATAATGGCAGTGGCACGAAACATTTGTTTGCCTTTCAAGATCAAAACATGAAGTAGCGTTGCGCCATTGGCACGACGTCGACGGGCTCGCAGGTCAGAAGTTCGCCATCCGCGCGCACCTCATAGGTTTCCGGATCAACTTCCATTTGCGGCATCGCATTGTTGAGGATCATGGAATGCTTGCCGATGCCACCTCTGGTATTGGCCACGGCAATCATCTGCTTGTCCACCCCAATCTTCTCTCGAAGCCCTTCATCCATTGCGGCCTGCGAAACGAAGGTAATGGATGTATTGGTGCGGGCTTTCCCGAATGAGCCGAACATCGGGCGGTAATGCATCGGCTGCGGCGTTGGAATCGAGCCATTCGGATCCCCCATCGGCGCGGTGGCAATCCAGCCGCCGAGCAGCACCATTTCCGGCTTGATGCCGAAGAAAGCAGGGTTCCACAAAACGAGATCGGCGCGCTTGCCGACTTCCACCGAACCGATTTCATGCGCCATGCCATGGGCGATAGCAGGGTTGATGGTGTATTTCGCAATGTAGCGACGCGCCCGGTAATTGTCATTGCCCGGCTTGTCTTCGGGAAGACTGCCGCGCTGCTTCTTCATCTTGTCCGCGGTCTGCCAACAGCGAATAATCATTTCGCCGACACGGCCCATCGCCTGGCTGTCGGAGGAAATGATGGAGAACGCCCCCATATCGTGCAGGATGTCTTCTGCCGCGATGGTTTCCTTGCGGATACGGCTTTCTGCAAAGGCAATATCTTCCGGGATTGCCGGGGACAAATGATGGCACACCATCAGCATGTCGAGATGCTCTGCAATCGTATTGACCGTGTAGGGCCGGGTCGGGTTTGTCGACGCTGGCAACACGTTCGGATACTGACACACGCGAATAATATCCGGAGCATGTCCGCCACCGGCGCCCTCCGTATGGAAGGAATGGATCGTGCGCCCCTTGAAGGCGTTGAGCGTGTCTTCGACGAAGCCGCCTTCGTTCAGCGTATCGGTGTGGATCGCAACCTGAACATCGAACCGATCTGCAACCGAAAGGCAATTGTCGATTGCGGCCGGTGTCGAACCCCAGTCTTCATGCAGCTTCAAACCGCAGGCACCGGCGCGGATCATTTCTTCCAATGCGCCGGGCAGCGAGGCGTTTCCCTTGCCGAACACACCGATATTCATCGGCAGCCCGTCGAACGACTGGATGAGGCGAGCTATATGCCACGGCCCCGGCGTGCAGGTGGTCGCAAGCGTGCCATGGGCCGGGCCGGTGCCACCACCCACCATGCAGGTGATGCCCGCATTGAGTGCTTCATCCACCTGTTGCGGCGAGATGAAATGGATATGCGTGTCGATACCGCCCGCAGTGAGTATTTTGCCCTCGCCTGCAATGATTTCGGTGCCGGGTCCGATGATGATCGAAACGCCGGGCTGCGTATCCGGATTTCCGGCCTTTCCGATCACCGCGATACGCCCGTCTCGCAGTCCCACATCGGCCTTGTAGATACCGGTATGATCGAGGATCAGGGCATTGGTAATAACCGTATCCATTGCGCCGTCGGCGCGGGACAATTGGCTTTGCCCCATACCGTCGCGGATAACCTTGCCTCCGCCGAACTTCACCTCTTCACCGTAGGTGGTAAGATCGCGTTCGACTTCGATAAAAAGTTCCGTATCGGCGAGGCGCACCTTATCGCCGACAGTAGGGCCGAACATCTGCGCATAGGTGGCGCGACTAATTCTGGCTGGCATGAAATGTCTCCGTCACCTGTTCTAAAGCTTTCCCATGACCATCTGGCGAAATCCGTAGATTTCGCGCTTGCCGCTCACGGGAACCAATGTCACGTCGCGCTCCTGGCCGGGCTCGAAGCGCACGGCAGTTCCTGCCGCTATATCCAGCCGCTGTCCGAGCGTCTTGTCGCGCTCAAAAGAAAGGGCCGCATTCACTTCGTAAAAATGAAAATGGCTGCCGACCTGGATGGGGCGGTCGCCAGTATTGGCGACCTTGATCGTGATGGTCGGCTGGCCCTGATTGAGTTCTATATCGCCGTCCTGCGTAATAATTTCGCCGGGGATCATGTCACACCTCACCCGGCCATCAACATCAGGCCGCCAAGTGCGGTAGCGCCACCCGCCAGACGCAAAGCAATTTTGCCATTCTTGCCCGCCATGAGGCGTCCTGTGGCAAGGCCGATACCCATGCCAGCGGCGTGTAGCAGGGCCGTGGCGAAAGCAAATCCAGCCGCATAGGACAGGAAGGCTGCGCCTCCGATTTCCCCGCCATGCGCATGGCCATGGAAGAAGGCAAAGAAGCCCGCGATGATGGCACCCACGACCGGGGAAACGGGCAGAGCAAGCGCCACCAGCAGGCCCAGTACGACGACCGAAGCCAAAATGACCGGCTCAACAAAGGGCAGTGGCATGCCCAGAAGTGCCGCCACAAAGCCAAGCAGCATCACGCCGACAAATGCTGCTGGCACGACGAAGAGTGCTCGTCCACCGAGCATGGCGGCCCAAAGCCCTACCGCAACCATCGCCAGAATATGGTCCGTACCGGAGAGCGGATGCGTGAAGCCCGCCGCAAACGAGCCATGTTCGGCCGGATTAAGATGGGCAAAGGCGGGGCTTGCGGTGAGCGCCATCGCTACCGCGGCGAGAACCGTAGTCTTCTTCATTATCGTACCTTTCAAAAAACAGGTTCGCTTTGGCGAAACCTGAAAATCAGCGAATTGGCTCGTGAACCGTTACGAGCTTCGTGCCATCGGGAAATGTGGCTTCGACCTGAATGTCGTGGATCATTTCGGCCACGCCTTCCATCACCTGTTCGCGGGTGATGACGTGCGCGCCTGCTTCCATCAGATCGGCGACCGTGCGCCCATCGCGGGCACCTTCAACGACAAAATCGCTGATCAGTGCGATCGTTTCCGGATGATTGAGTTTTACCCCGCGCTCCAGACGGCGGCGGGCAACCATGGCGGCCATGGCGATCAAAAGCTTGTCTTTTTCCCTGGGCGTCAAATTCATGACTTCGTTCCAAACTTCATACTTTCAAAGCGGTATGCATTCCGCTGGCGTTAAAAGCGGCGGGATTGCCGCGAACTCAAAATGTCCAAACTTTGGGCAGTCCTGCCTTGCCGTTAAGCAGGGCAAGCAATGGCCCCAGACGTTTGCGCAAGGCATAACTATCCGGCGCGTAAAGCCGCGCCATCAGCTTGGTTGCAGCACCAACCTGCCAAAGGCTGGCACCACCCTCCTCTCCAATGATCTGCCGGGCGGCTTCCAGATGTCTCCCGGCTTCGCCTGAAATCAAAAGCACGGTGGCGACGGCAAACGCTCCATCGGCCACTGGACGCGCTTGCAATTCGGCTCCAACATCTGGTCCCAGCCGAAACTCTTCGGCATGCACAAGCTGTCCACCCAACCGCACACGCCAACGATCACTGAACATCGCTTCATCAACCCGCTCACCCATGGCAAGGCGCCCGAATATAGTCGCCTCCACCACCAGGATTTCCGCCCCCTCCTCCAGTTCGACATCCAGCGTTCGTGACAACACGGATTGATTGAACAGAATGGTTTCCTGCGGAAGCCAAGCAAGACGCGTGCCTTTTGCAGCCTTCAAGCGCGTGGCAATGCGTGCCTCGCCGCCCCCTGAGCGATAGATGCGCTCACAGGCCTGCGTGGTAATGACGGCCGAAACGTTTTCGCCAAGCTCCACATCCCATCGCAGTCGGTCACCGCCCGTCAGCCCTCCTGATGTGTTGATCAGGATTGCTTCCAGCGGATCGCCTCCGACCTGCGGCATGCGGATCTTGGCTGCGCCTTCCTGGTAGAGCCTGGAAATGCGCGAACGCCCGTCCTTGAAATGTATCGAAAGCCCGCCCAGCCCGTTGACGCGCTGCGAGGAGAGCTCCGCTAACTTATTGTTATTTATTATCATCTGCGCGAATCTCGTATTGCTCTTCTAAAGCAGAACCGGGCGCAGAATAAAGGGGGGTGGGGGTGCGGCAGGACGCCGCCACACCTCAGAAAGTTTGAAAATGTTTCATCAAAAGTCATCGCAATCCCACCCGAAGCGATGTTTCGGATGGGATCTACCGGTCAATTCCGTCGTCAGCTACGTATTGGCGCTGGGCGCCTAACTGTCTTGCGATACAGATGCCAAGTCGCATGCCCAAGGATGGGTATTGCCAGCGCCAATCCGGCAAACATCGTGGCAAAACCCACGATCAGCATCACAGTTACGATTGCCGCCCAAAGCAGCGATTCCAAGGGATTGCGCATGACGACCCGCAACGATGTCGCAGTTGCCACCGCCGCACCACAGTCCTGATCGAGCAGCATTGGAAAAGTGACAATCGTCGAACACAGCACAACAATGGCAAAAAGCAATCCGACCCCGCAGCCCGCGAAGATCAAACTACGACCTTCTTCAGTCGATGATATCTGGTTCATCATCATGGAGAAGCTCTCGGGAGGCATCGGGCCGAAATAATGAATATAGAGGTTCTGGGCCACCAGTAGCCACGCGACAAAGATTGCGAAGAGAAAAGCACCGACAGCCAGGATAGAAGGCAATGCGGGAGAATGGGTCACATCAAGCGCACGTTTCCACGAGGTATCCAACTTCTCTTCACGACGTCGGCTCATCTCATAAAGTGGCAACGCAGCAATCGGCCCGATCAAAGCAAAACCTGACATCAAAGGGAACAAAAGCGGCAGCGCGTTTGCGTTCGTGCTCCAATAGGTGATGAGCAACCCCGCAAAGGGATATATGAGACAAAGAAAAACATAATGCGAAGGCTTTGCCCAGAAATCTTCAAATCCCAGACGCAAGGCCTCAAATACATCCACCATGCGGATGCGTTTAACTTCGGGGTAGAAGGTTGATTGGTCTCGTCCTGCAATAACATGAAACTGTGCCATGACGCTCCTCCTGCGGGTTAGGCAGTCCTGACGGCAAGGCAGCGGTCAGGACATGGCCTGCACGCAATTTTCGGCTTTCGCACGGTCGCCGGATAAGTCCGCCTGTCCGTGACACCAATCCGCCAGGCTGAAGCCCAGACGGTCTCATTCTATTCAACTGTCGCCCAGTATACATCGAAAAGACCGGTTGCGAAAGAAAAGCGCTTTCCACAATGACCAGCATCAATGGGAACCACGGGTAAAATCAAATTTTGGGATTTCAATCAGAGTATAATGGTGCTGCGAGAGAGGATTGAACTCTCGACCTCTCCCTTACCAAGGGAGTGCTCTACCACTGAGCTACCGCAGCAATCTCTTGAGTGCGGCGGACTTCTGCCACATCATTACGCAAATCGCAAGCAAGCAATTGCATTTCTTTTCACATAATGTGGAAATCTGTCGGGCATGCATTTGAAAGCAGCTTTTCCGGCCCTTTTTCCCGTAGTAGAAGACCGCCATGAGCGAAAATACGACCAGCAGAGGGAAACAATCCCAATCGGACCAGCGCAAAAAGCGCCGAGCCGAAGAATTGCGCGCGAATCTGATGCGCCGCAAAGCGCAATCGCGATCGCGTCGCGCAGGTGAAGCAGATGAACGCAACGATGGTATCACTGCTGCCAGCGACGATACCGACTGAGAATCACAACAACAAAGCCTTCCTTGATGATAGGGAGGCTCTACGGTAAAAGCTCATTTCTGTTCTTTGCAGCGATATCGTCCCATTGTGATTCGTTTTTGACGTAATTTGGCCGCAAGACTCGTAATTTCATGACGCAGCGCCACCGCGCCACAAGGGCTGCCGGATTTGGCGCAATTTTATCGGGCAAGGCATCCGCCCAGAAGGTGACACAGCATGGATCGCATCAAAATCGTCGGAGGCAACAAGCTCAACGGCATCATTCCAATCTCCGGCGCAAAGAACGCCGCTCTGCCGTTGATGATCGCCTCGCTTTTGACTGACGATACGTTGACGCTCGAAAATGTGCCGCATCTGGCCGACGTGGAGCAGTTGATCCGCATCCTCGGCAATCATGGTGTCGATTATTCGGTCAATGGCCGTCGCGAACACCAGAACGGTGCCTATTCGCGCACGATTCATTTTACCGCTCGCAACATTGTGGATACCACCGCACCTTATGAGCTGGTCTCTAAAATGCGTGCAAGCTTCTGGGTGATAGGCCCGCTTCTGGCGCGCATGGGCGAAGCAACAGTGTCCCTTCCAGGCGGCTGCGCCATTGGTACGCGTCCGGTCGATCTGCTGCTCGATTGCCTTCAGGCACTGGGCGCGGAAATCGATATCGAAAACGGTTATGCCAAGGCGCGTGCGCCGAAGGGTGGTCTTGTCGGCGGGCGGTATCGCTTCCCGAAGGTTTCGGTTGGTGCCACGCATGTCATGTTGATGGCCGCAGCTCTGGCCAAGGGTGAAACCGTGATCGAAAACCCGGCGCGCGAACCGGAAGTCGTCAATCTCGCCGACTGCCTCAATGCCATGGGCGCGAAGATTACCGGTGCCGGAACCGATACTATCCACATTGAAGGTGTTACCAGCCTTTCTGGCGCGCGCGTGCGCGTTATACCGGATCGTATTGAAGCAGGAACCTATGCCATGGCTGTCGCCATGACCGGGGGCGATGTGCTGCTGGAAGGCGCACAGGAAAGCCAGCTTTCCGCCGCCCTCGAAACGCTGCGGCAGGCGGGAGCGGAAATCACCGAGACCAATAGCGGCCTGCGCGTCGTGCGCAATGGTCATGGTATCCATCCCGTCGACGTTACGACCGACCCCTTCCCCGGTTTCCCGACCGATTTGCAGGCTCAGTTCATGGGCCTGATGACAAAGGCGAAGGGAACCTCGCGTATCACGGAAACGATTTTTGAAAATCGTTTCATGCACGTGCAGGAGCTTGCTCGCCTTGGCGCAAAAATCTCCCTGTCCGGCCAGACTGCAACCGTCGAAGGCGTGGAACGTCTGAAAGGTGCACAGGTGATGGCAACGGATCTCCGCGCGTCGGTGTCTCTTGTCATTGCTGGGCTTGCTGCCGAAGGCGAAACCATGGTCAACCGCGTTTATCATCTGGATCGCGGTTTCGAGCGCCTGGAAGAAAAGCTGTCTCGCTGCGGCGCAATAGTGGAACGTATCAGCGGTTGATATGACCGGGCCGGAGTGACGTTCATTGCTCCGGCTTTTTCTTGCGTAACGTTTGAGATTCCAGTTGAAGGGCGACAGGCTTGAAAAGTCTGTCGATTTTTTTGTTTTGACATGCCAAGTTGATAATTGGCGAAGTGGGTAATTGATTTTCCGCCCGCTGGAGCTGTTATTGACCGAAAACTGGAAAGTGGTGCTGGAATATGGATATGTTGAAGCTTGTGGCACTAGATGAGGAGGATTTGCAGGTCCTGTCGGCTCATCTTCAGGACGCAGTTTTGAAAGTATCTGATCTCCAGTATCTCGGGCACGAAAAACGTTTCGTGCTGACAGCAAACCGCTTCGTCTGGGAAGAAAGCAAACCGAAATTTCTGCGCAAACCGCAATACCAACGCCGGAAAACGGCCCTGCACTTCAATCGTGTGATAGCAGCCAAAGCAACTGGGATTGACCGCCAAAAACCGGATGACGTGCTTTCCCTGATGGCCATTCAGTTCACTGCCGGTGAAACACCTGCCGGAACAATAGAACTGACTTTTTCGGCAAATGCGGCTATCCGTCTTGAAGTAGAATGTATCGAAGCGCAAATGACGGACCTCGGCGCGGCGTGGGAAACGGAATCACTTCCTCGCCATAACGTCTGAGAGGGGGTCATACTGAACCGTCTTTCGTCAGCCAGACGCCAGTCGGGCAAAGCATATTTGAAGGAATAGAAGCGTGGTCAAGACGCTCAGACAAACCGATCCCGATTTCGAGAAGAATTTCGCTACATTTTTGGCCAGCAAGCGCGAAGCTTCCGAGGATGTAGATCGCGCAGCGCGCGAAATCGTTGATCGGGTGCGTCGTGAAGGCGACAGTGCACTCATCGATTATTCCCGCCGTTTTGATCGTATCGACCTTGAACAGACAGGAATTGCCGTCACCGAAGCGGAAATCGATGCAGCTTTCGAACTCGCTCCTGCCTCGACTATCGAGGCTTTGAAACTGGCTCATGAGCGCATCGAAAAGCATCATGCGCGGCAATTGCCCAAGGATGACCGCTATACGGATGCGCTCGGCGTGGAACTCGGCTCACGCTGGACAGCCATTGAGGCTGTGGGGCTTTATGTTCCGGGAGGGACCGCAAGCTATCCCAGTTCTGTATTGATGAACGCCGTTCCTGCCAAAGTGGCAGGCGTAGAGCGCATCGTCATGGTGGTCCCGGCCCCCGACGGCATCCTAAATCCACTGGTTCTGGTGGCAGCCCGTCTGGCTGGCGTTTCCGAAATCTACCGCGTCGGTGGTGCGCAGGCTATTGCTGCCCTCGCCTATGGCACCGAAACAATTCGACCGGTCGCCAAGATCGTCGGCCCAGGCAACGCCTATGTTGCCGCGGCCAAGCGCATCGTTTTCGGCACGGTTGGCATCGACATGATCGCCGGTCCGTCCGAAGTGTTGGTCATTGCCGACAAGGACAACAATCCCGACTGGATCGCGGCAGATCTTCTTGCACAAGCGGAACACGATGCTGCTGCACAGTCGATCCTGATGACCAACGATGAGGCTTTAGCTCTGGCTGTCGAAGAGGCTGTCGAAAGACAGCTTCGTAACCTGCCACGCGCGCAAACCGCAGCCGCGAGCTGGCGTGATTTCGGTGCAATCATTCTGATCGATGATTTCGAAGCCGCCGTCCCTCTTGCCAATCGCATAGCAGCCGAGCATCTGGAAATCGCCACAGCCGATCCGGAAGCCTTGCTGCCAAAAATCCGCAATGCAGGATCGATCTTTATCGGTGGCTATACGCCGGAAGTGATCGGGGATTATGTCGGCGGCTGCAACCATGTTCTGCCAACGGCACGCTCGGCGCGTTTTTCATCCGGCTTATCCGTTCTCGATTATATGAAGCGTACGTCGCTTCTCAAGCTGGGTCCTGATCAACTGCGTGTCCTCGGACCTGCAGCCATCGAGATCGCCCGTGCCGAAGGCCTTGATGCTCACGCGCAGTCTGTTGCCATCCGGTTGAATCTATGAGGTGACATGACTGCCGGTGTTCCAAATGCCCGCCTTGTTGACGTCGAGCTCGATGAGTCCATCGGGCGTTCGACGCCTGACGTCGAGCATGAACGTGCAGTGGCCATTTTTGATCTCATCGAAGAGAATTCTTTCCATCCTATCGGTGACGACACGGGCGGGCCTTACCGGCTGAAGCTTTCGTTGATGGAATCGCGACTGATCTTCGCCATCACCCGCGAAGCCGGCGAAGACGTCGCAACCCATATTCTCTCGCTCACGCCTTTGCGTCGTGTCGTTCGGGATTATTTCATGATTTGCGAAAGCTATTATCAGGCAATCCGTTCAGCCACACCGAGCAAGATCGAAGCAATCGATATGGGTCGTCGTGGACTGCACAATGAAGGATCACAAACACTTCAAGCTCGACTGAAGGGCAAGATCGAGGTTGATTTCAGCACTGCACGGCGGCTCTTCACACTTGTCTGCGTTTTACACTGGAGGGGCTGATCATCGATGGCCATCGCCGATGTACCTCCCGTGACTGTTAGTGCCGATGGCCCCGAAGATCATAAACAGCGCTTGCCAACATCGCTGCTTTTCGTCTGTGGCAAGAATGCAATTCGTTCACCAATGGCGGAATTACTTGCAAGACAGGCCTTGCCACCCAATATTTATGTAGCTTCCGCCGGTGTGAAACGGGGGGAGCGTGATCCTTTTGTCGATGCTGTACTTCAGGAAGAAGGCTTATCGCTCGACAATCGGCAACCACGTGGCCTTGAAGAACTTGCGGATGGTTATTTCGATCTGATCGTGACGCTCACGCCGCTCGCTCACCATACAGTGCTCGAGCGAATGCGCGGTTTCTCGGTCGATGTCGAATATTGGCCAACGCCGGACCCGACACTGGTGGCGGGTAGCAGAAGCCAGATCATGGCGGCTTATCGCGATGTGCGTGACCGTCTGAAGCGGCAAATCATGCAGCGTTTTGACAAGAACGGTTCCGGGTAATACGGAACCGCTCTAACTCTTTGTTTTGTCGCATTATCCTACACAAAACTGCTTCGCATTTTTGCGGGAAATGCTCCGGCATTAAGTTCGCGGAATTCCGTTGTTCACAAATGCCGCCTAATCATATAGGTTCCGCGCAAATTCCGACCTAAAGACCGCTCGAGAGCGGCATTTTATCAAAGAAAGAAACAGGTATCGCATGGCGAAAGAAGAAGTCCTAGAATTTCCGGGTGTTGTTACGGAACTGCTGCCGAATGCAATGTTCCGCGTGAAGCTCGAAAACGAACATGAAATCATCGCTCATACGGCAGGCCGTATGCGCAAGAATCGCATCCGCGTTCTGGCCGGTGACAAAGTTCTGGTTGAGATGACCCCATACGATCTGACCAAGGGCCGCATCACCTATCGCTTCAAGTAAGCAAACCGTCCCCGTTCCAGGAAATGTCTATTCGATGAGCGCGCAACACAAGCTGGTTCTTGCCTCCGGTTCTCCACGCAGGATCGAGCTTCTTGGGCAAGCAGGCATCGAACCGGACCATATCTATCCGGCCGATATAGATGAAACGCCGCAGCGCGCGGAACACCCGCGCTCGCTGGCGCGACGTCTGTCGCGGGAAAAGGCGCGCAAGGCACAGGAACAGCTCAAGGACGATGCGAGTTTCGCCGATGCGTTCATTCTTGCGGCCGACACGGTTGTGGCTGTTGGTCGTCGCATTCTCCCAAAGACCGAGATCGCCGACGAAGCACGAGAGTGTTTGCGTCTGCTTTCCGGACGTACACACAAGGTTTTTACAGGGGTAAGCCTTGTCTTGCCGAACGGGAATTTACGTCAGACGCTGGTTGAAACACGCCTGCGCTTCGAACGCCTATCTCGCCAGCAGATGGATGCTTATCTCTCGTCCGGTGAATGGCGGGGGAAAGCCGGCGGCTATGCTATCCAGGGACTGGCGGGTAGTTTCGTCGTGAAGCTCGTTGGCTCCTATACCAACGTAGTGGGATTACCGCTGCAGGAAACCATAAGCCTGCTGAATGATGTCGACTATCCGGTTTACGCGAACTGGGATAGCGGGAAGGTCTGAAGAACAAGCATGAGCGACAAGAAGGACATATCAGCAGCAGCAGGTGCACGCGTGACACCGTTGCGTCCGACACGCCCTTGCCCGGAATGCGGAAAACCTTCAGCACGCGAATCCTATCCGTTCTGCTCGCCACGCTGTAAAAGCATCGACCTCAATCGCTGGCTGTCGGGTAGCTATGTATTGCCGGGAAAGCCGATCGATGAAGAGGAAGAAGAAGGGAACTAGGCCTTCCGCAAAGCGGCTTCCTCCAATAAAATCAGTTATTTATCAAAGATGTGAGAAAAGCTGATAAAAATTGCGATACGGTGCTGGACAGCACGAAATTTAATGCTATAACCCACCCACTTCCGGCGGAAACCAACACCGCCTTGAACAAGCAAGCCGCTTGTTACGGATGCCCGGATAGCTCAGTTGGTAGAGCAGCGGATTGAAAATCCGCGTGTCGGTGGTTCGAATCCGCCTCCGGGCACCATTGAATCTTCATATATGTACATAGTTGTGCTTAGATTCGCCGAATCTTTCGTGTGTTAGACTATCGGCATGATCGTCTGGAATGTTGACCTATTGGGTTTTCTCTGCAAGTGCTCGTAGCTTAATAAGCGCCCTCCCAATTCTTCCCCAAGTGAGGAAATCTCCATGCTCTGGACTTTGTTCGGCATTCTTTCGGGTGCCTGTATCGCCATTCAGGCTCCCATCAATGCGGCGCTCGCGCGCGGACTTGGTTCTCCGGTCACCGCAGCAGCGATTTCCTTTCTGTCAGGCGCAGTCATTCTTGGCATGATCGCAGCCATAACCGCACGTGCAACGGGCGCGATGCCAGCATTCAATGTGCCTGCAGGCTGGCTGTTCGTGGCTGGCGGTGCGCTTGGCTGTATTTATGTGACCGCGTCTGTATTGCTCACACCACGCATCGGGGCTGCGGCTGTGATGGGGCTTGCCGTCGCCGGGCAATTGGTGGCGGGGCTTGCCGCAGATCGTATCGGTTTCATGGGGGTAGCAGTGCGCGAAATCACTGCAGGGCGCGTAGCCGGAGCCGTATTATTGCTGACCGGTGCCTTGATGATCCGCTTTCTCTAAAAGCAAAAGCCGCGCTGGATTTTTTCAGCGCGGCTTTTTTTATCAACCCTTGAAGGTGTATTCCGTAATCGACTGCGGCTTCATTTCAATCGAGAAGCCCGGCAGTGATGGCGGCATATAGGCCGCATCCTTGATGATGCATGGCTCGATGAAATGCTCGTGCAGATGATCCACATATTCGATCACGCGACCGTCCATCGTGCCTGAAACGGCAACATAATCGATCATGGAAAGATGCTGCACATATTCACACAGGCCAACGCCGCCCGCATGTGGCCAGACCGGCTTGTTGTATTTCGCAGCAATCAGCAGCACGGCCAGAACTTCATTCAGGCCACCCATGCGGCATGAATCAATCTGGACGATGTCGATCGCACCTTCTGCGATGAACTGCTTGAACATGATGCGGTTCTGGCACATTTCGCCGGTCGCTACCTTCACGTCGCCAATGGCTTCGCGGATTTTGCGATGACCTGCAACATCATCCGGGCTGGTCGGCTCTTCGATGAAGAATGGCTTTGAGAAAGCAAGCTTGTTGACCCACTCGATCGCCTGATCGACTTCCCATACCTGATTGGCGTCGATCATCAGATAACGATCCGGACCGATCACTTCGCGCGCGATAGTGAGACGACGAATATCGTCTTCAAGATCACGACCAACCTTCATCTTCACATGATTGAAGCCCTCGTCGATGGCTTCCTGACAAAGACGGCGCAGCTTTTCGTCGTCGTAGCCGAGCCAGCCTGCCGAAGTCGTGTAGCAAGGATAACCCTTGGCTTCGAGCTGAGCGATACGCTCCGCCTTGCCGCTTTCTGCTTTGCGCAGAATTTCAACGGCTTCGTCACGGGTCAGCACGTCGGTCAGATAGCGGTAGTCGACGATGTCGGCGATTTCCTCAGCCGAGAGTTCCGACACCAGACGCCAGACCGGCTTGCCGGACTGCTTTGCCAAAAGATCCCAGAATGCATTGACGACAGCACCGGTTGCCAGATGCATCGCACCTTTTTCAGGGCCTATCCAGCGTAGCTGGCTGTCGCTTGTCAGATGGCGCCAGAACTTGCCGGGTGCGGAGCGGACCACATCGAGATCGACGCCGACCACCAGATGGCGCATCGCAAGAATAGCCTGACAGCAGATGTCATTGCCGCGACCGATAGTAAAGGTGAGGCCATGGCCTTTCAGAGCCTCGTCATCCGTATCGAGGATAACATAGGCTGCCGAGTAATCCGGGTCCGGGTTCATCGCGTCAGAACCGTCCAGACTTTGCGAAGTCGGGAAGCGAAGATCGAAGACGCGAAGATCAGTAATTTTGGTCATTTGTAATTCCGCGATCCGAACATGATCCCCAAAAGTAGCAACACGTTTTAGGGATCATGCTCAAAAAAATTAAACGTCAGCGCGCACGTTCTGCTTCTGCGAGCCGAGGCCTTCAATGCCGAGTTCGACAGTGTCGCCAGCCTTGAGATAGCGCGGTGGCTTCATGCCCATGCCGACGCCGGGAGGCGTGCCGGTGGAGATGATGTCGCCGGGCTGCAGAGACATGAACTGCGAGAGATAGGAAACGAGGTAGCGCACGCCATAAACCATGGTCTTGGACGAGCCGTCCTGCATGGTTTCGCCATTGACCTTGAGCCACATGGCAAGGTTTTCCGGGTCGGCAATTTCTTCCTTCGTCACCAGCCATGGGCCGGTTGGACCAAAAGTGTCGCAGGATTTGCCCTTGGTCCACTGACCCTGACGCTCGATCTGGAATGCGCGTTCGGAGACGTCGTGGATGGTGCAGTAACCGGCGACATAATCAAGCGCATCGTCTTCGCTGACATATTTCGCGGTCTTGCCGATCACGATGCCGAGCTCCACTTCCCAGTCGGTCTTTTCAGAACCGCGTGGGATGAGAAGGTCGTCGTTCGGGCCAACGATGGCAGACGTTGCCTTCATGAAGATGATTGGTTCGGATGGAACGGTTGCACCCGTTTCCGCCGCATGGTCGGAATAGTTGAGACCAATGCAGATGAACTTGCCGGTGCCAGCAACGCAAGGACCAAGGCGCGGATTGCCTTCAACCTTCGGCAGCGAATTGACATCGAGCGCGCCGAGCTTGGCCAGCGCATCCGGGGCCAGAGCCGCACCCGAAAGATCGCCTACATGGGCGGACAGATCGCGGATCGAACCATCGGCATCGAGAAGGCCCGGCTTTTCCTGACCGGCTTCACCGTAACGAAGAAATTTCATGAGTTTACTCCTTTAAGGGGATAGTCGCAGCCGAACTTAAATAGTCCAACCGCCATCGATATTGTAAGCTTGTCCGGTCGTGTAGGTCGCACCGGCGAGATAAACTGCGAGATCCGCGATCTCTTCCGGCTGACCGATACGGCCAATAGGCTGACGCGCGATGAAGGCCGCGCGCTGCTCTTCATAATCGCCCTGCGCACGCAGGCGGTCCTGCAGCGATGGGCTTTCAACCGTACCGGGGCAAATGGCGTTGCAGCGGATGCCCTTGGCGACATAGTCGGCAGCAACAGCCTTGGTCAGACCAATGACAGCGGCCTTGGTGACACCATAGGCAAAGCGGTTCGGCACGCCCTTCACGCTTGAAGCAACCGATGCCATGTTGACGATTGCGCCGTCCTTGCGCTCCAACATGCCCGGCAGCACCGCGCGAATGGTGCGGATCATCGAGCGGATATTGAGATTGACGGCGAAGTCGAGGTCTTCGTCCTTCATTTCCAAAATCGAACCGCCATGGACAATACCTGCGCAGTTGAACAGGATATCGACCTGACCGATCTCGGCAACGAGTGACTTCACTTCCGCCTCATCAAGCACATTGAGCTTGCGGGTGATGATGCCCGAAACACCGTCGAGTTCCTTCAGCGCTGCTTCGTTGATATCGGTCGCATAGACCTTTGCGCCAGCTTCCGCAAAAGCCAGCGCACTTGCACGGCCAATGCCCTGAGCTGCGGCTGTCACCAGTGCGGTTTTTCCATCAAATCGTATCGTCATCTTTATGCCTTCCGTTCAACAAGCAGGATGTGGTCGCAAGCCAGCACCACTTCATCCCGCTGATTAAGCACTTCGCACCGCTCGGTAACGCGGCCCATATTTGCCCGTTTCGGGTCGTCTTCCTTAGCGCTGATCGTCACGCGCGTGCGGATCGTATCGCCGATATGAACCGGACGAATAAAGCGCAGACGATCATAACCATAGGAAAATGCAACCGGATTGATCAGCGTCGCCGTCAATCCGACGCCGATTGCAAAGATCATCGTGCCATGGGCAATGCGCTGACCACCCGGCAATGTCTTGGCAAATTCCGCATCCATATGGTGGGGGAAAAAATCGCCCGTATGTCCGGCATGCACCACGAAATCCGTTTCGGTGATCGTGCGGCCCGTGGTGAGGCGCACATGGTTCATTTCATAATCTTCGTAGTAGATTTTCTGTTCAGACATGATCAAAACTCCGGTTTTGCAGCAAGCGGCGTGGCGGGCGCAGCGCTTGACTGATAGGCCGCTTCGACCAGCGCCATGGTGTGCCAGGCATCTTCGACCGAGCCGATAAGCTCTGCGTCTTCGCCGGTCACGAAGCGCTGCAACTGCGCCATGCGGTTTAAGAATGCGTCCGGGAACCATGCGCCTTCAAGCGCGACCTGCACCCAGTCATCCCCGCCTTTTGGCTTGATCCAAAGCTCGTCCGGCTCACCGCGCGGATAGTCGAGATTGACGCCGAGTTTCACATAGGCCGCACCCTCGGTGCCACAGATGCGGAACTCGCAGGCCTGAAACTTGCGTCCAAAATCATGGTCATGATTGATCGACAGCGCACAGCGCACACGATTGCCATAATCAAGAATTGCAGCCGTGCGGGTCTGAGCGACTTCGTGGTTTGGATGGCCGATGGTCTTGGCATGAACACCAAGAGGATTGCCGAGCAACCCGCGCACAAAATCCAGATAATGGATCGAGTGCATGGCGATCTCGATACGCGGGAGACCTTTGAGGAACGGCCACAGACCCCAAGGCGTGGCGAGCGCCAGCCAGGCGTCAAAATCCACTACCTCGCCAAGCAGGCCCTTATCGACCGCGTCGTAAAGTGCCAACATCATCGGCGCAAAACGCAACTGGAAATTCACCGCAGCTTTGAGATTACGTGCGCGGCAGACTTTCAGGATTTCCGTTGCCGCGGCTAGATCGCTGCCCATCGGCTTCTGGATCAGGACGGCTGAGCCTTCCGGCAATTGCGCGAGGATCGAAGCATGAGCTGAGGGCGGTGTGGCCAGATCGAAGATCGCGCCTTCAATGGCAATCGCCTCTTCAAGACTTGCAAAAGCCTTCACGCCCCATCGATCGGCAAGCGCCGATGCCTTGTCCAGATTGGGATCGAAAATGCCTGCAACCGGAAAGCCGCCCTTCTTGTAGGCGGGCAGATGCGCGTCGCCGACAATGCTGCCCGCACCGAAAATCACAATCGGCTTTGGCCGTGCGGGCTTCGCCCACCACTGGCGCAGGGTTTTCGGATCAAAAGCTTCAGTCATGATGGAAAACCTCCTCCATCATTGCCCACCACTCGCCCTCTTTACGGGTTTCAAGCGGCTTCTGACATGGCATGCAGACGGACCACCATTCCTGATTTTTCGGGTTATCGGCCATCTTCTTCATATCGTCTTCAAAGTCGGTGCCGATATATTCCCATGTGCCAAACAGCAGGTTCTCCGGCTCTTTGAGAAAGATCGTGTAATTGGTGATATTGCACTGCGAAATGAGTGCCAGAATTTCCGGCCACACGCTCGCGTGCAGCTTCTTATATTCTGCGATTTTCTCAGGCTGAAGCCCGATCACCATGCCCATTCTTTGCGCCATTATGACCTCACGATCTCGCGGGTGAATTCGGAAACCGAACGCGCGCGCACGGCATCCCAATCCCACGAAATACCAATGCCCGGTTCGGATGGTGCAATGGCGTGGCCATCGCGGATTTCCATGCCCTTGGTGGTCAGGTCATCAAGCTGCGGGATATATTCGACATAGCGTCCGTTCTGTACCGCACAGGTCAGACTGACATGCAGTTCCATCAGGAAGTGCGGGCAGACAGGAATGTCGAAAGCTTCTGCGGCGTGTGCCACTTTCAGCCAAGGCGTGATGCCGCCGATACGCGCCACATCGACCTGCACGATGGAGCAAGCGCCCTTCTGCATATATTCGCGGAAATGACGGATCGAATAGATCGATTCACCCACCGCAATCGGTGTCGGGGTGGAACGGGTCAGGCGGATATGACCGTCAAGATCATCCGCCGGAAGCGGCTCTTCAATCCATGCCAGATCGAGCTCTTTCAGGCGTTCGGCACGGCGGATTGCCTCATCGACCGTAAAGCCCTGATTGCAATCAGTCATGATCTCGAAGCCATCACCAACGGCTGCGCGGACTGCTGCCAGACGCGCATAGTCTTCCGAACCATGCGGCTTGCCGATCTTCACCTTGGAGCCAGAGAAGCCCTTGGCTTTGGCGGCAAGCGCATCCTCGACCAGCGCTTCTTTCTCGATATGCAGCCAGCCGCCTTCGGTCGTGTAAAGCGGACAACGATCCTTGGCACCCCCAGCCAATTTCCACAGCGGCAGGTTCTGTTTCTTCGCACGCAAATCCCAGAGGGCAGTATCGATTGCAGCAAGCGCCAAAGCGGTAATCGCGCCAATGGTTGTGGCGTGGGTCGCAAATTCGAGTTTACGCCAGATCGCCTCGATGCAATCTGCATCCTCATTGAGGATCAACGGCACCAGATGATCGCTCAACAGCCGCATGACGGACGAGCCGCCCGTGCCGATGGTGTAGCTATAGCCCGTACCCACCGCACCATCGCTGTCAGTGATGGTGACGATTGGCGTTTCCTGGCTCACAAAGCTCTGGATCGCATCTGTACGCTTGACCTTCGGCGGAAGGTCAACCATGCGCAGTTCGACTTTTTCAATGCGTGCCATGATTATACCGCCAAACTCTTGCCGTTTGCCGCATCAAACAGATGCGCCTGCGACAGATCAAAATGCATGGAGATCGCTTCACCGGAATTGAGAGGGCGCGGGTTGAGCATACGCGCCACCCATTCCTTGCCGGCGAACTCGGCGAAGACCAGTGTTTCATTGCCGAGCGGTTCGGTGATCGAGACGCGCATGTCTTTTTCGTGCACGGCGTCGCCGGTGGAAATGCCGTGACCTTTCGGGAAGATATCGTCCGGACGCAGGCCGAATGTCACCTTGGCGCCGTCCGTGACCTTGGCCTTGAACTGTGCAGGCACTGGCAGGCGGTCACCACTGGCAAAGACCAGTTCCGAACCCTGCACGGTTGCCTCAGCCATATTCATGGGCGGCGAGCCGATAAAGCCCGCAACAAACTGCGTCGCAGGGCGCTTGAACACTTCATCCGGGGTTCCGACTTGTTCGATATGTCCGTCGCGCATGATGACGATGCGATCCGCCAGCGTCATGGCCTCGACCTGATCATGCGTCACGTAAACGACGGTGGACTGCACCTTGGCATGAAGCTTCTTGATCTCGGTGCGCATCTGCGTGCGTAGCTTCGCGTCGAGGTTGGAAAGCGGTTCGTCGAACAGAAACACTTCCGGATTGCGCACGATGGCACGGCCCATGGCAACGCGCTGGCGCTGACCACCCGAAAGCTGTGCCGGGCGGCGCTCCATCAGCGCTTCAAGGCCAAGAATGGCGGAGGCTTCATTGACACGTCGGTCGATTTCCGCCTGCGGCTGCTTGGCGATTTTGAGCGAGAAGCCCATGTTTTCACGCACCGACATATGCGGATAGAGCGCATAGGACTGGAACACCATGGAGATGTTGCGATCACGCGGCGGCAGATCGTTCACAACCTTGCCGCCAATTTCCAGCGCGCCGTCGGAAATGCTTTCAAGACCTGCGATCATGCGCAGTGTCGTGGACTTGCCACAGCCGGACGGACCGACCAGCGCCACGAACTCCTTGTCGGCAATTTCGAGATTGATGCCATGCACCACTTCGACATTGCCGTAGCGCTTGACGAGATTTTTAATGGAAAGCTGAGCCATTGTAATATCAACCTTTAACCGCGCCGAACGTCAGACCAGCAACGAGATGTTTCTGGACGATGAATGTGAGGGTCAGCGCCGGAATAATCATCACGACCGCCAGCGCGCACATGCCGCGCCAGTCGATGGTGAATTCAGCGGTGTAATCGAGAAGACCGACAGGAAGGGTCTTGGAATTGACCGAGCGAGTAAGCTGGGAAGCCAGCGCATATTCGTTCCATGAAGTGAGGAAGGCGAAGATGCCAGCAGTCGCAATGCCGGGACCAGCCAGCGGAAATTCCACCTGCCAGAAGGCCTGCCAGCGCGTGCAACCGTCAATCTGGGCTGCTTCTGCCAGGTCCTTCGGCACCTGACGGAAGAAGCCGTCGATCAGCCAGATCGTGAATGGCACATTGAGCGCCACATAGGTCAGGATGAGGCCGAAATGCGTGTCGATGATGCCGATACGGGAAAAGACCATGAAGAGCGGCAGCGAAAGCGCAATGCCCGGCACCGAACGCGTCAGCATGAGGCCGAGGAAGGTGGTCGACTTGCCCCAGAAGCGGAAGCGCGCAAAGGCATAGCCGCCCGAAACGCCAACGATCAGCGCGATGATGGTGGATGTGACCGAGATAATCAGCGAGTTGCGGAAATAATCCCAGACCGGAATACCGCCGCCGCCTGCGCCCGAGAACATGGCGCGATAAGCCTCGAAGGTGATTTCCTGCGGAATCCAGACCGGCGGCTTTGCCATGATTTCGACCGGCGGACGCAGCGAGGACAGCACGATCCACAGGCCGGGCAGGCAAATGATCGCCATCGCCAGAAACAGACCGATCAGGTAGGCGACTTTCTTGACGCGGCGCAGCAGGCGATGCTGATCATTAGAGAGTGTTGCGTGAGCCATGATTACCACTCCGCTCCAATTTGCGCGCGTGCGGCTGCAAGCTTGCGGAAGAACATTACGGTGAAGAGGATCGAAAGCAGGATCGCGACATAGGCCATGGCATTGGCCAGCCCCATCTGCGCATCCGAATAGGCGGTGCGTCCAACCAGCGTCCAGATCAGCTCGGTTCGGCGTGCCGGGCCACCATCGGTCATGATCTTCACGATGTCATAAGCGCGCGCCACATCGAGCGAACGAATGGTCATTGCAATGAAGGCAAATGGCATCAGATAGGGCCAGATGACATAGCGGAACGTCTGCCATGGCGTGCAGCCATCAACGCGCGCGGCTTCAACCGGGTCCTGCGGCATGGACAGAAGACCGCCCAGAATGAGGATTGCGAATACCGAGGTCGACATCCAGACTTCTGCCAGCAAAATCGCAAACAGCGCCAGATTGCCGTCGATCAGCCACGGAATAGCGGTATCGGTGATACCAAGCGATTGCAGCGCATTGTTCACGAGACCGATATTGTCGTTGAACATGAACTTGAACTGGAAGCCGACAAGAACCGGCGAAAACATCATCGGGAACATCATCAGCGTACGCAAAACACGCTGGCCATGGGTCGCCTTGTTGATGAGCAGCGCCAGTCCAAGGCCGAGCAGCATTTCCAGATTGAGCGCAATGGTGAGGAAGATCACCGTGCGGATGAATGCAGCCCAGAACACCCAATCGCTCATGATGCGCTGATAATTGCGCAGGCCGATGAATTTGAACAGGCTGTCAGGGCGCGTCAGCCGAAACGGCGTGAAGCTTGAATAAAGCGAAAGCGCGAGGGGAAACAGAACCACCGCTGCAAGGATGATAATGGCCGGAAGCAAAAGCAGAACCGGCGGGGAAATTCGTTTAAACATTGTTCTTCCGAAGCGGTGGACCAGCCAGAAAACCTGTCAAAACGGCCCGCCAATTGGTTTCCCAAGGGCGGGCCATGAAGTCACGAAGCGAGACTAGAGCTCGCCAGCATCCTCAAGGATCTGCGTTGCCTTCTTGGCTGCATCGTCAAGCGCCTGCTGCGAGGTCTTGTCGCCAAGAATTGCTGCCTGAAGCTCAGGATAGACGGCGTTGGAAATCTCGATCCATGACGGGGTCTGCGGAACCGGGAAAGCGGTCTTTGCCGTTTCCTGGAACACCGAGAGCACTTCCTTCTTGTATGGATCGGAAGCAGCCTGTTCGATGACATAATCCCAGACAGCGGTGCGGGTTGGCAGCGTGCCGGCGGCCGATTCCTGCTTCTGCGAATCCTCGTTGGTCAGGAACCAGACGAGCGAAGCAGCAGCTTCCTTGGTGGCGCAGGATTCGGTGACCGAGAAGCCGTGATGGCCCGACCAGCCGGTGCGCTTGCCGGAAGAACCTGTCGGAGGCGGAACGATACCGACATTGCCTGCGACCTTCGACGACTTTGGATCGTTGAAATAGGTCGCCCAGCCCGGCCAATCCAGGTTGATTGCGATGGTGCCGGATGCAAAGCCAGCGCCCAGCTCATCCCACAGATAGTTGGTGGTGCCTGCAGGAACGGCCTTGGCCTTGTAGAGATTGACGAACCAGTCGAGCGCACGGACACCGGCTTCAGAATTGAAAGCAGGCTTGCCGTCCTTGAGATATTCGCCGCCTTCAGCGACCAGCATTTCATAGAAGCGGCCATTGATGGCTTCTTCCTTGCCCGCAAACTGCGTGCCGTAGAAATTCGGCGGATCGGCAAAGAACACAGCCTGATCGGAAACTTCTTTCCAGGTCTTTGGCGGCGCCAGATCGTAGCCGTATTTTTCCTTGAACGCGGTCTTCTTGGCATCGTCTTCGTAAAGGCTCTTCTGGTAGTAGAGCGCCGAGACGTCGAACTGCGCGCGCGGCAGCATGACCAGCTTGTCGTTAAGCGTCGAAGCCTTGATTACCGATGGTACGAAGCCTTCGATTTCTTCTTTTGGAAGCAAACCATTCAGGTCGGCATAGAGATCAGGATATTGCGGCGCAAAAGACGAATGGTTGGAGCCGACGCACCAGTTGATCGAGCCCGACGCGATATCCGACTTGATTTCCTTGTCCAGTTCGAAATGGTTCTTCTTGGACAGGATGTTGACCTTGGCACCGGTCGCCTTTTCCCATTCGGCAATGCGCGAATAAAGCGCTTCATATTGCTGACCGCCGATCAGCTTGGCGTTTACGGTTACGCCTTCGAATTTACCCGGCAAATCGGCCGCGCCAGCGGACCCCACTGCCAAAGCCAATAGAGCCGTTCCTGCCAGGCAGGACGCTTTGAAACTCATCATGCTTCTCCTCCTCACGACGGACTTTTCCCCGGTCCGTCCCCAATTGTGAATTTGGTATTTATATGCAAACATATTATTCAAAACCGGTCAAGGCGAGTTTCCGCACATTTGCGACTTTCGCATTCAGGGTTGTTCGTATATGAAGAATAATATTCATGAGGGGAGCCAACTTGGAAACAGACGATCGCTACCGCGCGCCTGCGCTGGACAAGGGACTGGATATTCTGGAACTGCTTGCGAGCGTGGATGGCGGGCTGACACAGGCAGAAATTGCCAAGCACCTCGACCGCAGCCCCAACGAGTTTTACCGAATGCTCGACCGTCTGGTGAAGCGCGGTTACGTGACCAAGCTTGAGGGTGACCGCTATTCACTGACGCTCAAGCTGTTCGGTCTTGCACATCTTCATGCACCGGTGCGCAGGCTTGCATCCTTTGCCACGCCCTTCATGCGTGAACTTGCCGACCGCTCGAGACAGGCCAACCAGCTTGCCGTGTTTGATCGTGGTTCCGTCGTTGTCATTGCACAGCAGGAGGCTCCGGATTACTGGGGCATCTCAATCCGCGTCGGTTCGCATATCAGCCTGTTCGATACCGGTTCAGGCCATGTGCTTCTTGCCTTCCGTTCGCCGGAAGACCGCAAGATGATGATTACCGAATATGTGAAAGACAGCGAAAGCGTAAAGCTTGATGAGAATTTCTACGAGCGCCTCGACCAGATTCGCGAACGCGGCTATGAAATGATGCCCAGCGCCCAGGTGGCAGGCGTCTACAACCTCTCGGCTCCGATTCTCGGCCCGGATGGCACATGCATTGCCTCACTGACCTGTCCCTATGTGACACTCGTCAATTCGGCTTCAGCACCCGACATTACGCAGACCATCAGCCTGCTTCAAAAGACCGTCAAAGACCTGTCGAAGCTGGTCGGCTCCGACATCGGGGCAACCGACTAAGCAATGCCGATAATTCTTATTTGAAAACTCTCTTCTTTTTTGAAAGTATGTCATCGGAGGAGAGTTTTCATGATTATCGATACCCATCTGCATCTGATAGACAAAAGCGCGCTGACTTACCCATGGCTGGGGGATGTACCGGCGCTCGACCGCGACTTTCTGTTTGAGACCTATCGGAAGCAGGCTGAGCGCTGCGGCATCAAGGCGGCGCTGCATATGGAAGTGGATGTGGCGGTGGAGGCCATTCAGGCTGAAACGGACCACATTCAGGAGATATCCAGAAGATCAGGCGGTTTCATCAAGGGTGCAATCGCCTCCTGCCGCCCGGAAGAGCCGGGATTTGCGGAATATCTGGAGCGACAGCGCAGCAATTCTTTCGTCAAAGGCTTTCGCCGCGTGCTGCATGTCGTGCCTGATGACGTTTCCGAGGGTGCTCTTTTCCGCGAGAATATCAAGCGGCTGGAAGGCACCGGCCTGACCTTCGATCTTTGCACGCTGCCGCACCAGATCGACAAGGTGACGGCACTGGCCGATCTAGCGCCGGACATGCAATTCGTGCTCGATCACTGTGGCGTTCCGGACATCAAGTCAGGTGCGCTGGAAGTCTGGCAAAAGGGGATTACCGAGATTGCGCAGCACGACAATGTGACGGCAAAGATTTCCGGTGTGATCGCCTATGCCGATGCTGAAAGCTGGACCGTCGACACCGTGCGCCCCTATGTCGAGCATGTCATTCAATCCTTCGGCTGGGAGCGGATCGTGTGGGGAAGCGACTGGCCTGTCTGTACACTTGCAAGCAATGTCGATGCGGGGCTTTCGACGTGGGTGGCGACAACCCATGCGCTTCTTGAAGGATGCAGCGAAGACGAAAAAGCGCTGCTTCTCTCCGAGAATGCAACGCGTCTCTGGAAACTTTAAAATTGATCAGGCTGGCGGTAAGCCGCCAGCCTTTCCGTATAAATCAGAAGCTTTCGCGGAAAAGCCGGTTGAGATCGACAACGACATCTTCCGCCTTCTCATTGTCCAGCAAGCCCTTGTTGATGCGCTCGGAGGCCGCTTCCTGAAACGGCATATAGCCATCGTGACGCGGACGCACCCATGCACCTTCCAGCGTCGCGCGCGTGTCGCGATAGAAGTCGGACGTCGCCGCATTCACAGTGTCATCTTCCCAGGCTGTCGCATGTCCCGGCTGACCGTTGGAAGCCGCATAAAGCCCCTTCTGCACGTCACCGCTCGCCACCCAATAGGCAAAGTCGATAGCGGCTTCCGGATGCTTGCTGAAGGCTGAAACTGCAATACCAGTCCCGCCCAGAGCCGATCCTGCAACACCCGCCGCGCCCGCTGGAATATCGGCAAAGCGGATCAGGCGGTCGCGGAAACCCGGCATGGCGTAATTCACATAGCCGTAGATCAGCGGTGAGCAGGCAATATCCGAATCTGGCTTTGCCATTTCCTCGAACACGGCAATCGGATCCATGCCGAAGCATTCCGGCTTTACCAGCGAAGCGATCTCGCGCAGTTGCTCGAAAGCTTGTGAGCCATCCTCAACAGAGATCAGCTCGCCTTCAACCGCGCAAGGCGTTCCGGCATTGGCAACGAGTGTATAAAAGCACATCAGCGAGTGCGGCGAGCGCAGTGGCAGCAGAACTTTCCCGGCGCGGGCAAGACGCAGCACCTCGCCCCATGAGATGGCTGGTTTGTCCATGAGATCGGGACGCCACGCCTGAACCTGCGTGGCCGCATCCAGCGGAAATGCCCATTGCCGCCCCTGCCAGTTATAGCTCGGGAAGGATTGACCGACCGAACCATCGGCCAGCGCTTTCAGTTCGGCTTCGCGACCCGGCACATCAAGCGGCAGCAGACAGCCTTCCTTGGTGATCTGGCCCACATGCGGATGGTCGATCACGATCATATCGAAATTGCGTGCCAGTTCCTCGACCGGAAAGGTCTCGAAGTCCTGTAGCGACCGCTTTTCCCACTCGATTTCAACGCCTTTGTCCGCAAGCCATTGTTCGGCACCCGCAACCATCGGATCGTAGCCGCGCGGGTGGCTCCAGGTCATGCCTTTGAGCTTGATCGTGCTCATAGCCCGAACTCCTCGCGAATCTGCTGGCTACTCTCGCCAATGCGCGGCGCGGCGCGTGCCACCTTCGGGCGCTGTCCATTGATGCGCAGCGGGGAACGTGTCGTGGTGATGGAAACATCATCTTCGCGCGTTACCGTCTGGAGCATGTCGAGAACGGAGAAACCTTCGCTTGCAAGCAGTTCTTCCCAGTTGAGAACGCGGGCGCACCAAATATCAGCCGGTTCCAGAATGGCGAGCCATTCATCGACGGTCTTCTCGGCAATGCGATCAGCGATCAGGCGCTTGATGTCATCACGTTTGGCAAAAGCGCTCTTGGGATCATCGGCAAACGGGATGAGCGTATCCGCCTCCAACAGTGGCGCCAGTTTCGCAATCGGCATCATGGCGATGGCAAGATAACCGTCCGCAGCCGGATAGACGCCATAGGGCGCTGCAAGATAGGCGTGGGCGCTGCGGAAATCGGAGCGTTTTGGCAGGCGACGACCGTCGTTCAGGTGGGTTGTCAGCACTTCAAACTGGAAATCAACCAGCGCTTCGAGAAGGCTGGTTTCGACATGCGCACCCTTGCCCGTCACACCCCGGCGAACCAGCGCTGCGAGAATTCCCTGTGCGGCCGCAGCCCCTGCCAGCATATCGGCAACCGCCAGACCGAAAGGCACGGGCCCCTGTCCTTCATCCCCATTGAGCCACATGAGGCCCGAACGCGCCTGCGCCAGCAAATCCTGTCCCGGACGCCCGACCCACGGCCCCTCTGCGCCATAGCCGCTGATCGATGCATAGACGAGACGCGGATTGATTTCTTTGGCTGCCTCATAATCAAGACCAAGACGCTTGATGACACCGGGACGGAAGTTCTGGATCAGCACATCGGCCTGTGTGAGAAGCTTTTTCAAAGCAGCCAGATCATCAGGATTTTTGAGGTCAATCGCAAGGCTGTCCTTGCCGCGATTGATGGCATGAAAAATCGTGGAATCACCGCCAATCTCCGTGTCGCTCAGATAAAGCCTGCGCGAGAGATCGCCGCCATCGGGCCGTTCAATCTTTATCACGCGTGCGCCCAGATCCATCAGACGCAACGAGCAATAAGGCCCCGACAGAAACTGGCTCATATCGACAACAACAAGCCCGCTCAGCGGCAGTTCGCTTTCCGACATCGGGAAATTCCCTCCTCATGAATTTCTTATGTGAATATAGTATTCACATATGGATTTATGGAAGGCAAGACTGAAATTGGGCTTAGAATGCAAAAACGCCGCCCGGTTGGGCGGCGTTTTCAGTCCCGATTTGATGAATGGGCCCGATTTGATGAATTGGATTGTGTTAGACCTCGTTGCTGGCCAGTTCCAGCAAGGTCCAGACGTGATCCGCGAATGAGTTCCACACTTCGATCCGGTAGTGATCGGCATCCCACTTCAACAGAATGATCTGGGCATGATCGAAGATCGTGCGGGCAGCACCCGGAGCCTTCATCTGCGAAAGGTCAAGCGGGGAAGCGGCATTCAACAGCCATTCGGCCTGGGGACCGGAAATATCGATGCCGGTTTCGCGATGACTAACCTCAGTGAGGCTATGAGGCTCGGTTTCATAAAACTTGGCAAAGGCCTGCACGATAGCTGCGCCCTTGGTTTCCTCGGCCCAGATATACCATTCATCCGGTCCGATGCAGGCGACAGCAATATCGCCACTGCGCGTAAGACCACCGATCTTGGCCGGGATTTTTGCGCCCAGTGCCTTTTCAGCCTGGCCAAGTTTTGCCGGAGCAATGCGCAGGATGAAGCGGGCGGCGTCATCGGCGGCATGGATTTCCAGACGACCGGGAATGACGACCTTGCGGTTCGAATAAGGTTTGGTTTCAACAAGCATGGTTCAATCCTTATCCGTTCAGTTTCTTGCCTTCGGGATCATAGAAGACCATGCCCGAAACAACCGCTTCATGTACTGTACCATCCGGCATCGGCATATAAAGCGTTTCGCCCATACGATCCTTGCCGCCTGATACCACGGCCATGGCGATAGACCGGCCCATCGCCTCGCTCCAATAGGACGAGGTGACATGGCCGAGCATAGTCATCGGCAGCGCCTGCTTTGGATCGGCAACAATCTGCGCACCTTCTTCCAGCACCAGCTTCGGATCGTTGGTCAACAGACCCACGAGATGCTTGCGATCTGATTTCAGCATGTCCGGACGCGCCAGCGAACGCTTGCCAACGAAATCCGGCTTCTGCTTGCCGACAGCCCAGCCTAGGCTTGCATCATCCGGCGTAATTGTGCCGTCAGTGTCCTGACCGACAATGATATAGCCCTTTTCAGCGCGCAGAACGTGCATGGTTTCGGTGCCGTAAGGCGTGATGTCATATTGCTGGCCGGCCTCATAAAGCGCCTTCCAGAGTGACAGGCCATACCGCGCAGGCACGTTGATTTCATAGCCCAGTTCGCCGGTGAAGCTCATGCGGAACAGACGCGCTGGCACACCAAGGAATGTGCATTCCGCCACCGACATATGCGGGAAGGCTTCGTCCGAAATATCCAGACCTTCAACCATTGGCTCGATGAGCTTGCGCGCATTCGGGCCATTGATTGCAACCACTGCCCACTGTTCGGTGGTCGAGGTCAAAGAGACTTTCAGCTCCGGCCATTCGGTCTGGAGATAGTCTTCCATCATATTGAGAACACGCGCGGCACCGCCGGTTGTGGTCGTCACATGGAAGCGATCCTGTGTCAGACGTCCAACAACACCGTCATCGCGGATAAAGCCATCTTCACCAAGCAACAGACCATAACGGCAGCGCCCGACACCAAGCTTCGTCCATGGATTGGTGTACATGCGGTTCATGAACTCCGCTGCATCCGGGCCGACCACTTCGATCTTGCCAAGGGTGGAAGCGTCGAACATGCCGAGCGACTGGCGGGTCGCCTTGCATTCACGCGCCACGGCCTGATGCATGTCTTCGCCCGCTTTCGGGAAGTACCATGCGCGACGCCAAAGCGAGACCGGCTCGAAAGCAGCACCATGCTGTTCGGCCCAGCTATCAATTGGCGTCTTGCGCGTCACGTCGAATAGCTTACCGCGATTGTAACCGCAGAAAGCACCAAAGGTTGTCGGCGTATAAGGCGGGCGGAAAGTGGTGAGACCAACCTGCGGTGTGGGACGCTTGAGCGCGTCGGCTGCGACGGCCAGACCGTTGATGTTGGAAGTCTTACCCTGATCGGTTGCCATGCCATTGGTGGTATAGCGCTTGACGTGCTCGATGGAATGGAAACCCTCGCGCACCGCCAGACGAATATCCTTGGCGGTCACATCGTTCTGGAAATCGATGAAGGCCTTGGCCTTGCCCGGATCGCGATCGGTTGGCAGTTCGCGCACACTGATGCCATCGCAGATGAAATCACCGGCCACCGCATATTCAGATGCCTTGGTCTTATGCCCAGCATCATTGGCTGCCGCAGCACCCGCTTGTGCGCCTTCGTGCAACGCAGCCTGCAAATCGAAATTGCCATTGCCTGCACCGGCACAGCGGCTTTCCTCGGTGCGTTCGCCCGGCAGATAGATTTGGCGCGCCTCATCCCAGACGAGCGAGCCCTTTGTGTGCGAGAACAGATGCACGCTCGGATTCCACCCGCCAGACATCAGCAGCACATCGCAGGCAATCGTGCGCGCAGCACCAACCGAGCCGTTAGAAACCGGATTAGCGCGAACCGACGACACGCGATGGCGTCCGCCGGTATCCGTCACAGTCCAGCCGGTCAGCGTTTCGATGCCGAGCATTTTGGCGCGGTTGACGAGGCTGTCGGCAACGTTTGAACGCACATCGATGATGGCTGGAACCTTGACGCCTGCAACAGCGAGATCGAAAGCCGCAAGCCATGCGCTGTCATGCGAGGTGATGACGACGGCCTGATTGCCGACCTTGACGCCATAGCGATTGAGATAGGTGCGTGCGCTCGATGCCAGCATCACGCCGGGACGATCATTGCCTGCAAAGACCAGCGGCTTTTCAATCGCGCCCTGCGCCAGCACCACCTGTTTTGCGCGCACGCGCCACATGCGTTCACGCGGTGCATTGGCGGCAGGCTTTGCCTGATGATCGGTCAGGCGTTCGCAAAGGCCGACCATGTTTTGATGGTAATAGCCGATGGCCGTCGTGCGCGACAAAAGCGTGACATTCGGATTGGCCTTGAGCGCTTCTATGGTTTCATTGAGCCAGTCCCAGCTTGCGCGGCCATTGATGACCGGCTCCGGTTCCGACAGAAGCGAGCCGCCAAATTCGGCCTGTTCGTCAACGAGGATAACCTTCGCACCGCTTTTTGCGGCCTCTAAAGCAGCCGCCAGACCGGCAGGTCCACCACCGGCGATCAGCACATCGCAGAAGGCATAGCGGCTGGCATAGGTGTCCGGGTCCGGTTCGGAAGGCGATTTGCCAAGACCGGCAGCGCCACGGATGAAAGGCTCATAGACCTTGTTCCAGAAGCTTTTCGGCCACATGAAGGTCTTGTAGTAAAAGCCTGCCGAGAAGAACATGTAGAACGCATCATTGATCGCGCCGACATCGTGCTTCAGCGACGGCCAATGGTTCTGGGTTTCGGCCTTCAGTCCGTCATAGAGTTCCAGCACCGTGGCGCGGGTATTCGGCTCAAACCGGCCCGGTCCACGCGAGACACCCATCAGCGCATTCGGCTCTTCGGAACCGGCAGAAAGAATGCCGCGCGGGCGGTGATATTTGAATGAACGACCGGCCAGATGTTCGCCATTGGCAAGCATGGCGGATGCCAGCGTGTCGCCTTCAAAGCCGGAATAGGTCTTGCCGTTTAAGGTGAAGCGAACGGACTTGGCCTTGTTGACACGGCCTTTGTTATGAATGCGCATATCGGTCATTATTTCGTCTCCGCAGCCGGAGTTTCTGCCAGAGCAGGACGGGGTTCACCAGCCTTGTAGGTAGTGACGAACTTGTCGCTCACCGTATCGCGCACCGCATTGAAGAAGCGACCGCAGCCGTTGATATGCCGCCAGCGTTCAAAATGTGTGCCGCGTGGATTGGAGCGCGTGAACAGGAAATCGCGCCATTCATCATCGGAAAGCGTCGATGGGTCGGCAGGACGCGCAATATGCGCTTCGCCCGCATAGGCGAATTCAAGCTCTGGGCGTTCCATCTCGCAATAAGGGCAACGGATAAGAAGCATTTGTGTTTCTCTTATTTTTTCAACGCATTTCCGAACGGAAAACCGGTTTCCACTTTTCCTGGAAATGCTTTTAGTGCGCGACAGCGGCGGCGGCCGCTTCGTCGATCAGACGACCGGTGGTGAAGCGTTCCAGCGTGAACGGCGCGTTGATCCAGTGTGGCTCGTCGCGCGCGATGGTGTGAGCGAAGACATGCGCCGAACCCGGCGTCGCCTTGAAGCCGCCCGTGCCCCAGCCGCAATTCACAAAGAGGCCCGGCACCGGCGTCTTACCGATAATCGGCGAGCGATCCGGGGTGACGTCAACAATACCGCCCCATTTGCGCAGCATTCGCATACGGGTGAAGATCGGGAAGACTTCGCAGATGGCCGCAAGCGTATGCTCGATCAGCGGCAGACCACCGCGCTGGCTGTAAGACACATACTGGTCCGTACCGGAACCAATCACCAGCTCGCCCTTGTCGGACTGGCTGATATAGGCGTGAACCGTGTTGGACATGACCACGCAAGGGAAGATCGGCTTGACCGGCTCGGAAACAAGCGCCTGTAGCGGGAAGCTTTCAAGCGGCATACGAACGCCTGCCGTGTCCATGACAATGGATGTGCTGCCAGCAGCGGAAACCGCCACCTTCTTCGCCTTGATGAAACCGCGTGGCGTATCGACGCCAGTCACGCGACCCGATACATCGCGACGAATGGCCGTTACCGGACAGTTCTGGATGATATCAACGCCGCGCTCCGTCGCACCGCGTGCATAGCCCCATGCAACCGCATCATGACGGGCCACGCCGCCGCGCCGCTGCAAGGTGGCACCCACCACCGGATAACGGGCATTGGCCGAGATATCGAGCGGCGGGCAATATTCCTTCGCCTGCTCCCTGGTCAGCCATTCATTGTCGATGCCATTGAGACGGTTGGCATGGATGTGACGCTTGAAGCTCTGCACATCATGCACCGTATGCGCCAGCATCATCACGCCGCGCTGCGAGAACATGACATTGTAGTTGAGGTCCTGGCTGAGACCTTCCCACAGCTTCATCGCATGTTCGTAAAGATGCGCGCTCTCATCATAGAGGTAGTTGGAGCGGATGATCGTGGTGTTGCGCCCGGTATTGCCGCCGCCAAGCCAGCCTTTTTCGATGACCGCGACATTGGTGATGCCATGTTCCTTGGCCAGATAATAGGCGGCACCCAGACCATGCCCGCCCGCGCCGACGATGATTACGTCATATTCGGCCTTGGGTTCGGCATTCGGCCATTGCGGCTTCCAGTTCTTGTTGCCGGAAAGCGCATTTTTAATAATAGAAGCTGCAGAAAAACGGGACATGGACAACCACCAGTTTCGCGACTGCAAGCGCCATGTCGGCGCAAGCGAAGCCTTTGATGATATTTCTATTGTTTCCGTTTCAAACCCGACAGCAGGCTTGCGTCAAAAGACGCCACAAATACGACATGCCCACCATTTCGCGACATCTCGTCCGCCCATGCAATTGTGCGCGCGTCTGCAACCTGACGGTAAAGCAGTTTCAAAAATCGCCCCTGTAAAATAGGACAACATTATTGTCCTTTTCTCTTTTCTTTTATTGCGCAAAGGTCTAGGCATTCTTTCGTAAAATCGCGCCCAAAATAAAAGAAACGCAAGAAAGGTGATTCCGTGACTAAGGAGAATCTACTCGAAAGCGCACTCGTTCGTCTGGACGAAGCGGCAAGCCACATCAACATCGATGCGGATGTCATCGAGAAGCTGAAATATGCGCGTGAGACCATGAAAGTGCGTCTGATGATTCGTATGGATGACGGCTCGCGCAAATCCTTTCTTGCATGGCGCTGCCGTTATGACGATACGCGCGGCCCGACGAAGGGCGGCATCCGCTATCACCCGGAATCGACTGCGGAAGAAGTCGAGACGCTGGCCTTCTGGATGACTTTCAAATGCGCGGTCATGAACCTGCCTTATGGCGGCGGCAAGGGTGCGATCCAGGTCGATCCGCGCCAGCTCTCCAAGGCTGAGCTTGAGCGCCTTTCGCGCGCCTACATCCAGGCTTTCTCCGGCATTATCGGGCCGGATCGCGACATTCCGGCACCCGATGTCTACACCAATTCCATGATTATGGGCTGGATGGCAGACGAATATTCCCAGATTGTCGGACAGTCCTCGCCTGCCGTCATCACCGGCAAGCCGCTGGCGCTTGGCGGTTCGCTCGGACGCAATGATGCAACCGCACGCGGCGGCTTTTATCTGGTGCGTCATTTGTCGCACGATCTGGGCCTTGCTTCGCAGCTTCGCGTCACGGTTCAGGGTTTCGGCAATGCCGGTCAGTTCATCGCCAAGCTGATGGCAAGCGATGGTCACAAGATCGTCGCCGTATCGGATTCGGCCGGTGCTGTTTATTGCGCCAACGGCCTTGATCTTGATGCGCTTCTCGAAGCAAAGGCACAGAACAAGTCCGTTGTTTCAACCGCTGGCCAGAACGGCCATGAAGCCATCACGCCGGATGAGCTGGTTGCAGCCGAATGCGATGTTCTCGTGCCAAGCGCCATGGAAAACATGATCCACGCAGACAATGCGGCATCCATCAAGGCAAAGCTGATTGTCGAATTGGCCAATGGTCCTGTCACACCGGAAGCCGACAAGATCCTGGAGGAAAAGGGCGTCGTCGTTTTGCCGGACATTCTGGCCAATGCCGGTGGCGTGACGGTTTCCTATTTCGAATGGGTGCAGAACCGTCAGGGCTATTACTGGACGCTTGAAGAAATCCATGAGCGCCTGAAGACCATCATGGAACGTGAAGGCCGCGCCATCTGGAACCATGCCAAGCAGCACAAAGTAACAGTTCGCTCGGCAGCTTATGTCCATGCGCTGCAGCGTCTTGCACAGGCCATCGAGGCACACGGCACGCAAAACGATTTTGCTGCCTGATCCAGCCTTCTGACATCACCCCTCCTGCCAGCCTTCTGTCAGGAGGGGTGTCGAACGGCGGTTTCCTTTTCCCGCCCACGCTATAGTTTACCTTCACAAGGAACAACCAGCGCGATGGGATGAAAAGCATGTCGTACGGAAATCTATTCAAGGGAAGTGCTGTCGCACTTGCCCTCTTTGCGGGCGCAATTCAGTTTTCCAGCCTCGCGCAGGCACAGGTGGTCGTGTCTTCCAAGATCGACACGGAAGGCGGCGTCCTCGGCAACATCATTCTGGCCATTCTCAATGCGAATGGTATCCAGACGACCGATCGTATTCAGCTCGGCGCCACGCCGGTTGTTCGCAAGGCGATCACCGCCGGCGAAATCGACATCTATCCCGAATATACCGGCAATGCCGCCTTCTTCTTCAACAAGGCGGACGATCCGCTCTGGAAAGACCCCGCCAAAGCTTATGAGACTGCAAAGCAGCTCGATTACGATGCCAACAAGATCGTCTGGCTGGCGCCATCACCGGCAAACAACACCTGGGGCATTGCGGTGCGCAAGGATGTCGCCGATGAAAACAAGCTCACGAACCTGAGCGAATTCGGAAAGTACATTTCAGGCGGCGGGAAGGTCATTCTGGCGGCATCGTCGGAATTCGTGAACTCGGCAGCGGCCCTGCCAGCGTTCCAGACCGCCTATAGCTTTACCCTGAAACCCGATCAGCTCATCACGCTTTCAGGTGGCGACACGGCCGCGACCATCGCTGCTGCGGCCAACCAGACCAACGGTGCCAACGCGGCCATGGTCTATGGCACCGATGGCGGCATCGCGCCTTCCGGGCTTGTGGTTCTTGAAGACGACAAGCATGTGCAGCCGGTCTACCAGCCCGCCCCGATCATCCGTGAGGAAGTCTTGAAGAAGAATCCGAAAATCGAGGAACTGCTGAAGCCGGTTTTCGAAAAACTTGACCTGACCACCCTTCAGGAACTCAACGGTCGCGTGCAGCTTGGCGGCGAACCGGCAAAGGCGGTCGCCGAGGATTTTCTTAAAGCCAACGGATTTCTGAAGTAGAGAGCGCGATAACGGATAATTGCCGGGCATGAGTGCAACACACCAGACGATGCAGGCAAATGGCACGAAGGGCCTGTTTGCATATGTCGACAAGCTCGGATTGGTCATTGCGGCAATCGGCTTGTCGGGATTGCTTCTGCCATTTGCAAACTTTCGGGCAAACCGCATCGTTCAAGGCGAGCCGCGTTATCTTTTTGATGCACTGCCGACCGAATTGGCGCTGTCGCTCGCAGTTGTCGTCGCATTGGGGCTGCTGATCGGCATTATCCATAGTCGCAGCTTGTTGCGGCTATTCGCGGCTCTGTTCTGCCTCGCATCCGTCATGGTGGCAATCGGTCTGGCCGCGTCATACCTGTCGCCCGAAGGAAACAATTATGCGCGCGTCTCTCCAGCTTCCGGCTTCTGGCTGCTGTTCTTCGCGAGCGCTCTTTATGTTGCCGATGGGCTGGTCCGGTTGCGTGCCGGTCCGCTTTTACGCATCGGACTGCTGGTCATTGCGGGATTGCTGCTTGCCGCGCTGCTTTCTTCAGGGCTTTGGGACAGCATTTCATTCATGAAGGAATATCGAAGCCGCGCGGACAGCTTCTGGAACGAAGCAGAACGGCATATAACGCTGGCATTGGGATCGCTTGTAGCGGCTACGGCAGTGGGTATTCCGCTCGGGCTCATTTGCCATCGTCTGCCGAAACTGCGCGCTTTCGTGCTGAACAGCCTCAATATCGTGCAGACCATTCCATCAATGGCCCTGTTCGGTATTTTGATTGCGCCACTCGGCTGGGTCGCCACGCAATTCCCCTGGGCAGGAGCGCTTGGTATTCGCGGTATCGGTGCCGCACCTGCCTTCGTCGCGCTTTTCCTCTATTCGCTGCTGCCAATCGTGGCAAATACCGTCGCAGGGCTGGCACAGGTGCCGGAACCGGTGACGGATGCAGCCCGTGGCATGGGCATGACGCGTCTGCAACGCCTCTTCAAGACTGAGTTTCCACTGGCTTTCCCGGTCATTCTCACCGGCATACGCATCGTCATGGTGCAGAATATTGGCCTGACGACCATCGCGGCATTGATTGGCGGCGGCGGCTTCGGGACATTCGTCTTTCAGGGTATCGGGCAAACGGCGATGGATCTTGTTCTGCTGGGCGCCTTGCCTACCGTTCTCCTCGCCTTTGCAGCCGCCGTCATTCTCGATGCCGCGATACAAATCACCGAAAAAGGCAGCTCCCTATGATCGAGTTCGACCATATCACAAAGCGCTATAACGGACGCGCGGCTGTGGACGCGGTGAGCTTCACCATCGAACCTCACAGTATTGCTGCGATTGTCGGGACGTCCGGTTCCGGCAAGACCACCCTCCTGCGGATGGTCAATCGTCTGGTCGAGCCGACTGATGGAGAAATCCTTATCGACGGCCGCAGCATCATGGATGAGCCCGGTCATGTTCTGCGCCGGCAGATCGGCTACGTCATCCAGCAGAACGGACTGTTTCCGCATCGCACTGTCGCGGAGAATATTGCGACGGTTCCCCTTCTGCTTGGATGGCAGAAACAGCGCATCGATGCTCGCGTGGATGAACTGCTTGACCTCTTCCAGCTTGAACCAGCAGACTATCGCGACCGCTATCCGCATGAACTTTCTGGAGGGCAACAGCAGCGCGTCGGTGTGGCACGCGCACTCGCTGCCGGGCCGAACATCCTGCTCATGGACGAGCCATTCGGGGCGCTCGATCCGGTTATCCGGGCCAAGGCGCAGGAAGATCTGAAGGCGATCCAGAAGCGGCTCGGCACAACCATTATCCTTGTCACGCACGACATGGAGGAGGCGATATCGCTGGGGGATCGCATCGCCGTCATGGATGACGGAAAACTGCTGCAATATGGCCCACCGGCAGAAATTCTCGCCCGCCCGGCGACCGATTTCGTTGAGCGCCTTGTCGGGACAGGCGAACGGCCCTTCCGTCTCCTCTCTCTGATGGACCTGAAAACCGTGCTCCAGCCCGGTGATGCGGGCGGTGCAACAATGCCGGTAACGGCGTCGCAACGTGATGCCCTTGCCGAGCTTCTGTGGTCAGGACGAAAGGCCCTTCCCGTTCTTGACCATGATGGCAGACCACTTGGACAAGTCACGCTCGACAGGCTTCTGCATCAGGCAGAGCGCCCAGCAGAGCATCAGGCATGAAATTGTTCCTGTCCCTTGTTCCACGTGCGTTGCTTCTGGGCGTTCTGCTGCTGTTCCTGTGGTGGCCCCATCTTTTCGAGCCGGTGTTTCGACCGCTCATCGATGAGGGCGTCCCGGTCATTTATGATCGCGCCAACTTTGTGACGCTGACCTTGCAGCATCTCGGTCTGGTTGCTCTGGCAACACTTGCATCCACGATTGTAGCCGTCTCGATGGCGATCTTTGTTACCAGAAAGCAAGGGGCAGAGTTTCTGCCGCTCTCACGCAGCCTTGTGAATATCGGCCAAACCTTTCCTCCTGTTGCGGTGCTGGCACTGGCGGTGCCCGTCTTCGGTTTTGGAGACAAGCCGACCCTGATTGCCCTCTTCCTCTATGGCCTGCTTCCGATTTTTGAAAATACGCTGACAGGACTAACGACTTTGCCGCCTCCGGTTGTCGAAGCGGCGCGCGGCATGGGGATGACCAGCGCGCAACGACTTGTCAAAGTCGAAGTTCCGCTCGCTATGCCGGTCATTTTGGCGGGTATCAGGCTTTCTGCCGTGATTGGCCTTGCAACGGCCACCATCGGCTCGACTGTCGCTGCCAGAACGCTTGGAGAAGTCATCATAGCCGGGCTCATTTCCAACAATCTTGCCTTCGTTTTGCAGGGAGGGCTCGTCGTGGCCGCACTTGCCATACTCATCTTCGATGGGTTTCAGGCAATTGAGCGTTATCTCCTGAAACGTTCCGGGCGGGGCCTTTGAAAGACGCCACCGCATTCCTATATCCTTGCAAACGACTAGCCAGCGAGGAACGGGATGAACATCGGGCAGGCAGCCGCAGCATCTGGCATATCGGCGAAGATGATCCGCCATTATGAAACAATCGGACTGATTGAAGCTGCCGAGAGAACCGGTTCGGGCTATCGTGTCTATACGCAGAAAGATGTCGAGACCCTGCGCTTCATCCGCCGCAGCCGCGATCTCGGTTTTCAGGTTGAACAGATCAAGGAACTCCTGACGCTCTGGCGCGACCGCAACCGCGCATCGGCTGATGTCAAGAAGGTGGCGCTTGGGCATGTCGAGGAGCTGGAAGCCAAGATGCGCCAGCTTCAGGAAATGGCTGATACGCTGCGCTACCTCGCGAAAAACTGCCACGGGGACAACCGCCCCGATTGCCCGATCATTCACCAGCTCGCAGAAAACAGCGTGGAAAGCCGCAAACGTCCGGCTCCGCGCAAAGGTGAATTGCTGCACGGTAAAATTTGACGTCTGCAAATAAAACGCCGGGATCACTCCCGGCGTTTTTCTTTCATATCACCGACTCAGCCTTTCGGCAGAGTATAGGCGATCACGTAATCGCCGGGCTTGGTACCGACAGAACCATGTCCACCGGCAACCATCAAAACGAACTGCTGATCGCCGACCGTATAGCTCATCGGCGTTGACTGGCCGCCAGCAGGAAGCCGTGCTTCCCAGAGCTGCTTGCCCGAAGTCAGGTCATAGGCACGCAGATAGTCATCCACGGCTGCACCCAGGAAAGCAACGCCGCCTGCCGTGATCATCGGTCCGCCAATGCCCGGAACGCCGACCTTCAGCGGAAGTGGAACCGGTGACATATCGCGGATCGTTCCATTCCGATACTTGTAGGCAATCTTGCCGGTGCGCAAGTCAACCCCCGCCACATAACCCCATGGCGGTGTCTGACAAGGAATGCCGAGCGGACCGAGGAACGGTCCCATGAAGACACCATAGGGCGCGCCGTCGTTGCGGTTCAGCCCCTGTTCGCTGCCCTTTTCATCCTGACCGCGAGGCGGAATATCCGCGCGCGGCACCAGACGCGAGGTGAAGGCCAGATAGGTCGGCATGCCGAACATGACTTGCCGTACCGGATCGACCGCCACGCTGCCCCAGTTGAACACACCGAAATTGCCCGGATAGACAATGGTTCCGCGCAGCGATGGCGGCGTATAGCGCCCCTCATAGAAGAGCTGGTGGAACTTGATACGACAGGCAAGCTGGTCGAACATGGTCACGCCCCACATGTCGCTTTCACGCAAGGGCGGCGGACTGAAAGTAAGATCGGAGATCGGCTGAGTGGGGGCCGTATGGTCCTCAGGAATTGCACCTGTCGGAGCAGGAATTTCCCTGACCGGAGTGATCGGCTCGCCGGTTCGCCGATCCAGAACGTAGAGATCGCCTTGTTTCGTCGGGCCGACAAGTGCCGGAACCCCGTTGATTTCCAACAGGACCGGCTGGGCTGGAACGTCCATATCCCATAGATCATGGTGAACAGTCTGGCGCACCCAGCGAAGCTGTCCGGTATTTACGTCGAGAGCAACGATTGATGAAGAAAACTTCTCCACATTCTCGCTACGGTCCATACCAAGCTGGTCAGGCACCTTGTTGCCAAGCGGCACAAAGATCAGTCCGAGCTTCTCATCGACGCTGGAAACGGACCAGCTATTGGGGGAGTTGGTCGTATAATGTTCGCCCTCCGGCAGCGGCGTGGTTACATCCGGATTGCCCGAATCCCAGTTCCACAGCAGTTGACCGGTGCGGATATCGAATGCGCGGATGACGCCCGACTGTTCTTCCGTCGAGTAGTTGTCATTGACGGCGCCGCCAACGATGATCTTGTCGCCAACGACGACAGGCGGTGACGTGGAGTAATAATACCCTGCCGGATTGTATTTCATGCCATGGCTGAGATCGAGCGTACCGCCATTGGCGAAATCCGTGCAGATTTCTCCGGTGGCCGTATCCAGTGCAATCAATCGTGCGTCGGATGTCGGCAGGTAGACACGCTCGGCGCACTTCGTTCCTGCGCTTGCCGACGCATCCTTCCAGTAACTCACCCCGCGACAGGTCTGATGCTGACGGTCAGTATTGAAGCCGACCTTGGGGTCGAATTTCCACTTTTCCTTGCCGGTGGCCGCATCAAGCGCAATGGCCCAGTTATGCGGCGTGCAGAGATAAAGGGAATCGCCGATCTTGAGTGGCGTCACCTGATAGGTCGTTTCGCCCACATCCTGCGGCTGCTTCACATCGCCCGTCTGATATTGCCAGGCGACCTGAAGCTTGGAGACATTTTCCGGCGTGATCTCAGCCAGCGGCGAATAGCGCTGGCCATAAGGCGTGCGCCCATATTGATGCCACTCGCCGTCGGGCACGTTGCCGCCAAGATCGGGCGTTGCAGCCACCTTCTCAGTCGGCAGGTCTCCGGCAATGTTGTAGCTATCCTGCGTTATCGCATAGCCTGCAACCACAACCGCGATCACCGAGGCTGCCGCCAGCGGCAGACCGCTATCGCCTGCCCCATTGTTCAGCGGTTTCCTGATCCAGGGCGTCAGCATCCAGAAGCCGAGCAGAACGATGACGCCGCCGCGTGCGCCAAGCTGCCACCAATCGAAGCCGACTTCATAAACGGCCCAACCGAGCGATCCGAGAATGACAAGAGCGTAGACCCATAGCGCAGCGGCACTACGCCGGAAAAGCAAAACGGCGGTCAGCAGAAAGCCGATCGCCGCCAGAATATAGTACCAGCTGCCGCCCAGTGCGGCGAGCCAGATGCCTCCCGCACCAAGCGCGAGCCCGATCAGGAGGAGTACGATGGATGTCAACCAGATAAGCACGACGATGTCCCCTTTCAGGCCGTGTCACCATTCTTTCGGACACGTCCGTCAGAACCGATCATATGCTGCCTAATGGTTGACATAGGCGGTCACGGAAAAAATCTAGACGGCGGCAGAGTGTTTCTTTCGCCGGACAGATCGAAAGAGAAATGCCCATCCTTAATCAAGGCAGAACGAGGGCAAGGCGGTTTTTGCGCTTAACAGACTTAAAACGATACGAGAACAGGCCGATTTTCGCCCGTCAATTACGGCGAACGTGTGTTGAAATCATGTATATTGTGGCTATTCGGCGGCATCATGCCGAACTTCGCATGAAAAGCTGACTACCCAGATGGCGAATTTCGGACTGGCCGGACAAGGTGCTTTCTCGGCCATTGATACGGGAAAAAAGCATGTCGAGACCGAGCTGGGCAATCTGCCGGTAATCCTGCGCAACGGTGGTCAGTGCAGGACAGGTGAAGCGGCTGAGCGGATGGTCGTCGTGACCGGCAACACGCAAATCGCAACCTTCCTCGCGTCCGACCCGCAGCTTGCGTTCGAATGCCGCGGAAATAACGCCAAAGGCCAGACGGTCATTGGCACATAGAACCGTGCGCGTCGGAAAACCGCCACGATCAAAAATCCGGCCCGCCTCCTGATAGCCCAGTTCCTCGAAATTCCAGTTCTTCGCAGCTATGGGAAGGACGATCGGTTCAACGCCAAGCCTTTCCATGGTTTCGATATAGGCTGAGCGTCGTTCCACTGCATTCTGGTTCACAACAGGCATTTCCAGAAAGCAGGGATGTTCCCCCGTTCGATAAAGATATTCAGTGATATTCCCTATACTCTGGCGATTATCCGTACCGACGAACGGTTGGTCATCGCTGATGCGACTGTCCAGGAAGACCGCAGGTGTCGAGTTCGACAGACTGGAAAGAAGCTTCTCATCGGTATCGAAACCGAGCGGAGCCATCAGAACACCCGCAATCTTGAGAGACATCAACGTGCGCATCGCTCGCGCTTCGAGTTTTCTGTCACCATGAGATGACAGCACGATGGTCCAGTAGCCCTCCGCCAGACAACGCATTTCGATCTGGCGGATGATCTCCGCATAAAATGGATCAGAAATGTGCGGAACAATGACGCCGATGTTCTTCGGCTTCTTGCGATTGAGACTCACAGCAAAAATGTTGGGCTGATAATTATAGTCTTTCAGCGCCTTTTCGATACGAGCCCGCGTGGAAGGCTTTACGCTTTCAGGATTGTCGAAATATTTCGAGACCGTAGGTCGGGACAATCCGCTTGCTGCGGCGAACTCTTCCATCGTCCTGATCTTGTGTTCGGTCATGCCCTGCTTTTCCCATTGGGGTATCGAAGCGATTTTCCGGCGCCACCCACTTTTCTTTCCATGCGTAAATTTATTTCCGATCAGAAGCAACAAATTTCAACACGCCAGCGATCTGTAGCCCACGCCTTCACTTCCTTTCTGCGGCTCACGCCCGTGTGGCGCGCTCAAATTCAATCGTTATAATTTTTACACGTGAAAAATTTTATATTGACACACTGAACAAGCTCTAGCATGTCTAGGGGAGCTCAATCATGGGCTGAAGGCCCTGCCCTTCGGGAGGTTTGAAGTTGGCGACGACTGATGAACCAGCAGGAAAACCATTGTTCATGTCCCATAGAAGGACGTCCCGGCGAGCGCCGGTCATTCGGAGGAAATCATGTTTCGCAAATCGCTCAGCCGTATTCTCTTTTCCAGCGTAGCTCTGGCAATGATGGCAGGTGCTGCATCTGCCGAAGGCATCGGCGCATCGCTTCTGACCCAGCAGCATCCGTTCTATATCTCGCTCGCAGACGCGATGAAGAAGGAAGCGCAGGCAGAGAATGTGCCGCTGGAAGTCTCCATCGCCAATCAGGACCTGAGCAAGCAGCTCGCCGACGTCGAGGATTTCATCACCAAGGGCGTCGACGTCATCATCATCTCGCCGGTTGACAGCAAGGGGGTTCGCTCGGCCATCAACAAGGCTGAAAAGGCCGGTATCAAGGTCATCACGGTCGATGTTCCGGCTAACAATGTCGATGTGACTTCCTTCGTCGGCACGGACAACTTCGCAGGTGGCGAAAAGGCTGCCGAACTGATGGCGAAGTCCATCGGTGAAAAGGGCAATGTCGCGATTATCGACTACCCGACCGTTCAGTCGGTCGTCGACCGCGTTGAAGGCTTCAAGAAGGGCATCGCCAAATATCCGGACGTCAAGATCGTGGCGATCCAGCCGGGCATCACCCGTCCGGAAGCGCTTTCGGCTGCACAGAATATCCTTCAGGCCAATCCTGATATCGTCGGCATCTTCGGTTTCGGTGATGATGCAGCACTTGCCGCTGCCTCGGCTGTCAAGTCGGCCAAGCTTGAAAGCCAAGTCAAGGTGATCGGCTTCGACGGCATGGAAGAAGCCCGCAACGCCGTGAAAAACGATCCGGTCATGGTCGGCGTTATCGCACAGTATCCAGACCAGATGGGCAAGGTTGCAGTTGAAACTGCTGCCAAGGTCATCAAGGGCGAGGAAGTGCCTGCCAAGCAGCCGATCGTTCCGGGCGTTGTCACGAAGGACGGCGAAACCAAGTAAGACCGCGTGAAACAGCGACACTCCTCCCAGTCGCTGTTTCTTTTCTGCGTGCGGCGGCCCGGCGAACACCACGCGCCTTGCCGCCGCCGCATCCCTTTAGACAGCAAGCTAATGTGGCCCCGGTCGCATCCGGTTCATGGCAGGCTGCAGCAAATGGAGAGTGGAGGCCCCAAAGTGACAGCCACCAAATCCGAACAGAACACGGTAGCGGATACGGTCCTGGAAATCCGCGATGTCGCAAAATCTTTTGGCCCGGTCATCGCGCTGAAGCGCATGAACCTGACCGTTCGACGGGGCCGCGTGCATACGCTGCTCGGTGAGAACGGCGCGGGCAAATCCACGCTGATGAAGATTCTGGCTGGCGTTTTCAAGCCGACCTCCGGCACCATTCTGCTCAAAGGTGCATCGTATGCGCCCAAAGACCCGCGCGACGCTCGTGCGCATGGCATTGCCATTGTTTTTCAGGAACTGAGCCTGTCGCGCAATCTCAGCGTGGCCGAAAACATTTTCGCCAATCATGAGCCAAGCCGCTTCGGTTTTGTGCGGGAGCGCGAACTGAACGCCGCTGCCGACAAGCTTATCAATGAGCTTGGTCTGCCCGTCGATGCGCGTGCAAAGGTTGGCGACCTGTCGATTGCCCAGCGCCAGCTCGTCGAAATTGCCAAGGGATTGAGCCAGCCTGCTGACGTCGTCATTCTGGATGAGCCGACCTCATCGCTTTCCGACAGCGAAGCGGAAATCCTCTTTTCGATCATTGAGCGCCTGAAAGCCAGGGGCACAGCCGTTATTTATATTTCGCATCGCATGGAAGAAATCATGCGGCTTTCCGACGACATTACGGTCGTTCGCGATGGCGAATATGTAACGACCACCGAGAAGAGTGAGACCACGATCGAGCGACTGATCGCCCTGATGGTCGGCCGTGAGATGAACGACATCTATCCGCCGCGCGAAGCGCCGAGACCATCGGCAAGCGTGCCGCCCATACTTGAAACGAAGAACCTCTCGGTTGCGGGCAAATTCAGCGATGTTTCCATCGACGTGAAACCCGGCGAAGTTCTGGGGCTTTTCGGGTTGGTCGGTTCTGGCCGTTCGGACGTGATGAAGGCATTGTTCGGTATGCTGCGGCCCACCGGGGAAATCAGGCTCGACGGAGAGATCATCACCCTCTCCTCACCGACCGATGCCATTCGCAACGGCATTGCTTTTGTGACCGAGAACCGCAAGGAAGAAGGCCTCGTTCTTCCGCATAGCGTTGAACGCAATATCAACATGGTGGCGCTCGGCCAGCTTGCAGGAACTTTCGGCCTCATGCGTTCCAGAGCGGAACGCTCTGCCGCCAAAACGGAAGTGTTGCGTCTTGCCATCAAGACAGCATCCATCGACACGGTTGCCGGATCGCTGAGCGGCGGCAACCAGCAGAAGATCGTGCTGGCAAAGTGGCTGCAAACAAAGCCGCGCATCCTCATTCTCGATGAGCCGACGCGCGGTGTCGATGTCGGCGCAAAATTCGAAATCTATCGCATCATCCGTGAACTTGCCGCCAATGGCGCGGCGATCCTGATGGTTTCCTCCGAACTGCCGGAAGTGCTGGGCCTGAGCGACCGCGTGGCGATCATGCATAACAAGCATGTTGCTGCCATTGTCGATGCCGATAGCCTCACGCCCGAAACCGTCATGAGCTACGCAGCAGGAATGCATCAATGAGCAACACAGATATTCAGAAGAAAGCCGTGGACGCCGAAGTGCGCCGTTCGCTTTTCAGTTCACCACTGGTCCGTCAGTATGGCGGCATCATCATTTCGCTCGCAGTGCTGTGCGTCGTTTTCGCGGTTCTGAACCCGCGCTTTCTCGCTTTCAACAACTTCATGAACATCATGCAGCAGGTGGCGGTGATCGCCGTTGCCGCCTATGGCATGACCTATGTGATCTTGCTCGGTGAAATCGATCTTTCCATAGGCTCCATCATTGCGGTTTCCGGCATGGTGGCGGCGCAGGCTTTCGCCATGGGCTTCGGTTTCGTGCCGACCGTCGTTTTCACCCTTGCGGCGGGTGCCATCATGGGCGGATTGAACGGCGTGCTTTCCGCCAAACTGATGCTGCCCTCCTTCATCGTGACGGTTGCGACGATGGGCATTTATCGCGGGATGGTTAGCCTTCCGACCAATGGCGCGCCGGAAATCATCGAGAACGATACCTGGCTTGCCATCGGCTCGGAAAACTGGCTCGGCCTGCCGATCATCATCTGGATTGTTGGTGTCCTGTTCATCTTCAACTATATCCTGCTGTCGAAGACCGTTTTCGGTCGCCGCATCTATCTGTCGGGCGGCAACAAGGAAGCAGCGATCTATTCGGGAATCCGCGTCGACCGCATCAAGATCATCGTCTTCATGCTTTCTGGCGTCATGGCGGCGATCAGCGGCATTCTGCTTTCATCACGCCTTTCCTCGGCGCAGACCAATGCAGGCATGGGCTACGAACTCGACGCCATTGCGGCAGTCGTGCTTGGCGGCACCTCGCTTGCCGGCGGCGTCGGCACCATGGTCGGCACCATTCTCGGCGCGCTCATCATCGGCGTCATTAACAACGGCATGAACATGCTGTCGGTGCCTTATTTCTATCAGCTCATCGTCAAGGGCGTGGTCATTCTGGTCGCCGTCTGGCTCGACGTGCGCTCCAAGTCCATGCGTACGTAATCGCGGTGCACCTTATGAAAAAGATCATCACCATCGGCGAGATCGTCGTCGAGATCATGGCCGTGGAAACCGGCAACGGTTTCAAGTCCGCCATCCCGTTGATCGGTCCGTTCGCCTCCGGCGCACCCGCCATCTTCATCGATCAGGCCGCAAAAATGGGCCAGCCTTGCGGCATGGTCAGCGCGGTCGGCAATGACGATTTCGGGGCGCTCAATGTCGAACGCCTGCAAAAAGACGGCGTGGATGTATCGGCGATCGGCGTGCATCCGACAGCCGCCACCGGCAGCGCCTTCGTGCGTTATCGCCCGGATGGCAATCGCGATTTCATCTTCAACATCAAGCACAGCGCATGCAGCGCCATCGGCCTGACACCGGAAGCCGAAAAGCTTATCGAGACCGCCGATCACCTGCATATCATGGGCTCCGCCCTGTTTTCCGAAGGCATTGTTTCGGCAATCCACGAGGCGACGATCCGCATCAAGGCGAAGGGCGGCACCGTGTCCTTCGACCCCAATATCCGCAAGGAAATGCTGGAATTACCGGGCATGCGCCAGGCGCTTTTCCATGCGCTGGAAAACACCGACCTGTTCATGCCGAGCGGCCCGGAAATCCTTCTCTTCACCAAGGCGACAGAGGAAAAGTCGGCCGTGGAAGAACTGCTGGCGCGCGGCATCAAGGCTGTTGTGGTCAAGCGCGGCGCGGAAGGCGCAAGCTATTTCGACCAGTCCGGCGAAGTTTTTGCGCCTGCTTTCAAGGTGGAGGAAATCGACCCAACCGGCGCGGGCGACAGTTTTGGCGCCGCATTCGTCACCTGCTGGTTGCGTGACATGGCACCCAAGGAAGCCCTCCTCATCGCCAATGCCACCGGCGCACGCGCTGTCGGTGTCAAAGGACCGATGGAAGGCACCTCGACCATGGCCGAAATCGAAGCCTTCCTTCAGAAAAACGGAGTTCCAGCATGAGCAGCACGAAAGTTCTGAGCGCACTTCCCGCACGTTACGCCAGTGGAGTTCGCGGCGGCATCACGTCGATCTGCTCCGCGCATCCTCTGGTGATCGAAGCCGCCCTCCTCGAAGGCGTTGCGACCAATACGGACGTTCTGATCGAGGCCACCTGCAATCAGGTCAATCAGGATGGCGGCTATACCGGCATGACGCCTGCCGACTTCCGCCGCTTCGTTGAAGACATCGCCGCCCGCGTCGGCTTTGACACCAGGCGGCTCATTCTGGGCGGCGACCATCTCGGCCCGAACCCGTGGAAGCACCTGCCTGCCGAAGAAGCCTTGCTGAAGTCGGATGTCATGATCGATGCCTTCGTGCGCGCAGGCTTCACCAAGATCCATCTCGACACCTCGATGGGCTGTGCTGGCGAGCCGGTTGCGCTGCCCGATGCTGTCACCGCCGAGCGCGCTGCGCGTCTGGCCAAGGTTTCCGAAACGGCGGCCCGTGAAGCCGGATACGACCTGCCGGTCTATATCATCGGCACCGAAGTACCTATCCCCGGCGGGGCGATGGAAGAAATCGAAGAGCTGGAGCTGACCAAGCCGGGCGCGGCAGTTGAAACCGTCGCTATTCACCGCAAGGCTTTCGCGGCATTGGGGCTGGAAGATGCATTCGCCCGCGCCATCGGCGTCGTGGTGCAGCCGGGCGTCGAGTTCGGCAACGAGAATGTCGTGCTCTACAACAGCGAGAAGGCGACGGCCCTCAGCGGCGTTCTCGGCGAAATGCCGCAATTCGTCTTTGAAGCGCATTCGACCGACTATCAGCCGGTGGAAGCGCTTTCCGATCTGGTACGCGATGGTTTCGCCATTTTGAAAGTCGGTCCCGGCCTGACTTTCGCACTGCGCGAGGCGCTCTATGGCCTCGACCAGATTGTAGCTTTCCTCGACAAGCTGCCGGAAGAAGAAACCCTGCGCGGCAAGATGGAAGCACTGCTTCTGGCTGAACCGAAGAACTGGGAAAAATATTACCACGGCGATGCGGAGGAACTGCGCCTGCAACGCCATTTCTCCTATAGCGACCGCATTCGCTATTACTGGCCGCATCCGGTGGCAACCGCTGCTGTCGATGCGCTTTTGAAGCGTCTGGAAGGGCGCAAGATACCGGAAACGCTCATCAGCCAATATCTTGGCACGCTTTATCCGGCAGTCGCCTCGGGACAGATTGAAGCGACGCCGCATGCCTTGATGGTGGAAGCCGTCCGCAACGTGGTGCGGATTTACGGCAAGGCCGTCGGAACCCACTGAAAAAAGGCGCGGCCAAGACCGCGCCTTTTTTGTTGGATTATACTTCGATAGGGCTTTTGAAAGCCTTGAGCCGCAAGGCATTGCTAAGCACGAAAATGCTCGAGAAAGCCATGGCGCCTGCCGCCAGGACCGGCGACAGCAGCGTTCCTGTGAACGGATAAAGAACACCGGCCGCGACGGGGATCAGGGCGACATTATAGGCAAAAGCCCAGAACAGATTCTCGCCGATATTGCGTATCGTCGCCTTCGATATTGCAATGGCATTGACCACACCGCGCAGATCGCCCGACATCAGCACCACATCCGCGCTTTCAATCGCGATATCCGTGCCGGTGCCAATCGCGATGCCGACATCAGCGGCAGCCAGTGCAGGTGCATCGTTGATGCCGTCACCGACAAAAGCGATCCGCTTGCCGCCTGCCGAAAGCCGCTTCAGCGCTTCGACCTTGCCGTCCGGCAGCACTTCCGCAACCACCTCGTCGATGCCCAGCCTTTTGGCAATGGCTTCCGCCGTGCGGCGGTTGTCGCCGGTAATCATCGCCACCTTGAGCCCCTGTTCGTGCAGGGCAGCGATGGCCGCAGGCGTGGTTTCCTTCATCGGGTCGGCAACGGTCACTATGGCCGCAAGCTTGCCGTCAACAGCGACATAGAGCGGTGACTGGCCTTCATCGCCCAGCCTCTTCGCATCTTCTGCAAAGACAGCAACGTCATGACCGAGCTTCGCCATATAGCGATCGGCGCCGATGGCAACCTCATGACCGGAGACATGAGCCTTCAAGCCGAAACCGGGGACCGCTTCGAAAGCCGACACATCCGCAAGCTTCAATCCCTTCACCTTCGCTGCTTCCACGATCGCGTCGGCAATAGGATGTTCGGAGCGTGCTTCAACGGCTGCCACAAGCGCCAGAAGTTCGTCCTTATCAAAGCCTTCGACGGTCGCAAAATGCGCGAGTGCGGGCTTTCCCTGTGTCAGCGTACCGGTCTTGTCGACGGCAATAACGGAAGCATCGCGCAGGGTCTGCAAGGCATCACCACGACGAAACAGGACGCCGAACTCGGCTGCGCGGCCAGTGCCAACCATAATGGAGGTCGGCGTGGCCAATCCCATGGCGCATGGGCAGGCAATGATGAGAACTGCAATCGCGTTCACCAGCGCGTAGCCCAGCATGCCCGTGCCGCCGATTACAAGCCACAAAGCGAAGGTCAATGCAGCGGCTGCCATCACGGCGGGAACAAACCAGCCTGTCACCTTGTCGACCTTAGCCTGAATAGGCAGTTTGTCGGCTTGCGCATCCTCGACCATACGGATGATCTGCGAGATCACCATGTCGCGGCCAACCTTGGTCGCGCGGAAGGCGAAAGCGCCGGTCTTGTTGATCGTGCCGCCAACCACCTCCGCGCCCTTTTCCTTGGCAACAGGCACAGGCTCGCCGGTGATCATCGATTCATCGACATAGGACGAACCTTCAATCACTTCGCCATCGACCGGGACTTTCTCGCCGGGACGAACTTGAACGATGTCGCCAGCGCGAACATCTTCCAGCGGTACGTCAATAGCCTCGCCATCACGCAGAACCCGTGCGGACTTTGCCTGCAAGCCGACCAGCCGGCTGATAGCCGCACTGGTGCGTCCCTTGGCGCGCGCTTCCAGATAACGCCCGATCAGGATCAACGTGACAATGACAGCGGCAGCTTCGAAATAGACGTTTACCGTACCTTCGGGCAACACACCGGGAATGAATGTCGCAACGACGGAGAAGCCCCAAGCTGCAAGTGTACCCACCACGACAAGAGAATTCATGTCAGGTGTGCCGCGCAGGAGTGTGGGTATGCCTTTCCTGAAAAAGCGCAGGCCCGGCCCGAACAGAACCAGCGTCGTGAGCACAAGCTGCAGATACCAGCTATTCTGCATCCCGAGCCGGTCCATGACGAACATATGAACCGCCGGGATGAGATGCGACCCCATCTCGAGCACGAATACAGGCAATGTAAGAATGGCGGCAAGGATGACGCTTTTCTTCAGCTCAGCCGCTTCCGCATCGCGCTTTTCGGACTGGGTCTCCTGCTTGTCGCTGCCCTGCTTTTCATCAAGTGACCGCGCCTCATAGCCAGCAGTTTCAACTGCCTTGATAAGCTCGTTGACCGATACCTGCCCGGCCAGATCGACATGCGCCCGCTCCGTTGCGAGATTGACGCTGGCGTGGGTAACACCCGGCACGCCGCTCAACGCCTTCTCGACCTTGCTGACGCAGGACGCACAACTCATGCCCTCAATCGCCAGATCTATGCTGGCAGCCGGGACTTCGTAACCTGCCTTGCGAATGGCATCGATCACCGAGGGCAGGTCCGGCGCGCCCTTGAAAGTCACATCGGCGCGTTCCGTTGCGAGATTGACGGAAACCTTGTCGACGCCCGGAACTTTGGACACGGCTTTTTCCACGGACGACACGCAGGATGCGCAACTCATCCCTTCGACGGGCACAGGAAAACTGATGGTTTCGTGATTTACAGGCTTATTCATGGCAATCCCTTTCATTGCCCTGAAGGGCATAATTCGAGAGTTGCTCCTTAGATATTCCTTCCCACCGTTGGAAGGTCAAGCCCTTTTTGAAACAAGATGAGATTTGGGTTTTTGGTCTGGCGCGACGGCTCTTCGAACGCGGCTCAATAATAAGTAAGCGATATCCTAAATCGGCAATCTGTTTTGCGCCGCAGGCATTTCCAGACCAACATTGCTGCGGCTCTGGATAAAGGAATGCACGTCCCCGGCGGGCATAGGTCTCCCGGTCAGAAAGCCTTGCACTTCGCCAAAACGCTCTGTCTTCAAACGTTCCAGTTGTTGTGCGGTTTCCACGCCCTCAGCCGTGGTGACAATATTGAAGCCTGCGCCAAGCGTTGCTACAGCCTGGATGATTGCCAGATCGCGCGTATCGACCTCAATCCCCGAAACGAAACTGCGATCAATCTTGATTTTATCAAACGGGAATGCTCGCAGATAGCTGAGCGATGAATAACCGGTTCCGAAATCATCCATCGCAATACGAACGCCCAATCGGCGCAGTTCGAACAGAAGCTCGATATTGTTCTTGCTATTCGAAAGAAAGACTGACTCGGTGATTTCAAGCTCAAGCCTGTCGGGGGACAGGCATGCGGCTTCCAGCGCATCCGTAACTGAACGCAAGAGCGTCGTCTGGCTGAACTGGACCGGCGAGAGATTGACGGAAACTTTTATGTCCTCAGGCCACAACGCAGCTTCCCGACATGCCGCCCTCAAAACCCAGTCCCCGATCGGTCCAATCAGTCCTGTTTCTTCGGCTAACGGGATGAACTCTGCAGGCGAAACCATACCGCGGCCCGGATGACGCCAGCGGATCAGCGCTTCAAAACCGGAAATCTTACCGCTCTCAAGATTGAATATCGGCTGGTAATGAAGCTCGAACTGTTCGTCCAGCAGAGCCTGTCGAAGTTCGCCGGTCATGACATGACGCTTCTCCGCTGCCAGGCGCAGGGAATGCTGATAGAAACGGAATGTGCGACGTCCGCCTGATTTTGAAGCGTAAAGCGCAAGATCGGCATTGCGCATCAGCGCATCGGGGGTGTCGCCGTGCAATGGCGCTTGAGCAATGCCCATGCTGCAAGTGACAAACTCCGAATTGCCAACCAGTTTGAACGAATCCTGAAAAGCGGAAAGGATACGGTCAGCGAACATCGCGATCTGGGCCAGCGTTCCGCTGCGATAAACAATGGCAAATTCGTCGCCACCAAGTCGAACGATGAATTCATCTGAAGTCGTGATCTGCTTCAGCCGACGCGCCACTTCCTGCAGAAGCTGATCACCTGCCTGATGGCCGATGCTGTCGTTGATGTTCTTGAAATGATCTATGTCGAGATAGAACAATGCGAAGGGTTCGGAATCTCCGCCTTTTTTCAGCAGGCTCTCAACATGGTGCGCAAAATAGGCACGGTTCGGCAGGCCGGTCAGGCTGTCATGCATGGCGATATGTGCCATGCGCTCCTCGATCTCGCGGCGTTCGGTTATATCTTCAACAAGCCCAATCAAATAGCGAGGCTCGTTGTCCTCGACCGGCGGGATCGAGCATTTGATGATCCGCATCGTACGCGAAGTCCCATCCTTGCGCGCAACCTTGCGTTCAACGCTCAACACCTCGCGGCGTCGCATCGCCATGCGGTCCTGCTGGCTGAAAACAGCAGCCTCACGCTCGGGAAACAGATCAAGGTCGGTCGAGCCAATAGCTTCTTCTATCGGCTGTCCGCTCGCTATTGACGCAGCCTGATTGTAGAGCACATAACGGCCATCGTCGTGCATATCCTTGACGAAAACACCGAGTGGCAGATTGTTGACCAGACTGTCCAGCAAGGACTGGGCGTGACTTGCCTGACGATTGGCTTCCGCCAACTCCGTTCTATCCTGAACAATAGCCAGAATTGCTTCCTTGCCGTCGAACTGCACTTCCCGACCGTAGGTCAGAACCTCGATGACCTCTCCATCGGCACGCAAATGCTGCCAGCGTTCCGGGCGCTCCAGATCGCTGCGCTCGCGAACGGCGCTCAACATACGCTCGCGCTCGGTCTGCGGACGAATATCGAGAACAGTCATGCCCGGCAACTCATCGGGCGTGTAGCCGTAAAGCGCATAGGCCGCATCGTTCATGATGATGAAGCCCAGGGTTTTTGGATCGTAGACCCACATCGGCGTCGGATGGGTAGTGAAAAGAATGCGGAAATCCTGCTGGGACGTGCTCGTCATGGTGCATTCCGCCCGTTCCGGACCGGCTCTCCGCTTCGCCATCATGTACCCCTTGCTTCGAGCCGACACTTGTCGTCCGTCTAATTTAGCCAACAAAACCTTTCACTGGAACATCATATTCCGCATGAGTTCATGAACAGACAAGTTCACGAACCACAGGCGAGGATCACCACCTGGGCACACTTCCCCGCAGGGAGAGTACGACCAATGGTTTTAACAAACCATATATGAAAAGCCCTTTCATATAAGTTTTTCCTGACAACGGCATTTTATCGCGTCAGGCGCAGCACCAGACGCAACGGAAGATTGCCGAAGACCGCTTGACCGCCCAAAACTTCCGGCCTATGCCTATGGGAGCAAAATTCGTTGGGGTGCCTCGAAAGAGGCTGAGAGGCGCGTTCTCGCGTTAACCCATTGAACCTGATCCGGGTAATACCTGCGTAGGGAACGGAGTTTGACGCGTCGCGGACGGGGGGCACCCCACCAGGAGCTTATGCTCCACAAAGGTTCATGACGTCTCATCTTTCCGTTCGGAATGAGAGACGACATGATGAACCAGAACGACAGTTTCTCCCGAACCAAATCTAACAATGGCCAGATGCCATCTGTGCCCATATGCGTGACCCCCATCTGCGTGACCATTGCCGGTTCCGATAGTGGCGGTGGCGCTGGCATTCAGGCCGACCTCAAGACATTTTCGGCACTCGGCGTCTACGGCGCGAGCGTCATTGCCGCCGTGACAGTGCAGAACACCTGCACGGTGAGCGCGGTGCATGACATCCCGCCCGCCATTGTCGCCGGTCAGATCGACGCCGTTTTCAGCGATCTCGACGTCGCTGCGGTGAAGATCGGCATGGTTTCCGTGCCTGAAACCATCGAGGCCATTGCGCAGGGGCTTGCCCATTTTTCCGGCCCCATCGTTCTCGATCCGGTGATGGTCGCCAAGTCGGGCGACCGGCTTTTGAGCGAAAGCGCCATTGCGCTTTTGCGTCAGAAACTGGTTCCGCTCGCCACGCTTCTAACCCCCAACCGGCCTGAAGCGGCCTGCCTGCTCGGCAGCGATCTGGCGCTCGATGACGAAGACGCCGAACAACAGGGCCGCGCACTGCTCGAACTCGGCGCAAGGGCCGTTTTGATGAAGGGTGGCCATGCGGAGGGCGAAATATGCGTCGATCTGCTGGTGCGCCGCGATCAGCCGACGTTGCGTGTTGCAGCGCCACGTATCCTGACTGCCAACACCCATGGCACAGGCTGCACGCTTTCATCGGCGATTGCCGCAGAACTTGCCAGGAATCTGTCGCTTGAAAAAGCGGTGCTTAGCGCTCATGCCTATCTGCAAGGAGCAATTCGCGCCGCCGACGTATTGAAGATCGGACACGGCCATGGGCCGGTGCACCATTTCCATGCCCTCTGGAAAACCCGAACAGAGGAGATTGCGTGATGCGTGTCACCATCATCGGAGCGGGCGTGGCTGGCCTTGCCACAGCCGCGGAATTCACCGATCAGGGCCACGCCGTCACCATCATCGCCAAGAGCAGCGAGATCGGCTCGGATAGCTGCTCGTGGTTTGCGGGCGGTATGCTCGCACCGTGGTGCGAGGGTGAAAGCGCCGAGGAACCCGTGGTGCGCCTTGGACAGGAGGCCATTGGCTGGTGGGAGCGCCATGTCTCGACCGTCAGGCGCAAGGGTACGCTCGTTCTCTCCCACACGCGAGACATGAGCGAGTTGCGCCGCTTCGCCCGGCGTACCGAAGCCCATGACACTGTAGCCCAGCACCGCATCGACGCACTGGAACCGGACCTTGCCGGGCGGTTCCGGCAGGGCCTGTTCTTTGCCAGTGAAGGCCATCTCGATCCGCGCCAGACATTGATCGAACTTGCCGAACGGCTACGGAAGCGGGGCGTGGTCTTTCACCTCGGCGTGGACGCCAGGGACATATCCATGGAGGCGGATATCACCGTGGATGCGCGTGGGCTTGCCGCCCGCGATACCTTGCAGGATCTGCGCGGAGTCAAGGGCGAAATGCTGATTGTCCGCTCGCGCGACATCAATCTGAAGCGGCCCGTGCGTCTCCTGCATCCGCGTATTCCGCTCTATATCGTGCCGCGCGGTGACGGTGTGCACATGATCGGCGCGACGATGATCGAAAGCGACGATCGCCACGGCATCAGCGTACGCTCGACGCTGGAACTTTTGAGCGCCGCCTATGCGCTGCATCCAGCATTTGGCGAGGCGGAAATCCTCGAAACGGGCGTCGATGCACGCCCCGCATTTCCCGACAATCTGCCCCGCGTGAGACGGCGTGGCAAAACCATTTATGTCAACGGGCTTTACCGCCACGGCTTCCTGCTTTCGCCCGCTGTGGCGCGCATGGCGGTTGCGAGCGCGACCATGCCCGAAACCATGCCCGAATTTGTGGAGGACTATGCATGACAATCGTGCTGAACGGTGAGGTCATCACCACGGCAGCCGCCAATCTGGCAGCACTGCTGACCGAGATCGAGCTGGATGAAGCGGTTGTTGCAACCGCGCTGAACGGCGAGTTCGTGGCCAGCGACGAGCGCGCAGCCGCGACCCTGTCGGCTGGCGACCGCATCGAAGTTCTGGCCCCGATGCAGGGAGGCTGAGATGCTGGAATTCTATGGCCAGAAATTTGAAAGCCGCCTGCTGCTGGGCACGGCACAATATCCATCGCCTGCCATATTGGCGGATGCGGTGCGCGCTTCGCAAAGTGATATTGTCACCGTGTCGCTGCGTCGCGAAAGCGGCGATGCCCGCGCCGGACAAGACTTCTGGGCGCTGATCCGCGAGTTGGGCGTCGCCGTTCTGCCCAACACGGCAGGCTGCCACACGCCGCGCGAAGCGGTGACCACCGCCCGGATGGCACGCGAAATCTTCGGCACCAACTGGATCAAGCTGGAGGTGATCGGCGATCACGACACGTTGCAGCCCGACCCGTTCGGCCTTGTGGAAGCAGCACGCACGCTTTGCGACGACGGCTTTGAGGTCTTTCCCTATATGAATGACGATCTGGTCGTCGCGGAAAAGCTCATCGAAGCCGGTTGCAAGGTGCTGATGCCCTGGGGCGCGCCTATCGGCTCGGGCCGTGGCCTCAACAATCCTTATGCGCTGAAAACCATGCGGGCGCATTTCCCCGATATTCCGCTTGTCGTCGATGCAGGCATCGGCGTGCCTTCCCATGCCGCGGCGGCGATGGAACTGGGCTATGACGCCGTGCTCATCAACACCGCCGTTGCCAAGGCAGGCGATCCCATCGCCATGGCACGCGGTTTCGCGCTTGCGGTCGAGGCCGGGCGGCTTGCTTTCGAAGCGGACGCCATTGAAGCGCGCGATATGGCAGCGCCGTCCACCCCTCTTCTCGGAAAGGCATTTTTGTGATGGCCCTTGATCCGTTCTACCCGATCTTCGACAGCGCCAAGTGGCTGGAGCGCATGGTGCCGCTCGGTGTCAAGCTGGTGCAGCTACGCGTCAAGGATAAGACCGAGCCGGAACTGCGCAGCGAAATCCGCGCCGCACGGGAAATCTGCCTTGCACATGACTGCCAGCTCATCGTCAACGACTACTGGAAGCTGGCGCTGGAAGAAGGTTGTGACTTCATCCATCTGGGGCAGGAAGACCTCGATGACGCCGATCTGGATGCCATTCGCGCCGGTGGTTTGAAGCTCGGCGTTTCAAGTCATGACGAAGCCGAACTCGACCGCGCACTGTCGGCAAAGCCCGACTATATCGCGCTTGGCCCCGTCTATCCGACGATCCTCAAGAAGATGAAATGGCACGAGCAGGGTCTGCCGCGTCTTGGAGAATGGAAGGCACGGATAGGCGACATTCCGCTGGTTGGCATCGGCGGCATGAGCGTTGAACGCGCACCGGGCGTTTTCGAAGCGGGTGCCGATATCGTTTCCGTCGTCACCGACATCACCCTCAATGCCGACCCCGAAGCCCGCTTGCGCCAGTGGATCGAAACCACGCGCGCGTTCGCCGGAAAAGCTCTGGAGCAGACCCCATGAAAAAGATTGCCTTCGCCGCCCTGTTTGGCCTCGCCCTTACTGCCACCACGGCTCACGCCGACGACAAGCTCAAGCTCATTCTCGACTGGTATGTGAACCCCGATCACGGCCCGATCATCGTCGCCGACAAGCTCGGCTATTTCAAGGATGCCGGGCTTGACGTGGATATCGTCGCGCCCGCCGATGCATCAACGCCCACCAAGATGGTGGCGGCAGGACAGGCCGACCTCGCCATTTCCTATCAGCAGCAGGTGCATCTTCAGGTGCATGAAGGCCTGCCGCTTATCCGCGTCGGCACGCTGATCGACTCGCCGCTCAACTGCCTGATGACCCGCGACGACGGATCGGTGAATTCCATCGCCGATCTCAAGGGCAAGAAGATCGGTTATTCGGTCGCCGGGACCGAGGAAACATTGCTCGGCACCATTCTCGGCCAGCACGGCGTCAAACTCTCCGATGTCGAACTCATCAACGTCAATTTCTCGCTGGCGCCATCGCTGATGTCGAAGCAGGTCGATGCGGTGATGGGTGCCTATCGCAATGTCGAACTGAACCAGATGGCCGTCGAAGGCGTGCCCGGCAAATGCTTCTTCGTCGAGGAAGAAGGCGTGCCGGTCTATGACGAGCTGGTCTATGTCGCAGCTTCCGACAAACTGGACGCGGCGGACAAGGACAAGATTTCGCGCTTCCTGTCGGCCACAGAGAAGGCCGCGCAATATATCGTCAATCACCCGGACAAGGGTTACGAGCTGTTTTCATCCTACAGCACGGAACTCAAGGACGAACTGAACCAGCGCGCCTGGAAGGACACGGTTGCCCGCTTCTCGCGCGCACCTGCGAGCCTCGATTATGGCCGCTGGCGGCGTTACGAAGCCTATCTCAAGGAGCACAATCTGGTGCCCTCCATCCTGCCTGTCGAGAAATTCGCCATCGATGTCAACGCGGAAGGGAGCAAGTCATGAGCCAGCCGCAGCCCCATTATTCATCCGAACTGTTCACGCGCTTGCGTGCCGCGACGCTTGAAGACTGGAAGCCCTATATCGATCATGAGTTCGTGCGCGGACTGGGCGATGGCACGCTGCCGAAAACCGCCTTCCTGCATTATCTGCGTCAGGATTATGTCTATCTGCACCACTATGCCCGCGCCTTTGCGCTTGGCGTCGTCAAGGCCAATACATTACAGGAAACTAGGCTTTGCGCCCAGATCATGCATGGTTTGGCCGTGACGGAACTGCCGCTTCATGTCGGCATCTGCGCCCGTGAAGGGATCAGCGAAGACGAGCTTTATGCAACGAAGGAAGAGCCGGAAAATCTCGCTTACACGCGCTATGTGCTCGATTGCGGACAGGCGGGCGACTTTCTCGACCTGCTGACAGCGCTCGTGCCCTGCGCGCATGGTTATGGCGAGATCGGCCTGAACCTTACCGTGACCGCCCTGCCCGGTACGCCTTATCAGGAGTGGATCGACACCTATGCGGGGCCTGAATATCAGGACATGTGCCACACGGTCGGCAAGCTGTTCGATCAGGCCGCAAAGGACCGCATCGGCGACGACTTCGAGAAAAGCCCGCGCTGGCCGAGGCTCTGCCAGATTTTCGCAACGGCGAGCAGGCTCGAAGCCGATTTCTGGTCTATGGGTTTGAAGGCCGGATAGTGAACGAAGCACTCCCGAACCGAAGTCGGAAAAAGCGCGCTGCCGACGGCTTGCTGTCGGCAGCCATAGCGCTTGCCATCTGGCAGGCGGTGGTGAGCATCGGCCAGATGCCGCGCTTCATCCTGCCCGGCCCGCTGGATGTGGTGCAGTCACTGATCGGCAACGCCGGGCTGATTGCCGAGAACGCCGCCGCCACCATCGGTGAGGTGTTGGGCGGCCTCCTCCTTGGCAGCGCGGTCGGCATCGCCACCGCCATCGGACTGATGATGTCGCCGCTGGCGCAGCGGCTCGTCATGCCAGCGATGGTTTTCAGCCAGGCGATCCCGATCTTCGCGCTCGCCCCCATTTTGACTTTGTGGCTCGGCTACGGTCCCGCTTCAAAAATCGCGGTCACGGTACTGATGATCTTCTTTCCGGTTGTCTCGACCTTCTTCGACGGCATGCGGCGCACCGAAACGAGCCTGATCGACGCGGCGGAAATTCTCGGAGCCGGACGCATGGCAATCCTGTTTCGCATCCGCATCCCATCCGCCTTTCCTTCGCTGGCATCGGGCCTGAGCCTCGCCGCCGTCTATGCGCCCATCGGCGCGGTGGTAGGCGAATGGGTCGGCGCATCGAAGGGCCTCGGCTATCTGATGCTGCTGGCCAATGGACGCGCCAAGGTGGATCTGATGTTCGCGTGCCTGTTCGTGCTGGCCGCCTTCACTATGCTGCTGCATGGCACGGTGTCGCATTTCGCCCGCAAGCTTGCCGCCTGGCCGAAAAAAGCCGCATAAAAAAACCGGCGGTTTCCCCGCCGGTTTTTTTGCATTCACTCACACAACAATCAGGCCAGCGTATAGGCTGTCTTGACGGTGGTGTAGAACTCGGCGGCATAGCGGCCCTGCTCGCGCGGACCGTAGCTCGAACCCTTGCGCCCGCCGAACGGTACATGGAAATCGACACCCGCGGTCGGCAGATTGACCATCACCATGCCCGCTTCCGAATTGCGCTTGAAATGCGTGGCATATTTCAGGCTCGTCGTGCAGATGCCCGACGACAGGCCGAAGCTCGTATCGTTGGCGGTAGCAAGCGCTTCTTCATAATTCTTGACGCGGATGACCGAAGCGACCGGGCCAAAGATTTCCTCGCGGCTGATGCGCATCTGGTTGGTGGCTTCGGTGAAGAGTGCTGGCTGGAGATAGAAGCCCGGCGTTTCGCGGTTGAGACGCTCGCCGCCAAAAGCAAGCTTTGCGCCTTCCTTGCGGCCGATCTCGATATAATCCATATCCTGCTGGAGCTGGCTTTCATCCACGACCGGGCCGATATGCGTACCCTGCTTCAGGGCATTGTCGACCACAACGCTTTTCAGCTTTTCAATCGCAGCAGCGACAAACTTGTCATGGATGCCTTCCGTCACGATGATACGCGACGACGCCGTGCAGCGCTGGCCGGTCGAGAAGAAGGACGAATTGACCACGGACTCGACCGCGACATCGAGATCGGCGTCATCAAGGACGACAACCGGGTTCTTGCCGCCCATTTCGAGCTGGAAGCGGCGGTTGTGCTCGATGGATGCCGCCGCAACGCGCTTGCCCGTACCGGTCGAGCCGGTGAAGGTGACGGCCTGAACGTCCGCACTGTCCAGAATGGTCTGGCCGACGACCGAGCCCTTGCCCATGACGAGGTTGAGAACGCCCTTCGGAAGACCGGCACGATGCAGGATATCGACAATCGCCCAGGAGCAGCCCGGCACGAGGTCGGCCGGTTTGAACACGATCGTGTTGCCGTAGCAAAGTGCCGGAGCAATCTTCCAGGCCGGGATGGCAATCGGGAAATTCCATGGCGTGATGATGCCGACGACGCCAACCGGCTCACGGGTGATTTCCACACCGATACCCGGACGTGCAGAAGGCAGAACCTCGCCAGCCAAACGCAGGGCTTCGCCTGCGAAGAAATCGAAAATCTGACTGGCGCGGATGGTTTCGCCGATGCCTTCCGCCAGCGTCTTGCCTTCCTCGCGCGACAGGAGACGGCCAAGCTCGTCCTTGCGTGCCAGGATTTCGTCGGCAGTTTTGCGCAGGATGGCATGGCGTTCCAGAATGCCGGAACGCGACCAGGCCGGGAAAGCGGCTTTCGCGGCGGCAATGGCTGCCTTGGTGTCTTCGGCAGTTGCCCGGGCGTAGGTTCCAACGACATCATTGGTGTCCGAAGGATTGATGTTGGCGATCCCGTCGCCGCCGACCCATTCGCCCGCAATCAGATTTTGATGAACTGTCATGAACTCTCCCTGTGCGCCGCACGGCTCTGATATATCTCAGGACGACCCTTCACCCATGAGCGGCAGAATTGCAAGGCCGGAGCTGTCCTGTAACGGAAAAAGTGAAAATATCCGTTCGGCAAAGGGCTGAAAGCTGGATCAGCGCCCCTTAAAACAAGGCTTGCAAATTTGTCACAGTCAAATGGCTGGATAGAAAATTCGTCATTTTGCGCCTTGGCAAAAATTTTTGCTCATTTATTGTGCATTCATCTGCAACACTGGCAAGAGGTATGAGATGCGTGTCTATTACCCATTCCCCATGGTGCCCAGTGTTAATGCGGGCGCGTCCAAGCTTTAAGTCTTTGGCCCGCATTGCAGGCTGAGGCCTGAACGCCCTCCCTAAAAGGGCAAATTCCTAACAACTTCCAAATTTGCCGCAGCCGTCACCGGCTGTTTGTTTTGTCTTTGTTTTCACGCATTGTCCGACGCAAAACCGCTTCGCACTTTTGCTGGAAATATTTTTACAGGAACCAGAGTCCGTTTAAACACGGCCTGGTATTATAGATATGACTCGGTTTCGCATCGATTTCCGGGGACCTGCCTTCCGCAATGTCCTCGGCTACACTTTCGGCCATTGGCGAAGTCAGCCCTTGCGGCTGACGCTGATGATAATCGGCATGCTGCTTGCAACAGCCGCAGATGTTTTGACGCCGCTCTATTCCGGTCGGTTGGTGGACGCGCTTTCGTTGGGTAACGATGGCGCTTGGGATGCTGCCATCCACGCCCTGATCGTCCTGCTTGCGCTGGGCGCGCTGGCGCTGATTACGCGTCAGTTGACCTTCTATGTCATCACGGACTTCACCTTGAAGATCATGAGCGACATGGCAGCAAGCTCGTTCCGTAAGCTGCAGCGGTTTTCGACAGACTGGCACGCCAATGCCTTTGCCGGATCGACGGTGCGTAAGGTATCGCGTGCCATGTGGGCGCTCGACCTGCTCAACGATACGCTGATCGTGGCACTGCTGCCATCGATCCTGATGCTGGTTGGCTCCGTGGTGCTGCTATCGTGGTACTGGCCGATGATGGGGCTGCTGGTTGCAATCGGCTCGGTGCTGTTCATCGTCTGCACGATCGTGATCTCGCTTGGCTTTGTTGCGCCTGCGGCAACGCTTGCCAATAGCTGGGACACGCGTATGGGTGGTGCTTTGGCCGATGCCATTTCGTGCAATGCGGTTGTCAAGGCATTTGGCGCGGAAAGCCGTGAAGATGTGCGTCTTGCAAAGGTCGTTTCCAAGTGGCGCGGCCGCACACGCCGCACATGGCTGATCGGTACGCTGAATGGCTTCATTCAGGGTGCGAACCTGCTGGTGATGCGCGGCGTGGTTATCGCCTTTGCGCTCTATCTGTGGAGCCAGGGCAAGGCAACGGCGGGTGATATCACCTTCGTTCTGACAGCTTTCTTCATGTTGCAGGGCTATTTGCGCGACGTGGGTATGCATATCCGCAACCTGCAGCGTTCGGTCAACGACATGGAAGAGTTGGTCGACATCGAGGCACAGCCTTACGGCATTGCCGACGAGCCAGGCGCACCGGCGATCAAGATCGGAAACGGCGAGATCACGTTCGATCACGTCACTTTCCACTATGGCAACCACGAAGCGGCTCTCTATCGCGACTTTTCGGTCAAGATCGAAGCTGGCGAGCGGGTTGGTCTGGTTGGCCATTCTGGCTCGGGCAAGACGACATTCGTCAAGCTGATCCAGCGGCTTTACGATGTCAGTGGCGGCGCAATCAAGATTGACGGACAGAACATTGCCGAAGTCACACAGGCATCGCTCAGATCGCAGATCGCCATCGTGCAGCAGGAGCCAATCCTGTTTCACCGGACGCTGGCCGAGAACATCGCCTATGCCCGCCCCGGTGCGACACAGGCGGAGATCGAAGAGGCTGCACGCCTCGCAAGCGCGCATGACTTCATCATGCGTTTGCCAAAGGGCTATGCAACGCTTGTCGGTGAACGCGGTGTGAAGCTTTCGGGCGGTGAACGTCAGCGTGTGGCTATTGCCCGTGCATTTCTGGCAGATGCACCGATCCTTATTCTGGATGAGGCCACATCGAGCCTCGATTCAGAATCGGAAGTGCTGATCCAGCAGGCAATGGAACGGCTGATGGTGGGTCGTACAACGCTTGTCATTGCACACCGGCTTTCGACGGTCCGTGCGCTTGACCGGCTCTTGGTTTTCGACAAGGGCAATATCCTTGAAGAAGGCGATCACGACGCGCTTATCCGCAAGCCGGGTGGCATCTATCGCCGCCTGTTCGAGCGGCAGGCGCTGGAACTGACCAAGGGACTGGAAGACGTCTTTTCGTAATCCAATCTCCTATAAAGCCATGAACAGGGCCGGATCAATTCCGGCCCTGTTCTCATTTTAAATGCTCCATTCATCATCCATTCAGATCACGGTGCGTATCACTCGCGGCCCAAGCGTGCCTTGACATTTCCATGACAGAAATGTGACAGGCTTTTTGTGGAAGTTCGGGAGTTGGTGAGTAAAACATGCCGGGTGTGATGGAAAATACCGCAGCGCGTCGCTGGAGCGATGCCGCGATTTTCGGGCCTGCCCGTATTGCCTGGCCGCTGCGCCTCGCAGCAATTACGCTTGCTTCCATCGTGCTTTCGACGCTGCTGGTTTTCGCTGTCGAATGGATCGTGCGCGGCTCATTCACCGACACGATGCAGTTCTTCCGCACGCCGCATAAGCCTGCATGGACGACGGTTGCGCTCTTTGTCGTCGTGCTGACGGCGAGCGACGCCATTTTCGGACGCATTCACTATGGCTTCTTTGTTGTCGGCCCGCTGGCACTGATTGCGGCAACGACAGCACGCGAAAAGAGCCTTTATCTCGGTGACCCGCTTTATCCGAGCGATTTTCTCTATGCCCGCCAGATCGTCGATCTTCTGCCGCTTCTGGTGCGTGACCGCCCGTGGAGCGCGGTCGGCATAGGCCTGCTTCTCATTGCTTCGGCAGCAGTGATGATAACCGTGACATTGTTCTGGTGGCGGCGCTTCGATCCAATCCCGTGGAAGGGGCGGATGCTGCGTCTTGCCTTTGCGCTGCCATTACTCGCCTGGTTCGCGGTGATTTCTGACTATGCCAGTTTTTCGCTGGCGCGCGACCGTCTGCGTATTCTGCCGATCATGTGGGATCAGAAGGAAAACTACGCCCATAACGGCTTTACCATGGCTTTCATCCTGAATGTGCCCATGGCTACCGTCTTCGCTCCGGAAGGCTATTCTTCGGAAGCAATTGCCGCCATCGAACCGCCGGCGCAGTTGATCCCTGCTGCATTCGATACCAGCAAGCCTGACGTCATTATGGTGATGAGCGAATCCTTCTGGGACCCGACACGCCTTCCGGGCGTGGCTTTCAGCGCAGATCCGATCCCGACAGTTCGTGCGGAACAATCCGGCCATGTCTTCTCGCCGGAATTTGGCGGCATGACCGCCAATGTCGAGTTCGAGGCTCTGACCGGCTTTTCCAAGGCCTTCCTGCCCTCCGGCAGCATCCCGTATCAGCAATATATCCGCCGTCCCCTTCCCTCGCTTGCAAGCTTTTTCAAGGATCAGGGTTATACGACGCGGGCGATCCACCCCTATCGCCAATGGTTCTGGAATCGTGGTCCCGTCTATGAAAGCATGGGCTTCGACAGGTTCATGTCAGAAGAAAACATGCCTCCGCTGGAAAAGCGCGGCGCCCTGGCCTCCGACGCTGCCTTGACCGATGAAATCATCCGCGAAGCAGATTCCATGGATGCGCCATTCTTCTTCTTTGCCGTCTCCCTGCAAGGACATGGCCCCTACGAAGCCAATCGTTACCCGGATTCCAAACTTGAGGTGCAGACTGACGCCAGCGAACATACGCGCCAGTCGATCCGTTCCTATTCGCAAGGTGCGATGGATGCCGATGAAAGCCTGGCACGGTTGATGGAATGGGCATCGAAGCGCGACCGGGAAACCATTCTCGTCTTCTTCGGCGACCATCTGCCACCACTCGGTCCCGTCTATGTCGAGACCGGATTTATGACAAACCGCGTCGCAAGCCGTACGGCACCTGCCGCCGATATGATGCTGCAGCACGAAACGCCGCTTGTTCTCTGGTCAAACAAGCGTGGCGCCGAGCAGGGAACCGGCACGATCAGCCCTGCCTTCCTCCCATTGCACATACTGGACATGGCCGGGATGCAGCATCCCTATTACACAGGCTTCCTGCGTCAGTTGCACGAACAATACAGGGTTGTTGACAATCACGCGGTTTTTGACCGGTCAGAGAATGCCGAGGAAGGCTGGCAACAGAAGCCGCCATTCCCTCCGCTCCTGCGCGATTATCAGATGCTGCAATACGATATGATCTTCGGTCGCAATTTTGCCCGCGAGCGGTTCTTCCCCTCGCACCCGACACAGAGTTAAACAGGCCTATGCCGGTGCTTTTCCGGATGACTGGCGAATGATGAGTTTATACTCAATCCGCCGGGAGGCCGACAAATGACCGGTTTCGATCTGGTTCAGAAGCATATCCGCAGCGTCGCGGGTCATCTCGAAAATCGGCTGGCGAACGGTAGTGATCTGCGGCGAAACCATGCTGGCAATTGCACTGTCATCGAAGCCGACCACCGTTAGCTGATCAGGGATAGCGATATTACGGTCATAGGCGATCTGCATGACGGCAGCCGCCATATCGTCGTTCGACGCAAACACGGCGGTCGGTGGCTCCTCAAGCGAGAGCAGTTTCTTTCCCGCAGCAAGGCCGCTCGCAAAACTGAAGCCACCCTGCACCTCATAATCGGGATTACGCTCGATCCTGGCATCTTCCAGCGCACACCGATAGCCCGCGAGACGCAGCTCCGCTGAGCGGTGGGTTGGATCGCCAATGACGATTGCAATGCGACGATGACCGAGCTTCAGAAGATACTCCATGAGATCGACGGAAGCCGCCTCGTCATCGATTGTGACGCTGTCGGTCGGATGCACATTCACATCGCCTGCGACACGGGCAAAAGGCATTGCCGAGGCGGTCAATTCGGCCAGAATTTCAGGATCGTCCGACATGGGCGGCGTCACGATGATGCCGTCGAGGCCGGACGCATGTGCCGTTTCAATCAGCGAACCACGAATATCTTCACGATTTTCGACAGGAAAGATCAGCAATCGATATCGCGTGTCACGCAGCCGTTCCAGCGCACCCATCTGCAGTTCGGTGACATAGCTGGCGCTTGGATTCTCGAAGAAGAGACCGATCAGATGTGAACGCCGTTCAACAAGATTACGGGCGGCAACATTGGGTCGGTAACGCAATTCGCTTCCGGCTTGCCTGACCTTTTCGCGAATAGCTTCGCGCACATTCGGTTCGTCATTATAGACGCGCGAAACTGTCTTGATCGACACGCCGGCAAGGCGTGCCACATCATGAATGGTTGCTCTTTTTCCTGCAGCGGCCATTTGGGATCGTCTCCCTCCCTCTCCGATCTAACTAACCGCTTTGCCGCCAAACGAAAAGGAAAATTAGGGAATAGAACAGACCCGTGAGCGCGTCAGAAACCGAACCTCGCGTCCATTGTCGAGAGAGAACATGCCCCCACGCCCCGCAACGACATCGATGATGAGTTCAGTATGCTTCCAGACTTCATATTGCGGGCCGCTGATATAGACTGGAGCGCCACCGATTTCTCCAAGTTTTACGTCCGTGTCCCCGACGATGAATTCTCCTTGCGGATAGCACATCGGCGACGACCCGTCGCAACAGCCACCCGACTGGTGGAACATGATCGGCCCATATTCGGCCTGTAACTCGCGGATGAGATCGAGCGCTGCCGGTGTCGCACTGACCTGACCTCGACCTTCCCCAGGGTTTTCCTCCACCATATCGTCCTCCCAAGAAAATGAGCGGGCACTTTTCCAATGCCCGCTCCAAGATTAGCGCCTGGATATTATTGTGTCATATCCATTACGACGCGCCCTTCGATGTTCCCTTGACGCATATCGTCGAAGATGGAGTTGATATCTTCCAGCTTTTCAGTGCGGATAGTAGCGCGCACCTTGCCATCACCGGCAAAGTCCAATGATTCTTGTAAATCGAGCCGTGTACCGACGATCGAGCCGCGCACGGTGACGCCGTTCAGCACCATGTTGAAGATTGAGAGCGGGAAGTCGCCGGGCGGCAGACCATTCAGCGATACAGTGCCGCCACGCGATACCATGCCCAGTGCCTGTTCGAAGGCGACAGGCGAAACCGCTGTCACCAGTACGCCTTGCGCGCCGCCATCGGTTTCTCGTCTGATATAGGCCGCTGGATCTTTGTTCGTCTTGGCATTGACCGTCACTGTCGCACCCAGCTTGCGCGCCAGTTCGAGTTTCTTGTCGTCGATATCGACGGCGGCAACGTTAAGCCCCATCGCCTTGGCATATTGCACCGCCATATGGCCGAGACCGCCGACGCCGGAAATCACCACCCAGTCGCCCGGTTTGGTGTCCGTCATCTTGAGGCCCTTATAGACCGTGACACCGGCACAAAGCACGGGCGCGATTTCGTTGAAATCGATATTCTTCGGCAGATGGCCAACGAAATTCGGATCGGCGACCACATATTGCCCAAAGCCGCCATTGACCGAATAGCCGGTATTGAGCTGTTCCTCGCACAGTGTTTCCCACCCGCCGAGGCAATGACGGCAATGACCACAGGCCGTATAGAGCCACGGAACGCCAACGCGGTCGCCTTCCTTCACATGCTTGACGCCAGCGCCGACGCCGGACACGAAACCCACGCCCTCATGACCGGGAATAAACGGCGGATTGGGCTTCACCGGCCAGTCGCCTTCGGCGGCGTGAAGGTCGGTGTGACAGACCCCTGAAGCCTGGATGGCAACCTGAATCTGTCCCGGCCCCGGTTCGGGTATCGGCACTTCGTCGATTGTCAACGGCTTGCCAAACGCTCGTACCACTGCCGCTTTCATTGTCTTGGCCATAAAGTCTCTCCTTCGTTATCGAATTGAGTTTCTTTCAAGCTGTTTCCCGAAACGGGACGGAAGAAATGAGAGCAGGAATATGGAGCGCCGGGATACCGCGCCAAACCTACCGCGCAACGGCTGTTCTAGAGCGTCGATCCGATTGAATCGGATCATCGCTCTAAGTATTTGTTTTAACGCACATCTTTTCCGAAAGCCGTTTCACACTTTTCGGGATGTGCTCTAATACCTTCAAGGGTTGCCCGGGCATTTTCGCCCAGGCCCCTTCATGGTCCCCTTGGGAGGGTGAACCAATGCCGTTCTTCCAACGCAATACTGGCATGGAAGACGGGAATGCTCTTTGATTAGACGCAATGCGGAAACGCTATTCCTCCGCATCGCTTTCGCGCGTTAGAGCGCCCTGCGTCCGTTTGGACGCACAAAGGTCGCTCTAACTTTTTTAATCTACGCATCGTGCTTTCCAAAAATCGATTCCGATTTTTGGGCCGATGCTGTAGAGCGCGTTTCGATCTGATTGGATCAGATCGGCGCTCTAACTTCTTCTATTTCAAGCATAATCTTGATCGTCCTCGTTTCACTCCGGTCGAATTATGCTCTAAGGGCTCAGAAAAAGCCGAGTTTCTTTGGGCTGTAGCTCACCAGCATATTCTTGGTATTCTGGTAATGGTCCAGCATCTTCAGGTGGTTTTCGCGACCAATGCCCGATTGCTTGTAACCACCGAAGGCTGCATGCGCCGGATAGGCGTGGTAGCAATTGGTCCACACACGACCGGCCTGAATGGCGCGACCGAAGCGATAGGCGCGTGTCCCGTCGCGGGTCCAGATACCGGCACCGAGACCGTAGAGCGTGTCATTGGCAATCGACAGCGCTTCCGCATCGTCCTTGAAGGTCGCGACGGACACAACCGGTCCGAAGATTTCCTCCTGGAAAATACGCATCTTGTTGTGGCCCTTGAACACCGTCGGCTTTACGTAATAGCCGCCCGCCAGATCGCCCGGCAGAACATTGCGTTCGCCGCCGGTCAGCACTTCGGCACCTTCCTGACGACCGATGTCGAGATAGCTGAGAATCTTTTCAAGCTGCTCGCTGGAAGCCTGCGCACCAATCATCGTTGCCGGGTCGAGCGGATCGCCCTGCACGATGGCTTCCACACGCTTCAGCGCCTTTTCCATGAATTTGTCGTAGATCGATTCATGGATAAGCGCGCGGCTTGGACAAGTACAGACTTCACCCTGGTTGAGTGCGAACATGACAAAGCCTTCGATGGCCTTGTCGAGAAAGTCGTCATCTTCGGCAGCAACATCCTTGAAGAAGATATTCGGTGACTTGCCACCGAGTTCCAGCGTAACCGGAATGAGGTTCTGACTGGCATATTGCATGATCAGTCTACCCGTCGTCGTTTCGCCGGTGAAGGCGATCTTGGCGATGCGCGGGCTGGATGCCAGTGGTTTGCCCGCCTCAAGGCCAAACCCGTTGACGACATTGATCACACCGGGCGGGAGAAGATCACCGATCAGTTCCATAAGCACGAGGATCGATGCCGGTGTCTGTTCAGCCGGTTTCAGAACCACGCAGTTGCCCGCCGCAAGGGCCGGAGCAAGCTTCCATGTCGCCATGAGGAGTGGAAAGTTCCACGGGATGATCTGACCAACAACGCCGAGCGGTTCATGGAAGTGATAAGCGACTGTGTCGTGATCGATTTCGGAAATGCCGCCTTCCTGGGCGCGGATGACGCCTGCGAAATAACGGAAATGATCGATGGCCAGAGGAAGATCGGCAGCGGTGGTTTCGCGGATTGGCTTGCCGTTGTCCCAGGTTTCGGCGGCAGCGAGCGCAGGCAGATTTTCCTCAATCCGGTCAGCAATGCGATTGAGGATGAGCGCGCGTTCCGCCGCGCTCGTCTTGCCCCAGGCATCCTTGGCGGCATGCGCTGCATCAAGAGCCGCTTCGACATCGGCGGCATCCGAGCGGGCTACTTCGCAAAGCACCTGACCATTGACCGGCGAAGTGTTTTCGAAATAGCGGCCCGACTTGGGCTCGACCCATTTGCCCCCGATGAAATTTCCGTAGCGTTTTGCGAAAGCCGGCTTCACGGTCCGGCTGAATTCAACCTTGTTCATGACATTCCTCCCAAAACAACGCTGCTCCTACAGCGCTTCATGATTGAGGATCGCGCGGCAGCACGAAAGAGTCATCCCGCGTATTCAAGCTCGCAAGGCTATATGTCGCAATATTGAGACAGTTACGCCCACTTAATGCGGACGAATGATCTTCAACCGGTTAAGCTTGCGGTGGAGTGTGGCGCGACTGATGCCCAAAAGCCCGGCAGCGGCTGAAATATTCCCTTCTGCACGCGCAAGAGCGCGCAGAATTACGCTCCGCTCCGACTCCGCCATATCTTCACGTGGATCGGCATGCCAGCCGAGAAGATCGGCTGCGGGCAACGGAACGGCAAGAGCGGCATCGTCAAGCCCCATGGCCAGACGCGCCGCACGTGTGGCGCCGATAACCAGATCATCCTTGTCGACCGCGATCAGTGCGCCACCGGTTCTGTCGGGGCTTGGCGCCAGCATGATACGAGCCTCGGGAAAAGCCTGACGGAAATTTTCAGCCTCGATACGCCGTGCGGCATCAATCACAGCGACAGATATGAGTTGCGCAAACGCCTCGGTCAGATCGGCGCGACATGAGGAAACATCAAGCGCTGCCATCAGACGCCCCTGATGGTCATGGATCGGGGCGACCGTACAGGAAAGTCCGATATTGCGTGTATGAAAATGCTGGTCGCGATGAATTGTCAGCGGGCGCTGTTCGACAATGCAGGTACCGATGCCATTCGTACCTTCGCTCTGTTCGCTCCAGACTGCACCGGTCCAGAGTCCCCAGCGATAGAAGGTATCGTCATCGCCCGGCGCGCCGCGACGTTCGACCGGCACACCCTCGCTATCGGCCAGAAGCACACAACAACCGACCCCGCCAACGGCCAGATAAAGGCGGTCCATACTGGCTTGCGCAATACTCACGAGGCGTTCGACACGCTGATGAGCGGTCCTGAACTCACCATCGGAAAGGGTGCGCACCGACCCCAGTTCGGCAGGATCAAGCCCATGCAGTTCCGCCGAGCGCCGCCATGAGGCAACCAGAGCGGATCTTGCAGCCCCACCTGCCGTCATTATCGCGGATTGAATCCGATCGGCATGTATTCGGTCTTGCGGTGTGCCCATCTTTTCCTCCCAGGAAGGCTGGAACCCGCTGTCTGGAAGAATAATGACTGCTCAGAACACAACTGGCAAGTGTGACGACAGATCGAAGGCCGGTTTAGGCGACGCGTGCTGGCTTCAGATATTGCTCAAGCGAGGAAACATCCGCCGCATTGAGCTGAAGACCAAGTTTCGTACGCCGCCACAAAATATCCTCGGCGCTCACTGCCCATTCATTCTCAAGCAGATAACGAACTTCGGCTTCATAAAGATCGGCACCGAAATGCTGTCCAAGATCGGCAAGTGAAACGGCGTCCCCAAGCAGAACATGAATACGCGTTCCATATTGTCGGAACAGGCGCCGCGCATGAGCAGGCGTCAGGAAAGAATAAGCGACATTTACCTTTTGCAGCTCACGCTCAAACTCGACATCCACGAAATCACCACCGGGCAACGGTGCAGCATGGGTCCACGGCGTCCCTTTTCTGCCTAACCGATGCTCGATCTTCTCCAGCATATGTTCGGCAAGCCGCCGCGCCGTGGTCAGCTTGCCGCCAAAGACATTGATCAGAGGAGCAAGCCCATCGGGCGCATCTTCTTTCAGCACATAATCGCGGGTCGCTTCCTGCGCCTTGCTTGCGCCGTCATCATAAAGCGGGCGCACACCCGAATATGTCCAGACGATATCCTCGCGCCTGATCGGCTCCTTGAAATATTCGCTGGCTGCCGCGCAGAGATAATCGGTCTCGCCATCGGTGATCGCAACCTTGGCCGGGTCACCCTGATAATCCTGATCGGTCGTGCCGATCAGTGTAAAGTCGTCCTCATAGGGAATGGCAAAGATGATGCGCCCATCATTGTTCTGGAAGAAATAGGATCGGGGATCGGAGAACTTCTTACGCACCACAATATGGCTGCCCTGAACAAGGCGGACATTGTGAAGCTGTCGATCTCCCTCGACATCCTGCAGAACCTTGTCAGCCCAGGGACCGGCAGCATTGACCAGCAGGCGAGCCCTAACTTCCTCGCGCTCATGTGTACCAGTATCTTCCAGCGTAATGGTCCAGTATTCCCTGTCACGGCGCGCCGCCACGACTTTGGTTCGGGTTCTGATCATCGCGCCGCGATCTGCTGCATCCCGGGCGGTCAAAGCGACGAAACGTGCGTCATCGACCCAACAATCGGAATACTCGAATGCCTTTGTAAAAAGCGGCTTCAGGGGCTGCGCTGCCGGGTCTGAGCGCATATCGAGCGTACGCGTTGCAGGAAGCTTTTTACGCCCGCCCAAATGGTCATAGAGAAACAGCCCCAGCCTCAACAACCATGCTGGGCGCATTCCGCCCTTATGATACGGCAGCACAAACCGCATCGGGTGAATGATGTGCGGTGCGTTGGCCCACAACACCTCGCGCTCCATCAGCGCCTCTCGCACCAGACGAAATTCGTAGTGCTCCAGATAGCGCAAGCCCCCATGAATAAGCTTGGTTGCTCGCGACGAGGTGCCGCTTGCCAGATCGTTCACTTCGGCAAGGCCAACGGAAAATCCCCGACCAACCGCATCACGTGCGATACCGCAGCCGTTAATGCCGCCGCCGATTACAAAAATGTCGAATAGTTTCTCTTGCGCCATGGCGAACCCCGAAGACCACTCTCCGAAAACCAAAGCGAATATAATTCATTTAATACGAAAGCAAACCGAAAATGAAACGAACCTACACTCGTTTTTCTTCCGCCGGACCTTCTCCAAGGGTTTCGATCAGTTCAACCTCGCTTTCGCGGCACAATTCCAGCAACTGCTTCGACGGGCAGTGATCGGTGATGAAGGTATCGATCTGCGATATGTGGCCGATACGCACCGGCGCGGTCCGCTCCAGCTTTGTGGAATCGGTCACGAGAATTACATGCCGCGCATTGGCGATAATGGCCTGCGCCACTTTCACTTCGCGGAAATCAAAATCAAGCAGGGCTCCGTCCTCGTCCATGGCGGAAGCGCCGATGATCGCATAATCAACCTTGAACTGCCGGATGAAATCAACGGCAGCTTCGCCGACAATTCCCCCATCAGACGGGCGCACGACACCACCTGCGACCACCACCTCTATTGAAGGGTGGACACGCAGCGTATTGGCAACATTGATGTTATTCGTGATGACCATCAGATTGCTGTGATCGACCAGCGCCTGACTGACAGCTTCGGTCGTAGTGCCAATATTGATGAACAAGGAAGCACCGTCCGGAATGATCTCTGCGGCAGCACGTCCGATCGATTCCTTTTCATATGCGGCGATGCGGCGCCGCGCTTCATATTCCATATTCTCCACGCCAGACGGATAGAGTGCCCCCCCATGGATACGACGCAGCATCCGGGCGCGGCAAAGATCGTTCAAATCCTTGCGCACCGTCTGCGGCGTCACCTCGAAAGCCGCGGCGAGGTCGTCCACCAGAACCTGCCCTTGCTTGCGGGCGAGCTCAAGAATTGCGTTGTGACGGGGAGTGAGCTGCATTTTTATCCCAGAGCTGGAATTCTTCTGATTGCGTTCGGGTAATTTCGCGGTTTTTCAATAGAAAGCAACCGCTTCAGTTCGAATGGCATTGACTGCGCTCCCTTTCCAGCAGTTTTTGACATTCATCACCCCTTGCTCACGATTTACGAAATATCAGTATAAATTCAAATATAACCTTCGTTTACATTCTGAACGAAACAGATATTTCGTCGATCAAAGCTTAAACCCGAGCAACCCCTTCGATGGCCCCATAGAATTCTCATAAACCTAATGGTTATAGGAAAATCCAATATCTATATTCACCAAAAACCCAATAATACGTATTAATTCAATCATCTCTTGCGTCGAAAAGACTGAAATAAACAAGGGACAAGAGTGTAAATAGAGTATGATGCACTCATGCCAGCTCGACGTAAACGTACAAGCAAGACTATCGAGCTGTTCAATTCAGGTAAAAGAATGCGGGGAGTGGTGTGTGGTGTTGATGCGTAACAGGCCGAGTTTGTGATGGGCTCTGGAAGGCAGGGCGACGTCTCCGGCAAAGCCGGAATAAGAACCCAATAAAGAAACACCCCGCTCTCATTTATTATGGAGAGGCGATAACCAATTCGCTTCTCCAAATTTTTTAGGCGAACGGCACTGAACCAATGAAAATCGGACGGTTCAATCGAGATCGAATTTCTCGCCGTACATTCTGTGCAGTTTGCACGCTACTTCCGTGCGGTTCGCGGCGCCGATCTTCTTCATGATGTTGTGTACGTGCGCCTTGACCGTGCCTTCGCTCATACCGAGTTCGAATGCGATGATCTTGTTCGACTTGCCAATCCGGATGGCATGGACAACTTCGATTTCTCGCGCCGTAAGCAGTTCACCCAGAACATCATCATCGATATCGGTCGGCGCGGTCTGGAAAACCATCGAAGCGGGCACATACATGCCGCCAGCAGTTGCAAGATGAATGGCCTCGACGCAGACTTTTATATCGACTGAAGTGGGGATATAGCCGCGAGCGCCGATTTCCATGGCGCGCACGACCTGCGCCCACTCCTCGCGTTCAGCAAGAAAGACCACCGGAACCGGACGCCAGAGTTCGATCACAGCCTGCAATTTTTCCGAGAAAAATGGATCCGCCAATCGTTTCGAGCCGATATTGATGAGAACAACAGCAATATCGTCCGTTGGATCCGCGAGCTCTACCGCCGCTTGTGTTTCGACAGGAAGCTTGAGGCCATTCAGCACAAGCCCATTATAAAGGCACTGCCGCTCAAGGTTGCTTTTGCATACGAGCAACATACGCCGTCCACGCGCTGCCTCAATGCTTGCGGCGTTGCCCCTATCGCCGATGCTCTCCGAAACGGCCCAAAGGCTATCCCCTCTTGTTTCCAACATGTGATACTCCCGGCCTACTCAAGTTGCTCTATGTTTATGCACCCAACTATTACTTTCGTCAGAGACGAGTGATTTGCTGTGCCTGTCTGGATAGACCTATGGCCTTGACTGGGGTAAATATTGCTATCGGGAAATAATCGTGTCATTAACTTATGTTAGCAATGCAGAAAATTTATGACCGTCCATAAGAACGACTTGCAGAGCGGGAGGATATAGCCTCTATATCTTTCGTTTAGTTGGTTTTCGGGCTTACAGAATTTACCGACGTAGCATGGGGGCAGTTGCGTATTCCCAAATTCAAGAATACTCAAAATTCTGACGGACAATCATTTGATGGTTTATCCGTTTTTCCAAACGCAAGATCGCAATGTGATCCTGCCGGAAATGCTTGGGAACGCATTTCGATTTGATTGAATCAAATCGCGCTCTAACTGTTCGTTTTAACGCGCATCTTTTCCGAAAAGCTATTTCATGCATCTCGGAATACGTTCTAGTGGGTTAGAAATGCATAGTGGCAGGCAGACCACAGACCCATCGATTGAAGCGCTTATTGGTTTATTGGAGACGGCTCCAATTCTGGCCAAGCTTGAAGCGCGGGAAACAGACGCGCTTTCTTCGATCACGGTGATTGAAAACGATTTTGCCGCCGATGCCACGATCATCGAGCAGGGTGCGCGTGTCAGAAGCATCCATCTCGTGCGCTCCGGCTGGGGGTGCGTTTATCGCGATCTGTCGAGTGGCGAACGGCAGATTATCGACTTCCCCATGCGCAGCGATTTTCTCGGTCTTCGAACCGCCGATGGATACAGCTACAACACAATCGCGGCCATCACACCGATGTCGGTTTTCGAGATTCCGCTCGCCTCGCTTGAAGCCGCTATTGAACGCGCACCGCGCCTCAGTCTGATCCTTATCGAGCTTCTTGCACGTCAACGGTCCATGTTGATCGAACACCTTACCAATATCGGATGTCGCGCCGCTTTCGTCCGAACCGCACACCTGTTTCTTGAGCTTTCCGACCGTGTGCAATCGTGTGGGATGGGCGATCCAAACTCCTTCCATTGCCCTCTGACGCAATATCAGCTTGCCGATGCTCTGGGGCTGACACCGATTCATCTCAATCGGATGCTGCGTGACCTGCGGGAAGAGGGATTGATCCTGTTTCGTTCAAATCGTGTGGAAATACTGGATCGCAAACGCGTGGTTTCTCTCGCCGAATATGACGGCGAGTTCATGCGCATGTCGGTTTTCGGAAAGAAGGACTAGGCTGTGAGTGCCACCCTCATTCATCTGCCCGCAGAGCGATAGAAGGCCCGAAGCCGGGCCTTCTTTATTTTATGAGAGCGCATCCCGAAAAGTGTGAAACGGTTTTCGGATAAGGCGCGTTAAAAAATAGCCAGAGCGCTTCCCGTGACAAGCAACTGCCACCCGATCTCACGATCCAGTTCTCCCGGATTTATCGAGATCACGACACCAGTCTTGATGCGTCGCCGCAAGATGCTGCTTTCATCCGGTTCAATCCGAATTACTCCCCTGTCGAAAAGCGCCTGAAGGCTGGCACGAGAGATTTGAAGCTCGGTTGCCAAGAGACGATCGAGGCGTATGCTCACCGGCAAGGCCACCTGCAATTCGATCTCGATTGCCTTGGAGCTTGCAGTGCCACACGCGATGCCTTTCACAACTTCGCACTCTGAAAACTCATCAACGCGCTGCGATTTACGTCTCAGTGCTTGGATATCGAATGCTTCCGTCCAGATCCATTGCGGATCGTTGGACTGAAGTGCCTCCAATATCTTTGGGTCGATCTCGCGAACATTCTGTCGTTCGAAGATAGGCCAGTTCCATGTTTTGTCGCATGTCAGACACTTATAGATCAGCCACGCATCTAGCTTGCGGCCATTGGCATTCAGTCGAACCTTGCCGCTTGACTGGAAAGCCTTCAACTTGCCGCACCCACTGCACGCAATCCAAGGCTGAGGGGCAATTTTCGGTGTGACGGTCCACCGTACCCGAAGAGTATCGCTCATAGTATCTCGGTCTTCCATTTCGGAAGTTCACCAAGATGGCGAATGAGGTGCCCGTTCCGGGCGCGGTATGGCGATAATTCAAGTGGTTGAAGAGCAGAGACAGGCAAGCTGTTCCGGCACATTTGACAATGCCAAACCGGTCTCTACCGCCACCCGATGAACAAGTTCACATACCCGAAAGCTTCTTGCTAACAGGTTGCACAGGTGAAACTGGATTGAGACCGGTATTAATTAGGCAAAGTCTACCTCAATGCGCCAATGCTCTTCGAAGAAGCGATTAACACAGTATCAACTGCAAAGGTAGCCCACGCTGAAGTTCTGTTGCGGGAATTGCGTCGTGCAATTCGCATATAACGACTTATTGCAAGCCAATATTCTTTGTTACCACTGAACTGGAAGTGAAACATCAGATGAAAGAGCGCCTGCATCTCTCAAGAAAATGGTCGGAGTGAGAGGATTCGAACCTCCGACCCCCTCGTCCCGAACGAGGTGCGCTACCAGGCTGCGCTACACTCCGTGACCATGTGGCCGTAACCATTGAGGCGGCTTATAACGCCCCAAATTTCAAGCTGCAAGTGCATCTTGCCGTTTTTTTAAATGCCTGACTTGAAAAGTCGGAAACGGCTTTCAGGCGTTCTGCATATGAAAACAGGATACTTTTTCAGTTTGTTATCGATAGGCGTCACACAGCGGCAAAAATAGGCAATGCTCCACCGCCGAAAGCGACAAAATTAGGGTTGGCAAAACCAGCGACGCCTTCGCTAATGCGTTGACCGTAGAAGAGCGGCGCACCCTCGAACGTCGTGGTAAGGCCGCCAGCGGCGCGCAAAACGGCATCGCCCGCTGCCGTATCCCATTCCATCGTCGGGCCGAAACGTGGATAGATGTCGGCCTCTCCACTCGCGATCAGACAAAACTTCAACGACGAGCCAATGGAAACACAACTGCTGATCCCATTGTCGTTCAGGAATTTTTCCGTCTCAGGGTTCTTATGGGACCGGCTGCAGACGGCCACGCGCTCTGGCCCGTGAACACGCACGGCTATCCCACGCCGTGATCCAATCGCATGATCTTTGGTCGTTGTTATTTCTTCAGCGTCATTGCTGTTTCCAATAAACAAGCGATTGCGAACCGGTGCATAAACGATGCCGAGAACCGGAACGCCATCCTCGATCAGACCTATATTCACCGTGAAATCGCCGTTACGCAGCAGAAATTCACGTGTTCCATCCAGGGGATCGACCAATAGAAACCGCCGGCCCAACTGCGACGGCAAACGTCCCGCCGCCACTTCTTCTTCTGCCACAACAGGAATATCTGGGGCAACTGAAGCGATTGCCGCAAGAATGATGGCCTCCGCGTCACGGTCTGCTTCCGTGACGGGCGAAGCATCTTTTTTGCTCTGAACCGCGCAACCATTGGCATAGTGCCTCATGATAACGCGCCCCGCCTCCAGCGCAGCTTCCTGCAGGACGCCAAGCATTGCTTTGCCGTTTGGATCGGTTTTGGGGGAGGCTGAAATCTTCATTGCTCAGATTGACCAGGAATCGCTGCCATAACTGCCGATGATACCACGTTCGGCAAGATACTTTTCTACTTCTGCCACGAGTTCGTCAACGTCACCATCTGTCGTATTCAGGCGAAGTTCCGGTGAAATGGGTGCTTCATAAGGAGAATCAATGCCGGTGAAAGCCTTGATTTCGCCGCGCAGAGCCTGTGCATAAAGCCCTTTCGGATCGCGGGCGATGCATTCCTCTATCGGTGTATCCACGAAAATCTCCACAAACTCACCTTCCGGCAACCGGGCGCGAATACGATCCCGCTCGGCTCGAAATGGCGAGATGAAGGAGACCAGCACGACCAGTCCGGCATCAGTCATCAACCGGGCGACCTCTCCAACACGGCGGATATTCTCTGCCCGATCCTCCTCGGAGAAACCCAGATCGCTGTTGAGACCGTGGCGGACATTGTCGCCATCCAGCAAATAAGTGTGCTTACCGAGCGCATGGAGACGCTGTTCCAGTCGGTTTGCGATGGTGGATTTGCCGGAGCCGGACAGACCCGTGAACCACAGTACAGCCGGTTTCTGGAATTTCTGTGCTGCGCGTGTCTGCTTGTCGAGGTCGAAGGATTGCAGATGCACATTCGTCGCCTGACGAAGAGCGCTATCGATCATTCCAGCACCAACAGTCGCGTTTGTAAGCCGGTCGATCAATACGAACGCGCCCGTTACACGATTATCGGCGTAAGGATCGAACGCAATCTGATCCACCGTCTGGAGACGGCAAAGTCCGATCTCGTTGAGATCGAGGCGGGATGCTTCCTGACGGGTGAAGCTATCGACATCGGTTCGGTATACGATCTCGTTGATCGTTACCGGCGTCTGATCGGTCTCCGTACGCAGAATATAAGACCGGCCGGGATGCAACGCCTCCTCGCCAAACCAGACTATATTGGCCGAGAACCGGTCGGCCACTTCGGGCCGAGCTTCCGTTCCCACCAGCATATTGCCGCGCGAAACCTCGATCTCGTCCTCCAGAACCAGTGTGACAGCCTGCCCTTCGGACGCGCGCGGCAGATCACCGTCATAGGTGGCAATACGCTTTACGCGGGATGTCTTGCCTGATTTGGCAACCACGACAGAATCACCGACGCTGATCGAACCGGATGCCACGGTGCCGGAGAAACCGCGAAAATCGAGATTGGGCCGGTTCACATATTGCACCGAAAAACGAAAGGGCTTGGCCGCTGCCTCCGTGTCGATGCGCACGGTTTCCAGATGTTCGAGCAAATGCGGTCCCTCATACCAGTCCATGCGTGGCGATGGCAGGGTGACATTGTCGCCGAAACGCGCCGAAAGCGGAATCGGCTGGATGCTGACAAAGCCAAGTTCTTCGGCAAAGCTCATATAGTCCGCGACGATGCGCTCGAAGGCCTCTTGCGAAAAATCGACCAGATCGATCTTGTTCACAGCCAGTACGATGTGACGGATGCCAAGTGCGGCGGCAATGAAGGAATGGCGCCGCGTTTGAGTCAGCACGCCCTGACGGGCATCGATGAGCACGATAGCGAGATCGGCAGTCGAGGCACCGGTTGCCATATTGCGCGTATATTGCGCATGACCCGGCGTGTCTGCGACGATGAATTTGCGGCGTGGCGTCGAAAAGAAGCGATAGGCGACATCGATGGTGATCCCCTGCTCCCGTTCGGCTTCCAGCCCGTCGACCAGCAACGCAAAATCGAAGTCGTCATCCGTGGTACCGAACTTGCGGCTGTCGTTCTTCAATGAAGCAAGCTGATCCTCGAAGATCAGTTTCGTGTCGTAGAGCAGACGCCCGATGAGCGTTGACTTACCATCATCTACTGACCCGCAGGTGAGAAAGCGCAGAAGTGTCTTTCGCTCCTGATCGGCCAGAAAATCGCTAACCGCGGCATTGGTCGCAACAGGCTTGATTATCGCATTCATCAGAAATAGCCCTCGCGCTTCTTTTTCTCCATCGATCCGGCTTCGTCGCGATCGATCGCGCGGCCTTGCCGCTCGGACGTACGGGCAATCAGCATTTCTTCGACAATATCGGAGAGGTCTGCCGCGCTTGATTCAATGGCACCCGTCAGCGGATAGCAGCCAAGCGTGCGGAATCGTACCAGTCGGTTTTCTACCTGTTCGTCCGGACGCAACTTCATACGCTCGTCATCGACCATGATCAGCATGCCATCGCGTTCGACCACCGGGCGATGCGCTGCAAAATAAAGCGGCACGATGGGGATATTCTCCTGCAGGATATATTGCCAGATATCGAGTTCGGTCCAGTTCGACAGCGGAAAGACGCGGATCGACTCTCCGGCGGAAACACGCGTATTATAGATTTTCCACATTTCCGGACGCTGGTTCTTGGGGTCCCAGCCATGTTGCGCGTTACGGAAAGAAAAGATGCGCTCCTTGGCGCGCGATTTCTCCTCGTCGCGACGAGCACCACCAAAAGCGGCATCGAACTTGTATTTGTCGAGCGCCTGCCGCAAGGCGACTGTCTTCATGACATGGGTGTGGACATTCGATCCATGGCTAAAAGGACCAATACCCTCGCGCACGCCATCTTCGTTGATATGAACGAGCAGCTCAAAACCCTTTTCACGTGCCTGGGCATCGCGAAACGCGATCATCTCGCGAAACTTCCATGTCGTATCAACATGCAGAAAAGGAAAGGGCGGCGGCGCTGGATAAAATGCCTTCATCGCCAGATGCAGCATCACCGACGAATCCTTGCCGACCGAGTAAAGCATTACCGGATTGGAGAAGGTTGCTGCGACCTCGCGAAAAATATGGATCGCTTCCGCCTCAAGGCGCTGAAGATGTGTCAGGTTCTTGGTCAGGGATGCATGATGCACGACTACTTACTCCCGGCAACCGGATGGGGATTCGATACTGGCGGGAGGGATGGCGAATGCCTTCATCCGGCGCAGGTGCGGCAAAAGCCGCGATGCGCGCATTGTCGTGAAATGATGCGGGAAAGTGAAAGAACCCTATCGCGTATTGCGACCGGCTTGCGCGAAAAACTTACCGTATTTGCAAGCAGGGCCGGAACAAACTTGCGCGCGCTGGAAAAAGCTGGTTTTCGGCCAAGCCACGGAAAATCATACAATTTTTGTGATATTTAACGGCTTTTCGCTGTGGAGCTGCCCGTCATTCGGGCAGCTCCACAGCAAATTATTACTTGGCAAGGCTCGCCTGAACATCGTTGAGCGTCGCTTCGAGTGCGGACACCATCGTATCGATCTGCTGATCGTTGATGATGAGTGGCGGACAGAAGGCAAGCGTGTCGCCCATTGCGCGGGAAATGACGCCCCGCTCCTGAAGAGCCGCATTTGCCTGAGCTCCCAGCGCACCAGCCTGTTCAAGACCTGTCTTGGCCTGTTTGTCGGTGACAAGCTCGACACCGGCAATGAGACCAACACCACGCACTTCGCCGACCAGCGGGTGATCCTGCAACTCACGCAGGCGCTTCTGCATATAGGTACCGCGGTCGCGCGCATTGGCGACCAGATCACGCTCTTCGATAATGGCAAGGTTTTCCAGCGCGACTGCTGCTGCCACCGGATGGCCTGATGCGGTGAAGCCCGTACCAAGCGTGCCGATTTTGTGGCTTTCCTCGGCAATCGGCGCGTAGACACGCTCATTGATGAGGAAGGCCGATATCGGGAGATAGGATGACGATAGCTGCTTCGACATGACCAGAATGTCCGGCTTCATGTCAAAAGTCTGGCTGCCGAACAGATTGCCCGTCCGTCCGAAACCGCAAATGACTTCATCGGCGACCAGCAGAATATCGTAGCGCTTGAGAACTGCCTGCACCTTTTCCCAATAGGTTTTGGGCGGCACGACCACGCCACCGGCACCCATCACCGGCTCGCCGATAAAGGCGGCGATGGTGTGAGGACCCTCGGCAAGGATCAGTTGCTCCAGTTCATCCGCCAGTCGCGTTGCAAACTGTTCTTCAGTCTCACCGGCCAGCCCTTCGCGATAGTGATGCGGACAACCGGTATGCAGAATGCGGTCGATCGGCAGATCGAAGGAACGATGGTTGTTGGGCAGACCCGTCAGGCTGGCAGAGGCAATCGTCACGCCATGATAGCCACGCTTGCGCGAGATTATTTTCTTGCGTTCCGGTTCGCCGAGCGCATTGGAACGATACCAGATCAGCTTAATGACCGTATCGTTGGCCTCGGAGCCTGAATTGGTGAAGTAAGCCTTGCTCATCGGCACGGGCGCCATGGAGACAAGCTTTTCGGCCAGATCGATGACCGGGCCGTGCGAACGGTAGGAAAATGTATGATAGAAAGGCAGCTTCTTCATCTGCCGTGCAGCAGCTTCCGCCAGACGTGGTTCCGAAAAGCCCACGCCGACGCTCCAAAGTCCTGACATCGCTTCGATATAGCGCTTGCCCGATACATCTTCGACGTAAATGCCATCGCCACGCTCGATGACAAGCGGGCCTTCCGCTTCGAGGCGGACAGCATCGGTATAGGAATGGAGATGATAACGGATATCGCGGGCTTCTAGAGAGTTTGGCTGAGCAGTCATTCATTGATCCTCCGGGAAAGATAATGAATTAGTAGCCCGTTTCAGAAAAAGCGCAAACCGGAAAGCCGCTGAAAATTGCCCTTCGGATCAAACCGCCGAGGGACTTGGAAAAGATTTAGAGAAGACCAAACGTGCGGGCCTTGGCCACCGCCTGAACCTTGTTGACCGCAACCAGTTTTGTAAGCACGTTGCTGATGTGAAAATTCACCGTGCGTGTAGAAATGTTGAGGATGGTGCCGATGATCTCGGCAGTCTTTCCCTCACTCGTCCAACGCAGAATTTCCCGTTCACGCATCGTCAGGTTCACTTCCGAAACGCAATTCATCGTCGGAACATCGAGATGTTCATACATGGACAGATGCAGAAGATTGGCTGCGATCTGTATCTGACGCCGCAACATCGAAATCTCGCCAGAAGACAATGCCGGACCACTTCTCAGGAAAGACAACATTCCGAATACACCTTGAGCCGCCCAGCATGGCTGGGAAATTCCGACCTTGAGGCCGAAGCGCTGTGCATCCGCCCAAATCTGCGGCGCATCTGCAAACAGCTTTGGCGACCAGACCAAAGGCTCAATGCTGTTCAATGCCTTGCGAACCAATGGGTCCAGATCCGCATATTTTCTGGCCGCATAGTGATCGATCCATTCTTGCGGCAATGAACCAAAGCTAAGCCACTTGACCACACCGTTTAACAAAGGAACGCGCATGACATAGGCCGTATGTGCAAAACCGCACTGCTTGGCATAGGCATTTATGTATTCAAGGAGCTGTCCGGCATCGTCAGCAGATTGCATGGATTCATAAATTTGTTCCCATTTCATTGCAGACTTCCCAAAGAAAAATATAACAATTGATGATTATTGAAATTCGAAGCATTTAAATAAAATGCCAACAAATCGATAACACACTCCTGTAATCTTCTCCAAATACTAATCATAAATATGGGATTATTCATTAGCCAATATTATATTGTCCTAAATTACACTTAACTTTATTCTTCTCTTAATTATTACGTAAGGCGAAAATTCCGACGCTGCGATAGAGCCAGATGCTAAAATATGAAACGCCAAGCCGATGCAGCCGCGTCGGCTGGTTTGTAGCCGATGCATAAATACAAACCAGCCAAACGCGCGCAGCGCATCTGTCAAAACTACGAGTATATGAGATTAGGTTAATTTAACTGCGGCATTTATCACGCCGCAGCCTCTTCCGAACTCGCCCCCGGGGTGTAATTGAGGATCGGCGCAAGCCAGCGCTCGACCTCCTCAACCGCCATTCCCTTGCGGCTTGCGTAATCCTCGACCTGATCGCGCTCGACCTTGGCCACACCGAAATAATAGCTTTCCGGATGGCCGATATAGAGACCCGATACTGAAGAACCGGGCCACATCGCATAGCTTTCAGTCAGTTCCACGCCAGTGTTCGCGGTGGCGTCCAAAAGGCGGAACAGCGCGGTCTTTTCGGTATGGTCCGGCTGGGAGGGGTAGCCTGGAGCCGGACGAATACCCTTGTAAGGCTCGCCGATCAGTTCTTCGGGCGTATAGGCTTCGTCAGCCGAATAGGCCCAGAACTCCTTACGGACGCGCTCATGCATCAATTCCGCAAAGGCTTCCGCAAAACGATCAGCCAGCGCTTTCACGAGAATGGCCGAGTAATCGTCATTGGCGCGTTCGAAACGTTCGGCTATCGCCACTTCACCGATACCTGCCGTGACGACAAAGCCGCCGACATAATCCTGCTTCCCGCTTTCGACAGGAGCCACGAAATCGGACATCGCCACATTCGGACGACCATCGCGCTTGCTCAATTGCTGGCGCAGCGTGAAGAAAGTGGCGAGCTCCCGCTCGCGGCTCTCGTCGGTGAAAAGCCGGATATCATCGCCCACCGCATTGGCTGGCCAGAAGCCGACGACAGCTTTCGGCGTGAACCAATTTTCGTCGATGACTTTCTTCAGCATCGCCTGCGCGTCGTCCCAGAGCTGCCGGGCGGCTTCGCCCTGCTTCTCGTCTTCAAGAATTGCCGGATAGCGGCCTTTCAACTCCCAGGTCTGGAAGAACGGCGTCCAGTCGATATAACGGGCGATTTCGGCCAGATCGTAATCGTCGAAAGTCTTCGTGCCGGTGAATGTCGGCTTTGTCGGAACAAAGCTATCCCAGTCAAGCTTATGCGCATTGGCACGGGCACGAGCGATCGGCAGGCGCTGTTTTTCTGCTTCATTGCGCGCATGAGCCGCCGCGACCTTGGCATATTCTCCGCGCAGACCGTCAATATAGGCCTGCTTACCTTCCGGCGACAGCAGGCTCGAAACCACACCAACTGCACGGCTGGCGTCGATGACATAGACCGCCTGTCCGCGCTCATAACGCGGATGAATCTTCACCGCCGTATGGACACGGCTGGTCGTCGCGCCGCCGATCAGAAGCGGAATATCAAAACCCTCGCGCTCCATTTCTGCTGCCACATGCGCCATTTCGTCGAGCGAAGGCGTGATGAGACCGGAAAGACCGATGATATCCACCTTTTCGTCACGTGCGACTTGCAGAATTTTCTGCGACGGCACCATGACACCGAGATCGATGATTTCGTAATTGTTGCAGGCAAGCACGACCCCGACGATATTCTTGCCAATATCGTGCACATCGCCCTTCACGGTCGCCATCAGCACCTTGCCGGCGCTCTGACGTTCGCTGTCGCTGACCCCATTTTCAGCATTGCGGCGCTTTTCCTCCTCCATATAGGGCAGGAGGACGGCCACAGCCTGCTTCATCACCCGGGCGGACTTGACCACCTGGGGCAGGAACATCTTGCCCGCACCGAACAGATCACCAACCACGTTCATGCCGGCCATCAGCGGGCCTTCGATAACATGCAGCGGGCGTTCGGCAGACTGCCGCGCCTCTTCCGTATCGGCTTCAATATATTCAGTAATGCCGTTGACCAGCGCATGTTCAAGGCGCTTTGCCACCGGCCATTCGCGCCAAGTGAGATCCTGCACCCTGGCTTCCTTGGAACCTGAATCGCGGAAGCGCTCGGCGAGTTCCAGCAGACGTTCCGTCGCATCTGAACGGCGGTTCAGCACTACGTCCTCGCAGGCTTCACGCAACTCTGGATCGATGGCATCGTAAACCGCGAGCTGACCGGCATTGACGATACCCATATCCATCCCCGCCTGAATGGCGTGATACAGGAACACGGCATGCATCGCCTCGCGCACCGGCTCATTACCGCGGAACGAGAAGGAAAGGTTCGACACGCCACCCGAGACATGGACATGCGGCAAGGTCGCCATGATCTTGCGTGTCGCTTCAATGAAATCGACACCGTAATTATTGTGTTCTTCGATACCGGTCGCCACCGCAAAGATGTTCGGATCGAAGATGATGTCTTCCGGTGCGAAGCCGACCTGTTCGGTCAGAATCTTATAGGCCCGTGTACAGATTTCGATCTTGCGCGCCTCGGTATCGGCCTGTCCGGTTTCATCGAAAGCCATCACGACAACTGCCGCGCCATAGGCGCGAACGAGCTTCGCATGATGAATAAAAGCTTCCTCGCCTTCCTTCATCGAGATGGAGTTGACCACTGCCTTGCCCTGAACGCATTTCAGGCCAGCCTCGATCACCTCCCATTTGGAGCTGTCGATCATGATCGGCACGCGGGCAATATCCGGCTCGGCAGCAATCAGATTGAGGAATTCGACCATGGCCTTTTCGGAATCGATCAGGCCTTCATCCATGTTGATGTCGATGATCTGGGCGCCATTGACCACCTGATCGCGCGCCACATCAAGAGCGGCGGCAAAGTCACCGGCCTTGATCAGTTTGCGGAACCGGGCGGAACCGGTGACGTTGGTGCGCTCGCCGACATTGACGAAAGGAATATCCTCGGTCAGCGTGAAGGGCTCAAGACCCGAAAGGCGCATCAGCGGCGCGACCTTGGCAGGCTTGCGCGGCGGGTGTTTTGCAACAGCCTCAGCAATGGCGCGGATATGTTCCGGCGTCGAGCCGCAGCAACCGCCGACCACATTGACCATGCCATCACGCGCGAAGCCTTCGATCTGGGCGGCCATCGCTTCCGGCGTTTCGTCATACTGGCCGAACTCGTTCGGCAAACCGGCATTCGGATAGGCGCAGATGAACGTATCCGCGATCGTCGACAATTCGTCGAGATGGGCGCGCATGGCGTTTGCGCCGAGCGCGCAATTGAGGCCGATAGTGAACGGCTTGGCGTGACGCAGCGAGTGCCAGAAAGCCGTCGGCGTCTGGCCCGACAGGGTGCGGCCGGAAAGATCGGTGATCGTGCCGGAAATCATCACCGGCAGAAAGATGCCCTTTTCCTCGAACACTTCCTCCGATGCAAAGACTGCCGCCTTGGCATTCAGCGTGTCGAAGATGGTTTCGATCAGGATGATGTCGGAACCGCCATCGATCAGCCCCCGGATTTGCTCGGCATAGGCAATGCGCAGATCATCGAAGGTGACAGCGCGGAAGCCGGGATTATTGACATCCGGCGAAAGGGAAGCGGTGCGGTTTGTCGGCCCAAGAGCGCCCGCAACGAAACGGCGGCGACCGTCCTTCTGCTCGGCGCGCAAGGCGGCGCGACGCGCAAGGCGCGCACCGTCGCGGTTCAGTTCGTAGACCTGCTCTTCCATGCCATAATCGGCCTGGGCAATTGTCGTGGACGAAAAGGTGTTCGTTTCGAGAATATCCGCGCCCGCGATGGCGTAAGCGTAGTGGATTTCCTCGATAGCCTTGGGCTGCGTCAGGGTCAGAAGGTCATTATTGCCCTGAAGCTGACAGTCGCAGGCGCCGAAGCGCTCACCCCGGAAATGTTCTTCATGAAAACCAAGCCCCTGAATCTGGGTTCCCATCGCACCGTCGAGGATCAGGATGCGCTCCCGCGCTGCCTTGGTGAGAGCTGCAAGCACTTCTGAGCCATCCGGCTGCGCTGCCGTTGCACCAAAAAGATCTTCGAGGGAAGACGCCATAAAACACCGCCTGTATTCAATCTGTTATCAGGCAACAGAATTTGCTCGGACACGCAAACCCGAATTGCCCTTCATACGCATATCACGGAAGTCGCTTAATGACATAAACATATCTTTATGTCAATTCGGAGCAAATATTTCCCAGTTTGTTATTCGGGCATCACCGATCTATTGCCGAGACCAAGAAATCGTGACTGCGCAAGGCCACCGCTCTGCCACAATGTCCGGCCTAGAATAACCGCAGGGACGATATGTGTTGTTCATTTTTACGCGCATCTTATCCGAAAACCGTTTCACACTTTTCGGTATGCGCTGTGAGGAGAGACCTATGAAAAGGTTTGCTTATTCCCTGTTTGCCGCATGTTTGTCACTCGGCATGGGATTATCCGCTGTTGCCGGGACCGCGAATGCGGCACAGCCGTCTCTGATGACGACGCCGTCCGCACAGACCTCGGCACTGAATGTACAGAATGTTCAGTATTACGACTACCGTGGTGACCGCCGCTATTGGCGGGAGCATCGCCGTCACTGGCGGCATGATCGTCCGCGCTACCGTCCATACTATAGGTATGATCGCCGTTATTGGGGACCGCCGCCCGCCTATCGCTACCGTCCGGCTCCGATCTACCGTGGCGGCAACCCGCACGTGCGCTGGTGCTACAACCGCTATCGCTCTTATCGGGCCTACGACAACACGTTCCAGCCCAATTACGGGCCGCGGCGCCAGTGCTACTCGCCATATCTCTGAATCAAAAAAGCCCCGGATAGTCCGGGGCTTTTCCTGAATGAAATAATTTAGAAATCAGGTGACGTAGGCACCGATTGAAGCCGCAACCAGTCCGATCGCAACCGCGATCATCACGCCATAAACGCGCGGCCTGTCAAACAGGACGGCAAACGCCGCGAACCAACTGACAACCGCAGCACCCAGCGCGAATAAAAAGCCCGGCTTGTCACCGTGGTACAGGTTCGCCGCCATAAGGCCGCCGATAATCAGCGCACCAAAAACGATCATCAACCCTGTGGCATATCGCTCGTAATCGTCCATTTAAATTCCTCGGTTCCGCTCCCGCCGTGACAGGTGCCGGAAACTCTCGTCAATCCGTTTGGCCATTTAAGGGCATTGGCCGGTCGCCATCACACAATCATTATTCGTGTCGTTCTTCAACCATTTCACTGCGCCATTTTCCGCAATTGTTACGACTTTTCACGTGAACGTTCCTATCGTTACCCGATAACCGGCGTTTGTCCCGTTCAAAACCATGCTAATATTACTTCCATGGAATCGTCAGGCGTCACCATTTTCGAAACAGAGATCGGACCGTGCGGCATTGCTTGGCGCGGCCAGAAGATTGTGGGTGTCGAGATCGGAGACACTGACGAGAAGGAAACTCGTTATCGGCTCGGTGAGCGGTTTCCCGGCGCAGAAGATACCGACATGCCAGCTTTCGTTACCCAAGCAGTCCGGGGTGTGCGTGCACTTCTGACAGGCGCTGATGTCGATTTTTCAGGCACACCGCTGGCGCTCGATACCCAACCCGATCTCAACCGGCAGGTTTATGAAATCATTCTTGAACTAAAACCGGGCGAGACGACGACATATGGTGCGATTGCCAGGCGGATCGGGGATGTGAGCCTGTCGCAGGCTGTCGGCTATGCGCTGGGCAAAAACCCGTTCCCGATCATTGTACCATGCCATCGGGTTCTCGGTTCCAATGGCAAGGTAGGCGGCTTTTCGGCGGCAGGAGGGACTGCGACGAAACTGAAGCTTCTCAATATCGAGCGCGCCAAAATCTCTAGCGAACCCGATCTGTTCGGCGGCCTACCGCTGCAGGAAAAACCGCTGACCGACTGGTAATCAGCGCTTATCGGTCACAACATCTGCGGAAAGGCGCAATTCGCGCATCGGACGCACCAGTTGTGTCGTCGCGTCGTAGGTCGGATGTTTCTTGAAAGCGAAAAGCGCCTCCTCATCCTTGAACTCGGCATAGACGACGAGATCGATGCGGTCGCACATCGGATCGACCTTGGAATTTGGCAGAACTTCAAAAAGGTCAGCATGGGGAATGGTGGCAAGCTGCTCCAGCCCTTTCCTGACCGTCTCGATATCCTGACCTTGCCTGACGCTGAAAAAAACGATGTGCCGGATCACGCCTCGACTCCTTGAAACTATTGAGGCGTGTCTAGCGCATCAAAGCGCGCAGAAAAATGGCAAATTTGAGCGATGTGCCTAACTTGCCTGGACACGACGCCAGGCAAACCCGCCTTCCGGCACGGAACCGCGTCCGGGCTGATAATAGCCGGGCGTATCGACAAGACGATTTTCGCCGAGGCGGCTCTGGGCAACCTTGTTCGTCACCTGCAGGCTATCGAAGCCCGTGCGCAGCATCAGGGCGGCCTGATCGATCAGCACATCGCCAATGGCGCGCAATTCACCCGCAAACCCCTCGCGGCGCAAAATCTCGGCCTTGGAATAGGAGCGACCGTCATTGAAGGCCGGGAACTGCAAGGCGATCAGCGGCAGGCTGCCCAGATCACCCAGCAGCGGTTCGATGGCTTCGCCCGGTGCAACCGAAACGCCGATCCGGCGATTGGAGGCGCGGCGGCGCTCCTCATCCAGTCCAAGCCAGACGGCCAGCGGAATGATGATCGCCGGGGCATCGCCCGCCGCTTCAAGATCGTCGGCAAAGACATAATCGTCTTCGCGAAAGCCATCGGCAGACCAGAGTTTGGTTTCGTTGATATCGCTCATTTCCGGTCACCTGCTCCCAGATTCTTCAAGCTGTCGGACAGACCCGACAGATGGATGCCGCATTCTGTCTTTTCCGATCCCGCCCAGCGTCCGGCACGCTGGTCTTCGCCGTCGCTCACAGGCCGCGTGCAGGGCATGCAGCCGATGGAACGGTAGCCCTGCCCGGTCAGGGGATGCGGCGGCAGATCATGTTTTTCGGCATAGGCCTTCAGATCGGCTGCCTGCAAACGCGCCAGCGGATTGATACGAATACGCGGGCCGACCGATTCAAACGTTGCCAGGCTTTCGCGCGTCGAAGCCTGAAACTGCTTGCGACCCGTCATCCAGGCCCGATAAGGGGCCACGGCACGCGCCATCGGCTCGACCTTGCGGATGAAGCAGCAGCGGTCCTTGTCGGTCATCGACAGGGCGCCAAATGGATCGTCCGCCTTGAGACTATCCTCAAGCGGCAGGATATCCTGCACATCGGTCAATCCCAGTCGGTCCACCAGATCATGACGATAATCGAGCGTTGCCCGAAAGTGCTTTCCCGTATCGAGAAACAGAACCGGTGTCGCCGGATCAATTTCCGAGATCATGTGCAGAAGCACCGCCGATTCCGCCCCGAAGGAGGAGACGACCGCGATCTGCCCCTCATAAAGTTCGCGCGTGACGAGCGCGATCACTTCCTGCGGGGTAGACGCACCGTGGCTTGCCTCCAGAAGGCGGGCTTCGGCGCTGGCACTTTCTTCAGCATCAAGCTGCACGGCTTATTTCTCCATAAAGCGCGCGTTTGAACGGCTCCATGCCAACGCGGCGATAGGCGGCAAGGAAGGTTTCATCCGGGCTTTCCCGCAAGGACAGATAGGTGTCCACTACCGTTTCGATGGCATCAACCACCTCTTCCGACGAGAAGCCGCGACCAGTGATGTCACCGATGGTCGAATGCTCGTCCGCCGAACCGCCAAGCGTGATCTGATAAAGTTCCTCACCCTTTTTCTCGACGCCCAGAATGCCGATGTGGCCGACATGGTGATGGCCGCAGGCATTGATGCAGCCGGAAATCTTGATCTTGAGATCGCCGATTTCAAGCTGGCGCTGCTGGTCGCCGAAGCGCTCGGAAATACGTTGCGCCACCGGAATGGAACGCGCATTGGCAAGGGCGCAGTAATCAAGACCGGGGCAGGCGATGATGTCGGTGATGAGACCGGCATTCGGCGTCACCAGACCATCCGATTGCAGCAAATCATAGACGGCTGCGAGATCAGCTTTGGCCACGTGCGGCAAAACCAGATTTTGTTCGTGGCTGACGCGGATTTCATCGAAGGAATAGGTTTCGGCAATATCCGCCACCAGCTCCATCTGTTCAGCACTTGCATCACCGGGAATGCCGCCGATGGGCTTGAGTGAAATGGTGACGACCGCATAATCCGGGTTCTTGTGCGGTGTGACATTGCGCGCCACCCAGCTTGCAAATTCCGCATCGGCCTTCTGGGTAACGGCCAGCACTTCCCAGCCTTCCGGCCGTTGCGGCAGGTTCGGCATGCGAAAATAGCTTTCGATGGCGTCGATATCGCGCTGCGGCAGCTTCAGCTCACCGTGGCGGATATCTTCCCATTCGGCATCAATCTCGCGGGTAAGCTCTTCGACGCCCGTTTCATGGACGAGAATCTTGATGCGCGCCTTGAACTTGTTGTCGCGACGGCCATGCAGATTATAGACGCGCACGATTGCCGTCACATAGGTCAGCATGTCCTCGATCGGCAGGAAGTCGCGGATTTTCTTTGCCACCATCGGCGTGCGACCCTGACCGCCGCCAATATAGACTGCCAGTCCCAGATCACCTGCCTCGTTCTTCTTCAACTGCAAGCCGATGTCATGCACCTGAATGGCAGCACGGTCATGCTCCGAGCCGACAATGGCAATCTTGAACTTGCGCGGCAGATAGGAAAACTCTGGATGCAGCGACGACCACTGACGCAGAATTTCGGCGAAAGGACGCGGATCGGCCACTTCGTCGGCGGCAGCGCCCGCGAAATGGTCGGCAGTCACGTTGCGAATGCAATTGCCGGAGGTCTGGATAGCGTGCATCTCGACTTCCGCCAACTCTTCCAGAATACGCGGCACGTCCTTCAGGGCCGGCCAGTTATACTGGATATTCTGGCGCGTGGTGAAATGGCCGAAGCCACGGTCATAGACGCGGGCAATCGACCCAAGCCTGCGCAGTTGGCGGCTCGACAGCGTGCCATAGGGGATTGCCACGCGCAGCATATAGGCGTGCAATTGCAGATAAAGGCCGTTCATCAGACGCAGCGGCTTGAACTGGTCTTCGGTCAGCTCGCCAGTCAGGCGGCGCTCAACCTGATCCTTGAACTGGGCGACGCGGGCCGCAACAAAATCGCGGTCGAATTCATCATAACGGTACATGGTTTAATCCAAATTCAGGAGGCGCGCTTCAATTCAGGCTTTTCGAGTGGCAAATCGCCAAAGGTCACGATGGTCGGGCCGGAAAGGCGGATGCGCTCGCGCAAGCGGATCGGGTAAAGCCCCTCCTCGCGCTCCTCGACATCGATCACATTCACATCAACGACCAGATTGGCTTTCGCTGCAACCTTGCCGGCATCTTCAAGTGCCGCAACCGCTTCGGCGTGACGGGCGATCAGCACGCCATCGATGGTCTCCTGCCACGAACCATCGGCACCGAGCCACACAGCCTGTCCGTCGATCAGCCGGTTTGCAGTGAGAACTTTTACGACCATTTCCAAACTCCAAACTTTTGTTTTTGAGCGCATCTTGTCCGAAAACCGCTGCACACTTTTCGGGATGCGCTCTTAGGCTGCGACGGAAACCGGCTTGAGAGCCAGCGCTTCGGCTTTATCGATTGCGGCACCAGCGACCGCATCGCCAATGATCACCATGACCGGGCCGGAAAGCTCCCTACGGCTTTCCAGATCCGGCAAATCCTTCAGCGTGCCATGGAACAGGCGTTTGTCCTGTCGGCTCGCATTTTCCACCACCGCCACGGCGGTATCTTCGTGCAGGCCCGCACCAATCAGCCGCGCGGCAACCGATGCCGCGACCGTCGAGCCCATATAAACGGCAATCGTTGCACCGGAGACGGCGAGCTTCGCCCAGCCCGGCAGCACATCACCCGTCATGTCATGGCCAGTCGTGAACACCAGCGACGAGGCGACGCCGCGCAGCGTCAGCGGCAATTCCATATCGGCAGCGGCGGCAAAGGCAGAAGTGATGCCGGGCACGATTTCGAAACCGATACCAGCGGCACGCAGCGCTGCCATTTCCTCGCCTGCGCGCCCGAACACCAGCGGATCGCCGGATTTCAGCCGCACAACGCGCTTGCCTTCCCGCCCCAGCGTAACCAGCAGACGGTTGATCTCTTCCTGGCTTTTGGAATGGCAACCCTTGCGCTTGCCGACGGCAAGCCGCTCGGCGTCACGACGGCCCATGGCAATGATGCCTTCCGGCACCAGCGCATCATGCACGATGACATCGGCTTCCATCAAAGCGCGATGCGCGCGCAAGGTCAGCAGGTCTTCAGCACCCGGACCAGCGCCGACCAGCCATACATAACCGGCAGCATTGTCGCTCTGCTCGATCAGGTCGCTTGCAGCCTTGTAAGCTTCCACGTGGTCGCCACTTTCAATGGCGCTGGCGACACGGCCCGAAAAGAACCCGCGCCAGAAACTGCGGCGCGCCAGCCCCTTGGGCAGTGCGCGCTCGACCAGCGGCCGCCAGCTCTCGGCGAAATGCGCAAGCTCACCAAGGCGCGGCGAAAAGGCAGCATCGATACGTGCCCGAACCATCTGCGCCAGAACCGGAGCTGTCCCTTCCGAACCAATTGCAATCGTCAGCGGCGCACGGTTGACGATGGCAGGCGTCAGGAAGTCGCAAAGTGCTGGACGGTCGACGACATTGACCGGAACCCTCTCGGCCTTGACCACGGCAGCAACGGCGCGATCCTGAGTTTCATCGCCGGTCGCCACGAAAACGAGCTTTGCGCCGTCAACATGTTCGGGCGCAAAGGGTGCTGAAACATGCTCCACACCATGGTTCGCGATGAAATCGGCCAGATGATGTTCCGTTTCTTCGGCAACGATGCGAAGGCGCGCAGATGTCTGCGCCACGAGGCGCGCCTTGTTCAAAGCTTCCTCGCCGCCGCCAACGACGACAACCACCTCTTCCGACACCCGGAAGAAGGCAGGAAAATCAGCCAGTAAACGCTTTTGCGGTAGAGACACGGCGCGATCCTTGGGAGCATTTCCAGCGAAAGTGGATACCGGTTTCGCGTGCGGAAATGCATCTGGTAAAAAGATGGCGCCATTATCCATGGAGAGCGGGAGATTTATAAGAAACGGGCTTGCGCGTGAAAATCACGGCGAGCATCACTTTTTCTCAAAACAGCCGATTGCGGGATTTTCATTCCCCGGAATGATCCCAATATACCCCACAATTTTTATAGGATTTACATAAGCTTATAGGTAATTTCCGGCCGTGAAGAATGCCGGAACATGTTTGGGCCACCGTCGTGGCAGCACGGCAATCAGGTCGAAACGCAACGACAGACGGGCTTGGTCAGGCTGGCGTTGCAGCCAGAGATCGGCTGCGGCTTCGATACGACGCATGGCCTGCGGTGTGACGGCCAATTGCGCTGCTTCCAGACTGCTCCGCGCCTTGACCTCGACGATGAGCACCAGATTGCCTCGGCGCGCGATCAGATCGATTTCGCCAAGTCGCGTTCGATAGCGCCGCGCGATAATCCGAAAGCCTTTCAGAAGAAGAAGCACGGAAGCCAAGCGTTCGGCGGTGTGTCCGCGAAAGAAAGCAGTTCGCTTTTTCTCGCGGAGGTCTGTCATCGCTGATCCGATTTCAGTTGCATGAGGCGCTGATAGAGAACCGATTTCTGTCCGCCAGTCATGCGCGCGGCCTCGCCTGCAGCTTTGGATGGCGGCAGCTCGTCGGCAAGTGACAGGAGCAGCTTGTCGATGTCTTCCTCGCTTTGCGGAATGGTGTTGCCTGTCGGCGGGCCGACCAGCAGAACGACTTCGCCACGAATGCGATCCTCGCCGTCAAATTCCGTTGTAAGCTCGCCCAGCGGTGCAGTGCGAATGGTCTCGTAAGCCTTGGTCAGTTCGCGGCAGAGCGCGCCCATACGATCCGGGCCGAACACTTCAGCCATTTCCGCCAGCGTCGCCGCTGTCCGGTTTGGCGATTCATAGAACACCAGCGTTGCATCGATGCCCTTGAGGCTTTCGAGCTTCGTCTGCTTTTGCCCGTGCTTGGACGGCAGAAAGCCGCAGAACATGAAGGCGTCGGTCGGCAAGCCCGAAGCAGCAAGTGCGGCCAGAACGGCGGAAGCTCCCGGAATAGGAACGACGCGAATACCCGCCTCGCGCGCTTCGCCCACCAGACGGAAACCGGGATCGGAAACGAGCGGCGTACCGGCATCAGACACCAGCGCAACGCTTTTGCCCGCTGTGAGCGCCGCAATCAGCTTTTCACCGGCTTCTGCGGCATTGTGCTCGTGATAGCTGATCGGACGGCGGGAAATGCCGTAGCGGTCGAGAAGAACGCGGGTTACGCGCGTATCTTCACAGGCCAGAATATCGACGGAAGCCAGCGTTTCGATGCCGCGCAGCGTCATGTCGCCAAGATTGCCGATCGGCGTCGACACAATATAAAGCGCGGGCTCCAGCGGACGGGCACGCATGGCCGTGCCGCCCACCACATAATCGCGCCGTGCGTCGCCAATATTCTGGGCGCCTGTTTCTTCCGTCATTCTACGTCCTTTATGCGGCCAGATCGGCCACGAGCGCATCCAGCACCAGCGCACCATCCGGCGTTGCGCGAATGATGCTGCCGCCCATCGGCTCGATCATGCCCTCAGCGATCAGTTTCGCCAGACGCTTCTGGTCAACATCGTGACCCGACAGCCGCTTGTAGCGATCCAGATCGATGCCTTCGCGCAGACGAAGCCCCATCATCAGGAACTCGTCGCCCTCCTGCCCGCCATCAAGATATTCTTCCTCGATAATACCGTGGCCGTGTCGCTCAACCTTGTCGAGCCAGGTTTCCGGATGCTTTTCCGTAATCGTTACGGTGCGAACGTCATTTTCCACGAAACGGCCATGCGCGCCGGGACCGATCCCGACATATTGCCCATAGCGCCAATAGACGAGATTGTGCTGGGACTCACGCCCCGGCACCGCATGGTTGGAAACTTCATAGGCCGGAAGACCGTGCTCTGCCGTAATCCTCTGCGTTTCCTCATAGAGCGCTGCGGCGTGATCCGGCTCCGGCGTGGTCAGCTTTCCGGCCTTCCAGAGATTATAGAACTGCGTACCTTCCTCTATCGTAAGCTGGTAGAGCGAGAGGTGATCGGCAGCCAGTCCGATGGCCTCCTTCAGCTCTTGACGCCATGCCTCGATGCTCTGGTTCGGACGCGCATAGATCAGATCGAAGGACAGGCGCGGAAAAATCTCGCGCGCCAGACGAATGGCAGCCTTCGCTTCCTCGACCGAATGCATGCGCCCGAGACGGCGCAAGTCGGGGTCGTTTAGCGCCTGAATGCCGAGCGACACGCGATTGACGCCTGCCGCGCGATAGCCGCGAAAACGGTCGGCCTCCACACTGGTCGGGTTGGCTTCCAGCGTCACTTCGATGTCCGGTGCGACAGTCCAATGCGACGCAATACTGTCGAGTAGCGCGCCCACAGTTTCGGGCTGCATCAACGATGGCGTGCCGCCGCCCAGAAAAATACTGGTGACGGTGCGCGGGCCGGTGCGTTCGCGCAGCGTTTCCATCTCGCGCCGGAACGCTTCGGAAAAACGAGCCTGATCCACCGGCTTGTGACGGACATGGCTGTTGAAGTCGCAATAAGGGCATTTGGCCAGACAGAACGGCCAATGCACATAAACGCCGAACGCATTTTCCCCGTTTACCCGCGCGATAGGAAACGCGCTGGCAGCATCAATTGCCTGCAAATGGGGAAAGAGCTTGTTCATTTTGCGGAAGCCTGCTCCACGTTGAGCGCCTTTTCGGCAAAAAGCTTGAAGGCCCGGGCGCGGTGCGACAAGGCCGAAGCGTCGCCCGGCTTCCAGCCATGCTTTTCCTCGGCGGTCATTTCGCCAAAGGTCTTGTCATGGCCGTCCGGCAGGAACACCGGATCATAGCCGAAACCGGTCGTGCCGCGTGGAGGCCATATCAACACGCCTTCCACCTCTCCGCGAAAATATTCCGCTTCGCCATCCGGCCATGCAAGGCAAATGACTGAGACGAAACGCGCGCCGCGCTTGTCTGGGCCCGTGGCACCCTTTTCCTGCAGAAGATCCTCGACCTTGCGCATCGCCATGTCGAAATCACGCGTGCCGTCTTCAGTCTCGGCCCAGTTGGCGGTGTAGACGCCGGGCTCGCCGTCCAATGCATCGACCATCAGGCCGGAATCGTCGGACAAGGCGGGCAACCCGGTGGCTTCGGCTGCGGCAAAGGCCTTGATATAGGCGTTTTCCTCAAACGTGGTGCCGGTCTCATCCGGCTCCGGCAGGCCAAGTGCCGCAACAGAGCTGACATCGAAACCAAACGGGCCGATCAGCCCGTCGAATTCCTTCAGCTTGCCCGCATTGTGCGAGGCGACAATCAGCTTGCCCTTTTCCAGCGTTCTCATTTTCAATTCCATAGTTTGGGTTCGGCAATCTCCAGCGAATTGCCGGACGGATCGCGGAAATAAATCGAATGTGCGCCATTAGGCCAATCAAAATCGGCCTCAATGGCAACGCCATGCCTTTCCAGATGTTCCCGCCAGCCCTCGATCTCAGCGCGGCTTGCGGCAAAACATACATGACCCGGCCCCGTCGTGCCATGCGGTGGAACAGGCAGGTGGCCGGGCAAAGGCGGCTTCAAGGTTTCTTCCGCTTTGAAGAGCAGCAAAATGCCCTCGCCACAGCGGAAGAAAGCGTTGCGTTCGCTGATCTGGCCCACCGATTCCAGCCCCATCGTGTTGCGATAGAATTTTACCGCTTCCGCGATGTCGCGAACATAGAGTGCCGTTTCAAGAATACGTGCAGCGCGCATGGATCAGGTCTCGTCATTCAGATGGAGCAGACACTGTCCTATCAGAGCCTGTTCCAAAAGTCGTCCTGTGCGGCTGCAAATACGCTTTTTTGATTCGGGCTCTTAAGCTACCGCCATCTTCTGCAACGACACGAGGCGATCGACACCGCTGCGCGCCAGCTTCATCAGGTTCAGGAACTCTTCTTCCGAGAAAGGCGTGCCTTCGGCAGTGCCCTGAATTTCAACGATGCCGCCTGTGCCGGTCATGACGAAATTGCTGTCGGTCTGGGCGACGGAATCTTCCGCATAATCCAGATCGAGAACCGGTGCACCTTCATAGATGCCGCAGGAAATGGCTGCGACATGGTCCTTCAAAACCTTCTCGACCCGCACCATCTGGCGCGCTTCCATCCAGCTCAGGCATTCATGTAACGCCACCCAGCCGCCGGTAATGGCTGCCGTACGCGTGCCGCCATCGGCCTGAATGACATCGCAGTCCACCGTGATCTGTACTTCGCCAAGCGCCTGCATGTCCACGACGGCGCGCAGGCTGCGTCCGATCAGACGCTGGATTTCCTGCGTGCGTCCGCCCTGCTTGCCAGCGGCGGCTTCGCGGCGCATGCGGTCGCCGGTCGAACGCGGCAGCATGCCGTATTCCGCCGTGACCCAGCCCTTGCCGGTGTTGCGCATCCAACCCGGCACCTTTTCCTCAAGGCTTGCCGTACACAGAACATGCGTATCGCCGAATTTGACCAGGCAGGAGCCTTCCGCATGTTTGGAGATGCCGCGCTCGAAAGAGACGGCGCGCATTTCGTCGACAGCACGCTTGGATGGACGCATATATCAAATTCCTTGATCGAGTTTTTTGGGATTCAAAGTTTTCCGTGCGGCTTTTTAGGCTCCCCGAGCGCAAATAGAAAGGAATTTTGCGCTTCGATAACCCAAAGACATGTCGAGAAGTGTTGAGAGGAATGCCAGTCTGGAGCTAAAGCCTTTGACGCTTCGCGCCGCAACCTTATATTTAGGGCAAGCAATCAACAGGTTCGCCGCTCTATCATGATGAAATCGCCTGAACATCAGCTTCTGAATTCGCTCGACCAGCGGTCGCGCGAAATTTTCCGGCTGGTCGTCGAGAGCTATCTCAACGACGGCGATCCGGTGGGGTCCCGCAATCTGTCCCGCCTGCTACCGCATTCGCTCTCACCTGCCACTATTCGCAATGTGATGAGCGACCTGGAACATCTGGGCCTGATCTATGCGCCGCATATATCGGCGGGCCGTCTGCCGACGCAAATCGGCCTGCGCTTTTTCGTTGATGCCTTTATGGAAGTCGGCGATCTGCCGCCGGGCGAACGCTCGTCCATCGAGGCGCAGGTGCGCGCCGCCGGAAACAGCAATTCGGTGGAAAGCGTGCTGACCGAGGCAAGTCAGGTTCTGTCGGGCCTGTCGCGTGGCGCCGGCCTTGTGCTCGCCACCAAGACGGAAGGCGCGCTCAAGCATATCGAATTCGTGCGGCTGGAGCCGACCCGTGCACTTGCCGTGCTGGTGATGCAGAATGGCGATGTGGAAAACCGCGTCATCAATCTGCCGGTCGGCATCAGCGCATCGCAACTGGTCGAAGCCTCGAATTTCCTCAACGCCCATATTCACGGCCATACGCTTTCCGAAGCCAAGGCCGAGCTGAAGGTGCTGATGGAGGAAACCCGTCAGGAACTGGACCAGCTTTCACAGGAACTTGTCGAACAGGGCCTCGCCGTTTGGGGTGGTACCGGTGCGGACCAGCCGTCACGGCTGATTGTGCGCGGCCGCGCCAATCTTCTGGAAAACATTCACGCTCAGGAAGATATCGAGCGCCTGCGCCATCTGTTCGACGATCTGGAAACCAAGGACGGCATGGTCCAGCTTCTGGATCTGGCCGAAACCGGTTCGGGTGTGCGCATTTTCATCGGCTCGGAAAACAAGCTGTTTTCGCTGTCCGGCTCGTCGCTGGTGGTTGCGCCTTATCGTGACAGCGAACAGCGGGTGATTGGGGCGCTCGGCGTCATCGGCCCGACCCGTCTCAATTACGCACGTATCGTTCCGATGGTGGACTATACGGCGCAGATCGTGTCCAGGCTGTTGCGGTGAGATGCCAATCTTACCGGGTCAGCAGAAATTAAGCCTTGATTTTAATGGTATGAAACTCGATATCCGCCCCAGAAGATATTCAAGACGGAAGAAGCATTATGTCTGACGAAAAGAACAAAACCCAGAACCCCGATCTTGAGCAGCGCGACATCAACAATCCAAGGGATCGTGAGGCGCTGAACCGGGCTGCCGCCGATTTCCTGAAAGCGCGCAAGGCGGAAGCCAGCGCCGAGGTTGCGGAAGACGAAGCGGAAAACGCGGCTGATGAAACCGCAAACCGGCTTCTCGCGCTCGAAGCAGACAACGGCGAATTGAAGGACCAGTTATTGCGCGCTGCGGCAGAGATGGAAAATCTACGCAAGCGCACCCAGCGTGATGTGCAGGATGCACGCACCTATGCCGTGACCAATTTCGCACGTGACATGCTGTCGGTTTCTGACAATCTGCGCCGTGCACTCGAGGCTATTCCTGCCGATACGCTGGCAACTGACGCCAGTCTGAAGTCTCTGGCGGAAGGCGTCGAGATGACCGAACGCGCCATGCTACAGGCTCTGGAACGCCACGGCGTCACCAAGCTGGAGCCGGAAGGCCAGAAGTTCGACCCGAACTTCCATCAGGCCATGTTCGAAGTGCCAAATCCAGATCTGCCGAACAACACCGTCGTGCAGGTTGTGCAGGCTGGTTACGCCATTGGCGACCGGGTTCTGCGCCCCGCTATGGTCGGTGTGTCAAAGGGAGGCCCGAAGGTAGCTGTCGATAGTGGCGGGGCTGCTTCCGAGGGCAATGCCTGATTTCAGTAATAACTGATGAACCTGGAGCGGCGACTTTGTCTGCCGCTCTTTTCATATCTGCTGTCCAGTTTGCAATAATGTGCATATTGCTATTGCAGCGAACCGGTGAAAAGTTGTCACCGGATGTATGGAGGAGACCGGCAGCGTGACGATTCCTGAGTTTTTGAACTTCGCAGGCGTTTTCGTTTTCGCTGCGACCGGCGCTCTTGCCGCTTCGCGCCGCCAACTCGACATTATCGGTTTTTTGTTCCTTGCCAATATTACCGGCATTGGTGGCGGAACGCTGCGTGATCTTGTACTCGGCGCGCCGGTTTTCTGGGTTGTCGAACCCACTTATCTGCTTGCTGGTACACTGGCAGCCATCTTCGTTTATTTCACGGCTCATATGGTCGAATCGCGCTACCGTGTCCTGCTCTGGCTCGATGCCATCGGCATGGCGGCTTATACGGTACTGGGCGCGGCCAAGGGGCTCGCGCTCGGCTTCGGACCATCCGTCGCTATCGTGACCGGCATTTCCACAGCCACGCTCGGCGGCATATTGCGCGATATGGTGGCTGGCGAGCCCTCTGTGCTGATGCGCCGTGAAATCTATGTCACGGCGTCGCTCGCCGGTGCGTGTCTTTATGTTCTGCTTGCCTGGCTGCAAATCGAACCGGCCATATGTGCAATCGCCGCAGCTTTGACCGCGTTTGTCATTCGCGGGGGCGCACTTTATTTTGGCTGGACACTGCCCGTTTATAAAAGCCGCCCCGGGCGCACGGAAGAAGAGCTCCAGCGCGACCGGATTATCAGACCGGAGTAAACCTTATACGAGACCAGCCTGGCTCGCAGCAGCCTGCAAGCTGAGCTGCGGACGCGGTCCCATCTGTTGAATGATGAGACCCGCTGCCAGCGAACCAAGACGAGCGCAATCTTCAAGCGAACGCTCATTCGTGTAGCCATAAAGGAAACCGGCTGCGTAAAGATCACCGGCTCCGGTCGTATCGACCAGCGTATCGATTTCGATGGCAGGGACGGTCAGCGTCTGGTCCGGCGTGACGACGATCGCGCCTTTTTCGGAACGGGTGACGATCGAAAGCGCACAATCCATGCGCATGGCGGCAATCGCCGTTTCGAGCGATTTCGTCTTATACAACGACTTGGCCTCTTCCTCGTTGGCAAAGACAATATCGACGGTGCGCGAGCGCATGAGTTCCAGAAACTCCTCGCGATACCGATCGACACAAAACGGATCAGAAAGCGTCATCGCCATCTGGCGATTCTTCTCGTGCGCGATTTTCGATGCCATGACGATAGCTTCCTTAGCACGCGGCGGATCCCACAGATAGCCTTCGAAATAGGTTACCTTTGCATCGGAAACCTTGGAGGTCTCGACATCTTCCGGTCCGAGTTCCACGCAGGCGCCGAGGTATGTATTCATCGAGCGCTCGCCATCCGGCGTCACGAAAATCATGGAGCGAGCGGTCGGTGACCCTTTTTCCAGCGGGCGCGTGTCGAAGGCGACGCCCTGTGAACGGATATCATGCGCAAAAACACGCCCCAGATGATCGGTCGCCACCTTGCCGAAATAGGCCGAGCGCCCGCCGAGGCTTGCTACGCCTGCTGCCGTATTTCCGGCACTGCCACCCGACATTTCCGTCGCCGGGCCCGCAATCCGGCTATAGAGCAATTCCGCACGCTCTGCATCGATCAGGTTCATCGCGCCTTTGACGATACCGTTCGTTTCCAGAAAAGAGTCATCAGTGCGCGAAATAATATCGACAATGGCATTGCCGATGCAAAGAACGTCGAATGTGGCCATGAGCGCGAGAAGCTCCCTTTTTTTCAATTCTCCAGCCCACCCAACTATTTGGCGGGAGGAGGCTTTGGCGCCAGCTATCTACCTTTCGCATGATACGATCGGATAGATATTCGGGTGCGGGTTTAGCCGTTTGCAACCCCTTTGGCTACCCTGCACGCCTCCCGCATTGTGGGTAGTGCAGCTTGCGCCAAGGTAGAGGCATACCTATTTCCGTCTTCGTCCACACTCAGAATTGGGTCGAAAATGATCTTAGATGCTGCCTTGAAAGCCCTGAAACGTCTGACCACACCAGAGTTGCGTTCGGTTTTCTGGAAGACGCTCGGATTGACACTGTTGCTTCTGACTGGCCTTTGGGCCGCAGTCCGTCAAATCTTCTTTACTTTTGCCTGGCCGTGGATGGAACAAATACTGCCTGGCATGCCGGAATGGGCTGGCTGGCTCGGTATCGTTGCCGCCATCGTCGCCGGCCTCAGTCTGGCGCTCGTGCTCGCATTGATGATCGCACCAGTCACGGCGCTTGTGGCGGGCCTCTTTCTCGACGATGTGGCCGATGTAGTCGAGCGCGAAGACTATCCGAACGATCCCCTCGGCACACCATTGCCGACCGGTCGCTCCATCCTCGTTTCGCTGAAGTTTCTCGGCATCGTCATCCTCGGCAACATTGTCGCGCTGTTGATGCTCTTCATACCCGGCGTCAATCTGATCGCCTTCTTCGTCATCAATGCCTATCTGCTCGGGCGGGAGTTTTTCGAATTTGCAGCCATGCGCTATCGATCCGAGGCCGAGGCGAAGGCGCTACGGTCGCATTATGGTGTAACGGTTTTTCTGGCCGGGCTGCTGATTGCGGGCTTTATGGCGATCCCCATCGTCAATCTTCTGACGCCGCTTTTTGCAGCAACAATGATGGTGCACTTGCACAAAGCCGTCTCGCAACGCGAAGCCCAGTTCACGCCTGCGGCGGCAAGGGGATAAGCGGCGCGGGGATGTCACAGGTTTTCGCCGGATACTTGCAGATATCTGCAATCACGCATTTCTCGCATTCCGGCTTGCGCGCCTTGCAAACATAACGCCCATGCAGGATCAGCCAGTGATGCGCATGAAGCATGTATTCCGCCGGGATAACCCGGACGAGGATGGCTTCCACGGCCTCCGGCGTTTTTCCGGGCGCAAGACCAATCCGGTTGCCAATGCGCAGAATATGCGTGTCCACCGCCATCGTCGGCTGGCCGAAAGCCATGTTCAGCACCACATTGGCCGTCTTGCGGCCAACACCCGGCAGCTTCACCAGTTCGTTCCGGTCCCCCGGTACTTCTCCGCCATAATCGCGGATCAATGCTTCGGACAGGAGAGTGACATTCTTCGCCTTGTTACGCCAAAGACCAATGGTGCGAATGTAGTCACCGACTTTCTCTTCGCCGAGCGCCAGCATTTTCTGTGGCGTATCGGCAATTGCGAAGAGCCCGCGCGTCGCCTTGTTGACCCCGGCATCGGTGGCCTGTGCCGATAAAACGACCGCGACAAGAAGCGTGAAAGCATTCACATGCTCCAGCTCGCCCTTCGGCTCCGGTCTCTGAATGGAAAACCGGCGAAATATCTCATGAATTTCATCCGCTGTATAAAGCGTACCTCGCACCCGACGTTGAGAGCGGACAGTGGGAGAAGCGTTCACAGGCAATTTGATTTTGGCCTTTTCCATTCCGCCTCTATAATGGTTTCTCTATCGACAAAACAATCAGCAGCTTGACGCAGCCCCCTCAAAATGGCCCGACAATCTGCCAGATGACCTGAATGCCATGCATCATCCAGACGGCGCAGAACCTGACCGGTTCGACAAACCCATTTTCGAAGCCCTGCTCACCCCCTATCGTTCGCTGGGGCGGACGGGCTTCACCATCCTGATGGGAGCCCTGATCGGCTGCTGGATGTTTGTCGGCATTCTTTTCTGGTCCATCGGTGCGTGGCCGATCTTTGGATTTTTCGGCCTCGATGTTCTGCTGATCTATCTCGCTTTTCGCTGGAATTACCGTGCCGCCCGCGCACGCGAGGAAATCTCCGTGTCCCGCTCTGCCCTGCATATTCGCAAATATGCGGCGTCTGGCAAGATGACTGTACATCGTTTCAATCCATTCTGGACACGGTTCAAGGTCGCGCGAAAGCCGGATATCGGAATTACCGGCATGAGCGTCGAAAGCCGTGAAGCGAGTGTCGTGATCGGAAACTTCCTCTCCCCGGATGATCGCGAAAGTTTTGCAACTGCTTTCGGTGCAGCGCTTTCAGAAGCGCGCCGATAGCAACACTCCTAATCTTTCCGGGTATATCGCGCCTGAACTTCGTTTTACCCTGAAACGAAGGAATCCGGATTGGCCCTTGAAGTCCGGCTTTTCACAAGCCATATCAGTTAGCGAGGAGATACGCCGTAAGGGTTCTCCTCATAGCGGTCGCTTCTCATCAAGGACTGATGCAATGACAAGAATGACACCGTTTTCGAGCCCTTTGCTGCTCGGATTCGACACGATGGAAAAGACGCTGGAACGGATCGCAAAATCCGGCGACGGTTATCCGCCCTACAATATAGAACGCCTGCGCGGCGAGACGGGTTCCGAACGTCTGCGCATCACTTTGGCGGTGGCCGGTTTTGCCAGCGAAGACCTCGAAGTCATGACGGAAGACAATCAGCTCGTCATCCGCGGACGCCAGACCGACGATACCGAACGGGAATTTCTGCATCGAGGCATAGCTGCCCGACAGTTCCAGCGTGTTTTCGTTCTGGCAGACGGCATGCGGGTTCTCGGTTGCGATCTGAAAAACGGTCTTTTGGCCATCGATCTCGACCGTCCGGAGCCCGAGCGACTGGTTAAGCGAATCAACATAGCGGTGAAAGACTGATCTTGTTCAGTTTTTGTTCAGCACAATCCGCTATATTGAAGAAGTGAAGCTCTGATGCGGCATGGTCGCAAATGACATGCCGACGAAATGGAGGCTAAGACCATGAACAGACACATATTCACCGAAAACGAATTCGCCCATCTCGGCGAAGGTGAAGTTGCCTATGTGCGCAAGATCCGTTCAGATGACCTTGCCCGCAGCTTCCCTGCCCTCCCACCGATCGAGCCGGGCCTGGAACTCTGGGCGCTGTTTGGCGCCAGCGGTGAGCCAATTGTGCTCTCCGATGTTCGCGCCACCGCGCTACAGGGTGCACAAGACCACGAACTGCGCACGGTGATGCTGCACTAAGGTTTTGATGCGATACCGGCCATCGCCGGTATCGCCACTCCGCATGTACCTGTGCGGAAGTTTCCAGCGCAAGCCATCGTCAGGCAGCAATGTGTTTCTGTTTGGGTAGTATGTTTTCCCTGCAAATTGCTTCTGCAAGCAAACAAACAAAACCGCCGTTCGTGCTGAACGGCGGTTTTGTTTACGAGAAACTATTTGAACTCAGGCGGCGTTGGAAGCAGGCTGAGCGGTCAGGAATGAATAAAGTGCCTGCGCGTCATGTGTGCCGCGCAATTTGGCAACAGTGTCGGCATCGCGCAGCATACGGGCGATGCGCGAGAGAGCCTTCAGATGGTCCGCGCCGGCATTTTCCGGCGCGAGAAGCAGAAAAACAAGATCGACGGGTTGATCGTCCAGCGCCTCGAAATCGACCGGTGTTTCCAGACGAGCGAAGATTCCGGCTATTTTGTTGATATTCGCCAGCTTGCCGTGCGGAATGGCAACGCCATTGCCGACCCCGGTAGAACCGAGGCGCTCACGCTGGAGAATTGTTTCGAAAACTTCACGCTCAGGGAGACCGGTCAGTTCCGCAGCCTTCTCAGATAAAATCTGCAAAAGCTGTTTTTTGGAGCTGGCTTTCAGCGCCGGGATAATCGCCCCGGGCTGAATCAGATCACTAAGATCCATTCTCTCCGTTCCTTCTTCAATCAGGCCTTTGAAGCCCGGTTTTGGGAAGCGCACGCGGCCGCCTAATCGCGATCCGCTGCGTGCGCTTCAGGTTTGCCGTCAGGCGCGTGGCGCGGCTTGGCGGGTGACCATCGATGGATCAACCCAGCCGATATTGCCGTCCGCGCGACGGTAGACGATGTTAACTTCATCATTGCCGGCATTGCGGAACACCAGCACCGGATTTTCAATCAGGTCCAGCTCCACGACCGCCGACGCCACCGACATGGTGCGCAGGGCGACGGACGATTCCGCAACAATTGTCGGCGCGTAATCCGCCGGAAGATCCTCCTCTTCCTCCGACAGCGGTGCCATAACACGATATGCAACGTCATCATAGATCGCTTCCGGCTGCGTAGCCGGGCGCGACTTCAGACGGCGCTTATAGCGGCGAAGGCGGGTTTCGATCTTGTCCGCCGCTGCTTCAAAAGCCAACTGCGGATCCTGCGCGTCGCCAGTGCTTTGCAGGGTTGCACCGCTATCGAGGTGCAAGGTGCAATCCGCACTGTAACGCGAACCGGACTTGGTGACCGTAACCTGTCCGGAAAAGCCATGATCGAAATATTTGCCGACAGCTTCATTCACCCGATCAACGATCCGGGTTGTGAAAGCTTCACCGACGTCCATATGCTTTCCAGATACACGCAGAGTCATTTGGCACACCTCATTTGCGTTACACCACAGGACTCAGTCTAATCACAAGGCGAGCGAAGCGCAAAGCGAACCAGCATCAAAGATGCTTTTCGTCCTGTGCGTTTTCCAACTAAATTCGTAGTGCAAGCACACTTCCCAGGCGCACTCTCCGGCGAGGTGTTGAAACACCTTCCGAAAAGCCTTCGAAGTCGTGAATGCTCCAATCAATAGCCCCTTTACGGGATGGTTGCCGCACATCGCTCTTTTACGCAACGCCCCAGTAGCTGATCCGTTGCCCGGATTTTTCCGGCCGGTTTTCCCGGAACGTCACATTGCCCTTCCTTCAAACATATGAACAACCGCAATTTCTTCCAGAAATTACAGCGATATTATCAGACCTTGCCTGCAAAACGCATTCGCCGGAAACGTCCAACCCATGTCTTCATCCCAAAACCGGTTCTATTTCGAGGAGACATGCTTCAATTCTGCTTTGGCGTATTCTCGGTCGCAGAAACACGGGTGCTTCTGCTGACATCTCGCCAATTCACGCTGACGACTTATCAGGAAGCTCCGGAAATGAGGGGATCCAGATACGTGCCGCTGCGCGAGCGGGGCTTCTATTGGGTGAATTGGCGCTTGTCAATTGGTCCTCCTGCCAGTTGGTCGTATTGCAATGCCGTTCTTTCCACAAATCGAGATCGAATTTTTCTGAAAGAGCGGTGCTGCAGATCCAAAATTTTAGAGCATCTCTCCGTATTCGAATACGTGAATGAAGCCCCAGAGGTACAATCTGTAATTTAAAGCAACCCCTTCGTAGCGCAATCGTGGAGTTGCCCTGGCTACCGCATCGGCCCGAAAATCGGAATCGATTTTCGGAAAGCACGATGCGTAGATTCAATAGATTAGAGCGTCCTTTGTGCGTCCCATAGGACGCACGGCGCTCTAAGCAATCAAGAGGCCGACAGTCTTGCTTTCTTTTCACGCCTGCGCTGAACTGATGAAGCAATATTCATCGATTCCCGATATTTTGCGACCGTTCTTCGCGCGATATCCACACCGTCCTTCTTCAAGGCATCCACGATGGCATCATCGGAAAGTACATCGTCCGGCTTTTCGGCGTCGATCATCTGGCGGATACGATGGCGCACGCTTTCCGACGAATGGGCGTCGCCGCCCTCGGAAGAGGCGATCGAGGCAGTGAAGAAATAGCGCAATTCAAACACGCCCCGTGGCGTGGCCATGAACTTGTTCGCGGTCACACGGCTGATTGTCGATTCATGCATGCCGACTGCATCCGCGACTGTGCGCAGATTAAGAGGCTTTAAATGAGTCACCCCATGGCGCAGAAAACCGTCCTGCTGTCGGACGATTTCCTGTGTGACCTTGAGGATAGTGCGCGCACGCTGGTCGAGGCTGCGTACGAGCCAGTTCGCAGTCTGCATGCAGTCCGAGAGAAACGCTTTTTCCTCAGCTTTTACCGAGGTACTCACCTCGGCATAATATTCGTTGTTGACGATGAGGCGCGGCATTGCTGCTGAATTCAGCTCAATAGTCCAGCCACCGTCGCGCGACGGCGTCACAAGTGCATCCGGCACGATGGCATCCGCCACAGAAATCTCGAATAATGAACCGGGCTTTGGATCAAGCATGCGAATTTCGGTCAGCATATCGAGAATATCGGCCTGATCGACGCCGCACAGCTTCTTGAGCGTCGCGAAGTCGCGGCGCGCCAGAAGATCGAGATTGTCGACCAGCGCCTCCATCGCCGGATCGAACCGATCCTTGAGGCGCAACTGTATCGCCAGGCATTCCCGCAGATCACGAGCAAAAAGGCCAGGCGGATCAAAGCTTTGCATTGTTCCCAAAATGCGCTCGATCTCAACCGTTTCAACGCCCAGATTCTGTGCAAGCGCAACAATATCGATACGCAGATATCCGCCTTCGTCCAGAGCGTCGGCAAGTGCTGTCGCGATGAAGCGGTCTGTTGTTCTGGAAAACGTCAGCGCGATCTGTTCCGCCACATGTTCGCTCAGCGAAACCCGGCTGGCTGTGACTTGATCTATGTCATAGCCACTGCCTGAAACATATCCGTCGCCGATTGACGATTTCCATTGTGCGGCAAGATCGGGGCCGATCTCGTCAAAGCGACCCGGATCGTCTGGAAAGATATTTTCAAGCGAACTGTCGAAAGTGGATGAGAGATTTTCCGCGTCATCCGAAGCATCCGTTTTGAACCAGTCGCCGTCCGACATATCGTCGGATGCCAGATCGTCATCGCCGGTTTCGGTACTTTCCCGCACTGGCTCCGCGCTTGAAAAATCATCATTCGCTGCCTCAATTCGATCCAGCAGCGGATTTTTCTCGATTTCAACGTCGAGAAACTGTTCCAGCTCGACATGCGTCATCTGCAGCAGCTTGATCGACTGCATTAGCTGGGGTGTCATCACCAGCGATTGCGATTGACGGAAATCGAGCTTGGGCGACAGAGCCATGCGACGCGTTATTATCCCCCAGTTAATCCCTGCCAATAACTGCGGAGCACATGGTCAACACCAAGCTACCTTTTGACAGCCTCATTCAACTTCCAACGGCATTACATCGACATCAGCCCCAAGCCGACGCAGACGAATAAGCCGCCCGCTTACAGCCATTTCAAGCTGAAAGTTCGCTTCAATGAAAACTGGTATGAACCTTGCTTGTCAATTCAGAATGTGCGGGATTTGGCCTAAAAGGGAAAAAAGTCGCGCCTGAACGGCGCATTCTGCAACTTCGTACAAAACATTGCAGGCCTGAACCGGCAGCAGGAAGGCATTTCCGGAAAATATCTGACAATCTGAAAATGCCTGGATATCAAAGTGTGAATTGGTCGCCGAGATAGAGCCTGCGCACGTCGGGATTGGCAACGATTTCAGCGGGACGGCCATGCGTCAGCACCTGACCGGCGTGAATAATGTAGGCGCGATCGATAAGGCCGAGCGTTTCACGCACATTATGGTCGGTAATCAGAACGCCGATGCCACGGCTCGTCAGATGGCGAACAAGCTGCTGGATATCCGAAACGGCAATCGGGTCGACGCCAGCAAAGGGTTCGTCAAGCAGCATGAAGTTCGGGCGCGAGGCAAGCGCACGCGCAATTTCGAGGCGGCGGCGTTCACCGCCGGAAAGAGAAATGGCTGGTGCCTTGCGCAGATGGGCAATGTGAAACTCTTCCAACAGCGCATCCAGCTCGGAGGCACGCTTGGAACGATCTTTCTCCACCACTTCCAGCACGGCCTTGATGTTGTTCTCAACCGAAAGGCCGCGAAAAATGGACGCTTCCTGCGGCAAATAGCCGATACCGAGACGGGAACGACGATACATCGGCATCGAAGTGACGTCGTAACCGTCGATCTCGATGGAACCGGCGTCGGCCGGAACGAGACCGGTCACCATATAGAAGCAAGTGGTCTTGCCTGCGCCATTGGGGCCCAGAATGCCGACCGCTTCGCCGGCGCGCACGCCGAACGATACGCCATTGACGACCTGCCGACCGCGATAGCTCTTGCAAAGGCCGCGTGCTACCAGCGTGCCCTTGAGACGTGTTGATTTACCCGGTTGATCGGGCATGCCCCCTGCAACACCAGATGGTGCGTCCATAGTTTGCGATGCGACTTGCGGCCCGTCGGCCTTCTTGTTCCAGAACAATCCCACGCCTGCTCCGGTCAGTTCTGCTTGGGCGCGGCGCCGCCCTGCTGTTGATCTTTCGGGGCCATGATGATCGATACGCGACCCTTGGTCTGCCCCTTGCAGCTTTCGACATTGGCGCGACCTGTATCGAGATGCGCCGTCAGCTTGCAGCCGGTCACAACATTGTCGCCATCGGTCAGGACCACTTTCTGCCCCTGAAGAACCATCACCTGGTTTTTCGCGTCGTAACGACCGGTATCACCGGTTGCGACCTGCGTACCGGACTTGAGATAAACTTTCCCCGAGATGTCGATGTGATCAATGCTCGATGAATCGAGGCCGCCCACACCAGCACTTGCCGGTTCCGGGGCTTGTGCCTCGCCGTCTTTCTTGGCCTTGTTGTAGTAGACCGTCATCTGACCTGCCTTCAGCAGGGCGTCGCCCTGCGAAACGGCAACATTGCCGGTGAATATGGCAATGCCTTCCTTGTCGCGCATTTCCAGCTTGTCAGCATCAATCTTGACGGGCGCCTTGCTGTTGGAAAGCTTCAGACCGTTTACGGCTGCACCTTCCTGAGCCAGAGAGGCTGTCGGAGCCGCGGCCAGGCCGAGCGCCAGAACCGCAAATCCCATCCGCAAAGTGCGGGCCATCGTACCCTTGTTCATCTTGCCCGTCTCGCGTTTCATATATTTCAGCTCCCCGAAGCATTCAGCCATCCCTAGGCCGATATGCGGTCAGACGCAACTTTAAGCACTTTGCGACCAAATGGGAACATTTGGCATCGCAAAATGCGATCAAAAAAGCGGTTTAGAGCGTGTAGCATTCTGATTGCATCAAAATCACGCTCTAACAATTTGTTTTCGAGCACATTTCGATCCGAAAACCGGATTCAGAATGCGCTCAGGCGTCCGCACAGATATAAATCGGCTCGAACGCTTCCCCTATTCTCAAATCAAAGGCCCTTTTCAGGGAGCCTTGTTGGGCGAAACAACACTGCCGTCAACGGTCATTCGAACCTTGTTCTCGAAAATCAGAACTTTGCCGTTGTCCTTGACCTGCATGCTGTCGGCCAGAATATGCGTGCTGCCGCTGCGGATATCGACGGGCTTGTCGGTCGTGATCTGCCCACTCTTGAGGTTTACGTCCGCAGAACGCAGCACTGCACGTAAACCGTCATCCGTCGTAACAGTAAAGTCCTTATCAAGTTGCAAACGTCCGTTGGCATTGTCGTAAACACCCGACGTTGCCTCAACCTTGGCAGTGCCCTTTTCACCGACCGGCAGCTCGGCTGAGATACCTTCGAGCGAAATCGCGCCGCTGTTCTTCGCATCCTGCGTCGCCTTGGAAGCGGTCATCGAATAGGGACGGTTGTCCTTGGTGTATCCATTAAGGTGCGGGCTCGTCATGACAAGCTTGCCGCTTTCACCGCCGTTATTCACTTCCACCTTTATGGGCGTGTTCGGCGTTGCAAGAAACGTGTACCACGAGAATACGGCTCCCACGATAATCGCGGCGACCGGAAGAGCTGTCTTCAAAACACGAACACGGACCGAATGGCGCTGTGCAGCATGGAAGAGCGAATCGGCTTTCTCCGAGGCACCAAAGCGCATACCACCCGTGCCGCGACCGGAAGCGGTCGCGTTCTGCGGCGCATGGCTATGTGTGGTGTCGGCAGTCATGTTTCGTTCGTTTCCTCAACGGCTTTCATAGAATTCAATAATCAGCGCATCCCTATCGCGCCGTTTCATTTCAATACGGTTTATTTGGGGTGAAATAGCCTGTAGCTCAATAGCTTTATACCGCACAAAACACCGCACCCGCCTCGCAAACAGGCAGCAGGAACGGCTTATGCCTTTGATAATTCAGCCCAATTTACATTCCACCGAATTTAGGTAGAATGCTAATCAACTCTTTGATACCACAAAGCCCGGTCCAATTACAGCTCAACGTAATACAGACTTGGCGCGCTCGAACTGCTTATCAAATGATGCAATCAGAATCGCGAACTACTCATTACAATATATATTTCAGGCACTATCTCTCACCAGATGGCGACGCCAAAGATACTTGCCGCTAGCCTTCATTCGAGGCAAAAGGTGAAGTGCCGGGCCAAGCTGCGCTGGTTGAACGAATGGATGGACAGGAATGGCTCAAGACGCCGAAGCAATCATTGAACGTCGGAAACTGCGCAGGAAGCTGACCATCTGGCGTGCAGCCTTCCTGCTTCTGATTGCAGCCCTGATCGCCGTCTTCGCTTCATGGTTCATGCGCGGCACCAATTTCAACCAGCCGCATATCGCCAAGGTTCGTATCGAGGGCACCATCTTCGAGAACGAGGAATTGCTGAAGCGCCTCGACAAGATTGCCAAGGACGATGCCGTCAAGGGTGTGATTCTGGTTCTCGATTCGCCCGGAGGAACGACGGTGGGCGGCGAAGCAATCTTTGAAGCCGTGCGCAAGATTGCCGAGAAAAAGCCGGTCGTCACCCAGGTGGGAACGCTTGCCGCCTCTGCAGGTTACATGATTGCCAGCGCATCCGACCATATTGTGGCGCGACAAACATCTATCGTGGGCTCAATCGGGGTTCTGTTTCAATATCCCGATGTCTCGAAGCTGCTCGACACGATCGGCGTGAAGGTCGAGACCATCAAATCTTCGCCGCTCAAGGCAGAGCCCAATTATTTCAGTCCAGCCAGCGAAGAGGCCAAAGGTATGATCCGCAACATGATCATGGATTCTTATGCATGGTTCGTGGATATTGTCGAAAAGCGCCGTTCGTTTACGCATGAACAGGCGCTGGCGCTAGCCAATGGGGCAGTGTTTACAGGACGACAGGCACTGGACAAGAAACTGATCGACGGGTTGGGCGGTGAAGAAGAAGCCGTCGCCTGGCTTGCAAGCAAGGGGTTATCGAAGGATTTGCCGCGGCTGGAATGGAAACCGGTCAGCAGCGACACGGGTTTCTCGTTGCGCGATCTCATCATTCATGCCGGTGTCCGCCTTATCGGTGTGCCACAGGAAGCAGACGGCATGTTGAAGGAGATTGCGAAGGAACGCATCTTTCTTGACGGACTTCTCTCGGTTTGGCACGTTGACGGTACGCCTGAAGCGAATTGACGCCAGCCGGGCAAACTTACACAATATCCGGTAGATACCGGATCAAACAAACAGAAGAACAGGGGTTTAAAGCCGTGATCAAATCGGAACTCGTTCAGATTATCGCCAGCCGGAATCCGCATCTCTTTCAGCGCGATGTCGAAAACATCGTGGGCGCGGTATTCGACGAGATCACAAACGCCCTTGCCGACGGCAATCGCGTAGAACTGCGCGGCTTCGGTGCATTTTCGGTTAAGAACCGTCCTGCACGCAGCGGCCGCAATCCGCGCACCGGCGAAACGGTGGACGTGGAAGAAAAGTGGGTTCCCTTCTTCAAGACCGGCAAGGAGCTGCGCGACCGTCTCAACGGCGCAGTCTGATAGACACCATGGCGGCAAAACGCATCATCGCCATCATCGTTCTCGTGCCGCTTGCAGTGGTTCTGATTGCGTTGTCGGTTGCCAATCGCGCATCGGTGCAATTTACGATCGATCCGTTCAATCCCGGCAACCCCGCATTATCCTACAATGCGCCCTTGTTCCTGTGGCTGTTCGGTGCGCTTCTCTTTGGGGTCATCATCGGCTCTCTGGTAACATGGCTCACACAGGGCAAGCATCGCCGCAAGGAGCGGATGTATAAACAGGAAGCCGCGCGCCTGCTTGAACGCAGCACCGCCGCCGAAAAGCGTAATATATCGGTCGTGAACTCCTGAAACGCCCGCTATTCTCAAACCCGGAGGCAAAACTTCCGGGTTTTCATGGCCGAAATACCCTTTGTGAGCGTTTGAACGTCGTTTTCCCCTTTCGCGCTGGCCTTGTTTATCCTACCTAGACCCCAATCATGATGATTGGAGTTTCGGGTGAAAGCGCCAAAGGGAAAAGGCAAAAAGCCGTCGGGCGGCAAACAGGACCGCGGTTTCGAGCGCGCAAGACATGATGCGCCGCGTTCAGAAAACAAATTTGAAAGCCGATTTGATGGCAAGTCTGACAATAAAGGCTCGTTTTTCAAAAAGCCGCGTCCCCAATTCGCCAAGGCTGCACCCAAGCCCGTAGACGACAAGCCTGCCGCTCCGCTTCGCGAAATCAAGCCCTATGCCGGTGCACGTCCGGGAGAAAGACTACCGCTCATTCTCGAAACGGAGCCCTCGCCCGATTATGCGCTTCTCGATAGCGGCAACGGATTGAAGCTTGAGCAATATGGCCCCTATCGGATTGTCCGCCCCGAAGGTCAGGCAATCTGGTTGCCTAGCCTGCCGCAGAAAGAGTGGGATCAGGCCGATGCCGTCTTCACCGGAAATACCGACGAAGAAGGCTTGGGACGCTGGGCGTTTCCGAAAGTACCGCTCGGCGAAACATGGCCCATGCAGCATGACGGCATTTCCTTTCATGGCCGGTTCACCTCGTTCCGCCATGTCGGCGTGTTCCCCGAACAGGCCGCGCACTGGTCGTATATGGATGGGCTTATCCGGGAAGGGATCAAATCCGGACGTAACGTGAAGGTGCTCAATCTATTCGGCTATACGGGCCTCGCCTCATTGGTAGCGGCACGGGCAGGCGCGGAAGTGACCCATGTGGACGCATCCAAGAAAGCTATTCTCTGGGCGCGTGAAAATCAGGAAATGGCCGGGCTTTCCGATAAGCCGATCCGCTGGATCTGCGAAGATGCGATGAAATTCGTGCAGCGCGAGGAGAGGCGCGGCAGCTTCTACGACATTATCCTGCTTGATCCACCTGCCTATGGGCGTGGTCCGAGCGGTGAAGTCTGGCAGTTGTTCGAACATTTGCCCGCGATGGTCGATACATGTCGGTCCATCCTGACGCCAAAACCACTGGCCGTCATCCTGACTGCCTATTCGATCCGCGCCTCTTTCTTCGCCATTCACGAACTGATGCGCGACCGTTTCACCGGCCTTGGCGGCACCGTCGAATCGGGCGAACTTATTCTGCGCGAACGTTCCAACGATCAGACGGGCGGGCGCGCGCTTTCCACATCCATGTTCAGCCGCTGGGTAGCAAAATGAGCCGTGACGACGATTTTTCCAAAGGCGGCTCTCGTGCCGAATATTCCAAAGTGGGTCAGGTGAAGGAAGTCACCAGCCTCACCAACCCGATCGTGAAAGACCTTCGCTCGCTGGCGCTGAAAAAATTCCGCGACCAGCAGGGCGTATTTCTGGCCGAAGGGCTGAAGCTGGTTATCGATGCGCTGGAACAGGATTGGCGCATCAAGACGCTGGTTTTCGCCAAATCCGGCAAAGGCAACAAACTGGTCGAACAGGTCGCCGCCCGCACCTTCGCCAAGGGCGGGCTGGTACTGGAAGTAACCGAAAAAATCATGGCTGCCATCACCCGCCGCGACAATCCGCAGGTGGTTGTCGGCGTTTTCGAACAGCAGTATCGCCCTCTTGCAAGCCTCAAGCCGAAGAACAATGACGTCTATATTGCGCTGGACCGCGTGCGCGACCCCGGTAATCTGGGTACAGTCATCCGCACCGCCGATGCGGTCGGCGCCAAGGGCGTCATTCTGATCGGCGACACCACCGATCCCTATTCGCTGGAAACCGTGCGCGCCACGATGGGCTCGGTCTTTTCCATGCCGCTCTACAAGGTAACGGAAGCCGATTTCCTCAACTGGCGCAAAGGCTTTTCCGGCCTTGTTGTCGGCACCCATCTGAAAGGTGCTGTCGACTATCGCACCATTCCCTATGCCAACAAACCGGTTGTGCTGATGATGGGCAACGAACAGCAGGGGCTTCCTGACAGCCTTGCCGACACCTGCGGCAAGCTCGCGCGCATTCCGCAGGCCGGTCGTGCAGATTCTCTCAATCTCGCAATTGCCACCGGGGTCATGCTCTACGAAATTCGTCGCGACGCCCTCACGCTCGATGAAAGGACTTCCGGATGAAGCGGCACGCGGTCTGGTCCTCACTTTTCGTCGTCATTCTTGCCGTATTGATCGACCAGGGCGTCAAACATCTGGTGGAAACACGGATGGGCTACGGCCAGCAGATCGACTTGCTTCCGTTCCTCGCGCTGTTCCGCACGCACAATGAAGGCATCGCCTTTTCCATGCTGGCATGGCTGCATGACTGGGGACTGGTCGCAATTACCGCCGCAGTTATTTTGTTCGTGCTTTATCTGTGGTGGACCAACGCGCCGGACCGCATCTTCGCACGCTACGGCTTTGCACTCGTCGTCGGCGGTGCCATCGGCAACCTTATCGATCGCGTGATGCACGGTTACGTCGTGGATTATATTCTGTTCCACCTGCCGACCTGGTCGTTCGCGGTTTTCAACCTCGCCGACACGTTCATTACCATCGGTGCCGGCCTCATAATTCTGGAGGAATTCCTTGGCTGGCGGCGCGAACGGGCTGCCCGCTAACCCACCGGGTTGAACAGTTTCTGCCTTTCGCATAATTTGATCTCTTAAAATTAAAAGCTTTTTGAAGAGGATAAGGTCCAGTCATCCGAATTGACACATTGGTGACATGCTTCTGTCATCGTCGCGTAGCACTGAATCTGTACTGCTTCGGTCGAACTGGACACCTTGTCCATGCAATCGACTGAACGAGGATTGGAATTGGTTAGCTCTCGCTGAAATATCAGTGGGAAAGCCGTTCAGGAATACGTGAATAGACAAATCAGGAGCCATCATCATGACAGTACTGCTTGGAATGGACCAGCAAATCATTGATGATACGGTCATGTCAGGCTTAGAAGCACAACAGGCGCTGTTCGCGTCCAACGGCGACCCCATCGTTCTGGGGCGCATCGGATCGCTGGAAGTACGGCTTGCAAACTCAAGCGAGGCTATCGAGGCCGCGCAGGAACTGCGTTTCCGTGTCTTCTTTGACGAAATGGGCGCGCGCCGGGAAAGCATTGAAGCGGTCGAGCTTCGCGACGCCGACCGCTTCGACGCTATTTGCGATCATTTGCTCGTTTACGACACCGCCCTGCCCGTGCCGGAGCACCAGCAGATTGTCGGCACCTATCGTCTGATGCGCAGCGATCAGGCGGAAAAGGCGCTCGGTTTCTATTCTGCCGACGAATATGACGTGCAGCGTCTGGCCCTTTCGCGCCCCAACCTCCGCCTGCTTGAACTGGGACGCTCCTGCGTGAAGGCGGAATACCGCTCCAAGCGCACTGTCGAGCTTCTTTGGCAAGGTGCCTGGGCCTATTGCCGCCGCCATTCCATCGATGTGATGTTCGGCTGCGCTTCATTCCACGGCGCTGTGCCTGCAGCGCACGCGCTCGGCCTGTCGTTCCTCCATCACAACTGCCGTGCCACGGACGACTGGGACGTGCGCGCCTTGCCCAATCGCTATCAGGCCATGGACCTGATGCCGAAGGAAGCCATCAACAACAAGGTTGCATTGTTCTCGATGCCGCCTTTGGTGAAAGGCTATCTGCGTCTTGGCGCGATGATCGGTGATGGCGCGGTGATTGACGAGGCATTCGGCACGACCGATGTGTTCATCATCTTGCCGATCGAGCGCATTTCCAGCCGCTACATCACCTATTACGGCGCGGAAGCGAACCGTTTTGTGTAAGCAAAAAGGCGAAACATCTGTTTCGCCTTTTTAGTTTCACGCCCTGCCAGCCAGTTCCTTCAACTTGTAGATCAGGTCCAGCGCTTCCCGTGGGGTCAGTTCATCCGGACTGATTGCGGAGACAGCCTTGGCCAGTTCACTATCTTTCGCCTGAACCTGCGGTTTCGGCTTTTCCTGCTGCAAGACGACGGAGAACAGTGGCAAATCATCGATCAGCTTGTCTGCCTTGCCGGAGGTTTCGCCTGCTTCAAGCTGATGCAACACATCGCGCGCGCGATTGACAACCGCTTCAGGCAACCCCGCCAAACGCGCCACCTGAACGCCATAGGAACGGTCGGCGGCACCTTTCGCCACTTCATGCAGGAAGACGACATCGTTGTCCCATTCCTTGACCCGCATGGTGACATTGGAAAGCCGCTCGAGCTTTTCTGAAAGCGCCGTCATTTCATGGAAATGCGTGGCAAACAGCGCACGGCAACGGTTCTTCTCATGCAGATATTCGACCGCCGCCCAGGCAATGGACAATCCGTCGAACGTCGCTGTACCGCGCCCGATCTCATCGAGGATCACCAGAGAGCGCTCGCCCGCCTGATTGAGGATTGCAGCCGTTTCCACCATTTCGACCATGAAGGTCGAGCGCCCGCGCGCCAGATCGTCGGAAGCACCGACGCGGCTGAACAGCCGGTCCACCACGCCGATCTGTGCGGAACCAGCAGGCACGAAGGAGCCCATCTGCGCCATGATCGCAATCAGAGCATTCTGGCGCAGGAAGGTCGACTTACCGCCCATGTTCGGGCCGGTCAGAAGCCAGATGGCACCATTTCCGCCATCTGCTTGCGGCGAGAGATCGCAATCATTGGCGACGAACGGATTGGCTGCCTGACGCCGCAAGGCTTGCTCGACGACCGGATGACGACCGGCAACAATGTTGAATGACAGGCTGTCGTCGACTTGCGGGCGGCAATAGCCCTGCTCTTCCGCCAGCACGGCAAGCGCTGCCGAGACGTCGAACACAGCAAGTGCTGATGCGGCAGCGCGAATGCTATCGGCATGGGAGACGGCCTCTGCCGTCAGTTCCTCGAACACGGCAAGCTCGATGGACAATGCGCGGTCGGCGGCATTGGCGATCTTGCTTTCAAGTTCCGCCAGTTCGGTGGTGGTAAAGCGCATGGCATTGGCCATGGTCTGGCGATGGATGAAACGGCTCTTGGCTTCATCCGTATCCGTCATCGCCCCGGCATTGTTGGCCGTCACCTCGATGAAATAACCAAGCACATTGTTATGCTTGATCTTCAGCGATTTGATACCGGTCTCTTCGATATAATTGGCCTGCAGACCGGCGATCACCCGGCGTGACTGGTCGCGCAAGGCCCGCATCTCGTCGAGTTCGGAATTATAGCCCGCGCGCACAAAACCGCCGTCACGCTTCAAAAGCGGCAATTCGTCGGCTAAGACCCGGTCGAGATGGGCGGTAAAGATGGCGGGCATGGCACTGACGGCATCACGAGCATGAGCCAGTTCGTCGGGCAGCAAAGCGCTTTCCAGCAGGCTCGCAATGACATGCGCAGCCTCGAAGCCTCGGGCAAGGCTACCCAGATCACGCGGGCCACCGCGCCCGACGGCAAGGCGCGAAAGACCGCGCGGCATATCCGGCACGCCCCTCAGTTCTGCACGCATGGCTTCACAGAGCGACGGCTCGCTCAGGAACCAGGAAACGGAATCGAGCCGCAGCGCGATTTCCTTCGGATTGGTCAGCGGTGCGGTCAAGCGTTCGGCAAGGAGCCGTGCACCGCCGCCCGTCACCGTGCGATCAACCGCCTTCAGCAAACTGCCGTCTCGATTGCCCGACATGGTGCGGGCAAGTTCCAGACTGGCGCGTGTGGCCGGGTCGATAAAAAGCGTGCCGCCCTCATGTTCGCGTTCGGGCCGCATCAAGGGTGGGCGCTCGGAAATCTGCGTCTTCTCGATATAGGCGATTGCCCCGGAAATAGCAGAAAGTTCAGGACGGCTGAACTGGCCGAAACCATCCAATGTCGCGACGTTGAAATAGCGTTGGATACGCGTTTCCGCAGCCGCGCTGTCAAAGAGGGTCGCCGGTTGCGGCGTTACTGCCTTGCCGACCAGATCGAAGACCGGGCGCAGCTCCTCATCATGGAAGGCGCTGTCAGCCACGACCAGTTCGCGCGGGTCGACCCGCATCACATCGGCGAAAAGCCAGTCCGGCGTGGTTTCCGCCACACGGAAAGTTCCGGTAGAAATATCGATCCAGGCGAGCGCCAGCGCACCGTCGCCGCGCGTACGCCCCATCGCCATCAGGAAATTGGCTTCGGATGGGTCCAGCAATTTTTCTTCGGTCAGCGTGCCCGGTGTGACGAGACGGATCACATCGCGCTTCACCACCGATTTGGAGCCACGCTTCTTCGCCTCTGCCGGATCTTCCACCTGTTCGCAGACCGCGACGCGATAGCCCTTGGTGATCAGCTTCTGCAGATAATCGTCGGCAGCATGGACAGGCACACCGCACATGGGAATATCCTCTCCCAGATGCTTGCCGCGCTTGGTGAGCGTGATGCCCAAAGCCGCAGAAGCCTCCACTGCATCATCGAAGAACAGTTCGTAGAAATCGCCCATGCGATAGAAGAGCAGCGAATCGACATTCGCCGCCTTGATCTCAATATATTGTTCCATCATGGGCGTCAGGCGAACGGGCGCTGCCTCGGCGGTGTTTTCTTCCGCTTCCGAGCTATGTTCGTTAGCCGTCGTTTCCATTTAAAAACCTTCATTTATTGCTTAGCCGACGAGGCTAAAGTTATAAAATTTCGTATTCCATCGTTTTTGGATGAATATCTATTCCTCGAAGCACTGTTTACACGATGCGTGACTGGCGCTATCGAGGTTCTCCCGCAGATGAAACCGGAGGGAACATGCCAGCCTCGACGCCGAAGGGCAACACATCAGAACGCGCACCCACAGCCAGTGAGAAGGAAGCGCTAGACTTTCATGCGCAGGGCCGCCCGGGCAAGCTGGAGATCAATCCCACCAAGCCCATGACCACGCAGCGCGATCTGTCGCTCGCCTATTCTCCGGGCGTTGCCGTGCCGGTAAAGGCAATCGCCGAAGACGCCGCCCGCGCCTATGACTATACGGCCAAGGGCAATCTGGTCGCCGTCATCTCGAACGGCACCGCCATTCTCGGACTCGGCAATCTGGGTGCGCTCGCATCCAAGCCGGTGATGGAAGGCAAGGCTGTGCTGTTCAAGCGCTTTGCCGATGTCGATTCCATCGATCTTGAGGTCGATACGACCGACATCGATGCCTTCATCAATGCGGTACGCTATCTCGGACCGTCGTTTGGCGGCATCAATCTGGAAGACATCAAGGCGCCCGACTGCTTCATCATCGAGCAGCGCCTGCGCGAATTGATGGACATTCCGGTTTTCCACGACGACCAGCACGGAACGGCTATCATCGCCGCTGCCGGCCTCATCAATGCGCTGCATCTGACCGGTCGCGACATGAAGACGACGAAGCTCGTCTGCAATGGCGCGGGCTCGGCGGGTATTGCCTGTATCGAGCTTATCAAGGCGATGGGGTTTGCTTCGGAAAACGTCATCCTGTGCGACACCAAGGGCGTCGTTTATCAGGGTCGTGAAGAGGGCATGAACCAGTGGAAATCCGCACATGCCGTGAAGACCGACAAGCGATCCCTCGCAGACGCCATGAACGGCGCGGATGTCGTGTTCGGCCTTTCAGCCAAAGGCGCATTCACCGAAGACATGGTCCGTTCCATGGCACCGAACCCGATCATCTTCGCCATGGCCAATCCCGACCCGGAAGTCACGCCTGAAGAAGTGGCGCGCATCCGCGACGATGCCATCGTCGCCACCGGTCGTTCGGATTATCCGAACCAGGTCAACAATGTCCTTGGCTTCCCCTACATCTTCCGTGGCGCACTCGACGTTCGTGCAACCACCATCAACGACGCGATGAAGATCGCTGCGGTCAACGCGCTGGCTGAACTTGCCCGTGAGGATGTGCCGGATGATGTGGTTGCCGCCTATCAGGGCAGTCGTCCGCGTTTCGGCTCGAGCTACATCATTCCGGTGCCGTTCGATCCGCGCCTGCTTGCGTCCGTCTCGGCTGCCGTCGCCAAGGCCGCGATGGAAACCGGCGTTGCCGGACGCGCCATTGCTGACATTGAAGGTTACAAGCGCGAATTGTCGGCGCGTCGCGATCCGATCGCTTCCACCTTACGCGGCATCTATGAACGTGTCCGCCGTCAGCCGAAGCGCATCGTCTTTGCCGAAGGCGAAGAAGAACAGGTGATGCGTGCCGCCGTTTCCTACGTCAATCAGGGTCTCGGCACGGCTATTCTGGTGGGCCGCGAGGAACGGGTGAAGGATACGGCGAAGGCTGCCGGTCTGGATCTCGACCGTCCGGGCATCGAAATCATCAATGCACGCCTGTCGAGCCGCAATGCCGCCTATGCCGACTATCTCTACGAGAAACTGCAGCGCAAGGGCTATCTGACACGCGATTGCCACCGTCTCATCAACAATGACCGCAATCATTTTGCGGCCTGCATGGTGGCGCTTGGCGATGCCGATGGCATGGTGACGGGCGTGACCCGAAATTATGCGACGGGTCTGGACGACGTGCGCCGTGTGATCGATTCCAAGCCCGGCCACCGCATGGTCGGTGTTTCCATCGCGCTTTGTCGCGGACGCACGGTGTTCATCGCCGATACCGCCGTACACGAAATGCCGACCGCAGCCGAGCTTGCCGATATTGCGGTTGAAGCTGCAGGTATGGCGCGCCGCATGGGTTATGTGCCGCGTGTCGCACTGACCGCTTTCTCGACTTTCGGCCATATGGGCGGTGAACGTTCCGCGCGCATTCAGGAGGCCGTCCGCATTCTGGCGACGCGCCATGTCGATTTCGAATTCGACGGCGAAATGAGTGCAGACGTGGCGCTGAACCCGAAGCTGATGGAACAGTATCCGTTCATCCGCCTGTCGGGTCCGGCCAATGTGATCGTCACGCCGGACAATCATTCGGCCTCGATTGCCGCCGACATGCTGCAGGAACTGGGTGGCGCAACGATCATCGGCCCATTGCTCGTCGGCCTCGACAAGCCAGCGCAGATCGTCACCATCGGCGCGAAGGATTCCGACATCGTCAATATGGCGGCAATCACCGCCTATAATGCGACAAACTGAAAAATCAGCGAACAGTAATACAAAGGCCGGGTTTCCCCGGCCTTTGCTTTTGGATATTCATCATCCATAAAAGCGGCTATAGGATAGCCATCGTCCACTATCCTTTTCTCCGCAAACCGGATCTACATGCCGCATGAGCGCACACGACCTTAAGCTGGAAGAGATCGTCAATCCCGAGACGCTACGCCGCAAGCTCAACGAACTGGCGGATTCCACGGACGAAAGCTACACCAGTCTCACCGTGCGCAAAGTGGTGCTTCAGGCACTGAAGGATGCTTTGGTGCGTGGCCGCGCCAATGCGGAAGGCATGTTGATGAAGGATGGCGGCGGCACGCTCTGCGCCAAACGCCTTTCCTTTCTCATGGACACGTTGATCGAGGCGCTGTTCGAATTCGCCACTACCAAAGCCTATCCGATGATCAACCCGTCGAAGGCCGAGAACATGGCTATCGTCGCCGTTGGCGGTTACGGGCGCGGCGGGCTGGCGCCGGGGTCAGATATCGATCTTCTGTTTCTGCTGCCCTACAAGCAGACTCCCTGGGGCGAGCAGGTTGTCGAATACATGCTCTACATGCTGTGGGACATGGGACTGAAAGTCGGCCACTCCACGCGCAACATCGATGAGTGCATTCGTCTGGCGCGCGAGGACATGACGATCCGCACGGCAATTCTCGATGCGCGGTTTCTCACCGGCAATCGCGAGCTTTTCAAAACGCTTGTCACCCGCTTCGACGAGGAAATCGTCAAGGATACCGGCCCGGAGTTCATTCAGGCCAAGCTTGCCGAGCGCGACCAGCGCCATCGCAAGGCAGGCGAAACCCGCTATCTGGTTGAACCGAACGTCAAGGAAGGCAAGGGCGGCCAGCGCGACCTGCATACGCTGTTCTGGATCACCAAATACTTTTACCGCGTCAAATCGAAAGAAGAGCTGGTCAAGCTCGGTGTTCTGTCACGAGCCGAGCTGAAGCTGTTCAACAAGGCGGAAGATTTTCTCTGGGCGGTGCGGTGCCACATGCACTTCGCGACACTGAAAGCCGAAGAACGCCTTTCCTTCGACATACAGCCGGAAATCGCAGAGCGCCTTGGCTATACGGCGCATCCCGGACAGAACTACGTTGAACGCTTCATGAAGCATTATTTCCTCGTGGCAAAAGATGTGGGCGACCTCACTCGCATCATCAGCGCAGCGCTGGAGGAACAGCAGGCAAAGCATGTTCCGGGCTTCAACCGCATCTTCCTCACGTTCTCGCGGCGCAAGCGCAAGCTTTCCGCCGACGGCGACTTCGTTTCGGAAAATCACCGCATCAACATCGCACGTCCAGAGGTTTTCAAGGAAGACCCGGTCAACATCATCCGTCTCTTCCATCTGGCGGACAAGCACGGGCTGGAATTTCACCCTGAAGCGATGCAGAGCCTCACTCGCTCGCTGAAGCTCATCAATGCCGATCTGCGTGAAAATCCTGAAGCCAACAGGCTTTTCCTCGAAATCCTGACTTCGCCGCGCAACCCCGAACTCATTCTGCGCCGCATGAACGAATCCGGCGGGCTTGGAAAGTTCATTCCGGATTTCGGCAAGATCGTCGCCATGATGCAGTTCAATATGTATCACCATTACACGGTGGACGAGCATCTCTTGCGCTGCATCGCCGTCCTGTCGGAAATCGAGCACGGCGAACTGGAAAACGAGCATCCGCTTTCCAACCATCTGATCACCACGATCAAGCGCGACCGCAACCTGCTTTATGTGGCGCTGCTCCTGCATGACATCGCCAAAGGGCGCCCGGAAGATCACTCGACCGCCGGTGCGCGCATTGCCCGCAGGCTTGGACCACGGTTCGGCCTTACCCCTGCCGAAACGGAAACCGTCGAATGGCTTGTGCGCGAACATCTGACCATGAGCATGGTGGCGCAGTCGCGCGATCTCAATGATCGCAAGACCATCATTGATTTTGCCGATACCGTGCAGACCATGGAGCGCCTGAAGCTTCTCCTGATCCTGACCGTCTGCGACATCAAGGCAGTTGGCCCCGGCGTGTGGAATGGCTGGAAGGGCCAGCTTCTGCGCACGCTCTTCTACGAAACCGAGCTGGTCCTGACCGGCGGCTTTTCGGAGTTGTCGCGCGCCGACCGCGATCATCAGGCGCGGGAGGCACTGGCGGAACGGCTTTCCGACTGGCCGAAGGACAAGCGCGATGCCTATCTTGCTCTTCATTACACCAACTATTTCCTGACGGTCAGCCTTGAGGATCAGGTCCGGCACGCCCATTTCATTCGCGAAGCTGATCGCGAAGAACGGGCGCTGGCCACCATGGCCAAGCCGCATACTTTCGAGGCCGTGACCGAAATCACGGTGCTTGCGCCCGACCATCCGCGCCTGTTGTCGATCATCACCGGTGCCTGTGCAGCGGCTGGCGCCAACATCGTCGACGCACAGATTTTCACCACTGGTGACGGGCGCGCACTTGATACCATCCTCATCAGCCGCGAGTTCGACACTGACGATGACGAACGCCGCCGTGCTGAACGTGTCGGAAAGGTCATCGAGGATGTATTGTCCGGCAAGGCGCATCTGCCCGACGTGCTCGCCAGGCGTACCAAGCCGAAGAAGGCAGCCAAGGCTTTCAAGGTGGAGCCGCGTGTTGAGATCAACAACACGCTCTCCAACAAGTTTACCGTCATCGAGGTGGAAGGTCTGGACAGGCCCGGTTTGCTTTCAGAACTGACCGGCCTTATTTCCGATCTTTCGCTGGATATTGCATCGGCTCATATCACCACCTTCGGCGAGAAAGTGATCGACAGTTTTTACGTGACTGACCTTGTGGGCCACAAGATTTCAAACGCCACCCGCCAGGGCAATATCAGGCGCAAGCTGCTTGGTGTTCTGAGCGGAGATACTGGCAATAAGACAAACGGCCGCTCGTCGCAGGCCGCAGCATAGGTTTTTCAGTAAATGAGTTTGGTCAAAAAGTTCGCCACGGTCGCGTCCGGAACGCTGATGAGCCGCATTTTCGGCTTCACGCGCGAGATGTTCATGGCGGCAGCACTCGGCACCGGCCCGGTAGCCGACGCCTTCAACGCAGCCTTCCGTTTCCCGAACACATTCCGCAGGCTCTTTGCCGAAGGCGCGTTCAATTCAGCCTTCGTGCCGCTTTTTGCCAAGGAAATCGAGAAGAATGGTATGGACGGCGCGCGCCGTTTTTCCGAAGAAGTCTTCGGCGTGCTTTTTACCGTACTTCTGTTCCTGACCATCGTGATGGAACTTTCGATGCCCTTCATCGTGCGGACGGTGATCGCACCGGGCTTCACTGACGATCCGGTGAAATTCGACAATACAGTGCGTCTCGCCGTCATCATGTTCCCCTATCTCGCCTGTATGTCGCTGGCCGCGATGATGGGGGGGATGCTCAATTCACTGCACCGCTATTTCGCGGCGGCCATTGCGCCGGTGTTCCTCAACATCATTCTGATCGGGGTGCTGGCTTTCGCATGGTGGCGGGGCTATGACGCGCTTTCAGTCGGCTATGGCCTTTCCTGGGGTGTTATGGCAGCAGGTCTGGTGCAGCTTGCCATCGTCTGGCTCGCCGTGCGCAATGCTGGCATCAAGATCGGCTTCCGCCGCCCGCGCCTGACATCGAATGTCAAACGGCTGCTGGTGCTGGCGCTTCCCGCAGCGATCACCGGCGGCATCACGCAGATCAACCTGCTCATCAACACCAATATCGCATCGGGCATGGAAGGCGCAGTGTCGTCTCTCGTCTATGCGGACCGCATCTATCAGCTTCCGCTTGGTGTCGTCGGCATTGCGGTCGCGACCGTGCTTCTGCCGGAATTATCGCGCGCACTGCGCGGCGGCCACATGAAGGAAGCGTCGAACCTTCAGAATCGCTCGGTCGAGTTCACATTGTTTCTGACCCTGCCAGCCGCTGCAGCTCTTCTGGTCATGTCGGAACCCATCGTCCGACTTCTGTTCGAACGTGGCAAGTTCAGCCCGGATTCCACGCTCGTCGTTTCCAATATTCTGGCTATCTATGGCCTTGGCCTGCCCGCTTTCGTATTGATCAAGGCGTTCATTCCCGGTTTCTTCGCCCGCGAGGATACACGCACGCCGATGATCTTCGCCGCCATTTCGGTGGCGGTGAACGTCTCGCTTGCCATCACGCTTTTCCCGCATTTCGGGCCGACGGGTATCGCCACGGCGGAAATCATCGCGGGCTGGGTCAATACCATCCTGCTATTTGCGACACTGGTGAAGCGTGGCCATTGGGGACGGGATATTCCGCTGCTAACCCGTATTCCGCGCCTCCTCGTCGCTGCCGCGATCATGGCATTCGGTGTTCATTACGCCATCGGCTATTTTGCGTATGAGCTTTCCTCCGCAGCACCGCTTGTCGTGCGTGCGGGAACCGTGACCGCAATCGTTGTTGCCGCAATGGTGGTCTATTTTGGCTTTGCCTTCGGACTTGGCGGAGCCAATACGGGAATGATCCGTCGCAACATCAAGCGCGGCGCGGCCAAGAAAGCCCCTGAAAGCGAGCAATAATTCAAGCTTGAAAGGCGGCTGCGTCTCTGCGAAAAGACCAGCATTCAAAATCCCTGCTCTCCACCGGCGGGGCAATTTTCGCCACGCATTTCCGAACGCGAAACCGGTATCCACTTTCGCTGGAAATGCTCTTTCAGGATAAAGCCATGAGCACGTTCAAACCGCTTGTTTTCTCCGGCGTCCAACCGACCGGAAATCTTCACCTCGGCAATTATCTAGGGGCGATCAAGCGGTGGGTCGAGGTCCAAAAGACCCAGGAATGCATTTATTGCGTCGTGGACATGCATGCGCTCACCATTTCGCCCGATCCGGCTGAACTGATGCAGTCAACCCGCGAAGTCACCGCAGCGTTCCTTGCTGCTGGCATCGACCCGAAGAAGAGCATCGTTTTTAACCAGAGCCGCGTCATGCAGCACGCGGAGCTCGCCTGGGTGTTCAACTGCATCGCGCGCATCGGCTGGATGAGCCGTATGACCCAGTTCAAGGACAAGGCAGGCAAGGACCGCGAGAATGCTTCACTCGGCCTGTTCGCGTATCCAAGCCTGATGGCTGCCGACATTCTGCTCTATCGCGCCACCGCAGTACCGGTGGGTGAGGACCAGAAGCAGCATCTGGAATTGACCCGCGATATCGCGCAGAAATTCAACAATGACTATTCCGACCGTATCGCTTCACTCGGTGTGGGTGTGGATATGCAGGTGGGTGACGAGCAGGTTTCCGGCTTCTTCCCGATGACGGAACCGATGATCTCCGGCCCTGCCATGCGCATCATGTCACTGCGCGACGGCACCAAGAAGATGTCGAAGTCCGATCCGTCCGATCTGTCGCGCATCAATCTGATCGATAACGAAGACACCATCACGAAGAAGATCCGTAAGGCAAAAACCGACTCGGACGGTCTGCCCACGGAACTCGACGGTCTCGCCGGTCGTCCGGAAGCGGATAATCTGGTTGGCATCTATGCAGCCCTTTCCTCTCAATCGAAGGAAGAGGTGCTGAAGGAATTTGGCGGGCGCCAGTTCTCCGAGTTCAAGGCTGCATTGGCCGATCTGGCTGTGGCGAAGCTTTCCCCGATCACCCATGAGATGCGCCGTCTGGTTGCCGATCCAGCCTATATCGACAGCGTCCTGCGCGACGGTGGCGAGCGGGCTGGCGTGATTGCGGAACAGACCATGCGCCATGTTCGCGATATCGTCGGCTGGCTGCAGAACTAAATTTCTCATTTATCCAACGGGCGGCGACATTTTTTGCTGCCGCCCGTCTTCATTTGAAAATCAGCGTTCGATCCTCAAGCCTCCATCAAATGTCGGCTTGCAGACGATCAATCCCGATGGCAAATTGCGGCCATGGTATCAAAACGACTTAGCCGGGAAGCCGGTCACCGCCGCAAGTTTCTTGCCGTCATCGACGAGACGCCCGAATGCGGGCGTGCCGTTGCCTATGCCGCGCGCCGTGCAAAAAACACCGGCGGCTCGCTCATCCTGCTTTTTGTGATCGATGACTCCGATTTCCAGCAAATTCTGGGCGTCGGCGAGATCATGCGTTCCGAAGCACAGGATCGTGCCCGCACAGCGCTTGAAAAATTCGCAGCAACCGTGCGTGCGGATCAAGGGATTGAGCCTGAAATCAGCATCCGTGAGGGCGAAACCGCCGAAGAGCTCATGTCTCTCATTGAGGAAGATCAGGACATCGCCATTCTGGTTCTGGCTGCCGGTTCGGGCAAGGAAGGGCCAGGCCCTCTGGTGCAATCGCTTGCCGGCCGCTCCCAGTTCCCGATCCCGGTTACCGTCATTCCGGCAGGTATGAGCGACGACGACATTGATGCGGTGACCTAATCACCCTATATTGATGACAACTGATACGCGCATGATCGCGACGGCACTTGCGTCCATACGGATCTGCGCTTACGAGAATCGTTCCAAAATCTGAAAGCGGGACAACTGGCATGTTCATCCAGACTGAAACCACGCCGAACCCGGCGACCCTGAAGTTTCTTCCCGGCAAGGTCGTGATGTCGGAAGGCACCGCCGATTTCCGCGACGCCTCTGCCGCTGGCAACACATCCCCGCTCGCAGCCAAGCTCTTTTCGGTTCCGGGCGTGACCGGTGTTTTCTTCGGCTACGACTTCATCACCGTCACCAAGGAAGACGGTGAGTGGCAGCATCTGAAGCCGGCCATCCTCGGCACCATCATGGAACATTTCATGTCGGGCGCCCCTGCAATGGCAAGTAACGGCAATGTCGACGTCGCTGCCGCGCATGGCGAAGAAGAGTTCTTCGATGAGGCCGATACCGAAACCGTCGAAATCATCAAAGAGCTGATCGAGACTCGTGTTCGTCCAGCCGTTGCGCAGGATGGTGGCGATATCACCTTCCGCGGCTTCGAAAACGGCACCGTGTTCCTGCACATGAAGGGCGCCTGCTCTGGTTGTCCTTCATCGACGGCAACATTGAAGCACGGCATTCAGAACCTTCTGCGCCATTTCGTGCCGGAAGTGCAGCAGGTTGAACAGATCTGATTTGAGTGAACTTTGTAATGAAAAAGGCCGCTCAAAGCGGCCTTTTTTATGTCTGTTATTGTCTGGACCTATTGCTTCACGATGACCTTGGCACCCTGTTCCGTGCGGTCGTAAAGATCCATGATGTCCTGGTTCATGAGGCGGATGCAACCCGAAGACATCGCCTTGCCAATGGACCACCATTCCGGCGTTCCATGCAGACGATAACCTGTATCACCACCCTTGTTGTACAGATAAAGGGCACGCGCGCCGAGCGGATTCTTGAGGCCGGGGTCCATTCCATTGCGATATTTTGCCAGTTCCGGCTGGCGCTTGATCATCGCAGAAGGCGGCGTCCAGGTCGGCCATTCCCGTTTCATGGCAACGCGCGCCGAACCGGACCATTCGAAACCTTCACGGCCGACACCGATGCCGTAACGCATGGCCTTGCCTTCCGGCATGACAAGATAAAGGAATTTTTCCCGCGTATCGACGATGATCGTGCCGGGGGCCTCATCGGTTGGATACTTGACGATCTGGCGGCGATATTGCGCCGGTATCTTTGTACTTGGGATGGCCGGGACAACATAACCGGCATCAGTGACTGAAGAATAGGAGGCGGTATAAAAAGTGCCCCCCACGGTTGAGCAGCCTGCCAGGGCGCCTGCCAGAAAGAGAGCCGTCGTCAATTTTAGGACGCGAGAATTCATGCATTCCCCCAGATTGGTTCATTCCGTCAATGGGACCGCGATCGGTCGAAGATAGAAGCGAATCGCTCGTTCTTGTTGAAGATGGGGTAGTATTGTTAACCAGGCGTTAACCGTAAATTGAAAATTCCTTGAGAATGACATTTTTTAGCCATGTTTCGCCTTGTTGCCGCAGTTTTCGTGCAGCTCGCCCCTGCTTTCCGATTGTTTCGATTTGAAACCACGCACAAAATACATCCATGCCCATTGTGATTCCCAATCAGACCCATCCCCTTTCCGACGGCCGACAGTCTGAGAACGCCATGCTGGTGCGGCGCGGCGTGCAGCGCCTTTTTCTGGAAATGGGGCTCGCTACATTGCCCGAGCTACCGCTGGCATCCGGCAGGCGTGCCGACCTGATCGCGGTCAACCGCAAGGGCGAAATCTGGATCGTGGAAATCAAATCCTCGATCGAGGACTGGAAGGCGGACCGCAAGTGGCCCGAATATCGCGCTTATTGCGATAGGCTGTTCTTCGCCACCCATCCGGCGGTACCGCGCGAAATATTCCCGCAAGAATGCGGCTTCATCCTGTCAGACGGATATGGAGCGGAAATCCTGCGCGATGCGCCAGAGCACAAATTGCCCGGCGCAACACGAAAGGCGCTGATGTTGCGCTTTGCGCGGGCGGGCGCTGCGCGCCTGACAATCGCCGAACTCGCCGGTCTCGATGTGCCCGAAACCGAAATAGATTGATTAGAGCACATCCCGAAAAGTGCAAAGCGGTTTTCGGGATGTGCGTAAAACTCAACGCGGAGCGCGTTTCGCCAGGATGCGCTGCAATGTACGGCGATGCATGTTGAGACGGCGCGCCGTCTCGGAAACATTACGCTCGCACATTTCATAGACGCGCTGGATATGTTCCCAGCGGACCCGGTCGGCAGACATCGGATTCTCCGGCGGCGCAACTTTTTCACCGGGACGGCGGGTCAATGCTGCAAAGACCTCATCCGCATCGGCAGGTTTCGACAGATAGTCGATGGCACCAAGCTTAACGGCATTCACAGCGGTTGCGATATTGCCGTATCCGGTGAGAACGATGGCGCGCGTGTCGGCACGGCGCGAGCGGATAGCTTCGATGATATCGAGACCGTTGCCATCGCCGAGCCGCATATCCACGACCGCATAGGCCGGGGCGGCGGCTTTGGCGGCGGCAATGCCTTCCTCAACCGATTCCGCAGTCGTCACCTGAAACCCCCGGCTCTCCATGGCACGGGCAAGGCGCTGCAAGAAGGGCTTGTCATCATCAACCAGAAGGAGGGTCGGATCGTTGCCTATGGCTTCGGTGTCTTCCTGCTTCAAGTCGTCCATCGGGTGCTTCCTGCCTGTATTTTTCTTTCCTTATTGATACCCCTGCGTCAAAAAGTCAAATAGCCATTGAATTGTTGAAGCAATTTCAACATTCGCGGAGGCGTAAGAAAAGTGCAAACCTTTGTATTTTCAGAATATTTTGAAATGTGGACACAAGGATTTGATCGTAGAATCGTGAGTATGCAGTTAGCCTGATTCAGACGGACCAGTATTCCCGTGCCTCGGCAGAGAGCTCTGCCAGAAAGTCATCCAGCTTCACTTGATCGATATGCATCCGAAGCGCCTTGGCAACGTCGTAAATAGCTGAATCTGGTGCGAAATTATGATCTCTACGCAGAGATTGTGCTTCACGGGTCAAGGCTTGTCGGCTCAGAAATGGTCGTTTCGCCTCGTCAATATCCCAGTTCTCTACAAAAATTGCGCGAAGAACCGGCGGCAATATCGCGGCAAAGCGAATCGCCTGACCGACATCGAGCCGGTGGCGGAAGGTGAGCAGAACGGCCTCCACCATCGTATAGGCCTGATTGCGTGTGGCGAGCCCTGCCTCATCCCGAGCCATATGGAGAAACTTGTCGAACTCTTGCGTTGCCCTCTGGATTTCAAGCGGGATCGTCATGCGGCATCCTTCTTCAGCCGGATGTGAATGCGGAACGCGGCCAAACCACTTTTACTTCCGCCCCCTGCCCCGGATTGCTTCGATTACGAAAAGCAATGTGTGCACCGGAACGTTCCAGCAGGGTTTTCGCGATGAACAGGCCGAGACCAAGCCCACCGCCATTGCGGGTGTTGTCGCGGCTCGTCATATAGGGCTCGCCGATACGATCGAGGATTTCCGGCTTGAAGCCGCTGCCGTCGTCCTGAATGGTCACGCTGACCTGATTATCCGTCCAGCCCCAGGTGACACTGACATTGCCGCGCGCGAAATCGACCGCGTTTTCCACCAGATTGCCCAAACCATAAAGCAGTCCGGGATTGCGTCGTGTGACAGGTTCGGGCATTGGCCCCGCTACCTTCTGCACCTCAATGGTGATACCGAAATTGCGGTGCGGCGCGATTACCTCCTCGATCAGTGAGGATAGCGGCAGCCGCGACATGTGTTCCTCATTTTCCGAGGAAAGGCTGGTCAGCCTTCGCAGAATTTCACGACAGCGCTGCGTCTGTGAATGTAGCAGCGCAATGTCTTCGCCAAGACCCGCGTCGACGGGATTCTTGGCATAGGAGCGCTGCATTTCCTTCACCACCAGCGCAATGGTGGCGAGCGGGGTGCCAAGCTCGTGGGCGGCGGCGGCGGCAAGTCCGTCCAATGCCGTCAGGTGATGCTCGCGCTGGAGAATGAGTTCTGCGGCGCTCAGCGCATCGCCAAGCTGGCGTGCTTCTTCGGCGATGCGATAGGCATAAACCCCGGTAAAGCCGAGCGCCGATGCGATCGCGCACCAGATACCGATGACAAACATAAATGGCAGGTTCAGTGTTTCGCCCGGATACCAGGGCAATGGCTCATGCTTGATAGTGAGAATGGAAGTACAGGCCACGACCAGCAAGGCCAGCACCAGCGTGTGCCGCGCGGACAGCGAGGTAGCCGAAATGATGACCGGCACGATCATTAGAACGACGAAGGGATTTTGAAGCCCACCCGTGAGATAGAGCAGGCCAGCCAATTGCAGGATATCGAAGGCCAGCACAAGGCTTGCCGCAGCCGGATTCAGCCGGTGATTGGTGGGGAAGCGAAATGCCAGATACAGATTGAGCCAGGCAGAGCAGGCAATCAGCGCAAAACAAATCCCGACGGCAAATGGAAACTGCAGGTAAAGTGCCACCAGCATGACGGCCGCCGTCTGCCCGGCTATGGCAAGCCAACGCACACGGACCAGCGTGGTCAGACGCGGCCGGCGCGAAAGATTGGAAGCGCGATTCTCGAATTCTGCGTGCATTGATCCCTCTATCTTGCCCCTTATGGGGCAAGCGCGGACTGGAATGCAAGCGGAACTGCGTTATCCGGTCGCAGGTGGTGAATGCAATTTTTATGTGGCGCGTTACGTTCCGCGCGGCTTGGCCCGGCGTGTTGCTTCCGCATTGGCGGGATCTTCCGGCCAGACGTGTTTTGGATAACGCCCACGCATATCAGACCGGACGTCAGCCCATGATCCTTTCCAGAATCCTGGAAGGTCACGGGTGATCTGGATCGGACGATGGGCTGGCGACAGAAGTTCCAGCAACAAGGGCACCTTGCCGTTGGCAATGGAGGGATGCACGCTCAGACCGAACAACTCCTGCACGCGAACTGCGAGCACCGGCTCTTCGGCATCATAGCGGATCGGAATATTTGATCCGGTCGGCACCGTGAAATGCGTCGGCGCAAGCTGATCAACACTGCGCTGGAGATCGAAGGGCACAAGACTCATCAGGCCATTTTTCAAAACATGACCCGGTATGCGGTCGAGCTGCGCTTCGCCCGTCAGGAAAGGCAACAGCCAGTCTTGCAGCGTTTCCAGCAGAGGCTCGTCTTCCATGGACGGCCAGAGATCGCCCAGACCTCGATAGAGCCAACCAAGACGACGGCGCAGAATATCGGCTTCCTTACCCCAGGGCAGGATGTCCAGTCCATTTTCGCGCACGGCGGCAATCACGCCTTCATCGGCGGCACTTCCCGATGGCGCGGCCAGCGGCTTTTCCGAAAGAGCTATTGCGCCGATGCGCACGGCTTCTCGCGCCCGCAATGCATTCTTTTCCGGATCATAGACCACCTGTCGTCCACTCTCGATCCGGTCGCCGAGGGCTGCACGAATCTCCGCCTCCGACACTTCCGCAGCCGAAAGAATGCGCGCGCGTCCTGCCTTGCCGGACATATCCGCCACCACCAGCCAGGGCGCGCGGCTGAGACTAATCGTGCTATCCACCTCCCCGCCGCGACCATTGGCAAGCAGAAACTGCCCGGTCTGCCCCCGCGCTCTGGCAATGCGGTCAGGATAGGCGTCGATCAGCATATGCCCCACGCTGGAACTGGCAGGTTCAGCTTTGTTCGGCACACTGGCGGCAAGTCGCCTCGCCAGCCCTTTGGCTCTTTGGCTGCGGTCCGAACGGTCGTTGCGAAAACGCGAGAAACGCGTGTCGAGATCGGTCTCGTTGCCGCCCAGACCACGCTCCGTCAGAAGCACCGCGAGTTCGGCAGCCTTCGAGGCTTCACCACGTTTGCCTGCCTCGGCCACCATGTGTGCAAGACGCGCAGGCAAGGCAAGCGAACGCATCGCTTCGCCGTCGGGGGTCAGACGCCCGGCCTCGTCCAGCGCTCCGAGCCGCTGCAACAAAGCGCGGGCTTCGTTCAGCGCCGGTTTCGGCGGCATATCGAGAAAGGCAAGCGTTGCCGGATCGGTTACGCCCCATGCGGCACTATCGAGTACAAGGCCCGACAAATCAGCTTCCAGAATTTCAGGTGGAGAGAAAGCGGGCAGCGCGGCTGTCTGTCCCTGATGCCAGAGGCGAATGGCGATGCCGGGCTCCGTACGCCCCGCGCGACCTGCACGCTGATCGGCGCTCGCCCGTGAGGTGCGCACTGTTTCCAGTCGTGTCAGACCAGTGGCAGGTTCGTATTTCGGCAGGCGGGCAAGGCCGCTGTCGATCACCACACGCACGCCATCAATCGTGATGGAGGTTTCGGCAATCGACGTTGCCAGAACCACCTTTCGCTTGCCGTCAGGTGCCGGTTTGATCGCCGCATCCTGATCGCGACCCTCCATCGCGCCATAAAGCGGGGCAAGCATCACATGTGCCGGCACGCGACCTTCAAGAAGACGAACCGTGCGCTCAATCTCGCCCTGCCCCGGCAGAAAAGCCAAAATGCTGCCCGTTTCATCTACCAGCGCGTCGCGAATGCTGCGCGCCATAGCGTCTTCGATACGCTCGTCCGCTTTTCGTTCCCTATAACTGATATCAACGGAGAAGGTCCGGCCCTCGCTTTCGATCACCGGCGCGTCACCCAGAAGTGCAGCCACACGTGCGCCGTCAAGCGTTGCCGACATGACGAGTATCTTGAGGTCGTCACGCAGTGCCGCCTGCACATCGAGCGCCAGCGCCAGTCCGAAATCCGCATCAAGGCTGCGTTCGTGGAATTCGTCGAAGAGAACCGCTGCAACGCCCTGCAGGTCAGGTTCGTCCAGGATCATGCGCGCAAAGACGCCCTCGGTGACGACGAGAATTTTGGTTTTCCCGGACACCTTGCTTTCAAGACGCATCCGGTAACCGACCGTTTGCCCAACCTCTTCGCCCAAAAGCTGCGCCATACGGCGGGCGGCTGCGCGTGCTGCCAAACGACGTGGTTCGAGCAGCACGATCATGCCGTCCTTGCGCCAATCCGCGTTCAGCATATGAATAGGCACCAGTGTCGTCTTGCCTGCACCGGGCGGCGCAACAAGAACCGCACTCGCATGATGCGCCAATGCCTCATCCAACTGAGGCAGAACTTGTGTCACAGGAAGATCGGGCAGGCTCGTCAAATTATTTTCCGTCAGATAAGGCGTCCGCTTTCGTGCTTATCACACAAGGAGTGCACATGATCCATATTCGAAAATCGAGCAAGGCCGATACGCCTGCACTTGTCGAAATCTGGCGCGCCAGCGTTCTGGCCACGCATGATTTCCTGAGCAGCGATGATTTTCTGGAAATCGAAAAGCTGGTGGCCGAGCAATATCTGCCGAATGTCGAAGTCTGGCTTATTGAAGATACCGGCAAGCCGGTCGGCTTCATGGGTATGAGTGCGCATCATATTGACAGCCTGTTCATCGCACCCGACCAGCGCGGCAAAGGCATCGGCAAACAGATGATAACACATGCAAAAACACTCGGCAGTCCGCTGACAGTCGATGTGAATGAGCAAAACCTGCAGGGCGTAGGCTTTTACCGGCATATGGGTTTTGTCGAAACCGGACGTTCGGAGACAGATGATCAGGGACGCCCCTATCCGCTGCTTCATCTGCGGCTGACCACCGCCAATTGACATACTCCCCCATAGTATATAGATTCCACTGAAATCGGGAGATTCCATGCCGCATTCACCGGAAGACAAGAAGCGCGCCTTGACGCGCCTGCGCCGCATTCGCGGACAGGCCGAAGCACTGGAGCGCGCGGTGGAGGCTGGCACGGAATGCGCAGCGTTGTTGCAGCAGATCGCGGCACTGCGGGGGGCTGCCAACGGGTTGATGGCGGAAGTACTGGAAAGTCATTTCCGCGAGACATTTGGGCAGGAAACCAAAGCTGATCCCGATACACAAATCGACGAAATCATGCGGATTCTACGCACCTACCTCAAATGAGTGCGTTGCTCTAAGATAGACTGAAAGGGAGAAACATCGTCATGAAATCACGCGCAGCCGTTGCGTGGGAGGCAAAAAAGCCGCTCACCATCGAAACAGTCGAGATTGGCGGTCCACGGGCTGGCGAAGTGCTGGTCGAAATCATGGCGACGGGTGTTTGCCATACAGATGCCTACACCCTTTCGGGTCTCGATTCCGAAGGCAAGTTCCCGGCCATCCTCGGTCATGAAGGCGCGGGCATCGTGCGCGAAGTGGGCGCTGGCGTGACCTCGGTCAAACCCGGCGACCATGTTATTCCGCTCTACACGCCGGAATGCCGCCAGTGCAAAACCTGCCTGTCACAGCGCTCTAACCTGTGCACCTCGATCCGCGCCACGCAAGGCCAGGGCCTGATGCCGGACAAGACGACGCGCTTCTCCTGCGATGGCGGCGAAGTGTTCCATTATATGGGCTGCTCGACCTTCTCGAACTTCACCGTTTTGCCGGAAATCGCTGTCGCCAAGGTGCGCGAAGACGCGCCTTTCGACAAGATCTGCTACATCGGCTGTGGTGTGACAACCGGCATCGGCGCGGTGATCTACACGGCAAAGGTTCGCCCCGGTTCCAATGTCGTTGTGTTCGGCCTCGGCGGTATCGGCCTCAATGTCATCCAGGGTGCCCGAATGGTCGGCGCAGACAAGATCATCGGCGTGGACATCAATCCCGCCAAGGTCGAGATGGCGAGGAAGTTCGGCATGACGGACTTCATCAACCCGCGCGAAATTGGCAATGACAAGGTGGTACAGGCCATTCAGGACCTGACCGACGGCGGCGCGGACTATTCCTTCGACGCCACCGGCAATACCGATGTCATGCGTCAGGCGCTGGAATGCTGCCATCGCGGTTGGGGTGAATCGATCATCATCGGCGTGGCGGAAGCGGGCAAGGAAATCGCCACGCGTCCGTTCCAACTGGTCACCGGACGCGTCTGGAAAGGCACTGCATTCGGCGGCGCGCGCGGGCGCACCGACGTGCCGAAGATCGTCGACTGGTATATGGAAGGCAAGATCAATATCGACGATCTCATCACCCACACCATGCCGCTCGATGAAATCAACACTGCCTTCGATCTCATGCATGAAGGCAAGTCCATCCGCTCGGTGATTGTCTACTGATGAGTGAAAAACTTCTCGTTTCCCAATGGGATGAAATCGACAACCTGACCCCGCGCGCACTTTATGCGATGCTGAAACTGCGCGTGGATGTCTTCGTGGTCGAGCAGAAATGTCCCTATCCGGAAATCGACGGCAAGGACGCCGAGGCGTTTCACTTGCGCATTCTCGACGGTGAGAAACTTGCAGCCAGCCTGCGAGTTCTACCGCCGGAACAGGCTGGCAAGCCGGTGAAAATCGGACGTGTCGTCGTGGCGCCGGATTATCGCGGCTACAAGCTCGGTCAGCGCCTGATGAAAGAGGCCGTCGATTTTGCTCATGCCCGCTTTCCAGGCATCGCGATTGAGCTTGGAGGCCAGAGCCATTTGCAGAAATTTTATGGCTCGTTCGGCTTCGTGGCGATTTCGGAAGAGTATCTCGAAGACGGCATTCCGCACATCGATATGCGATTGGAACCAAGGGAAACGGTTGCCTGATGTTTCTGCTGCGCCGCCATATGTCGTTCTATCTTGGCGCCCTTGGCGGTGCTGCAGCGTTCATCATTGCCTGGCTTCTTAAAAGCCCGCTTGCGCCGGTCATCGGGGCAAACTGCTTCTTCGTACTCTATCTGGGGCTGTCTGCCTCTGCCCTGCCGAAGCTCACGGCAAACTTTTTGAAGAAGCACGCGGCAAGCGCTGACGAGCCCGTCTGGATCATCTTTCTGGTGACCTTTGCAACGGTTCTCGTCGCAATCGTCTCTCTGTTTATTCTCATCAACAGCGAAACAAAGGCCGATACATTCTCGCTAGTCATGACACTTGCGTCTGTGCCACTCGGCTGGTTCACCATTCATATGATGACGGCCTTGCATTATGCGCACGTATATTGGCAGCCGGGTGAACCGGCAGGCGACGACACCAGCCATGCCAGCCGTTATCGCGGCGGCTTCGAATTCCCGGGAACAACGGAACCCTCCGGTTGGGATTTTGCCTATTTCGCCTATGTCATCGGCATGACGGCACAAACCTCCGACACGAGTGTGACGACATCTGCCATGCGCAGGGTCACGCTCCTGCACAGCATCGTCTCCTTCTTCTTCAACACCGTGCTGGTCGCCGCTTCTGTCAATGTTGCGGTAGCGCTCGGAAGCTGAACAAAACTGAGGTCTTTCATGGAAACCATTTCGACCGCCAAGTGCTTTGATGGAACGCAGGGTGTCTATCGCCACAAGAGCGAGACGAACCAGTGCGACATGACCTTTGCCGTCTTCCTGCCGCCGCAGGCCGCAACCGGACCGGTGCCGGTGCTTTGGTATCTCTCGGGCCTCACCTGCACACATCAGAATGTAATGGACAAGGGCGAATATCGGCAATTGGCCGCAGAATTGGGAATTGCCGTTATTTGCCCCGATACGAGCCCGCGCGGTGATGACATTCCGGATGAACCGGACAACTGGCAGTTCGGCAAGGGTGCCGGTTTTTATGTCGATGCGACCCAGGAACCCTTCGCCAAAAACTACCAGATGTACAGCTACGTCACCGAAGAACTGACCGATCTGGTAGGACGCGAATTTCCCCTCGATATGTCACTACAGGCAATCACTGGCCATTCCATGGGCGGACATGGCGCACTAACGATTGCGCTTAAGAACCCGGACCGTTTCAAATCGGCATCTGCCTTTGCACCCATCGTTCAGCCCTCGACGGCAGGCTGGTCCAGACCGGCGCTCGAAAAATATCTCGGACCGGAAGAACGGGCTTGGCGCGCCTATGATGCCACGCTTTTGATCGAAGACGGCTATCGGTTCCCGGAGTTTTTGGTCGATCAGGGCACTGCAGACGGCTTTCTCGATGACGGCTTGCGTCCATGGTTTCTGGAAGAGGCATGCAAGAAGGCAGGCATTCCCCTCACGCTCAATATGCGCGAGGGTTATGACCACTCCTATTTCTTCATATCGACCTTCATGGACGACCATTTGAAATGGCACGCCGAACGCCTCAAGAGCTAATCAGCGCTTCAAAACCTTCATCGGCAGACCGCCCTGAGGCTGGGTAGTGAGCTTCTGAACGGGCCATGGCTTCGTTGTGTCCAGCACCTCGAAGCGACGTCCGTCGAGCAGGATCGCCAGAGCAATGACTGCCTCCTGCAAGGCAAAGCTCGCTCCAATGCAGACACGCGGGCCTGCCCCGAAGGGCAAATACTGAAAGCGATCCAGCCTGTCGCGGTTCTCAGGCCAGAAACGTTCGGGCATGAAAGCCTCGGGCTGGTCCCAGTAGAGCCTATGGCGGTGAATCACCCACGGCATGACCAGTACGGTCGCGCCCTTCGGGATTGTAAGATCGTCATACTTATCGTCGGTTGCAGCCTCACGATTGATCGATGGTGCAGGCGGATAAAGCCGCATAGCTTCTTCAAAAGCCGCACGCGTGAAAGCCAGCGAGGCCAGCCAATCCTGCGGCGGCAGCTCCCGTCCACCTTTTGCAAAAAAGCCGTCGATTTCCACTTCAATACGTTCGCGCTCGCCGGGCGCCTTGGCAAGCAGATAGAGCGTCCAGCCAAGTGCACGAGCGGTCGTTTCGTGACCGGCACCAATGAACGTAATGATGTTGTCCTCAATCTCGGAACGACTCAGGCCGTCCGGTCCTTCGGCGCGCAAAAGCAAAGTGAGGAAATCGCTTGGAACGTCCTCGCCCTTGTCCATGCGGGTTTTACGCAGCGCGATGGTGTCGGAGACCAGCTCACGGAAGAATCCGAGCGATTGCTGCCCACGCAGACGCGTCAAGCGCGGCAGCCAGTCGGGTAGCCCCAAGAGGTCGAACGGATCGACCCGTCCCATGGTCTCGAACAGCTTGTCGATCTGATGGGCGAAATCGTTGGGATCGCCCGCGATCTCGCCTGAGAACAATGTTTCGGCCAGAATGTCATAGGTCAGGAGCGTCATGTCATGGGCGACATCGGTGATCGTACCGGAGGTCTTGTATCGCTCGGCGAACTGGCGCGACCGGTCACGCATGGCCTCGGCAAAACCACCGATATGGCGTGGCGTGAAAACCGGTGCCATGGCTTTTCGCGACCGCTTCCACACCTGACCCTCGGCGGTCAGCAGCCCGTCGCGCAACAAGGGGCGCAGCACACGCTGGCGAATGGCGGACATGGGATAATTGGCGGCATTGTCGACCAGCACATGACGGATCAGCCCCGGATCGTTGGCGATGATGGTTTTCATGCCGAACCAGCTAACGGAAATCCACCGCTCATTGTAGGACGGCTCGCCCCACAGCTCGAGCGGGTTTTTGTAAACAACCCGCATCATCTCGAAACGCCCGACCGGCTTTTCGCGCGGGCGCGGTGCAGGCGGTACAAATGGACCCGGTCTTTCGCTCATGACGTTCGCAATTTCCATCAAGCGTTCCTTTCGTCATAAAACAGGTCGAGAACGCCCCCGTCAAACCGGATATAAGCGCCAATTGTGGCGGTTCCGGAAGCCGCGCCGCACCGGGATCGCCTCCATATGGGCAGGCTACCGGAATCCCCGGTAAATTTACCGCCAAAATTTGGAAAAACAGCCGTTAGCACCTATATTAAAGCCATGTTTGTCGCGTGATTCGACATATCTTTGAAGCTGCATTCGCAGCGCGTTTTTCGAAAGATTTTCATGAGCGAGATGCCCGAGATGAATTCCGAAGCCCCCGCCGAATATGGCGCGGATTCCATTCGTGTTCTGAAAGGTCTGGATGCTGTTCGCAAGCGCCCCGGCATGTATATCGGTGACACGGATGACGGCTCCGGCCTGCATCATATGGTCTACGAGGTCGTGGACAATGCGATCGACGAAGCGCTGGCAGGACATGCCACGCTTGTAACGGTCTGCCTGAATGCTGACGGGTCTTGCACCGTGACCGATAACGGTCGCGGCATCCCGACCGACATCCATAAGGAAGAAGGCGTTTCGGCGGCCGAGGTCATCATGACCCAGCTCCACGCTGGCGGCAAGTTCGACCAGAATTCCTACAAGGTTTCCGGTGGCCTGCATGGCGTCGGCGTATCGGTAGTAAACGCGCTGTCGATCTGGCTGAAGCTGAAGATCCGCCGTGCTGGCAAAATCCATGAGATGAGCTTTACCCATGGCGTGGCCGATGCTCCGCTCGTGGTAACCGGTGATGCTGGTGCGGAGACGGGGACGGAAGTCAGCTTCCTGCCCTCGCCTGATACCTTCAGCATGGTCGAATTCGATTTCGACACGCTGGAGCGCCGCCTGCGCGAACTTGCGTTTCTCAATTCCGGCGTGCGCATCAAGCTCACCGACCGCCGCCATGCGGATGTCGTTGAGCATGAGTTGCACTATGATGGCGGGCTTGTGGAGTTCGTGAAATATATCGACCAGAGCAAAAAATCGCTTCTGGAAGAGCCGATCTATATCCGCAGTGAAAAAGACGGCATGACGGTTGAAGTCGCCATGTGGTGGAACGATTCCTACCACGAGAAGGTACTGTGCTTCACCAACAACATCCCGCAGCGCGACGGCGGCACGCATCTGGCCGGTTTCCGCGGCGCGCTGACCCGTCAGGTGACGGGCTATGCCGATGCTTCGGGCATGACCAAGAAGGAAAAGGTGCAGCTTACCGGCGATGACTGCCGCGAAGGCCTGACCGCCGTTCTTTCGGTCAAGGTTCCCGATCCGAAGTTCTCGTCGCAAACCAAGGACAAGCTGGTTTCCTCGGAAGTTCGCCCGGTTGTGGAAAGCCTCGTCAACGAAGCACTTTCCACATGGCTTGAAGAACATCCGGCTGGCGGCAAGATCGTGGTCGAAAAGGTCATTCAGGCCGCTGCTGCCCGTGAAGCCGCCCGCAAGGCACGCGACATCACCCGCAAGAGCAATCTGAGCGTGACGTCCTTGCCCGGCAAGCTTGCCGACTGTCAGGAGCGCGATCCGGCCAAGTCTGAAATCTTCATCGTTGAGGGTGACTCGGCAGGTGGTTCCGCCAAGAGCGGTCGTTCGCGCCAGAACCAGGCCATTCTGCCCCTGCGCGGCAAGATTCTGAATGTGGAACGCGTCCGCTTCGACCGCATGATCTCGTCCGACCAGGTCGGCACGCTCATTACCGCGCTCGGCACATCGATCGGCAAGGATGAGACGCACGGTTTCAATCCGGACAAGCTGCGCTACCACAAGATCATCATCATGACCGATGCTGACGTCGACGGCGCGCACATCCGTACATTGCTGTTGACCTTCTTCTTCCGGCAAATGCCGGAACTGATCGAACGCGGTCATATCTATATCGCGCAGCCGCCGCTCTATAAGGTATCGCGCGGCAAGTCCTCGCAATACATCAAGAACGAAGCCGCTTTCGAGGACTTCCTGATTGAAACAGGTCTTGAGGAAGCCACTCTGGAAATGGCAAGCGGCGAAGTTCGGGCCGGACCGGACCTGCGTTCGGTGGTGGAAGATGCCCGAACCATGCGTCAGCTTCTTGCCGGCCTTCACACGCGCTATGATCGTCGCGTGGTGGAACAGGCGGCCATTGCCGGGCTGCTCAATCCCGACGCTTCGAAAGACAATGCAACCGCACAGCGTTCTGCCGATATTGTTGCAAAGCGTCTCGACATGATCTCGGAAGAAACCGAGCGTGGCTGGACGGCCCGTGTGACGGACGATGGCGGCTACCTCTTTGAGCGCATGGTGCGCGGCGTAAAGGACGTTGCCATTCTCGACATGGCGCTGCTCGGTTCTGCCGATGCCCGCCAGATCGACCGCGTGGCTTCGCGCCTTTCGGAAGTTTTCGCCGAACCACCAGTACTGCGTCGCAAGGACAAGGTGGAGACGCTTTCCGGTCCGATGGCCCTTCTCGATGCAATCTTTGCGACGGGCCGCAAGGGCCTGACCCTGCAGCGCTACAAAGGCCTGGGCGAAATGAACGCCGAGCAGCTTTGGGAAACCACGCTCGATCCGAATGTGCGTTCGCTGCTGCAGGTGAAGGTGACGGATGCAACCGATGCGGATTCACTGTTCACCCGCCTGATGGGCGATGAGGTGGAACCGCGACGTGAATTCATCCAGGAAAACGCACTGAGCGTTGCCAATCTCGACGTTTGATAAGGAAAAACCCCGAAAGGCCGGATAGCTTTTCGGGGGGGTGCCAGTAAAAAGCCCCGGAAATCCGGGGCTTTTTCATTTCTAATTATTTATTCGCCGCGACGCTTCTTGCTGTAACCGCCGCCTTCAGGCTTTTTGCCGCCCTTCTTGAAGCCGTCTTTCTTGAAGTCGTCCCCGCGGGAAAAATCACGTGGCTTGTCCCACTTATCGCCCTTCGAACGGTCGCCTTTATAGCCATCGCTCTTATAGCCGTCCCGGAAGCCACCTTCCTTGAACTTATCACCGCGTGGCTTGAAGCCACCCTTGCCTTCACGCGGAGTGGCGTCGCCCCCTGCACCTGCAACGGCAGTGCGGATCACAAGACCCTTTTCGCCGGTGCCGCGTTCTTCGACCGAACGGCGGAACTCATCAGCCTTCGAGGCCGTGATTTCGAAGCGGGTTTCATTGTCGAAAATCTTGATCGAGCCGACATCGCGCTTGGAAACATCGCCCGCCTTGCAGATGAGCGGAAGCAGCCATTTCGGATCGGCGCGATGCTTGCGACCGGCAGAAACCGAGAACCACACGCCATCGAACGATGCATTACGGTCGAAGCGTTCACCCGGTTCGCCGCGCTCACGGCGTTCGAAACGATCACCGCGATCTGAACGCTCGCCTTTTTCAAAACGATCTCTTGGCCTCTTGCCGCCAACCGGATGCACCGGTGCATCGGAAACTTCTTCCGCCGCCGGATAGGAAGCCACTTCGCGGTTGAGAAAAGCGGCGGCAATCTGTTCCGGCGTATAACGCTCGGTCAGCGCCTTCAGAAGATCCTGATATTCTTCTTCAACGGATTGGTTGAAGACTTCCGCGTTCAAAATGCGCTCATTGGTCTTGGCCTGAACCGCAGCAATGCTCGGTGCCGGAACCGTCTGCGCGTCGAGCTTGGCCATCTGCAAAAGACGCTCGGCAGTACGGCGGCGCGAGAACGGCACGACCAGAACACAGGTGCCCTTGCGACCCGCACGGCCTGTGCGGCCTGAACGGTGCAGCATCGTTTCAGGATTGTTCGGCAGATCGGCGTGAACAACAAGGTCGAGATTGGGCAGATCGATACCGCGTGCGGCAACATCGGTTGCAACGCAGACGCGGGCGCGACCGTCACGCATTGCCTGCAATGCGTTGTTGCGTTCGGTCTGGCTCAACTCGCCCGACAGAGCAACCACGGCAAAGCCGCGATTGGAAAGCCGGCTTGCCATGTGCTTCACCGCTTCACGGGTCGAGCAGAAAATGATCGAGTTCTGTGAATCGTAATAGAGCAGCGTGTTGATGATCGCGTGGTCGCGCTCATGCGGCGGCACCGGCATGGCGACATAGTCGATGTCGGCGTGCTGGCTGGTTTCGCTCTGAACTGTCAGGCGCAGCGCGTCGTTCTGGAAACGCTTGGCAAGCTGGGCAATCGGCTTTGGCACGGTTGCCGAGAACATCAGCGTGCGGCGGTCTTCCGGCGCTTCACCGAGAATGAATTCGAGATCCTCGCGGAACCCCATGTCGAGCATTTCGTCGGCCTCATCGAGGACGACGACGCGAAGCTCGGACATATCGAGCGCATTGCGGGTGATATGGTCGCGCAGGCGGCCGGGCGTGCCGACAACGATATGCGAACCGCGCTCAAGCGCACGGCGCTCGGTGCGTATATCCATGCCGCCAACGCAGGATGCGATGCGCGCACCAGTATCGGCATAAAGCCATTCCAGTTCGCGGCGCACCTGAAGCGCCAATTCGCGCGTCGGTGCGATGATCATGGCAAGCGGGCTACCTGCATCACCGAAACGCAGCTCGTCTTCGAGGATGGTGTTGGCCATGGAAAGGCCGAAAGCAACCGTCTTTCCCGATCCGGTCTGTGCGGAAACGAGAAGATCGGCATCGAGCGTTTCAGGCGCCAGGACAGCGTTTTGAACGGCAGTAAGCGTATTGTAACCGCGAGCGGCTAATGCTCCGGACAGAGCCGGAGCGATGGTTTCGGGCAAAGACATGAACCACTTTCACGAAAAAAGCTTCTCAAGTCGTATACCCATCGGTCGTGAACCCACTTGTTCACGACTCCCCTGACGACCACCGAAGCAACAGAATTGATGCTTCCCTATAGGGTTAGCATCGTGAGGTCAACCGGGAGAGACCCTAGAGCGCAGTTCGATCCGATTGAATCGTATCGGCGCTCGAGTCCTTTTTGACGCGCTTTTGGACCGAAAACCGTTTCACGCTTTTCGAAATGCGCTTTAATGGGCCTCATCCCAGTTGTGCGCTGCGCGCGCATCGACATGCAGTGGCACTGTAAGCGAGACGGCAGGCATCGCCGCATTTTCCATAACGTGGCGAACGACCGGAATGGTCTTTTCGACTTCATTATCAGGCACTTCGAAGATCAGTTCGTCGTGCACTTGCAACAACATGCGCGCGGCAAGGTTTTGCTCAGCCAGTGCATCTTCCATGCGGATCATGGCGCGGCGGATAATATCTGCGGCGGAACCCTGTATCGGCGCATTGATTGCCGCACGCTCGTTGAAAGCGCGGACCTGCGGATTGGATGCCCTGATATCGGGATAATGCGCACGGCGCCCGAAAATCGTTTCGACATAACCATGCTCGCGCGCGAAAGCCTTGGTCGCTTCCATATAATCCTTGATGCCGGGGAAGCGTTCGAAATAGGTGCGGATATATTGCCCGGCTTCCTCGCGCGGGATGGAAAGCTGGTTGGCAAGGCCAAAGGCGGAAATGCCGTAGATGATACCGAAATTGATCGCCTTGGCACGGCGGCGCACTTCCGAAGGCATGCCTTCGACCGGCACGCCGAACATTTCGGATGCCGTCATGGCATGAATGTCTATGCCGTCGGCGAAAGCCTGTTTGAGCTGTGCGATATCGGCCACATGCGCCAAGACACGCAGTTCGATCTGACTGTAATCGGCGGAAACCAGCTTGTTGCCAGGTTCGGCGATGAAGGCTGTCCTGATCTTGCGGCCTTCTGCAGTGCGAACCGGAATATTCTGCAGGTTCGGATCGGATGATGAAAGACGTCCGGTCGAGGTAGACGCCATGGCATAGGATGTATGGACGCGCTTGGTCTCAGGGTTGATGAATCCTGGCAGCGCATCGGTATAAGTGGATTTGAGCTTGGTGAGCTGGCGCCAGTCGACGATCTTGCGCGGCAGCGGATGGCCTTCGGCAGCGAGGTCTTCCAGCACCTGTGCAGAGGTCGACCATTGGCCGGTCTTGGTCTTGGACGCGCCCGGCAGACCCATCTTGCCGAACAGGATATCGCCAAGCTGCTTTGGCGAACCGATGGTGAACTTTTCGCCTGCCAGTTCGTAAATCTCGTCTTCATAGGCGGCAGCGGACTGCGCCAGATCGCCGGAAAGACGCGACAGCACCTGACGATCTACGGAGATGCCCCGCTCTTCCATGCGCGCCAGCACGTCGACCAGCGGACGTTCCAGACGTTCATAGACCGACATGAGGCCCTCGGCCGCCAGGCGCGGCTTCAGCACCTGCCACAGACGCAGCGTCACATCGGCGTCTTCTGCCGCGTAAGCCGTGGCGCGATCGAGATCGACCATATCGAAGCCGACGGCGCTCTTGCCGCTGCCCGCCACCTCTTTGTAGGGAATTGGCGTATGGCCGAGCCAGCGCTCGGACAACGGGTCCATGCCATGGCTGCCCGTGCCCGCATCCAGCACATAGGAAATCAGCATCGTATCGTCGAACGATACGGTATCGATCCCATGGCGGCGCATGACCAGCCAGTCATATTTCATGTTCTGCGCGATCTTGAGAACGGAGGCGTCCTCAAGCACGATCTTCAACGCGGCGAGCGCCTCACCCAGCGGAATTTGTCCCTCGACCATGCCACCGCCGAGAAGGTCGCCCGCACCGGATTTGTGCTGAAGAGGGATATAGGCAGCCTTACCGGGAGCCAGCCCCAGCGAAAAGCCGACCAGCTCCGCCTGCATCGGATCGAGCGAGGTTGTTTCCGTATCGAACGCCAGAACGCCGGTTTCGACCGCTTCGGCCAGCCAAAGCTTCAGCGTGGCTATGTCGCGAATGCAGCTATAGGCACTGGTATCAATCTTCTGTGCGGTGGCTTCTGCCGCCCGCTTCTCCGCGAGCCCCTTCGGCGTATAGCCCTGATCCGTTGCGGGAACAGCAGGAACAGAGGCCGTTGCCGGTTGCTGCCCGGCATCATCAGCCTTGGCGGGAACGTCAAGATCCGGACCATGAGCGTCCGCGCCCCAGTCAGTTTCCACATGACATGGCTCGACGGCAGAAGCGTCTGTGTCGGTTGCCTCGGCCACCCGGCGGGTAAGCGAGGTGAATTCCATCGCCTTCAGGAAGCCGATCAGCTTTGGCCCGTTCTGCGGCTCAAGCACCAGACCGTCCAGATCGACATCCAGCGGCACATCGGTCCTGAGTGTAACCAGTTCGCGCGAGATCTTCGTCTGATCGGCAAAGGCCAGAATGTTCTCGCGGCGCTTGTTCTGCTTGATTTCAGAAGCACGGGCTAGAAGCGTGTCGAGATCGCCGAACTCTTCCAGCAATTGCGCCGCCGTCTTCGGCCCGATGCCGGGAATGCCCGGAACATTGTCGGTGCTGTCGCCGGTCAGCGATTGCAGGTCGATCATCTTTTCCGGCGGAACGCCCCATTTCTCGATCACTTCCGGGATCGAAATCTGCTTGTCCTTCATGCTGTCATACATCGACACGCTTGGCGTCACGAGCTGCATGAGGTCCTTGTCGGACGAAACGATGGTGACATCACCGCCTGCCTGCTCGGCGATACGGGCATAGGTCGCGATCAGGTCGTCGGCTTCGAACCCTTCCTTCTCTATGCAGGGCAGATTGAACGCGCGCGTTGCCTGACGGATGAGACCGAACTGCGGAACGAGATCTTCCGGCGGCGCGGTGCGATTGGCCTTGTATTCAGGATAGATTTCATTGCGGAACGTTTTCGACGAATAGTCGAAAATAACCGCGAAATGGGTCGGCACCACGCCGACATCCGTATTGCGCGCATCCTTCAGCAGCTTCCACAGCATGTTGCAGAAGCCCGAGACGGCACCAACCGGCAAACCATCCGTTTTGCGGGTCAGCGGTGGCAGGGCATGATAGGCGCGGAAAATATAGCCCGAGCCGTCAACGAGAAAGAGATGATCGCCTTTTTTCATAAGATAGAATTAGAGGAAAGCAGCCATAAAGGAAACCGCTCCTATGTCAGGAGAAACATCCGTCCACGAAAGAAAAACGATCACGCCACGATAACACGTTTGTTACAGATTTGTAATCTTCCGTGCCCTTGAATAGCCACAGTTGAAAGGCCAAATTCAGGTCATCGACAGTTCGTCGGTCGCCGGTTTTCTGACCCGTCCCCCGTTGGATACCGGATGTTGGCGGCAGCCTCATTCCCCTCTCCGGGCTGCCGCTTTGAGTGTAGTGATATGGCCGTTACGGTAACCCCCTCACCGTAACGGCCAATTCATTTTCTGAAGGGCGGCCTTCTCTCAAATTGGGTTTCTTCTTGTCGACGCTGGTTGTACTGTGCCGCCAGTTTTACGACTCGTCAGGAAGTTTCCATGTCCACGCAATCGCTCGACAAAATTCTCGACCATCTCGACACCAATCTCGACAAGAGCCTCGATCGCTTGTTCGATCTTCTGCGGATCAAGTCGATTTCCACCGATCCGGCCTATAAGGCGGATTGCCGCAAGGCCGCTGAATGGTTGGTAGAAGACCTGAAGTCGATCGGCTTTGATGCCAGCGTGCGCGACACACCCGGCCATCCGATGGTGGTCGCCCATCACGAAGGTGCAACACCCGACGCGCCGCATGTGCTGTTCTACGGTCATTATGACGTGCAGCCGGTCGACCCGCTGAACCTGTGGGAAAACGACCCGTTTGCCCCCGCAATCAAGGACGTGGGTAATGGCCGCAAGATTCTGACCGGTCGCGGCACGTCCGACGACAAGGGCCAGCTCATGACATTTGTGGAAGCCTGCCGCGCCTATAAGGCGATCAACGGCAATTTGCCGGTCAAGGTCACGCTCCTGTTTGAAGGCGAGGAAGAATCCGGCTCGCCGTCGCTGAAGCCATTCCTCGATGCCAACAAGCAAGAGCTGAAGGCCGATGTGGCGCTTGTCTGCGACACGGCCATGTGGGACGCGGAAACGCCAGCCATCAGCGTCGGACTGCGCGGGCTGGTTGGCGAGGAAATCGTCATCAAGGCTGCCGACCGCGATCTGCATTCCGGCTTCTTCGGCGGCGCTGCAGCAAACCCGATCCACATCCTGTCTAAAATTCTGGCTGACCTGCATGACGAAACCGGACGCGTGACGGTTCCCGATTTCTACGACGGCGTGGAAGAAACGCCGACACAGATTCTGAAGTCATGGGAAAGCCTTGGCCGCACGGCTGAAAACTTCCTCGGCCCGATCGGCCTGTCCGTTCCATCCGGCGAAAAAGACCGCAGTGTGCTGGAACTGACATGGGCGCGTCCGACGGCGGAAGTCAACGGCATCACCGGCGGTTACACCGGTGAAGGCTTCAAGACCGTGATCGCGGCAGAAGCTTCCGCCAAGGTTTCCTTCCGCCTCGTGCACAACCAAGACCCCGCCAAGATTCGCGAAGCCTTCCGCACATTCGTCAAGGAACGTATCCCAGCCGATTGCTCGGTGGAATTCCATCCGCATGGCGGCTCGCCTGCCATCCAGCTACCCTATGATTCTCCGCTGGTTTCCAAGGCTAAGGATGCGCTTTCCGACGAATGGCCGAAGCCAGCCGTGCTGATCGCCATGGGTGGATCGATCCCGATTGTCGGCGACTTCGACAAGTTCCTTGGTATGGAATCGCTGCTGGTCGGCTTTGGCCTTGAAGATGACCGCATTCATTCGCCAAACGAAAAATACGAGCTGAACTCTTTCCACAAGGGCCAGCGCTCATGGGCCAGAATTATGGCCGCTATCGCTGCCAAATAAGGAACACGAGATGACTATCCGTTTTCATAAAAACGATCTGCCGAACCTCGACAATTATCAGGTCGACGCGGTCGCGATCGACACCGAAACGCTGGGTCTGAATCCGCATCGCGACCGGCTCTGTGTCGTACAGATTTCGCCCGGCGATGGCACCGCAGACGTGATCCAGATCGAAGCCGGCCAGAAGAAGGCGCCCAATCTGGTCAAGCTTTTGAAGGATCGCTCGATCACCAAGATCTTTCATTTCGGCCGCTTTGATCTGGCCGTGCTGGCGCACGCTTTCGGTACCATGCCGCAGCCTGTGTTCTGCACCAAGATCGCATCGAAGCTGACCCGCACCTATACAGACCGCCACGGCCTGAAAGAGCTTTGCAACGAGCTTCTCGACGTCTCGATTTCCAAGCAGCAACAGTCTTCGGACTGGGCAGCGGATATTCTCTCGCAGGCGCAACTCGAATACGCGGCTTCCGACGTGCTCTATCTGCATCGCCTGAAAGCCGTGCTCGAACAGCGGCTTGAACGCGATGGCCGCGCCAAGCAGGCCGAAGCCTGTTTCAAGTTCCTGCCGACGCGCTCTGAGCTTGATCTGATGGGCTGGCCGGAAGATGATATCTTCGCCCATAGCTGAGCGAAGATATCCGAACTCGAAATTAAACGGTGGCGGTAGCCGCCGTTTTCTTTTGCGGCACCTGATCGATATAGGCCCATGTCGGGCGGCGGAACAGAAACTGTCCGTAGCCGCTCCACTGGATAAGGCCATAAAGCATGACCGGGCCAATGACGCCGCTCGCTGTTGTCAGAAGTGAGATTGTGCCGATATCGCCGATGCCAAGTTTCAACAGCACCGTGCGGGCAATGGCCATCGGCAGGAAGAATGCCAGATAGACGACGATTGAATGTGCGCCGAGCCAGCTCAACCCTCGGTGCAACCAGTTGCGCGCGGGCAGAAGGCTGAGAAGCGAAGAGGTCGAAATAATCGCCAGCGCGCCCACCAACCCCAAGAGAAGTGAAACAACCGGCAGATCGCTGACAGCCCCACGCCCATCCAGAAGATCGCCTGCAGGCGTTATCAACGCGGCCAGGCTTTCCGGCACCGGCATGAAGACGAGCTTGTATTCGATAAAACCCCAGACGAGCAATCCGACAATACCGATCAGCGGGCGCTGGCGCAGCCAGTCTGCGGCCCGGAAAATGCCGGGAGCAAAGGCGTATCCCGCATAGAAATAGACAAAGCGCGAGCAGAATTCATCCACCATGACCCAGCCTGTATGAATCGGCAGGATTTCCAGAAATGCCAGCGCCGTAAAGGTCACACCCACCGGCACATGCTTCAAAAGCCGTGTCGCGATGAAGAAAACCGGCAGGATATAGATGAACCAGAGTGTTCCGAACGGCTCGATGAATGCCATCAGATAGGCATTCACGACACCAAGGATTCCTGCTTCACTGGCGATACCCGGAGCCTTGAAAGCGAACTGGATCGTCAGCCACAAAATATAGAAGTAGAGAAAATGCACGACTTTACGGTCAAGATAGCGCCGCCACGGCCTGTCAATGACAAGACTGAGGAAAAGGCCTGATATCATGAAAAAATCCGGCATTCGGAACGGCTTGGCGAAGGCGACCACATAGTGCATCCAGCCCTGCGCACCGGCTGCTTTTTCCACGCCGAGCGTGGAATGCATCATGACCACGAAGATGATGCAGATGCCCTTGGCAATGTCGACCCAGTCGATCCGCATTTTTATGCCGGTCACATCATGCATTTCCGTTTTCCCCGCAAGTTCTACCGCCTTCTATAACGTGAACGGCGGTGGAATTACATCCCGAACAGCAAGTGCAAGCCTGCGCCATATTGCGCCTGGCTCATCTCACGACTCCTCTCAGAGCACTCACGGGAACGTGTAATGCTTGGGCGACATTCCCCTTGATGTGTCCCGTTTGCTACAGACATTTGACAGTAATCGCTTATATTAAGGATAAATATTGGTTCTGAGACTTTCCTTCAGGAGGTTTATCATGAAGCTCAAGGCCCTTCTTCTTGCATCGACTGTCGCCCTCGTGGCCGCTACAGGCGCGAAGGCTGCTGATGCCGTCATCGAACAGGAACCAGTTCCGGTTGTGGTCGCTCCGTCCTTTACCTGGAACGGTGCCTATATCGGTGGCCAGATCGGCTACGGCTGGGGCAAGTCGAACTTCGATGGCGATCTCTATAGCTATGGTAACGTCAAGCCGGACGGTTTTCTCGGCGGCATTTATGCCGGCTACAATTTCGATCTTGGCAACAGCATCGTGCTCGGCATCGACGGTGACGTGACTTATAACGATGTCTCCAAGGATATCGATGTTTATAATGGCGACGTTGCTGTCGGCGATTTCGAAACCAAGCTACGCTGGTCCGGCGCCGTTCGTGCCCGCGTCGGCTATGCGGTTGATCGCTTCATGCCTTATCTTGCTGGTGGTGTGGCCTTTGGCAACATCAAGAACAGCGGTGAAATCGGTGGTGCTGGCTTCTCCGAAAGCAAGACGCTTACCGGCTGGACCGCAGGTGCTGGCGTCGACTATGCTGCGACCGACAACCTGATCGTTCGCCTCGAATATCGCTACACCGATTACGGCGACAAGGACATCGACTTAGGTGGTCTGAATGTCAATCAGGACTTCAAGACCAACGAAGTCCGCCTCGGCGTCGCATACAAATTCTAGTTCCGGTTGAACACGTCTTGAAAAAGGCCTCGCAGTGCGGGGCCTTTTTTCGTTAATCAAGCTTTGAGTTTCTTGCGACCAACTTTAAATACACCTAAAATATAAATCTTATATTCTGTTTATATAGAGATATATTAATAATACAAAATATAGTAATAAATTTTATTATATAAAGAAATAATCATGCAATATTTATGTTGCTATTATGTTACATACATTTCTATGCATCAATACTATATACAATGCTATATCGATTAAATTTTATAGGAGTTTTCGATGAAGTTCAGAATTTTACTCGGTACATCCCTGCTCGCAGTTGTTGCCAGCACCGGCGCCTATGCAGCGGACGCAATCGTTTCGCAGGAGCCAACTCCGATCGCCGCTCCTGCCTTCTCATGGGGCGGCGCATATATCGGTGGTGAAGTGGGCTGGGGCTGGGGCCGCGCCAAACTTGACGACAAATCCAATGACCAGTCCAGTGAATTCAAGCCGAACGGCTTTATCGGCGGCGTCTATGCCGGTTACAATTTCGACATGGGCAACAACGTCATTCTCGGCGTCGACGGCAACTTCGATTATAATGACATGAAGAAGTCGCACGACTATATCTCGAACGGCAGCGCTGTTCAGACCTCGGCTGAAACGAAGCTGCAGTGGTCGGGCGCCGTTCGCGCACGCGCCGGCTATGCCGTTGACCGTTTCATGCCTTACATTGCCGGTGGTGTTGCCTTTGGTGGTGTGAAGAACTCGCTCAATATCGGCGGCAGCAACTATAATAGCGACAAGACCTTGACCGGCTGGACTGTTGGCACCGGCGTTGATTACGCTGCAACCGATAATATTCTGCTCCGTCTCGAATATCGCTACACTGATTTCGGCAACAAGGATTTCGGCCTGGGGGACATCAACACCCGTGGCTCGTTCAAGACCAACGACATCCGCCTCGGCGTTGCTTACAAGTTCTAAGCGCAAGCCCGGCCATCGTTGCGAAAAGGCTCCGCCCCGGCGGAGCCTTTTTTGTGTATGGATGATTTACGTCCCTTTAAACTGCCGCATTTACCCTGCACCGGATTAGGCCCTTATTTGCTTTTGCGGCACAAAATCCCGTAAAGCACGCAAGCATTATTCAAAATGACCGGTCAGCATCACGATTGGACCGGCGAACGGGTGGGCGGATCCAGGCTGACATGGCATCGCGTGACGACAAGAACCGGCGCATCGAACCTTCCTTCGGTGGCGAAGAGAAAAAAGATGACGAGGTTTTTCGCGTCGACGAGGAGGACCGCATGGCTCGCAAGCAGCAGCGCCGAGGCAGGCAATCCGATGAACCGGAACCGCGCTCCTCGCGGCGCGGCAAGAAGAAGCCGCGCGGCTTCTTCGGCTTTCTGCGTCGGTCGATCTACTGGTGCCTCGTGCTGGGATTATGGGGCGGCATCGCCTTTGCGGGTATGCTGGTCTATTTCGCCGCCAAGATGCCGCCGACGACTGACTGGGCCATTCCTGATCGCCCGCCAAATGTGCGCATCGTCGACGTCAACGGCAATCTGATTGCCAATCGCGGTACCACAGGCGGCGAGGCCGTGGGCCTGCACGAGATGTCGCCCTTTATCCCGAAAGCCGTCATCGCCATTGAAGACCGCCGCTTTTATTCCCATTTCGGCATCGACCCCATCGGCCTTGCCCGTGCGGTTGTAACCAATGTCGTTTCGGGCCGAGCCGTTCAGGGCGGCTCCACGCTTACCCAGCAGCTTGCCAAGAACCTGTTTCTTTCTCCCGACCGCACGCTTGAGCGCAAGGTGCAGGAAGTCATGCTCGCATTGTGGCTTGAGCACAAATACACCAAGGACCAGATTCTGGAGATGTATCTGAACCGGGTCTATCTCGGTTCCGGCGCTTTCGGCGTCGACGCGGCCTCGCGACGCTATTTCAACAAACCGGCCAAGGACGTGAATCTGATGGAAGCGGCCACGCTTGCTGGTCTTCTGAAGGCGCCTTCGCGCCTTTCACCGGCCCGCGATCCCGAAGCCGCTGCCGCGCGTGCCAAGCTGGTGCTGGGCGCCATGCGAGAGGAAGGTATGATCGACGACAGCCAGATGGCCATCGCCGAAAGCGAACCGATGACGCGTGCGCCATCCTACTGGCAGGGTTCGGAAAATTATGTTGCCGACAAAGTCGTCGCAGAACTGCCCGAACTGATCGGCGAAACGAAGGTCGACATCACCGTCCAGACCACCATCGATCTCAACCTGCAACGCGCTGGCGAAGAGGCAATCAAGGACCAGATTTCCCAAAGCGGGAAGAAGATGAATGCCAGTCAGGGCGCACTTGTTTCCATCGACAGCACTGGCGCGGTTCGTGCGATGGTCGGCGGTGTCGATTACGCCACAAGCCAGTTCGACCGTGTTACCGATGCCCACCGCCAGCCTGCATCCTCCTTCAAGCCTTTCGTCTATCTGACAGCGCTGGAACAAGGCCGGACACCGGACTCCGTGCGCAATGATGCGCCCGTTCGCATCGGCAAATGGACGCCGAGCAACGATAACGGCAAGTATATGGGACAGGTAACGCTTGCGACCGCACTTTCCCACTCGCTGAACTCCGTTGCCGCACAGCTCGTGATGGAAGTCGGCCCGCAGACCGTGATCGACACCGCGCACCGGCTGGGCGTTCAGTCGAAACTCGAAGCCAATGCCTCGCTGGCGCTTGGTACATCGGAAGTGACCTTGTTGGAACTGACCGATGCCTATGTGCCGTTTGCCAATGGCGGTTATCGCGCGCCGGTCTATTTCATCACCAATGTGACGGATTCGGATGGCAAGGTTCTTTATCAGAAGGAAGATGGCGTCGGCCCGCGTGTCATCGACGAGCGCAATGTCGGCATGATGAACGCGATGCTGCGGCGCACGGTTGAGGACGGGACGGCAAAGCGTGCCGCCTTCGGCTGGCCCGCAGCAGGCAAGACCGGCACAAGCCAGAATTTCCGCGACGCATGGTTTGTCGGCTATACGGCCAACCTTACGACCGGTGTATGGTTCGGCAATGATGACGGCAAGGGCATGAAGCGCGTGTTCGGCTCGACCCTTCCCGTGGCAGCCTGGAAAAACTTCATGAAGGAAGCACACAAGGGCGTGCCCATCGCCGAACTTCCCGGCCATTACGACATTCAGAACATTGTCCCCGGCGGCAGCGACGGCATCGACCCGAATGCGCCTTACGATCCCAGCCTGATGCCGCAGGATTCCTATGGCAATCAGCCTATCGCCGGCAATGGTGATGACGGCTACTGGCCGCCAGCACCGGACTCTCCGGTACGCAGCGGCATCCAGCAGTCGGGCCAGACAGGACGCCCGCTTGCCGAACAGCCCGGCGCTGCGACATATCCTGCCAATGCCAACGAAAACTACCGCCCGGTGCCGCCTGGCGATGTGGGCGGTGGGCAGGCGCAACAGTCAGGAAAATCCACGACATTGCTCGACATCATCATGGGTAATTCGCAGTAGGATAAGTGATGGCCATCGCTACCGGTCGTCATTACTCGCGATCAAGTGAAGCAGCTTCAATGCAAGCTTGCTAATTCCCCTCGAAATCTTGAGCGGCTTGGTCTATTCAAGATTTGAGAGTGAGGTTTCCATGTCCCAAGTTACCAAATCAGACGTTGCCGGTTCCGATACTCCCAACACGGATAGTGAACGTAAAACTCTGGTCCTGACCGGTGCCAGCCGCGGCATCGGTCATGCGACAGTGAAACGTTTTTCACGGGCCGGTTGGCGCGTCATCACCTGCTCGCGTCAGGATTTTTCCGAGAATTGCCCCTGGCCAGCGGGACCGGAAGATCACATCAAGGTCGATCTGGCCGATCAGGAAGATGTCGGCAAGGCAATTGCCGAAATCCGCCGCCGTCTCGAGGCCAATGGCAGCAAGCTTCATGCCTTGGTCAACAATGCAGGCATTTCGCCAAAGGCCGAAGGTGGCCGCCGCATGAACTCGATGGAAACGCCCATGGCGGTATGGCGCGATGTATTTCAGGTGAACTTCATGGCGCCGATCATGCTGGCACGTGGTCTTTTCAAGGAACTGGAAGCAGCACAAGGCTCGGTCGTCAACGTGACCTCGATCGCCGGTAGCCGCGTGCACCCCTTCGCCGGAACCGCCTATGCAACCTCGAAGGCTGCATTGGCTTCATTGACCCGCGAAATGGCTTCCGACTTCGGCCCTTACGGCATCCGCGTCAATGCCATTGCGCCGGGCGAAATCGATACGGCGATCCTTTCGCCAGGAACCGACAAGCTGGTGGAGCAGCTTCCGATGCGCCGCCTTGGAAAGACGTCTGAAGTGGCGGAAACCATTTACTTCCTCTGCTCCGAAGCTTCATCCTACGTGACGGGGTCGGAAATTCACATCAATGGCGGCCAGCACGTCTGATATCCAGACATGGCACGGAGATTGAAATTCTCCGTGCTTTTGTGCTTATGTCTGTTTCAATCGATTTAACAACCGAGTTGTGCCTTCATGATCCTTTGTTGCGGTGAATCCCTGATTGACATGCTGCCCCGCGAGACCGCAAGCGGAGAGACTGCGTTCCAGCCTTTCGCGGGTGGCTCTGTCTTCAACACGGCCATCGCGCTTGGACGCCTGGACGTTCCAACCGGTTTCTTTTCTGGTATTTCGTCTGATTTTTTCGGCGAAGTGCTGCGTGATAATCTGGCGCGATCCAATGTCGATTATTCTTTTGCCGCAATCTCGGATCGGCCAACGACGCTAGCTTTCGTGCGTCTGGTCGACGGACAGGCACGTTACGCCTTCTACGATGAAAACACCGCAGGCCGCATGTTGACCGAGAGCGATATGCCCTATGTCGATGACGCCATCGATGCCATGCTGTTCGGCTGCATCAGCCTGATTTCTGAACCGTGCGGCAGCGTCTATGAAGCGCTGATGACGCGCGAAGCACCAAGGCGGGTCATGTTCCTCGACCCGAATATCCGTGCAAGCTTCATCACCGATCGCGAAAAACATCTGGCGCGCATGAAGCGCATGATCGCGCTTGCCGATATCGTGAAGCTCTCGGACGAAGACCTCGCCTGGTTTGGCGAAAAGGGCAGCCACGACGAAATCGCCGCCGAATGGCTGAAGCTTGGACCGAAACTTGTGGTCATCACCAAGGGTGCACATGGCGCTGACGCCTATACGACCAAGGCAACCGTGCGCGTGCCGGGTGTGAAAGTGGACGTGATGGACACCGTTGGCGCGGGCGACACGGTCAATGCGGGCATTCTCGCCAGCCTTCACAATCAGGGCCTTCTCGACAAGGACGCGCTTGCCGAACTGACCGAAGACCAGATTCATTCCGCCGTCGCGCTCGGAGTCCGGGCTGCTGCTGTGACCGTCTCGCGCGCAGGTGCAAACCCACCATGGGCGCATGAGATGAAGGATTGACGCACGGCAAAGCCGTGACATGATGCGTCCGGCCTGCGTCGGCCTTTTCCGACAAGGTCCAAACAGGAGTCCAGAACATCATGAGCATCGAATTTCTGCTGACATCCTTCATCATTGTTGCGTCCCCCGGCACCGGTGTGCTGGTAACGCTTGCGGCAGGTCTGTCCCGTGGCGCACGGGCCTCGGTCATTGCCGCGCTGGGCTGCACGCTCGGCATCGTGCCGCATATGCTGGCTGCTGTGACAGGGCTGGCGGCTCTGCTCCATGCCAGCGCACTGGCTTTCGAACTCATCAAATATGCGGGCGTCGCCTATCTGCTCTATATGGCGTGGATGACACTCAGGGAACACGGCACACTGAAGATCGAGACCGACAATGCGCCGCGTTCGGACCGCGAGGTCATCTGGTCCGCGATCCTCGTCAATCTGCTGAATCCCAAACTGTCGATATTCTTCTTTGCCTTCCTGCCGCAGTTCGTGAATACGCAGCAGGGCGGGACGGTGGTTCGCATGGTGGAACTATCGTTGGTCTTCATGGCGATGACATTCGTGGTGTTTGCGTTCTACGGTGTTTTCGCCGCTGCCGTCCGTAACCAGATCATCTCGCGCCCCGCCGTGCTTGCGTGGATGCGCCGCAGCTTTGCTGCCGCCTTCGTCGCGCTCGGGGCAAAACTTGCGCTGACCGAACGATAGACCATGGCCCAGAATATTTATGATCGTGATGATTTCTTCACCGCTTACAGCCAGTTGCCGCGTTCGGTACATGGGCTGGAAGGCGCGCCTGAATGGCCCTTTGTCCGCTCCCTTCTACCCGATCTGACCGACCGTGATGTTGCCGATCTCGGTTGCGGCTTTGGCTGGTTTTGCCGCTTCGCCCGCGAACAGGGTGCTGCCTCCGTCAACGGCTACGATCTTTCGGAAAACATGCTCGAACGCGCGCGCCGCGACACGCAGGACGATGCCATTCGCTATATTCAGACGGATATGGAAAAGCTGGAACTGCCGGAAGCAAGCTTCGATCTCGTCTACAGCTCCCTGGCCTTTCACTATATTCGCGATTTGCCGCGTCTTTTGAAAACGATCCATGCGGCTTTGCGGTCGGAAGGCCGGTTTGTTTTCACAATCGAGCATCCGATCTTCATGGCACCGCTTACACCGGGCTGGATAGAAGAAAGTAACGGCCAGAAACGATGGCCGGTCGATCATTATGCCGTGGAAGGTGAGCGACGAACTGACTGGCTGGCAGAGGGCGTCATCAAGTATCACCGCCGCCTCAGCACCACCGTCAACGCGCTGATCGAAGCCGGATTTGCCATCAATCGGCTGGAGGAATGGCGCCCGTCGCCAGACCAGATCGCGGCATGGCCAACACTGTCGGAGGAGATGGAACGACCTATGCTGTTGATAGTTTCCGCCAGCCGACAGACTGCTTGACCAGCCACATTTCACGCCTTTTATAGAGGTGGGCGGGACACGAATCAGACTGGCGAGGAGAAACCATTGGACGTGTTGCGTATTGCAGCCTTTTCGCAAGGCAATCAGGGTGGCAATCCCGCTGGAGTGTTGATCGCCGACCGACTGCCCTCCCCGCAAGATATGCAGAAAATCGCAAAGGAAGTTGGCTTTTCCGAAACAGCCTTTGCCGCGCCTGACGGCGATAGCTGGCGCGTTCGTTATTTTGCGCCGGAAATGGAAGTCCCGTTCTGCGGCCATGCCACCATTGCGCTTGGCGCAGCGTTGGCTATGCGCATGGGCGACGGTCGTTTCGCGCTCAAGCTCAACAACAGCGATATCAGCGTCGAAGGACGCAAGGAAGGCGAGCTGTTTGCGGCCAGCCTGCAATCGCCACCGACACGACAGCGTGCCGCCAATGACGCGGAAGTGGAACAGGCGCTGGCGCTGTTCAGTTTCGAAAAGGACGATCTGGCGCCCGGCCTTGCACCGGCTCTGATCCATGCCGGGGCGGACCATATCGTGCTTCCGCTGCGTTCACGCGAGAAGCTGGCTTCAATGCATTACGACATGGCGCGCGGACGCATCCTGATGAACCGGCAGGGCTGGACGACGATCCTGCTCATCTATTCCGAGACGCCGAAGCGCTTCCACAGCCGCAACCCGTTTGCATCTGGCGGGGTTTATGAGGACCCGGCTACTGGCGCGGCCACGGCGGCCTTTGCCGCCTATCTGCGTGATAGCGGCTGGCCGCATGGCGGCGAGATCGAAGTCTTTCAGGGCGAGGATATGGGCAGTCCGTCACACTTGCGCGCCCAGATCGGCAATGAGCGCGGCGGCTCTATCCGTGTTTCCGGCACAGCGCGGTTGATGGAATAGAGCGCATCCCGAAAAGTGTGAAACGGTTTTCGGATAAGATGCGCGTCAAAACAAAGGATTAGGGCGCCGATCTGATCCAGTCAGATCGAAACGCGCTTTAATCTCTCGTTGCAGCTCGTCACACACGGACGAGCTGCTCCACCCGCTCTTCATTTCCGAAGAACTTGAGATAACGCGCCACTTCCTTGGGGTCGCCGGTCGCCTTTTGCGGATTGTCGGAAAGCTTGACCGCCGCATGGCCGTTGGCATCCGTCACCTTACAGACCAGCGAAATCGCATTCAGCCCTTCGATTTCCTTCGGGGCGCAACCTGCAAAATCATTGGTGAGATTGGTGCCCCAGCCGAAGCTCATGCGCACACGCCCTTCGAAGTGACGGTAAGTCTCCTCAATCGTGTCCACATCAAGCGCGTCGGAAAAGATCAGCAGCTTTTCGCGCGGGTCCTTGCCGCGTGACTTCCACCATTCGATGATGCGCTCGCCGCCTTCGATGGGCGGGGCGCTGTCGGGGCGGAAGCCGGTCCAGTCGGCAACCCAGTCCGGCGCATTGCGCAGAAAGGCAGCCGTGCCGAAGGCATCCGGCAGCACAATCAGAAGATTGCCGCCATAATAGCGGTTCCAGTCCTGCAGTACGCGATAGGGTGCCGAGCGCAATTCATCGTCATTCTTGGCGAGTGCTGCCAGCACCATCGGCAATTCATGCGCATTGGTGCCAAGCGCTTCAAGGTCGGTATCCATGGCGAGCAACACATTGCTGGTGCCGGTAAAGGCATCGCCGATACCTTCCTTCAAAGCTTCGACGCACCAGCGCTGCCACAGGAAGGAATGGCGGCGGCGTGTGCCGAAGTCGGAAATCTTCAGGCCCGGAAGCTGGCGCAGGCGTTCGACCTTGCTCCACATCTTCGCCTTGGCGCGCGCATAAAGCACATCGAGCGAAAAAGGCCCGAGGTTTTTCATCGCCGCGCGCGAGCGCAGCTCGTTGATGATGGCAAGTGCTGGAATTTCCCACATGGTCGTGTGCGACCACGGTCCATGGAAATGCAGCTCGTACTGGCCATCCTTGCGGCGCAGATCATATTCCGGAAGCTGGAAATCGTGCAGCCAGTTCAGGAACTCGGGCTGGAATATCTGCTTGCGGCCATAGAAACTGTTACCCGCCAGCCAGATCATTTCCTTCTTGGAAAAGCGCAGCGTGCGCGCATGGTCAAGCTGCGCACGCAATTCGCCCTCGTCGATCTCATCGGCAAGGCGCACGGAGGTCGTGCGATTGATGAGCGAGAAGGTTGCATCCACCTTGGGGTAAAGGCCCCAGATCATCTGCAGCATCAAAAGCTTGTAGAAGTCCGTATCCAGAAGGCTGCGGACGATGGGATCGAGCTTCCATGCGTGATTGTAGACGCGGCGCGCAATATCAGTCTTGGCCATGACGGCCTCCATTGCATGATCATATGCTTCAACCAAACCAAATGCTTGGCAGCAAAAAGAAAGGCGGGTTTTCACCCGCCTTTCTAATCGGTTCACTTCCGTTTGGGAAGCTCTACGACGATTTCATGCTCGCCATCAGGTTTGATCGGCACGCCTTCATCCGGCTTGCCGACCTTGCGGCCGTTGAGCTTCACCGCCCTGTCCTTCGCACCGGCCACGACCTTCACGCGGTAGAGCGCTTCGCCAAAGCGGAGCTCTGCCTCGTAGCCATCCCATTCCGGCGGCAAGGCCGGATCGAGGTGCAGGCGGTCGCCGCGTTTTGTGACACCGAGGATACCCTCCGTCGCAACGCGATAGAACCAGCCAGCGGAGCCGGTGTACCAGGTCCAGCCGCCCTGTCCGCGACGCGGCTCGACAGAATAGATGTCCGCTGCAATCACATAAGGCTCGACGCGGTAGATATCCGGGTTGCGGCCATGGCTGATCGGGCTGATGAGCGAGAACAGACGCCATGCCTCGGCCGTCTTGCCCATGCGGGCGAGCGCCATGATGGCCCAGGTCGCGCCGTGCGTGTACTGGCCGCCATTCTCACGAACGCCCGGCGGATAGCCCTTGATATAACCTGGCTCCTGAATTGTCCTGTCGAAAGGCGGCGTGAAGAGACGCAGCAATTCGCCTTCGTCATCCAGCAGGTATTTTTCAAGCGAAGCCATCGCCTGTTCGGCGCGCTTCGGATCGGCAACGCCGGACAGCACGCTCCACGATTGCGCGATAGCATCGATCTGGCATTCGTCGCTGTCCTTCGAGCCAAGCGGCGCACCATTGTCGTAGAAACCGCGGCGATACCATTGACCATCCCAACCATCGCGGTCGAGGGCCTTCGTCAGGCTTTCCAGATGCGCTTTCCAGATATCGACGCGCTTCTTGTCCTTGCGGGCTTCGGCAATCGGGATGAATTTGCCGAGCGTATAGGCGAGGAACCAGCCGAGCCACACGCTTTCGCCCTCTCCCTTCACGCCAACGAGATTCATGCCGTCATTCCAGTCACCGCCCAAGATCAGCGGCAGACCGTGCTTGCCGGTTCGCTCGACAGCAAGATCGAGCGCCAAGGCGCAATGCTCGTAAAGGCTTACTGTGTCCTTGGAGATTTCCGGCTGATAGAAGGCATCGTGTTCACCCTCTTCCAGCTTGCGCCCTTCGAGGAACGGCAGCTTTTCATCAAGGATCGAGCGGTCGCCCGTCGTCTCGACATAGAGCGAAGCGCCATAGCCGAGCCAGACGACATCATCCGAGATCAGCGTGCGGACGCCTGCACCCGTTGCCGGCAACCACCAATGCTGAACATCGCCTTCCGGGAACTGGCGCGATGCGGCATTGAGGATCTGCGCGCGGGCAAGCGTCGGATCGATCAGAAGCAGCGACAGCGTGTCCTGCAACTGATCGCGGAAGCCGAACGCACCACTTGCCTGATAGAAGGCAGCGCGCGCCCAGATACGGCAGGCAATCGCCTGATAGGGCAGCCAGCCATTGACCAGAAGGTCGAAAGCCGGGTCTGGCGTTTTTACCTGAACACGGTCGAACAGGCCTTCCCATTGCTGTCTGGCGGCAGCGAGCTTGTCGCCGAACGAGACCTTGCGGGTTTCGGCGATCAACGCCTTGGCCTGTTTCTGATCGGCGGCATTGCCCAGCAGGAAGACGATCTCGCGTGCTTCACCCGGCCCCACTTCGATATCGAGGGCGAGCGCGGCGCATGGATCACGACCTGCTTCAACCGTACCCGAAAGCGCCTTGCCAGCGAGCACGACTTCCGGCTTGCCCACCGAGCCGGTGGTACCGATGAACTCGCTGCGGTCAGCGGTGACGGATTGCGGCTTTTCGGTTGCAGCAAAGAAGGCGATCTGCCCGGACTTGTCCGGATGATACGGATTGCCTGCAAAGAGCGCGCCCAGTTCCTCGTCCTGCGAAGGTACGATGAACGGCACATTCTTGGAGCGTTCATTGCCCAGCACCCATTCCACATAGCCATAGACGCGCAGCCTGCGCTTGGAACGTCCGTTATTGGTGACGGTCAGGCGCGACAGACGCACCGGCTTGTCCGCATCCACGATGTGGGTGAGATCAAGTGCCAGTTCGCCATGCTGTGCTGCGAAGCTCGAATAGCCGTGGCCATGACGCGCTTCATAGGTCACTGCCTCGTCGCGCAGCACGCTTGCCGTCGGCGCAAAGGTGCGGCCCGTTTCACGGTCGAGGATATAGATCGCCTCGCCCGGACGGTTGGTCACCGGATCGTTCGCCCATGGGGTGAGCTGATAATCGCGGCTGTTGCCTGCCCAGGTGAAGGCCGAGCCTTCCGCCGAGACATGGAAACCGAAATTCGGATTGGCGATCACATTGATCCACGGATGCGGTGTGTTGGTGCGATTGTTGATGCGCACCACATAAGAGCCATCCTCGGCAAAGCCACCATAGCCGTTCCAGAAGCGAAGATCGTCGCCGGACGGAGCAGGATGCCCCGGTGCCGTTTTGACCGCCGGTGTGAGCAACGGGCGGCGTTCTTCCGTTCCGCGCTCGATGACGACAGGTGCCAGTCCTGCGGCACTGGTACTCCCGGACGCCTGACCGGCAATTGCGGTCTTGGCATCACGTGCCGCCAGATCGACGGTGATTTCCTCACTGCGGCGCAGTTGTTCGGCCAGCGAGCCGTTCTGCGCGTGCATGACGATGCGGGCCGAAGCGAGCAGCGTGTTGTAGCTTTCGTCGCTCATCTGGTCGCGACGCACCGCAAAGATGTGCGGCTGGCCCCCACCCCGGGCGCGGAAACCTTCCACGATCCAGTCAATGGCGCGCTGCGTGTCCTGCGCATAGGAGAACGCACGCTCGTTAACCGCCACGACATCGACTGTGAGGCCTTTGCTGCGCCAGTATTCCTGCGCGCGCAGCACACCGCGCAACACGTCGAGATCAGCTTCATTGTCGATGCGCAGCGCAAAGATCGGATAGTCGCCGGAAATCGACATCGGCCAGAGGTCGGACTGCTTGCCGAGGCCGCTGGCGATAGTTTCTGGCGGCTGGCGCAATGTCCGCTCCGGATAGAGCAGATAGGCAGCCACCTTCTGATAATCTGCAGCTTCGGCAGGCTTGATGCCGATATGGTAGAGCTGCACCTGCGAACTTGTCCACGACAGTGAATATTCGCGAGCGAAGGTTTCCGGATGGCGATGAAGCGCCACCGCATGTTCCACCGCATCGCGGCTTCCACCGGCGAAGGTCCAGAAAACAAGGCTTACCTTTTTATGCGCCGGAACGCGGACGCGTGTGCGCACCGAAGCGATCGGGTCGAGCACGCAGCCCTGACTGCCGGTGAACTTGGCGCCCTGATCGAAGGCGGCCGCATCGCGCAAGCTGCGACCACGCCCGACAAAGGCACGGCGGTCGGTTTCGACTTCCGTTTCGCGGATCGAGCCGGAAAGATCGGTCACGAAATGCGCGACATGAATATCCGGATCGGACGGCGCACGCTTGCGGCGCTTGGCATAGATGGTCGAACCGTTATCGGAGATTTCGGTTTCCACGAACATCTTGGCAAAGGCCGGATGGGCGGCATCGCTGTCGCTATCGTTCAGCACCAATTCCGCATAGGAGGTGACCTCGATCATGCGGTCGCGGGCGGACGTGTTGATGATGTCGAGCCTGCGGCCTTCGCCATCGGATTCCGACGACACGATCACTTCCATGACGGTCTTGATGTCACCGGCGGTCTTGTAGAATTCCGCCTTGTCCTCGGTGAAGACCGTCTTGGTTTCCTCTTCCGGGTTGCGGACCGGTTCGCCGGTCGCCGACCACCAATAGCCGCTTTCCATATCGCGCAGGAACAGGAACGTGCCCTGAAGGTCTTCCGACGCATCGGCGTGGAAGCGGGTAATGTCCCAATTGTGCCAACGGCTGTAGCCCGAGCCGTTGGCCGTCACCATCAGCGCATATTGGCCATTCGACATCATATGCGTGGTGCGCGGCGCCTTGAACGGCTTGTCGACAATCCGCATCGGCGCATCGTCGAAGCCGCCGGAATCCACGCGCATCGGATTTTCCGTCTTGGCGTAGATCATCGGGATTTCGCGTGGCGCCTTTTCCTGCAGCAGCAGTTCGGCAGCCTCGATCACCGGATCGGAGTGGAAGCGCTCGCGCATCCGGCCTTCAAAGATCACGTTGTTGACTGCGATGATCGCCATGCCGTGGTGGTGGGCGTAATAGTTCTTCACCACTGCACAAAGCTCGCCTTCGCGAACACGAGACGGCGTGAAATCCACCGAATCGTGGAAGCCATAGCGTCCGAGCGCACCGAGCTTGGCGAGGCGCTTCAGGTTCGCGACAGCGGCAGCAGGCTGATATTGCGCGGCAAGCAGGCTCGCATAAGGCGCAATGACCGCGTTGCGCGACAGGCCGCGCTGCAGGCCGAGGTTCGGCACACCGAAGTTGGAATACTGATAGTTCATATGCGCGTCGCGCGCATTGAATGCCGCTTCCGAAATACCCCATGGCAGACCGCGCGAGGTTGCGTAGTCGATCTGGCGCTGTACCACGAGCTTGTTGGTCTGGTCGAGGAGCGAACCCAGCGGCTCGGACATGACCAGAGGCGGCATCAGATATTCAAACATCGAGCCGGACCAGGAGAGCAGAGCGCCCTTCCAGCCTACCGGCACCAGAAGACGGCCAAGCTTGAACCAATGTTCGACCGGCACGTCGCCCTTGGCGATGGCGAACAGGCTTGCCAGACGGGCTTCGGACGCCAGAAGATCGTAGCAGCTTTCGTCCAGTTCGTTTTCCTGCACGCGGAAACCGATGGAGAGAAGGCGACGTTCTTTCCGTTCAAGGAAGCCGAACTGCATGTCGAATGCGAGCTGGCGCGAGCGGGTAGCAAGATCGCGCAGACGCTCACGCAGCGCGTCCGTATCGTGCTCGCCGATGGAATCATCGGTATGCGCCTTGCAGGTATCGACCAGAATGCGCGCCCATTCCACGGCTTCAGCACTTGCCGGTGTTTCGATTTCGCCATCGAGTTCGTCCATCAGGCGAACAATATCGGTCGCGAAGAGCGACAGGTTGATGGTGCGGAACGACGCCGTTTCCGGCTCGTCCTTGATGGACAGTACGGCGCGGCGGAAATTGGCAATCCGTTCTTCCAGGCGACGGCGCAGCGGACGCAGGATCCGGCGGTCATCGGGGATTTTCGCGATTGTCTCTTCAAGAATATCGTTCACATCGAGAATGCCATCAAGATCGCCCTGCATATAGACCGAAGGCGCTTCCGCCCATTCTTCCATGGCCGAAGACAGGGTAACCAGATGACCGGCAAGATTGCCGCTATCGACCGCCGAGACATAAAGCGGGCGCATCGGCGTCAGCGTGTTGGTCTCGTACCAGTTGTAGAGATGGCCCTGATATTTCTCCATCTTCTCAAGCGTATCGACGGTGGCTTCGACACGATCCAGCGTTTCACCGAAACCGATCCAGCCGAAATCGCGCGCGGCGACGACGGACAGGAGATAGACGCCGATATTGGTCGGCGACGTGCGCTGCGCGACAATCGGCGCCGGTTCTTCCTGGAAGTTGTCCGGCGGCAGGTGGTGGTTTTCCTCATTGGCGAATTCGGCAAAATAGCGCCAGGTCCGGCGCGCATAACGGCGCAGGTCGGACTTGTCGGAAGAAAGCACTTCCAGCGTGTCCTGCGGCTTGGCCGAACGGCTGACCAACCAAGCAATCAGCGGCGAGGCAAACCAGATGACGGCAAACGGCGCTGCGATCATTGCCGCATGACTTTGGGCGGCAAGCGGGAAGAAGATCGCCAGACCCGCAATCGCTATGGCGGGCCACATGAGCTGGAAATAGTAAAGCAGCGTATCGGGCGAGGTTCTCGCCTGCGCCGCCGTGCGCCATTCCAGAAGATTGCGATGCGAAACGAACAGGCGATAGACGGTGCGCGCAATGGCATCCGCCATCAAAAACGCCGAATGCGCAATGAAGGTGGTGCGCAGCGCCACGTCCGCCGTGCCGAGCGCGATGTCGGTCAGCACCGACTGCGCATGGCCTTTCAGCGAATAGTCCATGTTCGATGGAATAAGATTGGTGACAATGCCGAATGTCGGCGCGACGAACATGGACAGAATGAGAAAGCCCTGCCAGACGGCAGCAGGCCCGATCGGCAGCACGCTCCAGCCGACAACGGCTGCAATCAGCCACAGAATCGGATTGAGCGAGCGACGCAGATTGTCGATCATCTTCCAGCGCGTGATGTGGCTGACGCCACGGCTCGTCGAAAACAGCCATGGCAGAAGCTGCCAATCGCCACGCGCCCAGCGATGGTGACGCGATACGTCGACATTGTAGCCGGTCGGATAATCCTCGACCACTTCCACGTCGCTGACGAGAGCCGCGCGGGCATACCCGCCTTCGAGAAGGTCATGGCTGAGCAACGTGTTTTCCGGCACACGGCCCTTCAACGCCGCTTCGAAAGCGTCGATGTCGTAAAGTCCCTTGCCGGTGAAGGTGCCTTCGCCAAGCAAGTCCTGATAAGTGTCGGACACGGCGAAGACGTAAGGGTCGATACCGCGATTGACCGAGAAGACACGCTGCAGGAACGACGCCTCATCGCCAGTGGTGAGCGACGGCGTGACGCGCGGCTGGAGAATGCCATAGCCGCGCACGACCTTGCCGGTCTTTTCGTCGATGATCGGCCGGTTCAGCGGATGGCTGAGCTTGCCGGCCAGATGTGTAACGGATTCCGGCGTCAGACGCGTATCGGCGTCCAGCGTCATCACATATTTGATTTCCTTGGGCAGGCGCTCGTCCGCCGGGAAGAAACTCGTATCCTGATCACCGCGTAAGAGCAGGTTCAGCTCGTGCAGCTTGCCGCGCTTGCGCTCCCACCCCATCCAGCAATTCTGCTTCTCGTTGAACAGGCGACGGCGGTGCAGGAGGAAAAAGCGCGGCTGGTCGCCGCCGGTATAGTGCTCATTGAGCTTGGCGATTTCCTCGCGGGCATATTCATAGATTTCCATGTCCGCGGGCGTGATTTCCTGCTTCGCATCGGTCCAGTCGCTGACTAGCGCAAAGTAGATTTCGCCACGTGGATTGGTGAGATAATGAACTTCCAGATTGCGGATCTGCTCGTCGATGGAATCACGCGAGGTGATGAAGGTCGGCACCGCCACCAGCGTGCGCGCTTCCTCTGGCAAGCCTTCCTTATATTCGAAACCGATCAGCCGTGTCGGCTGAACGAACCACGGCACCAGCGCGTTGAACAGCGAATAGGACGCATCCATTGCCGGGAAGATCGCCAGAAGCGTGAACAGCGTGCGCAAATCCGTCGATAGACCGGCGCGGATCATGCAGTAATTGACGAGCAATAGAATCAGGATCGTGAAGATCGCGGTTGGAATGAACAGGCCGAACAGTCCAAGGCCGCGATAGAAGCGCAACGCCTTGACACCGAATGGTGCCTTGTAGCCGCAGACTTTCTCCAGTTCCTCGCGGCCTTCTCCGGAAAGGTAATAGGCGATTGCACCCTTGCCTTCCGCCTCCGGATGGCCTGCCTTTTCCGCACGATGACCATCCTCGGCCAGCTTGAGAGCAGCCCAGGTGATGTCGATTTCGCTCATGTCCGAATAGCGGGCGAGCTTTTCAATGGTCACGCGATAGGCATTGCGGGAGCGGAAATCCAGAAGTTCGAAATCGCTGTGGTCGCGCAGGATCGCATCAACCTCGTTGACGGTTTCGAACCAGGTTTCCCAGTCCACATCGTCAATGGATTTGAGCGAGCGGATGACGTTGCCCATCGTGACGCCGCCAGTTGACTGGCGGGCATGTTCCTCGACGATGGCATCTTCCGGATTGCTGCCCTCTTGCTCCAGAATCCGTTCCAGCCAGCTTGCTGCAGCCGTGGTGTCGGTTGAAGAGGAACGCAGGCGATAAAGAAGATGGGTCGCGAACGTGCTGTCGCGGGCGGCGTCGGCATATTGCGCCAAAACCGAATCCAGTTCGGCTCCGTCGGCAGCGACCACGATGCGGTCGGCAGCCGTATTGGCGAGATTGCGCATGATGCGCGCGCGGTCGACGCGCAGCGCCAGACGGCGCGCATTCTCGATCAGGAAATAGCGTACTGCAGATGGCAGCGCCCACAATTCGCCGATCTTCAGCGGCTCGACAGTCTGGAAACCCTTGACGATGGCCGTCAGCGTCTTCAGCGAGAAATTGCTGTCCGTATGGGCGACATAAAGCCAGGCCAGCGCGAAAATACGCGGCATGCCTTCATATTTTTCGACCGGGGCCTTGTAGAGCGGTAGCTGGCGAATGAAGCGGCGCGGCAGGTCGCGACGGGCCTGCTGCACGTTCTTGTCGATCTGGTAGTGATTGTCGAGCAGCCATTGTGCGGCTGGCGTGATGGTTTCCCCCGCACGCGACGCGGCATCGGATGCACGATAGGCATGCAGGATCAGCTTGCCGTTCTCGGACAGGCGCTGATCGAACGGGAAGGCAATATAGCCCGGCAGCGGAATGTCTTCGCCGCGCGCTACGGCTGCGGCAAGCGCGCCAAGCTCTTCCTCGGTCTTGTATAAAGCCCGGATGGGGGATGGTTGTTCTGGCGGAATCCGGCCCGACGCATCGGGCTCGCTGGATTTGGGTTCCATCGAAGATTGCGGCATCGGCGATTTATTCTCGGTAGAGGTTGAATTGGAGAGCGAAGAAGACAATTCCGGCATCTGCCTTAACAGCCTTTCCGAAGGAAATGAGTTATCTGCGGCGGGTGGATACTGACATTATTTCGAATTTTCATTTCAGGGAAACGGCAGTATCCGTGATCGGTTCCCTGAATGTCGACCGCATTTGGCCAAAATGCGACGGCGCAATGTGCTGATCTTCAAACCGTTTGAATCGCAACGCACAATTCTTTCCGCCCATTAATGTTGCGTTATGGAACACCCCGTTTTCTGCAACCCTAACATATTGAAAATAAAAATAATACTACCGCAGGTAACGCGCCGGAAAATTTCACCGCACCCGACTCAGGGCCTTCAATACAGAAAAGCCCGGCGGGCTTGCGGGAATCACCGCGCATCTGCCGGGCTTTGTGTTTCGGTTCACCGGAAAGTGACGATCAGGAACCAGATTGCGAACCGGTTGCTCCTGCCGGAAAAAGCTTCCAGTAACGTGGGCGGAAAGCGATGCGGCTTTTCTCCGCCGCCGGATGTTCGGCTGGAATTTCGATCTCGACCCGCTCGCGTGCGCCGCCAACTTCCAGTTCAACGCGCCGCTTGCCGCCCGAACGGCGGCTTGCCACCACGGTGCCTGCGATGCAGCCGCCGCAGCCATCCAGCAATTCGACATCATGCGGACGGAAGAAGAGCTGTGCGTCACCATCCGCCTCATCTTCGACCCTCAGGCCGATATTGCGATCCACCAGCCAGATCTCGCCCTTTTCGACCCGCACCGGAAGCGTGCTGGACTCACCGATGAAGCCATAGACGCCGGGGGAATTCGGGTTGTCATAGACTTCGTCCGGCGTGCCGACCTGCTCGATACGGCCCTGGCTCATCACCACCACGCGGTCGGCAAGCTCCAGCGCCTCGTCCTGATCGTGAGTCACGAAAACGGTCGTGTGGCCGGTCTTGTCGTGAATCTCGCGCAGCCAGCGGCGCAGTTCCTTGCGCACCAGCGCATCGAGGGCGCCGAAGGGTTCATCGAGAAGCAGGACCTTCGGTTCAATCGCCATGGCGCGGGCAAGCGCCACGCGCTGGCGCTGGCCGCCGGAAAGCTGCGCCGGGTAGCGCTTCTCCAGTCCCTGCAGCTGAACGAGATCGAGCAATTCCAGCGCGCGGTTGCGAATATCGTCACTCGACGGACGCGTCGCGCTTGGGCGCACCTTCAGACCAAAACCGATATTGTCTGCCACCGTCATATGGCGGAACAACGCATAATGCTGGAAGACGAAGCCGACATTGCGCTCCTGCACGCTCTTCTGCGACGCGTCTTCGTCGCCGAAGAAGATGGTGCCTTCGGTCGGTGTTTCCAGCCCGGCAATCAGGCGCAAAAGCGTGGTCTTGCCCGAACCGGAAGGCCCCAGCAAAGCGATCAGCTCGCCGGAACGAATATCCAGCGAGACATTATGCAACGCCGGAAAGCGAGCGAACTCCTTACGCACACCGGCAACACGAACTTCCATTCTCAATCCTTCCGTCTGCCATAGCAGGACTATGCTTTATTTCTGCCGCCGCGCGGCCAATTGCTCGTTTAGATGTCAGTGCCCGTTTCCGCTGCCGGCCAGTTCATCGCCATAACGCAGTTCCAGCGCCGTCTTGATGGCGAGTGTCAGGAGCGCCAGAAAAGCCAGCAGCGACGCCACCGCAAATGCACCGACGAAATTATATTCGTTGTAGAGAATTTCCACATGCAGGGGCATCGTATTGGTGAGACCGCGAATATGTCCAGAGACAACGGAAACAGCGCCGAACTCGCCCATTGCACGGGCATTGCAGAGCAGCACGCCGTAAAGCAGCCCCCATTTGATATTGGGCAGCGTCACATAGCGGAACGTCTGCCAGCCATTGGCACCAAGCGAAATGGCTGCTTCTTCATCGCCGGTTCCCTGTTCCTGCATCAGCGGGATCAGTTCGCGTGCGACGAACGGAAACGTAACGAACACCGTCGCCAGCACGATGCCGGGAACGGCGAACAATATCTCGATGCCGTGCCGTGACAGCCACGGCCCGAGCAGGCTGTGACTGGAAAAAAGCAGCACGAAAACAAGGCCTGAAATGACCGGCGACACAGAAAAGGGCAGATCGATCAGCGTCGTCAGCAGTGCCTTGCCCTTGAATTCGAACTTCGCGATTGCCCAGGCGGCTGCAATGCCGAAGACCAGATTGAGCGGCACGGCAATGGCCGCCACCATGAGCGTGAGCCTTATCGCAGCCCAGGCATCCGGCTCGATCAGTGCCGCCAGATATTCGCCTGCTCCCTTGCGGAAGGCTTCCACGAAAACCGCGATCACCGGCAGGATGAGGAAGAGGGCCAGAAAAGCCAGCGCGATAGCGATCAGCGTGATGCGTGTCGGCAGACTTTCGGTGACAGCGCTTCGGCTGTGGCGAGGAGCGGCAGAGACAGGTTCATTCGCCATGACCATATTTCCTCCGTGTCCACGACTGGATGAGATTGATGAAAAGCAGCATTGCAAAGGAAAGCGCCAACATCACCGTGGCAAGCGCGGTCGCCCCGGCATAATCATATTCCTCCAGCTTGATGACGATCAGAAGCGGCGCGATTTCCGAGACATAAGGCGTGTTGCCCGCAATGAAGATGACCGAGCCATATTCGCCGACGCCGCGCGCAAAGGCGAGCGCGAAGCCGGTCAGGATGGCGGGTTGCAGGCTCGGCAGCAGCACCCGCCAGATGGTCTGGAACCGGGATGCGCCAAGCGTTGCCGCCGCCTCTTCAACCTCGCGGCTGATCTCCTCCATGATCGGCTGGACCGTGCGCACCACGAAGGGCAGACCGATGAAGATCAGCGCAATGATGATGCCCGCCCGCGAAAAGGCGATGCGAATGCCGAACGGAGCCAGCAGGCTGCCGATCCAGCCATTCGGTGCATAGATCGCGGCAAGCGCAATACCGGCCACTGCCGTCGGCAGAGCGAAGGGAATATCGACGATTGCATCGACGAAGCGGCGTCCCGGAAAGCGATAGCGCACCAGAACCCAGGCAAGGATGACGCCAAAGACCACATTGACCAGCGCCGCGATGAAGGCAGTGCCGAAGCTCGTTTCAAGCGCTTTCAATGTGCGCTCGTCGGTGACGAGGCGCCAAAAACCGGAAAACCCGACTTCGGTGGAACGCAGCACCAATGCCGCCAGCGGAATGAGAATGAGAAGGGTCAGATAGGCAACACTGAAGCCGAACGTCAGCCCGAAACCGGGAATGACGCTCGGCTTTCTGAAGTGCGACCCTGCTCTGGCCCGTGCAGGGAGCGAAGACATGCGTTGGTTTGTTCCCTCTTCAGTACTTACTGTTACTGATTGCGCTCGAACTCCGGATTATTTTCCCGGCTTGTAGAGCTGGTCGAACGTTCCTCCATCGCCAAAATGATAGGGCTGTGCCTTGGCCCATCCGCCGAAAATCGGATCATCGATCGTCACCAGCGTCAAGTCCGGAAACTTGCGCTGCTTGTCGGCTGGGATGATGTCAGGCTTCGACGGACGGTAGAAATGCTTGGCGGCAAGCGTCTGCCCTTCCGGCGAATACAGATATTCAAGATAGGCCTGCGCCAGCTTGGTGGTGCCGTTTTCCTCGGCATTCTTGTCCACCACCGCGACCGGCGGTTCAGCCAGAATGGACTGCGGCGGAACGACGATGTCGAATGCATCCTCGCCAAATTCCGCGACCGAGAGATAGGCTTCGTTTTCCCAGGCGAGCAGCACATCACCAAGCTGGCGCTGCACGAAAGTGGTTGTCGAACCGCGCGCGCCGGTGTCGAGCACCGGCACATGGCGGAACAGTTCGCCGATGTAATCCTTGATCTTCTGCTCGTCACCACCGTATTGCTTGTAGGCCCACGCCCACGCGGCGAGATAGTTCCAGCGAGCACCGCCAGAAGTCTTCGGGTTCGGCGTGATGACCTCAACGCCGTCCTTCACCAGATCGCCCCAGTCCTTGATACCCTTGGGATTGCCCTTGCGCACAAGGAAGACGATGGTTGACGTATAGGGAGCCGAATTGTTGGGCAGACGCTTGCGCCAGTCCTTGTCGATCTTGCCCGAAAGCTCGGCAATGGCATCGATATCGCTTTCAAGCGCCAGCGTAACCACATCGGCCTTGATGCCGTCGATCACCGAACGCGCCTGCTTGCCCGACCCGCCATGGGATGCGCGAATGGTGACAGTTTCGCCGGTTTCCGCCTTCCAGTGGGCGGCAAAAGCGGCGTTGTAATCCTTGTAGAGTTCACGCGTCGGATCGTAGGACACGTTCAGAAGCGTCTGATCGGCAAAGCTCGGCCGAACCGTTCCAGTCAGCGAAGCCGCAGCCACCAATGCTGCCAAAGTGAGTGAAAATCTCGATATCTTCATGACCGCCTCCATGGTTCATTGGTCAAGACAGTATCAGAGCTCTTTGAAGACAGGATGCCACAAGCCGGTCGTTATTTGAAACGACTTCGAAAAATCTACTCTCCCCTATCAGCCATTGCGAAATATTTTTTCCGCCAGGCTTCATAAGCCGCCCTTGGACGCAAAGTTTAGAACGTGCACTATGCTGCCCGACAGGACCAATTACCCATGGAGGTGAGGCCCGGACTGGGGTTGCGGGGGGCAAGTATTCATCCGGGCCTCGGCCAGTCTCACGACAATCTCGCGACTGGCAGGCTAACAACGGACGAAACTTGTTTCGGTTGCAGGAAATCTCGGCAGCCTGGTGATTATTTTTCGCAGCCGTATTGCAACCATATCATGCTCCATAATCGCTCTTGAACGATATCACTGAAGGGGTATTTTTCCTGTATTGATTGGCTGACCAGAGGATTTTTCACATGGCATATGGCAAGCGTTACCTCGGTACCCTTTTCTTGATTGCGGCAGGTCCGGCGGTGCTGTTTGCACCGTCCGTTTCGGCGCAGGCTCAGGATGTGAACCCCATCGAGCGGGTCGATTATATCTGCGAACGCGGGGTCGTCGTGCCTGTCACCTATATCCGCAATGGCAGCGTGCCCGGATTTGCCGTCCTCGATGCTGAAGGCAAGATGATTGCGCTGCAATGGCACGACAATCTCAAGAAATATGTCGCCATCGATGAGCAGGACAGCTACCGCTGGAACGATAAGGACGGTCATGCCGTGCTGAGCCATCTCGAAGCCGATCATACTGCCAAGGAAGTGACGCTGCTATCAGCCTGCCGTTCGGACGACTCGGAAGAATAGAAACCCAGTTATGGGACGAGGTAATGCTTGTCCCACTGGTTCTGTGGCACTTCATCACCGATATCGTAACGGAACGAAACGATATTGATGTGATCCTCGTCCGTCTTGCAGACGAAGGACAACTTGTACCAGTGCTCGCGGCTGCGGAAGGCAGCGCCGTCGGCTTTGATGGAATTCTTTTTGGTCACCGGATCGGAAAAGGCATAGGCCAGAACCTTGTCGACCGAAAACTTGTTCTGTTCGCGCGTGATGCGTTCCATGGCCTCCACGTCGCAACGTTGCTCCAGGCGGGTCGCCAGGTCGAGTTTCTCAAGCTGGGCCTTTTCAGAGGCATTCATCGCAAAAGACGGGGAAACCGCCGCACAGAAGAGGAAAAGGCTGGCAATAGCGGACGCAGGCAACACAACGGACATGAATTTCATCGGACTTTCGGGAACTCCTCAGCACTCTCATTATGGACGGTGATAATAAGCATGATTTGCGGCAATGTGCGGATCATCACCGGAAAGTTATCGAAGGCCAACCCTAAAAACCGCCATCCCCAAAATTCGTCCCTTCTTATGAACTAATCGGCGCTGTTCGAGGTCACCCCTTCCACATAGGTGCGGTTGCGCCCTTCTTTCTTGGCGGCATAGAGGATTTTATCGGCCTTATCGACCGTCTGCCAGAAATCGCCCTGTTCCGGCATGCGGACGCAGCCGATGCTGCATGTCACACTGGTTTCCTTGGACAGGCGCTGGAAACGATGTCTCTCGATGTTCTGCCGCACCCCTTCCATAAGCTGAAGAACATTCTCGGCGTGCATATCGTCGAGGCAGATCACGAATTCCTCGCCGCCGGTGCGGGCGATCAATGGCCGTTCGCCGATGAGTTTGCGCAGAATCCCGGCAAACTCCTTCAAGACCGTATCACCCGCCGCGTGGCCATAGGCATCGTTCAACGCCTTGAAGTAATCAATATCACAAACAGCGACCCAGCCCGGATCGCCCTTTCTCGCCTGCGAAAACGCTATGTAACGCTTTTCCAACCCACGCCGGTTGAGAAGTCCCGTCAAGGGATCGCTGTCACGTTCATGCGACAGCTCGCCAATCCGGTCATAACCGGCTGCGGCCAGCAAAGCGAAGCCGGTGAGCACTGCGGCGACCGCCGTGGAAAACACCGTCCATTGCCAGAACACCGTCATTGCGAAATTTTCGCCGTCGACCTCCCCGAGCAGGGAGCGAGCGGTGAGAAGCGTGCGTGGCACGAATTGCAATGCCACCAGAACGAGCATGACCAGCAGCAGTTTGTCGACCAGTGCCCCCTTGAACAGGCGTCGTGCCTGCCATGCGAAGGAAAGGATCAGCGTGGCCATGCCGAGATTGAGCACATAGACCCGCGACAAAAGATTTGGCTCGATATAGCAATAATACCAGACGCCGCCGACGATGAGCGCGAAGCTCAGTATGTAGAAGGCGGATGTAAGACGCAAAGCGCTGCGCTGCAGAATGCCATATCCGCCGACCAGCGTGCCCCCCACATAAAATGCCGACGAAAGCACTGTGTTCAGATTGTCATCTGCAGGAAAATTGCCGAGCTGGACCAGCATGGCGATACCGATCAGCAGGAAACACGCGCCGCAGGACAGCAGAAACTTGCGGCCGCGATCGGAAAACCACGCCGTAAAAAAGGCAAGCGAGAACAGCAGCAGAACGGCGGGGAGTACGAACTTCATATAATCGGGCGCGCAAATTACAATTTCTGGGAGAAGTCTTATTGCGTCCTCTCAAGAAAATTACAATTGAGTAAATTGAAAACGTTCTGTGAACCCGCCATGCGTACCGGGCAGGCCTGCAAGACGCGAGGCCGTAACTCACCGTGCTTTCGCTCTTGATTTCATCAGGCCGTCCGTGTTTGTAACCTGCAAACATTGCCGTGATATGCGCTATCATATGCGCCACGCAGTCCCGTCGCGAAAGGAAGAGACATGAAGCCCGTTTTCCTGCAACTGCAGTGCACGCCCGGTAAAACCTATGAGGTCGCCGATACGCTCTTTCAGCGTGAAATCGTCTCCGAGCTTTATTCCACCAGCGGCGAATTCGACCTTCTGGCAAAAATCTACATCGCCGAAGATCAGGATATCGGCAAGTTCATGAACGAGAATGTCTTTGACATTCCCAATATTGTCCGCTCGCTGACGACGCTGACCTTTACCGCCTTCTGACATCGGCCCGAAGCCGATAGAAAGCCGGTAAAGGTTTGATTCACCATTAACGAATTATCATGTCGGCGATGGGAACCTCTGCTTGCGCTCGCGCATTTCTTGCGTGAAGGGCTTACCTCAAAAAGGGAGGCAGCGAGACAAGTGATGAACAATCTTGAACAGCGGCGGGTATTGGTGGTGGAAGACGAGATTTTCGTCGCCCTCGATGTCGCCGCGACTGTCGAGGATGCGAACGGAACCGTTCTCGGTCCGGTCGGCACCGTCCGACAAGCGATAGATATCATCAATCGCAATGAAGTCGACGCCGCCATTCTCGATGTAAACCTCGCGGATGGCGATGTGGAAGCCGTGCTGGACCGGTTAATGAGCCGCCACGTCTTCGTGGTCATTCACACCGGCGGCGGACTGCCTGCCCGCCTTGCAGCACGCTATCCGGAAGTGCCCGTCTTCCAGAAGCCGATCCCGCCATCCGTGCTGACACGCACGCTGGCTTCCGCCCTCGTTTCGCAAGTGGTTTGACGAGGCAGGATGCAGTCGACATTTCCCGATTTCGCAACGGTTCTGAAGGAAGTCGAGGCTGATGCAGGCCCGGCGGACGACATCCGCCGACCGCAATTCGGGTTTGCATCCGCGATCTTGTCCGCGAGCCTCGGCGATGCACCACCGGTGTCCCGCCAGCCGGACGATCTGGAAAACCTGTTCGACATTGAAAGCTTGCCGGAGACCGTAATCGAGCCTGAACAGGAAAGACAGGAGCTGGCCACGCGCATGGAGAAGCAGTCACCAGATGCGATCCGCCACGAGCTGGACTTGCAGCCGGGCTTGAAACGCGCCGAACTTCAGCGCAGGCGCCGCAACTTTGCCGCCGGCAATCATCCAGACCGCCTGCCGGAAGAGTTTCGCCCCGCTGCCGAACAGCGGATGAAGACGGCCAACGCCCTGCTCGACACCGCCATGGCCGATGCCCCGTCTTAGACGAGCAACTTCCTTACGTTTTCAGCGCGAAATCTTTTGCATTATAACAATAATGTGCTAGTTTGCCTTGTCTGCGCCTGCGAAAATCGTCGCACGCCGGAACCCTTTCCGTTGTCCGAAAGCCTGCAAACGGTGCCGCCCCTCCCGAAAATACCGGGCCATATGGGGCAAATTGCGCTTTGCTCTGCGGAAACGGTTCTGTCATAACGGTTACAATTAGAATAGTTCCTAAAAGGTTTGAAAATGCCTCCTTATCGTTCGCGAACAACCACCCACGGCCGCAATATGGCGGGTGCGCGCGGCCTATGGCGCGCCACCGGCATGAAGGATGAGGATTTCGGCAAGCCGATTATTGCTGTGGTGAACTCGTTCACCCAGTTCGTGCCCGGTCACGTTCACCTCAAGGATCTCGGTCAGCTCGTCGCGCGCGAAATCGAAAGCGCTGGCGGCGTGGCCAAGGAATTCAACACCATTGCGGTCGATGACGGCATCGCCATGGGGCATGACGGCATGCTCTATTCGCTGCCATCGCGTGAACTCATCGCCGACTCGGTCGAATATATGGTCAATGCCCATTGCGCCGATGCGATGGTCTGCATTTCCAATTGCGACAAGATCACCCCCGGCATGTTGATGGCCGCTCTGCGCCTCAATATTCCGGTGGTGTTCGTTTCGGGCGGTCCGATGGAAGCAGGCAAGGTCGTCTGGGACGATCAGGTCAAGAAGCTCGACCTCGTGGATGCGATGGTTGCAGCCGCTGACGACAGCTACACCGACGATCAGGTCAAGGCCATCGAGCGCTCGGCCTGCCCGACCTGCGGTTCCTGCTCGGGTATGTTCACCGCCAATTCGATGAACTGCCTCACCGAAGCGCTCGGCCTGTCGCTGCCTGGCAACGGTTCGACGCTCGCAACCCATGCCGACCGCAAGCGCCTCTTCGTGGAAGCCGGTCATCTAGTCGTCGATCTCGCGCGCCGTTATTACGAGCAGGACGACGAAAGCGTGCTGCCGCGCTCGATTGCAAGCTTCCCGGCTTTTGAAAACGCCATGACGCTCGATATCGCCATGGGCGGCTCGACCAATACGGTTCTGCATCTGCTTGCAGCCGCGCAGGAAGCCGAGATCGACTTCACCATGGCCGACATCGACCGCCTGTCGCGTCGCGTGCCGGTTCTCTGCAAGGTCGCGCCTGCCGTCGCCTCCGTTCATATGGAAGATGTGCACCGCGCGGGCGGCATCATGGGCATTCTGGGCCAGCTCGAAAAGGCAGGCCTGATCAATACCGATCTGCCGACCGTCCATAGTGAATCCATGGGTAAGGCGCTCGATCATTGGGACGTGACCCGCACCAACAGCGAAATGGTGCACAAGTTCTATTCGGCGGCCCCTGGCGGCGTGCCAACGCAGGTTGCCTTCTCTCAGGAGCGCCGTTTTGACAGCGTGGATTCTGACCGTGAAAAGGGCGTCATCCGTTCCAAGGAACATGCATTCAGTCAGGATGGCGGTCTGGCCGTGCTTTACGGCAATCTGGCCGAAGATGGCTGCATCGTGAAGACGGCAGGCGTGGACGATTCCATCCTGAAATTCTCCGGCCCTGCCCGCATCTTTGAAAGCCAGGATTCGGCTGTGCTCGGCATTTTGAACGGCAAGATCAAGCCGGGCGACATTGTGCTGATCCGCTATGAAGGCCCGCGTGGCGGCCCCGGCATGCAGGAAATGCTCTACCCGACCAGCTATCTGAAGTCGAAGGGCCTCGGCAAGGCTTGCGCGCTCATCACCGACGGACGCTTCTCGGGCGGCTCCTCGGGCCTCTCGATCGGCCATGTTTCGCCGGAAGCGGCCGAAGGTGGCACGATCGGTCTGGTGCGCGAAGGCGACATCATCGATATCGACATTCCGAACCGCAAGATCCACCTCGCTGTTGATGATGCAACGCTGGCCGAACGCCGCGCCGAGCAGAATGAAACAGGCTGGAAGCCAGCAGAGGAACGCAAGCGCAAGATTTCCACCGCGCTGAAGGCCTATGCTTCGATGGCAACCAGTGCCGCCAAAGGCGCGGTGCGGAAACTGCCGGATTGATCTAATATGAAGAAAAGCAAAAGCCCCGCACATGCGGGGCTTTTTCATTTTTGCATCGTCGTAAACCTGTTGTGTCTGCCCTCATCGTGAGGAGGGGCTCTGAGCCTGCGAAGGCCTCCCCTCGAAGGACGAGCGCGGCGACCTGTGCATTTCCCCCAGCCTTCGAGACGCTGTTTCCAACAGCTCCTCAGGATGAGGGAGAAGAGCGGCGTATCAACGTCCGTGTTCCCCCATAAGTCATCACACTTTAGGGGCGGCTTTATTACTGAAGGACCTTCTCTACCGCAGGCATCAGATCGTTCTTCACCGACTCCGGCGTAAACGGCCCGACATGCTTGTAGACGATCTTGCCGTTCTGATCGACGAGGAAGGTTTCTGGCACGCCGTAGACGCCCCATTCGATAGCTGAGCGCCCGGCGCGATCGGCACCGACTGCTGCAAAGGGATTGCCGAGATCGCCGAGGAAGCGGCGCGCATTTTCCGGCTGGTCCTTGTAATTGAGGCCAACCACGCGGACGCGCTCATCCTTGGCGATTTCCATCAGCAGCGGATGCTCCTGACGACATGGAACGCACCACGAACCCCAGACATTCACCAGTGTCAGCTTGCCCTTAAAATCTTCGCTGTTGAGGCCGGGAACAGGCGCGCCATCACGCATCAGGCCTTCGACAGGCGGCAGGTTGGTCTGCGGCGCCTGTTTGCCGATCAGCGCGGAAGGTATCGTCGTATTGTCCTTGCCCGACAGAAGCTGGACCGCAAACACCGCAGCCAGTCCGACGAAAATCGCCAGCGGCAGCAGGGCAACCCATGTGGAGCGCTTTTTCGGCGCGGCTGGCTTCTCGGTCGTTTCCGTCATTGTACTTTACCGGGGGCTTTTGCAGAACGGCGGCGCACGCCCTGCGCTTCCAGCCGTTTCAATTCGTTTTTCTGGATACGCTGATCGATCAATATCCAGCCGATGGTGACGGCAAGTGCGGCAACCGTGATGCCATAGGAGGCGAGAACAAAGCCGAGATGGTTCAAAGCACGCCCTCCTGTGCCTTGCGATTGCGGTCGGCATTGCGTGCGGCAAGTTTTTTCATCGACGCGACGCGACGGCGCCAGATTTCATTGCGCATGGCCATCATGTACAGGGTGAAGAACAGAAGCGAGAAGCCGATGGCCATCACGAAAAGCGGGCGCAGCATGGATGCATCGATGGTAGGGCCGTCCATGCGGAACACCGAAGCCGGCTGGTGCAGCGTGTTCCACCAGTCGACCGAGAATTTGATGATCGGAATATTGATGAAGCCGACCAGCGTGAGCACAGCCACAGGTCTGGCGCTTTTTGCCGGATCGTCCATGGCGCGCGACAGCGCGATAATGCCAAGATACATCAGGAACAGCACGAAAACCGAAGTCAGCCGCGCATCCCACACCCACCATGTGCCCCACATCGGCTTGCCCCAGAGCGAACCTGTGGCCAGCGCAAGCGCGGTGAAGACGGCACCGAGCGGCGCGGCGGCGCGGATCGACACATCGGCCAGCGGATGCCGCCAGACCAGCGTACCCAGCGCCGACACCGCCATGATCGAATAGCACATCATGGAAAGCCATGCGAAAGGCACATGAATATACATGATGCGGACCGTCATGCCCTGCTGGTAATCCTCCGGCGACTGGAAGAAGACCATATAGAGGCCCGCTGCCAGAAACAGCGCCGAAAGCCCGGCCAGCCATGGCAATAGCTTGCCTGCAAAGGCAAGGTATCGCGTGGGATTGGCCAGATCGAGCCAGCTCGTGGTTTTAACGGCATCTTTGGTCATGTCTTTTTCCATGGCCTATACTTACCTTCCGCCCCCGTGCCATTCAATTGACCGTAATCAACTGCGTCAATCCGCCGAACTTTTCAGCGCTGCGCTCGCGGCCAGAGGCCCGAGAACGGCAAAGAACAGGGTGAGTGCTGCAAGAATGAGAAAGGGCGCCAGAAAGGGCGCATTGTCTACTGTCGCCCCGTGCGAAGCTGATACACCGAAAATGAGCACCGGAATGGTGAGCGGCAGAACGATCACCGATACCAGCAACCCGCCACGCGGCAGCGCCACGGCAAGGGCTGCACCCACAGCGCCGATGAAGGCGATGGCAGGCGTTCCCACCAGAAGCGTCAGCGATGTTGCGCCGATTGCCGATGCGTCCATGTTCATGAACAGGCCCAGCATCGGCGATGCGATCACCAGCGGCAGCACACTTGCCACCCAATGGGCCACGCATTTCACAAAAACCGTGAAGGCCAGCATGTGACTGTCCGCGCCGATCAGCAGCAGGTCGAGCGAACCGTCCTCCCGGTCAGCCTGAAACAGCCGGTCGAGCCCCAGTAGCGTTGCCAGCAACGCGCCGATCCACAGCATGGCCGGGCCGATGCGTGCCAAAAGGTTGAGATCGGGTCCGACACCGAAGGGCATGACGGCAATGACCGCGAGGAAGAACAATATGCCGATCAGCGCGCCGCCACCGGCGCGGAAACTGAGGCGCAGATCTCTTAGGAAAAGCGCCGGCATCAGGCGGCCTCAACTGAATAGGCAGCCATGTCGAGCGAACGCACGCCTTCAAGGCCAAGAGGAATATGCGTTGCAGCGACAATCATGCCGCCTTCCCGCATATGCCCGCGCATGATTTCTGCAAAGCGGGCTTCGGACGCCTTGTCGAGACCGGCGGTCGGCTCGTCGACAATCCAGAGCGGACGATGGCTGACCAGAAGCCTGGCGATCGAAACGCGGCGCTTCTGCCCCGTCGACAGATAGCCGAACGGCAGATGCTCCACACCGGGCAGATCGACCGCCTCCAGCGCCTCATCGATCTCCGCTTGCGCAGCGCCGTTGAACTTCTGCCAGAAGGTCAGGTTTTCGCGCACGCTGAGCGCCGGTTTCATCGCATTCTGGTGCCCGAGGTAATGGCAGGCGGCGCGCACCGGCAAAACCGTGCCATCCTCGCGAAACTCAACCTTGCCTGCTTCGGGCTGAAGCAGGCCGCAGATGATTCGCAGCAGCGTGGACTTTCCCGAACCGTTCGGGCCCGTCACCACCAGCGCCTCGCCTTCACTGAGAGCAAAAGACAGGCCCGCGAAAATCGTTTCGCCGCCTCTTTCACCAGCCAGATTTTCGGCTTCCAGCCGCATTTTATACCCTCTAAGCCCCGATGGATAATTGCCAGATCAATAGAACCGGAACCCCGGAAGGTCTATGGAAAGGCATCGCAACATTTCGCCGCAAGGGGCCGAATTCACGATATTCTGTCTGGAATCGTTTTAGAAAACTCTCTATATGAGGGCTACCACGCCAGCGGTCGGCGTGGAAACCATTTTTGGCCGATCTCAACCTGTTGCCCTTAAGGACGCAGGCATCGGGACGGACAGCGGAAATGACTGCACCCGCACCTTGGCGCGTCCTTGAAACGCAGCAGAGGCGTTCGTCCTGGTTTTCCGGCCAGTAGCATGAAGGACGAACGCAGTGTCGCACATCGACAGCTTTAAATGCCGCAAAACACTTACCGTGGGCGGTAAGGATTATGTTTATTACAGCCTGACCGAAGCCGAAAAGAACGGCCTCGAAGGCGTTTCCAAGCTTCCATTCTCCATGAAGGTTCTGCTCGAGAACCTGCTCCGCTTCGAGGACGACCGCTCCGTCAAGAAGTCGGACATCGAAGCTGTTGCCAAGTGGCTGAACGACCGAGGTTCCGCAGGCGCGGAAATCGCCTACCGCCCGGCCCGCGTGCTGATGCAGGACTTCACCGGCGTTCCTGCCGTCGTTGACCTTGCAGCCATGCGCGACGGCCTCAAGGCGCTCGGCGGCGATCCGGAAAAGATCAATCCGCTCGTTCCCGTCGATCTCGTCATCGACCACTCGGTCATCGTCGACGAATTCGGTAATCCAAGCGCATTCAAGGCCAATGTGGACCTCGAATATCAGCGCAATGGCGAACGCTACCGCTTCCTCAAGTGGGGTCAGCAGGCATTCAAGAACTTCCGCGTCGTTCCTCCAGGCACCGGCATCTGCCATCAGGTGAACCTCGAATATCTGGCCCAGGCTGTCTGGACCAAGGAAGAAGACGGCGAAACTGTTGCCTATCCCGACACCTGCGTCGGCACCGACAGCCACACCACCATGGTCAACGGCCTTGGCGTTCTGGGTTGGGGCGTTGGCGGCATCGAAGCTGAAGCGGCCATGCTCGGCCAGCCGGTTTCCATGCTTCTGCCGGAAGTCGTCGGCTTCCGCCTGACCGGCAAGATCAAGGAAGGCGTGACCGCGACCGACCTCGTTCTCACCGTCACGCAGATGCTGCGCAAGAAGGGCGTTGTCGGCAAGTTCGTCGAATTCTTCGGCGAAGGCCTCGAAAACATGACGCTCGCCGATCGCGCAACCATCGCCAACATGGGTCCGGAATATGGCGCGACCTGCGGCTTCTTCCCGGTTGACCGCGAAACGCTGAACTACATGAACACCACCGGCCGCGACGAGCATCGCATCGAACTGGTCGAAGCTTATTGCCGTGCGCAGGGCATGTGGCGTGACAAGGGTGCAGCCGATCCGGTCTTCACCGACATTCTCGAACTCGACATGGGCGACGTCGTTCCATCGATGGCTGGTCCAAAGCGTCCGGAAGGCCGCATTGCGCTGGAAAATATCGGTTCCGGCTTCGCAACCTCGCTCGAAACGGAATACAAGAAGACCACCGGCCAGACTGCGCGTTACGCCGTTGAAGGCGAAGACTACGATCTCGGCCATGGCGATGTGGCAATTGCCGCCATCACGTCGTGCACCAACACCTCGAACCCGAGCGTGCTGATCGCGGCCGGCCTTCTGGCCCGCAACGCAGTTGCCAAGGGCCTCAAGACCAAGCCTTGGGTCAAGACCTCGCTTGCTCCTGGTTCCCAGGTGGTTGCCGCCTATCTCGAATCCGCTGGACTCCAGAAGGATCTCGATGCGCTCGGCTTCAACCTCGTCGGCTTCGGCTGCACGACCTGCATCGGTAATTCCGGTCCGCTGCCTGCCCCGATCTCCAAGACGATCAACGAAAAGGGCCTGATCGCGGCTGCCGTTCTTTCCGGCAACCGTAACTTCGAAGGTCGTGTTTCGCCGGACGTGCAGGCAAACTACCTTGCTTCGCCGCCGCTCGTCGTTGCTCACGCTCTTGCCGGTACGGTCACCAAGGACTTGACCAAGGAGCCGCTTGGTGAAGATCAGGACGGCAACCCGGTATTCTTGCGCGATATCTGGCCTTCCTCTCAGGAAATCCAGGAATTCATCGCCAAGAACGTCACCCGCAAGATCTTCTCGGAGAAATATGCGGACGTGTTCAAGGGCGACGAAAACTGGCAGGCCGTTCAGGTTCCTGCTGGCCAGACCTATGCATGGGACGACAACTCGACCTATGTGCAGAACCCGCCTTACTTCGTCGGCATGGGCAAGTCGGCCGGCACGATCGGCGACGTCAAGGGCGCCCGCATTCTGGGTCTCTTCGGCGACAAGATCACGACCGACCACATCTCGCCTGCCGGTTCCATCAAGGCGCAGTCGCCGGCTGGCAAGTACCTCATCGACCATGGCGTCGTCATTGCCGACTTCAACCAGTACGGTACGCGTCGCGGCAATCATGAAGTGATGATGCGCGGCACTTTCGCAAACATCCGCATTCGCAACCACATGCTGGGCGAAAACGGACGTGAAGGCGGCTACACCATCCACTATCCGTCGAAGGAAGAAACCTCGATCTATGATGCTGCCATGCAGTACAAGGCCGAGGGCGTGCCGCTCGTCGTCTTCGCTGGTGTCGAATACGGTAATGGCTCTTCGCGTGACTGGGCTGCCAAGGGCACCAACCTGCTCGGCGTCAAGGCCGTGATCGCGCAGTCCTTCGAGCGTATCCACCGTTCCAACCTCGTCGGCATGGGTATTGTGCCTTTTGTCTTCGAGGAAGGCACAAGCTGGCAGACGCTCGGCCTCAAGGGCGACGAAATCGTCACCATCGAAGGTCTTGCCGATGTGCGTCCACGTCAGAAGGTCGAAGCTTCCATCACCTATGCCGACGGCACGGTGAAGAAGGTTCCGCTCATCTGCCGCATCGATACGCTGGACGAGCTCGACTACATGAAGAACGGCGGCATCCTGCAGACCGTTCTGCGCGACCTCGCCGCGTAATCGGCACAGGTTTAAAAATCAGAAGCCGCCGGAGAAATCCGGCGGCTTTTTTATTTTGGAGCAGACATGGACATTATCGGCCTGAACGGATCATTTCCCTGACTTTCACCGCTTTTTCAAAGTGATCGAGGGTATGGGTCTTGATCCACCACTCGGCAGCCTCCATGAGCAGTTCCGGCTCCGTGTTCTTGTTGGCAAAGAAGGCATAGAACGAAATACCGACCTGCTCGCCCTTTTTCGCTATCTTCTCATCGCAAATTACGATGGCTTTTTCTCTCAAGCTCGATCTCATGTTCAACCAGCCTCGTTTCCGCACAATCTGTTGTGGCTGATATTGATAGGAGATTCGCAACCTCTGCGAATCTCACCGCAACGTGAATTCCTATTGATTGCAGGACTTCTTACATAATAGATGTCAGCGACAATTATTGCAGGATGAAACGAAGTGATACTCCACGCCCCTTTCTATGGGACAGGTCCATGGCTTACCGGCGAGCATCTGCCCGGCTGGCGTAGCATCTGTGCCGTTCTGGGGCTGGCATTCACGGGCTGCATCTCCATGCAGGGACAGGCCAAGGCACAGGACAGCAACAAAAAGACCGCCGTTCTGGAGCTTTATACCAGCCAGGGCTGCAAGTCCTGCCCTCAGGCTGACCAGAATTTCGCGAAATATGCCGACGATCCCAATGTTCTGGCGCTGTCGTTCCATGTCAATTACTGGGATTATATGGGATGGCGCGACACGCTTGCCACCCAGGAGAACACCGACCGGCAGAACGCTTATCGCAATTCCTTCAATGCGCGCATGATCTATACGCCGCAGGCTATCATCAATGGCACGGCGGAAGTCAACGGTCGCGACGGTGAAGCCGTACAGGCGCAAATTGCCGCCAACAAGCTGGATGTGCCGGTTTCGATCACACAGCTCGATGATGGGCGCCTGTCCATTGAAATCGGCGCAGGCAAGAAACCGGAAGCGCCTGTGCATGTGGTGCTGTTCTATTTCCGCGATTCCGTGACCATTCCTATCACCGAGGGTGAAAATGCCGGTCAGGCTGTCACCTATCGCAATACGGTTCGCGATACGAATACGATTGGCATGTGGGATGGCAAGCCGCTGAAGATCGAAATCCCGGCTTCGGAACTGAAGCGCAAGGACGTTTCGGGCTGTGCCGTGGTGCTGCAGGAAACCCGCGACGACAACTCGCTCGGCCCCATCCATGGCGCAGCCATGTTCAAGCAGAAGAAGCCGATCGGCCTCTGAGCTTTCTGCGGTCCTCACCGCTCCCGCGTGATTTACAGCGAGAAATGCGCGTCGATCAGATCGAACAGATTTTCATTTTGGGCTGATGTAGTGTCGGGCACCTGGGCGCGTGTTGCAACTTGGTTCAGCGGAGGCTGGAGAAGGTTGGTTCGGCTCGGGCAGTCCTTTGGGCGGGGGGCTTGGGGTCGGACATACCCGAACCGAACCGTCTCAGGCAACGTGTAGATGCTGAAGCCATAATCAGGCTGGAATGCGAAGCTGACAAGGCGAAAATGTGGCCGACAATCACCATTGCAAACAGGCATTCTCTTTTCGTGAATAGCTAATATAGGGCCTCTAACCCCTATTTATTGGGGCTTTTCCCGGTGAATAGTTGGTGGCGAAAACGAGCCCGCAGAAGCCTCCCCTTGAAATTGCTTCACAAAAGCATCACCCTGTTGTCATGCGCCGGTTCGGTTCGCTTCTTCGCCATTGCCGAAAATCCAAACCGGTCGCGCGCAGTTTGTTTTTGAGCCTGCCCGGTTTTCGGTCTGCGCTCTGCAAAAGGCTGAAAGGAAGGAAATGGATACGTCAAGCGCAGCGAATGAGGATTTGTCATCCCCTGCTCCCTCGTCTGCTTCGCCAAAGGTCGTTCCTCTCGACCGTACGCGATCTGCTCCCGTCAGTTTCAATCGGCATGAACTCGGCAAAATCCTGAATATCTACGGCCGCATGGTCTCTTCCGGCACGTGGCGCGACTACGCCATCGACCATCTGAGCGACCGCGCCGTGTTTTCCATCTTTCGCCGTGCAAGTGAGGTACCGCTTTTCCGCATCGAAAAGAATCCGAAGCTGGCGCAGAAGCAGGGTGCTTATTCGGTCATCGCTGCAAGCGGGCTTATCATGAAGCGCGGCCACGAGCTGGAGCGCGTGTTGCGCGTGTTCGACAAAAGCCTCAAACTCGTGGAAAGCTGATTTAGGCAGCGACTAACAGAATCATGAAAGCGGTGGCGTACCCGGCTCGATTGAGCGCCCGCCATTGAGCGGTAGCTGCATCAGCACCGTATCGAGCCAGCGTCCGTGCTTGAAGCCGGAACCTTCGATGCGTCCACAATGGGTGAAGCCAAGGCTCTCATGCAGCTTGACCGAACCGATATTGTGTTCGCCGTCGCCGATCACCGCCAGCAATTGTCGGAAACCCAATGCAGCAATACGTTCGATGAGTTCGCGCAGCAAAAGCTTGCCGATACCCTTTCCCTTCGCATCCGGGGCAATATAGATCGAATCCTCCGCAAGCCAGCGGTAGGCAGGCCTGACGCGGAAATAGCTCGCATAGGCATAGCCCAGAACCTGGCCGTCCTCCTCCGCGGCGAGGATTGGAAAGCCCTGCTCTACGAATGCCTCAAAACGCTTGACCATTTCGTCCATTGTCGGCGGCTCGATCTCATAAGAGCCCGCGCCGGTCAGAACGGCTTCCGTATAGATGGCGGTGATTGTTTCGATATCGGCAGGCTGGAAATCACGAATGACAGGCATGGGAGAAACCGGGGGATGATTGTTTGACGGCTGTCAGAATGCACAACGAAATTGTTTTATAAAAGCAAAAAGGGCAGCGTTTCCGCTGCCCTTTTTATTCTGTCACTCTTCAGCCGACTATTCGCGGTTGCCCATGAACTGCAGCAGGAAGGTGAACATGTTGATGAAGTCGAGATAGAGACGCAGCGCGCCCATCACGACCTTGCGGCCATGCGCATCCGAAGAATCGCCTTCGTAGTACATTTCCTTGATCGACTGCGTGTCGTAGGCGGTGAGGCCTGCGAAGATCAGAACACCGATCACCGAGATCGCGAACTGCAGCGCGGTGGAGCCGAGGAAGATGTTGACGACCGATGCCAGGATCAGGCCGAACAGGCCCATGATCAGGAACGAGCCCATGGCGGACAGGTCGCGCTTGGTCGTGTAACCATAGAGCGACAGCGCGCCGAAGGAAGCAGCCGTCACGAAGAAGGTGCGAACGATGCTCTGCCCGGTGAAGACCAGGAAGATCGACGACAGCGACAGGCCGACGAGAGCTGCATAGCCCCAGAAGACGGCATTAGCGGTCGAAACCGAAAGACGTTCGATGCGGAAGCTCAGGAAGAACACTGCCGCGAGCGGCGCAAGCATCACCACCCAGCGAAGCGGGGATGTGTAGAGCGCCACACCGAGACCGGTGAGCATCTTGCCGTTGGCGAGCTGGGCGACGGCTGCGGACGGGTCCGTGGTCGTTGCGAGCGCGGCAACGGCAAATGCGGCAAGGCCGGTAACGGCCAAGCCGATAGCCATCATGTTATAGACGCCGAGCATATAGCTGCGCAGGCCCTGATCAATGCCTGCATCAGCACGAGCGCCGCCTACCGGCCTCTGCTGCGCCTGAATATTGCGAAAGTCAGCCATGACTTAAATCCTCTTGCCATGTCCCGTCCGGTGTCGGGGCGCTCAAAAGGCCGAGCCGCCGCCAGGCGCCGCTGGCGGGACCCCAGCATGCCTGCCTGACATTATGGGGATTTCGGCCTTCGCGTACAAGTACCACCTGTAAAAAAACGTGATACGCGGAATTGTATTCTAAAACACATTCCCCATGCGATCCAAAGGGTTAAGCCTCACATTACAAATGCTTCATATCGTTCTCAACACTTGGGCGGGCTTCTGGCCGAGAATGCGCCATGTCCCTGCCAAGCCGAAACCGACGGTCAGCACCAGCGCCATGGCAACGGTCATCAGCGCGACATCGGGCAGGAAGCTTGCTTTCAGCTTCATGATTTCCACGACGACATACCAGCCCGCCACGCTGCCCGCGACGAGTGCGAAGAGCGCCGTTGCAAGCCCAAGCAGCATATATTCAAGCACATAGGCCGTAATCAGCGTGCCGCGCGTGGCACCCAGCGTCTTCAAAACGACCGCATCGTGGACACGGGCGCGGTTGCCCGCCGCCAGTGCCCCGCCCAGCACCAGAACCGATGCGGCCAGAGCGATGGAGGCCGCAGCGCGAATGGCGGTTGCAAGCTGGCTGATGAGATCATTCGCGACATTGAGCGCATCGGTCACACTGACGGTCGTGACGGCGGGCCATGTCTTGGTGACCTGCCGCAGCACATCAGGCGCCAGGTTCTTCTGGCTGTCGGGAATGGTGAGTGTCGCCAGCCATGTCGCCGGTGCACCGGCAAAGGTATTGGGCGAAAACACCATCACGAAGTTCATCGCAAGCGTTTCCCACTGAACCTGACGGAAACTTGCGATCTTCGCATTGATGTTGCGGCCAAGCACATTGACCGTCACCGTATCGCCGAGCTTGAGGCCCAGTTCCTTGCCCTCGCGCTCCGCGAAGGACACCAGCGGTTCGCCGCTATAATCGGCCGGCCACCATTCGCCTTCGCTCAGCGTCGAGTTATCCGGCACCTTGTCGGCAAAGGTTATGCCGCGATCGCCGCGCAGCACCCAGGCTGCTTCCGGCGGGATGGTCATGTCGCGCACATTGGTGCCGTTGAAGGCAACGATGCGTCCGCGCAGCATCGGACCGGAGGTGAGCTTGCCATCGGGCACGATGCCGCTCACAAGCTTGCTAAAATCGCCAATGTCGCGGTTTTGTATATCGACGAAGAAGAAATCAGGCGCCTGCGCCGGAATGTTTTCCGTCACCTGACGGCGCAGATTGCCATCGATCAGCGCGATTGCCACCATCAGCGTCAGGCCAAGGCCCAGCGAAAGCACCACGGAGGGCGTGAGCGCGCCGGGACGATGGATGTTACCCACTGCCAGCCGAAGCGCTGTCGAACGCACGCGCGGAACCCGGCGGGCAAGCCAGCGTATGCCATCGGCGACAAGCCGCAGCACGCCGAAAGCCGCAATGGCCGAAACGATGAAGATGGCCGCGATGCGCCGGTCATAGGCGACGTAAAGCGCCAGCCCGGCGAGTGCAGCAATCAGCAGAACCGCAAGGCCGAGATATAGCAGTGGTGGCAGGCCACGCTGCTCAAAACCCTGCTCGCGGAAAAGCGCCGTCGCCGGAATATCCCGCGCCCTGCCAAGCGGAATGATCGCGAAGGCAAGCGTGGTGATGAGGCCGAAGACGGCAGCAAGCGCCAACGCACCGGGGAAGAAACCGCCGCCACCGGCGACCGGCAGATAGTTGGCGAGCGCCATGGCAGCGGCATAGGGGATAATCGCCGCCAATATCAGCCCGAGAACGATGCCGATCAGGCCGATCACCATAATCTGCACGAGATAGACAAGCACCGCGAAGCGCGCGGGCGCGCCGAGCGACTTGAAGGTGGCGATCACGCCGCGCTTGCCGTCGAGATAGGCGCGCACCGCATTGGCAACGCCGACACCGCCGACGATCAGTGCTGTCAGCCCCACCAGCGTCAGGAATTGCGAGAAGCGCTCGATATTGGCGCTCAGCGCCGGAGCGGCATTGGCGCGGGAACGGATGTTCCAGCCTGCATCAGGAAAATCGGCGGCAGCCTGCCGCCTGACATCGGCAATTGCTGAATCCGGCGCGCTGCCCGGAAGAGCAACCTTGTAGATATGATCGACAAGGCTACCCGGTTGAATGAGGCCGGAAGCGCGCAGGCCATCCAGCGAAACCAGAAAGCGCGGCGCAAAATTGAAACCCGAGGAAAGCAGGTCCGGCTCGCTCTCGATCAGGCCACGCAGCTCAAACGTCTGCGAACCGAGCAGAACTTTCGCACCCAGCGACAGGTCCATGCGATTGAGAAAATCTTGGGCGACGGCAGCGCCATAAATGCCGTCCTTCTTGATCGTCATGTCAGCGAGCGATTGCTGCGGCTGGACCTTCAACTGGCCATAGAGCGGATAGGCAGCATCGACAGCCTTCACCTCGACCAGCGACTGGTCGGAGCCGTCGGGCATGCGCGCCATGGAACGCATCGTGGCGCTCTCTGCCACCTTGCCCTGCTTTTCGATGAAGGCGCGCTCTTCCGCTGTCACTTCGCGCTGATTGAGCGCAAAGCTGACATCGCCGCCCAGAATGCTCTGGCCTTCCGATGCGATGCCGGTGCTGACCGACCGCGCCACCGAATTGACGCCGCCGATGGCGGCAACGCCAAGCGCGATACAGGCGAGGAAAATATAGAAACCGGTCAGGCCGCCGCGCATTTCACGCAGCGCAAACCGGAGAGCAAGTGAGAACGACCTTGCCGCGCTCATGCGCCAGCCGCCAGCGATTCGAGAACGGAGCCGCCCTGTGCAGGCTCCTCGATCCGGCCCGAGCGCACCGGAATCTCGATGTCGCAGCGCGCCGCAAGCGCCGGGTCATGGGTGACAAGTACCATGGTGAGGCCGTTCTCGCGCTGCTTGGCGAACAGGAGATCGGCAATCTGGCGCCCCGTCGTGGTGTCGAGATTGCCGGTCGGCTCATCCGCGATCAGGATTTTCGGGCTTGGCGCAAGTGCGCGCGCAATCGCAACGCGCTGCTGTTCGCCGCCGGAAAGCTCGGATGGATAATGGGTGAGGCGCTCGCCAAGCCCGACAGCGCGCAATTCGCGCTCCGCCACCTCGAACGCATCTCTGCGTCCGGCAAGTTCCAGCGGCACGGCGACATTTTCAAGCGCAGTCATATTGGGAATGAGGTGAAAGGACTGGAACACGATGCCGATATTGGCACCGCGGAAAGCAGCGGCCTGATCTTCGCTCATCTGGCTGATCGTCTCACCTGCAATCTTCACAGTTCCGTTATCGACATGCTCCAGACCGGCCAGAACCATCAGCAGCGTGGACTTGCCGGAACCGGACGGACCAACGATGCCAGCCGACTGTCCTTGCGCGATTTGAAGGGAAACGCCCTTCAGCACATGCACCGATGAGGCGGCGTGACCAAGGGTCAGATGAACGTTCTCAAGTTCGATAATCGGGCCAACAACCTGTTCCGTCACGCGGTTTTTATCCTATATGAATATTCAGAACCAAACAGCGCGCCACAAATTTGAACTTATGTTGCGCCAATTATTGAAGAGAAGTCCGGCGGGCCAGTTGCCCACAGCCCCTCAAATATGGGTTTTCGACGATGCGTTTCAAACTCTCAATTCCGGCATGGCTTCCGATTTTTGCGGCGATTGCGTCTTTTATGGCGGCAAGTCCCATCATTGCGGCGCATACGCAGGAAGAACCGACCGGTCTCGAAGACGCTCTGCCGACCGAGCAATTATCGCAAGTGAGAATCGTCGGCTTCGGCGACAGCCTCATGGCGGGTTATCTGCTGCCGTCCAATGCCGCCTTTCCGCAGCAGCTTGAAAAGGCGCTCAACGACAAGGGTGTCGAGGTTTCGATCGAGAATGCGGGCGTGTCGGGCGACACGACCACGGGTGGGCTTTCGCGCATCGACTGGTCCGTTCCCGATGGCACCGATCTCGTGATCCTTGAACTTGGCGCCAACGACGCGCTGCGCGGCATCGAGCCCGACATTACCGAAAAGAATCTCGACGAGATGCTGGCGCGCCTCAAGCAGCGCGGCATTTCGGTCATTCTTGCGGGCATGATGGCCCCGCCCAACATGGGCAAGGACTATGCCGCCAAGTTCAACCCGATCTATCCCAAGCTGGCACAGAAATATGGCGTGCCGCTCTACCCGTTTTTCCTCGACGGCGTAGCAACCAGGAAGGATTTTCTGCTCGAGGACGGAATGCACCCCAATGAAAAGGGCGTCGAAACGATGGTGTCCAACTTTATGCCCACTATCGAAAAGAGCCTGACAGAAATACAAAACAAGGGGACATCGGGAGGCTGACGCCGGTCGGGAGCATAAACAGCTTGCTCCCGAACTCAAACTTTGATTCGCTGAGTTTGCATCGGCAAATATCGAATCATCTTCGATGGAACGATGCACTGACTCTCTAAGCTAGAGTGTCCTTTATGCATCCTTTGGATGCCCGGCGCTCTGGCATGGAACGCTTCGAGGAGGATGCCTTATGCCGCGTCTTTTCACTGCCCTCGAAATCCCGCGCGACGCCGCGCTTTCGCTCTCGTTGTTGCGAGGCGGTCTCCCCGGCGCACGCTGGATTGATGTCGAAAACTACCACATAACGCTGCGTTTTATCGGAGATGTGGAAGGCCACGTGGCCGACGAGATCGCCAATGCGCTGGATCGCGTGCGGCGGCCTGAATTCATGCTCAATCTGTCAGGCGTCAATGCTTTCGGCTCCAAAAAGCCGCACAGCATCTATGCGGGTGTATCCCCATCGCCTGACCTCAACGCTTTGCAGGCGGAAATCGAACGTATCTGCCAGCGGCTTCACATTCCCGCCGATCCGCGCAAGTTTACGCCCCATGTGACACTGGCGCGGTTGAGAAATCCCCGCATCGAGGATGTGGTGCGCTATCTCTCCTCACGCGGCAACTTCGCGACGCTGCCCTTCAAGGTGGGACGGTTCGTGCTGATGTCGTCACGCGATTCCGTCGGTGGCGGACCCTACATCGTGGAGGAAGCCTGGCCTTTGGTTGCCCGTTCTGGCCAGAACTGGTCGGCAAGCGCGATGGAAGCTGCCAGAACCATCCGGTAAACCTTTTCGAAATCCCCGGTCCCGCCATAATAGGGATCGGGGATTTCAACCGCCTGCCCTTCGGCAATCTCGGTGAAAAGCCCGATTTGCGCACTTGCATTTGCAGGCTGCCGCTCAGCGATCATCCGCATATTGTAGCGGTCCATACCGAGGATCAGATCGAAACGGCTGAAATCAGATGCGATCAACTGTCGGCAGCGCTGTGCGGAAATATCGAGACCGTGGCGCGCTGCAACACTGATGGAGCGTTCATCCGGCTCCTCGCCGGTATGGTAACCGTTGGTTCCGGCAGAATCGACCCGCACGTGGCGGATGCCGCGTTTTTCTAGCACATGGTCCATCACGCCTTCGGCAAGCGGAGAACGACAGATATTGCCTGCACAAACGAAAAGAATGCTGGTTGGGACTTGTGCGGCTACGGATACGATCACGGAACTCTCGCGTTCATGATAAGTTAATTCAGGAACCGCAACATAGGCGAAAGACGATGGCACGCAACCGGCTGACGGAAAATGAACTGAACGAAGCGCTCAACGAACTGGATGGCTGGCAGAAGGTCGACGGACGCGAGGCGATTGCCAAAAGCTTCAAGTTCAAGGATTTCAATGCCGCCTTCGGTTTCATGGCGCGTGCAGCGCTCCATGCGGAAAAGCTCGATCATCACCCCGAATGGTTCAATGTCTACAACCGCGTCGATGTTACGCTCGCCACCCATAGCGAGAACGGCATTACGGAACTGGACATCAAGCTTGCGCGCAAGATGAACGCCTTGGTCTAAGTTTAAAGCTTTGAGATGTATACGTAAATCTTCCGGCGGTCATAATTGAAGCTGCCGTCGGGGTTGCGGCTGGAATAGGGAAGAACGCGAGTCAGATTGATGCGGTCCTGCCAGTTCTGGCCGAGCTTGCCGCCATGGACACCGCGGATATGGACATCGCCAAGCGAAATGGCGGCATGGAAGATGTGCCCGGCCTGAACGTCGTAAAATCCGATTGCCTGACCGAACGGCAGCGCTGAATAGCCGTTCCATTGTTCTCCCGCCCTGAAATTCAGGATGGGTATCCAGTTTTGGCTGGACGTGCCGCGCAACGTATTGAGCGAAATTCCGGCGCCAAAGAGAAACCGCAGATAAACGGCGGCATCGTAGCATCCCGCCTCGAACAGATCGACGGTGATGTAATTGTCTTCGCTTCCGGCCGCCAATAGCTGGTTGCCACGAAACAGCCGTGTTGAACGGTCGCTGCGGATGAAGTTTTCCCCATAGCCGGTCAAATGCATCAAAACCTCCACTCAGCAATGGACCATCGCGCGCCAGAAATGCTTTGGGAGCGATCTGGGGAAGCGATCTGGTCGAATCTGTATTTTGGGGATTTGGCGCGGACGTTGTAGCTGATGCTTCTTGCAGGTGACCTGGGTGATGGAATCATCATGGTCTTGCAAGGACAGCACAAACTCCCCATTTTCTATCGGTCACAACCCGTATTCAACGATTGGAAGCGGGACGACAGGAGTTGAACGAGAATGGATGACGTCAGAATCGGTGAAATCCTCGAACCCGGAAACGAGAGCGAATTCAAGAAGCGCAGCGAACGGGTGAAGAACGGATTCTGGAAGGCCGCGCGCCGCGCCGGTCGCATGGTGCCCTTCATGGATGAGGTGGTGGCAGCCTATTACTGTGCCCTCGACCAGAAGACGCCAACCCGCGTGCGCATGACGCTGATGGCCGCACTTGCCTATTTCGTCCTGCCGTTCGACGCCATTCCCGATATTCTGGCCGGTATCGGCTTCACAGACGACGTTGCCGTGCTGATGGCAGCGCTGACAGCCGTTCGTGCCCATATCACGCCTGCGCACCGGCTCGCCGCGCGGCAGGCACTCGAGGATGAGGGAGTAAGGGAGTAAGGGAGTAAGGGGGCTGTTCACAGCTATGTGATCGTGACAACCCTGCATCACTTACGCCCGTTTTCACCCTTATTTTCCTATTCCCGTACTCCCCTATTCCCTTATTCCCTTTTTAACATACTGCCTTAATCCTCTACTGCCCTATTGCCTTATCCTCACGAACAAACTCTCGCCGCTTTCTTTTAATTCAACTGGAACCAAGGGATGGCGGGGCGACTTAGCTGCTCATTCAAGTTTTCTTTCGAAACTTCACCGTTTGGTAACCCAGATTAAGGCAATTTAATCGGCAACTGAGCGGGACGGCGTGATGAACGGCGGCATCCCGATATTCAAGTTTGAAGCAAACGAAAGAGAACCGGTAAAAACCAATGCTTGGAAAATCGATCGTCGCGGCTTCTGTGTTCATGATTGGGATGGCGGGCTCGGCACTCGCCCAGACCCCGAGCCAGATCAGCCAGTTCAACGCCTGGGGCGCCTACAGCTATCAGTCGGGCAACGGCAAAGTCTGTTATGTCCTCTCCGTACCGACCCAAAAGGCTCCGGCCAATGTCGATCACGGTGACAACTTCTTCCTCGTGAGCCAGAAGCCCGGCCAGAACATTTCGTTCGAACCGCAATTCATGGCCGGTTACGACCTCAACACCAATGCCAAGGTCGTCGTCTCCATCGGCAACCGCAACTTCAACATGTTCGTCAACGGCAAGTCCGGCTGGATGGAAAATGCAGCCGAAGAGCCGCAGCTCATCGCAGCCATGCGCGGCGGTTCGGAAATGAAGGTGCAGGCACAGTCGAAGCGCGGCACCAAAACCAATTACACCTATTCGCTAAAGGGTATTTCGGATGCGCTGAAAGCCATCCAGAAGTGCAAATAATCCACGCGATTGGAAGTCTTTCAAAGCCGGGTGCACAACCCGGCTTTTGATTTTATAGCTTCGCTCCCCGCCGTCCTGCATACAGACCGGATTTCATGTGGCCGGATTCATGTGGGATGACGAATGCGATATTGTGTGCTAAGAGCGCGCCCAACAGGGGTCGCAAAGCCAAGTGCCGGACCCTATTTATCCATGCATTCGGGCCAGATTATCTGGCGAAGCTTATCGACGCGCTTCAGCCGTCGTCTCCAACAGTTGAAAACAGATGTCTATTTCGTTCGACCTTACCATTGATGATACGCGCGACCAGCTTGCCCGCCATGCGCGCGCCAGCCTGGAGGCAAAGCCGTCGCTTATCGGCATGTCGCGCGAGGAAATGGCCGAAGCGCTGATAAAGGTCGGCGTGCCGGAGCGGCAGACGAAAATGCGCATCAGCCAGCTTTGGCACTGGCTCTATGTGCGCGGCGTTTCCGATTTCGCCGACATGCGCAATATTTCCAAGGATTTGCGCAGCCTTCTGGCGCAGCATTTCACCATTGCGCGCCCGGAAGTGGTCGAGGAACAGATTTCGCAGGACGGCACCCGCAAGTGGCTGTTCCGTTTTCCACCGCGCGGCGCAGGCCGTCCGGTTGAAATCGAATGCGTCTATATTCCCGAAGAAGGTCGCGGAACGCTGTGCATTTCCAGCCAGGTTGGCTGCACGCTGACCTGCTCTTTTTGCCATACCGGCACGCAGAAGCTGGTGCGCAATCTGACCTCGGAAGAAATTCTGGCGCAGCTTTTGACCGCCCGCGACCGCCTCGGCGATTTCCCGGACAAGGATACACCCGACGGCGCCATGGTTCCCGCCGAGGGACGCAAGATCACCAATGTCGTGATGATGGGCATGGGTGAGCCGCTCTATAATTTCGAGGAAGTGAAGAAGGCCCTGCTGATCGCCTCCGATGGCGACGGCCTGTCCCTTTCCAAGCGCCGCATCACGCTTTCGACCTCCGGTGTCGTGCCGGAAATCTATCGCACCGGCGACGAGATCGGCGTCATGCTCGCCATTTCGCTGCACGCCGTGCGCGACGAGTTGCGCGACATTCTGGTGCCGATCAACAAGAAGTATCCGCTGGAACAACTCATCAAGGCTTGCCGCGAATATCCGGGCCTGTCCAATGCAAAGCGCATCACCTTCGAATATGTGATGCTGAAGGACATCAATGACAGCCTTGAGGATGCCAAGCGCCTGGTGAAGCTTTTGCAGGGCATTCCGGCCAAGATCAATCTGATCCCGTTCAACCCGTGGCCCGGCACGAATTACCAGTGCTCGGAGTGGGAACAGATCGAGAAATTTGCCGATTATGTGAACGCAGCAGGCTATGCATCGCCGATCCGCACCCCGCGGGGTCGCGATATCCTTGCTGCCTGCGGCCAGCTTAAGTCGGAATCGGAGCGCATGCGCAAGAGCGAACGCCTTGCGCTCGAAGCCATGATGATTGCCGGGCATGGTGAGTAAACCGATGGGTAAGCGCGCTTGAACGATACTTTCGACTACATAACGCGTTTCGTCATCGTGGTATTCGGCTATTGCTGCGGTGTATTGACGGCAGGCTGGTTTCTCGCCGCTATCCTTTTCCGCACCCTTGGGGTCGATTCCTTCATGAACGATTTCGTCATGATGGCAAGCGATGCGGATGCCGGTTCGTTTTTTGCAGCCACCAGCTTCTGGAGCGCCGTTTTCGTCGGCGGCTTTGTCTTTTCGGTCATGGCTGGCGGATTCAGCTTTGTGCCCGCGCTTATCCTCATCATCCTGGCTGAAGCGCGCGGTTACACATCATCGCTGTTCTACTGCGTTGCGGGCGCCCTGATAGGGCTTGCAGCCGCGGGCGCATCGCTTCCGTTCAGCGATGGCCGAAGCGTTCCGGAAAGCTCGCTCTGGATCGCAGCCATTGCAGGTGCCGGTGTCGTCGGCAGCTTCGTTTACTGGCTGCTGGCAGGGCGCAATGCCGGGCGGCTTTTAACCCGCCCGACTGAATAAAATCCATCTTCTTTTTCGCATTGTCCTACGCATCGAAGCGGGATCAGAAATCAGTCCAGTGGACTGATTTCCCCGCGGAGACGCTTCGCACTTTTGCTGGAAATGGCTTTTTCATTCGCATTATCCTACGCAAAACCGCTTCGCACTTTTGCTGGAAATGCTCTATTTTGCCTGTGCGGTGATGATCTTCAGTGCGAAGGCCGAGAATACGCCCGCAAACATCCAGTCCACGATGCGCGTCACGGTCGGGTTCTTTTTCAGGAGCCCGGCGAAACGATCTGCCGCCACCACCATCGGAATGGTGAAGGGGAGCGCCATCGGAATGAACGACAGGCCGAGGAAGAACAATTTGCCCATGGCGTGCGGGTCATGCGCGGAGACGAACTGCGGCAGGAAGGTCATGTTGAACAGGATGATCTTCGGGTTCAGAAGGTTGATGCCAAGACCAGTCAGCCAGTTCTGGAACAGCGTATGCTTCTTGCCGCCGTTCTTTTCGGGCGAGAAGGCCGATCCCTTGCGGATCGCCTGCACGGCCAGCCAGACCAGATAGCCCGCCCCCACCACTTTCAGCGCCGTAAAGGCTGCGGGAGACGCCAGAATGAGCGCCGAAAGGCCGAGCGCCACCATGGTTGTGTGAATGACGATGCCGGTGCTGGCGCCAGCCATGCAGGCAAAACCTGCGGCCTTGCCTTCGGACAGGGCGCGCCCGACGAAAAGCGTCATGTCAGGACCGGGCGTGATGGAAAGGATTGCGGTTGCTATCGCGAACTGGACAAAGATCGTCCATTCGGGAATGAAGGTCAGGTTTGTCAGAAAAGACATCGAAATGTGCTCCAAGAGATGGCGCACGCTAGAATAATTTCCATGCAAATGGAACAGTGGAATGGAGGCCGAAATGCTGCTGATCATAGGGACTGTCCGCCTGCCGCCGGAAAATCTTGACCGGGCGCGCGAGGCCATGCAGCGCATGATCGTGGCCAGCAGGGAGGAGGATGGCTGCGTGAACTATTTCTATGCCGCAGACATTCTCGTACCGGGTCTCATTCATGTGAAGGAGATGTGGCGCGACCGCGCTTCGCTCGACCGGCATTTCACCTCCGCCCATATTGCCGAATGGCGTGCGTCCTGGCCTGAACTTGGTATCGGCGACCGCAATCTCGTTGTTTATGAAGTTGGCGAACCACAGATCACGTAATACGCATGAGTTTTCGCGATAAGTCGCAGCCCTTCGGCTTGCACGCGGCTTGGCAACTGATAAAAGACTTGCGGATATATCTGTTGGAGTTCCCGCTCCAACCGCACCGCATCAGACGGAAGTGAACTATGAGCAAGTGGAAAGACGTTAAGAAAGTCGTTCTCGCCTATTCGGGCGGCCTCGACACCTCGATCATTCTGAAATGGCTTCAGACGGAACTCGGCGCGGAAGTTGTGACCTTCACCGCCGATCTCGGTCAGGGCGAAGAACTTGAGCCAGCCCGCAAGAAAGCGGAAATGCTGGGCATCAAGGAAATATTCATCGAGGACGTGCGTGAAGAATTCGTGCGTGATTTCGTTTTCCCGATGTTCCGCGCCAATGCCGTCTATGAAGGCGTCTATCTGCTCGGCACCTCGATTGCCCGCCCGCTGATCTCCAAGCACCTGATCGAAATCGCCAGGAAGACCGGCGCCGACGCCATCGCGCATGGCGCGACCGGCAAGGGTAACGACCAGGTTCGCTTCGAGCTTTCGGCCTATGCGCTGAACCCGGACATCAAGATCATCGCCCCATGGCGCGACTGGTCGTTCAAGAGCCGCACGCATCTGCTCGAATTCGCCGAACAGCACCAGATTCCGGTTGCCAAGGACAAGAAGGGCGAAGCGCCGTTCTCCGTCGACGCCAACCTGCTGCACTCCTCGTCCGAGGGCAAGGTTCTGGAAGATCCGGCTGTCGAGGCGCCTGAATATGTGCATATGCGCACCATTTCGCCGGAAACCGCTCCCGACAAGGCAACGATCATCAAGATCGGCTTTGAAAAGGGCGATGCCGTTTCGATCAATGGCGAGCGCCTGTCGCCTGCCACGCTTCTTGCCAAGCTCAACGACTATGGCCGCGACAACGGCATCGGTCGTCTCGACCTCGTGGAAAACCGCTTCGTGGGCATGAAGTCGCGCGGCGTCTACGAAACGCCGGGCGGCACGATCCTGCTGGCAGCGCACCGTGCCATCGAATCGATCACGCTCGACCGCGGTGCGGCGCACCTGAAAGACGAGCTGATGCCGCGCTATGCCGAGCTGATCTATTATGGCTTCTGGTTCTCGCCGGAACGCGAAATGCTGCAGGCGGCAATCGATCACAGCCAGCGCCATGTCGAAGGCGAAGTCACGCTCAAGCTCTACAAGGGCAATGTGATGGTGATCGGCCGCGAATCCGACAAGTCGCTCTATTCCGACAAGCTCGTCACCTTTGAAGACGATCAGGGCGCCTACGACCAGAAGGACGCAGCAGGCTTCATCAAGCTCAATGCACTGCGCCTGCGCACGCTTGCTGCGCGCGATCGCAAATAAGCATCGCTAATCCAAACAAAAGCCCGCCTTCCGGCGGGCTTTTTTTATAGCAGGACGTGAATTTTGTCTTTCTATCTGGCCCTGCCTGCCTGCATTCTGCTTGGCATTTATCTGCTGGTCCGCTGCATTCTCATCCTCTGGAAAGTGATCGCGCCCGATGTCCGGCACCAGTTTGCGGGTAACGACCGGCCACATAGCTTTCATTTGCCGAAAGCCGGGCGATACGCGATCAGCATCGTATTTCCACCGCTTACCGTTTTCACCGGAACAGCTTATTTCTCAACGCAATTTGCCATCAAGGCGCGCGCGACCGGTATCCCGATTGCCTATCATTCCACAAGCCGTTTTCTGTTGAGCGTCCGGCGGACGGATATGCGCGGCAATGCTTCTCACGCCTTGGGTTATTTCGACTGCACGGCACCCGGCGATTACGAAATCACCTGCCTGACCCCTGAAAAGATCAGGGCGAATTTCCGGCTGGAAATAACGCCCCATATTTCGTTCCTGAAACTCGCACCTGTCATCGCAGGGACTATTCTTGCCGCTGGAATGAGCCTGGGCGGAACGATTGTCTTTGTGCTCTGGATGACCGGCAGAATCGCATGAGATCAAGCAGCGTGTTTCACACCAGCGAGCATCTTTTCTTCGCCGGGGCGCAAGGTCAGCACCCGCACGCCATTCGCGGTAACAGCGACTGTATGCTCGAACTGCGCTGACAGTTTTCCGTCGCGCGTCACCACCGTCCAGCCGTCCTTTTCGGTCTTCACCTTGGCCGTTCCCTGATTGAGCATCGGTTCGATGGTGAACACCATGCCTTCGCGCAAACGAACGCCGGTGCCGGGCTTGCCGAAATGCAAAACCTGCGGTTCCTCGTGCATCTCGCGACCGATACCATGGCCGCAATATTCCCGCACGATGCTGTAGTCATGCCGCTTGGCGTGACGCTCGATGGCATGGCCGATATCGCCCAGCGTCGCGCCGGGTCGCACGGCAGCAATCCCCTTCCACAAGGCCTCATAGGTCACACGGACCAGCCGCGAGGCAAAGGGAGCAACGTCGCCGACCATGTAGGTCTTGCTGGAATCGGCAATATAGCCGTCCTTTTCCAGCGTAATATCGAAGTTGATGATCTCGCCGTTTTCAATGATCTCGTCATCCGACGGCATGCCGTGGCAGACGACTTCGTTCTTGGAACTGTTCAGCACATAGGGATAGTCATATTGCCCCTTGCTGGCAGGCCGCGCCTGCAATTCGCGGGTAATATAATCCTCGACCAGATCGTTGATCTGCATCGTGGTCATGCCCGCCAGCGGCGTGCGGTCGAGAAGCGCAAAAACAGAGGCGAGCAGCGCGCCGGATGCCGCCATTTTCTCCACTTCGGCAGGTGTCTTGGTCATGACGATTGCACCGCCAGAACCGGCAGTTCGACCTGTGCGGCGCGCAACTGCATCTGCACGATCTCGTTGAACGACAGGTCGGGATGGGCCTGCGCCAGCATGCCGATCTTCATCCAGTATTCAGCCTGCGCATTGATCGAACGGCACATGACGTCACTCGCCTTGCGCAGTTCCTCATGCAGTTCGTCACCGATTTTCACGATACCCATAGCATTGTCCAGACCATACGGTTCATATATGGATCATATATAAGCCGTATATATCTATCGATCAAGCTCTCCCGACTTTCACTTGAACATTCAAACCCGCTTGCATTTAGTATGGCACCATATTATATGCCACCGTATGGAAGTAATCGAACAAAAGCATCGCGCCCTTCTGGGCGAAACGGAGCGCCGGCACAGCCCGTCCACCGACGCGCTGAAAGTCTGCTTTGAGGTTTTGTCGCTTGCTGCGGCCATTGACCGGGATTGCGCCAACCGGCTGGCGCCGCACAAGCTTTCGGAAGGCAAGTTCGTCCTGCTGTTTCTGCTGCACGATGCGCCCGACGGCCTCTCGCCGCACGAGCTTTCAGAACGCGCAGGTGTCACGCGCGCCACCATCACCGGCCTGCTGGACGGGCTGGAGCGCGATGGTTTCCTCAAGCGCCACGCGGATAGCGAGGATCGCCGCAAGCTGATTGTCCGGCTGACATCCGCAGGGGTACTGCTGGCGCAACAGCTTTTCGAACAACATACCGCATGGATTGCAAGCCTGATGAGCGATCTCTCGTCAGGCGAACAGCAGCTTCTCAGCACCTTGCTGCGCCGCATCTGGAGCCGCACCGATGCCGGTCGCTCCTTCAAGATCAATGAAACCCTAAGGGATATGACATGACCTATTACCTCGCCGAGCTTTATTCCCCGAAATCGAGCTGGCACGCGCTTGATGCTGAAGGCAGGCAGGCCTTTTTTGAGAAAGTCGGCGCGGGTATGGGCGGTCTTGCGGCGCTCGGTATCGAGGCTTTGGCATTAGGTCCCGTCGACGCGACAAAGCCTTTTGCACCCGACCAGAGTTTCTTCGCCATCTGGCGCTTCCCGGATGAAGCAGCTCTCGACATGCTGATTGCCGGAATCACCGCCACCGGCTGGCATGATTATTTCGACACGATCAATGCGGCGGGTGCTGGTACCGACCTTCCCGGCCATCTGGCGCAACTGGCAGGCGTGCCTTTCAGGGAAGCCGCCTGATCCAAAACCGCTATCGCGATGATAGAGCGTATCCCGAAAAGTGTGAAACGCCCACGCAAGGAAATCAGTCCACTGGACTGATTTCTGATCCCGCTTGACTCTTGCCTCGCTCGATTCAATACTGGAACATATAGAGAACAAAAAGATGGAATCTAGACGTGAGCGGCATCGACATCGCGGCGCTGCGGCGCATGGTTACGACCATAGAAGGCAACGATCCGCAAGGTAGTTTTGCAAATCAGGGACAAACGGGCTTCGGGCGCGCGCGCAGTTTCACGCTCGGTCTTGCCGGGGCCGATGCCGCCTTTCCGCATGGCCTTGCAGGCGATGCGCTGCATGAGGTTTTTGCCGAAAACCCCGGCGCGCATATGGCCGCGACCGGCTTTGCGCTCGCCTTTGCCGCCCGCGCGGCAGAGCGTGCAGCAGACCCCCGGCGCCCGATCATCTGGATCGAGGAAGAAAGCGCTGCAAGTGAATATGGCGGGCTTTATCCACCGGGACTTCATGCCTTCGGGATCGACCCGTCGCGACTTCTGATCGTGCGCTGCCCCACGGCACAGGATGTGCTGAAGGCGGCAAATGATGCGCTGGAAGCTGGAAGCGGCGGCAAGGCCTCGCATCTTGTTTCCGGCGTCGTCGCCTCGGTGACAGGCCAGCCGAAATGCCTCGACCTGACCGCCTCGCGGCGTCTGCTTCTGGCAACCGAAACCGCGCAACTGCCCGTCATCCTGCTCAGGAGCCACCGGACGGCTGTGCAAAGCGCTGCCGTCAGCCGCTGGCGGGTGGCGCCCGCGCCATCCCGTTCAAGCGGAGCAAACGCACCCGGCAAGCCTGTTTTTTCGGCGGTTCTGGAGCGCAATCGCCACGGCACATGCGGGCAATGGATCATGGAATGGAACAATGAAACCCAGGAATTTGGTACAAGAGAACGGGATGGCAGAACGTCTGTTTCTCGCCCTCTGGTTTCCGTTTCTGCCGACCGACCGGCTTCGCAGCAGCGTTCCGCCTGACGGCAAACCGCGCCTGCCTTTGGTAGTGACCGAGCGCACGGCCAATGCGCTGCGCCTGACAGCGGTGGATGCGACAGCGGCAAAGCTTGGTCTTTTTCCCGGCATGGCGCTGACCGATGCGCGCGCCCGCGTGGAAAGGCTTGAAGTGGCAGCGGCAGCACCGGACCATGATGCGGCATTGCTCAAGCGTCTTGCCCATTGGTGCGAACGCTACACGCCGCTTGTCGCCTTCGATGAGCCGCATGGGCTGATGCTCGACATAACCGGCTGCGCGCATCTTTTTGGCGGGCTCGACGCCATGCGTGCCGATGCAATCCGGCGTCTGGAACGGGCCGGGCTTGGCGTACAGGCGGCGATTGCCGATAACAGTTTTGCCGCGCGGCTTCTGGCACGGGGAACGAAGGGCGGTGTCTTCAGCAGGACAGAGGCCGACCGGTTGCTTCCCCGCCTGCCGCTCTCCGCGCTTGAACTGACGCAAGCTGCCGAAACCGGCCTCAAGCGCGCCGGGCTGAAACGCATCGGCGATGTGATGAGGCTGCCCCGCTCTGCCCTCACCGCCCGTTTCGGCACCGATCTTGCCACCAGGCTCGACCGGCTGGCGCGGCAGGAGCGCGCGCCGATTTCCCCCATGCGCATCATGCCGCTCAGTGCCGTCGAGCGCCGCCTGTCAGAGCCGGTTACCGCAATGGAACTGATCGAACACATCTTGCAGGAACTGGCGCAGGCGCTTTTTGTGCAACTTGAACCGGGGGGCAAAGGCGCGCTTCTGATTGAGGCTTCCTTCTTCCGTGTCGATGGCGAAGTGCGTCATATCCACATCGAAACCGGCCAGCCCTTGCGCAACGACAAGGTTTTCCTGCGCCTTGCGCGTGAAAGGCTTAACGCCCTGACCGACCCGCTCGATGCCGGGTTCGGCTTCGACATGATCCGGCTGGCAGCGCTGCGCAGCGCGCCAATCGCCCAGCACCAGACGGGGCTCGACCAGCATGAAGAGGACGAAGCGGGGTTCGGCCAGCTTGTCGACCGGCTTTCGGCGCGGCTTGGACAGAATCGCGTTCTCGTCTCCTTTCCGCGCAACACGCATATGCCGGAGCGCGCTTTCGGCCTCGTCCCTGCCTTGCATGGGTCGCGAAAAACCGAAGCCGATTATCGCAGCCAGACGGAACTGCCGGGCGACCCGCCAGCGCGTCCCATAAAACTGTTTCGCCCGCCGCAGTTGATCGAAAGCGTGGCGGAAGTGCCTGACAGTCCGCCGTCGTTCTTCCTGTGGCGACGGGTGCGCCATCATGTACGCCTTGCCGAAGGACCGGAAAGGATCGAGCCGGAATGGTGGCTCGCAATCGGTCATACGGTTCCGGAACTGCGCGATTATTACCGGGTGGAAGACGAGAACGGCCAGCGCTTCTGGATTTTCCGCGAAGGACTTTATGACGGCGCCAATCACCCGCGCTGGTTTTTACACGGACTGTTTGCGTGATGACCCGTTACTTTGAAATGGCTGCTGCCAGCAATTTTTCCTTCCTTTGCGGCGCGTCGCATCCGCAGGAACTGGTAGAGCGTGCGCATAAACTTGGCCTGCCCGGCATCGGCATTGCCGACCGCAACACGCTGGCCGGCGTGGTGCGGGCCCATGCGGAATGGAAGGATATTCGCAAGAAAAGCGATTTCCGCCTTTTCATCGGCTGCCGCCTGTCCTTCACCGACGGCACGCCGGATATGGTCGTCTATCCGCGTGATCGTCCGGCCTATGGGCAATTGTGCCGCCTGCTGACGGAAGGCAAACAGCGCGCCGCCATCAAGGGCGAATGCCATCTCGAATGGGCCGACCTCTTGTTTCGCGCGCGACAATTTCAGATCGCTGTCTTTCCGCCTGACGAAGACAAGCCGGATTTTGCCGAACGCCTGACGGAGATTGCGCAAGCTGCCCCTGGCTCGGTCTGGCTGGCGCTCGCCATGCCGCATCAGGGCCATGACGGACGCCGGGCAGAACGCATCGCCCGTTTTGCAGCCGAAGCCAATGTGCCGCTGCTCGCCACCAATGACGTGCTTTATCATCATCCCGACCGCCGCGCGCTTCAGGATGTGCTGACGGCCACGCGCCATCACACAACCGTCTTCGCAGCCGGACGGCTTCTCGAGAAAAATGCCGAACGTCACCTGAAGCCGCCTGAGGAAATGCTGCGACTGTTTCGCGACTACACTAAAGCCATCGAGGCAACCGCCGATTTCGCCGCGCCTATCACCTTCCAGCTTGATGAGTTGAAATATGCCTATCCCGATGAACCCATTCCACCCGGCAAGACAGCACAGCAACATCTCTATGATCTCGTCTGGGAAGGTGCAGCCCGTCATTACGGCGCGGCCACTATCCCGCCAAAGGTACAGAGCCTGATTAACAAGGAACTGGCGCTGATTGCCCAGCTTCAGTACGAGCCCTATTTCCTCACCGTCTATGACATTGTGAGTTACGCCCGCCGAGAAAAAATTCTGTGTCAGGGGCGTGGTTCGGCGGCCAATTCCGTCGTCTGCTTCTGCCTTGGCGTCACCGGTGTGGACCCGACACAGGTTGATCTCCTGTTCGAGCGCTTTCTTTCGGTGGAGCGAAAGGAACCGCCGGATATCGACGTCGATTTCGAGCATGAGCGGCGCGAACAGGTGATGCAATATGTCTATGAGCGCTATACCAGAGATCGCGCGGCCATTGTCGCGACCGTCATCAGCTATCGGTCGCGTAGCGCGATCCGCGATGTCGGCAAGGCGCTGGGCCTGACCGAAGACGTGACGGTAGCGCTTGCCAATACGGTCTGGGGCATATCGGGCGGCGGCATCGACAAGCAGCATATCAGGCAGGCGGGGCTCGACCCCGATAATCCCATCATCCGGCGCGCGGTGGAACTCGCCATCACGCTGATCGGTTTTCCGCGCCACCTGTCGCAGCATGTCGGCGGTTTCGTTCTGACCCGTGATCGACTGGACGAGACCGTGCCTATCGGCCCGGCGGCAATGGACAAGCGATCTTTCATCGAATGGGACAAGGACGATATTGACGAGGTGGGGCTGATGAAGGTCGATGTGCTGTCGCTTGGCATGCTCACCTGCATCCGCAAGGCTTTCGACCTCATTCATCAACACAAGCCGCAGCTTTATGGTGGCGAGAAGCTGACGCTGGCGGCCGTGGAGCAAAAAGACGAAGCCGTTTACGACATGCTGTGCAAGGGGGATTCGCTCGGTGTCTTTCAGGTGGAAAGCCGCGCCCAGATGAACATGCTGCCGCGGCTGCGCCCGCGTAAATTCTATGACCTTGTCATCGAGGTCGCCATTGTGCGCCCCGGCCCCATTCAGGGCGACATGGTGCATCCTTACCTGCGGCGGCGAAACGGACAGGAACCCTGCACCCTGCCATCGCCCGCACCGGAACATGGCCCACCTGACGAGCTGCTGCAGATTCTCGGCAAGACCAAGGGCGTGCCGCTGTTTCAGGAACAGGCGATGCGCATTGCCATGGAGGCTGCAAAATTCACGCCGGATGAGGCCAACCAGTTGCGCCGCGCCATGGCCACTTTCCGCAAGATGGGCACCATCCACACGATGGAGACAAAGATGATCGAAGGCATGGTCAATCGTGGCTACGACCGGACCTTTGCCGAAAACTGCTTCAACCAGATCAAGGGTTTCGGCGAATATGGCTTTCCCGAAAGTCATGCGGCAAGCTTTGCCCATCTGGTCTATATTTCCGCGTGGATCAAATGCCACCACCCGGAAGTGTTCGCCGCCGCGCTTCTCAATTCCCAGCCCATGGGTTTTTACGCACCCGCCCAGATCGTGCGCGATGCCCGCGAGCATGGCGTGACGGTGCTGCCCATCGATGTTAATTTCAGCCAATGGGACAATATTCTGGAGGAAACGCTCGATATTCGACCAGCGCTCCGGCTCGGCTTCCGCCAGATCGACGGATTTTCTAAGGACGATGTGAAGCTGCTGATTGCTGATCGGCAGGAGCCTTACCGCACCATTGAAGACATGCATCGGCGGCTCCGGCTCGACCGGCGCGCCTTCACGCTTCTGGCCGATGCCGATGCCTTCGGCTCGCTCGATATCGACCGCCGCGCAGCACTTTGGGCCGTGCGCCGTCTGCCCAACGACGAAACCCTGCCGCTGTTCCGCGCCGCCGCGATCAGCGAACTGGCGGAGGAACCGCGCACAAAACTTCCTGAAATGGCCGCCTCCGAGCATGTGATTGCCGATTACGAGACGACGCGGCTCTCGCTGAAAGGGCATCCGCTGCAATATCTGCGCGAGGGGCTGGCGGCAGAAGGTGTTTCCACTTGTCACGCGTTGCAGGAAGATGCCGACGGACGTCGCATGAAAGTGGCGGGCATCGTCACCGTACGCCAGCGCCCCGGCAGCGCCAAGGGCGTGGTGTTCCTCACCATCGAGGATGAAACCGGCATCGCCAATATCGTCGTCTGGCCGAAGATCATGAAGGCATTTCGCCGCGAAGTGATGGGCGCGCGGCTGATCCATATCGAAGGCCGCATCCAGCGCAGTCCCGAAGGGGTCGTGCATCTGGTGGCGTCAAAGCTGCAGGACCGTTCATCGGCATTGATCGAAATGAGCGGACGCGAAGCACAGCGCCTCGTCGCTCCATCCCAGATGGCGCATCATCCGCGGAATGTTAAAATTATGCCGAACTCGCGAGACTTTCATTGAGCAATCACGCGCTCCGAAGCACGTTCGCTATTTTGGCTATGACGCGACGAAAATGGTGCAATTCGAGACCGGAGCGGAGTATACTTTCAAGCGTGTCGCATTTTATCGTAGTCATACGACACGCTTTAAGTTTTTGTTTTCCTGCATGTCTTTATCCCAAAACCGGTTCCCACTTTTGGGAGACATGCATTAGATACATGAGCACCGGAAGCGCAGAAGTGCGCCATTTGCAGACCGTCAGAGCCGAAATAGACCGGGCTTCAGTTCCATGCGCCGACAAAAAACACCGCACAGTAATGCAGTGTCGCGCCCACCACGACAAAACCGTGCCAGATGGCGTTCTGAAACCGCAGGCGCTCCCAGACATGGAAGATCACACCCAAAGAATAAACCATGCCACCGGCCGCGATCAGCCAGAAAACGGCTGGCGGCAGTGACTGCACCATGGTGTCGTAGACCATCACACCACTCCAGCCGAGCGCCAGATAAAGCAGGATCGACAGCCGGTCGAAACGCCCCGGCATGAACAGTTTCAGCATGATGCCAACGAAAGCCACGCTCCAGACGAAGAGAAGCAGCGGCAGTGCGCGGTCGCCCATATGCATGGCAAAAGGCGTGTAGGTTCCGGCGATCAGAAGATAAATCGCCGAGTGATCAAAACGGCGCAGGAACCATTTGGTCGGCGAAACCGGCCAGATATTGTAGACAGCCGAAATTCCAAGCGCTGCCAGAAGGCTCGCGAGATAGACCCCCGACGAAATCGAGGTCGCCGCAGGCATGTTCGGCAGGAAATAGATCAGCATGGCAATGGCGCCCGCAAGCGCCAGCCCGACACCCAGAACATGGATGACGCCATCGGCCCACAATTCGGCCCGGTCATATTTCCATTTGACTGGATGAGGCAGTCTTACATTCATAAAATTTCCCTGTCGTCGGTTCCAGAGCGCGTTTCGATCTGATTGGGTCAGATCGGCGCTCTAGTCCTTTGTTTTAACGCGCATCTTTTCCGAAAACCGTTTCACACTTTTCGGGATGCGCTCTCAACAGGAAACTGCCATCGCTTTGCAGCGTCAAGATGACAGTTGGTTGATAGGAAGTTTATTGCGCTGCCGGTGCGTAGGAAGCCTGAATGGGAGCGACACCGGGGAGCGGTGCTGCCCCGCCTTCCGGCAAGGATGCCGGTTGGATGGAAGCGGCTGCATCACGGGTCGGGCCGCTGCGCTTCCAACTGCCGTCGAGGCCGGTTTCCTGCAACAGCCCCTTGCGCTTGGCATCGTAATAATAGCCGCGCGCATAGTAGCGAACTGCCTGGCTCTCATTACCACCGGCTACCTTATAAGCGCCGGACAGATAGCGAACCGCATATTTCAAATTGGTTTCCGCATCGAGCAGGCCCTTGGCCGCGCCCGTATAGCCCATGCCGCGCGCGGTCGGATGGCTGATCTGCATCAGCCCCCAATAGGGGCCGTTGCGGGCGCCCGGATTGAACCGGCTTTCCCGATGCACGACCCGGCGCACCAAGCGCTCCGGGACGTCATAGGCGACGGAATATTTGGTGATCAGCGCATCGAGTTCTTCCGGCGCATGATCGGGCGTTTCGAACGCCATATTGGCGGCAACGGATGCCGGCGACGCGGCAGCCTGCGCACCGGCATAGGCCATCATCGGTTCGGACTGGCCACGAATGCCGGGAATAGGGACGATAGCAGGCAGGACCGGATCGGAAGGATCGGTCACCGCTGCAACAGTCTGTGTTCCGGCAACAGCGCCTGCATCGGCTGTCGCCGTGCCTGCGGCATTGGACGTGGCACCGGCAGCGCTGCCAGTCGCGGAAGCGGTCTGGCTGGATGCATTATCGGTCTGCGTGATCAGCGCCGTCTTCACGGGCTTGCCGTCATTGGTGGTGTTGCAGGCACTGAGCGCCACGGCACAACCAAGAAGCATGAGGCCCTTGCGGACCAGAGCGGCAGATGAAGAAGAGGAAAGCGCGTAACGCATGACCGGACCCGTTCTCAGGAATCGAAATCTTTTTCGATGCGTTTTTCAAGCTCGACCAGATCTTCAGGCAGAGGCAAACCGCTGGCCCGCAGCGCATTGAGCTTCTCGCGAACCGTTTCACGGATTTCATGAGCGTCCTGCGGCTGATTCACCATTTGCTCGAAAAGCAGCGCAATTTCCGCCTTGATGTCCTCGAATGCCATCCAGATCCTCTTGGCTTTACGGGCATCGGAAAGCGCCCGTTTCAGTCAATATTCTTTCGGTCGATGAGGATCATGTACCATGCAAAAGACGGCTAACGGAAGCGCTAAACGTCGGGGCTTGGCCAAAATGAATATTTCAAATGGTAACAAAAAGATTAACGCACTCACAGAATGCGTGGCAGCATCATATCTACCGCATTGAAATCCAAAGCGAAAATCCCAAGATCATCGAAGTCCAGACCGCCATTTGGATCGAAGAGATAAATGCTCATCCAGACGAGCGCGATCACGAGCAAAATTGCCAGAATCGTCAGAATCAAAAGGCGTCGCCCGAGCGCGGTCTTGCGACCCGCTCCTTCCGGCGGCTGTTTGGCCATAGTCAATTGCTGCCTTGTTCAATCGTCATTGGTCGCGTTCAGTTCATCCGGCGGTGTGCCGTGTTCGGGCTCTGCCGACAGATAGCCCTCGCGCACCAGCCATTTGCGCAGGATCAGCGTCATCGCCTCGGTCTGGTTGAGACCGGGATGCTTTTCGGCGATGAAGCGCTCCAGAGCGTCGTGCACGTCATCGGGAAGATAGATGCTCATTCATGCTCCTCCACGTGAAGAGAATCAGACCACGGTAACGGTGAGGGTTGCCACGCCGTCGACCTTGCCTTCCAGACGGTCGCCGCGCTTCACCGGTCCAACGCCCGCAGGCGTACCCGTAAAGATAAGATCGCCGGGCTGCAGCTCAAAGAGCGAAGACAGGTAGGAAATGGTTTCCGCCACCTTCCAGATCATCTGGTTGAGGTCGCCCGACTGGCGGGTTTCGCCATTGATGGAAAGCGAAATCGCAGCCTTTTCCGGGTGACCGACTTCCGACACCGGCACGATGGCCGAACAGGGCGCGGAATGCTCGAAAGCCTTTGCGACCTCCCACGGACGACCGGCCTTCTTGGCCACGGCCTGCAGGTCGCGGCGCGTCATGTCGATGCCGACGGCGTAACCATAAACATGGTCCAGCGCCTTTTCGACAGCAATGTCGGTGCCGCCGGCCTTCAGCGCCACCACAAGTTCGATCTCGTGATGCACGTCCTCGGTCTTCGGCGGATAAGGGAAATCTCCGCCCTCGATCACGAGGCAGTCCGGGTTCTTCTGGAAGAAGAAAGGCGGATTGCGGGTCGGGTCACCGCCCATTTCGATGGCGTGATCGGCATAGTTCTGGCCGACGCAATAGATGCGATGCACGGGAAAGCGCGCATCCGTTCCCTTCACAGGCAGAAATGGCTGCGGGGGCGACGCAAAAACATAAGTCGTCATGGGGAACTATTCCGGTCGGAAACTGATGAAGCGATTTTCGCCATCATGCAGAGGCAAGCGCATCGCCGCAACCCTTGAAAGGCGCAATTCCCTGTTATCATGCATCGGCTTTGACGATAAAATCTGCCTTGCGCGACTGAGAAACAACAAGTTCCGCATTGGGAATATCGTTGGAACGCGCACGGTTTCGGGCGGTTTCGGCATCGAAGCCGAAGCCGAGCCAGCGTTCGATCAGGCGACGCTCCAGCTCTGCAAAGGGCACATCCAGATAGATCGTCATGTCGAAAAAGGGAGCAAGCTTCGACCACGGTTCTTGATCGAGCAGCAGATAATTGCCTTCAACGAGAAGCACGCGATGTTCCGGCCCGACCACGGATGCGGCGGCGCGCGAAAGCTCCAGCGAGCGGTCGAAGACCGGGATGAAGATTTCGCCCTCTGCCTGTTTCAGACGCTGCAGCAACACTGCAAACCCGGCACAGTCGAAAGTGGGTGGTGAACCCTTGCGGCTCAGCAATCCGCGCTGATCGAGAATCCCGTCATCAAGATGAAACCCGTCCATGGGCACGACGATGGACGGCGTTTCGCCGCCCTTGTTGATGGCATGGAGCAGATAATCGGAAATGGTGGATTTCCCGGCTCCCGGCGGGCCAGCAATGGCCACGATCAGGCGCCCGTCGGTTTCCGCCAGCCGCGCAAGAATTTCCGAAGGCAGGGCTTCGCGCTCAATAGGCGTCATGTCCGGTTTCCGTGATTCGTCCTGTCACCTTATCAGAAGCTTAAGCTGCTTCCTTCGGCCTCATCGCGCCGGTCATCAGCGCCACGGCATCCGACATGGAATATTCCTTCGGGTCGATGAGTGTCAGGCGGCGCCCGAGCCGGTGAATGTGGATGCGATCGGCAACCTCGAACACATGCGGCATGTTGTGCGAGATGAGCACGATGGGCATGCCGCGCCGCTTCACATCCAAAATGAGTTCCAGCACGCGGCGCGATTCCTTGACGCCCAGCGCCGCCGTCGGCTCGTCCATGATGACCACCTTGGAGCCGAAGGCAGCAGCACGCGCCACCGCAACGCCCTGGCGCTGGCCACCCGAAAGCGTTTCCACCGCCTGGCCGATGTTCTGGATCGTCATCAGGCCCAGTTCGGAGAGTTTTTCGCGCGCGATCTTTTCCATCGCGCCGCGATCCAGCATGCGGAACAGCGAGCCAAGCGGTCCCTTGCGGCGGATTTCGCGGCCAAGAAACAGATTGTCGGCGATGGAAAGCGCAGGCGACAAAGCAAGGTTCTGATAGACCGTCTCGATGCCCGCCTGCCGTGCCTCCATCGGCGAATGAAAGCTGACCGGCCTGCCGTCGAGCAGGACTTCCCCCTCATCCGGCTTGATCGCGCCGGACAGTGCCTTGATGAGCGAGGACTTGCCTGCGCCATTATCGCCGATGACCGCGAGGATTTCGCCCGGATAGAGGTCGAAATCGGCATGGTCGAGCGCGGTGACGCGACCATAGCGCTTGACCAGACCTTTGGCAGACAGAACAGGCGTGATGTTCGTTTTCATGCGGCAGCCTTTCTGATCCACTGGTCGATGGCGACGGCGGCAATGATGAGAACGCCGATCAGGAGATAGGTCCATTGCGGATCGGTGCCCCATAGGCGCAGGCCCAGCGAAAACACGCCAACGATCAGCGCGCCAAACATGGTGCCGAGAATGGAACCGCGTCCGCCGAAGAGCGAAATGCCGCCGATCACCACGGCGGTGATGGATTCGATATTGGCGAACTGGCCCGCTGTGGGTGAAACGGAACCGAGGCGGCCAATCATCGCCCAGCCTGCAAGGGCGCAGATGATACCGGCCAGACCATAGACCGACATGAGGATCGGCTTGACCGAGACACCGGAAAGCTGTGCCGCTTCGGGATCGTCGCCAATGGCATAGACGTGCCGTCCCCAGGCAGTGTGGTTCAGCACATACCAGAACAGCAGAACCAGAAGCACCATGGCAATGACGCCATAGGTGAAGACTGCGCCGCCAATGCGGATGCTCTCGCCAAAGAATTGCAGGATCGGCGCCTCAGCCGTGATTTCCTGCGCGCGGATGGTCTCATTGGCTGAATAAAGGAAGTTGGTGGCGAGGATCACCTGCCACATGCCGAGCGTCACGATGAAGGGCGGCAGGCGGACATAGGCCACCAGAAAGCCGTTGATGAAGCCGCACAGCGCGCCGGTGGCAAAGCCGCACAGAACGGAAAGTTCGGCGGGCAGACCGTAGCGGAAGGTGAACTGGCCCATCACCACCGATGACAGCACCATGATGGCGCCAACCGAAAGATCGATACCCGCCGTCAGGATCACGAGCGTCTGTGCCACGGCAATGATGCCGGTGATGGCGACCTGCTGCAAAATGAGCGTGAGAGCGAAGGCGGAGAAGAACTTGCCGCCAAGCGTGATGCCGAACACCAGCAGCGACAGGACGAGCACGATCAGCGGCACAGCGGCGGGATTGTGATGCAAAAAATTACGCATCCGATAAAGCGCCGACTGGTCGCCCGCATCGAAGGAGGCGACATCAGCCGCACTTTGCGACAACGTCTTTTCATAGTCCTGCATAGACGTTTTTTGTGCAGCGGAAGCCGCCTGTGGCTCACTCATATCTGTCTCCTGCCTTCACCTGCAGAAAGGTCCGGCAAATCTTTCGATCTGCCGGGCCAGAACCTCAAAAGCCGATCAGCCCCAGCACTTGTCGAGCCCGGCCTTGGTGTCGATGGACGGAACGCCTTCCACCGGCTTGTCGGTGACAAGCGACACGCCGGTATCAACAAAGTCCTTGCCTTCGGTCGGCTTCGGCTTTTCGCCTGAATCAGCGAATTTCTTGATCGCTTCGATGCCGAGTGCCGCCATCTGAAGCGGATATTGCTGCGATGTCGCGCCGATAATGCCTTCCTGCACGTTCTTGACGCCGGGGCAGCCGCCATCGATGGAAACGATCAGCACGTCCTTTTCGCGACCGACAGCCTTCAGCGCCTCATAGGCACCGGCGGCGGCAGGTTCGTTGATGGTGTGGACGACATTGATATTCGGGTCCTTCTGGAGAAGGTTTTCCATCGCGCGACGTCCGCCTTCTTCATTGCCGTCGGTCAGGTCGCGACCGGCAATGCGCGGATCATCCTCGTCACCGAGCTTGGTCTTGTCCTTCGGATCGATGCCGAAGCCGGTGGCAAAGCCCTGATCGCGCAGAACGTCGACGCTGGGCTGCGATGCGGTGAGGTTGAGGAAGGCCACACGCGCGTCCTTGGCCTTGTCGCCAAGCGTCGCCGCCGCCCATTTGCCAACCAGTTCTCCGGCAAGGAAATTGTCGGTGGCAAAGGTTGCGTCAGCCGCGTCGGCAGGTTCAAGCGGCGTATCGAGCGCGATGATGAGCATGCCCGCATCGCGCGCCTTCTGCAGCGACGGCACAATGCCCTTGGTGTCTGAAGCGGTGATGAGAATGCCCTTGGCACCGTCGGCGATGCAGGTTTCGATCGCCGCGACCTGGCTTTCGGAATCGCCGTCGATCTTGCCCGCATAGGTCTTGAGATTGACGCCCAGCTCCTTGGCCTTGGCAATGGCGCCTTCCTTCATCTTGACGAAGAACGGGTTGGTGTCGGTCTTTGTGATGAGGCACGCGCCGACATCGGCGGCATTGGCCGAACTCAATGGAATGGCGGCAGCGCCAAGCGCGAAGGCAGCAAAGGCTGCCGACAGAACTGTCTTCTTCATGGACTCCTCCCAGATTGAAACCGGTCCTCTTCCCCCGGCAGACGAGAAGCAAAACACGGCTTCAAAACAGAGTCAATTAATAAATCCACTTGATTTATTAATATGCTGTGTCACTCTGGAAGGCGGAGGAGAGAGGACCGGCAAAGGCGAACGGCAGGCTGGTCGTTTCATTACGTGGTCTATCTTAAGCGTTTGTTTTTATTTTATATCCCTTGCAAAGAGGGCTTTTTCTCCTTCGATGGTTGGTTTAGGAATTCCGGCATTCCATGGCTGCATTTCGAGATTGCATTCCATGGCACGGAATCTGGGAGAGGCTATGGTCAGGCATAAAGTTGAAGGCGAACCAGACAGAGGGTCTGCCGATATGCTTTCCAGCACCCTTTCCGGCACTCCGGGGCCTGCCATGCTGCAATTTGCCGGGCCGGGCGCGAGCGTCAATCGCGGTTCAAACCAGATCGGCGTGCGTGCCTATAATGAGCGGCTGGTTCTGGCGCTTGTGCGCCGGCATGGCCAGCTTGCCCGCGCCGACATTGCCCGCCTGACCGGGCTTTCGGCGCAGACGGTTTCCGTCATCATTCGTGCGCTGGAAAAAGACGGCCTCATTACGCAGGGCGAACGGGTGCGCGGTCGTGTCGGCCAGCCTTCCATGCCGATGCGCCTTGCCGCCGACGGGGTTTTCTCCTTCGGTCTCAAGATCGGGCGGCGCAGCGCGGAAATCATCCTGATGGATTTTCTGGGCACGATCCGCGAACGGCGGCACATTACCTATCGCTGGCCTGTGCCGAGTGAAATCCGTCGTTTTGCCATCGACAGCGTCGCCGCTTTCACCGAAGCACTCGATCCCGGCAAGCGTGACCGCATCGCAGGACTTGGCATCGCATTGCCCTTCGAATTGTGGAACTGGGTCGAAGAAGTCGGTGCACCCGCCGAAGATCTGGATGCATGGCTCGGCGCTGATCTGGTCAGCGATTTTGCCAAGGCGTTTTCGTTTCCGGTCTTCGTGCAGAATGACGGCACGGCGGCTTGCGGCGCAGAATTGACCTTTGGTCGCGGGCCTGAATTCACCGACTTCGTCTATTTCTTTATCGGCTCGTTCATCGGCGGCGGTGTGGTGCTGAACAATACGCTCTATCCGGGCCGCACGGGCAATGCGGGCGCGCTCGGCTCCATGCCGATGCGGATGCGCGGCACGTGGGAGCGCGGCGAAACCTTGCAGCTCATCGATACGGCTTCACTGTTCGTCCTTGAACGCATGTTGCAGGAACGCAATCTGCCTTCCGACGATCTGTGGCTTTCACCGGAAAACTGGCGCAACTTCGGCACTCCACTCGACGAATGGGTGGCGCTTGCCGCACGCGGGCTGGCCCATGCAACGGTGGCGGCCGCCTCCGTCATCGACTTTCCCGCCGCCGTCATCGATGGCTGGCTGCCGGGCAATGTGCGCCACCGCATCGTGGAAGCGACGCGTGTGGAGCTTTCATGCCTCGACTTGCAGGGCCTGCGGGCGCCGAAGATCATCGAGGGCAAGGTCGGCGTTCATGCCAAGGCGATGGGCGCGGCGAGCCTGCCGCTTTCCAACCGCTATCTGTTCGACCAGAGCGTCCTGTTCAAGGATGCAGGCTAGAACCCTTGATGGCCTTGTCGATATCCTTCTTGGGGCCGTAAAGCGCAAGGCCGACCAGATCGGGCACGTCGGCATTTTCCGCCTTGAATACGGCACGGTTGGCGACATCATGCCCGGTCTCAAACATGGCCCGCACATAGGGCGCACGGATGAGATCGCGCTGGATCGATTGCTGCCATGCCCGTTGCAGGACATCTGGCGTCGCCGAGAAGATCAGCATCGGTTGGCCGAGCAGACGCGCATGTTTGCGGCCTGCCGCATCCTCATAAGGATCGCCCATGGCGTGCGGCACAGCGCCGGATATGCCGGTTGCGATGAAGGCGGTGACGTTGAGCTTCTGCCAGACAGGGAGATCGTGCAGGACAAGAATGGCTACTTTGGTATCGAAAATCATCGGTTCTTCCTCTTTTCGAGAGAAGACCTAGCCCTTTATGGCTGCAATTTCTGGAACGTTTGTGCGTCCCCGGCGATAGGCGGCGGGCGTCATGCCATAGGCGCGGCGGAACCAGCGCCCCATATGGCTCTGGTCGGCAAAGCCGCTGAGTGCCGCCGCCTCTGCCGGAGGCGTCTTTTCCCGCAACAGACGCCGTGCTTCGGCAAGCCGCAACTGCACCAGGAAGGCATGGGGCGATGTGCCGTATTCGCGCCGAAACCCGCGTGAAAGCTGGAAACGGTCGGCGGCCCCAACCGCTTCCGCCAGTTCATCAAGGCCGAACTCCTCGTCGAAGCGCGCCCGCAGATAGTCCATCGCACGGGCTGCGACCGGGTGCGGAGCCGAGCCTTTTTCTGTCGCCTCCTGCCCAAGATGCCGGGCAAGATGGTTCGTCACCTGATCGCGGCAGTCTTCGATCATCAGGCGCGGGCGACCGCATGGAACAACTGTTGGTCATCGGCCAGCGTCTCGCGAAAGCCGATATGGGCATCGTTGCCACCCATCGCGCTTCTGACCAGCGATTGCGGCATGTAAAGCATGTTATAGGCAAAACCGTCCGCCGCAACCGCCTGCCCGTCATGACGCTCACCCGGCTCGATGAGAATCACCCGCCCCGGAGTGCTCTGCCGCCGCCTGCCCCGGCAGAAAAAATCCTGCACGCCCGAATGGGTCACGCCGACGAGCCATTCGTCATGAAAATGCATGTCATAGGCATGGCTGTGAAAGTGGGCCGCCACCGCTTCGAGGCCGGTAGCGTCGTCGCGTTTCAGCCGCATCACGTCGCGCGGGCCATTGATGGGGCAAGCATTGTCGGTCATGGCAGAATTTGTAGCATGGCCAGCGACAACCACACAGTTTGTTATTTTCAATCAATAAGTTTGATCTATGTTGTCTTGCAATGACCGCAAATGCCAACACATTGACTGCTTAATTCATTTAATCGAACGGGAAAGATATGACCGTCAAGACAATCGCCACCACGCCATACCAGGACCAGCAGCCGGGCACTTCGGGCCTGCGCAAGAAGGTTCCGGTTTTCCAGCAGCCCAATTATGCCGAAAACTTCATCCAGTCGGTTTTCGATGTGCTGGAAGGTTTTGCCGGCAAGACGCTCGTGGTCGGCGGCGACGGACGCTATTATAACCGCGAAGTGATCCAGAAGCTCATCAAGATAGCCGCCGCCAACGGCTTCGGGCGCATCATGGTGGGTCAGGGCGGCATTCTTTCGACGCCAGCCGCCTCCAACATGATCCGCAAATACAAGGCTTTCGGCGGCATGATACTTTCGGCAAGCCACAATCCCGGCGGGCCTACGCAAGATTTCGGTATCAAGTACAATATCGGCAATGGCGGACCGGCACCGGAAAAGATCACCGAGGCGATCTTCGCCCGCTCCAAGGTGATCGACCAGTACAAAATTGCCGATGTCGCAGATGTCGATATCGACAAGATCGGCACGAGCCGGATCGGCGATACCGAAGTCGTCATCTTCGATCCCGTCACCGATTATGCCGAGCTGATGGAAAGCCTGTTCGACTTCGACGCCATCCGCTCCATGATCAAGGGCGGTTTCGGTCTCAAATTCGATGCCATGCATGCGGTGACCGGGCCTTACGCCAAGGAAATCTTCGAACGGCGTCTCGGCGCCCCGGAGGGCAGCGTCGTCAATTTCATTCCGTTGCCAGATTTCGGCGGTCACCATCCCGATCCGAATCTTGTCTACGCAAAAGATCTCTACGATCTTCTGATGTCTGATCATGCACCGGATTTCGGCGCGGCTTCCGATGGCGACGGCGACCGCAATCTCATTATCGGGCGCGGCATTTTCGTGACCCCTTCCGATTCGCTTGCGATGCTCGCCGCCAATGCGCATCTGGCGCCGGGCTACAAGGACGGCATCAAAGGCATCGCCCGTTCCATGCCGACCAGCGCCGCCGCCGACCGCGTGGCTGACAAGCTCGGCATCGGCATGTTTGAAACGCCGACCGGCTGGAAGTTCTTCGGCAATCTGCTCGACAATGGCAAGGTCACGATCTGCGGCGAGGAAAGCTCCGGCACTGGCTCCGACCATGTGCGCGAAAAGGACGGCCTGTGGGCCGTGCTGCTCTGGCTCAATATTCTGGCGGTGCGCAAGCAAAGCGTGAAAGACATCGTCGAGGAGCATTGGGCGCGTTTCGGGCGCAACTATTATACCCGCCACGATTATGAAGCGGTCGATTCCGATATCGCCAACAAGCTGGTGGCCGATCTGCGCGGCAAGCTTGCGAGCCTGCCCGGCACAACCGTCAACGGCCTCAAGATCGAGAAGGCCGACGACTTCGCCTATCACGATCCGGTCGACGGCTCGATCAGCCAGCATCAGGGCATCCGCATCTATTTCCCGGATGGCGGTCGTGTGGTGCTGCGCCTGTCCGGCACCGGCACGTCGGGCGCAACCATCCGCATCTATATCGAGCGCTACGAAGCAGATGCCACCAAGCACAATCTCGATACCCAAGAAACGCTGGCCCCGTTCATCGAAGCGGCAGAACAGATCGCCGAGGTGAAAAAGCGTAGCGGGCGGGCGGAGCCGTCGGTGGTTACCTGATTAGGGGAATAGGGAATAGGGAATAGGGAATAGGGAATAGGGAATAGGGAATAGGGAATAGGGAATAGGGAATAGGCTGATTGACGCGGAAACGCCTATCAAGTCCTTTCTTCACGTATTCCCCTACTCCCTTACTCACTTACTCCCCTAGTCAAAGACAATCGCCGGCGCGGGCTTTCCAGCCCCCTTGCCGCCCTTCATGTTTTCCCAGACCTTCCGGGCAATATCGCGATAGATGTTCGCGTGTTCGCTGTCCGGCTCCTTGACGGTGATCGGCGTGCCCGCGTCCGAATAGGCGCGCACATCCATATGTAGCGGCACTTCGCCCAGGAACGGCACATCGAGACGTTCCGCCTCCCTGCGCGCGCCGCCATTGCCGAAAATATCGTAGCGCGCGCCGGTGTCGGGCGCGATGAAGTAGCTCATGTTCTCGACGATACCCAGAAGCGGCACATCCACCTTGCGGAACATGTTGAGCCCCTTGCGCGCGTCGATCAGCGCCAGGTCCTGTGGTGTCGAAACGACCACGGCACCCGCCAGCGGCACCTGCTGTGCCATGGTGAGCTGTGCGTCACCGGTGCCGGGCGGCATGTCGACCACCAGAACGTCCAGTTCGCCCCAGGCAACTTCGCGCAGCATCTGCGTCAGCGCCGACATGACCATCGGACCGCGCCAGATCATCGGCGTTTCCTCATCGACCATGAAGCCCATCGACATGACCTTGAGCCCAAAATTTTCCATCGGCTTCAGAATGCGGCCCTCGACGGTTTCCGGACGACCGGAAAGGCCGAGCAGGCGCGGCATGGACGGTCCGTAAATATCGGCATCGAGAATGCCGACCTTCAGCTCGTTGGCGGCAAGACCGAGCGCAAGATTGACCGCGGTGGTGGACTTCCCGACGCCGCCCTTGCCCGATGCGACGGCAATGATCGCGCCAACGCCTGGAATGCCGGGCTTCGTCGCGGCACGCTGCGGTGGCGCGGGATGGCGGTGCTGTGCAGGTGCGGCGGCAGCCGGACGCACCTGATGGGTGGATTGCGGCTTTGGTGGTGGGGGCGCATCGTCGCTGGTACGTCCGCCTTTCTTTTCGGCGGTGAGCGTGACCAGCGCGCCGGTGACGCCCGGAATTTCCTTCACGGCCTTTTCAGCGGCAAGCCGCATGGGCTCCAGCGCATCGGCGCGCGCTGCCGGAACCGTGATGGAGAAGAAAACCTTGCCGTCGGCAATGAAGATATCCGATACCAGTCCGAGCGACACAACATCGCTTTCGAAGTCCGGCCCAGTCACGGTCTTCAACCGTTCCAGAACCTGTTCGCGCGTTACGCTTGCCATTTCGATTCCCTTGTCAGGGGAGTAAGGGAATAGAGAGTACGGGAGTATGTTCCTCGAAACGAACCCACCGCGTGACCACCTATTCCCTTACTCCCCTATTCCCATATTCCCTTACTGTTACTGCCTTATTCCCTTTTCACCAAGAGGCCAATGCCTCATTCAGGCTGCTTCCTCACAGACAGCCGTCTCGGGGCGATGCCCCATGAGGTAAAGCGCGCAGGTGGTGCGTAGCATGGATGCAAAATTCGGGATCGCGCCGTTGGCCTCCAGCGCTTCATCGTAGAGCGTCGAGATGAAGCGTGGTGTGGTCAGGTTCTGGCTGGCTGCGATCTCATCCAGCAGTCGCCAGAACGTCACTTCCAGTTGAATGCTGGTGGAATGACCACCTATGCGCACGGAGCGGTTGATCTGCCGGTAGCCTTCCGGGTCCTGCTCGGCGAAAACCTTGCACATGGGTTCCTCCATTCATTAAGAGCACGAACTTGGCTGTGGTAGCCGATTGCCACCACGCCGTCGTTTTTTCTTTCATAATCGACAACCAGCAAGACAATCGCAAGCCGCTTTTGACGAAGCGGCATAAGAAACAGGAGTAGCTTGTGGCTAAAGCCATCCATTCGATGATCCGTGTTCTCGATGAGGAAAAATCCGTTTCCTTCTACAGCCGAGCTTTTGGCCTCGATATCGCCGAGCGCATCGATTTCGAAACCTTCACTCTGATCTATCTGCGCAATGCCGAAGCCGACTTCGAAGTCGAGCTGACGGTCAACAAGGGGCGCACGGAGCCTTACAATCTGGGTGACGGTTACGGCCACCTCGCCGTGGTCGTAGACAATGTCGATGCGGAACATGCCCGCTTTACCGAACTCGGCTTCAAGGTCGGCAAGCTTGTCGATTTCAAGAATAACGGCGTGCAGCTCGCCCGTTTCTTCTTTGCCGAAGACCCGGACGGCTACAAGATCGAAGTTCTGCAGCGCGGCGGTCGTTACCAGTAATACCAGGGCGCTAAGATGCTGACGCATCACGCCCTGAAAATGCTCAATCGCCGCATGGGCTTAACCAAACCTCGATGAGTCGATCTCATTGAGGTTTGGTATAAGCCGCCCGGCACCTGTATCGCCTGCCATGGCCGAGAGGAGCGGCCACGACAGACGCCAGCGTTCCCGGTGGTAAAAACCTTCGGGTGCGCGCAGCCAGTCCATCCATTCCGGATGGGCAAGCAAAGGAGGAGAACCGAATGACAACCGTTTTCGACGGTCTTTCCACCCATGAAAAAAACAAGCTCTCCCGCCGCGACCTCTTGAAGCGCGGTGCAGGCCTGAGCCTTGGGGCCATGCTGGTCATCAGCGGCAATGCCGTTATCTGCCCGCAATTCGCATGGGCGCTTGAAACCACCACGCTCAAGCCCGAAACCATGGCGACACTCATCCAGCTCGCACGCGATATCTATCCGCACGACAAGCTGCCCGACCGTTTTTACGCCATTGCCGTCAAGCCCTACGACACGGATTCCGCCAAGGACGAAACGCTTAAAAAGCTGATCGAGGACGGCGTGACTGATCTGAATAAACGGGCCGGAACCGGGGGCTATCTGGGGATCGGCTGGGAGGAAGAGCGCGTCGCGATCCTGCGTGATATCGAAAAAGGCCCCTTCTTCCAGAAGGTGCGCAGCGGACTTGTGACCGGCCTTTATAACCAGAAGGATATCTGGCCGCTCTTCGGTTACGAAGGCGAATCCTATTCCCAGGGCGGTTACATCAAGCGCGGCTTCGACGATATCGAATGGCTTTAAGGGGCTGATCAAGCTCAACCAATTCAAAGCGGCACCACCGTCCTGCAAGCGCCTTGCGTTTTGCGGAAACGGCGAAGCATTGGGAGGAAACCATGGCTGCTCCATATGATCTCAAGGACGACAAGGTCGTCGTCATTATCGGCTCCGGCGCAGGCGGCGGCACGCTTGGCAACGAGCTGGCGCAGAAAGGCATTGACGTCGTTATTCTGGAAGCCGGAAAGCGCCACGAGTTCGAAGATTTCATCAATGACGAATGGGACAGCTTTGCGCAGCTTGCCTGGCTCGACAAGCGCACCACGTCCGGCGACTGGCGGGTCGCGAAGGACTTCCCAAATCTGCCCGCATGGATCGTGAAAGCCGTCGGCGGCACCACCACGCACTGGGCCGGCGCATCGCTGCGTTTTCAGGATTACGAGTTCCAGACCCTGACCCATTACGGCAAGGTCGAAGGGGCAAATCTGCTCGACTGGCCGATCACGCTTGCCGATCTGGAGCCTTATTATACCAAGGCCGAAGACAAGATGGGCGTGACGCGCACCAACGGCATTGAAGGCCTGCCGGGCAACAACAATTTCAAGGTGTTGAAAGCCGGTGCCGACAAGCTTGGCTACAAGGAATGCCATACGGGTCGCATGGCGATCAATTCCGCGCCGCGCGACGACCGCATGGGCTGTCAGCAGACCGGCTTCTGCTTTCAAGGCTGCAAATGGGGCGCCAAATGGTCGACGCTTTATACCGAAATTCCAAAAGGTGAGGAAACCGGCAAGCTGGAAGTTCGCCCCGAATGCACGGCGCTCAAGATCGAGCATAATGCGGCAGGCAAAGTGACGGGCGTGCTCTATGCCGACAAGGACGGCAAGCAACATCTGCAGAAAGCGCGCGTCGTCTGCGTAGCAGGCAATTCGATCGAAAGCCCGCGCCTGCTGCTCAACTCCGCCTCATCGAAATTTCCAGACGGGCTTGCCAATTCGTCGGGACAGGTCGGGCGCAATTATCTGCGCCATACGACCGGCTCGGTCTATGCCTCATTCGAAAAGCCGGTTCATATGTATCGCGGCACCACCATGGCGGGCATCATCCGCGACGAGGCTGCGCATAATCCGAAGCGGGGTTTTGTCGGCGGCTATGAGATGGAAACAATCTCGCTCGGCCTGCCCTTCATGGCCGCCTTCCTCAATCCCGGCGGCTGGGGGCGCAGCTTTACCTCGGCTCTGGATGACTATGTCAACATGGCGGGCCTGTGGATCGTCGGCGAAGACATGCCGCAGGAGAAAAACCGCATCACGCTGAGCAAGGACGTAAAGGACGAGCATGGCTTGCCCGTTCCCGATGTTTATTACGACGATCATCCGAACGATATTGCCATGCGCACCCATGCCTATGCGCAGGGCAAGGCGCTCTATGAGGCTGTCGGTGCCGTCCGCACCTTCCCGACGCCACCCTATCCGTCGACGCATAATCTCGGCACCAACCGGATGAGCGAAAAGCCGCGGGATGGCGTCGTGAACAAGCACGGACAAACGCATGACATCAAAAATCTGTTCGTTTCCGATGGCAGCCAGTTCACAACAGGCGGGGCGGAAAACCCGACCCTGACCATCGTGGCTCTCGCCATCCGACAAGCAGACTATATCGCGGAACAGATGAAGAAGCGGACGATCTAGAGCATGTCTCCCAAAAGTGGGAACCGGTTTTGGGAGAAAGACATGCGTAAAACAAACTGGTGCCCCCTGACGTCGCATGGGGCAGATAGGGCGAAAGCGCGAGCTTGTGAGCGCATCTGCTCCAATGTCCGGCCTATTCTCCCCCCGACCGCCCAAAAAGAGAACCGGCGCGACCAATTCGCGCCGGTTCTGTTTGATGCTTGGCAAAGACGGCCCTCATAGGCTAGGTAAACTCGGCTTGAATGGAGAAGCTTTGAGTTGAAGACGAGCATCGGCCAATATCGGGTGTCTCTGGCAATACGCATCTTGAGCGTATTCGCCCTGATGTTCGTCGCCTTTGCGCACAAGCCGGTCGACCTCAATGCCCTCGACAGCTATCAGCTTGCCCAATACAAACTGCCGGACGGAACCTACCCGGTTCTCTGCATCGGCGATCATAGCTCCGATCCGAGCCAGAAGGATCACGACAAGCACCTGAGCAACACCAGTTGCGAAGCCTGCCGGATTTCTTCAGCCTTCCTGTGCCCTGCGCCTGCGGGTTCCAGCAGCGCAGTCCCACATATTGCCATGGCAGACGGGATCGTGCCGCCGCAGCCCATCCTGCGGCACAGCACTTACCCACCCTCTGCACCGCCACAAGCGCCACCCCTCGCCTGAATATCCCATTTAGAGCGCGTTTCGATCTGATTGAATCCGATCGGTGCTCTGACTGCTTGTTTTAACGCGCATCTTGTCCCGGTGTGCCTTCCAAAGATTATTCAGGTTTGAAACAATGAAAAACTGTCGTCTTTTCGCCTCCGCCATCTCGATTGCCGCTCTGTGCGCTTCCGCCGGTATCGCCACGGCCCATTCCTCGCTCGACCAGAGCGAAGCCAAGGCGGGCAGCTTTTACAAAGCAACCTTCCGCGTTCCGCATGGCTGCGACGGCAAAGCCACGACCGAATTGAAAGTCGAGCTTCCCGAAGGCTTCATTTCCGCCCAGCCGCAGGTCAAGGCAGGCTGGAAGATCGAAACCGTCAAGGGTGACTATGCCCAGAGCTATAAGGTACACGGCAAGGATGTGACCTCGGGCGTCCGCGAAGTCCGTTTCACCGACGGCAATCTGCCTGGTGATTTCTATGACGAATTCACCGTTGTCGGGCAGCTTGCCAAATTCGACAAGGATACAACCCTGTCCTTCCCCGTGACGCAGGTCTGCGGAAGCGACGCTTCGGTTGCCTGGACGGAAGTGCCCAAGGATGGTCAGAACCCGCACGATCTTGCACATCCTGCGCCGCAACTGCTGGTGAAGGCTGCTGGTGCCGACGATGGTCACGGCGGGCATGGTGGACACGACAAGATGGGCCAGATGGACCATGGCTCCATGCAGGCAGCAATGCCGACGAAGCTTGGCGAACTGGAAATCACGGCGCCTTCGGTGCGCGCCATGGTCCCCGGTGCCAAGGTTGCAGGCGGCTTCCTGACCATCGCCAATGACGGCAAGGATGCCGACAAGCTGGTTTCCGTCACCACCGATGGCGTCAAACGCGTCGAAATCCACGAAATGTCGATGCAGAACGACGTGATGAAGATGCGTCAGCTTGAAGGCGGTCTGGATATTCCGGCAGGTGAAAAGGTCGAGCTGAAGTCCGGCGGCTATCACCTCATGTTCATCCAGCCGGAGAAGCCCTACAAGGAAGGTGAGAGCGTACCGGTAACGCTGGAATTCGAAAAGGCCGGCAAGGTCACGATCGATTTCCCCGTCACCGCACAAAGCGGTCAAAAGGGCGACCAGAAAGACGGAGAGCATTCGGGTCACTAAGCGAACCAGCCGTTTCCGGTAAACCGCGCTATCTGTGCGGTTTCGGGAAATGCCTGAAAGTTCAATCGCGAAGACCGATCCCTTAGCAAAAGGGCGAATGATCCGCGTCTCTCTCCTTCGCGCATTATGCGCCCGTTTGCCGCAACCGCTGCTCCCCCACAGCGGTTGCGTTCTTCGTTGAATGCTGTAAACATGACAATTAGAGTCTAGAATAATTCTAAATAATTGAAATCTAATATGATTTTAAAGTTGAGGAATTGACTCCAGATGAATTTTCATGCTTTATCCATGGTGCAAGTTCACAACCTTTGATGTCTGGGCCTTGAACCCTTTCGATTGGAGGACCAATGATTGGTCTCGGCGAATGCCGGTCCGCAAATGTCGACGGCCTGCCTTGGCAGCTCGGTCTCTTGCCGACCGGATATTGCAATGTGCGGGGGGAAACCGAACGCCCCTCGGCGGAAAAGCAGGGCTCACGCCCCGCATCTGTACGCGTGTCTTCATTGCGCAGCCTCCACGGGAGGCAGACATGAATATGCGCATATCCCAACTGAACGGTGCCAATAGTGCAGGCTATTTCGATCGCCTGCCGGAGAAGCTGGTGCTGGAAGGTTATCGCCGCTGGACGGCGGGTTTCGAGACGGGCTCGATCATCCCGTGGGAAATGACCTGGGGCCTCTATTCGGAAGTGCTTGGGCCTTCGGAAGCAAAACGTGCGGTGGGCGAGCTGTCGCATTTCATTCGCGTGCTGCGCCATTGTGCCAGTTGCCAGTTGCGCGCTTTCCCTTTCGACTCGCACCATGTCTGCCGCGAGGAATGCCTGACGCTGGGGCTGATTTCCGGCATCCAGAATCAGGACGCGCTGCTGCTCAATACCTGCCTTGAAGCGATTGCCTGTCATCGCCGCTGCGACGATGTGGCAGGGGCTGCACGCAATTTTGCCGACACGCTGGCTGATTTCGGCCAGACTTTGTTGCCAATACCGATCCATGCCATCGACAGCGCCTTGAATTTTACGCCGCGCGCGACTTTTCACTGATCGGCCCCAAATCAGCCTTCGGCCGGGAAAGTCCCAGCGTTTTGCGAATGAACGTGATTCCAGATTTTAAGTCGCCGTTACCCGGCGCAAGGAGATAGAAATGCAGGCCAGAACCGAACGACGCCTCGGCATTGCCGCCGCCCTCGTCCTGACCGCAGGAGCGTTTGTCATGCCGGGCGTATCCACCCAGATCGTGCAGAACGATGTTGCGCCGCAGAGCCAGATCCATATGGCTTCGGCAGAAAATCTGCGCGCCGAGCTCCGCCATTTCGTCAATCTCGGCGAAGCCATGCCCAAATCGGCGCGCTACGAATAAACGCATTTAGACTGAAATAGAAAAGGCCGCGCCGTATCTGGCGCGGCCTTTTTTGTAGCAAACCAATTGCTTATCCGACGATGATCGGGGCCTTGCCCTGCACGCGATTATAGAGATCGATAATGTCCTGGTTCATCAGGCGGATACAGCCGGATGACATGGACTGGCCGATCGACCACCATTCCGGCGAGCCGTGGATGCGATAGCCGGTGTCCTGCCCATTCTGGAAAATGTAGAGCGCGCGCGCTCCCAGCGGATTTTGCGGACCGGGCTCCTGACCGTTGCGGTATTTCGCCAGTTCCGGCTTGCGCTGGATCATTTCCGGCGGCGGCGTCCAGACCGGCCATTGCTTCTTGTACTGGACATTGGCGGTGCCCGACCATTCGAAGCCCGCCTTGCCGATACCGATGCCGTAACGCAGCGCTTCGCCGCCCGGCAGAACGTAGTAGAGAAGATGATCCTTGAGGCTGACGACGATCGTTCCCGGCGCCTGTCCCGTCGGGTCCGGCACGATCTGGCGGCGGAATTGCTTCGGCACTTTCTCGTACGGGATTGCGGGCAGTGAATACGGCCCTTCCTGCACGGCGGCGTACATGACATCCGGCGTCGTGATATCGCGATCAACACTGATCTGCGGACGCATCGGTGTGATCCCGCCCGTCGACATCGGATCGATATTCATCTGGAAGGCCGACATATCCATCGTTTGGTTACAACCGGCAGCACCGGTGAGGAGGATGGCGCCGGTGCCGAACAGGAAACGGCGGCGGCTCAGATCGTCAATGAACTTGGTCATGCAAATTACCCGGACACAAGGGTTGAAACACAGTCGCCAAGCGACCGCTGTACTCAACAGCAATTTGCGTTCTTATGGTTGAAGAACGGTTAAACAACTCGCGCAAACGTGTCTGAAAATTCCGTTTGAAAGCATAAATTGCAGTGAATGCGAAAATTTAATCGATTTAGAATCCAAGGCAAATGCGGCGAACATATGTATCGCGTGACTATTTGATGGCTTAAATGTGGCTTTTACGTGAAATCACCATTCTGGATTGCATCCAGATAGCAAAAGGCCGGGTCATGAAACCCGGCCTGGATTGCCTTCAATAATTTGCGGCAATCAATAATCTTTTTCGTAGAAGATACCGCCACTAGAATCGCCTTCAGCGCCCAGCGATCCCTTGGCTTTCAGGTTGCGGGTGATGTCGAGATTGACAGTGCCCTTGGTCGAGCCACCGGAACCTGCTTCAACGCCGAGATAGATATTGTCGCGGATATAGCGACCGGCGCGAACTGCCGTCTGGCCCTTGTCATCCGTCACGACATCGAGATCGTCGAGACCTGTTCCGGCGCGCAACTTGTTCATCAGCGAGTTGTTGGAACCGCCCGCAAGTTCTGCCGCCGCAGCGGCAAGCTGCGCGATCTGGAACGCCGACAATTCGCCGATGGAGCGCTTGAAGATGAGCTGGGCCAGCACTTCATCCTGCGGCAGTTCCGGTGTCGACGAGAACTTGATATCGAGATTATCGACTGTACCCGTCACCGTCACGATTGCAGTGATTTCATTGCCTTCCGAACGCGCAACGAAGTTGAGCTGCGGATTGAGATCACCCACCAGCGTGACATGGCCTTCATCGAAGGTAATGCGCTGACCGAGGATACCGATGCGACCGCGGATCATGTCGAAGGAGCCAACCGGCTTAATGTCGGTGACCGGTCCCGTCAGGCGAAGACGTCCGCCCAGCTCCGTATCAAGACCGCGACCGCGCACGAAAATCTGGTTGGGTGCGTTGATGAGAACATCGAGGCGCGGCACGGTCGGACGCGCTGTCGGCGTCGGCACCCGGCTGCGGCGCGTTTCGACCTTGGCGCGATCAAGCGTCACCTGAACATTCTTCGGCGTGTTCTTGTGGCGAACCGGGACATAGGCTGCGCCGCCGCCGAGATTTTCAGGCACCGAGATTTCTGCCCTGTCGACATCGATGCGGCCTGAAATCAGCGGATCGCGCATCAGCGGTCCATTGATCGTGATCCCACCGTCGACGGTCGCCACGACCAGCTTGCCGTCGGCATAGCGGGCGCGATTGAGCTTGATCTCGATATTGGCCGGGAAATTCGCTTCCGCATTGGTCGAAATCGTACCGCTGGCGGAAACCGATCCGCCACTGCCAAGCGCCGCATTGACCTGGCGCAGCGTGACGGTTTCTCCGTCCAGGCTGCCCATGACATTGATGTTGTTCAGGCGGACATTGGTGTCCGGATCGACAAAGGTTGCGCCATTGGTGGAGAACATGCCGCGCAATTGCGGACGGTTGAAGCCGCCCGAAACGCTGGCCGTCAGCGTCAGCGTACCGTTTGCCTGCGCACCGCGATCCGCCAGGAAGCGGTTGGCGAGCGCCAGCGGAATGCTGCCATTGACATTGACGCCAAGCCCCTGCCCCGAAAACGGCACCTTGCCATTGGCGGTAACATTGAGGCCGCGCGGACCATCGACGGTCAACGACGAAAAATCGATGGCCATTGCCGCATAGCTGCCTGCTGCCTGCAGGGTCAGAGGCGCAAGCCCGTTATCGCGCAACGGCTTGGCCGCAAGACCGGTGCCGCGCAGATTGAACGTCGCCGCAGGATTGGTGAGCGGCCCGGTAACACGTGCCGTTCCTGTCACATTGCCAGCCAAATCCTGTCCCTTGACCGCACCGTTCAGCGCCGTCAGCGGAAGATTGGCGAGATTGACGTCGATGGCAAGATCACCTTTGCCAAGTGGCACGCCGCCATTGGCGCGCACATCGATGCCGCCGCCTCCGGTTACATGCGCATCGACATTGAGCCGATTATTGGCCGAAGTACCCTTGGCATCCGCATTGAGAGCTGCAATGCCCTGCTTTTTAAGCTCGGCTGCGGTCACGCCGCGCGCCGCCATGTCGAAGGCGACATCGGGCGCTTCTTTCGTGCCGGTGATGCGAGCCATGCCGTTGATCGTGCCGCCCAGCCCCAGTTCCGGCTTGAACGTATTGGCGAGAGCCAGCGGCAGGTTGGAAAGGGCAACCGACAGATCGAGACGACCATCGACCACGCCATTGACCTTGACCTGACCGGCACTGGCATCCGCGCCTGTATTGATGATGATATCCCCGAAGGAGATTTCCTCGCCCTTCATGGAAATGGTGGCGGGCGCGGCCAGATTGGCGCTGAGCGTGCCCTGCTTCACATGGGCCGAAGCGAGCCCCAGTTCGAAACCGCCATCCTTCGGTTCCAGCGAACCGGCGGCACTGGCGACCGTGCCGATCTTCAGCTTGGTGTTGGCAGTAAAATCGGTCTTCGACCCGGTTGCGTTGGCCTTGGCATCGAAACTGTCGATGCCGAACGTGCCGACCATGATGTCGCGCGCCGCAGCATTGCCGTCAACCACCGGCACCCCGAACAGGTCCTTTGCCGTCAGGGCAATGTCAGCCGAGGTGATATGATTGCCATTGACCTTGATGTCCTTGGCATTGGCTGTAACGATTGCGTTCTGGCGGCCGTCATTGGCGTCAAGCGTGATGTCGGCATTGGCCGCACCGGTTGCCTCTGCCAGCGCCAGGGCTGCAGCCGTGGAAATATCCGGCGCATCAAGCTTCAGCGCGCCGGTCAGGAGACCTTTCGCCGTCTGGGTGACATTGCCCGAAAGATGCGCACCGCCTGCATTGAAGACGAGATCGGTCAGGCGCTTTTCGTCATTGACGATGTCGATCAGCGTTCCAAGATCGACACGCTCGCCATTGAGGAATGCGCTGCCAGCAAGCTTGCCGGAAAGGGCAGCACCTGTCTTTGCATTGCCGTCAAGCATGGCATTGAAATCAAGGCCGCCTTCGGAAAGCTTGCGTCCGGCCAGCGTGCCTTCCGGCGCATCGGCGCGCAATGCGAGTGCGATCAGCTTGTCGTCGCCGCGGGCGCTGCCCTTGACTGTCATCCGGCCCGATGCCTGATCCGAAAGAAGCTTGAGATCGGACAGCATGACGCCAAAATCAAAACTTGCCTTGTCGGATGCAAAGGAACCATTGGCGGTGATCTCGCTCAACTCATTGCCGATGCGGAAATCACGCGCCGAAAAACCTTCCGCGCTGCGGCCAAGAGCACCGCTGAGATTGACGGCACCGTCGAGAATGCGGTCAACCGCTTCTGTGCCGGTGCGCATGTTCTGCGCCGTGCCGTTGAGGTCGAGCTGGAATGCGCCGCTGACCGGGCGAACAATGCCCTTAGCGTTGACATCGATACTGCCTGCAAGGTCACGGTCGGCCAGAGCGCCGAACGGCGCAAGGCTTGCAATCTTGGCAGCGATATCGCCATTGAAGGCAAAATCGTCAATATTGCCCTTGAGGTCGAGGCTGAGGCCGTTACCGGCAATATTGGCCTGCGAAAGCTCGACCGGCGAACCGGCGCGCCATGCGCCGTCGATGGCAAGCGCAATCTTGCTGCCAAGCGCCTCGGCGATTTCCGCACGTTCTGCCGAAATGCCTTCCATCCCGCCATTGACCTTGAAGGTGATATGGCGATTGGCGGCATCGCTCAGGTTCTCGGCAACGCCGCCCATGTCGAGGGCGATGCTCTGGGCGGAAATCGTTGCGTTCTTGAGACCGGCAATGGCAAGCGTTCCCGTCCAGTCATTGGTCGGGCGATCACCGTAAGCGACCTGGAACTTTGCATTGTCGATATAGGTTTCAGCGCCCTTGACCGGCAGGAGGACACGACCCTTGCTTTCATCGGCAATGGAAGCGTCGATGCGCAGCTTGTTCAGGAAGCGGTCATTGCCGGTTTCAGCGGAGGCTTTCAGTTTCAGCGCGGCGCTGTTCAGCGCCAGATCGTCGAGACGGAAACCGCCTGCATCCTTGAGGAGGCCGTCGGCGGAAAGAACCGTTTCGGCACCGAAGAAATCGCGGAACACCGGCGGCACCAGAACCGCAATCGGGCCATTGAAACGGGCAGAGAAAACACGTCCGCCATCGGGCGCCTCACCTTGCCGGTTGAGCGCGAATGCGCCTGTCAGCGTGCGGCTGCCATTGGTATCAAGCGCAAGATCGACCTTCAGCTCGTCAAGCGGACCAGCACCGGTCAAAGTCAGATCGACCGGAGGGCGGCCATCGATATTCAACAGGTTGGCGACAATGCCATTGGCCGGTTCCGAGACTTTCAGGTCGAGATCGACCTTCTGGTCGGCATTGGCATAGGCCGCGCGAAGAGCGAAATTTCCGCCCGGACCGTCGAGACGCTTGAAGTCGAAATTGGAATCCAGCGAACCATCGGCAAGCGACAGGCTGCCATTGGCCGACACTTCCGATTCAAGACCGAAAATGTCCGGCCCGAAATGCAGGCGCGCAATGGCAAGCTGGTCGAGATTGATCGAAATCGGCAGGTCCGGCAGGCTGAACGTCGACGATTCCGGTGACGGCAGGCTGTTGTCAGGCAACGGCTTGCGAATGATATCGATGCGCTCGGCGGCCAGCGACTGGATGCTGAGGCGACCGACGAGAAGCGCGGTGCGACTCCAGTTCAGCTTGGCATTCTCGATGCGCAGCCAGACGCCTTCGCGGTCGGCAATGGTGATCGAGCCGACGGTTGCTTCCGAAGACAGAACGCCGCTGATGCCGGAAATGGAAATGCGGCGGTTCGGCGCGGAAAGCTGGCTTTCCACGAAGGAAAGGAAATAGGATTTCTCTTCTTCTGCTGGCGCTTCTGCCTGCTCCTGTTCAGAGGCTTGTTCTTGAGCCTGAGCGGGAACTTGAGCTTGAGCCTGCAACTGCTTCTGCTGTTCCGGCCAGCCGAAGATGACTGCCGTGACGGCGAAAGCGACGAAGGCGATGATTGCGAGAAATCTGGTCAAAACGCCTGTCCTATACCTACGTACAAGCCATAGCTCGGATCACCCGAGCGGCGGTTGAGCGGAACAGCGACATCAAGGCGGATCGGTCCGAGACCGGTCAGATAGCGCAGACCGCCACCGACGCCGACACGCATTTGTTCCGAGAAATCGGGAAACGACTTTTCGCCGACATAACCGGCATCGACAAATGCGACCGCGCCGATGGAATCGGTGATGCGGGTGCGCACTTCGCCATTGGCCTCAACCAGCGAACGCCCGCCGATGATCTCGCCATTGCCCGCGCTGACCCCGATATTGCGATAGCCGTAACCGCGAACCGAGCCGCCGCCACCTGCCAGGAAGAGCTGGCTCGGCGGCAGGTCTTCGATAGAGGCACCCACGATCGAACCGACCTTGACGCGACCTGCGAGGATCACGCGATCCTTTGCGCCAAAGCCGTAATAAGTGCGGCCTTCGGCAGTGAAACGGGTGGCGAAATTGCCGTACTGAAATTCGTAGAAGGGCTGGATATTGCCTTCCAGATAGAAGCCCGAACTCGGGTCCGGCTTGTTGTTGCGGCTGTCATAGAGAAGATTGCCCTCCAGTCCCGCCGTCGTGAAGCTGCGCGAACCGAAGACGTCGTCGTCAAAGTGGCCCTGGCTCGCCTTGGCATAGAGCGCACCTGACAATTCGTCGCTGAATATCTGCGTGAAGCCGGTCTTCGCATTGATCGAGGTTTCGGTATAGGCATCCAGCACTTCGCGCTTGGCGTCGAGTGCGGCGACAAAATCCGTATCCGGCGTATAGACGCCCGGCTTCGTGAAGCTTGTGCCGACGAGATAGGTAAAATTCTTCGGATCGAAGGAATTGTCCTGCGTGCCGCCAATGCCGCTGATCTTGGCGTCGAAACGCAGGCGTTCGCCGCGCCCGAAAAGATTGCGATGCATCCAGTAGCCGGTCAGACCGAAACCGTCGATGGTCGAATATTCGGCACCGAAGCCGAAACGGCGCGGCTTGCGCTCCTGCACGTTGAGCGTCATCGGCAGGCTGCCATCCGGCTCGATCTTTTCGGCTTCCTCGAAACTCATGGCGCGGAATACTTCCATGCGACCGAGACGCTTCTTGGCTTTCTCGATATCGTCCGGATCGAATTCCTGACCCTCTTTCAGCCCGGTCATCCAGGCCACGAATTGCGGGTCCATGCGCGCCGTTCCGACGACGCTGACCGGGCCGTAATGCGCCTTCTGGCCGGGGTCGAGCGAAACATCGGCGGAAACGCGATTATCTGCATGGTCGGCGACGATGTCCTCGCCAGTAACCCGCGCTTTCGCATAGCCCTGCTGGCGCCATGCCTCGACGGCAAGGCGTTCGGCCTTGATGACCGTGCCGGATCGCGCCACCTGTCCGGGCGCGAAACCAGCATCTTCAGGGGACTGCACCTTATCGCGTTTGTTGACCGGTGGCGGCGCAATATTGGAAATCGCCGTGCGCGAGAACAGGAATTGCGGGCCGGGATCGACGGTGATCGCAACCTTGGCATCATTGGGGATTTCCGCGTCGGGCGGAATGTCGTTTGCCTCGCGGCCGTCAACGAGAATAGAAATCGTGCCGCCATAGCGGCCCTCGCCATAGAGCGCGGCCAGAATGCGACGATAATCGCCGCGCGCCTTCGCCAGCAGACCAGCCGAGCCCGAAGCCGGTTTCTCGGCATCCGATACGAGGCCTGAAGCGCCTTCAATGGTGGATTTCAGATCGGCTTTCGTGCCGTCCGCATTTTTGCGGTCGCCCGTAGTCGTGACCTCGACCGTGTAGGTCTTGGGATCAATGATATCGGGATCTTCCTTCTTGTCCTCGCCCCACAGACGAACACCGAAGATCTCGAACGCCAATGCAGGCGACATCGCGAAGGAGGAAAAATGCGCCGCCAGCAAAAGCACGGCGATGCCCCTTCCCTGTATCGTCCTGTTACTCCAAGTCATACGCGCTACTGTCCGGTTCCTGTCTATGCGGTCGCCTGGCGGCGTCCCGTTCATCACCCCCAAGCCCAGGACGATTCAGGGATTACCATAGGGAGAACGGAAGTCCAAGCAACAACGCTAGATATGGACCATTTCAGTCAATGGAGTATTAACGTTACCACACCATTGCAATTTCCCGCGTTGATTGAAACTCTTGCATTAGCTTTCCGCATTAATTGCGGAAGGGTGGACAGAAAATCATAACGGCTCGCCGGCGGGGGTGCTGCCGACGAGCCGCTCATCAGGTCATTGGGAGGAGGGAGGAACGACCTGATCAAGACGAACCTTATATCGAACGACTGGCGACGACCTGTCAGCGCCCGGCATGCATCGGACGCATATTGCCGAAATGCATGCCGCCACCGCCCATTCCGCCTCTGAAACCGCCGAAGCCGTTATTGGCAAATGCCGGACGGTTGAAGCCACCAAAGCCACCCTGACGGATCACCGGACCAGGGCCCCAGTTGCGACGTATCTGGCCATTGGGCCATCCGTGTCCGCCCCATCCGCCACGGCCATTCCACTGCGGGCCATGGCCCCAATGGTTATTCCAGCCACCGCGATTGGACTGGCAGTTACGCCCGATGCAGCCGTTGACATAGTTCGGTCCGCCGCGCCAGCCCGGTCCCCAACCACCACCCCATCCAGGCCCCCAGTAGCCGCCAGTCGCCCAACCGAGGCCGAGCCCCAGACCGAAACCGTCAGCATATCCGTCATTATTGACGATTACCGTGGTGCTGGACGGCGCTGCATAGGCGGGGCCGCTATAGGAGCCGAAACGGACATAGCGTGCCGATACGAAGCCGACGCGGTTGCCGTTGTAGATCTGGCACCAGCCATTGCGACAGGAACCGGCATTGACGGTTGCGCCGGCAGGGAGCGCAGCCAACCGTGCGTAATTGGAGCCCGGCCCCGAGCGGACATTGACAGAAGCAGAGACATAGGCCGTCGCAGCAGAAGCGATAGCGGGCGTGATCAGTGTCGCCGCAACGATAGCCGCACCCAGTATATGATTATTAGTAAGCACTCTCTTAAATAAAAACATCGCATCTTCTCCAGATTAGCGACAAAATAGAGACGCATTAAGCATCAAACATGAGCTCATATAAGACAATACTAGAAGTAACGCAAATAATCATCATTATAATGGTAAATTTATGGCATATATTATTATTTTCTACATCTTGATAATAAAAGTAATAATCTTTTTTGCACTCAATGACATTGAATTTACATCAAATTTATTAAAATTATACGGAATTTATTTTATCCTCGTGCCGCTGCAACTCACCCAAAAAGAAAGGCGCCCCGGAGGGAACCGGGACGCCACGCGGCTTTGGGGGGAGAGAGGGAGGATAAAGCCGCGATCACGGGCCGTCAGGCCAGTTGTTTTGCGAGGCTCACACACGCATTCCCCGCAGCGTTGTGATGCAGGGAAAGCTTTGACAAACCTTGTTACGGCAGATTGCGCACGTCTTCCGGCGACATGTACATCGGCATCATATTGGTATCGAGGTGATGCATGACCCAGATGGAGCCGGCAAGCACGATAGCCAGAATGATGATCGTGAAGATGAGCGCCAGAATGTTCCAGCCGCCTTCCGACTTCGGATCGAGATGCAGGAAGTAAACCAGATGCACCAGGATCTGGACGACGGCGATACCGAGCACGATGGCAGCGGTGGTTCCCGGCGTGAAGTAGCCATTCATGGCCATCATGAACGGAACGACGGTGAGGACGACCGCCAGCACAAAGCCAATCAGATAGGACTTCAGGCTGCCGTGGCTTGCGCCGTGGTCATGTGTTTCGTGTGCAGAGCTCATCACAGTACACCCAACAGATAGACAAGAGTAAAGACGCCGATCCAGATAATATCCAGGAAGTGCCAGAAGAGGCTGAGGCACATCACGCGCGTCTGGTTCTTTTCCGTCAGACCGTCACGCAGAAGCTGGGCGGAAAGCACCAGAATCCAGATCAGGCCGGACGTGATATGAAGACCGTGGGTTCCCACCAGCGCAAAGAAGGCCGAGAGGAACGCACTGCGGCCCGGACCTGCGCCTTCATGGATCAGGTGATTGAATTCATAGATTTCCATCACGAGGAAGGCAGCGCCCAGCAGGAAGGTGACGCCCAGCCAGAACAGAACGCCTGCGCGGTTCTTCTTGAACATCGACAGCGTGGCCAGACCATAGGTCAGTGACGACACCAGCAGGAGCATGGTTTCGATCAGAACAAAGTTCAGATCGAACAGTTCACGGCCGGTCGGGCCACCCGCGAACTGATGCGCCAGAACGGCATAGGTAGCAAACAGCCCCGAGAAGAGGACGCAGTCGCTCATCAGGTAGATCCAGAAGCCGACCAGTGTGGTCGACCCTGCATCGTGATGGTCTTCGTGAGCGGGGTGCTCGTTTCCGCCCGTGAACGGGGCGGCGGTTGAAATGCTTGCGCTCATCGGAATCAGGCCTCCTGAGCAGTCAGTTGCCGGGTACGGAGGTCTTCGACTTCCTGCACCTCTTCGGCCGAGACGTAAAAGTCTCTGTCATTATTGAAGGAGTGAGCGATGGCAACGGCCAGCACAGCGAGGGCAGAGGCGATTGCCAGCCACCAGATGTGCCACACCAGGGCAAAGCCGAGCGGAATGTTCAGAATGCCGATGATGAAGCCGGTGCCGGTGTTCTTCGGCATATGGATGCGCGCGAACTTTTCGGTGCGGCGCACATAGCCGTTCTGCTTCATATCCCACCAGCCATCATGATCGCGCACATGCGGAACTTCGGCGAAGTTGTAGAAGGCAGGCGGCGAAGCCAGCGACCATTCCAGAGTACGGCCCGTACCCCAGCTATCGCCGTTGTTGTCGCGCAGCTTTTCGCGGTCGCGGATCGAAACCGCGATCTGCAGAACCTGGAACACGATACCGCAAAGGATGATCGCAACGCCGATGGCGGCAATGATGAGGTAGATGTGCCATGCCGGATTTTCGGTATGGTTCAGACGACGGGTCATGCCCATCAGGCCGAGCACATAGAGCGGCATGAAGGCCAGGATGAAGCCGACGAGCCAGCACCAGAATGCATTCTTGCCCAGACGTTCATTCAGCTTGAAGCCGAAAGCCTTCGGCCACCAGTAGACGAGACCGGCAAAGCAGCCGAACAGCACGCCCGAGATGATCACATTGTGGAAGTGGGCGATCAGGAACACCGAGTTGTGCAGCACGAAGTCTGCCGGCGGAACTGCGAGCAGAACGCCCGTCATGCCGCCAACGACGAAGGTGCACATGAAGCCGATGGTCCACATGACCGGCGTTTCCATGCGAACGCGGCCCTTATACATGGTGAAGAGCCAGTTGAAGACCTTCGCCCCTGTCGGAATCGAGATGATCATGGTCGCCACGCCGAAGAAAGCGTTGACGTTGGCGCCACCACCCATGGTGAAGAAGTGGTGGACCCAGACCAGGAACGACAGGATGGTGATGGCAACGGTGGCGTAAACCATCGACTTGTAGCCGAACAGGCGCTTGCCGGAGAAGGTTGCCACGATTTCCGAGAAGATGCCGAAGCACGGCAGAACCAGAATATAGACTTCCGGGTGACCCCAGATCCAGATGAGGTTCACATACATCATCGGATTGCCACCGGCATCATTGGTGAAGAAGTGGAAATCCAGATAGCGGTCCAGCGAAAGCAGGGCCAGCGTGACGGTGAGGATCGGGAAGGCCGCGACGATCAGCACGTTGGAGCAGAGCGCGGTCCAGGTGAAGACCGGAACCTGCATCATGCCCATGCCGGGCGCGCGCATCTTGATGATGGTGGTGATGAGGTTCACGCCCGAAAGCAGCGTTCCCATACCGGAAATCTGCAAGGCCCAGATATAATAATCCACCCCGACATCCGGGCTGAATTCCTTGCCGGAAAGCGGCGGATAGGCCAGCCAGCCGGTCTTGGCGAATTCGCCGACACCGAGCGAGATGTTGATGAGGATCGCACCGGCAACCGTCAGCCAGAAGCTGAGCGAGTTGAGGTAGGGGAAAGCCACGTCGCGCGCGCCGATCTGAAGCGGCACGGCGAAGTTCATCAGGCCGACGATGAAGGGCATCGCCACGAAGAAGATCATGATCACGCCATGGGCGGTGAAGATCTGGTCATAGTGGTGCGGCGGCAGGAAGCCTTCATTGGCACCTGAGGCCATGGCCTGCTGGGCGCGCATCATGACGGCATCCGAGAAGCCGCGGAACAGCATCACGAGTGCCAGAATGATGTACATCACGCCAATGCGCTTGTGGTCGACCGACGTTAGCCAGTCGTTCCAGAGCGGAGCCCATTTGCGATAGTAGGTAATGGCTGCCAGAATAGCGAGCGCCCCGCCAGCCACCGCGGCCAAAGTGACCATGATGATTGGTTCGTGATAGGGTATCGCTTCGAGCGTAAGTTTTCCGAACATTTTTATCACGCTTCGATTGGAGCAATTCCGGGGCGGCGCAAGAGCGCCATCTTTCCGGAACCGCGTGAAACAGGGGGTGAATGCGGATGGCCGTGACCTCTTTCGAGATCACGGACCTATCAGCACATCAGTTTTCGAGCTGCGAAAGGCGCTGCGGCTGGACTGCGCAGATGATGTCGCTTGCCCATTGGCTGAAATCGACAGGCGAAGACTTGCGCAGGTTGGCGCGCGCTTCGCGGATCATCTGTTGACGATGCATTTCATCGTCGAGGCAGACGGACTTGCCGTCCCAGCAGCGGTTCACGATATTGTGGAACAGCGCCTGGTCACTATAGGTGAAGAACTGCGGCGGAACCTTCTCGCTCGGCTGGACCAGCGAGGCATAACGGTCGCGGCTCAGCTCTTCGCCATTGGCCTTTGCCTTCACATCAGCCACCCACTTGTCGAAGTCGGCCTGATTGTAGGCATGTGCCTTGAAGCGCATCTGGGCAAAACCCTGACCGCTATAATTGGCGGAGATACCGTCGAACTCGCCTGCATGGTTGGCAACCAGATGCAGCTTCGTCTGCATGCTCGGCATGGTGTAGACCTGACTGCCGAGCTGCGGAATGAAGAAGGAGTTCATGATGTTGCTGGAGGTCAGCTTGAAGTTGACCGGCACATCAACCGGCATTGCCATTTCGTTGACGGTGGCGATGCCCTGGTCCGGATAGATAAAAAGCCATTTCCAGTCGAGCGCAACGACTTCGACATTGATCGGCTTCGCATTCGATTCCAGCGGGCGATACGGATCGAGCTTGTGCGTGCTGATCCAGGTCACCGTGCCCAGAACGACAATGATTGCCATCGGGATGAGCCAGACGGCAAGCTCGATCTTGGTCGAGTGGTGCCAGTCGGGCTGGTAATCCGCCTTCTCATTCGAGGCGCGGTACTTCCATGCGAAGTAAAGCGTCATGAAGATGACGGGAAGCACGACGAGCAGCATGATGCCGGTCGCAAAAAGGATGAGATCGCGTTCTGCCATGCCGACTTCCCCTTTCGGGGAGAGCAGGACCTGGTTCTCGCAGCCGGCGAGAAACGCCGTGAGGGCCAAGACGGCGAACGAAACGATCGTCCGGGGGGTGCCGTGTTTCATTTGTCTTTCCATCCTGCGCGCAGAGTGTCATCTCCGGCGCATGCGTCATTTCCTAGTTTTCGGTAAATTCTGAAATTTCCAAAAGTACCGTTATAACGAATAATCCCGTTTGTCACGTGTCTGACGAAAATTGTGCTGGATCGTAATGTCGCGCCTAAAACTGGGCATTTTGTCTAAATAATCCGGCCTGATCGCAGATGCGGCGATGTCTTGGGCCGCCTCTCAAGCCATATCTCGGGCAATGCGTAGTGCGATAAATCCAACGATCAGGGTATCAAAGGCCGAGTATCAACGGATCCACTCTCTGACGGATTTTCTCGAGATATAGCCAACCGTCAGACGCGGCGGAGCGAATAGGCCCAAAGGATGGGGTTTGCAAGATGAAAACCGCCGTCTGCCCCCGAATGAACGGGATCGTGATGGAAATTTACCGGAATCACAGCAAATTAAGCGGGTAAATTTGAAGATACTTATGTAATTCACCGGTTTTCAGGCAACCGCCCTGATCCACCCCCACCGTCTCATCGGTGGCGTGATACCGGTAAAATGACGGGCAGCGAAGAACGGTTTATCCTCTGCGCTTTGTATGCTTATACCAAGGCGCTGAGATGCTAACGCATCACGCCTTGAAAAAGTTCAATCGCCACTCGGGCTTAACCAAAGTCCAGTGAGTTTCACTCAATGGACTTTGGTATTAGAGGGCGTTTCGATCTGGAACATTTCCTGTTTTCCTGAATCATTGGAGATGCTCTATTGAAAGAGCTGCGAGGGAATTGGGGGGAGAAATGATATTTGCCGAAATGCCGCTCGATGAAGCCGAAGGAACAATTCTCGGCTATGCAATCACGGCAGGTGCGCTCACTTTACGCAAAGGCACAGTTCTTGATGCCTTCAATCTCGCTCTGCTGCGAGAGGCAGGCATAGGCTCGGTTCTGGCCGCGCGTCTGGAAAAAGGGGACATCGGCGAGGATGAAGCAGCCCTCACCATCGGGCGCATGCTTGCTTCCGCCGAGATAGAGATCGGCAATGCCACAACCGGGCGGGTCAATCTCCATGCCCGGCGAAACGGCGTATTTTCTGCCGATACCGACCGTATCGATAGGGTCAATGCGCATGATGTGCGTGTTTCCGTAGCGACGCTGCGCAATCATATGCGGGTGGAAGCCGGGCAGATGATCGCCACCGTCAAGATCATTCCTTTCGCCGTGCCGGAAACCCTGTTGCAGGAGATCGGCCTTGATAGACAACCGGCACTTCATGTCTATTCTTTCAACGGCTTACGGATCGGGATGATCCAGTCGCGCCTCCCCTCGATACGCGAAACGGTTCTGGAGAAGACGCGCGAACTGATGGAAAAGCGCGCTGTCCGAAATGGTGGGACGCTTGTTTGCGAAAAACGCGTCGCGCACGATCCGGCCGCACTGGCGGTGGCAATCGCGGAGGTCAGCCAGGCCTGCGACATTATCGTGATTTTCAGCGCTTCGGCTGTCGCGGACGAGGCGGATATCGTACCGCAATCGATCCGTATTTCGGGCGGCGAAATCCTGCGCATCGGCATGCCGGTCGACCCCGGCAATCTGCTGGTTCTTGGCCAGCGTGACGGCAAATATATTGTCGCGGCCCCCGGCTCGGCCCGTAGCGCCCGCGAAAACAGCCTCGATTGGGTGCTGGATCGCCTGATGGCGGGGATTGCGCTTTCTGCCGACGACCTTTCCCGCATGGGGGTGGGCGGACTGGTGCTGTAGCCTGTATCGTCGCGCACCGCACGGCTTCAGCAAGTCTCAGATCGCGTAGTCGAAAACCAGTATCCCCTCAATGCCGCCTTCGGCTGCTTCGACAAGGCTTTTGCCAACCTTCGCGTGTTCGGGATGTGGAAGATAAGCATCCCGCGCCGCACCATCCGTGAAATCGACGACGAAGCCGTGCCGGAATCCCTTTTCGAGACTTTCCGGGCTGTTGTTTTCGCCAGCGGTAATGGACAGGATGCCGCCGATTTTGTCCTTGAGGGCGACAACTGCCTGCAGCTTTTCGTCAATTTGCGTGACTTCGAGTTCCGGCCTGAATTTGATGAGAACGATATGGCGTATCATAAACTGCTTCCGTGATCGAAAATGATGTTTCAAGAGCGGTTCCAGCCAATGTGGAGCATCGGAACCGCACCAGTTTTTCGCTTTGACGCCTAACTTTGCCCCGAAACCGGTTCCCGCTTTCGAGAAACATGCTCAAAACAACCGCGATAGCGGTGTGCCTCGCCTTTTCATACGGCATTTATTGAAACGAGAAAATGCTTCCGTCATCTGATACAGGGCAGAATAGCATCGAACGCTCGTGACGCGGACCGTTGGCATCCCATGCATGACCAGCCGAAAAGTGTGCGCTATCAGCGCTGGAGCGCGTTTCAACCTATTGAACCAGATCGGCATTCTGGCCATTTTTGACGCTCATCCAATCTGAGTGAAGCCGGATCATGGGGCGCCTTTCGATCTGAATATTGTTTTAGAGCATAATCCGACCGGAGTGAAACGAGGATCGATAAGATTATGCTTGAAATAGAAGAAGTCAGAGCGCCGATCCGATTCAATCAGGTCGGAACGCGCTCTAACGCGCATCTTTTCCGAAAACCGCTCCACACTTTTCAGGATGCGCTCTAATTCAGTCCTGTGAACAGATTTGCCGGCGGAAGGGGTTCATCCTTTTCGCGATGCGCCCAAAACGAAAAAGGCCGGGATGAACCCGACCTTCCGCTTTCACCTGAGTTTGCGCCAGTACATCCGTGGTCGCGATCCCAAGTGAATTCCCGATATGCCGATGAATATAATCCATCTGCATTTCAGGAATATGACATTGCGGGCAGTGGCCAGATTGCTCCAAAACCGGTTCAATCCGGCCCTGCCCCGACAGTCCCGACACACAAACCGTTGCCTGAAACTGCCGTATTCGCCCGATAGGCGTCTCTTTCACGCCCAATTCTATCCCCGTCAAACCCGCTTCCGCAGATTGACGTCTATATTTCCCGCTTCAGGCACCCCGATCCATCGCCCGACAGATATGGTTGGCAACCGACCGTCCGCGCGATCAGCGCCTTTACTCGAAACGTTTCTTTGCCAAGCCGTCATCGGCTTAGGCGCAGGTTTGCCGCCTTGCCGCCTTGCCGCCTTGCCGAAATGCTTTGCACCCAGCGGGCCGTCGAACAAGTCGTTCAGGCCGCCATCGGCGTTTCCGCCAGATCGGGATGGTTGTAATTCCACACCTCGATCAGGCATTGTCGCATCAAATCAAGATCGACCGGACCGATCCGGCTCAGTACAAGATCGAGTTCGTCGGGCTCTACGCCCCGGTTGAGTAACTCAACAATCGCCTCAATCAGAATTCGTTTATCGTCAAATCTGTAGCGCTGCATAAACCTGCTCCGCTAGCTGCCCCAACACATGGTCATAGATTAAACGGTCATGGTTAACCGAAGCTTAAGCCACGAAAAACCAACGCAATTTACCGACGCCACGAACTGACACAGATGCTGCCCCCAAACAATGTTCCCCAACGCATCCCTGGGAATTTTCCAAATAACTCAAACAGAACAAATGAAATCTCTTCTTCTTTCGAACAAGATTAAGTCTAAATCTTATTATATTCCAACCGAAAGCCAAGAAGAAATTTCCAGCCAGCTATATTTTATTATTTACTTGCGTTTGAATGAGGCCCCTATGTCGTTCTTTCGGAAATACGTCGAATGGTCCTTCAGCTATGCCAGGCTGGCCGGGCTTGGGCTGCTTATCGGATCGAGCATCATGGGCGGCTATCTCTATACGCTGCAATACAAGGGCAACGTTCACACTATCATCGACGGGCAGGCTTATCGTTCCAACCAGCCAGACCCGGCGCGCATCGCATCCTTGCAGAAGATCTACGGCATCAAGACCATCATCAACCTGCGCGGCCCCGAACCGGGTTCCAAATGGTATGATGAAGAGATCGCAGCCGCAAAGACGCTTGGCATCAAGCACGCCGATTTCGAAATGTCGTCTAGACGACAGTTAGACCCCGCACAAACCAGACAGCTTATCGCCCTGATGCAGAATGCGGAAAAGCCGGTTCTCATCCATTGCAAGTCCGGCGCCGACCGCACCGGCCTGGCTGCGGCGCTCTATGTGGCTGCGGTGGCGAAGGGCAGCGAAAGCAAAGCCGAACGGCAAATGTCCATCGCCTACGGGCATTTCGGCTTTCCCCTCAGCCCCACCTACGCGATGGAAAAGACATTCGAGGCCATTGAAGCGGAACTCGGCTATACAGGTTCCTAGAGCATTTCCAGCAAAAGTGCGAAGCGGTTTTGCGTGGGATAATCCGACATAACAAATAGTTAGAGCGGTTCCGGTGATTCCGTGTCAACCGGAACCGCTCTAACGTGGCTTCAGCTTCACAAATGCAAAACGCCGGGGATAATCCCCGGCGTTTTTCTATCTTAAAACCACGACGATCTTATTCGAGGCCGACGATCTTGCCGTCATCCCACTTGAAGATGTCGAAGCTCGGCGAGCTGAGATCGCCGTTTGCGCCATAGGTCAGCGTGCCGATAGCGGTTTCGATCGGCTTGCCGTCATGTAGCGCCTTGGCAACCGCAGCGGAATCGTCAGCCGAACCGGCGCTCTCGATACCAGCCTTGATGACTTCCACAGCAGCATAAGCATTCATGGTGAAGGCTTCAGCCGGGATGCCCTTGGCCTTGAGCGCTTCGATAGCATCCTTGGAAGCCGGGTTCTTGGTGGCATCCTTGGCATTGGTGAACAGCGTGCCCTGTGCGTTGGTGCCGCCGATTGCCCAATATTCGGTGTTGGACAGGCCTTCACCGCCGAGTACCAGCGCCTGCATGCCAGCATCATGCAACTGACGCGACAGGAGACCGCCTTCGGCATGGTAGCCGCCGAAATAGACGATTTCGGTGCCAGCAGCCTTCAGCTTGGAAACGAGCGCGCTGAAGTCCTTGTCGCCGGGGGTAACCGAATCATATTGAACTTCGGTGACACCGCCCTTGTTGATCGCAGCCTTGAAAGCGTCAGCCAGACCCTTGCCATAGGCACCCTTGTCGTGGATCACGGCGACCTTCTTGTCCTTGAAATTCTTCAGGACATAGTCGGCCATGACTTCCGCCTGCTGGTCGTCGCGACCGCAGGTGCGGAACACGTTTTCCAGATTGCGTGCAGTCAGATCCGGGCCGGTGGCGGTCGGGGTGACCATCAGGACGCCGTTTTCCGAGAACACGTCGGAAACGGGGATGGCAACGCCGGTCGTGACCGGGCCGACGACGAACTTGATACCGTCGCCGACGATCTGGTTGGCGGCGGAAACGCCCTGCTTCGGTTCGCCGGCATCGTCGGCAAACTTCAGAACGACTTTCTCGCCCTTGATGCCGCCAGCCTTGTTGATGACTTCAACGGCGGTTTCCGCACCCTTCTTCACCTGGTCACCGAAAGCGGCGACAGGGCCCGTCAGCGGTGCGACGACGCCGATGGTGATGTCAGCATAGGCGGCGCTGGCAAAGCCGAGTGTAGCTGCAAAAGCCACGCTGGACAGAAGTTTCAGGTTCATTCTTTTTCTCCTTTGGTGGGGCAGCGTCCTCCGACGGCCCCGAGACAACCCTTGCCGGTCAAATCTCAGCGCATCCGCGCTGCCGAATTGCCGGGCCCTCCCTTTTGTTCATCGCATGATCTCAAAGGGTCAATCCAAAAGCACGCTGTCCCACACGTTGAAGAGGCTGGAGCCATAATATTATCCAAAATCGCATCAGCTCTTTCGGAATCATGCTCCAGACCGGGAGCGCGCTTTCATGATGTAATAAGAATGCATTTCCGGCTTCCGATTGCAAGGGGCCAAGTGCCCGCAACTACAACGAAAATCGGCTCCTCCCAAAGTCTTAGTTCCCTCCCTTCCATGATGGTGATTTCTTCGCAAAAAAGGCCGCGATTCCCTCCGCGGCCTCTGGCGTTTCCCATGTGTCGGCAAGACGGGTCAGCGTCATTTCGATGACGGCCTCGTCTATCGGCGCGCCCAGCGCATGAACCAGCCTCTTGGAGGCGGCAACCGCTGCGGGCGCTGTGGCAAAATAGGGTTTGATCTCCGTCTCCACCGCCGCATCGAGACGTTCGGCCTCGACCACGTCATGCAGGAGGCCGATCCGCCGCGCTTCCTCGGCATCGAACAGCCGCGCCGAGGTGAATGTGCGCAGCGCATTTGCCTGTCCGATGCGCGCTACCACATAGGGGCTGATGGTGGCCGGTATCAGGCCGAGCTTTGTTTCCGTCAGCCCGAAGCGTGCGCCGGAAACGCTGATCGCAGCATCGCACACGCTGATGAGACCCACACCGCCGCCATAGGCCTGACCGTTGATGCGCCCGATCAACGGTTTTGGCAGATCGCGCAGCGCTTTCAGCATGAGGGCGAGCTTGCGCGCCTCCTCAATCCGCTGGGCGCGCGTGGCTTTCACCTGTTCCTGCATCCATCCGAGATCACCGCCCGCGCAAAAGCTCGTGCCATTTCCGGTCAGGACCACGACACGCACGGCTTCGTTGTCCGCCAGATGCAGCGTCGCCGTCAGAAGCTCATCGATCATCCGACCGGACAGCGCATTATGCTGCTCTGGACGGTTGAGCGTCAGCGTGGCGACACCGCGCTGATCGACGGCAATCTGGATCGTCTCGAACGCGTTCATGCGGCTTTATCCTGACGCAGCGCCTGTGCAAACAAAGCCGCCGATCTGAGCTTGTCCAGATCAAGGCCGGTTTCAAAACCCATTTCGTGCAGCATTTCGACAACGGAAACCGTATCGACATTACCCTTGGCGCCCGGCGCGAATGGACAGCCGCCGAGACCGCCGACAGAGGCATCGAATACCCGCAGGCCCTTCTCTAGACTGATGCGGATATTGTCGAGCGCGCGGCCACCCGTGTCATGATAATGGCCGGCAAGGCTATGCACGGGCGCAATTGCCAGCACCGCATCAAGCATGGCTGCCACCTTGTCCGGCGTGCCGCGTCCGATCGTGTCGCCAAGACTCACCTCGTGACAGCCGAGCGAGAAGAGTTGCTCCGTCACATCGGCAACCGACTGCGGCGCAGTCGAACCATCATAGGGACATTCGACCACGCAGCTCACATAGCCACGAATGGCCAGACCGTCATTGATGGCAGCGCCGATGACCGGCGACAGCCGCTCGATGCTTTCGGCAATCGTGCAATTGATATTGGCTTTCGAAAAACCTTCCGAGGCGGAAATGAAAACCGCAATCTCATCGACATTCGCAGCAGCGGCAGCTTCATAGCCCTTCATGTTGGGCACGAGTACCGAGTAGCGCACGCCGTTGGCGCGGCGAATCCCGGCCATGACTTCCCCCGCATCGGCCAGTTGCGGCACCCATTTGGAACTGACGAAACTCGTCGCCTCGATGCGGGCATAACCGCAATCGGACAGGCGGTCGATCAATGCAATCTTGTCAGCCGTCGGCACAAAACGTTTCTCGTTCTGCAGGCCGTCACGTGCTGCCATTTCAACGATTTCGACGTGTTCAGCCATGTTCTTCCTCCAGTTCAACCAGCAGTGCGCCTTCATTGACCTGATCGCCCGCTACAACGGTTACGGACGCAATCTTGCCGTCGCGCGGCGCAGTCAGTGACAGCTCCATCTTCATCGCCTCCATCGTCACCAGCGGATCACCCTTGGCGACGCTGGCACCCTCCACGGCGGATACGAGCCGCACCAGTCCCGGCATCGGCGACAGGATGCGGCTTTCGCTTGAGGCGTCCTCTTCCGCGCCAACAGACTGCACATGATGAAATATGGTGTCGCGACCTTCGACTTGCACCGTCACATCATGCCCGATGCGCAGGACGGACGCTTCCGACACACGACCATCGACAGCAAAGCGAACCTGCCCGTTCTTATGCTCACGAATTTCGATGGTGCCGAAAGCAAAGCCGAAATGCCTGTCGCCCCTGGTCGTGAAGCTGACCGTGTGACGCTCGCCATGATGATCGATCAGAACCGAACGCGATGCCTCGCCCCAAAGCCTGAACCCGCGCAGGCTCGACCATGGGTCGCCTTCTTGTGACGCATCCAGCAGGTCGAGAGCGCCGAGTGCGGCCAGCGCAATGGCGATATCGGAAGGCTGCTCATCCGTGAAAAGCGTCGCCGTCTCGCGCCCGATCAGCCCGGTATCGACATCGCCGGTGCGGAAAGCATCCAGATTGCTGAGCGCCGACAGGAACTGGCGATTGGTAACGAGGCCCGCAATCCGGGTCTTGTTTAATGCCGCATCAAGCCGGTTCAGCGCCTCGTCGCGCGTTGCGCCATGGGCGATGATCTTGGCGATCATCGGATCGTAGAACGGCGTGATCGTGTCGCCGGTTCGAACACCGGAATCGACACGCGCATTTTCAGGCGGCGCGAACAGAGCAAGCTTGCCGGTTGCAGGCAGGAAATCCCGCGCCGGGTCTTCTGCATATAGCCGAGCCTCGAAAGCCCAGCCGCTTATGGAAAGCTCGTCCTGACGTTTCGGCAAGGCTTCGCCCGACGCAACGCGCAATTGCCACTCGACCAGATCAAGGCCGGTGATCGCTTCCGTCACCGGATGTTCGACCTGTAGCCGCGTATTCATTTCCATGAAGAAGAAGCGGTCAGGCCGCAGCCCTTCCGAAACATCGGCGATGAACTCCACCGTGCCAGCTCCGGAATAGCCAATCGCCAATGCCGCCTTCACCGCCGCCTCGCCCATGGCTGCACGCATATCCGGGGTCATGCCGGGCGCAGGCGCTTCCTCGATGACCTTCTGGTGGCGGCGCTGCAGCGAGCAATCGCGCTCGAAAAGATGCACCGCATTGCCGTGACTGTCGCCAAAAACCTGCACCTCGATATGGCGCGGTTTCGCCATGTATTTTTCGACCAGCACGGCGCTATCGCCGAAAGAGGCTTCCGCCTCGCGGCGCGCGCTGTCCAGTGCCGCCGCAAAATCGGCGGCCTGATCGACACGGCGCATGCCCTTGCCGCCACCGCCCGCACGCGCCTTGATGAGCACGGGATAGGTGATCCGGTCGGCCTCGCTTTTAAGGAATGCTCCATCCTGATTATCGCCGTGATAGCCCGGAACGACAGGCACGCTCGCCTTTTCCATCAGCGCCTTGGCAGCATCCTTCAGCCCCATGGCGCGAATGGCTCTTGCCGATGGGCCGATGAAGGTGAGCCCCGCCGCCTCGACCGCATCCACAAAACCGGCATTCTCGGAGAGAAACCCATAGCCCGGATGGATCGCCTGCGCGCCGGTTTCCAGCGCGGCCCTGATGATAGCCTCGACGTTCAGATAGCTTTGCGCAGAAATGGCAGGGCCGACACGCACCGCCTCGTCGGCCATTTCGACATGCAGCGCGTTGGCATCCGCATCGGAATAGATCGCGACAGTGGCAACGCCCAGTTCACGCGCCGTGCGAATGACCCGGCAGGCAATTTCTCCGCGATTGGCAATCAGTATCTTTTGAAACATCTGATTGTCTTCCTACATTCTGAAGATGCCAAAACGCGTCGGCTCGACCGGCGCATTCAGCGTGGCGGAAAGCGATAGTCCCAGCACTTCGCGGCTCTTGCGCGGATCGATGATGCCATCGTCCCAAAGCCGCGCCGAGGCATAGAGCGGATGGCTCTGGCGCTCAAACATCTCCAGCGTGGGGCGCTTGAACTCCGCTTCCTCATCCGCCGACCACGTGCCGCCGGTGCGCTCGATCCCGTCGCGCTTGACGGTTGCCAGCACGCCTGCCGCCTGCTCGCCACCCATCACCGCGATGCGGCTGTTCGGCCAGGTCCAAAGGAAGCGCGGCGAATAGGCCCGCCCGGCCATGCCGTAATTGCCCGCACCATAAGACGCGCCGATCAGCATGGTGATCTTCGGTACATTGGCGGTCGCCACCGCCGTCACCAGCTTTGCGCCGTGCTTGGCGATGCCGTCGGCTTCATATTTGCGCCCGACCATGAAGCCGGTGATGTTTTGCAGGAACACCAGCGGAATATTGCGCTGGCAGCAAAGCTCGATGAAATGCGCGCCTTTCAGCGCGGCTTCCGAAAACAGCACGCCATTATTGGCAATGATGCCAACCGGCATGCCGTAGACGCTGGCAAAACCGCACACAAGCGTGGTGCCGTAGCGCGCCTTGAACTCATCGAAATCCGAACCGTCGACCAGCCGTGCGATCACTTCGCGCACGTCATAAGGAATGCGCGTATCGGCGGAAACTAGCCCCAAAATTTCCTCCGGGTCGTAAAGCGGCGCAGCGCCGTCGCCTCTCGGAATGAAGCTGCGTTTCTCACTGTTGAGATTGGCGGCAATGGCGCGTGCGATCTGCAATGCATGGGCATCGTCATTGGCCAGATGATCGGCCACGCCGGACAGCCTTGTATGCACATCGCCGCCGCCAAGGTCTTCCGCCGTCACCACTTCGCCGGTTGCAGCTTTCACCAGCGGTGGACCGGCCAGAAAGATCGTGCCCTGCCCCCGCACGATCACCGTCTCGTCGCTCATGGCAGGCACGTAAGCGCCGCCTGCCGTGCACGAGCCCATGACCACGGCCACCTGCGGAATGCCCGCCGCCGACATCTGCGCCTGATTATAGAAGATGCGCCCGAAATGGTCGCGATCCGGAAACACCTCATCCTGATTGGGCAGGTTGGCCCCACCGGAATCAACCAGATAAATACACGGCAAGCGATTCTCGCCCGCGATCTCCTGCGCCCGCAGGTGCTTTTTCACCGTGACCGGATAATAGGTGCCGCCCTTCACCGTCGCATCATTGCAGACGATCATGCATTCGCGGCCCGATACGCGCCCGATGCCGGTGATGATCCCGCCGGAAGGGGCCGCGCCGCCATACATGCCATGCGCTGCCGTAAGCCCGACTTCGAGAAAAGGCGAACCCGGATCGAGCAATTGCGCCACGCGTTCGCGGGGGAGCAATTTTCCGCGCGAAACATGACGCTCGCGTGCTTTTTCGCCACCGCCGTCGATGGCAAGGCGAGATGCCTCGGCCACAATATCGATGGCCTCAAGCATGGCTTTGCGATTGGCTTCGAAGCTGGCGCTGCGCGTCGAGATTTCAGATTTGAGAACCGGCATCAGCGGGTCTCCTGAAAGAGTTCCCGTCCGATCAGCATGCGCCGGATTTCCGACGTCCCCGCACCGATTTCATAGAGCTTGGCGTCGCGCAAAAGGCGGCCCGTCGGATAATCGTTGATATAGCCGTTGCCGCCCAGCGCCTGTATCGCCTGCAAGGCCATCTGCGTGGCATTTTCTGCCGTATAGAGAATGCAGCCCGCCGCGTCCTTGCGCGACGTCTCGCCCCGGTCGCAGGCCGCTGCCACCGCATAGGTATAAGCGCGCGAGGCGTTGAAGATCACATACATGTCGGCAAGCTTGCCCTGCATCAACTGGAACTCGCCAATCGGCTGGTCGAACTGCTTGCGCTCATGCACATAGGGCACGACGACATCGAGACACGCCGCCATGATGCCAAGCGGACCGCCAGCCAGCACCACACGCTCATAATCGAGACCGGACATCAGCACGTTGACGCCCTTGCCTTCTGCCCCGAGCAGGTTTTCGGCCGGCACTTCACAATCCTCGAACACCAGTTCGCAGGTGTTCGAGCCGCGCATACCGAGCTTGTCGAGTTTCTGCGCCGTCGAGAAACCCTTGAAGCCTTTTTCAACGATGAAGGCGCTGATGCCACGCGGACCCGCAGCCGGATCAGTCTTGGCATAGACCACCAGCACATCGGCATCCGGGCCGTTGGTGATCCACATCTTGTTGCCATTGAGAATATAGCGATCACCGCGTTTTTCGGCGGTAAGCTTCATCGAAACAACGTCGGAACCGGCACCCGGCTCGGACATGGCGAGCGCGCCGACATGCTCGCCGGAAATGAGCTTGGGCAGATATTTTGCGCGCTGCTCGGGAGAACCGTTTCGCTTGATCTGGTTGACGCAGAGATTGGAATGCGCGCCATAGCTGAGGCCGATAGAAGCGGAAGCGCGGCTGATTTCTTCCATCGCGATGCAATGGGCAAGATAGCCCATGCCTGCACCGCCATATTCTTCAGGCGCCGTAATGCCGAGTACGCCAAGCTCACCCAGTTCACGCCAAAGATGCATGGGAAATGCATTGTTGCGATCGGTTTCAGCGGCCAGCGGCGCAATGCGGCTTTCCGCAAAACGGCGCACCGTATCGCGAAGGGCTTCGATCTCCTCGCCAAGACCGAAGTTTATACCCGATGCAAACATACTCGTCCTCCACAAGTTCTGCCCGGCGGCCATCCTTTGCAGGATGGCTTATGTTGAAAGGCAGAGTGTCCCGTGAATGTCGAATAGGCAACCGTTTTGCGTGGCGTTCTGTGGCTATTTATTGCCGGATAACGAAATTTTGTTGCGTCCATTATCCGGCAACCAAATCAATCCTCTTGAAGCTCTACAATATCCCGATAAAGCTCCAGCGCTTCCGGGTTGGCCAATGCTTCGCGGTTCTTCACGTCGCGCCCATGCACGATATCGCGGACGGCAAGCTCCACGATCTTGCCGGACTTGGTGCGCGGAATATCCCGGACGGCAACGATTTTTGCCGGAACGTGGCGCGGCGTCGCCCCGGTGCGGATTTTCGCCTTGATGCGCGCCTTGAGGTCGTCATCGAGCATCACACCTTGGGCGAGGCGCACGAACAGCACCACCCGCACATCCTTGTCCCAATCCTGCCCGATGCAGAGCGCCTCGGCGATCTCCGACATCTGCTCGACCTGATTGTAGATTTCCGCCGTACCGATACGCACGCCGCCGGGATTGAGTGTCGCATCCGAACGGCCATGGATGACGATGCCGTCATGTTCGGTCCATTCGGCAAAATCGCCATGACACCAGATATTGTCGAAACGCTCGAAATAGGCTGCCTGATATTTCGCTCCGTCCGGATCGTTCCAGAATTGCAGCGGCATGCAGGGAAAAGCCTTGGTGCAGACCAGTTCACCCTTTTCGCCACGCACCGGCTTGCCATCGTCGTTCCAGACATCGACGGCCATGCCAAGGCCAGCGCCCTGAATTTCGCCCAGCCAGACAGGTTCGGTCGGAACGCCCAGCACAAAGCATGACACGATATCCGTTCCACCAGAAATGGACGCAAGATGCACATCGGGTTTGATCGCCTCATAGACGAAGGCAAAGCCTTCCGGTGATAGCGGCGAGCCGGTCGAGGAGACGGTACGCAGTGCCGACAGATCATGCGTTTCGCCGGGCTTCAATCCGGCTTTCAAAACGGCGTCGATGAATTTCGCCGAAGTACCGAAATAGGTCATGCCTTCGGCGGCGGCATAATCGAACAACACATTGCCATCGGGATAGAAGGGCGAGCCGTCATAAAGCAGCAATGTGGCACCGGAGGCGATGCCCGACGCAAGCCAGTTCCACATCATCCAGCCGCATGTGGTGAAATAGAAGAAACGGTCGCCATCGCGAATATCGGCGTGCAAACGGTGTTCCTTCAGGTGCTGCAGCAGCACACCGCCAGCCCGGTGCACGATGCATTTCGGTATGCCCGTCGTGCCCGAAGAAAACAGGATATAAAGTGGATGATCGAAGGGGAGCCGCGTGAATTCCACGTCCTTGGCCTTGAACGGTTCCAAAGCCGCGTAAAGCGCAATGCCCTTTTCCGCTCTGGCCGCAACGGCTTCCGCTTCGCCGAGATAGGTGACGATGACGGCGCGTTTCAGTCCCGGCAATTTTGCCGTCACTTCGGCGATCTTGTCGGCCACCTCGATGCGCTTGCCATTGTACCAGTAGCCGTCGCAGGCGAAGAAAAGCTTCGGCTCGATCTGTCCGAAACGATCCAGCACGCCTTGCACACCGAAATCCGGCGAACACGACGACCAAACCGCACCGATGGACGAAGCGGCCAGCATCAGGGCTACGGCCTCCGGCATGTTGGGCATCATGCCCGCCACGCGGTCGCCAGGCCGAACGCCTTCCGCCAGCATGAATTGCTGCAGCTTCGAGACCAGCGCATGAAGATCGTCCCATGTCAGGCGGCGCTCGACCTTGTCTTCGCCACGGAAGACAATGGCTTCCTCTCCGCCGTGGTAGCGCAACAGGTTTTCGGCAAAGTTGAGCCGCGCCTCGGGGAAGAACTTTGCCTCGCGCATATGCCCCTTGTCGACAAGGACGGTATTGCCACGCTCACCGATGACCGCGCAGAAATCCCATACAAGCTGCCAGAACCCGACGCGATCCTCGACAGACCAGCGATGCAGCGCGGCATAATCCGGCAGGCTCAAGCCCGTGCGCTGTTCTGCACGAATGCGGAATTGTTCCAGATTACTGGCGGCTTTGCGCCCCGCATCCGGTTGCCACAGCGGATGGTCATGCGAAAACTGCGTGGGAACTGCGTTGGTGCTCATCATTCCTCCCGGTAACGGCCAGTAACGGTGTGAAGTCCGCCCCTCTCCCGATGGACTTCGTCACGAGTTTCTACAGCATCGGCCCAAAAATCGGAATCGGTTTTTGGAAAGTACGATTCGTAGATTCAACCATTTAGAGCGACCTTTGTGCGTCCAAATGGACGCACGGCACTCTAGGAGCATATTCCGACGGGATGAAATGACGATCGACAGGATTGTCGTTTCAGCGGGAAATTTTTGGATGACGTTCTATTTATCAATTTCAAGGCATTGTTGAGCGCAATTTAGGCGTGCAAGGTGCCTGATGCGAGAATTTCGATGCACGCGTCAGTCTGCGGCAGCGAAATGCTCCATCTGGTCGGTAAAGGCTTTCTGGAATGCGGGCCGTGTCGTGGCGCGCGCGACATAGGCACGGCAAGCAGGATGCTGCGCCAGTCCGTCGAAGTGATCGACCAGACGCAACACGTCAGCCATCAGAATGTCGGCAACCGAGAAACTGTCCGTCAGCCATTCACGGCCTGACAGTGCCTGTTCCATATGCCCCAGCCGACCGGCCAGGAAACTGTCCATGAGCTGACGTCCCGGTGTCTGCTCTTCATCACCGGTGAATTTATAGAGGGCGAGTGGCAAGGCGGCCATTTCGACCGAATTCAATGCAGCAAACAGCCATTGTATGACCTCGTTTCGCGCCCTCGCATCGCCCGGCAGGAGCGCATCGCTCTTCTCGGCGATATGAAGCAGGATAGCGCCGCTTTCGAAGACCGACATATCGCCATCGATCAGCCATGGCACCTGCCCGAAGGGCTGATGGGTGAAATGTTCGGGCCCCCGATTCTTGAACGGAACGCCTTCGACGCGATAGGGCAGCCCGGCTTCCTCCAGCGCCCAACGCACCCGGAGATCACGCACAAAGCCGCGCGGCATTTTGGGAACCCAGTCAAACGTCGCCAAGATCATCTCTGTCATGGGAAACGACATAGCGCTCCAGCCGGTTTTGTCCAATGACGGTCATCGGCCTGGCGGGACATGCAAGGAAAACGCAAAATATCGCTGACTTTCAGCGACATGCGTTAGAACTTTTTAGGAAGGAAAATTTGGTGGAGCCAAGCGGGATCGAACCGCTGACCTCCTGCATGCCATGCAGGCGCTCTCCCAGCTGAGCTATGGCCCCATCAGACCTCTTTCGAGGCGCATCGGGCAGGACTTGCTGCCCGGTGTGGCGGCTTATTAAATGGCGTTCGTCAGAAGATCAAGAGCTAAATCGCAACTCTTTTCACATCTGCCAAAAATAATTCACAGATCGAGCTGAAGCACCCATGCGGATGCGCTTCAAACGAAACGAGGCGCCCCGAAGGCCGCCTCGCAAAAAGCATCAGATCTTGATCCGCAGACGGATCAACCCTCTTCGTCGTCGCCGCCGACACCACCGCCGAGAATGCCCGACATGTCGTCGTCCTCGTCTTCCTCTTCTTCGAGGAAGGTGTCTTCATCGTCGTCGCCGAGATCAACATCGTCGTCGTCGCCCAGATCCGGCAAATCGTCGCCGCTGCCTTTGGCTTCGTCGTCGGCATCCTCGAGCGAAACGAATTCCGGCTTTTCGAGCGCCGTATCGACTTCTTCCTCTTCGGTTTCCTCTTCGACAATGCGGCTTTCAAGCGTGGAGTCGAAGTACGAACGCGGATAGGAAATGCCGGTATAGGGCGAAACGATCGGATCGCGATTGAGATCGTAAAATTTCTTGCCCGTTTCCGGGTCGATACGCTTGGTACCTAGTTCAGCTTTTGTCACGTCTAGCCTCGTTAATTTGCACGGGGACACAAATTCATAAAATCGCGCCGAGATGATTGCCTTGAAGCATGTTGCCTAACACCATGCTGTTCACTCAAACATATGGCAAGAGGCAAGTCTTAAGCGCATTTATATTGTTGTCCGGTGCATAAACGCAATTTGGCGCGTTTGTCAAAGCCAAACGCAACGGGACATGCAGACTCTTGAAACTCCGTGTCGCCCACGCCGCGTATTCGCGGATGACCCCGGCTTTATCCTATGCTAGGGAAGCCCCGCTTATCTCTCAATCCCGGCGCGTGTCCGCGCCAAAAATGTGACTGTGAAAAATCCATGTCCCATTCTGCATTCCCGAAACCAGCAACTGCCCGCCGCTCGGAGGCACTCACGGGCGAAATCCGCATTCCGGGCGACAAGTCCATCTCGCATCGCTCCTTCATGTTTGGTGGCCTTGCATCGGATGAAACCCGCATCACCGGCCTCTTGGAAGGTGAAGACGTCATCAATACGGGTCGCGCCATGCAGGCCATGGGCGCAAAAATCCGCAAGGATGGTGATGTCTGGATCATCAACGGCGTCGGCAATGGCTGCCTGTTGCAGCCCGAAGCTGCGCTCGATTTCGGCAATGCCGGAACCGGTGCGCGCCTCACCATGGGCCTTGTCGGCACCTATGACATGAAAACCTCCTTTATCGGCGATGCATCGCTGACCTCGCGCCCTATGGGCCGCGTGCTGAATCCCTTGCGTGAAATGGGCGTTCAGGTGGAAGCAGCCGAAGGCGACCGCATGCCATTGACGCTGATTGGCCCCAAAACAGCCAATCCGATCACCTATCGCGTGCCGATGGCTTCCGCACAGGTGAAGTCCGCCGTGCTGCTCGCCGGTCTCAATGCGCCGGGCGTCACCACCGTGATCGAGCCGGTCATGACCCGCGACCATACGGAAAAGATGCTGCAGGGCTTTGGCGCCGATCTTTCGGTTGAAACCGACAAGGATGGCGTGCGTCATATCCGCATCACCGGCCAGGGCAAGCTTACCGGCCAGACCATCGACGTACCGGGTGATCCATCCTCGACGGCCTTCCCGCTCGTTGCCGCCCTTCTGGTCGAAGGTTCGGACGTTACCATCCGCAATGTGCTGATGAACCCGACCCGCACCGGCCTGATCCTGACGCTACAGGAAATGGGCGCCGATATCGAAGTGCTCAATGCCCGTCTTGCTGGCGGCGAGGATGTTGCCGATCTTCGTGTGAAGGCCTCGAAGCTCAAGGGCGTTACCGTTCCGCCGGAACGTGCACCGTCGATGATCGATGAATATCCGGTTCTGGCGATTGCCGCCTCCTTCGCGGAAGGCGAAACCGTGATGGACGGTCTGGACGAGCTGCGCGTCAAGGAATCGGATCGTCTCGCAGCCGTTGCACGTGGCCTTGAAGCCAATGGCGTCGATTGCACCGAAGGCGAGATGTCGCTGACGGTCCGCGGCCGCCCCGACGGCAAGGGACTGGGTGGCGGTACGGTCGCAACCCATCTCGATCACCGCATCGCGATGAGCTTCCTCGTGATGGGTCTGGCATCGGAAAAGCCGGTGACGGTCGACGACAGCACGATGATCGCCACGTCCTTCCCCGAATTCATGGACATGATGCCGGGACTGGGCGCGAAGATCGAGCTGAGCGACGCGCAATGACGCCGTTCATTGTCGCTATCGACGGACCAGCCGCCTCGGGCAAGGGAACCCTTGCCCGGCGCATCGCCATTCACTACGGCATGCCGCATCTCGACACGGGACTGACCTATCGCGCCGTCGCCAAGGCGCTTATCGACAAGGGGCTGCCTCTCGACGACGAAGCGGTGGCGGCGGACGCCGCGTTGAACCTCGATCTGCGCGAGATGGACAAGGCCGTGCTTTCGGCTCACATGATCGGCGAAGCGGCATCGAAAGTCGCGGTCATGCCGAAGGTCCGGCGTGCGCTTGTCGAAGCGCAGCGCAATTTCGCCAATGCCCTGCCCTCGAGCGTGCTTGACGGGCGCGATATCGGCACCGTCGTCTGTCCCGATGCAGCCATAAAGCTCTTTGTCACGGCTTCGCCGGAAGTGCGCGCCGAGCGTCGCTATGAAGAGATTGTGGCGCGGGGCGAGAAGGCGGATTTCGCGGAAATACTGGCTGACCTCAGAAAACGCGACGAACGCGACACGAACCGCATCGATTCTCCACTGAAGCCTGCAGAAGACGCGCACTTGCTTGATACGAGCGAAATGAGTATAGAAGCGGCATTTCTGGCCGCAAAAAAGCTGATCGATCACGCTTTGGCGCAGCATCGGGGATGATCCGGCAGGTTTAAGCTTTAGGTTTTAAGCTTTCCGGGCTTCATTGTGCCCCGAAAAGCTGGACAATCCTGAGTTCGGACCTATATAGGCTGCACTCATACTGAAAAGCCTGACTTCGCGTTCCACGCGCCGGTTGTCTGCAAAGACGGGGCCGAGGTCGGGCATAACGCAACACTAACCCCCGGCGCCGCATCCGATGAATTTTCCGGATGCACCAGGAGTATTCATGTCAGAATTCAATCCATCCCTCGCAGACTTCGAATCGCTGCTGGCGGAATCCTTTGCAACGAACGACCTTGCTGAAGGTTATGTCGTCAAGGGCCGCATCGTGGCCATTGAAAAGGACATGGCGATCATCGACGCCGGTCTGAAGGTCGAAGGCCGCGTGCCGCTGAAGGAATTCGGCGCAAAGGGCAAAGACGGCACGCTGAAGCCGGGCGACGAAGTGGAAGTTTACGTCGAGCGCATCGAAAACGCTCTGGGCGAAGCTGTCCTGTCGCGCGAAAAAGCACGCCGTGAAGAAAGCTGGGTCAAGCTCGAGCAGAAGTTCGCCAATGGCGAGCGCGTCGATGGCGTCATCTTCAATCAGGTCAAGGGTGGTTTCACCGTCGACCTCGACGGCGCTGTTGCCTTCCTGCCGCGTTCGCAGGTCGACATCCGCCCGATCCGCGACGTCACCCCGCTCATGCACGTCCCGCAGCCGTTCGAAATCCTCAAGATGGACAAGCGTCGCGGCAACATCGTTGTCTCGCGTCGTACCGTTCTCGAAGAGAGCCGTGCGGAACAGCGTTCGGAAATCGTCCAGAACCTTGAAGAAGGTCAGGTCGTTGAAGGCGTCGTCAAGAACATCACCGATTACGGTGCGTTCGTTGACCTCGGCGGCATCGACGGTCTCCTGCACGTGACCGACATGGCATGGCGCCGCGTCAACCATCCGTCGGAAATCCTCACCATCGGCCAGACGGTCAAGGTGCAGATCATCCGCATCAACCAGGAAACCCATCGTATCTCGCTCGGCATGAAGCAGCTCGAGAGCGATCCTTGGGATGGTATCGGCGCGAAGTACCCGATCGGCAAAAAGATCACCGGCACCGTCACGAACATCACCGACTACGGTGCATTCGTCGAAATCGAGCCGGGCATCGAAGGCCTCATCCACGTTTCCGAAATGTCGTGGACCAAGAAGAATGTCCATCCGGGCAAGATTCTGTCCACCACGCAGGAAGTCGAAGTCGTTGTGCTCGAAGTTGATCCGGTCAAGCGCCGTATCTCGCTGGGCCTCAAGCAGACCCTCGACAATCCGTGGACGACCTTTGCCCAGAAGTACCCTGTCGGTACGGTTGTTGAAGGTGAAGTCAAGAACAAGACCGAATTTGGCCTGTTCATTGGCCTCGACGGCGACGTTGACGGCATGGTTCACCTCTCCGACCTCGACTGGAACCGTCCGGGCGAACAGGTCATCGAAGAGTACAACAAGGGTGAAGTCGTCAAGGCTGTCGTTCTCGACGTTGACATCGACAAGGAACGCATCTCGCTCGGCATCAAGCAGCTTTCCGGCGACAAGGTCGGTGAAGCAGCAGCTTCGGGTGAACTGCGCAAGAACGCCGTTGTAACCTGCGAAGTGACTGCCGTTACCGACGGTGGCCTCGAAGTCCGTCTCGTCGACCACGATCTCGACAGCTTCATCCGCCGCTCGGATCTTTCGCGTGATCGCGATGAACAGCGTCCGGAACGCTTCACGGTCGGTCAGAAGGTTGACGCCCGCGTCATCGCTTTCGACAAGAAGACCCGCAAGCTGCAGGTCTCGATCAAGGCACTCGAAATCGCCGAAGAAAAGGAAGCAGTTGCTCAGTACGGTTCGTCCGACTCCGGTGCTTCGCTCGGCGACATTCTTGCTGCAGCCATGAAGAAGTCGGAAAAGAACTAATCTTTTTCCTTCGACTGAACATGAAGAAGCCCGCCTCCCGGCGGGCTTTTTCTTTATTAAATAAATTTAAGAATTTTCGTTTGCCACGAAATGGTCACGAATTGGGCCGACCCTTTGTATCAGATCAGTACTGATCCAAAACTGTATTTCAATCATAACAGTCAAATAACCGGTAATTTTTCTACAATAATAATGGAGGATAAAAGCTTTCAGACAGCCATTCATCTTAAATATCCAAAACAGTTATTTTAGAACGGATTGCATACGATGATTAGCAAAACCAATTCCCTGCCCGTTATTCTGCTTTCAACCGCCCTGCTGAGCGCTTCCTTTGCAGCGCCCAGCTTCGCTGATGATACGGCAAAGCCGAAGGCTGCTGCAGCACAGAGCACGAAAGCTGCACAGCAGGACACCATCAAGAAGCTGGATGCGATTTCCGGTGACGGTCTTGCAGCGGTGCGCGGCGTCACACTGGCGCGACTGGCCATTTTTCAGGGAACGCCGGACCAGGCAAAGATCATCCTGACGACCGTCAAGGACGATCTGGACAAGGCGCTGAAAGACACCCCTTCACTGCTCGACAAGATGAAAACGGCCGGCGCTTCGGCCGATGAAATCGCCGAGGTTCAATCAGGCACACTGCCGGTCGATATGGAAGTCGGCGTCGTCGATGACTACAAGCTGACGCCGGAAAAGGCCGCGCATCTCAAAAAGGCCAACGAGCATATCCAGAATGGCCGCAAGAAAGAGGCGCAGGAAGAACTGAAGCTCGCGGATATAGATCTGGTGATAACCGAAACGACGGCTAATCTGCCCGCCATCGACAAGGACGTCGATCTGGCTTTGGAGCAACTCGCAGACAGCAAATATTACGAAGCCAATCTGACACTCATCAAGGCCGAACATATGGTCACGATCCGCTCCAATATGTCGATGGACGACAATAAGGGCGCTGGCAAAACGGCCAATGCGCCAGCGAACGAAAAGCCCGCCGACGCTACCAAACCGGCTGACGCCGCCAAGAAAAGCTGACAATAAGCTGTAGGAGAATAGCCGGGATGTGAACCATCCCGGCTTTTTTATGCAACACTGAGCATATGGATCAGGCCAAGGCTGATGGCGCAGAGGGCCACGAGCGAAAGTACGGCGGTCAAGGTGACCCGACCGCCTGCCGATGCGACCGAACGGATGTCCACACCGAGGCCGAGAGCTGCCATCGAAATGATCGTGAGAAGGGTCGAGGCATATTGAATACCGGGCAGAATCGTTTCCGGGATCAGATGCAACGAATGCAGCGCCATCATGCCGAGAAAGCCGATGATGAACCACGGCACCAGTTGGAAGAAACCTGGCTTGACCTCCGCATTCTTGTTACCGGCGAGAAGCGCCAGTGCGAGAATGACCGGCCCAAGCATCAGCACGCGCACAAGCTTCACCAATGTACCAAGCTGCACGCTGATCGTCGCGACCGGAGCGGTCGCGGCCAGAACCTGTGGCACTGCGTAGACAGTCAGGCCCGCCAGCACGCCATATTGCGTGTGCGACAGCCCCAGAAGCGGTACCAGCAGCGGCAGGAGCAGCACGACGACCACGCCGAGAATTGCGGTGAAGGCGATGGAGGCCGCCACGTCTTCACTTCCAGCACCAATGACCGGCGCAGTCGCAGCAATGGCGGAGTTACCGCAAATGGAATTGCCGCAGGCGACCAGTACGGCCATGCGATGCGGAAGCTTCAGCAAACGCCCGATCCCGTAGCTCAGTGTAATCGCCAGCACCACCACACCTGCAATGCCGAAGATGAGCCCCGAACCTGCAGCCACCACCGCACTGGCGCTGATCGATGCACCGAGCAGCACGACGGCAATCTCCAGAAGAAGCTTGGCGGAAAAACCGATGCCCTTGTTGAATTGCTTGCCCGGACGCAGGAACGTGCGCACCACGGTACCGAGGAGAATGGCGATCACCAGCGCTTCGAGCCAGGCGCGCCCCGCATAATGTTCCTCGACTCTTTCAAGTCCAATCGCCGCTATTGCGACGGCGACACTCAAGCCAAGTCCTGGGAGGATGTTCTGGATTTTGGAGTAGGTCATTTTCAGCATTTCAAAGTGAATGAGAATTATTTTCTCACCAAATGCCCGATTTTCCCTGTTCAATCCATTTCATTATATGTCATATTTTATTCGATAAAATCGAATGATAGATGCTATGACACTGGAACAATTGCGAATTTTCATTGAAGTGGCCGAACGAGAGCACCTCACGCGGGCCTCGGAAGCCTTGCACCTGACGCCTTCGGCGGTCAGTTCGGCTATCCGCACGATGGAAGACCGCTACGGAGCGACGCTCTTCAACCGTATTGGGCGTCGGATAGAACTGACCGGCGACGGACGCATGTTTCTGGACGAGGCGCGCTCCACACTTTCACGCGCTCGTTCCGCCGAGCAGATGCTGTCGGAACTTGGCGGCGGCAAGCGCGGCATCCTCGCCATTCATGCCAGTCAGACCATCGCCAGCTATTGGCTGCCGTCCTTTCTGGCACGGTTCCACGCCGCCTTCCCCCTCATCGACGTGCGGCTGACGCTCGGCAATACGGAAAGCGTCACCGAAGCGACACAGGAAGGTGTTGCAGATATCGGCCTTGTGGAAGGCGCTGTGCAGGCGCCGTCGCTATCAATCAGCAAGGTTGCAAGCGACCAGCTTATTCTGGTGGCGCGCCCCGATCATGACTGGGGTACAGGCGGCAAGCTCACCTGGGATCGGCTTTTCGAGGGAAAATGGATTCTACGTGAACAGGGATCGGGAACGCGCAGCGTTTTCGAGGATGCGATGCGCGCTTCCGGTTACAATCCAGCGCGTCTGCATGTAGCGCTGGAACTGCCCTCGAACGAAGCCATCTGCTCGGCGGTGCGTTCGGGTGACTATGTAACAGCCATCTCGGAACTTGTCGCCGCCCCGCATCTTGCTGCCGGAACACTGGTAAAGGCGGATTTTGCTCTCCCACAGCGCCAGTTTCTCATGCTGCAGCACAACGACCGTTACAGAACGAAAGCGCTGCAGTCTTTCGCCAACTTGCTGAGCGGCGGGGATCAGCGGATCTGACGTAATAGCTCCGGCTGCGGGAAGCAGGTTGACTCCATGCCGTTTTTCGCCTGCCACAGGCCAATCGAGCGGCGCGTCTTGAAGCCGGGCAGACCATCCGGCTTGCCGACATCATAGCCCAGCGCCTGCATGCGTTTCTGCATTGCGCCGATATCAGAGCGATACATGGAGCCGACATCGCCCCATCCACGGCTGAAATCGCCCGCACCATAGGCGATACGATCACCGACGTGACCGATGAAGAGCGCATAGAGATCGCTCATATTATAATCTTTGAGCACGTAGAAATTCGGGCTCACGACAAAGGCCGGACCGTAGCGACCGGCGGGCATGAGCAGAAAGCCCTCGCCCTTCATTTCATTGGCCGGGAATGGTTTCCCATTCACCCGCGTAATGCCGAGCTTGGCCCATTCGGCAATCGTCTTGCCCTGATCTGGCCCTTCCAGCGAGCAGGACACGTTCTGCGGAACGCTCACTTCAAAGCCCCAGTCGCGCCCCTTCTGCCAGCCATGCAGCTTCAGATAATTGGCGATGGAGGCAAGCGTATCCGGCACCGAGTTCCAGATGTCGCGCTTGCCGTCACCGTCGAAATCGACGGCGTGCTTCAGATAGGAAGTCGGCATGAATTGCGGCTGGCCGAGCGCGCCCGCCCATGAGCTTTTCATCCCGCTTTCATCGATATAACCCTTCGAAGCAATTTCGAGCGCAGCGATCAGTTCCTTGCGGAACATGTCCTTGCGGGTGGCCATAAAGGCCTTGGTGCCGAGAACCTCATAGGCATTGTAGGGAATCTTCACCGTGCCGAAGCCGGATTCACGGCCCCATACGGCAAGCAGGACAGGCCCCGGAACACCGTATTTCTGCTCGATACGCTTCAAGAGGTTGGTATATTGGCCATAGCGCGCCTTGCCGCCGCTTGTGACTGCGCCCATGGTCTTCGCGTTGAAATATTTGCCGGGCGCACCGAATTCCGCCTGTTTCTGCTCTTTCGGTGTCGAAGGCTTTTCGCCGGGAATGACAAGGTCCGGCAGCTTCCAGTTGATCGAGACACCGGCAAAAGCCTGATCGAACACGGCGCGGGATACGCCTGCCGCCTTCGCTTCCGGCCAAAGGTCCTTTTCGAGCCAGTTGCGATACTGGCTTTCAATCTGCACCTTGGACGGTGCGGCAATGGTGGGAGAAACAGCAAGACTGGCAGCCAGTGCGAGACCAATCTTCAGGCTACGCTTCCAATTTCCCGCTGCCATGCATGTCTCCAAACCTAGAGTGTCGTTCGTGCCCGCAAGGCGGCAGCCAGCGTGCCTTCATCCAGATAATCGAGTTCGCCGCCGACCGGAACGCCGTGCGCAAGCCGCGTGACGCGCACGTCGAAGCTCGATAGCTGGTCGGTGATGTAATGCGCGGTGGTCTGGCCTTCGACGGTGGCATTGACCGCGAGAATCACTTCCTTGATTTCACCGGTGGCAACCCGTTCCACCAGACCCTTGATGTTGAGATCGTCCGGGCCGATGCCATCGAGCGGCGACAGGCGACCGCCGAGGACATGATAGCGCACATTCATCGTGCCAGCCCGTTCCAATGCCCAGAGATCGGAAACGTCTTCCACCACGATGAGGGTTGTCGGATCGCGACGTTCATCGGTGCAGATCGTGCACGGATCGGACGTATCGACATTGCCGCAGCACGAACAGATGCGCACCTTTTCGGCAGCTTCCTGCATGGCGCCGCCAAGCGGCACCAGAAGCGCTTCCTTCTTCTTGATGAGGTGCAGCGCCGCACGGCGGGCCGAACGCGGTCCAAGCCCCGGCACGCGGGCCAGAAGCTGGATGAGACGTTCGATTTCAGGACCGGCTATTCGTTTGGACATCTTTTAAGGCAATAAGGCAGTAGGGCGATAGGGCAATAGGGAAAGCAGAGGCAGCAGCGTTTCGGGCAGAAAAACATACTGCCCTAATGCCTTACTGCCCTATTCCCCTAAAACGGCAGCTTAAACCCCGGAGGAACCGGCAGACCCGCGGTGAGCGACTGCGTCTTCTCAGCCATGGCCGCTTCGAGCTTGGCCTTGGCATCGTTATGCGCCGCGATAATCAGGTCTTCGAGGATTTCAACCTCTTCGTCCTTCATCAGCGACGGGTCGATCTTCAGTGCCGACAAGGTGCCCTTGCCGGAAAGCGTGATCGTCACCAGCCCCCCGCCCGAAGAGGCCGAGGCTTCCAGATTGGCGATTTCATCCTGCATGGCCTTCATCTTGGCCTGCAATTCCTTCGCCTGCTTCATCATGCCCATCATGTCACGCATGGGTTCACTCCATCATTCCGTAATTCAGTCGTCTTCAGACGGTGCGTCCGGTGTTTCCACCACAGCATCGAGGTCAATGTCCTCGTCGTCATTCTGTTCCGGCACGGCAATGCGCACGTCGGTAATCTTCGCGCCCGGAAAGGCCGCGAGAATAGCGGCGACATCGGGATCGGCACGGGCGTCGGTCACCAGATTGTCGCGTCGCTCGGTTTCCGCCTCCGAAATGGTCTGCCCCGCCACGTCGCGCGCGACGGTCACCACCCAGCGAATGCCGGTCCAGTTCAGGAGGCGTTGCGAAATGTCGCTCGGCAGCGATTTCGGCGCATCGTCGGTCAAGCCGATTTCCAGCCGTCCCGGCACGATGGATGCCAGCCGCACACAGCTCTTGACCAGAATCTTGAACTGCATGTCGCGATGCTTGTCGGCCAGTGCAACGATGTCATGCAGGCTGTTGACCGGCACGGAAGGCTGCGGCGCATTCTCGACGAATTGCTGCGGTGCAGCAGACGGCTGAATCGGTTGTGGCGGCGTTTCCACGATACGCATGGCCGTTGCCGGTCCACCGGAGACGGGAGCCATCGAGGACGAACCAACCGCATCGGTGGCAAAACGCGCTTCAGGGTGACCGCCGCCGCCATTTGGCCGCGGATTGCCCGGCTGCGAACGCGGCGCCGAAACAGAGCCATTATCGAGACCACGGATCGCTTCCTCCAGCGTCGGCAGATCGGCTGCATGGGCAAGCCGGATCAAAAGCATTTCTGCAGCCTGAACCGGTCTCGTCGCCGTATCGACTTCCGCAATGCCCTTGAGCAGCATCTGCCAGGTGCGCGACAGCACACGGACAGAAAGTTTCTGCGCGAATTCCCGACCGCGCACGCGCTCATCTTCCGACAGGGACACGTCTTCGGCCACATCCGGCGTGAAACGCAGGCGTGTCACCAGGTGGTTGAAATCGGCAAGATCGGTCAGCACGACCGACGGGTCGGCACCCACATCATATTGCGCACGAAACTCTGTCAGTGCGCCAGCTACATCGCCGCGGATCAGCATCTCGAAGAGGTCGATGATACGGGCACGGTCGGCAAGGCCCAGCATGGAGCGCACGGCTTCGGCTGTAACGGTGCCCGCACCATGCGCAATGGCCTGATCGAAGATCGACAGCGAATCGCGTGCCGAGCCTTCGCCTGCGCGTGCGATCATGGCGAGCGATGTGTCATCCACCGCAATCTGTTCCGCTTCCGCGATGCGACGCAGATGTTGCGCCAGCGTGCCCGATTCGATGCGGCGCAGGTCGAAGCGCTGGCAGCGCGACAGGACCGTGATCGGAACTTTTCGGATTTCGGTGGTGGCAAAGATGAATTTGACGTGCGGCGGCGGCTCTTCCAGCGTCTTCAACAGGCCGTTGAAAGCCTGATTGGAGAGCATGTGCACTTCGTCGATGATATAGACTTTATAACGCGCAGAAACCGGGCGATAGCGCACCTGCTCGATGATCTCGCGGATGTCATCGATGCCCGTATGCGAGGCGGCGTCCATCTCGATCACATCGACATGACGGCCTTCCATGATCGCCTGGCAGTTTTCGCCCTGCACGGAAAGATCGATAGTCGGCTGGTCGACCGTATCGGTCTTGTAATTGAGCGCGCGCGCCAGAATGCGCGCCGTGGTCGTCTTGCCGACCCCGCGAACGCCGGTAAGCATCCAGGCCTGCGCAATGCGGCCCGTCTCGAACGCGTTCTTGAGCGTACGAACCATCGGCTCCTGGCCGATAAGGTCGTTGAAATTCTGGGGGCGATATTTGCGGGCGAGAACGCGATAGGCGCCATCAGCGGATTTTGTGTCCATGAGCTGCCCTTCCGTTCTTCCTGTTCCGCTTTTTTTCTCAGTCGCCAGTTTGGACCGGACGCATGAGCGGCGTCAACCAAAGAGGCAACCCATCAACAGTCGTCGGCGTCGTGAGAAAGGGTGGGAGGCTGGCACGATGACCCGTGCCGTGGCTCGTTAGGGCTGCTTCCTTCCGGACCTGACCCGGTTGGCGAGTGGCTCGTCCACCACCAACCTCCCGACTTGCATATCGTCAATTGCCACGCAAAAAGCAAGCGCCGAACGAAAAAAACTGATAAGAATCGGCTTATGGAACAATTCGAACTCGATAAACGACTTCATGCCGACACTTTTTCTGTCGCCAAGCTTGGCTTGTGCGAGCTTCGGCTGATGAATGACAAGCGCTGGCCATGGCTGATCCTGGTGCCGCGCCGCCCTGGTCTCACCGAAATTCACGACATGACCCCGCTCGACCAGACCATGCTGACCTTCGAGACCGGCATTGTGGCGCAGGCGCTCAAGACAGCGACAGCGTGCCAGAAGATCAACACAGGCGCGCTCGGCAATATCGTCCGACAGCTCCATCTGCATGTGATCGCCCGCAATGAGGACGATGCGGGCTGGCCCGGCCCTGTCTGGGGCTTCGGCACTCGCGAGACCTATGACGAAAAAGCCGCCCACCAACTGATCGCCGACATTCGCGCGGCGCTTTAGTTTTTTCACGCGCATCTTTTCGGGATGCGCTCTGTTTTCCCCCAATACTTTCCAGAGAGCATCATGGCTTTCCGTCTCTATGACCTGCCGGAAATCGAACCGAGCCGATCTGTCGGATTTTCCGGCAATCGAATCGACCGCCAATCCGAAAAGCGACAGGATGATTCTGCCTTCACGGCGCTGGAACTTCCCGAAACGCGAATCATGCTGCTGGGCGGCAACAGGTTGCTGCTCGACTATGCCGATGAGAAAGCGCCGCGCGCCCTGTTCCGCCTTGGTGAGGTGAAGGAGTTTGCGCCCGATCTCAATGAACCCGTTCTGCTCGGACTTCAGGACGGCGTGCCGCTTGTCGCGTTGACGACACCGCTCGACCCCGAGACGATGGAACAGCCTTTCCGCCTGCAGGATTATCGCAGCATCTATACGGAAGGGCTGGTATCTGCCGATCTGCTCGGCGCGCTGGCGCAAGCCGCCGCACTCACCGCATGGCATGCCAATCACCGTTTCTGTGGACGTTGCGGCACGAAAACCGAAATGCGCGCCGGCGGGGCCAAGCGGCAATGCCCGAACTGCGGCGCCGAACATTTCCCGCGCACCGATCCGGTCGCAATCATGCTGCCGGTGCGTGGCGAAAAATGCATTCTGGCACGCGGGCCCCATTTTGCGCCCGGCTCCTATTCCTGTCTCGCAGGCTTCATCGAGCATGGCGAAACGATCGAGGCCGCTGTGCGCCGCGAAAGTGTCGAGGAAATGGGGCTCGCCATCGGTCGCGTCGCCTATCATGCGAGCCAGCCCTGGCCGTTTCCCTATTCGCTGATGATCGGCTGCCACGCGGAGGTTCTGAGCGACGACTTCACCATCGACCGCTCGGAGCTGGAAGACGGTCGCTGGTTCTCGAAGGCCGAAGTGCGCACCATGTTGGAAGGCACACATGCAAATGGGTTGCGGGTGCCGCCATCCGGCGCCATCGCAACCCATCTCATAAAGGCCTGGGCCTACGACGCGGGCTGATTATTCGGCGGCGAGCAACTGTGTGCCGCGAATATCGCTACCCTGATAGACGCCGAGAATGCGCACTTCCTTGGTGAAGAAGCGGAGCTCCTCCAGCGCGAGTTGCAGGTTGTGGTCCTCCGGATGTCCTTCGACATCGGCATAAAACTGCGTGGCAATGAAGCGTCCGCCGATCTGATAGCTTTCGAGCTTCGTCATGTTGATGCCATTGGTGGCAAAACCGCCCAGCGCCTTGTAGAGCGCGGCCGGTACGTTGCGCACGCGGAAAACAAAAGTCGTCACGATGCGCTCGCCATTTTCAGGACGCGGCGCCCACTGCTTGCTCTTGGACAGGACCACGAAGCGAGTCACATTGTCTTCCGCATCCTCGACATTTTCTTCCAGAATATCGAGACCGTAGAGCTCGGCTGCAAGGCTTGGCGCCAATGCCGCCATGGAGCGATCGTTCATATCGGCGACGAGACGCGCGGCTCCCGCCGTATCGCCAGCAATGACGCCCTTCCAGCCGTTCTGACGGATGACGTTGCGGCACTGGCCAAGCGCATGGACATGGCTGTGAACGGTCTTGATTTCCTCGCGCTTGACGCCCGGAAGCACCATCAACTGAAAATGGATCGGCAGGAAATATTCGCCGATGATATGCATGTCGGCCAGCGGCAGCAGATAATGAATATCGGCGACGCGACCGGCCAGCGTGTTCTCGATCGGGATCATGGCCAGATCGGCGGCACCGGTTTCAACCGCGTTGAAGGCATCCTCAAAAGTCGGGCACGGCAACGGCTCCATATCGGGAAACATGTTGCGGCACGCCGTATCGGAATTTGCGCCCGCTTCACCCTGGAAGGAAATCCTGTTGGTTTTCATCGTACCATGCTTTCTCAAATACCGCTCACAAGCGGCCTGTCAGATACCCTTTGCGACAAGAAGGCGCGCACGGTCAAGATCGGCCTGCGTGTCGACGCCGAGCGGCACCGTTCTCACAAGTTCCACATCGATGCGCATTCCGGCTTCTAGAGCCCGCAATTGTTCGAGTTTTTCGCGCTTTTCCAACGGCGATGGCCCAAGCTTCACAAAGCGCTCCAGCGCTGAGCGGCGATAGGCGTAAAGGCCGATATGGTGATAGAGCGGGCCTTCGCCATAAGGCGCTGTCGCGCGGGTGAAATAAAGCGCACGCAGACGGCTGTTACCGGCAAGCGGGGAACCGACGATCTTCACCACACTAGGATTTGTCTTTTCCGATTCTTCCTCGATTTCGACGCCGAGCGTCGCAATGTCGGCAGGCCCGTCTTCGAGCGGCAGAAGCGCGCGGCGGATGATATCCGGGTCGATGGTCGGCAGATCACCCTGAACATTCACCACGGCATCGACCTCGCCCGCCGGATCGACTTTCATCAATGCTTCATAGATTCGGTCGGAACCGGATTCATGATCCTCGCGCGTCATGATGGCTTCATGGCCATGCGCGGTAACAACTGAAAAAATCTCTTCGCTGTCGGTTGCAACCACGGTCCGGCCCAGCTTTGCAGCCGCTGCACGATCAGCCACATGGACGATCATCGGCTTGCCGCAAATATCGGCAAGCGGCTTGTTCGGCAGCCGCGTAGACGCCATTCGCGCCGGGATAAGAGTGAGTGTCTTTAATGTCTGAAGCATCATCGCCTCTTGAGATCGATAGGTCGCGGACGTCTTGTAACCCGCTTTGCCAATGCTGGAAATGCATCAAAAGTGTCAAAAAGTCACGGGTCCAGTCACCCTTATAGGTGTTGCATCGCCCTGGTAAAAGACCTAGTTTCCGCCCGATGCCGGGGAGAGAATTGCGACCTTTATTAAAGGTTTGCATGCCGGCTAGGAGAGCGTTCTCGGGGAGAGCGTTTTGGTAGAGGGAGCGCTGACCGGCGATGAATTCAACCCGGACTAACAAGTTTATCATGGCTTTTCTGGCAACGGTTTTCGTTGTCATGACGACAGGCATCCTGTCCGATTCGCTGTTTCACTCGCCTGCGCCTGAAAAGCCGGGCTTTATCATCGAAGCGGCGGAAGCCTCGACCGGTGAAGGGGGAGCTGCGCCAGCCAAGGAAGAAGTTTCCATTGCAACGTTGCTGCAGTCTGCCGATCCGGCACGCGGTGAAACCGTCTTCAAGCGTTGCGCTGCATGCCATACCGGTGAAAAGGGTGGCGCCAACAAGGTCGGTCCGCATCTGTGGGATGTCGTGAACCGTCCGGCTGCCTCCGTTGAAGGTTTCGGCTATTCGGCTGCCATGAAGGAATTCGGCGCTGGCGGTAACAAGTGGGATTTTGAACATCTCAACAAGTTCCTGACCTCGCCGAAGGGCTTCATCAAGGGCACGGCCATGGGCTTTGCCGGCGACAAGAAGGACAATGAACGCGCCGATCTGATCGCTTATCTGCGCACGCTGTCCGACAATCCGGCTCCACTGCCGACCGCTGATGCGGCACCCGCAGCAGGCGGCGATGCCAAGCCGGCTGAGGGCGGCGAAGCCAAGCCCGCTGAAGGCAACGCTCCAGCAGGCGAAAAGCCGGCTGAAGGCGCACCGGCAGGTGGCGAACAGAAGCCTGCGGAACCGGCACCCGCCAACTAGGCTGACAAGATGGAAACACGATCAAAGCCCGGTTCGCCGGGCTTTTTTCTTGCCCGCATGAATTTTCTTGCCCCAATGCCTTTCTTCCTCCGCAAAAACCCATAAGACTTCATCCCAATATATCCGAAACAGAAACGGAGAGGCTGGATGAAAGCTTTTTGGGCGGGTGCGTTCGCGGTGGCCATGCTCGCGAGCACGGTTTCAATGGGGCGAGCGAATGAGGCGGAACCCCAATGGCGATATTCCTCCAGCCTGCTTGGCGAGCCCAAATATCCAGCCGATTTCAAACATTATGACTATGTGAACCCCGATGCGCCAAAAGGCGGCACGCTGAACATGGTCGCTGTCGGCACCTTCGACAGTCTCAACCCGTTCGTGGTGCAAGGCGTTGCTGCCGCTGGCCTGTCCGATTTCGGCGGCGGGATGCTTTACGATACGCTGATGACGGATTCGCTCGATCAGGGATCGACCCAATACCCGCTCATTGCCGAAGCCCTGCAATATCCCGACGATTTCTCCTGGGTTAAATTCAAGCTCAATCCCGATGCCAAATGGCACGATGGCCAGCCGATCTCCGTCGATGACGTGATCTGGTCGTTCGATGTGCTGAAGAAACAGTCGCCGATGTACAACAAATATTATGGCGACGTGGAGAAGGCGGAAAAGACTGGCGAACATGAGGTGAAATTCACCTTCAGCCAAAAGGGCAACCGCGAACTGCCGCAGATTTTGGGGCAGCTTGCCGTTCTGCCCAAGCACTGGTGGGAGGGCAAGGATGCGCAGGGCAAGCAGCGCGACATCACCCGCCCGACGCTTGAAATCCCGCTCGGTTCTTCCGCCTACAAGATCGACAGTATGACGCCCGGACGCTCCATCATCTGGGCGCGCGTCGATGATTATTGGGGCAAGGATTTGGGCGTAAATGTCGGACGCAATAATTTCGACCGCATCGCTTACGAATATTATTTCAACGAGGACGCGACCTGGGAAGCCTTCAAGAAGGGCGGCCAATACGATTATCGCAACGAAAACCGCGCCCAGCGCTGGGCCGAACAGTATAATTTCCCCGCCGTGCAACGCGGCGATGTCGTGAAGGCTTCATTTCCCTTTCATGCCGCCGGACGCATGCAGGGCTATTTCCTGAATACGCGCCGCGACAAGTTCAAGGACCCGAGGGTGCGTCAGGCACTGACCTACGCCTTCGATTTCGAATCGATGAACCGTCTGCTGTTCTTCAACCAGTACAAGCGCATCAACAGCTATTTCGCAGGCAATGAACTGGAACTGAGCGGCCCGCCGACGCCAGAAGAACAGGCCATTCTAGAGACGGTGAAGGATTCGCTTCCTGCCGACGCGCTGACCAAGGAGTTCAAACTGCCGGTCTATGACACGCCGCAGGCCACCCGCGAAAACCTGCGTACTTCGCTGAAACTCTTCTCGGAAGCAGGCTGGACATTGCAGGGCAACAAGCTGGTCGATGCCAAGGGCAATCCCTTCACTATCGAATTTCTCGGCAAGGACCCGACGGACGAGCGCATTTACAATCCGTTCGCAGCAAGCCTGCGCAAGATCGGCATCAATGCGACCGTGCGTATCGTGGACGCCGCGCAATATCAGGCTCGCGTCAACGATTTCGACTATGATGTGGTCACCTCCATCATTCCGCAGAGCAGTTCACCCGGCAACGAACAGCGCGATATGTGGGGCTCGAAGGCTGCCGACTTCAAGGGCAGCCGCAACTATGCGGGTATTCAGAACCCGGCCATCGACAAGCTTATCGACCGTGTCATCTATGCCAAGAATCGTGACGAGCTGGTCGCCTCGACCCATGCGCTCGACCGGGCGCTCTTGTGGAACTATTACGTCATTCCGCAATGGTATTCCGACCACATCAACGTGGCTTACTGGAATAAATTTGGAATGCCTGAAAAGCAGCCAGACTATCTTGGGATTGACCCGTTCTCCTGGTGGATAGACCCTGCGAAGGAAGCCAAGCTCAAGACCGGCAGTGAATGAGGGCTGAGCAAGAATGACAATCCTTCGCATGAACCGCCGCCATTTTCTGGGGCTTTCGGGAACTGCCGCCATTGCGGCCCTCCTGCCGCCAAGGGCCTTTGCCGACATACCGACGGGCAAGGCACTGCACGGACTTTCGGCTTTCGGTGACCTGAAATATGGTCCCGATTTCTCCCATTTCGACTATGCCAGTCCCGAAGCACCGAAGGGCGGCACGTTCAATTTCGCGCCGTCGAGCTGGGTCTGGAACCAGAATACCGATACGTTCAACACGCTGAATACCTTCACCTTCAAGGGTGATGCGCCGCCGCGCATGGAACTGACATTCGATACGCTGATGGCTTCGGCGCTGGATGAGCCCGATTCTGTCTATGGCCTGATCGCGGAAAATGCGACGCTTTCGAAAGACCGCCGCAGCTGCACCTTCAAGCTTCGCAAGGAAGCGCGCTTTCACGACGGCTCGCCGATCGAGGCGAAAGACGTGCTGTTCACCTATACGACCATCAAGCAGAAGGGCCATCCGACCCTGCGCCAGTCGCTAGCAGGAGTGGAAAAAGTGGAGGTAACCGGCAGCCGAGAAGTGCGCATGCGCTTCGTCGAAGGGCGCGGGCCGAACGCCATTCTAGATGCCGTTACCGTGCCGATCCTGTCGGAAAGCTGGTTCAAGAACCGCGATTTCGAAGCGACAACCATGCAGCCGGTGCTCGGCTCCGGCGCTTACAAGGTCGGGAACTTCGCCGCCGGTCAGTTCATCGAATATGACCGCGTCGAGGATTATTGGGCGAAAGACCTTCCGACACAGAAGGGCTTCAACCATTTCGACCGCATTCGTATCGAGTTTTTCCGTGACCGCCAGCCGCAATTCGAAGCCTTCAAGAAGGGCAGCATCGATTACCGCGAGGAGAGCGTCTCCAAGAACTGGGCGACGGGCTATGATTTCCCGGCCATCCAGCAGGGAAAGGTCATCAAGCGTACCTTTCCGCGAGAAAAGCGCCCGCTGATGCAGGCATGGGCGCTGAACCAGCGCCGCGAACGGTTCCGCGATCCGCGCGTGCGTGAAGCAATTGCGCTCTGCTTCGACTTCGAATGGACCAACGAGCATCTCTTCTACAAAGTTTATGCCCGTTCGCAATCCTGCTTCAACGGATCGGATTTTCAGGCAAGCGGCCTGCCGACACCTGATGAGCTGAAAGTCCTTGAACGCTATCGCGGCAAGCTTCCGGACGCTGTCTTCAGCGAGGCTATACTCATGCCTGTATCGGATGGGACAGGCCGCGACCGAGCGCAGTTTGCGCAGGCCATCAAACTGCTGGAGGCGGTCGGTTTCGAACGCAAGAACGGCCAGTTCCACGACAAGGACGGATCGAAGTTCGCGCTGGAGATTTTGAGTAACTCCGAAGGCTTCACCCGAGTCTATAATCCGTTCATTCAGAAATTGCGGGCCATTGGCATTGATGCAAGCCAGCGTCTGGTGGATACAAGCCAGTATCAGGCGCGAATGCAGGATTTCCAGTTCGACATGGTGGGTATGGCGCTGCAGTTCAGCCCCACGCCAACACAGGAATCGCTTGCCGGCATGTTCGGCTCCGAATCGGCCAAGGTGCCGGGCAGCTACAATCTTCCTGGCACGGAAGATCCGTTGATCGATGCGCTGATTGCGGATATCGGCAAGGTTTCGAGCCGTGAAGAACTCGTCGCCACGATGCGGGCGCTTGATCGGTACTTGCGTATCCGTCGCGACTGGATTCCAAATTGGACGACAGCGAATCATCTCGCGGCCTATTGGGACCGGTTCGGCTTCAAGGAACCCAAGCCCGATTACGGCTTTCCTGTCGAGACGCTGTGGTGGATAGATAATGAAAAGGCACAAGCTGTTGGCAAGCCATAAGACAAACCTGAACCTGCGGAGAAAGCCGAGCTGATGGGCGCTTACATTCTCCGCCGTCTGCTTCTGATGATTCCGACGATTCTCGGCATCATGGCTATTTCCTTCGCTGTGGTTCAGTTCGCCCCCGGCGGTCCGGTCGAGCGCGTGATTGCGCAGCTTTCCGGCCAGGGCGGCGACGCTCTCGACCGCCTTTCGGGCGGTGGCGGTGATTTCGGCCAGAGCGCCGTCGATAGCGGCTCGGTCAACTCCAAATATCGCGGCGCGCAAGGGCTCGACCCGCAATTTATCGCCGATCTGGAAAAGCAGTTCGGTTTCGACAAGCCGCCGCTGGAACGGTTCGGCCAGATGCTATGGAACTATATGCGCTTCGATTTCGGCCGCAGCTATTTCCGCGATATCAGCGTGATCGACCTAATCAAGGAAAAGATGCCCGTCTCGATCTCGCTCGGCCTGTGGCTGACTTTTCTGTCCTACATGATCTCCATACCGCTCGGTATTCGCAAGGCGATCAAGGAAGGCACCCGCTTCGATACATGGACCAGCGCCGTCATCATCGTCGGTTACGCGATCCCAAGCTTCCTGTTCGCGATCCTGCTGATCGTGCTGTTCGCAGGTGGATCGTTTTTCGACTGGTTCCCGCTGCGTGGCCTCACCTCGCCCGATTTCGCGCAAATGTCGTTCTGGGGCAAGATCGGCGACTATCTGTGGCATATGGTGCTGCCAGTCACAGCACTCGTTCTTTCCGCCTTTGCCACGACAACGCTTCTCACCAAGAATTCGTTTCTGGAAGAAATCCGCAAGCAATATGTGACGACCGCCCGCGCCAAGGGGCTGACTGAGAATCAGGTTCTCTATCGTCACGTCTTCCGCAACGCGATGCTGATCGTGATTGCCGGGTTTCCGGGCGCCTTCATATCGGCCTTCTTCACCGGGTCGCTTCTGATCGAGACCATCTTCTCCCTCGACGGGCTTGGACTGCTGGGCTACCAGTCAGTCATCAACCGCGACTATCCCGTGGTCTTCGCCAACCTCTTCATCTTCTCGCTGATCGGCCTTCTGGTCGGCCTCCTGTCCGATCTCACCTATACGTGGATCGATCCGCGCATCGACTTTGACCGGAGGGACGTGTGATGACCGACACCACCCTCCCCCCTGCCGTGCAACCTGTAAAGCGCCCATGGCTTTCGCCACTTAACAAGCGCCGTTGGCAGAACTTCAAGGCTAACAAGCGCGGTTACTGGTCGCTGTGGATTTTCCTGTTTCTGCTCGTCGCAGCACTTTGCGCCGAATTCATCGCAAATGACCGGCCCATCCTCGTTTCCTACAAGGGCGAGTTGCTGATGCCGGTTTTCGTCGATTATCCGGAAGAGAAATTCGGCGGCTTTTATGCCGTTACCGATTATCGCGACCCGGTGATACAGGACGAGATCAACAGTAATGGCTGGGCCATCTGGCCCCCGATCCGCTATTCCTACAACACCGTGAACAACGAGATACCGGAAGCAGCGCCTTCGAAGCCGTTCTGGCTCTATTCGGCGGAAGAACGCTGCCAGCGTTATCCGCAAGGCGTAAACGATCCCAATTGCCGTTTCGGCAATTTCAATCTGCTCGGCACCGACGATCAGGCACGCGACGTCTTTGCACGCGCCCTCTACGGCTTCCGCATTTCGGTGCTGTTCGGCCTGATCCTCACCTTCTTCTCGGCCATCATCGGCGTGACGGCAGGCGCGGTTCAGGGCTATTTCGGCGGCTGGGTCGATCTGATCTTCCAGCGCGTCATCGAAATCTGGTCCTCGATCCCGGTTCTCTACCTGTTGCTGATCATCGCGGCGATATTACCGCCCGGCTTCTGGGTGCTTCTGGGCATCATGCTTTTGTTCTCATGGGTGGCGTTCGTCGGCGTCGTGCGCGCTGAATTTCTGCGTGCTCGAAACTTCGAATATGTGAATGCGGCGCGCGCGCTCGGCGTGAAGAACGGCACGATCATGTGGCGGCATCTGTTGCCCAATGCCATGGTCGCGACGCTGACATTCCTGCCCTTCATCCTGAACGGCTCTATCACCACGCTCACCTCGCTCGACTTCCTCGGCTTTGGCCTGCCACCCGGCTCGGCTTCGCTCGGCGAGCTTCTCGCCCAGGGCAAGAACAACCTGCAGGCACCGTGGCTCGGAATTACCGGCTTCGTGGTCATCTCGCTGATGCTGTCGCTTCTGATCTTCATCGGTGAAGCAACACGTGACGCCTTCGATCCGCGAAAGGCTTTCCAATGAGCGGATCAATGAATAACACGCTGCTATCCGTCCGCGATTTGTCCGTGGCATTCCGCCAGAACGGCGAGGAGCGCATTTCCGTAGACCGGGTATCCTTCGACATTGCCGAAGGTGAAACGGTGGCGCTTGTCGGCGAATCGGGATCGGGCAAATCCGTTTCGGCGCTGTCTATCCTGAAGCTGCTACCCTACCCGTCCGCCAGCCATCCTTCCGGAGAAATTCTTTTCAACGGCAAGGATCTGATGAAGGCCTCGGAACCGGAACTGCGCCGCGTGCGCGGCAACGACATCACGATGATCTTTCAGGAACCCATGACATCGCTCAATCCGCTGCACAGTGTGGAGCGGCAGATCGGCGAAATCCTGAAAATGCATCAGGGTATGGGAGTTGAGGCAGCGCGGACACGAACGCTGGAACTTCTCAATGAAGTCGGCATTCGCGACCCGGAAAAGCGCCTGTCGGCTTTCCCGCACCAGCTTTCCGGTGGACAGCGCCAGCGCGTCATGATCGCCATGGCGCTTGCGAACAAGCCAAAACTGCTGATTGCCGACGAGCCGACCACAGCGCTCGACGTCACCGTGCAGGCGCAAATCCTGAAGTTGCTTGCCGAGCTGAAAGCCGCGCAGGGCATGTCGATGCTCTTCATCACCCATGATCTCGGTATCGTGCGCAAGATCGCCGACAAGGTCTGCGTGATGAGCAAGGGCAAGATTGTCGAGGCCGGGCCGACCAAGGAGATTTTCGAAAACCCGCAGCATCCTTACACCAAGCACCTGCTTGCGGCTGAACCCAAGGGCGAACCGCCGGCTGCCGATCCTGCGGCCAAGACGGTGATGGAAGGCAAGGATATCCGCGTCTGGTTTCCGATCAAAAAGGGGTTTATGCGCAAGATCGTCGACCATGTGAAGGCAGTGGACGGCATCGACGTCAATCTGCGTGCAGGCCAGACGCTCGGCGTCGTCGGCGAATCGGGTTCAGGCAAGACGACGCTTGGCCTGGCACTTTCGCGCATGATTTCATCCAAGGGCGAGATCAGATTCGACGGGCATGATATCGCCAAGTTCAGCTTCAAGGATATGCGTCCGCTGCGGCGCGAGATGCAGATCGTGTTTCAGGACCCGTTCGGCTCGCTCTCGCCCCGCATGACCATCGCGGACATCATCGCCGAAGGGCTGCTGGTGCATGAGCCGAAACTGTCGGCAGATGACCGCGATGCGCGCGTCATTGCCGCGCTCAACGAGGTGAACCTCGACCCGGAAACCCGCTTTCGCTATCCGCACGAATTTTCCGGTGGCCAGCGCCAGCGCATAGCCATTGCACGCGCCATGGTGCTGAACCCGAAATTCGTCATGCTGGATGAACCGACCTCAGCGCTCGACATGAGTGTGCAGGCGCAAGTGGTCGATCTATTGCGCGCATTGCAGAAGAAGCATGATCTCGCCTATCTTTTCATAAGCCACGATCTGAAAGTGGTGCGGGCACTGGCCAATGATGTGCTGGTGATGCGCAACGGCAAGACGGTTGAATATGGTGCGGCGAAGGATGTCTTCGCCCATCCGCAGACCGACTATACCAAGGCGTTGATGGCGGCAGCTTTCCATATGGAAGCGACCGAGGGAGGAGTACAACAATGACGAACAACGATAAAGGCAATATCCTTCTGGCGATCACCGACTGGGATCCGGAAATCTGGCTGAAGACGTTTCGGGATCACGCGCCGGATCGTCCGGTGGTGACGGATCGCACGGAAAACGATCCCTCCGTCAAATATGCGCTCGTATGGAAGCAGAAGCCGGGTTCGCTTGAGAATCTGCCCAATCTGAAGGTCATCTTCTCTCTGGGCGCAGGCGTCGATCACGTCTTCCGCGATGACCGGATTCCCGATGTGCCACTGGTGCGCATCATCTCCGACGATCTCACCATGCGCATGACGGAATATGTTGTCTGGCAGGTACTGGACCATCACCGCCTCGGACAGCGCTATCGCAAGCAGCAGCAGAATCATGTCTGGCATGAAGACCGCCGCCAGCCCGCCGCCCACGAGGTAACGGTCGGCATTATGGGCCTCGGCGTGCTGGGACGCGATGCAGCGGAAAAGCTGAAGGTACTCGGCTTCAACATAACCGGCTGGAGCCGTCGCCCGCAGGAGATTGAGGGCGTGCAGACCTATCACGGCAAGGACGGCTTTGGGAAATTCCTCAAGACGGCCGACATATTTGTCTGCCTGCTGCCGCTGACGCCCGACACAAAGGGCATCCTTTCCATGTCGATGTTTGCGCAACTGAAGAGCGACGGACCGCTCGGTGCGCCGGTGCTGATCAATGCCGGACGCGGCGGTCTGCAGAACGAAGCGGATATTCTGGCCGCGCTTGATCGCGGCCTTCTTTCGGCAGCTTCGCTCGACGTGTTCACGCAGGAACCGCTACCGACCAACAGCCCCCTCTGGGATCATCCGCGGGTGACCATCACCCCCCATGCGGCGGCAAGCTCATCCGCGACCGCCCTTGTGCCGCAGATTATCCGACAGATCGAAGCTTTTGAGCGCGACGGGACGCTGGAACACATCGTCGACCGCAACACGCAGTATTAAGCAGCGATCCCAATCGCTCCATTCTCGCCGACCGTCACCCGATGGCCGGCGAGTTGCTTTTGCGCTTCACGGTCGAGCTCGACGGCGATAGGCACGTCATGCCCCATTTCACGCGCCACGATGAGGCCAAGGAGCAGGATCGCATCCGGTTCATGCAAGACAATGGCTGCAGGGGCATGACCGCTATGGACCAGCTCCAGAAGCACGGCAGCGGCTGATGACGACCCGATGGTTCCGGGCAGGCACAGCACACGCCCGGCAATGCTCAATCCATGCTCCGGGTGACGTACATCGGCAATGCGCCCGCTCTTTGGATCGACACCACCCCAGAAGCTGATTGGAGCGGAAAGAACCAGCGCGTCCGCATTTGCGCCCCTGCCTGCAACGAGTACGGAACTTTTCCCAATGCTCATGCTGCCTGCCTCCCGAAAACCGGTCTGCCCGCGACAGCACTTTCCACGCATTCTTCCAGCGAACCGTAAAGCACGCCATAGCCGGTATTGCCGGGTGCATAATGGGCGAACTTGCCGGAATTGGTCATCAAAACGGCATCATCCTTGAGCGGCAAAATGGGTGTAACGACCACGCATGTATCGGCGACAATGACGACGCCTGCTTTTTCAAGCGCCTGCCTGCGTCCGTCTTTCTCCAGTTCGACCAGCGTATGACGGCCCGTGCAGGCATAAAGCGGCACTGCGAGCTTGCGTTCTGCTATGGCGCGCTCCAGACGGCCGAATTCCATTATCGAAAGATGCGGACTGCCAATGGCGACTGCATCGATATGATCCACCTGACCGACCGTTGAAAGCCGCTTGCGCGTCGCCTCGATCATGCCTCGCGTGACGCGGATGACACCTTCCGGCTTCTGATGTTGCAAGGCCGTCTCGAGGTCGGGAGCTTCCGGCGTTACGCCCGCGACGTGAAACAGACCGACTGCGCCCACCGATGCGGATGCCGCGCCGAAAGCCTTCAGATCGTCTTCATCGGGATGGACAGGACTACCCGCAACGACACCGATATTCGGGCCAACGCTGCGACCAAACAGATTGCCGAGAATAGGCCAGGCCACTTCTGAAGACAGGAAAGCCGGATCGAGTGCCGAAATATCGATCACCACAGTGGCACGACGGTTTTCGCTGCGATGCAAACCATAGTCCGGCGCGCAGCCTGCAATGGCGCAGGCTATATCGAGAAAGTCGCCATAGCGATTGGTACGCGCGCCGAGAACCGAATTACAGAACACGACCGCATTGGATTCGCCCCAGGCGACATCGGTGCCCTCTGCGGGCCTGTGCCCGGCCTGATAGGGCGCACAGGTCCAGGTCGGCTCACAGGCGAGTTTGATATAAGCGCGCATCATGCGCTTGGCCATGTCGGCCTCGTGAGCCGGCAAAAGATTGCGCGAGCAGCCCGTCAGATCGATGGAACCGACATTGAGTGTAGAGCGGACTTTGACCTTTGCGCCACCCTCAACCAGCTTTTCTGCAAAAAGCGTTCCGCTGTCGCCGTGATAAAGCGCACCGTCAATATGTGCTGATGCAATCGGGATGAGGCGCGGCGCACCCATCAATCTTGCAGTGTCGGCCACGATGCGCATGGCCATCGCGGTCCCTTCTCCCCGTTCCCCGGCGGCTATCGACCGCTCTTCATGGGTTAATGTCAATGCCACGCGTGATCTCCTTGCGCATGGTTATGGATGTGGGGCGACTATAGCCCGGATGCGTGGTCTCGGCGATCTTGCTGTAGCCGAGTTTTTCAAATACCGCCCTGTTGCGCGTAAGCTCGACACGCACCTGCAATTCAATCCGGGGCTTGCCTTTCGCAACCGCTTCCTCCTCCGCCGTCTGCATCAGCAACCGACCGATACCTCTTCCTTCAAAGGCAGACGCAACGGCAAGCTTGCCGAGATAGAAGCAGTCCGCTTTCTCCCGGATAAAGGCACAGCCGATCAGTTCATTGCCAATGAATGCGACAAAACCGGTTTCTTCCTGCGCCTTCTGCCTCAGATTTTCCACCCTCAACAGAATTGCCGATGAAGGCGGATCGATCACGCCGTCCATATAGGCGAAGCTGTCGCGGATGAGGTGGAGCAGTTCCTTCCATTGCCAGAAATTCTCGCCAATCGCTTCAACCCGCAGAGCTGTCATTTGGATTTGCGCGCCTTGTAGCGAATGGTTTCGAAGCGGACATTGAGCGCATTATAAAGCAGCAAACGACCAACCAGCGGTTCACCGATGCCGGTGATGAGCTTGATGACTTCCATCGCTTGCAGACTGCCGATCACACCTGGCAAGACGCCAAGCACACCGGCTTCCGCACAGGTCGGCACCGTTCCCGGTGGCGGCGCTTCGGGAAAGAGATCGCGATAAGACGGATTCTGTGCGCCATCTGGACCAATCCCATAGGGCATCAGGACAGTCACCGTCCCATCGAAACGGCCCATCGCACCAGTCACCAACGGGCGCCCAACTTTCGCGGCAGCATCGGCCAGAATATAGCGTGTGGAAAAATTGTCCGAACCATCCACCAGGACGTCATAATTGCCGATCAACGCTTCGACGTTGTCGGCATCGAGGCGAAGCTGGTGTCCCTCCACCTTCACATGCGGGTTGATGCGGGCAATAGTGGCCAGCGCGCTTTCCACCTTTGGCTGGCCCACGCTTTCCGTATCGTGAATGACCTGCCGCTGCAGGTTCGACAGCGAAACGGTGTCGTCATCGACAATGCCGACCGTACCGACGCCCGCAGCCGCCAGATATTGCAGCACGGGCGCGCCAAGACCGCCTGCGCCGACGATCAGCACACGGGCGGCCTTCAGCTTCTGCTGGCCCGGCCCGCCGATTTCCGGCAACACGATATGGCGCGCATAGCGCTCAAGTTCTTCGGACGAAAAAGGTTTGGATGGTGCATTCATACCGCCAAACATATGCCTCTCCCGAGGCGCTGTCAGCGGATATTTTGCCTCAGAGCCGCGTGAGCGTGCCAGACGACACGTTGAAAAACTGCGCCTCCCCTTCAAGCGCTTCGAAAAGCGCGCGATCGGTCCCGGTCATAAAAGCCTGTCCGCCAAGCTCATCGAGGATGCCAAATAGTGCCGCACGGCGACCGGTATCGAGATGCGCGGCAATTTCATCGAGCAGGAGTATGGGAGCCATGCCGGAAAGCTCTGCCGTCAGTCGCGCATGGGCAAGCACCAGACCGATCAGCAGTGCCTTTTGCTCGCCTGTGGAACAAAGCGCGGCTGGCATGGCTTTGGGTCTGTGCTGAACAATCAGATCGGTGCGATGCGGGCCATCGAGCGTGCGGCCTGCCGACCGGTCTCGCGCGCGGCCATCGCGCAGGGTACGGCGGAAATCTTCTTCGAGATCAAGTGCCGCCTCGACACTGATTCTCTGTTCCAGTGTCCCTTCCAGAAAGCAATCGGCTTTTGGAAAGGGCCCCTCGGCTGGCAGCCGTTCGATCATGGCCGCGATCAGGCGCATGGCTTCAGCACGGGCGGCGGCAATAGCCGTGCCCAGTTCCGCCATCTGGCTTTCAATCGCATCCAGCCATTGGTCGTCATTATTGCCGTCGTTCAGCAACCGGTTTCGGCTGCGCATCGCTTTTTCATAATCGAGCACGCGCTTGCCGTGAGCAGTATCGATGGCAAGCACCATGCGATCAAGAAAACGCCGGCGATCAGAAGCGCCTCCGGTGAAAAGCCCATCCATCGATGGCACGACCCAGAGGATGCGCGCGTAATCGAGCATATCATCGCCAGAGGCCGCAATACCGTTGATACGAACCTTGCGACCGCCATCGCCACCGCCTGTCGTGCCGGTCCCGATTTCAGCCTCTCCATAGATCATGCAGTCGAGTGCCGCATGAATGGCAAAACCGTCGAGCGAGTTGGTGCGTGCGACATCGTCATAGGCGGCGCGGCGCAGGCCGCGCCCCGGCGATAGAAAGGAAATCGCTTCGATGAGGTTGGTCTTGCCGGAACCATTTTCACCGGTCAGCACCACATGGCCGGGACCAAGCGGCAGCGACAATTCTGCATAGTTGCGGAAATTGACCAGCTTAAGCCGCCGGATCGAAACACGGTCCGGGCGGCTTTGATCAGGCTCAGACATATTCACGCTTGAGTACTTTAGACGCGCATCGGCATGAGAACGTACAGCACATCTTCATCGCCGGTATCGCGCACCAGCGTCGGCGAGCCGGCATCAGCCAGCATGAAGACGGCATCCGAACCCGAAAGCTGGCTGGTAATGTCCAGCAGATATTTGGAATTGAAGCCGATATCCAGCGGATCGGAATCATAATCTGCAGCCAGCTCATCGGTCGCGCTGCCCGAATCGGGATTGTTGACCGTCAGCGTTAGCTGGCCGTCGGCAATCGAAAGCTTGACCGCTCGGCCACGTTCGCTCGAAATGGTCGAGACGCGATCCACGGAGGCCGCAAATTCCTGGCGACCGATGGTGAGTTTCTTGTCGTTGCCGGAGGGAATCACGCGCTGGTAATCCGGGAAGGTGCCGTCGATCAGCTTCGAGGTGAGGACCACCGATCCAACGGTAAAGCGGATCTTGGCATCAGACAGTTCGACCGTGACGACCATATCCGGCACATCAACCAGTTTCTGCAGTTCGGCAACCGTCTTGCGCGGGATGATGATGCCCGGCATGCCTTCCGTGCCGGACGGCGCTTCCAGTTCGGCGCGTGCCAGGCGGTGACCGTCGGTCGCGACGGCGCGCAGCTTCAGGGCGCCGTCGCTTTCGATGGCGTGGAAGAAAATGCCGTTGAGGTAATAACGGGTTTCTTCCGTCGAGATCGCAAACTGCGTGCGGTCGATAAGACGCTTCAGCGCCTGAGCCTCGATCCGGAAGGAATGGGTGAAGGCGCCTGCGGTCAGCTCCGGGAAATCGGACTGCGGCAGGCACTGAAGACGGAAGGACGACTTGCCGGAAATGACCGACATGGAACCACCATCCGGATTGGTCGACAACATGACTTCAGCGCCATCCGGCAGCTTGCGGACGATGTCATAGAGAAGATGCGCCGGAACCGTCGTCGCGCCAGCCTGCTCCACCATGGCGGCAGTCGCTTCGTTGACCTCGAGATCAAGGTCGGTTGCCTTGAGTGCGAGGCTTGCGCCCTCAGCCTGCAAAAGCACGTTCGACAGAATCGGTATCGTGTTGCGACGCTCCACGACGCGGTGGACGTGGTTGAGAGATTTGAGAAGGTTCGATCGCTCTAGGGTAACACGCATGTTCAAACGCACTCGCTCGCTGGGACAGGGCAACTGCATCTGACGGGCAGGCAGGCGGCCCCTGTCGATAAGGCGCCAGAGGCGCCAGAAGGTCCGTTAAAGTGGCAGATTTTTAAGGAGAAAAGCAAGCCCGCGCCGTGTCGGAAAGCGACAGGGCCCGGGCTTTTTGTTGATAACCACCGTTGATAGCGGGGATGGTTTACCGATCAGGCAGCCTGATCGTTGATGAGGCGCTTCAGAAGCTCGAGTTCCTGCGCCAGTTTGGTGTCGGCTCCAACCAGATCCTCGATCTTGCGCACGGCATGAAGAACCGTGGTGTGATCGCGTCCGCCGAAGCGGCGGCCGATTTCCGGCAGGGAGCGCGGCGTCATCATCTTGGCGAGATACATCGCTACCTGACGCGGCTTGACGATGGTGCGCGTGCGGCGGTTGGACAGCAGATCCTGCTTCGAGACATTGTAATGACGTGCCACAATGCGCTGGATTTCCTCAATGCGGATACGCTTTGGCTCGCCAACGCGGGTCAGATGGCCCAGCAGTTCATCGACGCGATCAATGGAAATATTCGGCTCGAAAGACTGGCGGAACAGGAGCTGGTTGAAAGCGCCTTCCAGTTCGCGGCCCGATCCGGTGACGGTGCGGGCAACGTGAGAGAGAATCTCTTCGCTAATGGTAAGGCTCGAATCTTCTGCCTGTGCAGCAGCCAGACGGCGGCGCAGCATCTCGACCCGCATATCGTAGTCAGGAGCCGCCACCTCGAGCGCAACACCACCCTGAAGACGCGAACGAACGCGGACATCGAGCGATTCCAGTTCGGAAGGCGCGCGGTCGGCAGCAACCACGACCTGCTTGGCGCTGTCGAGCAGCGTGTTCAGGAGATGGCAGAACTCGTGCTGGATCGACTTGCCCTGCAGGAACTGCATGTCGTCAATGACGAGAAGGTCGATATCGCGTAGCTGTTCCTTGAAGGACAGCGCATTGTTGTCGCGGATTGCGGTTGCGAAGCGCCACATGAAATATTCAGCCGTCAGATAGACAACGCGAGCCTTTTCCTGACGCTGGAGCGCAGCGGCGGCAATTGCCTGCAGAAGGTGCGTCTTGCCGAGACCAACAGAAGCATGGATGAAAAGCGGATTGAAACGCACGGCGCTGGAACCGGCTTCCGCGATGGTGCGGGCTGCGGCAAGCGCCACGCGATTCGATGCGCCGTCGACAAAGCTGTCGAACGTATAGCGTGGGTCGAGCGGCGACCCCAGAACCGAGCCCGAAGCCGATTCTGCAACCACTGCAGAGCCGCGCTTTTCGCCGAAAGTCTGCCCGCCAAAAGACTGTCCAAGAGGAAACACCATCTTTTCGCGCGGAGCGATGGCGGGCTTGCTGTCTGCCGCATCGCAGGTTTCCACCGGAGCTGCACTGCGCACCACCCGGCTCACACCCCGAACGACAACTTCAACCTTGAGAATCTGGGCGTTTTCTTCCTGCCACAGTTCAGTCAGAAGTTCGGAATAATGATTGTTGATCCAGGAGCGCAAAAAAGCCGTCGGAACCGACAGGCGAACAATGCTCTTGGAGATGTCGTCAAGCTTCAGACGACCGAACCAACTGGAATAGATCTCGGTTCCGACGCGGGCTTTCAGCTTTGCCGTCAGGCGCTCGAAAACCTCGTCACCGGCATTGCCGCTCAACTCGACCAGGCTCTTGTCGTTTCCGGTAGCAGAAGATCCGCGGACGCGGTTCGCATGTGCATCATCACCCGTCGTTGCCGTCGATTTGCCGGTCATCATTGCCATCGTCTCGCCTGCCTTCACATTCGTACGCGCCCTTTTTCGGCGCTTGTCATTTTTTTCCTGTCCGAACTGCGGATTATTATCCGTCCTGTCCGACAGGTACTCACTCACAAAGCCCGGCTCTACAGCTCTGGGCCAAACACAAACTCAAACGGTCCCATCAGGACCAACACCCGGATACTCCTTCCCGGCGACCTTTTTACGACTCACAACACTTTTACCGGAGGCTGATTGCCCGGAACGAAATCCGCCACAACCATTCAATTGTCGGGGACATGCCTAAAACGGCATTCCGGTTAATGAACGGTAAGCAAACAACCATGAGGAACAGTACCTTACGACCAGAATATAACACCCGCGGGCCGTGACGCCCACGCCAACAAACTCTCTATTTGATGCTAACTCCGAGCCGGTGGCTCACCCCTCTTATGCCCTGACTTTAGCGAAGCCTCGCCGCAAAGGGCAAGCCTCAGAAAGCCACATTTTTTTGCTGAAAGCCCTTGCAGGGGGGCTTGGCAAATCGAGGGAATCGGATGCCAGCGAAATAACACCTTTGGATTCAATGCGTTTTCAGAGGGCAATTTTTAGGTGGTCCTGATATGTTCTGCCTGAAAATAAATTTAAAAATTTCCCTTGACTCAAACCCCCTTCCGAGTCCCTAAACCAGCCTGTGGATAACAGTGGATAAGAATCTACAACCTTTTGAAAACACTGGCTAAATCCGTGGGAACACGATTGACCGCCCTCCGAAATATTCCAGCTAGGCATTGAAATATCTCTACAATTCAAGGTGGAGTGAAAGAACACAAGTTCTCCGAAAATCGCTCAAAAAAGAAAACCCGGCTAACAATGAGCCGGGTTTCGAAACTGATCCATAAGAATGGATGAATGTTTAGGCGTTCAGAGCCTTAACGCGCTGGGCAAGGCGAGACACCTTACGCGAAGCGGTATTCTTGTGCATCACGCCCTTGGAAGCAGCGCGCATCAGTTCGGGCTCAGCAGCCTTGAAAGCGACTTCCGCAGCCTGCTTGTCGCCGCTCAGCAGAGCGTCTTCCAGCTTGCGCACGAAGGTGCGAACGCGCGAACGGCGGGACTTGTTGATTTCGGTGCGGGCAGCGATCTTGCGCACTGCCTTCTTGGCCGAAGGAGTATTGGCCATAAATGCCTCTCTTTTTTCTGTCAGCTAGCCAGGGGCATAAACCGCCGGGCACAAAACCTCTAGGGCAGCCGAGAAAATCCCTTGAAGATCCCTGGGGGCCGCCGATCCGTGGCGGGCTTATAGATCAGCTTTGGCGCGGCGTCAACGTGGATTCTGCCCCATGGCGCGATCAAAAACCCGCAAACCCGGCCCGAAAGCCTGCCAAAAGCAGCTTGGAGGCTTCCGGACAGCGGTCATCGGGGCGGCCTTTCGACCGCCAGCCGACCAATCAGCGATTCTTGAACGCTGGCGTACGCTTGTCGATGAAGGCTGCCATGCCTTCCTTCTGGTCTTCCGTCGCGAATAGCGAATGGAACTGGCGACGCTCGAAGCGAAGTCCTTCACTCAACGTCATTTCATAAGTACGGTTGACTGCTTCCTTGACCATCAGCACGGACGGGCGTGAGAAGGATGCGATGCGTTCGGCGGCCTTCAATGCCTCGTCCAGAAGCTCTTCCGGCGCGACAACCCGCGAGACGAGACCGCTGCGTTCTGCTTCCGCCGCGTCCATCATGCGCCCCGTCAGGCACATATCCATCGCCTTGGACTTGCCGACATAGCGCGTGAGACGCTGCGAGCCGCCCATGCCAGGCATCACGCCGAGCGTGATTTCCGGCTGGCCGAACTTGGCGTTGCTGCCCGCGATAATGAAATCGCACATCATGGCCAGCTCGCAGCCTCCGCCAAGTGCATAGCCGGAGACCGCTGCGATGATCGGCTTGCGAACCCGATCCACCTTCTGCCAGTCGGCGAACATATCCTGAAGATAGGCATCCACAAAATCGATCGGCTGCATTTCCTTGATATCCGCGCCAGCGGCAAAAGCCTTTTCGGAGCCCGTCAGGACGATTGCGCCGATCTTGCCATCCGTATCGAAAGCGCCGAGAGCTTCCGTCAGATCGTCGAGCACTTTGCGATTGAGGGCATTGAGCGCCTGCGGGCGGTTGAGGCGGATGAGGCCGACGCCGCCACGTGTCTCGACGATGATCGTTTCATAGGCCATGAATTTGAACTCCTCCTTCAACGGCAAGCTTATTGGCGGGCAAAGTGGACCGGCGCAGCTTCTTTTTCAAGGCCTCATTGCTGACAGGAAGCGCAGAAAAAAGTCGACCGCCCCGACTGAACTGCCCGTTCCACAATGCCGTTGCAGGCGGGATTTCTGCACGGTTCGCCCTCACGCCCGTAGACAGAAAAGGAATGCTGGAAATAACCGAGCGCGCCGTCTGCCTGAATATAGTCCTTGAGAGTCGAGCCGCCCGCAGCAATGGCATCAGCGATCACAGAGCGTATGTCGGAAGCCAGCCGCTCAACGGCTTCGGGATCCTGCGTGATGGACCCGGCGGCGCGCATGGGTGACAGGTGACTGCGCCAGAGCGCTTCACAGACGTAAATATTACCAAGACCGGCGATCAGCCGCTGATCGAGCAGAGCAGCTTTGAGCGGCGCTTTGCGCCCCGAGAAGAGTTCCGTCAGGACAGCGCCGGAAAGCAGATTGCCTGTCGGCTCGATGCCGAGGCTTGCCAGAAACGGATGACTGTCGAGCGTGCCTTCCTCGGCAAAGAGCATGAAGCCAAAGCGGCGTGGATCGTTGTAGACCACGCGGGCAGGAGCGCCATCGGCACGCAGAAGGTGAAACACCACATGATCATGCGCGCTCAGCTTGGAGCGCTCGTGATGAAACGCACCCGGTGTGCCGCCATCGTCATCCGTCTCGATGCGGAACGAACCCGACATGCCGAGATGGCTGATGACGGAAAGGCCGTCGTCAAGATGGATCGTCAGATATTTCGCACGGCGACCGAGTGCTGAAATGCGACGACCAGAAAGCCGTTCGACAAATCGATCGGGAAAAGGAAAACGCAGATCCGGGCGCCGCTGTTCGACTTGGCTGACGGTCGCCCCTTCCATGACGGGCTGCAGACCACGGCGAACCGTTTCGACCTCTGGCAATTCGGGCATTGAAAACTGATCCTGAACAAGTGCCGTATATCGGCTCTGCCCTTATATGTTCAGTTTTGCCCATAATGCCAAGATGTTCAGCATTTGGTGCAGGGAATTGTGTTGGTATAGCGCGGTGCCAGATAATAGGTTTCGCTCATCGGAATGCTGGTGGAAATCCATGCATTGAGCGGCTTGTAGTCAAGTTCGACATCGACTTTGATGAAGTACGCCCCTTCTCCCACGAGGCTTGAGGGAAGATCGCCGACAGTACCCTTTTTTACGACGAAGTCCGCGACATTGGCATAGGACCAGTCGACCTTCGGCATCAGATTGTTGGCGGTTGCCGTTCCTTCGATCCTGATTGCCGTGATCCTTATCTTCGGACTGCTCCGACCATAGGGCAGAAGGGACACGCGGCTGATATTGAACATATCGTTCAAGTCATCCGGCGTTACCGACAATTGTCGGGCGACCAAATCGGCAAGACTGCTCGCCGAGCGAGACACTTTCTTGTTCGTGTCCATCCCATCGGCAAGATCGACGGAGCCTAGATAAATCAGAAGCAAGAGCGGGACGATCAGGGCGAATTCAACCGCTCCCACCCCGCGCCGATCGTACCGAAATTTCCGAATATAGTTACGCATGACAATCGATCGCTCCAGAGCGCATTCCGAAAAGGGTAAAACGGTGTCCGGGTGCGCATCGGTTGTTTCAATTTGGGAAGGGCTCGTTCTGCCAGGTGAGGGTAGCAAAAAGCGGCATGGTGCCGCCTGCCGCATGTGGGCTCCCGATCAGATAGAGGATGTTCGTCAATACGGGCCAGGCATAAACCACGTTGAGCTGGTTGATCGTGGACGTCCCGCTCGTCCCGGTAAAGCCTGTCCGCGTCAGCTTGCCCTCGCCATCGAGAATCTGGTCCGTCGGAACCTTGTCGAAACCCTCATAGGTTCCCAGATTGAACGAAAGATTGGGGCAGTCTTGTGCAACCATGAACTGCATCTGCTGGCACAGTTCGGTGCGGAGAGTTTCTTCGCTGATCCCAGCCCCTCTGATCTGGCCTGTCTGCAATCTGCGCGCTACTGTCTCCGTCGCATTGGCTATGACCTGACGTGCCGCAAAACTCACGCCGACCTCGATCGTCGCAAAGACGATGATCAGGAACGGAACGATGAGCAGCGCGAACTCCACCGCCGCCACACCGGTTTGCGCACGAGCGAAACGGCGCAAGTTCACGCTCACACCTGCAAGGTGGCGCGCCAAAATCCCGGAAGTCATAACCCCACCCAATTCCACATGAATTCAGTTGGGCGTATCGTTACAACAGGACAACCTGAAAGAGTATTAACGGAAGCAGGAACTCACACATGATTATTGCTATTTGTCGTCAAAGCCGTTCTTCGTCGAGGCTTTTTCACAATAGGGTGTGCAGGAAAGCGTTTGTACTTCTGCCTGACGGTAAATCCGTGTCGTTCCGCGTGCATTGCGAGAAACCACCAGTTCCCGGTCGAGGATCGGTTCGCCCTGCTTGTCCATGACGACGATATTGGTTACGCCGAAATCCTTGCCGGTCAGAACGATGGTCTGCGCATCCTGAACAACCGCGTCGGCAATCGAGGGGTTCCCGATCACCACGCTGTCGGCAGGACGCGCCAGCCGCAGAATGCGGGCCTGACTTGTTTCAAGGGCAATATAGTCTTCCGCAGACGCCGGTGCGGCGACAAAGACGGCCATAAACGCAACGCCCATGGCAGATACCATGCCTAAGCCGCCCAAAGAAAACAAACGACGCGCCACGCGACATTCCCCGCTGATAGAACGGGGCCGCTGATATAATGAGCCCCACCAATATAATGAGCAAAGAATGAACGGGATTGGTGAAGGAAGAATTAAGTCACTACCCTTCCGTGCAGGCCGTATCCGCAATTCGCCAGACATTAACCAATCACGCAACGGTCGCGGCTTTCCAAGCCCCGAAACACTTCATTAACCCTGATTGTTAAGAGGGCCACAATTCCTCTCTCCTATGCTTGAGCGCATCCGAATTTAAAGCGCATTCTAAAAACCAGCGCGATCGGAACAGCGAGGAGCATGCGATGCCGACATTGATGACGCGTTTCATGAAGAACAGGGCCGGTTCGACAGCGATCGAATATGCGCTGATCGGCACGCTCGTCTCTATTGCGATCATCAGCGGCGTAGCGCTCGTGGCCGGAAATGTCGGCGAAAAATTCAGCGACACGGCCATACGGTTCGAACAGGCAACAAACCGCTAGTCACTATAGCGTAATTCCGTGCAAACGGTGCCAAATGGTGGGATGACAGGCGACGCGGGGGCATCGGCAATGACAGCAGCAGCCATGACGGCAATCTTCGCTCTGGCAATGGTGACCGCCATGATCACCGACCTGACCTCGATGACCATCCGCAACCGCGTTTCGATCGGACTGACACTCGGCTTTGTCCTGCTCGCCCCACTCCTGGGGCTTCCTCTTTCCGATTATGCCTGGCATCTCGGTGTCGGTGGTATCACGCTGATCATCACCTTTTCGCTCTTCTGCCTTCGCGCCATGGGCGGCGGCGACGCCAAGCTCATCGCGGCAACGGCCTTGTGGTTCGGCCCCACGATCAGCCTCCTGGATTATCTTGTGATGGTTTCGATCCTCGGCGGTATTCTTACGCTCACACTCATTCTCTACAGAATGATCCCACGCCCGCTCCTGGCCGATCGCTATTCCTTCATGGGAACGCTCGCCCGCAAGGATGTGGGCATTCCCTACGGTATTGCTCTCGGCGCTGCCGGTCTCTGGACGTTTCCGCTGTCGCCGGTTGGCGAATCGGTGAAGGCCTATTTGGCGGGAGCATTTTGAGCGAATTTATACGCAACGCTTACGTGTACTCCCAATCTTTCTTTATTCGAATAAGATTATATTAACCATAATTACACGATTGCCAGTGCAATTTTGGAACACGTCATCGTGACGTGGGGATTTGCGCGGGGCACATCATGAAATCAGCTCGACTGCTCATTTTAGGAGTGGCCGTTCTTGCGGCTGGTGGGGCTGGCTATATTGCCATGAACCTCGCCGCACCGCCGCCCGCACCCATTGTCGCCGCGCCTGAAACACCGCAGATGAAACTGGAAGACGTGCTCGTCGCCACCGAAAACCTTGGTGTCGGCGCAGAACTGACATCGCAGATGCGCTGGCAGCCCTGGCCTGTGGATGCAGTCAGCGACGGCTACATCACCCGCACAAGCGAACCCGACGCCATCAATCAGCTAAGCGGTGCAACCGTACGGCTGCAGTTCTTCACGGGCGAGCCGATCCGCAAGACCAAGCTCATCGGTCCGGGGCAGAGCTTCATGTCGTCGATCCTGCCGCCCGGCATGCGCGCCGTCGCGACGCAGATCAATGCCGAGAGTTCGGCTGGCGGTTTTATTCTTCCCAATGATTTTGTTGACGTCATCATGACCCGCCGCAAGCCGGACAATGGCGACAAATCACTGACACCCTTCACCACGGAAACCGTGTTGCAGAACGTGCGCGTTCTGGCCATCGATCAGGCCATTCAGGAAGACGAGCAGGGCCGCAAGGTCATGGTCGGCCAGACCGCGACCCTCGAAGTCACGCCGGAACAGGCCGAAATCATCACCGTCGCCCAACAGATGGCTGACCGTCTGACGCTGGCGCTTCGTTCGACACAGGACGTTGAGGACAAGGATATCAAGCAGGCTGATTATCTGGTTTCCTCGCCGACCCGCAGCGGGACGGTCAAGGTCATCAAGTCCGGCAGCGTTACAGAAATAGGACCGCGCTCATGAGAAAGATAAAACGCGTGCGCCCTTATTCGGCAAAAATCGCGCTGGTAGCCAGCGCGCTTGCCGCATTTTCACTGCCACTCTCGGATATGTCCGCCATGGCGGCGGCTGGTATCGTCAAGGTCGGAGGCCAGCAGCGTTCACAGACGATCAAGCTTGGCCTGAACAAGTCGGTGGTTCTCGATCTTCCGCAGGATGCCTATGACGTTCTCGTCTCCAACCCGACCATTGCCGATGCAGTGACGCGTACGTCGCGGCGCATCTATCTTTTCGGCAAACAGGTCGGGCAGACCAATATTTTCGTTTTCGGTCCGAATGGCGAGCAAGTCGCATCCATCGATGTCGAAATCGAGCGTGATGTGAGCGGACTTTCCGCCCAGCTCAAGCGTCTCATTCCCGGTTCCGAAATTCGCGTCGAATTGATCAACGACAATGTGGTACTGACCGGAACCGTGCAGACCCCGCAAGATTCGGCGCAGGCCGCAAAGCTCGCCGGTCTTTTCGTAACCGGTGGCGAAGCGACGACGGGGCAATACTCGACCACGGCTTCGGCTCCAACCGATGGCGGGGGCGTCGCCATCAACAACCCGGACTGGGGACGTCGTCAAAGCGCCATTGTCAACATGCTCACTATTGTTGGCGAAGATCAGGTGACATTGAAAGTCACCGTCGCCGAGGTCAGCCGTTCGGTCATGAAGCAGCTTGGCGTCAATATGAGCGGCGGTGGCGTTTCGAATGGTATCTCCTATGGCGGAATTTCCGAGAGTATTGCCGGAGCCATTGGCAACAACCTGTCCGATACCGGGTTCGGCCTCGCGACGAGCAACTTTTCCGCCTATCTGCGGGCGATGGAATCAGCCGGCGTGATGAAGACGCTCGCCGAGCCGACGCTGACCGCGATCTCAGGCGAAAAAGCGGCTTTCAATGTCGGAGGTGAGTATAACGTCATCAACAGCGTGAAATATGATGACGACGGGAAGCGCACCAATGAGCTGGCCAAGATCAACTACGGGATCGGTCTCGAATTCATGCCGACCGTGCTGGGACCGGGACGCATCAGCCTGAAAATCAGAACCTCCGTCTCCGAACCGACGACGGAAGGCGCAGGCACGACCAACAAGATGGATGGCGTCGGCGCAAGCATTCTGTCGCTGCGCAAGCGTGTGGCTGACACGACGGTCGAACTCCCGTCCGGTGGTTCCATGATGATCGGCGGCCTGATCCGCGATGAAGTGCGCCAGTCTGTTTCAGGCTTTCCGGGCCTCACCAAGATTCCAGTTCTCGGCGCGCTGTTCCGCAGCAAGGATTTCATCCGCAATGAATCCGAACTGGTGGTGATCGTGACGCCTTATCTGGCGCGTCCCGTAGCCCGCCAGCAGCTTGCGCGACCTGACGACAATCTCAACCCGGCCAGCGATGGCGCAGGATACATCCTTGGCAAGGTCAATCGCGTTTACGGCACGATGGAAACCAAACTGCCGCCCGGTCGCTACAACGGCGTCGTCGGTTATATCTACAAGTGAGCGGGGACAGATCATGACCTATTCAGTCAGAGGCTTTTGCAGGATTTCCGCCCGACCAGCGCTCCTCGCCTTGTCGGTGGCCCTTCTCGCGGGCTGCGCGAATCGCCAGCACGTCACCGTCGGTGCCCTGCCGGATGATTATCGCACCAATCACCCCATCACGATTGCCGAACGGGAACAGGTCACCGATATTCCGGTCGCGCAGACCGACCAGAAGCTCAGCCCGATGCAGCGCGGCATCATTCAGGGAGCCATCGCCAATTATCGGCGCGGCGGCTCCGGCATGCTCTATGTTCTGGTGCCATCAGGTGCATCCAATCAGGCTGCGGCCTACCGGCTGAGCACCGAGGTGTCTACCGTGTTGCGGCACGGCGGCATCAAGGCGAACAATATTGCCATTGAGAATTATCCGGTTGAAAGCCCGGATGCGGCAGCGCCCATCCGCATCAGCTATTACGCGATGACGGCGGGTACGACACCGTGCGGACGCTGGCCAGACGATCTCGCCAGCACACCTGAAAACAAGCACTACGCCAATTTCGGCTGCGCCTCGCAGAATAATCTTGCCGCACAGGTTGCCAATCCGGCCGATCTTCTTGGGCCGCGGGCTATGTCGCCCATCGATTCGGATCGCACGACGGAACGTCTCAATGGCGATCAGGGCTATGTGAAAATGTCGCCGGCACAAACGAGAAACTGGCGCGAACCTCGCAGTGAACAGGCCAATTATTAAGAGGGCGCCATGAGCAACTTCGCGTTCGAACCGGCGGAAGAAGAACAGGGCATCGAGACGGGCCGCGCGCCGATCATGCTTGAAAATGTGCGCCCCATTCCGCGCATTTCGATCCAAGCGTTTTGCGTCAACGAAAGCGTTGCCATCCCGATTGAGCGCGCAGGCGGTGACCGGCGCATGGCAAAGACGCATCTCAAGGTTATGATGGGTGGTGTTGCGGCTGCAATCGAGTTTTATCAGACCGCCTCCACGCCCAATCTGATCATCGTCGAATCGTCCTCCGAGCCTAATGTGCTGCTTGAAGAACTGCAGCAATTGTCGGAGGTATGTGATCCCGGATCGAAAGTCATGGTCATCGGCCATTCCAACGAGGTCTGGCTTTATCGCGAACTGCTGCGCCGGGGCGTTTCGGAATATATCGTGGCGCCGGTCGCGCTCGCAGACATTCTGGCCATCGTTTCCTCGATCTTTCTCGATCCCGGCGCGGAGCCGCTGGGGCGTTCCATCGCTTTTATCGGCGCAAAAGGCGGTGTCGGCGCTTCGACCATCGCACACAATGTCGCCTGGTCGATTTCGGATCTGTTCCGGCACGACGTCGTGCTTGCAGATATGGATCTGCCTTTCGGCACGGCGAATATCAATTTCGATCAGGACCCGACGCTCGGCATCGCCGACGCCGTCTTCTCGCCGGAACGGATTGACGAGGTTTATCTCGACCGGCTGCTTGTTCAGTATGGCGACCATCTGTCGATCCTCGCTGCCCCTTCCAGCCTGGAGCGCACGTTCGATTTCGGCGAGGACGCCTTTGCCGAGCTGATCGATGTTGCACAGCGCAATTCTCCGCTGATCGTGCTGGACGTGGCACATGGCTGGAGCGGCTGGACCCGTACCACATTGATGCGTGCCGACGAAGTGGTGATTGTCGCCACGCCCGATCTCGCCAATCTGCGCAACACGAAGAACCTTCTCGACACACTGGCACAACTGCGCCCGAACGATGTGAAGCCGCATCTCGTCCTGAATCAGATGGGTATGCCCAAACGACCGGAAATCGCGCTCGCCGATTTTTCCGAGCCGCTCGGCATCGATCCCATCGCAACCATCGACTTCGACCCGCAACTTTTCGGCAACGCAGCCAACAATGGCCGGATGATCGCCGAAACCAATCCAGAAAGCCCGGTTGCGGGAGCCATCAGCCATATTGCGCATGTTGTGACCGGCAGGGCCGATGTGCAGCCCCGCAAGAAGACCGGCATTTCGAGCCTTCTCGGCAAGTTTGCACGCAAGACCAAGTAACGGCAGGAAATCATGTTCGGCAGAAGAGGCAACGATACGGGAAACAAGCCGGAAAGCGGAATGCGACCGGCTGCGCCGAAACCTGCCATTTCGGCTGCAATATCCGCTCCGGCCCAGCCGGCAGTCCAACCATCCCGTATGCAGGCCGCCGTCCCGACGACACAGGCCCGATCTCCCGCCCAGCCAGGTACACAGGGCCGCGAAAAGACCGAAAGTTACTACGACACCAAATCGCAGGTCTTCTCGGCACTGATCGACACAATCGACCTGTCGCAGCTTTCCCGCATGGCGCCGGACGCCGCGCGTGAGGAAATCCGCGATATCGTCAACGACATCATCGCCATCAAGAACTTCGTCATGTCGATTGCCGAGCAGGAGGAACTGCTCGATGATATCTGCAACGACGTTCTGGGCTACGGCCCGCTGGAACCGCTTCTTTCCCGCGACGACATTGCCGACATCATGGTCAACGGTTCGCGCCGGACCTATATCGAAGTGGACGGCCTGCTGCAGGAAACAGGTATCCGTTTCCGTGATAACCAACAGCTTCTGAACATCTGCCAGCGTATCGTGAGTCAGGTCGGGCGCCGCGTCGACGAATCGAGCCCAATCTGCGATGCCCGTCTGCCAGACGGCTCTCGCGTCAACGTTATCGCGCCGCCGTTGTCGCTCGATGGCCCAACCCTGACCATCCGTAAATTCCGCAAGGATAAACTGACGCTCGACCAGTTGGTGCGATTCGGCGCTATATCGAATGCCGGAGCGGAGCTGCTGCAGATCATCAGCCGTGTGCGCTGCAATGTGATTATTTCGGGCGGCACCGGTTCAGGCAAGACGACGCTTCTCAACTGCCTGACCCGCTATATCGACACGCACGAACGCATCATCACCTGCGAAGACTCGGCTGAACTGCAATTGCAGCAGCCGCATGTGGTGCGTCTGGAAACCCGCCCGCCCAATCTGGAAGGCGAAGGCGAAGTCACCATGCGCGATCTGGTGAAGAACTGCCTGCGCATGCGTCCCGAACGCATCATCGTCGGCGAAGTGCGCGGCCCCGAGGTTTTCGACCTCTTGCAGGCCATGAACACAGGCCATGACGGTTCAATGGGGACAATCCATTCCAACAGCCCGCGTGAATGCCTCAATCGTATGGAAGCCATGATCGCCATGGGCGGCTATGTGCTGCCGCAAAAAACCGTGCGTGAGATCATCGTCGGCTCGGTCGATATCATTATTCAGGCCGCACGCCTGCGCGACGGCACACGCCGTATCACGCACATTACCGAAGTGGTGGGACTGGAAGGCGACGTCATCATCACCCAGGATCTGGTTCTGTACGATATCAAGGGTGAAGACGCTTCCGGCCGCATTCTCGGCAGTCATAGCTCGACCGGCATCGGACGTCCTGCCTTCTGGGAACGCGCCCGCTATTACAATGAGGACAGCCGCCTTGCTTCCGTGCTCGACAGCATGGAAAGGACAAATGCATGACCGGTTCCGGCGCCAGCATTTTGATGTTCATCGTACTTGCCGTCATCGCCTGCGCGGCTTTGTTCTATGCGCTTTTCTATGAAAAGCTCGGCAAGAAGGATCACGCGGCACGGCGCTTCGAAACCGTGCGCAACAGCGGTTCCGAACGGGCGATAACACGCAGCGAGCGCGACAGAAACGCCGACATATTGAAGCGCCGCAGACAGTTGCAGGACAACATCAAGGATCTGGAAGCGCGGCAGAAGCAACGCGAGAAGAACCAGAAATATCCGCCGCTGCGCATTCTTCTGGCACAGGCGGGCTTAAATCTGACCTTGCAGAAATTCTACACCTATTCCGGTGTGGCCGCGTTTCTCACAACATTCATCGCGCTGATCTTTGGCGCGCCGCTGCTTTTCCTGCCGGGCATCGCCATTGCCGGTTTCTTCGGCCTGCCGCGCTGGTTCGTGCTGCAGAAACGCAAGCGACGGCTGAAGAAGTTCCTCGAAGAATTTCCCAACGCACTTGATGTCATCGTACGCGCAACCCGCGCCGGGCTTCCGCTTAATGACGGTCTGAGGCTCATTGCGAGCGAGGCGGTGGAGCCGGTCAAAGGCGAGTTCAAGAAGGTTGTCGAAGCACAGCAGATCGGACTTTCGATCCCCGAAGCGGTTGGTAAAATGCCTGATTCCATGCCGTGCCCGGAAACCAACTTCTTCGCCATCGTCATCCAGATTCAATCCCAGGCAGGTGGTAATCTTTCCGAAGCGCTCAACAACCTTTCGAAGGTTTTGCGCGATCGAAAGAAGATGAAAGCCAAGGTCAACGCGCTATCCATGGAAGCCAAGGCTTCTGCCGCGATCATCGGCACCCTGCCCTTCATCGTTACGTTTCTCGTCTACCTGACCAGCCCGCAATACATGACGCTGCTCTTCACCTCTTCGACCGGCCATATGCTTCTGGGCATTGCAGCCGTTTTGATGCTGACCGGCATCTTCATTATGAAGAACATGATCAACTTCGATATGTGAGGCACCGGACATGTTTTCTCTCCTCACACAAAAACTGACCGACCCGCAGTTTCTAATCGGCGCTTTGATTACCATTGCGGTTTTTGCAACCGTGGTGACGATCCTCATGCCGGTTCTGAGCGGCAGTGCGCTCAAGTCGCGGATGAAATCGGTTGCTACCGAACGTGAAGCCATTCGCTCGCGTGAGCGTGCCCGCCTTGCTGCGGAAAGCGACCGTCGCAACAGCCTGCGCCATCAGCAAAAGCAGGGCATCCGCGAATTCGTCGAAAAACTTGACCTCAAGCGTGCGCTTGCCGATGAAAAGACGATTGCTTCGCTCAGGCAGGCAGGCTTCCGGGGGCAGAACCCGCTCAACATCTTTCTGTTCCTGCGCTTTGTGCTGCCTTTCGGCACGATGATAGTCGCCGCCATCTACATTTTCGTGCTCGGTGTCCTTGCCGATCAAACCTTCTTCGTTCGCCTGCTTGTCTGCATTTTCGCAGGCTATGCCGGCTTCTATGCACCCAATCTCTATGTTTCGAACAGGGCGACCAAGCGCAAGCAATCCATCCGCCGCGCATGGCCGGATGCGCTCGATCTGATGTTGATCTGCGTCGAATCAGGCATGTCCACGGAAGCTGCGTTTCGCCGGGTGGCCGATGAAATCGGCATTCAGTCCGTGGAGCTTGCCGAAGAATTGATGCTGACCAATGCCGAGCTTTCATTCCTGCCGGAACGCCGCCAGGCTTATGACAATCTCGCCAATCGCACGGGTCTGGAGCCGGTGAAATCCGTAACGCAGGCGCTTATTCAAGCGGAGCGTTACGGCACACCGGTCGCACAGGCGCTGCGCACGCTTTCTCAGGAAAGCCGCGATCTGCGCTTGCTGGAAGCCGAAAAGAAGGCTGCGGCCTTGCCGCCGAAACTCACCGTGCCGATGATCGTGTTCTTCCTGCCCGTGCTCTTTATCGTTATCCTCGGCCCGGCCTTCATCCAGATTTCGGCGCAGGGCGGATTGTTCGGCGGCAACTAAGCGCGATCTGATCGAAGAAATCAGCCCTTCGGCTTGTCCTTGAGCATGTTCCAGGAATTCTGCTGCGCCAGCATGGAGCGGAGATAATCCGTATTGGCCTTGGCCTGCTGCGGAGAAATCTCGCGCGCGGCAATCGCTTCGGCTTCCTGAAAACGCCCCTGCAGGCCGACTGAAAGGGCTAGGTTCTGACGCACACGACTGTCCGCACCGGGCGCGGCTGCAGCCTGCTTGAAATAGGTTTCCGCCGTTCGCGCATCACCGGCCAGAAGATAAGACATCCCCATATTGGAGATGATGGACGGTTCATTCGGCTGAAGCTGCAACGCCTTCTGATAAGTCGCGCGCGCTTCTTCCTTCCGGCCCATCTGGTCGAGAATGGCACCTTCTGCAGAAACCAGTTTCCAATCGGGATAGGCCGGGTTCTGTGCACGGCGAACGGCATCAAGCGCGCCGTCGAACTGGCCAGCGCCTGCAAGCGCCTTGCCATAAGCCGCAAGAACGGTCTGATCCTTCGGATGGACGATAGCGAGCGCCCGCATCACAGCCAGCGCCTGATCGTTGCGGCCAAGGCGAGCCAGCACGTTGGCATAGTTGAGCGCTGTCTGCCGATCCTTCGGATTGCGTTCATATTGCGCGCCGAGCCGCCCGGCCATGGCTGCAAGCTGGGCGTCGTTCATGTGATCGAAAGTGGCGACGGTTGCCGCGCGCCGCACTGAACCGGTCGTGGTCCGGTCAACCGATGTGCAGCCGGAAAGTATAAGTACCGAAAGAATGCAGACGAAGCCGAGACGTGGTGCGATAGCGTCTTTTCGAACGATGTTCAGCATCCCGCCTCTCCTGCTAAAGCGTGTCGCGCATCCAACATGCTTTAGTCACCCTCAAGCCCAATTCCTGTTAAATCAATAATCTGTTAACCCTAATGATTGGTTAATAAAGCGATTGCGGTTTCTGTTTCCGCACGGCAATAATCGCGCTATCTGTCTGTTTTAGCGCGCATCTTATCCGAAAACCGTTTCACACTTTTCGGGATGCGCTATCTGTTTGTTTTTATAAACTTCCGACAAAACCCCAGCGCTTTTGCCGGACATCGCTTACTGGTCAGAAAGAGCATCATGTCTGTCGAACTTCTTTCCCGAAAATCCGAACAAAGCCGCCCGATCTGGTTTACGCCGAAAGGCGGATTGGAAGCCTCCAGCCTTCCCGCCGATGCAATTGCATGGGCCAAGGCCAATGGCTTTGACGGCGAAGCTGGTCGTGTCCTCGTCGTTCCCGGTGCTGGTGGATCGGTGTCGGGTGCACTTTTTGGAACAGGGGATGAGGAAAAGGGCAGTCAGTCACAACTTCTGGCCGGAAAGCTTGCGCGCGGTCTTCCGGACGGAGACTGGCATCTTGACGGTGCGATCGATGACGCGGCGCTTGCAGTTCTGGGCTTCTTGATGGGGGGCTATAGTTTTACGCGCTATCGCAAGGCAAACGGCAAGGTTATCCGCCTTGCCTTGCCGGATGGCGTGGATGAGGCCGAAATCAGCCGCATTGCCGATGCGGTCAAACTGGTGCGCGATCTCATCAACACACCGACCAACGATATGGGGCCGGATGCTCTCGAAAATGCCGCTCGCGAACTGGCGAAGAGATACAAGGCCGACATTGCCGTCACCGAAGGCGATGCGCTTCTGGAGAAGAATTTTCCGATGATCCATGCGGTCGGTCGAGCTGGTGCTATTGCGCCACGCCTGATCGATCTTAGTTGGGGCAAGGCAAGCGATCCGAAAATCACGCTGGTCGGCAAGGGTGTCTGCTTCGATACCGGCGGTCTCGACATCAAACCGGCAAGCGGCATGCTTCTGATGAAGAAGGACATGGGCGGAGCTGCCAATGTGCTGGGCCTCGCCTCCATGATCATGGATGCGCAATTGCCGGTGCGGCTGCGCGTGTTGATCCCGGCAGTGGAGAATTCGATTGCCGGAAATGCCTTCCGTCCGAGTGACGTGCTGCAAAGCCGCAAGGGGCTGACCGTCGAAATCGGCAATACCGATGCGGAAGGCCGTCTGGTTCTTGCCGACGCGCTTGCGCTCGCCGATGAAGAAGAGCCTGCACTCCTGATCGACATGGCAACGCTGACGGGGGCTGCGCGTGTTGCGCTTGGCCCCGACCTGCCGCCATTCTATACGCATGATGACGGACTTGCCGCTTCGATTGCGCAAAGCGCGGATGTGACGGCAGACCCGCTATGGCGGATGCCGCTCTGGAAGCCCTATGCGCAAAAGCTGTCCTCGCGGATCGCCGACATCAACAATGTCACCACCGATGGCTTTGCCGGATCGGTGACGGCAGCTCTCTTCCTCGATAAATTTGTCGAAAAGGCTCGAGCATGGGTGCATTTCGACATTTTCGGCTGGGTGCCGGTCGAAAAACCCGCCTCGCCAGTCGGCGGAGAGGCGCAAGCCATTCGCGCACTTTACCAGCTTTTGAAGGAACGATACCCCGCGCGATGAATTCGCTTGCCTGAAACGCCGAAAGCGGATTGAATAAAACGGTTCCGAAACAATCCCCGTTTTGGTGGAACCGGATGCCAATTGAGCTGAAGCCGTTGCAGGCGCTGACATTGCTGAGAACCCTGTCGCTGGAACAGGTGCGTGACGAGATGCCCGATCTCACGACGCGACAGGCAGCCATTCTCCTGACCATCTATCTGGAGCCCCCGCCGCATACTGTGCGGGGACTTGCAGCAAAACTGAACGTCACCAAGCCGGTGATTACCCGCGCGCTCGACACGATGGGCGCGCTTGAGCTCGTCTCCCGGCATCGTGATGAAAAAGACCGGCGAAATGTGCTAATGAAGAGGACTGTCGCCGGTGCACTTTATGTTGAAAGACTGGGTGATCTGGTGATCGCCAAAGCCAGGGAGTTACCACTTTGACCATGCTCGACCGCCGCCTCAACGCCTATCGCCCCGATCTCGCCGATGAACGGCTGACCGGTCAGGTGGAAGCGGCGCGTTTCACCGCCGGAACACCGATGCAGGTTTCTGCGTCCGTTGTCGATCTGCGCTCCGAACCGCGTATGGATAGCGGACCGCAGACACAGATGATCTTTGGCGATCACGTCCGCGTCTTCGAGGAGATGGACGGTTGGTCGTGGGTGCAGGCAGAACGCGACGGCTATACGGGTTACGTCTCCTCTGCGGCGCTGGAACAGCCCGCTGGAATCGAAACACATCTGGTCATCGTGCCACGCACCTTCGTTTATCCCGGCGCTGATCTTCGCTTTCCCCATACCAAGGCGCTATCGCTCGGTTCACGCGTGCGTATCGTTGGCGCGGCAGAAACGCGGGGCACGAAATACGCACTTCTGGAAAGCGGCGAGGCGCTGATCGCCAGCCACCTTGCGCCAGTCAGTGAACATGCCGCGGACTATGTGTCCGTCGCAGAAACCCTTCTTCACACGCCTTATCTGTGGGGCGGCACGTCGGGCTTCGGCATCGATTGCTCCGGCCTCGTGCAACTTTCCATGTGGGTGGCAGGCCGCGAGGTTCTGCGCGATTCGGACATGCAGCAGAATACGCTTGGCGAAATCGTCGAACCCGATGCGTCCTATTCGAACCTGAAGCGCGGTGATCTCGTCTTCTGGAAGGGCCATGTCGCCATCTGCGCCTCCCCCGACATGCTGATCCATGCGAGCGGTCATACGATGACGGTCACACTGGAACCGCTTCAGGATGCAATCAAGCGAATTGCCTATCTCTATGATCTGCCGACGCTTATCCGCAGACCCTGAAAATGAGACCGGGGATCCATGAAGGGAAAGACGACATTAACGATAGCCACCTTGCTGATCGGCTTTGCTTTGTCTTTTCCCTCCCCCGTTTCGACTGAGAGAATTGCGCGCATGACCATTCCCGCGTCCCCTGCCGCCTTTGCCGAAGTCAACGGCATCCAGATGTATTACCGGATCGTCGGCAAGGGATCGCCGATCCTGCTTATTCCCGGCGGCTTGTCGGACCAGCATGTGTGGGATGCGCAGCTTCCTATCCTTGCACGTCATCACACAGTGATCGTTGCCGATAGTCGCGGACAGGGACGCTCCACCCGCACCGAAGATCCGATCACCTATGGATTGATGGCCGATGATTATGTGGCGCTGCTCGATTTTCTCCATATCGACAAGGTCGATCTTGTCGGCTGGAGCGATGGCGGCATTATCGGCCTCGATATCGCCATGCGTTATCCGGAACGGCTGAAAAGCCTGTTCGCGCAGGCGGCCAATGTCACACCCGAAGGCAATACCGGTTATGTCGAGGCTCGCGCCGAAGGAAAGCTGATACCGGAAATGCGCCACTATGAGAGCATCGACAAGGAAATCCATGCACTCTGGGCAAATGAGCCGAACTATACCGGTGAGGACCTCTCGGATATCCATGTGCGCACCGCGATTGTCATCGGCGACCGAGACACTGCCATCACGCGCGAACATACGGAATTCATTGCCAGCCAGATTCCGGGCGCGGAATTGATCATTCTGCCCGATGCCGGGCACGGCGTTCCTGTCGAGAATCCGCGCCTTTATGCGCATACGGTCCTGCGTTTCATCGACGGCAAGAACGCCGAGAAAACGAAGACCGCAAGCCGAAAAAGTTAAACCCTGTTTGGCAATACGCGGTCGGGCGGGCGATGCCCGTCGACAAATGCCTTGATATTGATGATGACCTTGTCGCCCATATCGATGCGGCCTTCCATGGTCGCCGATCCCATGTGCGGCAGCAGGACAACCTTGCCTTTTTCGGCAAGCGCCAGCAAGCGAGGATTAACCGCCGGTTCGTTCTCGAACACGTCCAACCCTGCTCCGGCAAGCTTGCCCTGCTCAATCAACTCTATCAGCGCATTCTCGTCGATGATCTGGCCGCGCGCCGTGTTGACCATATAGGCGGTCGGCTGCATCAGCGCGATGCGGCGCGCAGACAACAGATGGAATGTGGCAGGTGTAGATGGGCAATTGACCGAGATGATATCCATCCGGGCCAGCATCTGGTCGAGGCTATCCCAGTAGGTCGCTTCCAGCTCTTCCTCGACCTGTGGGTTGACGCGCTTGCGGTTGTGATAGTGAATGGAAAGCCCGAAAGCCTTGGCGCGGCGGGCAACGGCTGTACCGATACGTCCCATGCCGACAATGCCGAGGCGTTTGCCCCAGATGCGCCGTCCGAGCATCCAGGTCGGCGACCAACCCGGCCATTGTCCATGGCGCTCATTGAGCACAGTAGCGCCTTCCACCAGACGTCTTGGCACCGATAGCAGCAGCGCCAGGGTCATGTCGGCAGTATCCTCGGTGAGGACATTCGGCGTATTGGTGACGGTGATGCCACGCTTTGCAGCGGCGGCGACATCGATGTTGTCTACGCCATTGCCGAAATTCGCGATCAGCTTGAGATTGGGGCCGGCCTGTTCAATGGCCGCAGCATCGATAACGTCGGTGATGCAAGGCACCAGAACGTCCGCCTCCTTCATCGCAGCAATGATTTCCGGCTGATTCATGCGGTGGTCGTCTATGTTCAGACGCGCATCAAACAGTTCCCGCATCCGGGTTTCCACTGGGTCCGGCAATTTTCGCGTCAGAACGACCAGCGGTTTCTTCTTGTTCGACATCTCCACCCCATCGTTGAGCAAAGCCCCTGGAACAGCCCGTATTGTAACCAACTGATCGGTTGCGCTCCAAGAAATTTCCTGCACATTCCCAGCGGAAAACCGACTCCCACTTTTCCGGGAAATGCGTTAACCGAAGCCTCATGTTGAGACCTCCTTAACCAAGGCGGTGCAATATGGGATATTGCTTCGGCTGAACATCTCTATCAAGGCGAAGCCACAAAGACAAAGAAAAACCGGAATCTTCAGATGCCTCTTGGAAAATCAACGATGTTTTTCTGAAGAGATACATTTAAAATCAAACAATTAGGTCGCATTTCGATCTGTTGCACACAGATGGATGAACGACCTGGAAACAGGACGGCAACGTCGCCTCGCAGCCCCCTTAAACTGCCGAAGCTACTACCGTTCTGTCGTGACAGGACGGCGAGAGGTCGCAGTTTGTACAGAGTACTTTCGCAACGCTTTTTGATAGCCACGCTTGGCTTTCTGGCATTTTTTCTCATTCTGGCACCGCTTGGCGCCTCGAACAGGCATGGCGCACAGGCCGCAGAGCCCGCAGGCACCACTGTCGGCGCAAGCGGGCTTCCCGTGCCGCGTTTCGTCAGCCTTAAACCTGCTCGCGTCAATCTGCGTATCGGCCCGGGGCGCGATTATGCGGTTTCATGGCTCTTCATGAAGGCAGGACTGCCGGTCGAGATCATCCAGGAATATGACAACTGGCGCCGTATCCGCGATGCGGACGGTACGGAAGGCTGGGTCTATCAGTCGCTTCTTTCCGGCAAGCGGACCGCCATCACAGCACCCTGGCTCAAGAACAATCAGGGGGCGATGATCAATATGCGTCGCGACGCCAGCGACACATCGGGACTTGCCGCAGAGATTGAGCCGGGCGTAGTCGGCACGGTGCGTGAGTGCACAGGCCAATGGTGCCGGTTGGATATGGGTGGCGTCCGCGGCTGGATAAAGCAATCGGATCTCTGGGGCGTTTACCCGGGCGAAGTGTTTGACTGATAAACAGAAAGGCTCCGGCCTGTACGATAAATCCGGAGCCTGTAGTTATTTTACCAGGCAGGGATCACCGATCCCTTGAACGTCGTGGCGATGAAGTCCTTCACTTCATCGCTGTGATAGGAGGAGATCAGGGTTTTCACCCAATCGGCATCCTTGTCGGCGGTGCGAACGACGAGAATATTGACGTAAGGCGCTTTCTCGCCTTCCCGCACCAGCGGATCGGTTGCCGGGTTCAGGCCAGCTTCCATGGCATAATTGGTGTTGATGACAGCAGCATCGACATCCTCCATCGAACGCGGAAGCTGTGCCGCATCGAGTTCAACGAATTTGAGGTTCTTCGCATTCTCGATGATGTCGAGGGCGCTGACCTTCAATCCCTTGGCAGGATCGAGCTTGATGATGCCGTTTTCAGCAAGAACGAGCAGAGCACGACCGCCATTGGTCGGATCATTGGGGATCGCAATCGTCGCGCCTTCGGCCAGCTCGGAGATATTTTTCAGCTTCTTCGAATACATTCCCATCGGAAAATTGACGGTCTCGGCAACGCTCACAATGTCGAAGCCGCGATCGGCGACCTGATTGTCGAGATACGGCTTGTGCTGGAAAGAGTTGGCTTCCAGCGCGCCATCCGCGAGCGCCATGTTCGGGATGACATAGTCGGAAAATTCCTGAATATCGATTTCAAGACCGTTCTTTTCAGCGACTTCCTTCACCTTTTCCATGATCTGGGCGTGCGGTCCCGGGGTAACTGCGACCCGGACTGTTTTTGCAAAGGCGCTGCCGGCGGTAAAAATGGCGAGAACGGTCGCAGCGATGAATAGCTTACGCATGATATCTCCTTGGAATGTGCCAGGCTGAAACTTGGGAGGCGATTCAGCCTGGACCGGAAAACTTTCTCCCTTTTCAGCCTCACGCAATCCAATACGCAACAAAAAAAGCGGCTGTAGCCGCTTTCTTTTAAATCCGGTGTGCGTGTCGTCCGTTACTGGCTCTTGCGGCGCAGGCGAACGATAATATCCACATTGACGATTTCCATGCCCTGCGGTGCTTCCGGCATGTTGGCAACCGTCGGCTGCCCACGCTCGCCATGCGGAATATCGAACACGACATTTTCGCCTTCGAGGAAGAAATGCTGGTGATCCGAGATATTGGTATCGAAATAAGTTTTCGAGCCCTCAACCGCGATAATACGCAGCATACCGGCTTCCGTGAACTGGTGCAGCGTGTTGTAAACTGTCGCCAGAGACACCGGCACGTCGGCCATCACGGCCTCTTCGTGAAGGTCTTCGGCAGCCAGATGGCGATCGCCCCGGGCAAAGATCAGGCTCGCAAGCGCAACGCGCTGACGCGTCGGGCGCAAGCCCGCATGGCGGAGCCGCTCTTCCATCGAGACCGTCGAGTGGGTATGTGAAGTTTGCATATTCACCGTTGGTTCCGTCACAAGCTTGTAGCAAAATCATCAATCGTCAAACGGGCTGTTGCCCATTGCATACTGACATTGATATATGCCGTTGCGAAATAACTATCAATAGCTTTGGGAATTGCCCGCTTTTTCGGATAAACCCCCGAATAAACCCATTGCATGATTTTACTGCCGGAAACAGTCTGTGGTAGGGATGTTCCGGTGAAACCTACAACCGGGCCGGATTGCCGGTCGATACAGAATGAACCTCAAGGGAGGCGTAATGGCAGAACAGAAATCAAGCTACGGGTATGAAGAACTCCTGGCCTGCGCACGCGGCGAGATGTTCGGCCCCGGCAATGCTCAGCTTCCCCTGCCTCCGATGCTGATGGTCCATCGCATCACCGATATTTCCGAAACCGGCGGCGAGTTCGACAAGGGATATATCCGCGCCGAGTATGACGTGCGTCCCGACGACTGGTATTTCCCGTGCCATTTCATGGGCAATCCGATCATGCCGGGCTGCCTCGGCCTCGACGGCATGTGGCAGTTGACCGGTTTCTTCCTCGGCTGGCTCGGCGAGCCGGGCCGCGGCATGGCTCTGTCCACCGGTGAAGTCAAGTTCAAGGGCATGGTGCGTCCGCATACCAAGCTTCTCGAATACGGCATCGACTTCAAGCGCGTCATGCGCGGTCGCCTCGTGCTCGGCACGGCTGACGGCTGGTTGAAAGCCGATGGCGAAACGATCTACCGGGCGTCTGACCTGCGCGTCGGCCTGTCGAAGGACAGCGAGGGCCAGTAAGGCACCTCAATCATCATCATCCACGAGCGCGACTGCAAAAAAGTGAACAGTTTTCATGCGGCCGCGCTCAAAACATGCGAAGATCGCACCTATGTAACCGCGAAGAGGCGGCAGTCCGCATGACGGACACGTCGCTCACGGATCAGGTGTAAAGGAGAACGCGATGCGGCGTGTGGTCGTAACGGGTATGGGGATCGTATCCTCGATTGGTAACAACACCGAAGAGGTCACGGCTTCACTGCGTGAAGCAAAGTCCGGCATCTCCCGCGCTGAGGAATATGCCGAGCTTGGCTTTCGTTGTCAGGTGCACGGCGCTCCGAATATCGACGTCGAAGCACTGGTTGATCGTCGCGCGATGCGCTTCCATGGCCGTGGCACGGCCTGGAACCATATTGCGATGGATCAGGCTATCGCGGATGCGGGGCTTTCCGAAGAGGAAGTCTCCAACGACCGCACCGGCATCATCATGGGCTCCGGCGGTCCTTCTACCCGCACCATTGTCGATTCTGCCGACATCACCCGTGAAAAAGGCCCGAAGCGCGTCGGCCCGTTTGCCGTGCCAAAAGCCATGAGCTCGACGGCTTCCGCGACTCTGGCAACCTTCTTCAAGATCAAGGGCATCAACTATTCGATCTCCTCGGCCTGTGCGACGTCCAACCATTGCATCGGCAACGCGTTCGAAATGATCCAGTATGGCAAGCAGGACCGCATGTTCGCAGGCGGCTGCGAAGATCTCGACTGGACGCTTTCGGTTCTGTTCGACGCCATGGGCGCCATGTCGAGCAAGTATAACGACACGCCGTCCACGGCATCGCGCGCCTATGACAAGAATCGCGACGGCTTCGTGATCGCGGGCGGCGCCGGTGTCCTGGTGCTGGAAGACCTCGAAACCGCACTGGCCCGCGGCGCCAAGATTTACGGTGAAATCGTCGGCTATGGCGCAACCTCCGATGGGTACGACATGGTGGCTCCGTCTGGTGAAGGCGCGATCCGCTGCATGAAAATGGCGCTTTCGACCGTCAAGGGCAAGATCGACTACATCAACCCGCACGCGACCTCGACGCCTGCGGGTGATGCGCCGGAAATCGAAGCGATCCGCCAGGTCTTCGGCTCGGGCGATGCCTGCCCGCCGATCGCTGCGACGAAATCGCTGACCGGCCACTCGCTGGGTGCAACCGGCGTGCAGGAAGCGATCTATTCGCTTTTGATGATGCACAACAATTTCATTTGCGAAAGCGCACATATCGAAGAACTGGACCCTGCCTTCGCGGACATGCCTATCGTTCGCAAGCGCATTGACAACGCTCAGCTCAACACCGTGCTCTCCAACTCCTTCGGATTTGGCGGCACCAATGCGACGCTGGTTTTCCAGCGCTACCAGGGCTGAGGGAGAGGGAAATATGGAAGGTTTGATGAAAGGCAAACGCGGCCTCATCATGGGGGTCGCGAATAATCATTCACTCGCTTGGGGAATTTCAAAACAACTCGCAGCACAGGGCGCCGAACTGGCCTTTACCTATCAGGGCGATGCACTCGGCAAGCGCGTAAAGCCGCTTGCTGAACAGGTCGGCTCTGATTTCGTACTGCCTTGCGATGTTGAAAATATCGATTCGGTCGATGCGGTCTTTGCCGAAATCGAAAAGAAGTGGGGCAAGCTCGATTTCATCGTTCACGCCATCGGCTTTTCCGACAAGACTGAACTGAAGGGTCGCTACGCAGACGTCACCACGCGCGAAAATTTCAGCCGCACCATGGTGATTTCCGCCTACTCCTTCACGGAAATGGCACAGCGCGCCGAAAAGCTCATGAAGGACGGCGGTTCGATCCTGACGCTGACCTATGGTGGCTCCACACGCACCATCCCGAACTACAACGTCATGGGCGTTGCCAAGGCTGCGCTTGAAGCCATGGTTCGTTATCTTGCCGCCGATTACGGTCCGCAGGGCATCCGCGTCAACGCCATTTCGGCAGGGCCGGTGCGCACGCTGGCAGGCGCTGGCATCGGCGATGCACGCGCGATCTTCAGCTATCAGCGTCGTAACTCGCCACTGCGCCGCACCGTCGATATCGACGATGTGGGCAAATCGGCAGTCTATCTGCTGTCCGATCTTTCCAGCGGCGTCACCGGGGAAATCCATTATGTGGATTCGGGTTACAATATCGTCTCCATGCCGACGCTCGAAGAGTTGAAAAGCTCTGACGCGGAACGCGGCGAATAAGCTTCGCTCGTTTGAACAAAAAGGCCGCCTTCCAGGCGGCCTTTTTGTTTACTTCTTCGCATCGTAGATTTTGAAGCCATTCGCCTCTTCAAGAAGCGTCACATTCTTGAACAGACCCTTGAGGGTCGTTTCATATGGCAAATGACGGTTCGCGACCATCAGCAGACGCCCACCCGGTTTCAGACGCGACGCAGCGGCAGTTATAAATGCCTGACCGAGCGATACGTCCGTCACCCGCCCCTCGTGGAACGGTGGATTCATGATCACGGTGTCATAAATACCCGGCATTTTTTCACTGGTCACATCGAACCAGTTGAAGCCAATGGGAACCGATACCCCTAACCGCTCCAGATTGCCGCGTGCGGCCTCCAGTGCCTCATAATCAGCTTCGAAAAGATCGATGGATTTGATGCGATCCGCAAACTTAAGACATTGCGCAGCAAGATAACCCCAGCCCGCACCAAGATCGGCAACGTTGCCGAAAACGATCTTTTCCATATGTGGGACGAGCAGCGCCGAACCCTTATCGATCACGCCGTGCGAGAACATACCGGGTTCGGTCCGGAATACGTCGTCAATATCGGTCGCAAGCGGTTTCAGAGCTGTGATGAAGTCATCGGTGAGATCGGCGGGCCTTCTCAGCCAGAAGACCACGGCATGGTTCTTCGACATGCGGTCGCTGATCTCGGCAATATTGCCGACCCATTTGCGGAAACTGTCGATGCCGAGCTTCTTGTCGCCAGACACTGCAATCCATCCGCCCGGCTCAACACGCGCCAGAAGCTCCGCAAACCACGCCTCATTGCGTCCGCGATGTTTTCCGAGCAGAAGCAGCCCGCCGGAAAAACGCCGCTCCTCGTCCAATCTGGAGCCCAACCTGGGAACGACATTGAGGCCTTCCTTATCCAGCGCCAGCCAGTCCGGGCGCCAGGGCTGCAGGAAGGTCAGCGCCTGCTTCCATTCATCGTCAAGACGCCGATCAGCAGAAAGACCGCAGGCGAGGAAGGATTGTCCCACTTCAGGCATATCCAGCATGCCCTGATCGAAGGGGAGAAAGAGTGTTTGTTGTGCCGGTGTCATCATGCTTCACCCATGCCGATCAATTGTTCTACGCGCAACAAAAAAAGCGCGCCCCAAAAAGACTTGGGGCGCGCTCTTTCTCAATTGATTGCAGAGTACAACGCTTATTCAGCGTCTGCTTCTGCCTTCTTTTCAGCAACAACTTCCTTGCCGGTTTCCTGATCGACGACCTTCATCGACAGGCGAACCTTGCCACGTTCGTCGAAGCCCATGAGCTTGACCCAGACCTTCTGGCCTTCCTTGACCACATCGGTAGTCTTAGCAACGCGGTCAGAAGCGAGCTGCGAGATGTGAACCAGACCGTCACGCGGACCGAAGAAGTTCACGAAAGCGCCGAAGTCAGCGGTCTTGACGACCGTGCCTTCGTAGATTTCGCCGACTTCCGGCTCGGCAACGATCGAATGAATCCACTTCTTGGCGGCTTCGATTTCCTTGCCGTTCGACGAAGCGATCTTGACCGTGCCGTCGTCTTCGATGTTGATCTTCGCGCCGGTCTTCTCGACGATTTCGCGAATAACCTTACCGCCCGAACCGATAACATCACGGATCTTGTCGGTTGGGATGTTCATCACTTCGATGCGTGGAGCGAATTCGCCCAGTTCTTCACGCGACGTGGAAAGAGCCTTGCTCATTTCGCCGAGGATGTGAACGCGACCACCCTTGGCCTGCTCCAGCGCGACCTTCATGATCTCTTCGGTGATACCGTCGATCTTGATGTCCATCTGAAGGGCAGTGATACCGCTTTCGGTACCGGCTACCTTGAAATCCATATCGCCGAGGTGATCTTCGTCGCCGAGAATGTCAGAAAGAACAGCGTAACGCTCGCCTTCCTTGATCAGACCCATAGCAATACCAGCAACCGGACGGGTAATTGGAACGCCTGCATCCATCAGCGCCAGCGACGTGCCACAAACGGTTGCCATCGACGAAGAGCCATTCGATTCCGTGATCTCGGAAACAGCGCGGATCGTGTAAGGGAACTGTTCAGCAGCAGGCAGCATTGGATGGATTGCACGCCATGCGAGCTTGCCATGACCAACTTCACGACGGCCTGGCGAACCCATACGACCGGTTTCACCGACCGAATATGGCGGGAAGTTGTAATGCAGCATGAAAGATTCTTTGTACGTACCGGTCAGAGAATCGATCATCTGTTCGTCTTCGCCGGTGCCGAGCGTGGCAACAGCGATTGCCTGCGTCTCACCGCGGGTAAACAGCGCCGAGCCGTGTGTACGTGGCAGAAGGCCGACTTCCGAAACGATTGCGCGAACGGTCGACAAATCGCGGCCATCGATACGATTGCCGGTGTCGAGGATGTTCCAGCGAACAATCTTTGCCTGCAGGTGTTTGAAGACAGTTGCAAATTTTTCAGCCGAGAATTCAGGCTCTTCAACGCCCTCTGGGAAGAAATGAGCCTTCGCCTTGGCCTTTGCAGCGTCAACAGCGACGTAACGAGCCTGCTTTTCGGTGATCTTGTAGGCGTCGCGCAGGTCGTTTTCGACAACTGCGAGCATCTTGGCTTCGAGGTCCGACAAATCTTCCGGCTGGAAGTCACGCGGTTCCTTGGCAGCAACTTCAGCGAGCTTGATGATCGCATCGATAACGGGCTGGAAACCCTTCTGACCGAAAACAACAGCGCCGAGCATAACTTCTTCGGAAAGTTCCTGTGCTTCTGATTCAACCATCAGAACAGCGTCAGCCGTACCGGCAACAACCAGGTCGAGCTTCGATTCCGGCATTTCGTCGATATTCGGGTTCAGAACGTATTCGCCGTTGATGTAGCCAACGCGCGCGCCACCGATCGGACCCATGAAAGGAACGCCGGAAATGGTCAGCGCTGCAGAAGCTGCAACCATCGACAAAACGTCTGGATTGTTCTCAAGGTCATGCTGAATGACGGTCAGAACAACCTGTGTGTCGTTCTTGTAGCCATCGACGAAGAGCGGACGGATCGGACGGTCGATCAGGCGCGAAACGAGGGTTTCGTTTTCGCTCGGACGGCCTTCACGCTTGAAGAAACCACCAGGGATCTTGCCGGCGGCATAGGTCTTTTCCTGATAGTTTACGGTCAGCGGAAAGAAATCCTGACCCGGCTTTGGTTCCTTGGCAGAAACGACAGTCGCCAGAACGACGGTTTCGCCATAGGTTGCCAGAACTGCACCGTCAGCCTGACGGGCGATCTTGCCGGTTTCGAGCGTAAGCGGACGACCGCCCCATTCGATTTCCACTTTATGGGTATTGAACATATCTTGTCCTCATATGGAGACGCCGCGCAAAGCGCTAGGGCATCTCCTGGGTTGGCAGACAGGCCACGGGCAAGACAACGGGAAGTTCGTTATGTGTCAGAACATTCATTCCCGAATATTCCCTGACACGAACTGCCTGCAATCCTGCCCCATGACTGGTCCAGGTCATGAGCCGTATGGCTCTTCATCGGCATGACGGAATGCACCGGGTGCGCCGTCTCATGCCAGCGGGCATTCGCCCGATATTGTCGCATTTTGATCTGTCAGCGGCTATCCGCACGACAAAATGCTCGATAAATCAAACGGGCGACGTTTGAAGACGTCGCCCGATTTTACCGTTAGCGGCGCAGGCCGAGACGGCCGATCAGCGCCTGGTAACGTGCCTGGTCGATGCCCTTGACATAGTCAAGAAGACGACGACGCTGCGAAACCAGCTTCAGAAGGCCGCGACGCGAATGATTGTCATTCTTGTGGCCCTTGAAATGATCCGTAAGGTTGGCAATACGCTCGGAAAGAACGGCGACCTGTACTTCAGGAGAACCGGTATCGCCTTCCTTGGTGGCGTATTCCTTGATAAGTGCTTGCTTGCGCTCAGCAGTAATCGACATCGTACACCCTTTCTTGATGAGAGGAAAAAGAGACGCCCAGGCCGGGATGTCGTCCAGCGCGGGCCATTTACACGATCTGACATGCTTTCAGGCATGATCGATGAGGGGCATATAGTGTAAAATTGGCAAGAATGCCAGTCTCAATTCAATTGGCCGCCTCATCGCGATCTTCTGACGAAACGTCAGCTCGCCGTGAAAACGCGCTTCGGTTTGAACTGTCCATGCTCGATATAGCCGATGGCGAGCAATTTTCCGCGTGTCGTGACACAGGCTTCCTCGGCTTCCAGAGGCGCGTCGCGCCCACGCAGGATGACCGGATTGCCCAGACGCACGCGTTGCGCCTGATCGTCGGAAAGCGGTATCTGCGGCAGGCAGTCCAGTGCCGCACCTGTGTCGATGACCAGCGCGTCAATCGCCGAAAAGTCGCGACGCGGTGCTGGTTCCACGATATTGCCGTCCTCATCCTTCGGCGGAAGCGGCGGCCATGCCTGTTCGAGTTCTGCCAAGGTGACGGAATCCTCTTCCGTGAACGGTGCCACTTCGATGCGGCGCAGTTCCGAAATATGGCCGTAGCATCCAAGATCTCGGCCCATATCGCGGGCCAGAGAACGCACATAGGTGCCCTTGGAGCATTCGACCTCGAATTCGGTGCGGTCGGCATCCGGAATGCCTACAATCTCCAGCCGGTCGATCTCTACTTCGCGGGAGGGGATCTCGACGGTCTCACCTTCGCGAGCAAGATCATAGGCCCGTTCGCCGTCGATCTTGATGGCGGAAAACTGCGGCGGCACCTGCGAAATGACGCCGGTATAATTCGGCAGCAATGCCTCTACATCTGCACTTGACGGGCGCTTGTCAGAGGTTTTGGTCGGCTGGCCTTCCAGATCGTCCGTCGAACGTTCTTCACCCCAACTGACCGTAAAACGATAGATCTTGGTCCCGTCCATGACATAAGGCACAGTCTTGGTGGCTTCACCCAGCGCTATGGGCAACATGCCGGAAGCAAGCGGATCAAGCGTACCGGCATGACCGGCTTTTTCGGCGTTGAACAGCCACTTGATCTTCGAGACCGCTTCGGTCGATCCCATACCTTTCGGCTTGTCAAAAATAACCCAGCCGGAAACCGGACGGCCTTTTTTCTTGCCCCGTCTTGCCATGCTTTATTCGTCTCCATTGCGGGAAGCCTTGTCTGCCTCCCGGTCTTCTTCATCGTCATGCCCAAGATCGCGTGCGACTTCCGGCGAGCGGAGCAGTGCATCGATCTTGGAAAAATTGTCAAAGCTGGTATCTGCCCGGAAGCGGAATTCCGGCATGTACTTCATCTGGCTGAGGCTCGGAGCGATACGACCACGAATGAATTTCGCATTCGCAGCCAGCGCCTTGATAACGGCCTGCGTATCGGCATCGCCAAGAGGGGTGATGAAGCAAGTTGCGATCTTGAGGTCGGGTGACATACGCACTTCCGAGACGGAAATCACGGTGCGGCTGATCAGATCGTCGCGGATTTCTCCACGCTGAAGCACCTGTGCCAATGCGTGACGCACCTGCTCGCCCACGCGAAGCTGGCGTTGGGAAAGGCCACCTGAGCCTTTTGGATCCGGAGAACGTGCCATAGCTATATCCTCGATAAACAGCCATTAATCGGCACCCAGCCCAAATGGCTGCCCGAAGAAACGGCTAAAACTGAACGGTGCAATTTACCACAGTTCAGACGGGAGTCAGACCCTCGGAACCGGGTAATGAAAAACTGGACCGCCCATGACAGGACGGTCCAGCATATAGGCATTAGAGCGTGCGCGTAATATGTTCGACGCGGAACGCTTCGATCGTGTCGCCTGCGCGAATGTCGTCGTAGTTTTCGAACGCCATACCGCATTCCTGGCCCATCGGCACTTCTTGCACTTCGTCCTTGAAGCGCTTGAGCGTCTTGAGCTTGCCTTCGTGGATAACCACGTTGTCACGGATGAGGCGGACGCCTGCACCACGTTCAACCTTGCCGTCGATAACCCGGCAACCGGCAACCTTACCAACCTTGGTGATGTTGAAGACTTCAAGAATCTCAGCATTACCAATGAAGGTTTCACGGCGTTCTGGCGACAGAAGACCCGACATCGCTGCTTTAACATCTTCGATCAGATCGTAGATGATGTTGTAGTAGCGGATTTCGGTGCCCTGCTGGTCGGCTGCATCGCGTGCCTGCTTGTTGGCACGAACGTTGAAGCCGATGATTGCTGCATTGGAGGCTTCGGCCAGTGACACGTCGCTTTCCGTGATACCACCGGCGCCCGAATGGACGATGCGTGCACGCACTTCGTCGGTGCCGAGCTTGTCGAGAGCCGTAATGATCGCTTCGACCGAACCCTGCACGTCACCCTTGATGACGAGCGGGAATTCCTTCAAGCCATTCACCTGAAGCTGGCTCATCATCTGCTCAAGCGAGCCGCGCTGGCCAGTCTGACGGGCAACCGCCTTATCGCGAGCAAGGCGCTGGCGATAATCAGCAATTTCACGAGCTTTGGCTTCGTTAGCAACAACTGCGAAGCGATCGCCTGCCTGTGGAGTGCCCTGGAGACCAAGGACTTCAACCGGCATTGCAGGTCCTGCTTCCTTGACGTGTTCGCCACGGTCGTTGACCAGAGCGCGCACACGGCCCCATTCGTTACCGGCAGCGATAATATCGCCCGGATGCAATGTACCCTTCTGAACCAGAACGGTTGCGACCGAACCACGGCCACGATCGAGCTGCGCTTCGATGACAACGCCTTCAGCGGTACGGGCCGGATCTGCCTTGAGATCAAGAATTTCTGCCTGCAACAGGACTGCTTCAAGCAACTTGTCGAGGTTGATCTTGTTCTTGGCCGAAACTTCGACGTCGAGAACTTCACCGCCCATCGATTCCACGAAGACATCGTGCTGCAGAAGGGCAGTGCGAACCTTCTGCGGATCGGCAGCAGGCTTGTCGATCTTGTTGATTGCCACGATGATCGGAACACCAGCCGCCTTGGCATGGTTGATGGATTCAATCGTCTGCGGCATCACGCTGTCGTCAGCGGCAACCACCAGAATGGCGATGTCGGTCGCCTGCGCACCGCGGGCACGCATTGCGGTAAAGGCAGCGTGGCCCGGCGTATCGATGAAGGTGATCTTCTGGCCGTTCTGCTCGACCTGATAAGCACCGATATGCTGGGTGATGCCGCCGGCTTCGCCTGACACCACATTGGCGTGACGGATCGCGTCGAGCAGCGAGGTCTTGCCGTGATCGACGTGACCCATGATGGTCACGACCGGAGGACGGGAAACCAGCGCGGCCTCGTTATCGGCGACACCGAAGATACCTTCTTCAACGTCCGATTCCGCAACGCGCTTGACGGTGTGGCCGAATTCTTCAGCAATGAGCTGTGCCATATCGGCATCGATCACATCGCCCGGCTTCATCATCTGTCCCTGTTTCATGAGGTACTTGATGATGTCGACAGAACGCTCGGCCATACGCTGTGCGAGTTCCTGAAGCGTGATGGTTTCAGGAACAGTCACTTCGCGAGAAATTTTCTCGCGTGTTTCCTGCATCTGCGAACGCTTGAACTTTTCCTGACGGCGACGCATCGCCGAAAGCGAACGCGAACGGCCTTCGTCTTCCAGATTGCTGGAGATGGTCAGCTTGCCGCGACGACGATCATCTTCGGTCTTAACCACTTTCGGTGCGCGGACTTCCGGCTTTGCCGGGACGCCACGACGAGCCGTCGACGGACCACGACGATCATCGTCGTCACCCGTAGAACCAGGCTTGCGCTGCTGGCTCTGTGGAAGAGGCTTGTTTGCCGTTGGAATAACGTCTGCAATCGCTGGCGATGCAGGACGCTGTCCCTGACCGGGACGACCGCCCTGCGGAGGACGACCCGAATGCTGCGGGCGACCGCCCTGCGGTGCAGGACGGGAATCGCCGCGCTGCTCCGAACGACCTTCCGACTGCGGCATGCGCTTGTTTGCTTCCGCTTCCGCGCGAGCCTTAGCCTCTGCTTCTGCCTTCAGACGTGCTTCTTCCTCTGCCTGGCGGCGAGCGGATTCTTCACGTTCCTTGGCACGGCGTGCATCTTCTTCTGCGCGGCGCTTTGCTTCTTCAGCAGCGCGAACGCGATCAGCCGCATCACGAACCTGCGCTTCTTCAAGCGCCCGGCGACGCGCATCCATTTCAGAGCGCGACAGCGTATTCAACACCATCCCGGAGCGATCAGACTGGCGTGGACGCTGCGACTGCTGGCCGGGGCGCTGCTGATTACGCGGCTGCTGCTGCGCAACATGCGGCTTTGGTGTTGTTACAGGAGCTGCCGGTGCGGGTGCCTTTGGCTGTTGCGGTGCGGGCGCTGGTGCTGCTGGCGCAGTTGCCTGGGAAGCAACAGCCGCTGGAGCTGCTGGCGCGGGCGCCGATACAGCAGCCGCTGGTGCCGCCGGGGTGGAGGTCGCAGGCGCAGGAGCCGCTGGTGTCGGAGCTGCAGGCTGTGGGGCCGCTACCTCGACTTCCGGCTTCTCGTCAGGCCGCGAGAATTTGCGCTTCTTCGTTTCAACGACGACAGCCTTCGTGCGGCCGTGGCTGAAATTCTGGCGCACGGTGCTCTGCTCGACGCCTGGCCGCTTCATGGTCAGCGTCTTCTTCGTATTAACGCTCAGCGTCTTGTCGTCGTTCGTTTTATCGCTCATTACGTTTCCGTTTCCTTCGCGGCTCCGGCCGCTCTACTCGAGCATTATCCAACGCGACCTGGTCATGTTGGATAAAGCTCCAGTCATCCGCTTCAACGCGCAATCCGATCCAGGGTCTGCCAAGCCCCTCCACAGTTGCGCTCTAATCCAGGTTCGATGCGCTTTCACCGCGATAGCGATGCAACATAAGCGCCCGCTTTACGAACCCGGCCGCCGCCTTTCCTTCAAGTACGGCTGCATGTATCACATTTCCGCCCCCAAATGCCAAATCCATTTCTTCCCCTGTAAAAAGGGTGAAGGCCGGGATTTCGGGGCCATCAAGATGCACCACGGCGCGGCGGGCCTGATCGAGCTTGCGCACGCCATCGGCTGCGGCTTCCTGAGCGTGCAGTACCATGGCGGCAGCCCCGGTACGGATCGCCTGATCCACCTTGGTCGAGCCTGTTACCACAGCGCCAGCCTTGCGAGCCAGAGCGAGGCTACCGAGAGCAGATTTCGTCAGCAACTGGTCCACCAGCGCGCCAAGATCCGCCTGCGGCGTCACACCTTCTTTCAGCGCCCGCGCAAAGAGTTTGCGCTTGACCGCTTCATCCACCAGACGACGCTCGGCTTTGACCCAGCATCCTCTGCCTGGCAGATTCCTTTTCAAGTCCGGCACCACGGAACCGTCGGGACCGGCCACGAAACGGATCAGATCATCGGCAGAACCGCTTTCGCGCGTGACGATACAGGTTCTGTCATTCATATCCTGCTCCACGCGAACTCCAGTTTTGCCATAACGGCGATATCGGGCGGCCATATCGGGGCCGCATTCCGAACTTGTACCAATGTCATGACCGGCTCGGCTACATCGCTCTTGCATGAGCGACGAAATTGCTACGCGAGCACCAGTTTTGGACCATATCCAACGCATCAGACCTGATGCGTGGCGCTGTACCAGAGCAAAAGCCCCACCACAACCCGTAAGATGGCCGGAACTTCATTCGAAACCCGAACTGGCCGATCAATTCAGATGAACGACGGCCATTTTTCAGGGATCAATTGCGAGAGCCGCACAGCTTACGCTTGAATTGCCTCAGACGTAAGAAGCCATACGGCTCTTCTATTCCAGCACCCTTCTTAGGAAGCGGCTTCCTCTTCACTGGCTTCAGCTTCGGCTTCTTTTTCCTGAGCCGATGCCAGTTCTTCCTCCGTGATCCATCCTGCCTTCAAACGCGCAGAAAGGACCATCTGTTCCGCATCGACACGCGAAACGTCGAAGGAAGAGAAGATGCCGCTATGAGCAACGGTTTCGCCGTCCTTGCGTTCACGCCAGCCGACCAGATCGTCGACGGCATAACCGGCAAAGTCGTCCATCGTCTTGACACCGTCTTCACCGACTGCCACCAGCATCGCCGTGGTGATGCCCGGCAGTTCACGCAGTTCGTCCTCCACGCCCAGCTCCTTGCGGCGGTCATCCTGTTCGCTTTCGATGCGATCCAGATATTCCCGGGCACGTTCCTGGATTTCGCCGGCCGTATCCTCATCGAAACCGTCAATGGAGGCGATTTCGCCCGACTCGACATAGGCCAGTTCTTCAACAGATGCGAAACCTTCGGAGGCCAGAACCTGACCGACCATCTCGTCAACGTTGAGAGCATCCATGAAGAGGGTCGAACGTTCGGTGAATTCCTTCTGGCGACGTTCGGATTCTTCGTCTTCCGTCAGGATGTCGATGTCCCAGCCGGTGAGCTGGGAAGCAAGGCGCACATTCTGACCGCGACGACCGATTGCAAGTGATAGTTGGTCATTCGGGACGACAACTTCAATACGCTCGGCATCTTCATCGAGCACCACCTTGGCAACTTCAGCCGGTTGAAGCGCGTTGACGATGAAGGAAGCCGCCTCCGGAGACCACGGAATGATGTCGATCTTTTCACCCTGCAATTCGCCGACAACGGCCTGAACGCGGGACCCGCGCATACCGACGCAGGCGCCAACCGGATCGATGGAAGCGTCACGCGACACGACCGCAATCTTGGCTCGGGAACCCGGATCGCGGGCAACGGACTTGATTTCGATGATGCCGTCGTAAATTTCCGGCACTTCCATGGTGAAAAGCTTCGCCATGAAGGACGGATGGGTGCGCGACAGGAAAATCTGCGGGCCACGCTGTTCGCGGCGCACATCGTAGACATAGGCGCGAATGCGGTCACCGTAGCGGAAAGCTTCGCGCGGGATCAGTTCATCGCGGCGCACGATGGCTTCACCACGACCGAGATCGACAATCACATTGCCGTATTCGACGCGCTTCACAGTACCGTTGACGATTTCGCCAACGCGATCCTTGTATTCGTCATACTGACGGTCACGCTCGGCTTCACGCACTTTCTGCACGATAACCTGCTTTGCCGACTGGGCGGCGATACGACCGAAATCCATCGGCGGTAGCTGATCGGCGATGAAGTCACCGACCTGCGCATCCGGATTGCGATCGCGAGCGGTGAAGAGCGAAATCTGCGTCGCGTAATCCTCGACATGCTCAACAACTTCGAGCAGGCGCTGCAGCTTGATCTCGCCAGACTTCGCATTGATGTCCGCGCGGATGTTGCTTTCCTGGCCGTAACGCGAACGCGCCGCCTTCTGGATCGCATCGGCCATGGCCGCAAGAACGATCTCGCGGTCGATCGACTTCTCGCGTGCGACCGCGTCGGCGATCTGCAGAAGCTCCAGCCTGTTAGCACTGACTGCCATTGGACTCTCCTTGGTGTCGCATCCGGCTCCTCAAGATACCGGATGCCTGAAACTTATTTCTTCTTTTCGGCTTCGCCCGATGCGGCTTCGTCAGACCCAGCTTCGCCGGACTGTTCGTCCATTTCGGCTTCCTGATCACCACCCAGATCGTCGCCGGGAATACGGCCTTCGCGCAGGGCCTTGTCCTTGCGCAGCGCATCGCGGATCAAGTCATCAGTCAGCACGAGACGTGCATCCGAAATCAGATCGAATGGAATGCGCACGACAGGTTCGTTGCCGTAGGAAATCTGATCGCTTTCAATGACAACGGTTTCCTCATCGCCCAGAACGATACGCCCGCGGAATTTCTTGCGGCCCTCGTGCACGATGGAGGTTTCCACCTTTGCGATGTGACCGGCCCAATCGACAAAATCCGATTTACGGACCAGCGGACGGTCGATACCCGGAGACGAAATCTCCAGATGGTATTTTCCGTTGATTGGATCTTCCACATCGAGCACCGGCGCAACGGTGCGGCTGACCAGTTCGCAATCGTCGACGGTCATCGTGCCATCGGGACGCTCGGCCATGATCTGCAAGGTCTGACCGTTCAGCCCCGAAAGGCGCACGCGCACCAGCCGGAAGCCGAGCGTATTGATGATGGGCTCGATGATGAAAGCCACTTTCGCATCAATGCCCGTCTCGCGAATGATGCGCTCATCCGCACCTGTTGCGAGCACTTCTGCTTCGTTTGCCTGAACCTGTTCCGTCAACCTAAAAACCTTTCGAGAGGCAGGAAAAGCCTCTTCAAGCAGGCCGTAAGTAACAAAAAAGAGCGGGACCGGGTGGACCCACTCTTGTTCAAACGACCAAGAATTTGAGACATATATACCAGTGGAAGCTGATTTTTTCAAGACCGCTTCTGACGTTCGATTGATGTGTTCTCCGCTGGCAGCTTCAACGGCGAATGAAAGTCAAATAGGCAGCGCGCCGACCTTCGCGAAAAGCCTTTGCTTCATAGCGCGTGCCTGGCCAGGCTTCATAAGGGTTGTTCCAGTCGGACGGGCCTTCGGCCTGCCAGTCGAATGCCGGATGACGGCGACAATGCTGGAGCGTCCAGTTGACATAATGCTCGATGTCGGAAGCAAAGCGAAATTTTGCACCGGGCTTCAGCACGCGGGCGAAGCGGTCGAGATTGGCATCGCTGACGAAACGGCGTTTCCAGTGACGTCGCTTGTGCCAGGGATCGGGATAGAAAAGATCAATGCCCGAAAGAGACGCATCGGGCAGCCAGTCGAGGACCGCCGTTGCATCCTCGTCATAGAGACGCAGGTTCGGGCGCGGTTCTTCATCAAGTGCCGCAAGCATCTTTGCCATGCCGTTGACGAAGGGTTCGACACCGATGAAACCCGTCTGCGGATAGCGACCTGTCTCATGGTGAAGATGCTCGCCGCCGCCGAAACCGATTTCCAGACGTACAGCGTCGACCTTCGTTTCAAAAAGCGCATGCAGATCCTGCGGTGCCGGGCTTTCGATGTCGATCTTGATACGCGGCAGAAAATCCTCGAACAGATTCTTCTGATGGCTCCGCAGGGGCTTGCCGTGACGACGGCCGAAAAAATTTCCGGCACCGCGCAGAGGATGAGATTCTTCGGTCATATTTTATCCGTCGGCATCATAGTGAATAATAAAGCACGTTTCGATCTGATTGAAGCAGATCGGCGCTCTATCTATTTGTTCAGACGCACATCTTGTCCGAAAACCGTTTTACATTTTTCGGGATGCGCTGATAGCAGAAGAGCGCGATCCAAGACCGCGCTCCTCGAAAATTGTCGGGACACATAACGCCAAGCGGCGTGCGATGCAACTTTCCGGGGGAGAAGTTACGCCACTGCTGCCTTCAGCACCTTGGTGAGATCGGTCTTCTCCCAGGAGAAGGAACCGTCGCGACCCGGCTTGCGGCCGAAATGGCCATAAGACGAGGTCTTGGCATAAATCGGCTTGTTGAGGTCGAGATGCTTGCGGATGCCCGTCGGTGACAGATCCATGACTTCGCGAAGCGCTTCCTCGACTGCGGATTCGGCCACTTTGCCGGTACCATGCAGATCGACATAAACCGAAAGCGGCTGCGCCACGCCGATGGCATAGGAAAGCTGGATCGTGCAGCGGTCGGCAAGACCGGCAGCAACGACGTTCTTGGCGAGATAGCGCGCGGCATAGGCTGCGGAGCGGTCGACCTTGGTCGTGTCCTTGCCGGAGAATGCGCCACCACCATGAGGAGCGGCACCACCATAGGTATCCACGATGATCTTGCGGCCAGTCAGTCCGGCATCACCGTCCGGTCCGCCGATGACGAACTTGCCGGTTGGATTGATATACCAGTTGCAGGTGGCTGCAATCGGGAGCTCGCCGAGCGCTTCCCGGATATAGGGTTCGACAACCGAACGGACTTTCTTTGAATCCCAGCTTGCATCCAGATGCTGCGTGGAAAGAACGATCTGCGTAACCTCAGCGGCTTTGCCGTTCTCGTAACGCACCGTGACCTGGCTCTTGGCGTCGGGGCCGAGCTTGCCCGCATCGCCCTCGCCCTTATGGCGGGCTTCGGAGAGCTTTTCGAGGATCTTGTGCGAATAGTAGATCGGTGCCGGCATAAGATCCGGGGTTTCGCGGCAGGCATAACCGAACATAATGCCCTGATCGCCTGCGCCTTCTTCGCCCTGACGGTCAGCGGCATTGTCCACGCCCTGCGCGATATCGGCGGACTGCGGATGCAGAAGCACGTCGATCTTCACCGTCTTCCAGTTGAAACCGTTCTGTTCGTAACCGATTTCACGGATCGCCTTGCGGGCTGCCGAGCGGAAGCGCGAAGGATTGATCAGCGGATGTCCGGCCGCATCGTGGGCGACAGTGCCGTCCTTATTCTTCTTCAGGAAAGTATCCGGAACGCGCACTTCGCCGGCAATGACCACGCGATTGGTGGTGGCAAGCGTTTCGCAGGCAACACGGACAGACCATGGATCGACACCGGTGCGGCGCGCTTCCTTGTAGATCATGTCCACGATTTCATCGGAGATGCGGTCGCAAACCTTGTCCGGATGTCCTTCGGACACAGATTCGCTGGTGAAGAGATAAGAACTGCGCGACACGGGTAACCCCTCTTGAAAATCCAACGGAGAATATCTCCGCCATGGAAACACAGTAGCGCCCGGAACAGGTTCCAGCGTTCCGGGCACAGTAATGTGTTAGCGAAATTGGGATTAAACCGTCAATGCATATTCTTGTTGCGACAGCGCCCCGGCGGGAAAATTCGTTTCAGACAGCATTTCCTACCGGTTCAGGCGCCGCAAATCGTAAGCCTCCGGCGAGGCACGCCTATGTCCCGCTTTTTCTGCGCTTCTCAAGAACTGAAATCAGTCAGCGTCCGCAGCGAGCGACTTCACGAGATCGATGATCTTGCGGCGCACTTTCGGATCTGAAATTTTCGTGAACGCGCGGGTCAACTGCACGCCTTCATTGGAATTCAGGAAATCGACCACATAGGTCGCTTCATTGTCCTCTGCAAAACCAGCCTGGGTTGAGGAGCCTGGTGCATCTTCAAAAAAGAAGGAAACCGGGACATTCAGAATTGACGAGATTGCCTGAAGCCGGCTTGCACCGACGCGATTGGTGCCTTTCTCGTATTTCTGGATCTGCTGAAACGTAATTCCGAGGCTTTCGCCAAGCTTTTCCTGACTGAGGCCCAGCATGTTGCGGCGGAGACGGATGCGGCTACCGACATGCACGTCAATGGGATTGGGCTTCTTTTTATTCTCAATCATACAATTGTCACTCCTCGCAACTGCGAGCTTTCATTCATGCTCTGTTCATCTGAACAGCGATAACAATAAGTTTTGGGAGGTAGTCTGACGATTTTTCCGCAAAAACCGTCGCCGCGGGGCCATAACAGCGTAACAATATTAGTCTGTCAATGAAAACGCCTGCCGAATGGCAGTCGGAAAGCCATGCTCACCACGAGTAAGGTTAACAGCGCTACCAGAGATTGCCGTGCATCCTGTGGCGTGCCCCAAAATGGTGCACGAGATGACGGTAGGTAAGCGTCGATTACCCCGACGGCATCGTGGGCCAGCCCATCAGTGATTCGACCATAAGCATCAACGACAGCCGAAAGACCATTATTAGCTGCACGAATGAGCGGCAGGCCCTGTTCCACGGCGCGCACCTGCGCCTGGCGGAAATGCTGGTACGGGCCCGGTGTATCACCATACCATGCATCGTTTGTCACATTGATGATGGCGCTGGCTTTTTGGCCCGTATATCCAAGCTCATCCGGAAAAATTGCTTCGTAGCAGATCAGCGGCAGAAAGGTCCGACCGTCTTTCACGTTCAGCGCGCGACGCGATGCGCCGGCGGTAAATCCACCGGGCATTTCCACCACTTCCTGAAGTCCGAGCCTGCGCAGGAAACTCTCGTAAGGGAGATACTCGCCGAAGGGAACCAGATGCACCTTGTCGGCAGCGTCGACAATGACACCACGGTCATCGATCGTATAAATCGAATTATAGTAGCGCGGTTCACCGCCGCCGGTCGCCTTCTCTTCACGAACCGCGCCAGCCAAAAGCACCTGCCCGTCCTGCAAAACTTCACCTATGCGCGACAGAGCCTCGGGCGTCGAGGTGAGGATATAAGGAACTGCCGTTTCCGGCCATATGATCACGTCCGGCTTTGGCTTGCCTTGGGCAGGCGCCTCCGCCGTCAGCGACACCAATGTGTCGAAGATCGAGCGGCGCTCGGCATTGTCCCATTTCATGGTCTGGGCGATGGAAGGCTGTACGATACGAACCGCGAGCGTTCCTTTTTCCTCATCAATCGCCGGTGCCTGTGAAAGCGTCCAGGCACCAAAGCCAACGTGACCAGCGATGAGTAACAGGGCAAATGCGATGCCCGTCTTTGCAAATCGTCCGCCGATCAGCAGAGCCGGTGCGGCGAAGACAAACACCGCCAGGGCGCTCATTCCGATCAGGCCCAGCACGGCAACCGATTGCATCAGAAGCGGCGTCGGCATGGCGGCATAGCCGATGGCGTTCCAAGGGAAACCGGTGAACAGGAAAAGGCGCAGCCATTCCGCCAGGGCAAAGCCGAATGCAAGCGCGAAGATGCGCCCTAAGCCGTCCGACCAGAATATGCGCGCAACCATGGTTGCAAAGGCATAGAACAATGCGAGAAATGCAGGCAGGCCCAGAACTGCGAGCGGCAGGGCCCATGCGAATTGGTCCGCATCGACCAGCAGCGCCGTACCGATCCACCACAGCCCGGAAATGAAATAGCCGAACCCGAACCACCAGCCAACCATGGCTGCGGGAAGAAGGCGTCGAACAGGTCCAGCGTTCGCTTCAGCAATAGCGCCGTCGATCAGCCAGACAAGAATGGGGAAGGAGATGAAGCCCGCGACGAAAACATCAAATGGCGGCTGGGTCGGCGTGGCGAAGGCACCGCTCAGAAAAGCGGCCAGCGCACGACGCCAGCCGCTCGAAAGAATGATCCTCCCCGCGAGCCTTTCGATCATCAGGCCTCTTTGGGATTGTCGGTTGCAGCTTCTGCGTCTGTCGGCTGCTCTCCCGGCTTGGCCGATACGACCGCGCGCTGCTGGCGGCGACGGTCAGCCGCGGAAAGCGGTACGATGCGCACTTTCTTCACCCGGCGCGGATCGACTTCCAGCACGTGGAATTCATAGCCAGGAATAGCCTGCACGACTTCGCCGCGAACCGGAATACGCCCCAGAACCGAGAAGATGAGGCCGCCGACCGTGTCGACATCCTCGCCATGCTCGCCCACTTCGAAGGACGGGCCTATTTTTGCGGTCAGTTCTTCCAGATCGGCGCGCGCGTCGACAACGAACACGCCATCGGCCTCTTCAGCGATCATGATTTCTTCGTCGTCATGTTCGTCTTCGATATCGCCGACAACCATTTCGACGATATCTTCCAGCGAAACCAAACCGTCCGTGCCGCCATATTCATCGATGACCAGCGCCATCTGGATATGGGTCGCCTGCATGCGCGCCATCAAGCCGCTTGCCATCATGGACGGCGGCACGAACAGGACCTTGCGCATAAGATTGAGTTCACCGATCGTCTTGGTAAGATCGATACGGCTCATGTCGAATTTGGCGGCTTTGTCTTCCGCAGTCGCCTTGCGCGTGCTGCTGCGGCGAGTGGTCTTCTGACGGGCCTGCTTGGTGATAAAGTTCAGCACATCGCGGATATGGATCATCCCGCGCGGGTCGTCCAGCGTCTCGGCATAGACCGGCATACGCGAATGGCCGGATTTTTCGAAAAGTTCCAGCACTTCCCAGAGCGGCGTGGAAATTTCCACGGCCTCGACATCGGCGCGCGGAATCATCACGTCTTCGACGCGGATTTCGCGCAAGCGAAGGATGTTGTGCAGCATCGCCTTTTCTTCAGGCGAGAATGCTGAATCCTGCTCGCTTGCCGTGCTGGAAAGGGCATCGGCCAAATCTTCGCGCAGCGAAGATGACTGGCGCGAGCGCATGAACGGGAAAATATTAGACAATAGGGAACGCTTCTCGGCCACTACGGGCCGCTGCGTACTTTGCCCTTCGGCGTCTTGGGTCTCGCTGCGATTCTCGCCAGCGGACGGAGGATGCGATGTTTGATCAGCCATGGTCAATCGTTGTTAGTGTCTTCATCGGATACAGCATAAGGGTCGGGGATGGCAAGAGCATGAAGGATTTCACGCTCGCGGCCCTCCATCACTTCCGCTTCCACATCGGTTTCGTGATCGTAACCCAAAAGGTGCAAAAAGCCATGCACGACGAGGTGAGCGAGATGGTTTTCGAGCGTTTTTCCCTCTTCATGGGCCTCGCGCTCGACAGTCTCCCGCGCGATGATGATATCGCCCAGCATCGGCCCCGGTTGCGCTCCAGCTTTGACCGGAAACGCCGGAAATGACAGCACATTGGTCGGCTTGTCCTTGCCGCGCCATTCTGCGTTCAAGGTCTGAATAGAGGCATCGTCGGTAAAAACGACACTCAGCTCGCTTGTCGCGCTTTTCAGGCCAAGGTTGGTCCAGGCAGCTTCGACCGACGTTCTGACGAGCCCTTCAAGGGTAGCCTCATCCGGCCAGTTGCCGGCTTCGATCATGATATCAATATGAATCGCGTTATTTGACACGTTCTACAGCAGCTCCCCACATCGAGTAGCCGCTTCATCCTTTCAGTTACAAGAAAGCTGCCTGCCCAAAGGGCAGACAGCATTTTTTAAATCGTGATTCCGACAGGCAATTGCAAGAGCACTCAGCCTGTTCGCTCTATTCCGAACGCGCGTGCTGTTTGCCGTCGCGGTCGTAAGCGCCGACGATTGCCGCTACTAGCGGATGACGAACGACGTCTTTCTCCGTAAAGCGTACCTTGATAACGCCCTCGACATCGTCCAGCACGCGAAGTGCCTCTACCAGCCCGGATTTCTGGCCGGGCGGCAAGTCGATCTGGCTCGGATCACCGGTCACGATCATGCGTGATCCCTCGCCCAAGCGGGTCAGGAACATCTTCATCTGCATGGAAGTCGTGTTCTGAGCTTCATCGAGAATGACCGCAGAATGCGCCAGCGTGCGTCCGCGCATAAAGGCCAGCGGCGCGATCTCGATCACGTTCGCAGTGATGGCACGCTCGACTTTATCAGCGGGCATCATGTCGTAAAGTGCATCGTAGAGCGGACGCAGATAGGGATCGACCTTCTCCTTCATGTCACCCGGCAGGAAGCCCAATCGTTCGCCTGCCTCGACAGCCGGACGCGACAGGATGATGCGCTCGACGAGGCCGCGTTCAAGCAACATCGCCGCATGGGCGACGGCAAGATAGGTCTTGCCGGTACCGGCAGGTCCGACGCCGAGCACCAGTTCCGACCGGTCGAGCGCACGCATATAGGCGTCCTGCGTCGGCGTGCGGGCAAAGATTGTCTTCTTGCGCGTGGAAATCTGGGCTGCCGAAAGCTTGCCCTTGTTTTCCATGGTCGGTAGCGTCAACTGGTCATCGGCAGCGATTGCCATGCGCAATGCTCCGTCGACATCCGACGTCGTCAGTTCATGACCCTTTTGCAGCGTTTCATAAAGATGATCGAGTGTACGCCGCGCCTGCTCGGTCGCGGTCGGCTCGCCGCGGATCGAAAGCTGGTTCCCCTTGGAGCGGACATCCACGCCAAGCTTCTGTTCGATACGGGCCAGATTTTCATCGAACTGACCGTAAAGCGCGCTGGCAAAACGGTTGTTGTCGAAGGTGAGCACGATGTGCGCCATATCAGAGGCACCGGTCGTCGGGCTTTTTTGCGTTTGATTGGTTGGCTTGGCAGACTTCAGCTTTTCCGTAGCGCTCAACCGTATCTCCTTACAGCACAATCCTGAAAAGTTGCAGGCTTTTCAGACCAGATTCTGCGTGAACACAAACGGTTCACGCATTGCAATCACCGTCTCGACAGGATTACCGGCAAGCGACTCAAAACGCCGAAATTTTCTGCCTCAACACCATCATGCCTTCAGGTCAGTTTTTGCGCAATAAGGCTATTGGTGCCTGTGGACGTGATTTTCACATGAATAATGTCGCCAACGCCGTCACTGCTGCCGTCGATGACGACCGGCAGAAGCCAGGGCGAGCGCCCTACCATCTGGCCCGCCTCACGGCCCGGCTTTTCGATGAGCACGTCCATCTCGCGACCGATCATGGAAGCTTGAAACGCATATTGCTGCTCGGACAGAAGCGCCTGGAGGCGCTGGAGGCGCTCATCCTTCACCGCTTCTTCCACGTGATCAGGCAGATCGGCACCCGGTGTTCCGGGGCGCGGCGAATATTTGAACGAATAGGCTTGCGCATAATTGACCGCGCGCACCAACCGCATCGTATCTTCGAAATCCTGATCGGTTTCACCGGGGAAACCGACGATGAAATCACCCGACAGCGCCATATCCGGCCTGACTTCGCGGATGCGTTCGATCAGACGTACATACTCATCCGCCTTGTGGCGACGGTTCATCGCCTTGAGAATGCGGTCCGAGCCGGATTGCACCGGCAAATGCAGATAGGGCATCAACTGGCGCAGGTCACGGTGGGCGGCAATCAGACTGTCGTCCATGTCGCGTGGATGGCTTGTCGTGTAACGAAGACGGGCAACGCCCGGGATGCGCGCTAAGCGAAACAGAAGTTCGCCCAAGCCCCATTCGCGACCATCATCACCGGCGCCGTGCCAAGCATTGACGTTCTGTCCGAGCAAGGTCAGCTCGCGCACGCCGCTATCGGCGAGGCGCTCGGCCTCTGCCACGATCTGCTTCACGCTGCGCGAAACTTCCGAGCCGCGCGTATAGGGAACCACGCAGAAGGTACAGAATTTGTCGCAGCCTTCCTGCACTGTCAGGAAAGCAGAAACACCGCGCTTGCGGGTTTCCTCACGCTTTGGCGACGGCAGATGCTCGAACTTGTCCTCCAGGGCATATTCGGTCTCGACAACCTTTTCGCCGCCGCGAACCCGTGCAAGCGCGTTCGGCAGCCGGTGATAGGTCTGCGGACCGATGACGAGATCGACATTCGGCGCGCGGCGAAGGATTTCCTGTCCTTCAGCCTGCGCCACGCAACCGGCAACGCCAATGGTCAGTTCCTTGCCATTCGCTTCGCGCGCATCCTTCATCTTGCGTAGTCGGCCAAGCGCGGAATAGAGCTTTTCCGACGCCTTCTCGCGAATATGGCAAGTATTGAGCAGAACCAGATCGGCATCGTCCGGCGTATCGGTTGCGACATAGCCTTCCGCTGCAAGGCTGTCGGCCATGCGCTGGCTATCGTAGACGTTCATCTGGCAGCCATAGGTTTTTACGAAAACCTTGCGCACATTGGGGCGCTCTGCCGTTGGTTCAAGATCGGTGATATTGTCGCTCATGCGCGGCTATCTACAGCTTTTGTCGTCATTTTGAAAGGTGACATTCTAGCCAATCGGCTCGTCAATTGGCCGAACGCCTGATCGAGCGGCTGTTACTCTTCCGGAATCTCGCGCCCCAGCAACGCACTTTGCAAAAGTGCGCGCACCCGGTTTTCCATCTTACGGGCCAGTGCCTTGCGGTCAGTCTTGGCGGTCACGACGACCGGTTCGCCGAAACGCACCTCGACATCAATGGCGCCCTCGCGCAAAATACCTTTCAGGTGCGGCATCAATTCGACGTCGCCCGGCCAGGAGGCGATCGGGCGGAAGTAACGGCCCATCGCCATGCCGTGAACACCCGTATAGGCAACGGCAACCGGCTGAACCACGACTTCGGGCACATTGGCTTCCTTGATCGCAGCGTGTGCGGCACCGAAAAGTGCCGTCTTGAATGGCAGGACGCGATTACCATCCGATGTTGTGCCTTCTGCAAACAGCACCATCGCATCATCTGTTGCCAGCCGTTTGGCGATTTCCGATGTTTGTTCAGCCGTCTTGCCTCGCCGTTCCCGTTCCACGAAAACGGTTCGTTGCAAAACGGCGAACATACCGAAAACAGGCCACTTTCTGACTTCCGACTTGGCGATGAAGGATACCTGACCGACCGTCGAAAGAACGATGATATCACTCCATGAGGTGTGATTGGCAACGAGCAGAAGCGGGCGTCCCTCATGCATCTGGCCGATAGTCTTGATGCGGAAGCCAAACAGGCGTGCAACGGTACGATGGAAAAAAGTCGGTAGACGTCGCTTCCAGCCATTCTTCAGTTTCAGGAATAGATACTGGAGCGGAATGAGCGACAAGCTCAACAGGGCCATAGCCGCAACAACGAGAAAGATGCGGATTGCTCCGATCATCGCGGCCCCGCCGATGCACGGCTCAGGTCGCGACGCAGTATCAGCGCGGCCGAACGCCCATTCGCTGTTTCGTAATAAGCGGGTCTGTCACCAACTTTCTGGAAGCCGAGACGGCGATAAAGCGCCTGTGCAGCAATATTCGCTTCATCCACTTCCAGAAAAAGCGTTTCGGCGCGCTCCTGATAGAGATGCCGCAGCACAGCATCCATCAGCACGCGCCCAACGCCCTGACGCTGTAGATCGCGAGCGACAGCAATCGTCAGTATTTCCGCTTCTCCCGCAACCAGACGAGCCAGCACGAAGCCACAGGCGTCTTTCGGCTTGCCTTCCAAACGGGCAACGAAGCCGAAAACCGTATCCTGCGCGATCAGCGACCTGAAATCATCGGAACTCCAGCCATGATGGAAAGCAACGGCGTGGATGCGCTGGATCGCATGACTGTCTTGTGCGCTCAGCGGTTCGACTGAAACCTGTCTGCGGCCAAAACGACCGAACGGCAAGCCCATCATCGGCTATTCTCCAGCCTGCCTGCGTGGCAAGGCAAACCCGACCTGCGGCTTCGCATCGGGTCCGCGCATATAAAGCGGCTTCGGTGCATCGCCCGACTGGCGCGTGCATGCCAGACGCGCATAGATGCCGATTTTCGCCGTCGATTCCACCGGGCCTAAGGCGAAACGACTGCCGATGGCTTCATTGATCGCCGGTGCTGCGGAACCCGCGAGAACCGTGTTCTCCGCTTGGGACACTGCGAGCGCCTCGGCCTCTTCCCGCGACAGGACCAGAGGCTTCAGGTTCGGCCCACCTTCCGCATCGAATGCTTGCGCATAAATCTCGCCTCGATGCGCATCAAGGAGGATCAGCGCTGGCTTCTCCGGCAATAGGGCCTGCGCTTCCGCCGCCAGCGCTTCGAAAGCTGTAATGCCGATGGCGGGAACACCTAGCGCCAGTGCAAAACCACGTGCCGCCGAAACACCGATACGAACACCGGTAAACGATCCCGGACCGATATTGACCGCCACTCGATCCATATCGCGAAGCGATAGTTTCGCCTCTGTCACGGCACGTTCAACGTAGCCCATCAATAATTCCGCATGCCCCTTGCCGATGTTTTCGCTCACATCGGCAAGCACGACATCGCCATCGAAGTTGTAGACGGCAACGGAACACCACGAAGCGGCAGTATCAAGCGCAAGTATCTTCATGTGCAACCGGGTAAATCAGATTTTGCGTCGCGACAAGCCAAGTCTTGCCCAAAGGCCGGATCGTGTTCGTTTTTAGCCGTTCTCGTGGAACAAAAGCCGGCGATATGCATTTCGTCATCGGGTGCGGGAATGTTTTTATGTTGTCCTGACGGCGACAAAGGCCCATCCGGCAATCGAACCTCATAAGGATCTGGCGGGTTCGTTTGCGTTTGGAATAGCTGCCCGTGACTATGAGCGATACTCCCCCAGTCGTTCCAAGCCGGATCGAGCAAAAGGATATGAGGATAAAATGTCCAAGAAGTCGATGCATGCAACCCGCAACGATCTTCCTTCCAACACGAAGACGACAATGATCGCGCTGCTTAACGAAAATCTTGCCGCGACAATCGATCTTGCCCTCATCACAAAGCAGGCGCACTGGAACCTCAAGGGGCCGCAGTTCATCGCCGTTCATGAAATGCTCGACGGTTTCCGTGACGATCTCGACGAACATGTCGATACGATTGCCGAGCGCGCCGTGCAGATTGGCGGGACGGCCTATGGCACCACGCAGGTCGTGGCCAAGGAAAGTAAGCTCAAGCCATATCCGACCGATATCTATGCCGTTCACGACCATCTGCTTGCCCTGATCGAACGCTATGGCGATGTTGCCAATCTCTTGCGCAAATCGATCAAGGATGCGGACGATGCAGGCGACGACGATACAGCGGATATTTTTACCGCCGCATCCCGCAGCCTCGATAAGGCATTGTGGTTCCTGGAAGCCCATGTCCAGGAAAAGAACTGACCTCACAGATGCAATGAAAAGGCCGGGCAAATCCCGGCCTTTTCTGTTCCTCGATAGTTAGTTAGCCCATTCGCCGCTTCGCATCACCGGTTCGCGAGTTCCATCCTGGTTGATTCCATCGACGTCGATCTGGCCAGAGCCGATCATCCAGTCGATATGGATGAGACTTGAATTGCCACCTTGCACCTTGATCTGTTCCGGCGTGAGTTTTGCGCCATCGACAAAGCATTTGGAATAGCACTGGCCGAGCGCAATGTGGCTTGCAGCATTTTCATCGAACAAGGTGTTGTAGAACAGAAGCCCGCTCTGCGAAATCGGTGAGGAATGCGGCACAAGTGCCACTTCACCCAGACGACGGGCGCCTTCATCCGTATCCAGCACTTTGTTGAGAACTTCTTCACCGCGATTGGCCTTCGCCTCGACGATCCGTCCGGCTTCAAAGCGAACCGCAATATTCTCGATCAGGGTGCCCTGATGCGACAGAGGCTTGGTACTCGTCACATACCCCTCGACACGCAGTGCATGAGGCGTGGTGAACACCTCCTCCGTCGGAATGTTCGGATTGCAGGTGATACCATTTTTCGCGGTGGAAGCACCGCCATGCCATTCATGACCATCAGCAAGTCCGACCGTCAGGTCAGTGTTCGGGCCTTTGAAATGCAAGGCCCTATAAGTCTTGCCGTTCAGGAAGCGGGTGCGCGTACGAAGCGTTGCATTGTGTGCCGCCCAGGCACCGACCGGATCGTCGACATCGACACGTGAAGCTGCGAAGATTGCATCGGCCAGCTTGCGGGCCGCAACGTCCTCCGGTTCGTTTGGAAACATGAGCTTCGCCCATGCCGGGTTGGGATAAGAGACGATGTTCCAGTTGATGTCGAAACCGGCGATCTTCTCGAGTGCCGGCTGATACGCCTTCGAATTGGCGCGGTTAGCGCGTGAAACCTTTGCAGGGTCCTGACTGGAGAGAAGCATCGGATTGTCGGCTGCGATGGCGAGACGCGCGGCACCATCCGAATAGGCCTTTGCCATTCCTTCATAAAGCCAGTTTGCTGCGCGGTCGAAACTCGGGTCAGGTGCGTTCTCGTAACGAGCGAGCGCCATTTCATCGTCCGCGAAGAATGGCGTTACCAAACCGGCGCCAGCCTTGTAGGCATGTTTGGCGATGAGGCGAACCAGCGGCAGCGCGACGACCGGTGCCGTGATGACGAGATCTTGTCCCTCGCGCAATTGCAGGCCAACGCGAACAGCGACTTCCGCCAGACGTTCAAGTTTCACCGGGTCGATGATTGGGTTCAGCTTTTCATGAGCCATGGGTGGAAGACCTCTTTGGATATGGAATCACTGACAGTTTATCAGACGGCATAATTTCACCACCTTTTTTCCTGCCATTGCGCTATAGTATTCATGCGGTCAGTTGCAGAAGAAAGCAGTTCGTAATGAATAAGAAAGTGCTTATCTTACTGGGCATTACCGGCCTACTTGCAGGCTGCGTGACCATGACGCCCGAACAACGCCGCGCCGCCGACGAACAGACCTGTCGTAGCTATGGTTTCAAGGCCAAGACCGACGCTTTCGCCAATTGTCTCATGCGATTAGACCTCGATCGCAGAGCCGACCGGCGCGCCTGGCAGAACCAGGTCGATTTCTATGACACGCCGATGGTGATCTATCGTCCAATCTACCGGCCCTGAAACCAGCACCGGAAAGCGACGGCAGCCAGCCATCAAATCAAAACGCCGATCTGAATGAAATCAGACCGGCGCTTCAGTTTATCCGAGTATAAACACGCTTCTTATAACGGTGCTTCGGGACGGTCCTGGGACAGAAGGAGCGCGCCGATGGCGTCAACCTGCTTCTGGCTTGCAGGGGCATAGCCGAGCGATGTCGCCTGCGGAGCAGTCGTATCGAATTGCGACTGGTAGGAGGCCATCTGCACCGGCTGCTCCTGTTGAGGCGCAGCAACACCGCGATGGCGCGCCAGACGGTCGCCACGAGCCTGCGGACCAGCACCGACATTCTGTTCGACGCTTTGAGCCTTTACAGCTTCCGCGAGTGCCACCTGAACGGTCGGTTCCGTACCTGGAATCGGACCGGTCTGCGGCAGGGTCACATCATAGGACGGATCCTGCGGAAGCGACGGCGATTGCGGCGAATAGGCCAGAGCAAGATTGTAGGGTTCCTGCGGAACCGGACTTTGCAGCGAGCCGTCGCGATTACGCTTCTCGTAGAAGGAATTGCCACCCGCAACGAGCACATAGTGCATGTTGTTATAGGGGAATTTCAGACCAGCCGTGTGGAAGAACATGGCATTCTTCAACTTTGGATGCCGTTCTCCTTTGAGGACTGCGGCGGCGGCGGCCTGAACGTCCGGTAGCGCTTTGGAATTCATTTGGCGTGAAAGAACACCAGGTGCAAACTGGTTCTTCTGACCGACGACACCACAAATCGTATCCGGATAACGGCCCGATGCGAGGCGGTTCATGACGACCGTGCCGACAGCCAGAAGGCCATCGGAACTCGAACGGTTGGATTCGAAGAACATCGCGCGCTCAAGACAATTCTTGTCCCGTGCGGTGTAGGTATAGGTCTTCACGCCATTGACGGTCTTGACGTGGCTTGCCGCCGTCTTTTCCGAATTGGCTTTTCCCGAGGTTCCGGTCGTCGTGCAACCGGTCACCACGAAAGGCGCAACCACCAGCCCGATAAGAACGGGCAATTTCCACTTCGCGGCGCGCGTCAATGGCTCAGTCTCATATTAGGACCCTTAACTGATCCAGTCATCCGTTCAGGCAAACACATCTGGAACGATGCGCTCGAACGTTCGACTGCGGTGCAAGTCAAAGAGGACGAAGATCAAAATCACACGCCCTACTGTCGCTCAATCGAATTCAAGGTTTTGGAATTTTTAGGCCAAAAAAAGGCGAAGGGTCAAATCCCAACAATGCTGAAGGCGGCTAAAAAGCCCTAAAACAATTCCGAATCGAGAATGCGAATATGCTCACAAGCCCTTTAAATATATTAACAATTCCTTAACATGACCTATCAATTCAGATAAGATATTGATTTAATGAGATTCAAAGTCTCGCAATACACGCCATATCGCTGCCTTAATTCGCTTTTGCTTGCGCAGTTTTTGCAAGCACATTCGTGGTGTTTCAAATGATCTACGGAATTTCTGTTCACAGAGAGGTTCCGTTGCTCCATGTCAACTTTGGAAACAGATGTGTAACATCGCGTGAGATCGGGCTTTCAACGCCTGTTTCGACCGTCCCAATGCGAATCGGACGAGCCCGATCTGCGCTTCACAACGCTTCGCCGCAAGCAAAAACGGTCCACCACGAGAGCCGTGACGGACCGGATAAGTTCAATTCCTGAAACTGTGGATGACAGAGTCGATCAGCCGAAAGAATAACCGGCGCCGCGGACCGTGCGGATCAGATCAAGTGCGCGACCGACATTGATTGCCTTGCGCAACCGTCCGACATGAACGTCCACAGTGCGATCGTCCACATAGATATCCGGTCCCCAGACCCCATCGAGAAGCTGGCTTCGCGAGAAAACACGACCAGGCGACATCATGAAATATTCGAGCAGGCGGAATTCCGTCGGCCCAAGGCGAACTTCCTTTTCCTTGCGATAGACACGATGCTGCTGGCGATCGAGAACAAGATCGCCCACTTTCAGCACGTGAGAAAGAATGCTTGGATTGGACCGGCGCAGCATCGCCTTGACGCGCGCCAGAAGTTCCGGCGTCGAAAATGGCTTCACGACATAATCGTCCGCGCCGACACTCAAGCCGCGAACACGTTCGCTTTCCTCGCCGCGCGCCGTCAGCATGATGATCGGCAGACGCTCCGTTTCGGGCCATTGACGCAGGCGGCGGCAAAGCTCGATGCCCGATACGCCCGGCAGCATCCAGTCCAGAATGAGCAGATCCGGCACGTTCTCGCGCAAGGCGATTTCGGCCTCGTCGCCGCGCAGCATCGTATCGACCTGGTAGCCCTCTGCCTCGAGATTGTAGCGAAGCAGAACGCTCAGCGCCTCTTCGTCTTCTACCACAGCGATTTTGGGTGCCTGTGACATCCAGTATTTCCCTATCCAAATTCGGCGGGCGGTGGATACAATCCCCCAATCGACCGCGTGCCGCCGCGCTATTCACTCATTCTCAAACGCCGGACCGAAGTTCGGCCGGCTGTGGTTCAGGGTTTACGCGCCTCATCCACGACTATGCCGTGGCTCAGGTCTTCCTTGGGTCGTTCGGCCGGCATTTGCAGGCCGGTCACGATGTAATAGACGGTCTCCGCGATGTTGGTCGCGTGATCGCCGATGCGCTCGATATTCTTCGCGCAGAACAGAAGATGCGTGCAGGCGGAAATATTGCGCGGATCCTCCATCATGTAGGTAAGCAGTTCGCGGAACAGTGACGTGTACATGGCGTCAATCTCGTCATCGCGATCGCGAACGACATTGATCTGCTGCACCGAGCGCGACGCATAGGCGTCGAGCACATCCTTGAGCTGGGTCAGCGCCAGTTCGGCCAGGGTTTCAAGACCGCGATAAAGCTTTACCGGCTGGCGTGATTCAGAAACGGCAGCCACGCGCTTGGCAATGTTCTTGCCCAGATCGCCGACGCGCTCCAGATCGGCGGAGATGCGGATCGAGCCGATGATTTCACGCAGGTCCACAGCCATGGGCTGACGCTTGGCAATGATCATCACGGCCTTATCGTCAATCTCGCGCTCACTGGCATCGAGGATGAGATCGTCGGAGATAACGCGTTGTGCAAGCGCATTGTCCGCATTGACGATAGCGGCGACCGACTGCTCGACCATACGTTCCGCATGTCCGCCCATTTCGGCGATCTTATGGGTGAGAAACTTCAATTCCTCATCGTAGGAGCGAACGGTATGCTGAGACGGCATAGTAGACCTCGTAATATAAATTGCGGGGAAGCCGCACTGTCTATCTGTTTGAGCGCAGTTCCGGATTAGCCGAAACGTCCGGTAATGTAGTCCTGCGTGCGCTTTTCGGTGGGTGCGGTGAACATGGTTTCCGTGTCGCCCACTTCGACCAGATTGCCGAGATGGAACATGGCAGTGCGCTGCGAAACGCGGGCGGCCTGCTGCATGGAGTGGGTGACGATCACGATCGTATAGTTCTGGCGCAGTTCGTCGATCAGCTCCTCCACCTTGGCGGTAGCAATCGGGTCGAGCGCCGAGCACGGTTCGTCCATGAGGATGACTTCCGGGCTCACTGCAATCGCGCGCGCAATGCAGAGGCGCTGCTGCTGGCCGCCGGAAAGGCCAGTGCCCGCATCGTGCAGACGATCCTTCACTTCCTCGAACAAGCTCGCCTTCTGCAGGCTCGTCACGACGATTTCCTCCAGATCGGCCTTGGTACGGGCCAGACCGTGAATGCGCGGGCCGTAGGCGACATTTTCATAAATCGACTTCGGAAACGGATTCGGCTTCTGGAACACCATGCCAACGCGGGCGCGCAGTTCGACGACATCGATCTTCGGATCGTAGATGTCCTCATTGTCGAGCGTGATCTTGCCGCCGACCTTGCAGCCTTCGATCGTATCGTTCATGCGATTGAGCGAACGCAGGAAAGTAGACTTGCCACAACCGGAGGGGCCGATCAGCGCCGTGACCATCTGTTCCTGGATATCCAGATCGACGTCGAACAGCGCCTGCTTCTCGCCATAAAATACGCAGACCTTGTCGCCGCGCATCTTTATGGAATTGGCGTTGGCGTTCATTTTTTCTCCTACGGCTTTTTCGAGAGATCGTTCAGTCATCAGATTCATAGCTTTCGACTCCCGTTTTACCAGCGGCGCTCGAAGCGGCGGCGCAGAATGATTGCTGCAATATTCATCACGGCAAGGAACAGAAGCAGGACAATGATAGCGCCTGACGTGCGTTCCACAAAGGCGCGTTCTGCTTCATTTGCCCACATATAGATCTGCACCGGAAGAGCAGTCGACGGGTCCATCGGCGTCGACGGTACGTCAGCGACGAAAGCCACCATGCCGATCAGCAGGAGCGGTGCGGTTTCACCAAGCGCGTGGGCAAGACCGATGATCGTGCCGGTCAGGATGCCGGGTGCGGCGAGCGGCAGGACATGGTGGAACACCATCTGCGTTTTCGACGCGCCAAGGCCAAGAGCTGCGGCGCGGATGGAAGGCGGCACTGCACGAAGAGCGGCGCGCGTTGCTATGATGATAGTGGGAAGCGTCATCAGCGTCAGCACCAGACCGCCGACCAATGACGCAGAACGCGGCAGGCCGAAGAAGTTGATGAAGACCGCAAGTCCAAGCAGACCAAACACGATGGACGGAACCGCTGCCAGATTGTTGATGTTCACCTCAATCATATCGGTGAACCGGTTTTTCTTGGCGAACTCTTCCAGATAGATCGAAGCAGCAACGCCGATAGGCAGCGACAGGCCAAGAACGATCAGCATCATGTAGAGCGAACCGACCAGCGCAACGCCAAGACCAGACGTCTCCGGACGGCTGGAAGCACCGAAGGTGAAGAGACCGGTGTTGAAGGCCTCCTTCATCACGCCTTCTTCCGAAAGCGTCTTCATCCAGCCAACCTGACGGTCCGAAACCTTGCGGCTCGTCTCTGGCACGGAAAGGTCAATCTGCCCCTTGAAGGCGGAATCGATGTCGGCGCCAGCCAGAACCGGAACGGTCTGTGTCGTGCCGATAAGCGATGGATTGTCCATCACCATTTTGCGCAACTGAATGCGCACCCCGTCCGAATAGAAACGGCCCAGATCGCGCATTGCCGGACGGTCTGTCGTGGCAACACCCAGCTTTTCAGCCAGCGCATTGCGCACCAGCAGCGGATAGTTGGCCCTGATCAGCACATTCGGATCGGTTGCGCGCTTGTTGCCCGGATCGATGATCTGCTCGTTGAGCTTGACCGGCAGATAAAGCGTCGTCTGCCAGAAGGCCGTATAGCCCTTGGAAAAGACAGAAAACAGGAGCGCGCAGAGGAAGAACACGCCGATGGAAATCGCTGCAATACCGTAGTAGCGGAAGCGACGTTCAGCGGCATAGCGACGCTTGATTCCGATATCGCGGCGTGCCGGTCGTACCGTCGTACCGCTGGTGTTGAGGGTCGTATCGGTCATTATTCGTACTGCTCCCGGTACTTGCGCACGATATGCAGCGCAAAGATATTCATAATCAGCGTCAGGACGAAAAGCGTGATGCCGAGCGCAAATGCCACCAGCGTTTGCGGCGAGTTGAACTCAAGGTCACCGGTGAGCTGGTTGACGATTTTCACCGTAATGGTGGTCATCGCCTCGAAGGGGTTGATGTTGATACGGGCCGCAACGCCTGCTGCCAGAACCACGATCATGGTTTCACCGATGGCGCGGGATGCAGTCATCAAAAGCGCACCGACGATGCCGGGCAAAGCGGCCGGAAGGATCACGCGCTTGATGGTTTCAGAGCGGGTTGCACCGAGACCGAGCGAACCGTCGCGCAACGTCTGCGGCACGGCGGTGATGATGTCATCGGAAAGCGACGACACGAACGGGATCAGCATCACACCCATCACGAGACCTGCAGTGAGAACGCTCTGCGCCATGATAAAGCCCTGCCCTCCTGCAATGGCAATCGAAAGATCGCGCAGGAATGGCCCGACAGTCACAAGAGCGAAGAAGCCGTAGACGATGCTGGGAATACCGGCCAGAAGTTCGAGGACCGGTTTTACAATCGTGCGCACTCTTGGTGACGCATATTCTGCCATATAGATGGCCGAAAACAATCCGACAGGAACCGCGAACAGCATGGCCACAAGCGCGATATAGAGCGTGCCGGCCAGAAGCGGAATGAGACCGAACTGGCCTGTTTCGCCACCTGAACCGGCAGCGGCAAAGCGTGGATCCCACACTGTGCCGAAGAAGAATTCCCACGGCGAAACGGATTGGAAGAAGCTGATGGTCTGGAACAGCATCGAGCAGATGATGCCCACGGTCGTCAGGATGGCGATGCCTGATGCTGCGATCAGGCCCCAGAGAACGATCCGCTCGACATTGTTGCGCGCGCGCATGCGGCGGCTGATCGTGGAAAGGCCGAAGATCAGGCCTGCAACGGCGATCACCAGGGAAACAGCGGAACCGATGGTGTGCGTCAGTGCTGTTGCCTTTTTCAGGTAAAGCGCGATCGGCACCATGTAGTCCTGGCCTTCGGTCGCGAGCGCCACGCCCTTGGATGCCAGAAGTGTGCGGGCATCCTGATAATTCGGCGGGAAGCTTTCCAGTTCGGCAGGCGTCAGCCGGTCAAGCCCGTTGGCGAGGCCGCGCACCATGCCAAGCTGCAGGCTGCGATTGGTGAAAGAACCGCCCTCGACGGCGTCCGGCAGACGCGCGGTCGCACTGTGATCGAGATAAACCGACGTTCCAACGGCCCAAACAGCGAGGAACAGAACTGCAGGCAACGCAGAAACGAGGAAAACCCACCAACCATGATAATGCGGGCGGGAATGCATTTTCTCGGTCCGCGAGGCTTGCGCGGAAGCAGACTGGATCTTGTCCAGTGCAATAGCCCGCTGGCGGCCTATGAAGAATCCAATCAGCCCGATTGCAACGATACTGACGAGAACCAGAAAGAAGGACATTCAATTTCCCCGGTTGCCCTGATAATTTGGACCAGCAGCAGGTGCAGCGTCCACCCTTATGCCGTTCCACGCGGATGCGCCTGTCTTAGTACAAAGGCGCGAAAGGAGAAGAACGCGGAGATTTGTCATCCCCGCGTTCCACAGATTAAAACTTACTTCGCAGCCATCGTCTTGCCGTCGGTGAAGGCAGCGCGCTGTGCTTCACGTTCTGCATCCGGAGCCGGAACCAGACCGTATTCGGCGAGCGGGCCGTCAGGACCGATCATCTGGTCGTTCAGGAAGAACTCAACATATTCCTTGAGACCCGGGATAACGCCGAGGTGAGCCTTCTTCACGTAGAAGAACAGCGGGCGCGACACCGGATACTCACCCGAAGCGACGGTTTCAGCCGACGGCGTGATGTCGTTGACGGTGGCAACCTTCAGCTTGTCGGCATTGTTTTCGAAGAAGTAGAGGCCGAAAATGCCAACGCCGGTCTTGTTGGAGTCGATGCGGGCCAGAGTTTCGGCATAGTCGCCGTCGATGTCGACAGCCTTGCCGTCCTTGCGCACTGCGATACAGGCGGAGGCGGCAGCCTTGTCATCGAGACCGGCCTTCTTGATTTCATCCAGAGCGCCGGAGTGCTTGCAGCCGTCGGCGAGAACTTTTTCCTCGAACACTTCACGGGTGCCGTGCTTTTCGCCCGGGATATAGGCAGCGATGTCCCAATCCGGAAGGTTCGGGTTGACCTGGTTCCACTTGGTGTTCGGATTGTCGACCAGCTTGCCGTCGACAACAACCTTGGCGGCCAGAGCCTTGTAGACATCTTCCGGCTTCAGCTTCCAATCCGGACCCTTGGCGTCGGTCGCGAAGACGATACCGTCATAGCCGAAACGAACTTCCTGAACGTCCTTGACGCCCGCGTCGATGCAGGACTTCAGTTCCGAGTCCTTCATGGCGCGCGATGCATTGGCGATATCGATGGTGTTTTCACCGACGCCCTTGCAGAATTCCTTGATGCCTGCACCCGAACCGCCCGATTCAACAACCGGCGTCTTGAAATTCGGGAAGGTTTCACCGAACGTTTCAGCGACGATCTTTGCGTAAGGCAGAACGGTCGAGGAACCGGCAACCTGAATCTGATCGCGCGCCTGAGCGGCCGAAACCGACATAACGGCAGCGATGGCAAGCGCTGCTGTCGAGGAAATCATCTTGTTCATGAGCTGCGGCTCCTGTTGTAAAAGACATATGACGATGTGGCGTCGTTAGCCCTCTACGCGCTCTATATTACATTCATATGACACTATTGTTACAGGTTTGTATCAGAGCCGCTTGCCAGTGATTTTGTGGGGTTTTTGCCAGTCCTTGAACGGGCAAAGATTTCAGGCTCTAGAAATGCGGCAAACGCGCACCGAGAGCCTCTATGCCGGAGACATCGACATTGGCGAAGGCAAAGCGCAGAAATGCCTCCTGCTCCTCACCGAAGAACCGGCCCGGCAAGGTGACGATGCCAAGCGACTTTGCAAGACGTTCGGCAACCTCGACGGACGAGACATCCGGATAGGGATGACGAACGAAAGCGAAATAGGCTCCAACCGCCTCTACATGCCAGCCTTCGATATTGGACATGACAGACCGTAATGCAGAGGCGCGCCTTCCAATCTCACCGCGATTATCGTCACGCCAGCCGGTTAAGGGTTCGATGGCGCGCGCGACAGCAATCTGTGGCGCACGGCTTGCGCATATCTGCAAATTGTCCATGACTTTTGCGACATTCTCGACCATCGCCTCACCCGCGACAATCGCACCAAGCCGGTGCCCCGGAATGCAGAATGATTTTGAAAAGCTGTAAAGCTGGATCAGATGCGATGGCCAGTCCGCCTCGTCAAAAAGACGATGCGGGGGCTCATTGGCGTCGGCCAGAAAATCACGATAGGTCTCATCGAGAATAAGCCAAGTCCCATTGTCGCGGCAAAGCCGATAAATCTCGGACAAAAGCCCGACTGGATAAATCGCCCCGGTTGGATTGTTGGGAGAAACGAGCGCCAGTGCCGCGATGCCCGGACGGAGCGCAGCCCGGACGTCCACCACACTGGGGATGAAACCATTCTCGGCATGGCAGGGCACCGAACCCGATGTGATGCCAAGCATTTCCAGCGATGAACGATGATTGAAATAGAACGGATCGGTGGTCAGCACCGTATCGCCACTTTGCGCCACACACATGATGGCGGCGATGAAGGCCTGATTACAACCGGATGTGATATGGACGTTGGCGGCATCGATCTGCGCGCGATAAAGCTGACCGACATGCGCCGCATAAGCCCCGCGCAAAACCTTTTCACCCTCAATCGGACCGTAACCGGCGGAAGCGACCGAGCCTGCCGCCTCGCCGAGAAAGCGCAGCATATCGGGATGCGGGGGATAGCCGGGGACTGCCTGCGACAGATCAATCAGCACGCCATGCGAACCATCATAGCCCCGCGCCCAGGCTTGTACCGCTGGAATGGGTGGTACGGAAAGACGATCGATCAGCGGATTAACGGCAGGCAAGGACATTGGCGGCTCCCATTTTTGTTAGCCACTCTTATCGTGAACGCTTGCATGGTTGAAGGTGTTAATCGCTTGGACGCGAAAGTACATAAGCAGCGGAACCAACCATGAAGACCGTAACAACTGTAGCCAGCAGCCAGCCGGGTTTCGCACCCCACCAGAACAGGCCATAACCGACCGTCATGCCGATACAGGCGTAAAGCTTCGCGCGCGGCGGGATGGCTCCACGCTCGCGCCATTTAATGACCAGCGGACCAAAACGCTGATCGGCAAGCAGACGCGCTTCAAGCTTCGGCGATGATCGCGCAAAGAACCACGCGGCAAAAATGATGAAGATCGTGGTCGGCATGACCGGCAGGAAGGCACCGATAATACCAAGCCCCAGCATGAGGAAACCAAGACAAAGATAGAGTATCCGCTTACCTGTTGAAATTGCGGGTGAAGCGGTTTCGATCCTGTCTTTTTCCGGGTGATCCTGCATGGCGTTCCGTCGTCTGATCCGCACGCTTATAGCAGGAATTTCGCGCTTTCGTGCAGGTTCACAGCAGTCAAAGAAACGTCATCGCACCGTCACTCAACCCCTGTGGATAACTTCCGAGCCTTGGTAAGAATTTATGAAACACAGTCATAAATTGCAATCTGCCCCCAAAATGCCTTATTTCGTCAACTTTGGCACAATACCCCAAAACTTGCCATACAAATAGAAATTGCAATTCGGAGATGCCAGACCGGCAACCAGCCAAGCAGCTTTTCTTGCAATCAGCACGCGAAAACAAGGCATAGCAAAGGCTTGCCGCAGATTCCTAACGAATCGTAAATGATTTTACAGCAACAAAGCTGAATCTTTCCTAATATTCCTTGGCTATGCTTATGTCTTTAAGTAAACAACGCTCAGTATAGGATGATTTTCCCGAAGCGATATAGATTCAGTTATCGTACAATGTTCTCATTCGAACCACGCCAGCGCCACATTTAGATTCCAGTTCGCAACTGTCTTTCTCAGCAACAACTGTGGGACACCCCGTTAACAACTAGTGGATCTGGCATGACTTTCAAGACCCGTATGGCTATGCTTGCCGTTGCGGCAACCGGTCTTCTCGCGGCCACCGCAATCGAGGCTTCAGCACAGCAATGCGGCGGTGCCTCCTGGTACGCCCTCACTTCCCGCACGGCTTCGGGTGAACGTATGAACCCGTCCGGTCTGACCGCAGCGCACCGCACCCTGCCACTTGGCAGCAAGGTCAAGGTTACCAATCAGAGAAACGGCAAGTCGCTCGTCGTGCGTATCAATGATCGCGGCCCGTTCATCAAAGGGCGCGTCCTCGACCTGTCGAAGGGTGCCGCGGGCCGTCTCGGCTTCATCGGCGCAGGGCACACCAAGGTCTGCTTCACGCCTCTGTGATTTCAGCGAGGATTCACCCGGCTGCTGGATTTATTTTCGATCCAGCCGATCGGTGAACCAGCGGGTCAGCTTGATCCAGACCTCGTCCTTTTCGGCGGCATCCTCGATCCCATGTTCAAGATTGGGATTGTCGTTGACCTCGATCACCACCACGCCATCGTCCGTTTCCTTCAGATCGACGCCATAAAGTCCGTCGCCGATACAGCGCGCCGCACGCAGCCCGGTTTCCAGAACCGGTGGCGGCGCATCTCCCAGGGCGTAGGAACGAAATCCGCCTTCCAGCGGCTTGCCGCCTGTATCATGCTTGACGATCTGCCAGTGGTTCTTCGCCATCATATATTGGCAGATGAAAAGCGGTTTGCCATCGAGAACGCCGACACGCCAGTCGAACTTCGTCGGCATATATTTCTGTGCCAGCAGAAGATCGCTATCCTCCAGCCATAAAGTGGCAAGCGCTTTCAGCTCGGCAAAATCCTTTACCTTCTTCACGCCGCGCGAAAATGACGAATCCGGTATCTTGATGACCATTGGAAAATCGAGCGTGTCGGCAGCCCGCTCCAGATCCTCCTCGCCCGCAATCATCACCGTTGGCGGAACTGCCACATCGTTGGCCTGCATTAATTCGTGCAGATAAACCTTGTTGGTGCAGCGGATCATGGAAATCGGATCATCGATCACCGGCATGTTTTCCTGCTGCGCCCGCCGGGCGAAACGGTAGGTATGATTGGAGATCGACGTCGTCTCGCGGATGAACAGTGCATCATAATTGGCAAGGCGCGGCAGATCGCGCTTGCCGATCGGTTCCACTTCCACACCAAGCCGCGCCGCGATCCTCGCCCAGTGCTTCAACGTCGAGACTGTCGATGGCGGCATAGCTTCCTTCGGATCGCACAGCGTCGCGAAGGAATAGCGTGCCGGAACCTTTGGGCGTGCCGCACGCCACTCGCGCTGTGTATAACGATCAAGCGCCTCTTCGAAGCGTTCCTTCTGGGCTTTGGAGAACTTGGTGATATTCGCAAAGGCGATCTTCTGGATCCGCGCCCATTCACCCGGCTTGACGGTGACTTCCAGCGAGGGAGCGCGGAACCAGTCGAAGAGCAGCCGGCCAAAGCGCTCAAAATCAGGATTTTCGGCAAGGCCGAAATGCACATGGATCATTTCCGGTGCTTTTTCCGGATGCTTGCCAAGCGCCTTGTTCAGCATGTCTTCGAGCTCGGGAATGGCGTTTTCATAAAGCCGCCGTTCCGACAGATCGATCATGGTTTCCACAGAGGGAATGATGCGATGCCCCCGCGCTTCGGCCAGAAGTGAAGCGTAATAGCCGCGGCTCTGATAGGCGTAGGAGCGCGACAGGTTGATGATGCGCGGGCGCAATTGTCCGTTGAACAGCGCGGGATGCGCGAGATAGTCGCGCGTGGTCATGACCTTGTGCGGCGTCGCCCCATTATCGATATCCGAGAGGCGCCCTACCAGAATGACGCAGATCGTCATCAGTCCGTCCTTTTTTCCAGAATAACGGCTGCCCTGAGCCCATCACTGCCGAACCGTGCGATGCGGTCGAAAATATGGAAGGGAACAGGGACGTTTGCAGCATCGGCGATGGTTTCGCCGAGCTCTTCCTCCACCCAAGGGTCATGAATGAGAATGTGCCGCCCGTCTTCACCATGGGCAAGCACCCAGTGCGGCACTTTCTTGCCGAACATAAGATAGCCGCTGACCAAGACGATCACTGCCGCCCCGCGGCGCAGAGCGTCCAGAATGTCGTGCAGCGTGAAGCCACGATAGTCCACCGCGATGGCATAGGCTTCCGTACGCTGGCGAAAGTCTGTCTGGGCCAGTTGCATGATCTTGCGCTTTTCTTCCGAGCGCACCGATTGCAGGAAAAGCATGTCCTCGATGGATACGATGATCGACGCTTTCAGACCGCGCTCATGCGCAGCGACCGCAAGTCCGAAAGGCTCGCAACCGCCCGGCCCCGACATCATATAGATCGTCGTCGCATCGCGCCAAAGACGGACTTCCAGCACGGGATCGAGCCGCGTCTCCCGATTGTGTCGGGCAAGCACCATCATCAGGCAAGCTGCACCGCAGGTAAAATCGGTCGTCTGCTCGTAATAAGGGAAGGCTGTGACCGGTGAAATGTCACCGCGAACCGTCTTTTCGAAACGCAGCGCATCCGAATGATCAGCGTAGTAGTCGAGATAACGCCCGATGGGGCGATAGCCGTGCCGCTTGTAGAGCGCGATGGCGCGTTCATTATCCTCGCGCACTTCCAGCCGCAGCAATGGACGGTCGTGGTCGTAAGCTGCCGTTTCCGCCGCCTGCAGCAGAAGAGAGCCGACACCCTTGACCTTGGCCTCCGGGTCGACGGCTATCGAGTAAAGCCTTGCAAGCGCAGTGCCATGACGAAACAGGATCATCGCATAGCCGATGACGGTCCCTTCCATTGTTGCAACGATGGTTTCTGCGGTCGGTCGCGCGATGAGGGCGCGAAATGAACGGCGGGAAATCCGGTCTGTCTCGAAACAGCGCTCTTCGATGCGCAGGAGCGCATCTATGTCGTCTGCCGTGGCCTTGCGCGTCGTTGCGCCCGTCATCTTTTGGCCTTTGCAAAGGGATCGTTACGATCCGGTCGAACACCAACAATTGGCTTATTCGAGGCAAAAGACAAGCGCCCGGACCGTGGCAAAATTATGAGTGATTTTCACCGCCCAATCCGCTTCGAAAAGCTTACAAATTCAACCAGTAATTGCATTTTTTAAGAATACCCTCATTAACCATTAATTAAGAAGTCGGGCGGCCCCGAGGCGAACTGAATTGACTCCGGAGTATTTCAGCCATTAACGTTTCGTTAATAAATGAGTAAATGGCGAAAGCCAAAGGGCGTTGAGTATGTTTTGCGTTGTTCGCTCGACCACAAAGATTATGGCAGCCGCCGGTTTCGCTGCTTCGCTGCTGATGGCAAGCTTTGGTGCACAAGCCGCCTCCGGCGACTTCATGCAGACCGGCAAGCTGACCTCGCAGCCGATCGGACATTATGAATTCTGCAAGCGCGAAGCCAAGGAGTGCGGCATTACCAGCCGTGACACCCGCGCGCTGCAGCTCAACCATTCGAACTGGCAGCGCATCGTCGAGGTCAATCTTTCAGTCAATGAAAGCATCAAGCCGATGACCGACATGGAAATCTACGGCGTCGAGGAATACTGGGCTTACCCGACGACCGTTGGTGACTGCGAAGATTACGTATTGCTGAAGCAGCGTGAATTGCAGAAGGCAGGCATCCCGATTACCGATCTTCTGATTACTGTCGTTCGCAAGCCGGACGGCGAAGGCCATGCGGTCCTCACCGTTCGCACGGATCGTGGCGACTTCGTTCTCGACAATCTGACTGACGAAGTCATGCGCTGGAACGAGACGGATTATACCTATCTGAAACGTCAGGCCGCCAATGATACCGGTCGCTGGGTCACGATCGAAGGCCCGGACAATCTTCTCGTCGGCGCAGTGCACTGATATCGAAACGTCCCGATTGATTTTGAAGACGGTCCCGGAATGTGTTATTCATTCCGGGTCTAAAAAGGAGAGGTCGGTGCGGTTAGCCCGATCCCCGTTGCAAAGCGGGCCCTGGCCTTCGCAATTGCTTTCATTTCGGCATATGCGTCGAGTCCCTTGACCTTCCACTCCGATGCAATGGTGCATTGGAGAACAAAGGTCTTGGTCATGAAACAGCAAATCTCCGTCATTACACTTGGTATCGCCGATCTTGAGCGCTCGCGTCGCTTCTACGCCGAGGGTTTCGGCTGGGTGCCCGTTTTCGAGAATGACGAAATCATCTTCTACCAGATGAACGGTTTCGTTCTCGGAACCTTTCTGAAGGCCTCCCTCGAAGTCGATATGAACCGCGGCGGTCTTCTGCAGCCCGGCGCATTTTCCCTGGCGCACAATGTGGAACAGAAGGCGGATGTTGCGCCGCTGATAAACCGGCTGGTTGAAGCCGGCGGCAAACTGTTGCGGTCTGCCGATGCACCGGTCCACGGCGGCTTTCGTGGCTATGTCGCCGATCCCGACGATCACGCCTGGGAAATTGCCTGGAACCCCGCCTGGGCCATCGACGAGACTGGCTTGGTAACATTCGGAATATGAACCCGATGAGATGACGACAGGGCGCTTTTCGCGCCCTGTGGTTCATAAAGATGCGACTATTGGGGACCTCATGACAAAAATCTATTTCATCTCGCATCCGGAAGTGGTGATCGATCCCGCAAAGCCTGTTCCGTCATGGAGCCTGTCGGAGCGTGGCATTGAACGCATGCATTTCTTTGCCAGCCAGCCAGAGCTGCAATCGATCACCTCGATCTGGTCCAGCAGCGAAACAAAGGCTATTGAAGCGGCTGAAATTCTAGCTGGCGCATTGGGACCGAGCCCATCAACGGACCACCGCTTTAACGAGATCGACCGCAGCGCCACCGGCTTCCTACCTGCCGAACAACACGAGATTGTCGCCGACCAATTCTTTTCAGCGCCTGAAACGAGCATTCGTGGTTGGGAGCGGGCCATTGATGTGCAAAGGCGCACCGTAGAAGGTTTCGAAGCAGTGAAACGACCGACAGCCTCCGGGAATATCGCTATTGTCGGCCATGGCGGTGCCGGGACGATCCTTCTTTGCCATCTGGCCGGACTTCCGATCAGCCGCCAGTATGACCAGCCCTTTCAGGGGCATTACTGGTGCTACTCATGCGAAGACAATGCCATCCTCCATCACTGGGTGCCGATAGCGCCACGCTGACTACTCTGCCCCCAGTTCAGGCTGCAGAAACCAGCCTCTCCGCGCCCATGCGATAGGATATGGCGCTGGCCAGATGGATGCGGCCGACTTGGTCGCTCCCATCCAGATCGGCCAGCGTGCGGGCGACCTTCAGAATGCGATGATAGGCGCGGGCGGAAAAACGCATCTGCTCGCTTGCGTCGCGCAAAAGCTTGAGACCGGCTGCATCCGGCTCGGCGACTTCCTCTATCAGCTTCGCCGAACAATAGGCGTTGGTCATGGACGGTTCCAGACCACGCGCGGAATAACGCGCGGTTTGGATTGCGCGGGCACGGGCGACGCGTTGCGCGACCGTCTCGCTCGATTCCGATCGGGATGGCTTGATGAGATCGAAGGCGGAGACAGCAGGCATGTCCACACGCAAATCGATACGGTCGAGAAGTGGGCCTGAAATGCGCGCCTGATAGTCGGACTGGCAACGGGGTCCGCGTGCGCAGACATGGCCGGGTTCACCGGCCATGCCGCAACGGCAGGGATTCATGGCCGCTATCAGTTGAAAACGCGCTGGATAGCTGGTGCGATGATTGACGCGAGCGATGAGGCATTCGCCGGTTTCCAGCGGCTGGCGCAGCGAATCCAGAACCTGCGGCGAAAACTCCGGAAACTCGTCTAGAAACAACACGCCGCTATGCGCAAGCGATACCTCGCCGGGCCGCGCACGCAGCCCGCCGCCAACCATTGCAGCCATCGAGGCCGAATGATGTGGCGCTCGGAACGGCCGGCGATCTGATAGTTTTCCACCCGAAAGTTCACCTGCTATCGAGGCGATCATCGACACGTCCAACAACTCGCGCGGGGAAAGGCGGGGCAGAATGGATGGCAATCGCTGGGCAAGCATGGACTTGCCTGATCCCGGCGGCCCGACGAGCAGCAGATTGTGATTGCCCGCAGCCGCGATTTCAAGCGCACGCTTGGCGGTTTCCTGTCCCTTTATGTCGGCAAGATCGAGTTCCGTTTCACCGGAAATCCGCATGGATGGTTCCGGCCGGGTCAGGACCTGTGTGCCGCGAAAATGATTGGCAAGGGCGATCAGACTGCGCGGAGCAAGGATATCGATGTCAGCACCCGCCCAGGCTGCCTCCGGCCCGCAGGCATAAGGACAGATGAGCCCTTTCTCGTCCCGGTTCGCGCCGATTGCAGCAGGCAGGACACCTGCCACCGATGTGATCGAGCCGTCCAGTGACAGTTCGCCCAGAACGAGATAGGACTGGATCGCATCCGCCGGAATGGCGCCGATTGCCGCCATAAGCCCGACAGCAATGGGCAAATCATAATGCGACCCTTCCTTCGGCAGATCGGCAGGCGCCAGATTGACCGTCACCCGCTTGGTCGGCATCGACAAGCCAGAAGCATGCAATGCCGCTTGCACACGCTCACGGCTCTCCGCCACGGCTTTGTCTGGCAGGCCGACGATGGACATGCCCATCTTACCCGGCGCAACCATTACCTGCACATCGACAGGCACAGCCTCTATACCTTGAAATGCAACCGTTCCAACCCGCGCGACCATGTGCCCCCGCTCGCCACGCACCACATCTCTTAAGTGAGTAAATCCTCAAATACAACTTAGAGAGTTAAGCACGGACGAGCGGCAAGTTCAAGAACGTTAGGAGAACAAATTAACGCTTGGCTTCGACCGCGTCCCAGAACAGGGCTGCAATATTGGTTCCGTCAAAGCGCTGGATTTCGCGGATACCGGTTGGAGAAGTGACATTGATTTCGGTCATGTAGTCACCGATCACATCGATGCCGACCAGAATGAAACCACGCTCTTTCAGTGATGGGCCAATACGCTCGCAAATCTCGCGTTCACGCGGCGTGAGTTTGCTCTGTTCGGCACGCCCACCGACATGCATGTTGGAACGGGCATCAGTTTCCGAAGGCACGCGGTTAATTGCGCCGACAGGTTCGCCATCGATCAGGATGATGCGCTTGTCACCAGCGCGCACGTCTTTCAGATAGCGCTGTGCAATGAAGGGCTCCCTGAAGAGCTGACCGAACATTTCCAGAAGCGAGGTGAGGTTACGGTCACCATCGGCAAGATGGAAGACACCCGCACCGCCATTACCGTAAAGCGGCTTCAAAATGATGTCGCCAAACTCGCGACGGAAATCCATGACTTCCTGCGGATCCTTGGTGATCAGCGTTTCCGGCATCAGGTCAGGAAACTCCGTCACGAAGATTTTTTCCGGGCTGTTGCGCACCCATGCCGGATCGTTGACCACCAGTGTTTTCGGGTGAATCCTCTCCAGAAGATGGGTGGTGGTGATGTAGTTCATGTCGAAGGGCGGGTCCTGACGCAGAAGCACCACATCCATTTCCGACAGATCACGGCGCACCGCTTCGCCCAGTGTGTAGTGATCACCCTTGACGTCGCGCACTTCCATTTTTTCGACACGGGCGGAAACGACGCCATCGCGCATTGAAAGTCGGTCGGGCGTATAATGATAAAGCTCATGACCGCGTTTCTGCGCCTCGAGCGAAAGGGCGAATGTGGTATCGCCGGTAATGTTCACCGTGCTGATATGGTCCATCTGGACCGCGACTTTGAGAGCCATGATTTCCTCGCGATTCGAAGTTGCGGGAAATCTAAAACGGAATGATCAGGCAACATAGTCCTTTCTCTCAATCCGCCTTGGACATCGGCTGTGCTTTTCCAATGTGTGAAGTTCAACTGGATCGGCTTTCATCCGTTGTCTATGCTGGCTGTAATCGGTTCGGCCGTTTCGGGAGGAAAAATTGACCGTCGTTAAAACTACCTTGTTTGCTGATCATGTAGCGCAACTCGGCGAAGGCCCCGGCTACGATCCTCTGAGCGGAAACGTTTGGTGGTTCGACATCGTCGGCCAAAAACTGATCGAGAAAAACTGGGACAGCGGCGAAATCCACGTTCACGCACTCGGCATGAAAGCCAGCGCCCTTGCCGTCATCGATCGCGACCGGCAGTTGATCGTCAGCGAGCATGGATTGTTCATTCGCGAGCGCTCCAATGGGCGATTATCCCTTCATCATCCGCTTGAAGCCGATAATGAAATCACCCGCTCCAACGATGCGCGCGTACATCCATCGGGATCGTTCTGGATCGGGACAATGGGCAAAAAGGCCGAGGCCGACGCAGGCTCGATCTGGTGGTATCGCGAGGGCCAGGTAATAAAGCTTTTCTCCGGCATTACGATCACCAATTCGATCTGTTTTTCTCCCGACGGAAAAATCGCCTATTTCGCCGATACGGATCGCAATATCATCTGGCGGGTCGACACTGATCCAGAAACCGGTTTGCCGATATCGGACAAAAGCGTCTTCCATCATCGCGTCGAAGACGGCGGTGTCGATGGCTCGGTTGTCGATGCGGAAGGTACGCTGTGGAATGCCTGCTGGGGCGGCTGTGCGCTCAATGCCTATTCACCGCAGGGGCGACTGATCCGTTCGATTTCGCTGCCTGTCCGGCAGCCTTCCTGCCCGGCATTCGTCGGGCCGGATGCAACGGTGATGATCGTGACGAGCGCCAATGAAGGGCTTGATGAAGAGGCACGCCGTTCAGACCCTCATGCTGGGAAGGTGCTGCTGCTTGATCTCACGCTTGCCGGGCGGCACGATCCGCCGGTCCGGCTTTAGAGCGCAATGAAAAAGGGCCCTTCCGGGGGCCTTATGATTTCAAACACCTTCGACGATCATGATCTCACCGTCGGCAACTGTCTGGCGGATCGCCTTCGCCGCCTGATATTCCGGCGAATTGTAGCAATCGAGCGCGTGTTGCATGGTCTCGAATTCGATGATCACATTGCGAGCGCGGCCCTGCCCCTCGACCGCCTCAGCCTTGCCGCCGCGCGCGATGAAATTTGCACCATAACGCTCAAACGCCGGTTTTGCGGTCGAAACATAGTCCTTGTATCGCTCGGGATCACGGACATCGACACGGGCAATCCAGTAGGCTTTCGTCATATTCTCTCCTCCGAGTTCTTTCACGCAACCGAGCGCATTTCGTCGAGAATGGCAAGGGCTGCTGCTTTGCGATCAACCGCACCGACAATCGGGCGGGCAACGACCAGATGGCTGGCGCCGGCCTTCAAGGCGTCGGCAGGGGTCATGACCCGTTTCTGGTCGCCGACTTCTGCACCTGCCGGACGAATGCCAGGCGTCACTATGGCCATGTCAGGTCCCACTGCCTGACGAATGGCTGCCGCTTCGGCGGCCGAAGCAACGATGCCGCCCATACCCGCCTCGCGCGCCTGCCGGGCGCGTTTCAGCACCAGCGTTTCCGCATCGTCAGAATAACCGGCTTCCAGCAGGTCGCCATTGTCCATCGAGGTCAGAACCGTCACGCCCAGAAGGCAGAGGTCCGATCCCTTTGCTGCTTCGACCGCTGCCCGCATCGCTTTCGGATAAGCATGCAGGGTGAGCATGGAAACACCCATCTTCGCAACATTCTCAACGCCCTTTGCAATGGTGTTGTCGATGTCGAGCAGTTTCATGTCGAGGAAGACTTTCTTCTTCGCCGCGACAAGGCTCTTTGCAAAGTCGAGACCGCCCGCAAAAACCAACTGATAACCGATCTTGTAGAAAGAAACAGTATCGCCCAGCTCTTCGACGGCCTTCTCAGCCTCGGCAATGGTCGGCACGTCGAGGCCCACGATCAAATGATCGCGCAAATGTGTCGTCGTCATGAGAGTCTCCGTGGTGATTTTTACTCTCTTCGCACAACAATGCCCGATACGAAAGATGACGGTGTGGCGAATCCGAAATTCGTATCACTTTAGAGCCGTGTTACGAAAGAAAAGGTATCAGCTTTTTGCCTCTTCCACCCGCTCGATAAGACTGCGGCAGACGGCAGAGAGCATTCTGGCGCTGCGCTCTTCTTTCAATGTTCCGTCCTCGTTGAACGCTGCGGATGCATGCCCCACCGAGCATTGCTCGGTGACGATCTGCACGCCGACATTCATCAGAACCGCACGCAAATGGTAAAGTCCGCGCATCCCGGCGAACATGCCGTCAGAACTGGAGCACAGGCCGACCGTCAGACCGGCATAGGGCTTGAACGGCCTGTCCCCGTCCCTGGAAATGCGGCTCACCCAATCGATGGTGTTTTTCAGAAGTGGCGGGATCGAGGCGTTATATTCCGGCGAGCAGATCATCAGCCCGTCCTGTTCCGCGAACAGGCGCCCGAGGCGCATGGCGTTCTCGGGAACGCCATGCTCATTCTCCAGATTCTGATCCATGATCGGCAGCGGATAATCGGCAAGTGTGATGCGCGTGACCTGCGCACCCTGCACCTGCAGTTCCTTTTCAGCAGCATCCGCCATATAGCCGGAGAAAGCGCCTATGCGAACTGAACCCGCAAAAACGAGAATACGTGCGGTCATACCGGAACTCCGCAATGAAAAATCTAGACCAACGGACTGCGATAAACCCAAAGCTGCGCCGGAGGCACGTTCCGCACCACGAAATCATAGTGCTGGACAATATAATTGCCGCGCCCAGCGGGAACCGGCGGCAAGGGACCATAGGTGATCTGTATCAGCGGACGTCCGCGCGGAACACGCGAAAGCAGGCTTTCCACCAGCTTAATGCGCTGATCCATCGGGAAATTGAGCATCGGCACAGCAGAAATGATGCAGTCGAATTTCTGGTCCTTCTTCTCGCCCAGCGCAGTGTCGAGATCGAATGCATCACCCTGAATGATATTGACCTCCGGAAAGGCCGTATTCAGGTGATCCACGAAGTCCTGCGAATATTCGATGGAATAAAGGTCGGCCGGTTTGACGCCCTGTTTCAGGATCGCCTTGGTGATAACACCTGTGCCGGGTCCAAGCTCCAGAACCGGAAGGCCGGAGCCGGTGTCGATGACGCTTGCCATGCGGCGCGCGGTAATGGAGCTCGTCGGCAAAATAGCGCCGACCGCTTTCGGCCCGTCTATCCATCCCTTGAAAAAACGGATCTCCTCATCGAACTTAGCGGCCAGTTTCCTGCCGAGCTGTCCTGCCATGCTTGCTGCTCCCATTGTCGTTATTGGACAAGTTTATGCCGCTTTGAATTCCCTAAGCAAGGCGGGAATAAGGAAAAGAACAAAAAAGGGAGCCCAAAGGCTCCCTTTATTACTCTCCGATACCTTCGAAGAACTCTTTCATCCTTGAGAAGAACCCCGCTGATTTCGGGCTATTCTCCTGCGAGGAAAGTTTTTCGAACTCTTCCAGCAGTTCACGCTGGCGTTTGGACAGGTTCTGCGGTGTCTCAATGTCGATCTGGATATAAAGATCGCCTACCGCAGCCTGTCGCAAAACCGGCATGCCCTTACCCTTGAGGCGGAACTGCTTGCCATTCTGCGTGCCGTCCGGAACTTTGACCCGCGTCTGTGTGCCATCGAGTGTCGAAACTTCGAACTGGCCGCCAAGGGCTGCCGTCGTCATCGAGATCGGCACCTTGCAATAAAGGTCGGAGCCGTCGCGCTGGAAAAACTCATGCGGCTTGACCGACAGGAATATATAAAGATCGCCCGACGGGCCACCGCGTGTTCCAGCTTCGCCTTCGCCTGCGAGACGAATACGGGTGCCATCTTCGATACCAGCCGGGATGTTGACCGAAAGCGAGCGCTCTTGCGTCACACGGCCCTGACCATGGCACTTGCCGCAAGGGTCCTTGATGATCTGTCCGCGACCGTTACAGGTCGGGCAAGTACGTTCAACCGAGAAAAAGCCCTGAGCAGCGCGAACACGGCCCGAACCCGAACACATTGTACAAGTGGTCGGCTGGGAACCGGCTTTTGCGCCGGAGCCAGAGCATTCGTCGCAAGTGATGGAGGTCGGAACGCGGATTTGCGCAGTCTTGCCGGAATAGGCTTCTTCCAGCGTCACTTCCATATTGTAGCGCAGATCGGCGCCACGCTCGCGTCCACCATTGGAGCGACGGCGACCACCGCCCATCATCTCGCCAAAAATATCTTCGAAAATATCGGCAAACCCACCGGCCCCACCGAAACCACCACCGCCAAAGCCGTTGCCCATGCCACCATTTTCAAAGGCTGCATGACCGAAACGGTCATAGGCTGCGCGCTTCTGCGGGTCTTTCAGCGTTTCATAGGCTTCGCCGATTTCCTTGAACTTGCGTTCAGCTTCCGGATTATTCGGATTGCGGTCCGGATGGTACTCCATGGCGAGCTTGCGAAAGGCGGTTTTGAGCACCTTATCGTCTGCAGTTCGCTCCACACCCAGAGCTTCGTAGTAGTCGATCTTCATCAGTTCGTTATCCCGGCGACAGGAACGCGCCTTTTGCTTTCACGGACATCGTATCCCGAAACCGGTCCCCAGATTCGTGCGACACGCCCCGAAGCGTTCAACACTTGTCAGGGGCCAGCGTTTCCAATTGTTCATTTATCGAAGCACCATCCGACACACTATGTCGGAGCAACACTCCGGGTTCCAGCATCAACACCCACTTTGCCCGAAACCGTCTCATGCTAATCAAGATGTATGCAGGCCAGAGCGACTTTTCAAACAGAAGCTGATTTTCCCGATACTTCCATCGGTCTTTTCACTGACACCGGCCAACATGCAGGCTTATACAAAACCTGCGAATATGAACATCTCAAAAATTGGCAAAAGCCCGGGGCAGGGCCCCGGGCTTGAGCGTATTGAGCCTAGAATTACGACTTCTTCTTGTCGTCGTCGATTTCTTCGTAATCGGCGTCGACAACATCGTCGTTCGAAGCCGCCTCTTCGCTACCGCCGGCAGCGCCGGTTTCAGCAGCCTGAGCGGCTTCATACATGGCCTGCCCGAGCTTCATCGAAGCTTCGGCGAGTGTCTGAGACTTGGCCTTGATATCCTCGGCATCGTCGCCTTCAAGCGAGGTCTTGAGGCTTGCGAGCGCATCCTCAATGGCCTTCTTGTCGTCAGCCGAAACCTTGTCGCCATATTCGCCCAGCGACTTTTCGGTCGAATGAACGAGGCTTTCGCCCTGGTTCTTGGCTTCAACGGCATCGCGACGCTTCTTGTCGGCTTCAGCATTCGCCTCGGCGTCCTTGACCATCTTTTCGATGTCGGCATCGCTCAGACCACCGGATGCCTGAATACGGATCTGGTGTTCCTTGCCGGTGCCCTTGTCCTTGGCCGTCACGTTGACGATACCATTGGCGTCGATGTCGAAGGTCACTTCGATTTGCGGCACGCCACGCGGTGCGGGCGGAATGCCGACGAGGTCGAACTGGCCGAGCATCTTGTTGTCGGCAGCCATTTCACGCTCGCCCTGGAAAACGCGGATCGTCACAGCCGACTGGTTGTCCTCGGCGGTGGAGAAGGTCTGCGACTTCTTGGTCGGGATCGTGGTGTTGCGCTCGATCAGACGAGTGAACACGCCGCCCAGCGTTTCGATACCCAGCGAAAGCGGGGTCACGTCGAGCAGCAGAACGTCCTTGACGTCGCCCTGCAGAACACCTGCCTGAATTGCCGCGCCCATGGCGACGACTTCATCAGGATTGACGCCCTTGTGCGGTTCCTTGCCGAAGAAGGCCTTTACGACTTCCTGAATCTTAGGCATGCGGGTCATGCCGCCAACCAGAATCACTTCGTCGATTTCGCCAGCCTTGAGACCGGCATCCTTCAGCGCTGCCTTGCAAGGCTCGATGGTGCGCTGGACGAGATCGTCTACCAGGCTTTCGAACTTGGCACGCGACAGCTTGATGGCAAGGTGCTTCGGACCGGTCTGGTCAGCCGTGATGAACGGCAGGTTGACTTCGGTCTGCTGCGACGACGACAGTTCGATCTTGGCCTTTTCGGCAGCTTCCTTGAGACGCTGCAGAGCGAGCTTGTCGTTCTTGAGGTCGATGCCGCTTTCCTTCTTGAACTCGGAAACCAGGTATTCGACCAGACGCATGTCGAAGTCTTCACCGCCGAGGAAGGTGTCGCCGTTGGTCGACTTCACTTCGAAGACGCCGTCGCCGATTTCGAGCACCGACACGTCGAAGGTGCCGCCGCCAAGATCATAAACAGCGATGGTCTTGCCTTCGTTCTTGTCGAGACCGTAAGCGAGTGCAGCAGCAGTCGGCTCGTTGATGATGCGCAGCACTTCGAGACCGGCGATCTTGCCGGCATCCTTGGTTGCCTGGCGCTGAGCGTCGTTGAAGTAGGCCGGAACGGTGATAACCGCCTGCGTGACCGTTTCGCCGAGGTAAGACTCAGCGGTTTCCTTCATCTTCTGAAGGATCATCGCAGAAACCTGCGACGGGGAATATTTCTTGCCGTGGACTTCAACCCAGGCATCACCATTGTCGCCCTTGACGATCTGGTAAGGAACCAGGTCCTTGTCCTTGGTAACCATCGGGTCATCAAAGCGGCGACCGATCAGGCGCTTGACCGCAAAAATGGTACCTTCCGGATTGGTGACGGCCTGACGCTTTGCAGGCTGACCGATGAGACGTTCGTCACTATCGGAGAACGCAACGATCGAAGGGGTTGTACGCGCACCTTCGGCATTTTCGATGACCTTCGCGTTTTTACCGTCCATGACGGATACGCAGGAGTTGGTCGTTCCCAGATCGATACCAATAACTTTAGCCATATTTCTCTCCATTCAGCAAACCGCCAAGACCTCTACCGAGCGTTCCACGGGCGGTTCCTATAGGTTTCACAATGCTTGCTTCCAGATGCACGTCCAGACACCGAACCGGTTTCTGGCCTGACATCAATGCCCTGTGCGTGGCGTATATAAGAAACGCGGTTTTTTACTGCAAGTCACAAGAGCCACGCTAATGCAGATTCCACACCCGGAAACCCTGACAGGGGCCGTTCACTGTACAAAATAGGGGCCGCAGCACAACATAGTGCGCACCGGCCATCATACCATAGTCGATCCACCGTCTTTTGCCGCACGATAGATCGCGTCGATGAATTTCTGGTTCGCTTTCGAATTTTCAAGCGAGAAAAGCCGCGCATCCTTGTCGCCGCGTGCCACGCGCGCAAAGCTTTCGGCCTGAAGTTGATAATGATTGGCGTCGCCGAACGACCATTCCGTCGCCTTCGTATGACCGGCATCGAAAAGCGCGATGCTGCCATGACCGTATTTGCCGGTATTGAACGGTGCATAAACCTCGATGAAGCCTTTGTCGCCGTGGAAAACCATCGTCTGGCGAGCGCCAAGCTGCGTGGCGACATAGAAGGTCAGGTCGAAGCCGTCGAACCGGGCTGAAACATTGGCATAACGATCCGTGCCAAAGGCCGGGTCATATTCGATCGACGCCTGGACCGATACGGGTTCCTGGCCGGTGACCATGCGGGTTACCACGGTCGGATAGACGCCAATGTCCGGCAGAGCGCCACCACCCAGTTCCGGTTGGTTGCGCATATTGTCCGGATCGACGTTGAAATAGGAAAAAGCGCCCTGCACATGGCGAAGCCGGCCGATAGCGCCTTCGGCCAGAAGTTCCTGCAACTTGATCCATTGCGGGTGGTAGTAGACCATGAAGGCTTCGGCCAGCGTGACCTTATGCTTGTCGCGCGCTGCGATGAGCTGGTCGATATCGTCGGCCTTGAGCGCGATCGGCTTTTCACACAGAACATGCTTGCCCGCTTCGGCCGCCTTGAGGCTCCATTCGATATGCTGCGAGGTCGGCAGCGGTATATAGACGCCGTCGATAGCGTCGCTGGCCAAAAGTTCTTCATAGGAACCGAATGCCAGCGGTGCACCGAAACGGTCGGCGACGGCGCGTGCCCGCGACAGGTCGCGGCTTGCAATGGCATGAACAATGCCATTTTCGGACGCGCAAAGCGCTGGAATTACCTGCGTGACGCCAATCTTGGCAGTTGAAAGGATACCCCAACGAAACATGCTGTTCCCTCTTTCATTCAAAGCAAGAACCGGACTCATTCCGGCGTGTCCCAGTCCTGAACTCTCAGTTCCGGCCAGAATTTCAGCGCGCGGGTTGCCTTGATCTCATGCGTTTCGCGGTTATCGATGGCACGATTGGGCCGAATGCGAAACGAAAAAATATCATCGAGGCCGAAAGGGGCGTGGATGAGCAGCCTGCAATCTGCCGGCTCGTTGTCTTTTGCCAGCCGTGCGCCCACGCAATGGGCAATCGTCGCATAGCGCTCTATCGATTCGGTCGCGGAACGAAGCGGAGCGTAGGGTTGTCCGAAGCGCTTTTCGAACCACAGATGCACCCGCGCCTGATTGCGTATCTCCACCGGAAGCGGAAAATCGCGGAAGACATCTGCTCCACGCGCGATGACCGCATCCTCCGCTTCCCAGGAAAGATCGCTGCCGTCGAAATAGATGATGTCGAGATCCTTGAGCCCGTGTAGCACCGGTCGCCCGGTTAGCTGATTCCAGATGGTGTTATAGAGCGCGCCCGAGACGAGCCAGAATTCGGATGCCTCTCCCGCCAGTTCTTGCAACCGTTGCAGTGCATCAGCCAGCATCGGGCTTTCCAGAATCATCTGTGAAAAGATATTCCGCTGTTCTGTGGACGACAAACCCGCATGACGCAGGTGATCCGGCATTCCCTTCATTGACCGTTTCCCGATACGTGGCGATAAAAGTCGATGAATGCGCGCAGCGCCGGGCGCATCTGACGACGGCTTGGGTAATAGAGATGAAGCCCGGCGAAAGGCTGGCACCAGTCTTCCAGAACCCGGACAAGCCGCCCTTCCGCCAAAGCGTCGTGAACGTAGGCCTCGAACAGATAGGCAAGCCCGGTACCGTTCAGGGCTGCTTCCAGAATAACCCTGTCATCATTGACGATCAGCAGCCCTTCGATAGCGATTTCCTGCGCCTCGCCCGCCCTTTCGAACTCCCATCGATAGGTTCGTCCGCTCGGAAAACGGTGGCGAATGCAGGTGTGATGCAGGAGATCGCGCGGCTCGACCGGAACCGGATGGTTCTCGAAATAAGCCGGTGCCGCGACGATTGCCGCTCGAACATGCCCAGTGAGCCGCGTTGCTATCATATCCGCTTCAAGGCTTTCACCGAGACGTACGCCTGCATCGAAGCCCGCTGCAACAATATCGGTGAAGCCATTTTCCACCCGCAGATCGAGTGTAATGTCGGGATAAGCCCTGACAAATTCGCCCAGGCGTGGCGCGATGACCATCTGGGCAGCCACATAGGGCGCCGTGATTCGCAGTACCCCCGACGGGCGATCCCGCGAATCGACGGCGGCGCCCAGAGCCGCATTGATCTCCTCAAGCGCCGGTGCCAGCCTCTCGAGCAATTGCCGCCCGGCCTCCGTCGGGGCGACGCTGCGCGTTGTGCGTGCAAGAAGACGCACGCCCAGACTGTCCTCCAGCGTTGCCACTGCGTGGCTGACGGCTGAGGGTGCGATCGCCAGTTCCCGTGCTGCGCCACGGAAACTTCCATGCGCTGCAACGGCGGCGAGAACGGCAAGCTGTGACAGTTGGCTTCGATTCATTGTTACAAATTACAGAACAAGCCGTGAAAATAAATCGGTATTATCGAACTTACCGCCCCGTTTTATTGTTTGCGACATGATCCTCGGTCGGAGCGCAGCCAGGGCCAAGGCGCATCCAGCCGGAATCTCCTCCCGATTTTCCCGCACAATTTTCAGTACTTTCAATCAATCATTCGAAAGGAACTACAATGAAACAGCGCAAACTCGGCCAGCAATTGAGCGTTTCTGCCCTTGGTTTCGGCTGCATGGGAATGACCTATGCTTATGGCGGACAGGATGAACAGGATGCGATCCGCACCCTGCATCGTGCCGTCGATCTTGGCGTGACATTTTTCGATACGGCAGAGGTCTATGGCCCCTTTGAGAACGAGAAACTTGTCGGCAAAGCGCTTAAGCCATTCCGTGACCAGGTGACCATTGCAACGAAGTTTGGCTTCAAGATCGAAGACGGCCAGATGAAGGGTGTCGATAGCCGCCCTGAACATATTCGCGACGTAGCCGAGGCCTCCCTGAAGCGGCTTGGCATCGATGTGATCGATCTGTTCTACCAGCACCGCGTCGATCCATCCGTGCCGATTGAAGATGTGGTTGGCACTTTGAAAGACCTGATCGATGAGGGAAAGATACGCGCCATCGGGCTTTCGGAAGCAGGTAGCGCCACCTTGCGCCGCGCGCATGCGGTCCATCCCATCGCCGCGCTGCAAAGCGAATATTCGCTGTGGGCGCGCGATCCGGAAGACAATGTGCTGCCGGTCTGCCGCGAACTCGGTATCGGTTTCGTACCCTATAGCCCGCTTGGGCGCGGTATGCTGACCGGCACATTGCGCTCACAGTCAGACCTTGCCGAAGACGATTTCCGCAAGACGCTGCCGCGTTTCCAGCCGGGCAATCTGGAAGCCAACAACCGGCAGGTGGATCGTATCGTCGAGATCGCACAGGAAAAGCAGGTCACGCCCGCGCAATTGGCGCTGGCATGGGTGCTGAGCCGGGGCGATTTCATCGTGCCGATCCCCGGTGTCCGCAAGATCCATCATCTGGAAGACAATGTGAAAGCCGTGGACATCGTGCTGACGGAGCAAGATCTCAAGCGTCTGGATGAGGTATCCGCACCCGCCCTGATCGCAGGCAAGCGTTACAACGAACAGCAGCTTGCTTTGACCGGTCTTTGATAAATGCTCCAAATAAAAGGGGAGCCCGTCGGGCTCCCTTTTTTACATCCTGCGCAGAGCTGGCGGTGCAAGCGTCAGAAGCCCGGCCAGTGTCATGGCAAAGCCGACCCATAGAGGTGCATGCAGGCCATAGCCTGCCTCCATTGCCTGTCCACCAACCCACGGCCCAAGCCCGAGACCGATATTGATGACCGATGCATGCATGGCGTTCACCAGCGCGCCCGGATGCGCGATCCGCATCACCCTCGCGATAAAGGCAGGATTAAGTGCTATGCCCGTCAGGCCGATCATCACGATGGCAAGGATCGTAGCCAGTTTCAGCTCGGCGAAAAGCGCGAAAATCAGCATGGCCGACAGCATCAACACAAGACCGATAGCGATAGTCGGGATTGTGTGACGGTCGGCAAAGCGACCGGTGACATAGTTGCCGACGATATTGGCGCCACCATAGACGGCAAGCAACAATGGCACCTGCATTGCGGAGAAGCCGGCAAGCTCCACCGTGATCGGTGACAGATAGCTGTAGACCGCGAAAGACGAACCGATGACGAGCGCGCTCGTGGCATAGGCGGCCCAGAGTTTCGGCTTGCGCATTTCCTTCAGTTCAGAGCGCAGATCGGCCTGCGGCGTATCGGGCGACGACTCAATCTTGATTGCGATGACAAGCGCGCATACCAGAATCAGGACCACAATAGCCCAGAAGCTCGCCCGCCAGCCGAACGCATTGGTGATCGCCGTCGCTATCGGCACGCCGAAGACGGTGCAGAGCATGAGGCCGGCAAAGACCAGCGATGAAGCCCGCCCGCGCAGTTCCGGTCCGACAAGCTGCGCGGTGATGGCAAGCATCAGCCCGAAGCTCGTTGCCGCCGCCATGCCGGTAAGAACACGCGCTATCAGCAGAACTTGGAAGCTGCTCGTGGACGCAGCTACACTTTGCGCCGCCGCATAAAATACAAGCAGAATCAGGAGCCCCCGCTTGTTCTCGATCTTCAACGCCAGAAACAGGATCGTGACCAGCGGCCCGCCAACCATCATGCCGAGCGCATAGAGCGAGATCAGATTGCCAATATCGGCGATGGAACGGCCGAATGCCACCTGAAGCGAAGGCAGCATGCCCGAAATCATGAGTTCGGAGGTCGTGAGCGCAAAGACACCGAGACTGAGGCAATAGACGACCAGCGGGATTGCGCGCGCTTTTCTCGAGGACGCAGAAACCCCTTCCGCCGCAAGGGCGGATTCGCACGTATCGTTCATGGGACGAATCCTATTTGTATAGTATAGACTACATAATTAATATCGCCTTGCCCGAAAGGGTCAAGAGAATTATATAAGGATGATTACAGAAAGGGAGAAAAATGGTTCCACGCGGACGCCCGCGCAGCTTCGACCGCGATGCAGCGCTGGACAAGGTGATGAAGGTTTTTTGGGCCAAAGGCTATGAATGTGCCCAGATCAACGACTTCACGACCGCCATCGGCATTACGCCGCCGAGTTTCTATGCCGCCTTCGGCAACAAGGAGCAGGCGTTTCGTGAAGCCGTCGACTATTATCGTCGTACCATCGGCGCGGCTCCTTTTGATGCACTGGAAAACGCGGCCACCATTCAGGAAGGCATGCGCCAATGGCTGGAACTGAGCGCGGACAGTGCTTTTGTCTGTCCGGCGGGCGGTTGCATGATCAGTGTGAGCTCGATCCAGTGCAAACCGGAAAATGTGCCTGTGAAGGAATTTCTCCAGGCTATCCGCCACGCCAATCATGACCGGCTTTCCAGGCGCTTGCAGCGGGCGATAGAAACGGGCGACCTACCGTCCGATTCCGATATTGCGCAAATGACCGAGTTCTATCACATGATCCAGCAGAGCATTTCCTTTGAAGCCCGCGATGGCAATTCACGCGCCGCTGTGCAGAAGATCATCGATATGGCCATGCGCGCCATGCCTGCCAAAGTAAAAAGCCCGGCTTGAAGCCGGGCTTTTTGTTTCATGCCTATCCGCGAAGGGCGCCGCCGGTCTGCTTGGCCACACTGGCCACGACCTGCTTCGACAGCGCTTCCAGATCTTCGTCTGTCAAAGTGCGATCCTGTGGCTGCAGCAGCACTTCAACCGCAATCGACTTCTTGCCTTCGCCAAGCGATGTGCCTGTGAAGATATCGAACACCTGAACGCCGACGATCAGTTTCTTGTCCGCGCTTGAGACCGCCTTCACGACATTCCCAGCCTCTACATTTGCATCCACCACAAACGCATAATCGCGCTTGAGGCTCTGGAACTGCGACAGGTTGAGTGCAGGCTTGGTGCGGGTTGCCTTTGCTTTCGGCTCAGGGATCGCATCGATATAGACTTCAAAGCCGCAAAGCGCACCTGAAACATCAAGCGCTTCCAACGTGTCCGGGTGGAACTCGCCGAAATAACCAAGCACGACCTTCGGTCCAAGCTTCAGCATGCCCGAACGACCCGGATGGAACCATTCAGGACCACCGGCTTCGATCTGGATACGATCAACCGGAGCACCGGCAGCTTCAAGGACAGCCAAAGCATCAGCCTTGGCATCGAAGACGCCAACGGGTGCTGCATTGCCAGCCCAGAAACGGCCCGAACCTTCAACGCCAGCCGTGCCGCGACGAATACCGCCAGCCACACGACGCTGCTGCTCAGGCTTGTCGCCTTCATAGATGCCCGACACTTCGAACAATGCCGTATCGCCAAAACCGCGATCCGCGTTGCGCTGTGCGGCAGCAAGCAGGCCCGGCAGAAGCGAAGGACGCATATCCGACATGTCGGCTGCAATCGGATTTGCCAGCTTCAATTCCGGCTTGCCGCCGCCAAACGCTTTGGCCTGCGCTTCGGAAATGAAGGAATAGGTCACCGCTTCCATCATGCCCCGCGAGGCGAGCATGCGGCGTGCATGACGGGTTCTGATCTGCAGTGTCGTCAGAATACGGCCGTTAACCGTGCCAAGGCCCGGCAGCGGCTGTGGTTCGATCTGGTTGATACCGTGAATGCGCATGACTTCTTCAACGAGGTCGGCCTTGCCTTCCACGTCTCCACGCCATGTTGGCACGACTGCCTTGATGACCTTACCGTCACCTTCAACGCCGAAGCCAAGACGCTTCAGAATGTCGAAAGATGCGGCATAGGAAACTTCGATACCGGTAAGACGCTTCACTTCCGTTACCGGGAAATCGATTACGCGCGGCTCAGGCTTGCTATATCCTACCACATCGAGCACCGTCGGCTGACCGCCGCAGAGTTCCAGCACCAGCTTGGTCGCGATTTCTGCACCCGGAACCATCATTTCTGGATCGACGCCACGTTCAAAACGGTAGCGCGCATCTGTAACGATGCCCAACTCGCGGCCCGTGCGCGCAATCATGCGTGCATCCCACAGAGCGGATTCGATCAGTACATCGACCGTGTTTTCGTCGCAGCCAGAATGCTCGCCGCCCATGATACCGGCAATCGATTCGGGGCCGTTTTCATCGGCAATCACATACATGCCCGGCTTGAATTTATAGTCGCGCTGGTCGAGGCCGAGAATGGTTTCGCCATCCTTTGCCAGACGCACCGTCAGATTGCCCTTGACCTTGGCGGCGTCGAAGACATGCAGCGGACGGCCCTGATCGAAGGTCACGTAATTGGTGATGTCCACCAGTGCATTGATCGGGCGCAGGCCGATGGCTTTCAGGCGCTGCTGCATCCATTTCGGGCTTGGGCCGTTCTTGACACCCCTGACCATGCGCAGTGCGAAACCGGTGCAGAACGGGTTTTCGGCATCCTGATCCAGTATGACCTTGACCGGCGTTTCGCCTTCACCCTTGACTGCTTCCGGCAGAGTGTTCTTGAGTGTGCCAAGACCGGCAGCGGCCAAATCGCGCGCAATGCCGCGAATGCCAGTGCAATCAGCGCGGTTTGGCGTCAGGCCGATTTCGATGATCGGATCATCAAGGCCCATATAGGCTGCAAAGCTGGTGCCGATCGGAACATCGTCAGGCAGGTCGATAATGCCGTTATGTTCGTCAGAGAGCTCCAGCTCGCGCTCGGAACACATCATGCCGAAGCTTTCGACACCGCGGATTTTGCCGACCGAAAGCGTGACATCAAGGCCCGGCACATAGTCGCCAGGACGGCCCAGAACACCGACGAGACCGGCGCGGGCATTCGGTGCGCCGCAGACGACCTGAACCGGCTGGCCTTCGCCCGTATCGACCGAAAGAACGCGCAGCTTGTCGGCATCTGGATGCTGAACGGCGCTCACGACCTTAGCGATCTTGAAGGCCTTGAAAGCAGCGCGGTCATCGACCGATTCCACTTCCAGACCGATATCGGTCAGCTTCTCGACGATCTGATCGAGCGTCGCATCGGTTTCAAGGTGATCCTTGAGCCAGGAAAGTGTGAATTTCATGTGTCTTGTCCCTTCCTGTCCTTACGCGCTCAGTCCGCCGAAAAGCGTCGGAATGTCGAGCGGACGGAAACCGTAATGTTCGATCCAGCGCACATCGGCATCGAAGAAGGCGCGCAAGTCAGGCATACCGTATTTCAGCATGGCGATGCGATCGATACCCATGCCCCATGCAAACCCCTGATAGACGTCCGGATCGTAGCCGGAAGCGCGCAGCACATTCGGATGCACCATGCCGCAACCCAGTATCTCCAGCCAGTCATTGCCTTCGCCGAACTTCACATGCGGACCGGAACGGTCGCACTGAATATCGACTTCAACCGATGGCTCGGTGAACGGGAAGAAGCTCGGACGCATGCGCATCTTGACTGAAGGCACTTCGAAGAAAGCCTTGCAGAATTCTTCAAGCACCCACTTCATGTTGGCGACGTTAGCCGACTTGTCGACGACCAGACCTTCGACCTGATGGAACATCGGCGAATGGGTGGCATCGGAGTCCATGCGATAAGTCTTGCCCGGAATGACGATACGGATCGGTTCGTCGCGACCTTCCTTGTCGCGCAGCGCTGCAAACTTCTCCATCGTATGCACTTGCACGGGCGAGGTATGCGTGCGCAACAGCTTGCGCTCGCCCTTCTCGTCTGCATTGAAGAAGAACGTGTCGTGCATTTCGCGCGCCGGATGGCCTTCGGGGAAGTTCAGCGCCGTGAAATTATAATAGTCGGTCTCGACATCCGGGCCTTCCGCAATCGAGAAACCCATATCGGCGAAGATTGCCGTGATCTCATCGATAACCTGTGAAATCGGATGGATGCGACCGCGCGATGCAGCGCTTTCGCGCACCGGCAAGGTTACATCGACCTTCTCACGCTCAAGGCGCGCTGCAATGGCCTGCTTGCGCAGTTCCGTCTTGCGCTCGGTCAGCGCTTCGGTAACCCGGTTCTTCAAGCCGTTGATGGCCGGTCCCTGAGCCTGGCGCTCTTCCGGGGTCATGCTGCCCAGCGTCTTCAGCTTTTCCGAAACCGAGCCCTTCTTGCCAAGTGCTGCGACACGCACGGCCTCGATAGCAGGCTCGTCAGCCGCCGCCGCAATGTCTTCGAGAATTTGCCGTTCGAGTTGTTCTAGATCACTCATCATTTAAATCCCTGTCGTGCCTGCGGCACTCCACGCCTCTTGCTTTGAGTTCCCTGTCGCGCTTGCAGCGCTCCACGCCTCTTGTCTTGGGTTCCCTGTTGCGCCTGCAGCGCTCCACATATTTCGCTTTGCAGCCAAAGAAGCGTTGTCGTTACTCTCTTTGGCCTGATTGGTGAGACGCATCAAGATTGGCGTCAAAAAATTCCATCGCCTGCAAAAGCCGTCTTCCGTCACCACCTAAAAATATCCGACGGAGCAGCCTCAGCGGCGCGATGGTAAATCGGAAAAACCCGACGATTTTCTTCAGTTCCGGGATTACCGCAAACGGTGCCGCCGCGCGATAGGTTTCAAATGCCCTTTGCGGCGTCCCCGTAAGACGCGCCTGCGCGGCGATCTGGAAGAACAGGAGCCATACATCGCGCGCCTGTGCAGCGGCAAGCGGCATCACCGTTTCCGGCTCCTCCTCGAAATCCAGAAAACCGGCAACGCCGTTCTTCTCGAAAAAATCGCGCGGATGCGGACGCCCATGGCAGAGCCCTGCCGCATGGGCCTCACCCAAAGCGCGGGCACAGTGGACGAGAAGCGCGTCATGGCTTTGCGGATCATCACGACGTAACTGATTCAGCCTGTCCTGAATGATCGGTGCAACGTCGCTCAAGACCATCACCGCGCCTTGACGATAGACAATTCCAGGCACCTGAAAACCCGCCTTTAGAAAAGCGTGCATCTTGCGCTCTTCACGGTCGGCCATGCCTGCTTCCCCCACCTCTTTCGGGCTGCGCAGGAACGGATAGAGAAGAAGCGGTGAAATCAAGCTGTGCAGACGCTTCGCAAGCGGACGCCTTTCGGCATCGTAACGTTTGATCCAGACGCGATGACCGCCAATGACAGCGCTGGAAATACGCTTGCCCTGGCTCTGGACAAGCAGAACCAGCAGGCTGCGAAGATCATCCGCATCCAGATCCAGTCTCAGCTTGCCCGGTTCATCCTTCATGCCCGGTTTTCACCCTTTGCTTTTAAGCATTATCCTGCACAAATCCGCTTCGCACGTCTGGCTCTAAATGCTGCGGACTCCCGAAAAAGGAAAACCCGCGCCAGCCGAGCCAGCGCGGGTTTCCCAAATTCAAAATGTCACTTGGGAAGGGCTGGCTTAACGGACAGCGCCTTCAAAAGCGTTCGGCGTCTCGGTGTTCTTGAGATATTCGAGAGCCTTCTTTGCCGATGCAACCAGCGCACCGAATGCATCCGGTTCGTGGATTGCGATGTCGGACAGAACCTTGCGGTCGATTTCGATGCCAGCCTTAGCAAGACCATCGATGAAACGGCCATAGGTCAGGCCCTGCTCACGAACAGCAGCATTGATACGCTGGATCCAGAGAGCGCGGAACGTACGCTTGCGATTCTTGCGGTCGCGGTAAGCATACTGCTTCGAACGATCTACAGCAGCCTTAGCAGTGCGGATTGTATTTTTACGACGGCCACGGAAACCGGAAGCCTGGTCGAGAACTTTTTTGTGCTTGGCGTGGGCGGTAACGCCGCGTTTTACACGTGCCATGATATGATCTCCTTACAAGGATAGACGGCTTAGAGGCCGTTAGGCAGGAACTGTTTTACGATCTTCGCATCTGCTTCCGAGAGCACCATGGTGCCGCGTGCATCGCGAATGAACTTGTTCGAGCGCTTGATCATGCCATGACGCTTGCCTGCAGCCGCGGCTACAACTTTGCCAGTGCCAGTAATTTTGAACCGCTTCTTGGCGGCCGACTTGGTCTTCATCTTGGGCATTTTGCTACTCCTTTGTTTAGTCCCCGTCATGTCTGCGGCACTCCACGCCTCTTGCTTTAAGGGCGCTCGTGCCTGCGTCACACAGGAACAGTGTTTTTACTTTCAGGCAGACCGAGCCTGAAAAGCATACGAAACCGCCACGGCATGCCCTGCCGGGCGGTTCGAACGCGGCCTTATAGGCTTAAAGACCGCAAAACGCAATGCCTGAATTGGGCTGAATCGCAGCCGAAATCTCAATAAAATCGCAGCAGCACCGGCAGGACGTGGCTGTCCTGCAAATATTCCACGAACTCAAAGAACGGATAGGCGACGAAGAACACCAGACCGTCCGTAAAGGTGCGGTAGATCCGGTCAGGCCGGACGATCAGCTCCTTATCGTCGCGAAACAGCGAAAACTTCGGGAAGAAACGCGGCACACTCGCGCAATAGGCTTCATAAGGCTGACCGAAATTCTGCTTGAGGAATTTCTCTTCCGTCCGGATGACAACCGAAAAAGCGAGATAGCACAGCACGCCGAATGCTGCGGCAATGATGATGCTGCCGGTCTGCGCGCCGATACCCATCGCACCGATGCTGCTGAAGACATAGAGCGGATTGCGCGTAACCGAATACGGCCCGCTCCGCACGATTTCCGCGCTCTTGCGCCCGCCGATATAGAGCGTGCACCACATGCGCCCGATAATGGCCGCAACGATCAGGCTAAGACCGAACGCCTCGATATACTCATGAAAATGCCCGGTCGATTGCGAGCTCACGAAAAGCAGCGCCACGACCAGAAGTACTATAACGGCGCCGATCGCAAAGCGCCGACGCTGCTGATATTTACCCAGTTCGCCCAAAGTCTTCATCGCGGTTCCATGATTCCAGTTTGTCCGGGCAAATGAAAAGCCGCCCGAAGGCGGCTTTTCCAAGGCATTTCGAAATGTTCAGCGCGGAGCGAGAACCATCATCATCTGACGGCCTTCAAGCTTCGGCTCGGACTCAACCTTGGCGATTTCGACCGTGTCTTCCTTGACACGCTGCAAAAGCTTCATGCCAAGTTCCTGGTGCGCCATTTCGCGTCCACGGAAACGCAAGGTAACCTTGACCTTGTCACCTTCCTCGAAGAAACGCAGAGCAGCCTTCATCTTCACCTCATAATCATGGGTGTCGATGTTCGGTCGCATCTTGATTTCTTTGATTTCAACCGTTTTCTGCTTCTTGCGTGCTTCGGCGGCCTTTTTCTGATTCTGATACTTCAGCTTGCCGAGATCGACGATCTTGCAAACCGGAGGCTCTGCGTTCGGCACGATCTCAACGAGATCGAGGCCCGCTTCCTCTGCCATGGCGATAGCTTCCTGAATGGAAACATCGCCGTGGTTCTGGCCTTCGGCATCGATAAGCTGAACCCGGGGAACCCGGATATCACGGTTGGAGCGCGGTCCATCTTTCTGAACCGGCGTCGCTCTGAAGGGTCGGCGAATGGTCGTTATCTCCTGAATTGTTACGTCTCATGCGGTCGGATACTTGCTGCCAGACGGCATATCCCCGATCAAACCGCAGTTGATCGCGGAAATGTCGTCAAGCAGGCGGCGAAGTCAATAGCATCTTTGACAGGAAAAATCACCCCCGCGTGATAAACGTTCTTTTTGGGGTCATTTCGCGGGAGACAAGCGGCATATCGGTCACATTTGCCGTCATTTCAAGGGCCTCGCACCAGATGGCGGGTTTTCACTCAATTACGAACATGCCAAAACAATCCCGAAAATTGAGGAGATTTGACATGAGCGCTGCGGGGCCGGAATTCATCGACGTGGACGGAGCGAAAATCGCCCTGCGTTACAGAGCCGGAAGCAAATCTCCGGGTATAGTCTGGCTCGGCGGCTATCGTTCCGACATGCTGGGCACCAAGGCCGTGGTTCTCGACGAATGGGCTGGTCAAACCGGCCACAGTTCTCTCAGACACGATTATTCCGGCCATGGCGAATCCGGTGGCGATTTCAATCAAGGCACCATCTCGCGCTGGCTGAACGAAAGCCTCGCTGTCTATCGCAAATATGCCAAAGGACCGCAGATTCTGGTCGGTTCCTCCATGGGCGGCTGGATTGCGCTGCGTATGGCGCAGGAGCTGAAGAAGGAAGGGAACCCGCCTGCCGGGATCGTGCTGATCGCGCCGGCGCCCGATTTTACCGCCGTGCTCGTGGAGCCTACGCTTTCCGATACGCAGAAAAACGATCTTCAGGAAAAGGGCTATTTCGAAGAACCGTCCGACTATTCGCCCAATCCTTATGTCTATACCCGCGCATTGATCGAGGACGGGCGAAAGAATCTGGTTCTCAAAGGCATCATCGAGACCGGCTGTCCGATTCATATCCTGCAGGGCATGCAAGACCCGGATGTTCCTTACAAGCATGCGCTGACGCTGGTGGAACACCTGCCAGCCGATGATGTGACCCTGACACTGGTGCGCGACGGCGATCATCGCCTGTCACGACCACAGGATCTCGATCTTCTGATCCGCACCGTATCCGGGCTGGCAGAACGCATCGGCGAAAAATCGTAACGGAGTACGGTCATGCGGTTTTCGGTTTTCGCTTCCTCGGCGGTTGCGGCCATTGTCGGTTTCGGCGGCACGCTGGCGCTCATCATTGCTGCAGCGCAGGTGCTGGGCGCCACGCAGGCCGAAACCGCAAGCTGGGTGACTGCGATCTGCCTTGCGATTGCCGCTTCCTCCGCCTGGCTCAGCATCCGCTACAAGATGCCGATCATCGCAGCCTGGTCCACACCGGGGCTGGCACTGATCGGCGCCAGTGCCGGTTTCACCATGCCGGAAGCGGTCGGCGCATTCATCGTGACGGCACTGGCACTGGTCGCCACCGGACTGATCCGCCAATTGTCGGTGCTCGTTTCCCGCATCCCCGCCTCGGTCGCGTCAGGCATGCTTGCAGGTGTGCTGCTGAGTTTCGTCATTGCCGCTGCCAAGACAGTGCCCGGCGATCCGGTTTTCGTCCTGCCGCTGGTGGCGCTGTTCTTCATCATCCGCCTGTTCAACCCGTCGCTTGCCGTCATTGCCGTTCTGGTGACCGGCATGGTGTTCGCATTGATCACAGGACGCTCCCCCCCCCTGCCCGCGCCTGAAATCTCGACGCTTACCCTCATCTGGCCGGAATTCCACATGGGTGCGATGATTGGCATCGCGATCCCGCTCTATCTGGTGACCATGGCCTCGCAGAACCTGCCGGGCTTCGCCGTGCTGCGCGCTTCGGGCTATGAGCCGCCAACCAGCGCCTGCCTGCGCGTAACCGGCCTGGTTTCTTTGCTGACAGCGCCTTTTGGGGCTTCTACCACCAATCTTGCCGCGATCTCGGCAGCGCTCTGCACCAATCCCGACGCACATCCGGACCACAGCAAACGCTGGCTCACCGGACCGGTCTATGCAGCGATTTATGTGGTGTTTGCCCTTTTCGGCGCCTCGCTGGTCGCGATCTTTGCCGTATTGCCTGTAACGCTCATCGCCCTTGTTGCAGGTCTTACCCTGACGGGCCCGTTCATCAATGCGATGTCGCTGGCGCTGAAGGACGAACATGAACGTCTTGCTGCAACGATAACCTTTGCCGTGACGGCCTCAGGCATGGCGTTTTTCGGGGTTGGCTCCGCTTTCTGGGCGCTGATCGCTGGACTTGCCGTCACTTTTCTCGAACATTTTCGTAAAAAAATTTCGAGATAATCACATTGGTTAGCAGAAACACGGTCTGAATCTGCAGGTTGCATTCTTGAAAAGACGCAATCTTTTCACCACGTCGAAGTCAAGCCGCCAGAACAAAATGCCCGCACAGGGCGGGCTGGCAGGCCTTGGTTTCGCGCATGTTGCCGGACGATGTCGAACGGTTGAATGGCATGCGCTTTTCGACGGAGCAGACCATGACCAATACCGCATTGATCCGCCCGGCATGGACGCCAGCCACGATTGCGCTGATGGTGCTCGGCTTTATCCTGTTCTGGCCGCTTGGCCTTGCCATGCTGGCCTATATCCTCTGGGGCGACCGCCTCGAAGGATTCAAGCGCGGCGTGAACGAGAAGACCGATTCCATGTTTGGCTCGTTCCGCAACTGCCGCAAGGGCGAAAGCTTCAACTTCGGTAGCACCACCGGCAACGAGGCTTTTGACGACTGGCGTCGCGCTGAGCTGGAACGACTGGCCGAAGAACGCCGCAAGCTTGAAGAGGCGCGCGCCGAATTCGAGGCCTATGCGGCAGAACTCCGCCGTGCTCGCGACAAGGAAGAATTCGACCGCTTCATGGCTGAACGCCGTGCAAGCTCGAAGAAGACGCCTGCCCCGCGCGCGAAAGGCGGCAAGGATGACATCACCGATCTTTGATCGATGAAATTGCCTGCAAAGCTATTGAACGGCGCGGCCATATCCGCGCCGTTTTGCTATTCATCGCAGGAAAATCCCGGTCGCACTTTTCGGGATGCGCTCCAATTCGCACTTTAACGCGTATCTTGTTCCGAAAACCGCTTCGCACTTTTCGGGATGCGCTCTTGAACGAATCGCTTATTCTTAACTGATGGGTCTTTCCTTTCTTCGGCAAATCAGCGGTAAAGGGGCATCCGCTGGGACGACAACCGTTCGCAGCGAACGTATTCACGCGGTCGCAGGACGGGAACTTTCCCTGCGTATTTTCGAAAATCCACGTGCCAAACGACTGACCCTGCGTATCGAAGCAGGTGGCAGGGGACTGCGCATCACGGTTCCGCCTGGCCTTCCCGAGCGTGAAGTGCTGAGCTTTCTCAACCGTCACGAAGGCTGGATCGAAAGCCGCATTGCAAAACTGCCGGACCAACCGGGCGTGCGTGCCGGTATCAAAATTCCCCTGCGCGGTGTGCCACATAAGATCGTGCATCAACCGGGCCGCGGCACCACCCAGCTTCTCGAAGGAAATATCTTGCTTGTCCATGGTGACCCGGCACATCTGCCACGCCGCGTCGCCGATCACATCAAGCGCGAAGTGAAGCGCGAGATCGAGGCGCTTGTCATCCGCCACACTGCCACAGTTGGCCGCAAGGCCAAATCCGTGCGTTTCAAGGACACGAAGAGCCGCTGGGGGTCCTGCACCTCCGACGGTGTGCTTTCCTTCTCCTGGCGCATCGGCATGGCTCCTGCCCCGGTGATCAACTATCTTGTCGCCCATGAGGTCGCCCATCTCATCGAGATGAACCATGGGCCGAAATTCTGGAAACTCTGCCATGAGCTTTGTCCCGACACGGAGCGCTGCAAGGCTTGGCTGAAGCGCAATGGCAGCGCATTACAGGCAATCGACTTCACATGACCCCATCCATACTGACCGCCGCCAAGGTGCTGTGGGATTATCACTGCATCTATGATCCTCTGGAAACCGCCGATGTCATTATCGGGCTTGGCAGCTACGATCCGCGCGTCGCCGAGAGGGCAGCCGATCTGTTTCTGACCAGCATGGCGACATGGCTGGTGTTCACCGGCAAAAGCGGTCACTGGACGGACAAGCTCTATCAATCAAGCGAGGCCGAAGCTTTTGCCGAAATCGCAATCAGGCGCGGCGTGCCCGAAGAAGCGATCACTGTCGAACCCAATGCCACCAATATCGGCGAAAACATAAGGTTCAGTCGTGAACGGCTTGCGCCCGGCGCAATCAGCGCCATCCTTGTGACCAAGCCGCAGACGCAGCGCCGCGTTCTGGCGACCGTGGCACGACAATGGCCGGAAGCGCGCGCAAGCATCACCGCGCCGCTTGTTTCCTTCGAAGACCAGCCGACGGCAGATCATCCGGTCGAAATGCTTATCAATGAGATGACCGGCGACCTTCAACGCATTCTGGAATATCCAGCCAAGGGCTATCAGATTGCACAGGCGGTTCCCCTTGAGGTCATGGAGGCGTATGATTTTCTGATCGCACAGGGTTTTGATGGCCATCCGCTCTCCGAATAGATCGGCAACGGACGGAATAACTTGAGTAGCCCCCGGATTTATGCGACGGAAAACCATGGTTCTCGATATCAAGATATGCGGGCTTAAAACCCCCGACGCCGTTGCCGCCGCCCTCGACGGCGGTGCGACGCATATCGGTTTCATCTTCTTTCCCAAAAGCCCGCGTCACATAACCCCGCAGACAGCAGCCAGCTTGCGCGATGCGGTCAAGGGACGTGCGCTTGTCGTTGCCGTTACAGTTGATGCAGACGATGAAACGCTGGATGATATCGTGAAAACGGTGAAGCCAGATATTCTGCAGCTTCACGGCGATGAGACGCCGGAACGCGTGGCCTTCATCAAGGCGCGTTATGGCTTGCCGGTCATGAAGGCTTTTTCGGTGCGCGAAGCCCGCGATCTTGCCGCGATTGCAGCCTATAAAGGCATAGCAGACCGTTTCCTGTTCGATGCCAAGCCGCCGAAGGGATCCGATCTTCCGGGTGGCAACGGCGTGTCATTCGACTGGGAACTTCTGGCCGCGCTTGACGCGGATATCGATTACATGCTTTCCGGTGGGTTGAATGCGGACAATATCGCCGAAGCGCTGCTGAAGACCCAGGCGCAAGGTATCGATATATCGTCCGGTGTCGAGCACGCGCCCGGCGAAAAGGATGTGCGTCTCATCGAGAATTTTTTCCGGGCTGTCGCCAATGCGCGCCGATGCCCTGTAGACAGCCTGAAATGACGGAGTGGCAAGCGTTGAACAAGCCGGTTGAACCCAATTCCTATAAGACAGGCCCCGATGAAGAGGGCATGTTCGGTATTTTCGGCGGACGCTTCGTCGCCGAAACGCTGATGCCGCTGATCCTCGAATTGCAGGAAGCCTATGAAACGGCGAAGAATGATCCCGAGTTCAAGGCGGAGCTGAATGCACTTTCCACCTATTATGCCGGTCGTCCTTCCAAGCTCTATTATGCCGAAGGCCTGACGAAACATTTGGGCGGCGCGAAAATCTACTTCAAGCGCGAAGACCTCAATCACACCGGCAGTCACAAGATCAACAACTGTCTCGGCCAGATTCTTCTCGCCAAGCGCATGGGCAAGACCCGCATCATCGCCGAAACCGGCGCCGGACAGCATGGTGTGGCTTCGGCCACCGTTGCCGCGCGTTTCGGCCTGCCCTGCGTGGTCTATATGGGCGCAACCGACGTTGAGCGCCAGAAGCCGAATGTGTTCCGCATGAAGCTGCTTGGTGCCGAAGTGATCCCGGTTTCCGCGGGCAACGGCACGCTCAAGGATGCGATGAACGAAGCCCTGCGTGACTGGGTGACGAATGTCGAAGACACCTATTACCTGATCGGCACGGCTGCCGGTCCGCATCCCTATCCGGAACTGGTGCGCGACTTCCAGTCGGTCATCGGCACCGAAGCCCGCCAGCAGATACTCGAACAGGAAGGACGCCTGCCGGATGTGATCGTGGCAGCGGTCGGCGGCGGCTCCAACGCCATTGGTCTGTTTCATCCATTCCTTGACGATGCCTCGGTGAAGATCGTCGGTGTCGAAGCAGGCGGGCGCGGTCTCGACGGCATCGAGCATTGCGCCTCGATGAGCGCAGGTCGTCCCGGCGTGCTGCATGGCAATCGCACCTATCTTCTCCAGAACGATGACGGTCAGATTCTCGAAGGTCATTCCGTTTCTGCTGGTCTCGACTATCCAGGCGTCGGACCGGAACATTCATGGCTGAAAGATAGCGGACGCGTCGACTATGTGCCTATCCTCGACGATGAGGCGCTGGATGCATTCCAGCTTTGCACGCGCACCGAGGGCATCATCCCCGCGCTCGAATCCGCCCATGCCATCGCGCAAGCCGTGAAAATGGCACCGACCATGGGCAAGGATCAGGTCATGATCGTCAATCTGTCCGGTCGTGGCGACAAGGATGTCCACACGGTCGGCAAGCTTCTCGGCATGGATATCTGACATGGGTAACGACGTCGCCGACATCTCCGTCTATAAGCCGCGTGCCGCATGGTTCGACGGTCTGACGACGTGCGGTCCGGCGACGATCAAGCTCAATATCATCGAAGCCGATCCGGCCAATCCTCTCGCGGAGGCTGCTGTCGGCCTCGCCCGCAGACAGATCGAAACTGCCGCTGAAAAGCTCGTCGCCCTGCCGCATTTGGGGGTTGGCTTCGCCGTTCTGCATCAGGGCGAGGAGAGCCTCTGGCTGCTTCTGCACTGGTGGCTGGAGGGCGGCATCGCCACGGAAATCCTCTGGCAGTCGGAACTTGGCGACGAGGTGGAATTCATGCCCGCACAGCCGCTGCTGATGGCCTGTGTGTGGGAACTCGGAATCATAGACTTTGAACGGCGTGCATGGATGGAAACGGCGATGGCGGGCAAGCCCGTTGCCGACTATCTCGCGCGCACTTTGCCACGGGGCACGGTATGACTACTCGCATCGACACCAAATTCGCTGAACTGAAGGCCAAGGGCCGTCCGGCGCTCGTTACCTATTTCATGGGTGGCGATCCCGATCTGGAAACCTCGCTCAAGGTGATGAAGGCGCTGCCAAAGGCCGGTGCCGACGTGATCGAACTCGGCATGCCCTTCTCCGATCCGATGGCAGACGGACCCGCCATTCAGGCCGCTGGCCTGCGCGCCCTCAACGCCGGTCAGACGCTTGCCAAGACGTTGCACATGGCAGCAGAATTCCGCAAGGAAGACGATACGACCCCGATCGTCATGATGGGTTATTACAATCCGATCTATATCTACGGTGTGGAACGCTTTCTGGCCGATGCCAAGGCTTCCGGCGTGGACGGGCTGATTGTCGTCGATCTACCATCGGAAATGGATGCAGAGCTTTGCATCCCGGCGATGAAAGTGGGCATCAATTTCATCCGCCTCACCACGCCGACCACGGACGACAAGCGCCTGCCGAAAGTGCTGCATAATTCATCGGGCTTTGTCTATTATGTCTCGATGAACGGTATAACCGGCTCGGCCATTGCCGATACGACAAAGGTCGGTGAAGCCGTGCGTCACATCAAGAAAAGCACCGATCTGCCGATCTGTGTCGGTTTCGGCGTCAAGACACCGGAGCAGGCAGCAGCCATCGCCACCCATGCCGATGGCGTTGTGGTCGGCACAGCAATTGTCAACGCGATTGCCGGTGAACTGGACGAAAATGGCAAGGCGAAGGGCGATCCTGTCGCCGCTGCAACCAGACTTGTCCACGCCCTTGCGGAAAGTGTGCGTGCCACACGCCTTGAAGCCGCCCAATAAATCGTCCATTTAGTGCACATCTTGAAAGTGCTAAGCGGCTGAAGCTCTTTGCCGAAGAACAAGAAACGGAAGCAAACGTCATGAACTGGATCACCAACTACGTCCGTCCGAAGATCAATTCGATGCTCGGCCGTCGTGAAATGCCGGAAAACCTCTGGATCAAGGATCCGTCGACCGGTGAAATGGTGTTTCACAAGGACCTTGAGAGCAACCAGTTTGTGATCCCGTCCTCGGGTCATCACATGCGCATCAAGGCGAAGGATCGTCTGCGTTTCTTCTTCGACAATGGCGAATACACCACGCTTGAAGCTCCGAAAGTGCCGGTCGATCCGCTGAAATTCCGCGACGAGAAAAAATATGTCGATCGTCTCAAGGATTATCGCACGCGCACGGGCATGGATGACGCCATCGTCAACGGCCTCGGCACCATTGACGGCCTGCCGATTGTTGCCACCGTTCAGGATTTCGGCTTCATGGGCGGTTCGCTCGGCATGGGTGCCGGCGAAGCGATCATTCAGGGCTTTGAAAAGGCCATCGAGCTGAAGCGTCCGCTGGTTCTGTTCGCCGCCTCCGGTGGAGCACGTATGCAGGAAGGTATCCTGTCGCTCATGCAGCTTCCGCGCACCACGGTTGCGGTGGAAATGCTGAAAGAGGCGGGCCTGCCCTATATCGTTGTCCTGACCAATCCGACCACCGGCGGCGTGACAGCTTCCTACGCCATGCTGGGCGATATCCACATTGCCGAACCCGGCGCACTGATCGGCTTTGCCGGACCGCGCGTCATCGAGCAGACGATCCGTGAAAAGCTCCCCGAGGGCTTCCAGAGCGCGGACTATCTCATGGAACACGGCATGGTCGACATGGTCGTCTCGCGTCTGGAATTGAAGGGCACGATTGCGCGCCTTCTCAAGATCATGACCCGGCAGCCCGGCACAAGCGATGCGCCGGAACGCGAAAAGACGGAAGCAACCGACAAGGCAGCCTGATCGTGACAGAAAAAGCCGCCGCCGCAATCGAGCGGCTTATGCAGTTGCATCCAAAGGGCTTCGATCTTTCCCTGGACCGCATCCGCGCTCTTCTGGAAAAGCTCGGTAACCCGCATCTGAAACTGCCGCCGGTCATCCACATCGCCGGAACCAACGGCAAGGGATCGGCGACAGCTTTCTGCCGCGCGCTTCTGGAAGCGGGCGGCTTCGATGTGCACGTCCATACCTCGCCGCATCTCGTCAACTGGCACGAGCGCTATCGCCTAGCAGCGCCGGGCGGTGGCAGGCTGGCCAGCGATGATGTTCTGGCCGACGCAATAGAGCGCGTTGCAGCGGCCAATGACGGCCAGCATATCACCGTTTTCGAAATCCTGACGGCTGTGGCCTTTGTGCTCTTTTCCGAGCATCCCGCGGATGTGGTCGTCATGGAAGTCGGTCTTGGCGGGCGTTTCGACGCCACCAATGTCATTACCGAGCCTGCCGTCTCGCTCATCATGCCGGTTTCCATCGACCATCAGGCCTATCTTGGCGACCGCGTGGAGCTGATCGCTGTTGAAAAGGCCGGGATCATCAAGAAGGATTGTCCTGTCGTCGTCGGTTTCCAGCCCTTCGATGCGGCGCGGGAAGTTCTCGTCTCGACTGCAGATCGGCTCGGCTGTCCGGTTTCGGTTTACGGGCAGGATTTCCTCGCCTTCGAGGAGCACGGCCGTATGGTGTTTCAGAACGAGGATGGCCTGATCGACCTGCCTTTGCCGCGCCTCCTCGGGCGCCACCAGATTTCCAACGCTGCTGCGGCAATCGAGGCTGTGCAGATGGCGGGTTTCAGCCTGACCGACAAAGCCGTCGAGAAGGCGTTGATGGTAGTGGACTGGCCTGCCCGTATGCAGCGGTTGACCCATGGCGCTCTCGTGGATATGGCTCCGGCGGCATCTGAGATCTGGCTCGATGGCGGTCATAATCCGGGTGCGGGGGCAGTCATCGCCGAGGCGCTTGGCGATCTGGAGGAGCGCAATGAGCGCCCGCTGTTCCTCATCACCGGCATGATCAACACCAAGGATCCGGTCGGTTATTTCGAAGCCTTTGCCGGTATGGCGCGACATGTTTTCACCGTGCCCATTCCGTCCAGCGATGCGGGTATCCCCAATGACGAGTTGGCGGTTGCGGCCCAGAAAGCCAATCTGTCGGCAGAGCCTGTGCATTCGGTTGCCAATGCGTTGAAGCTTCTGCGCGACACCTGGCCATCGGATGAGGCGCCGCCGCGTATCCTGATCGGCGGATCGCTTTATCTTGCGGGTGAAGTCTTGAGAGATAACGGCACACCACCGGGCTAGAGCATATCTCCCGAAAGCGGGAACCGGTTTCGAAGACATGCCTAAACAAAAACCCGGCTCGAAGGCCGGGTTTTGCATTTCTTATGCTGAAACGATCAGGCAGCCGAAGCCTTGATCCAGTCGGCAAGACGGCTTTTCGGAGCAGCACCAACCATATTGGCGGCGAGTTCGCCGTCCTTGAACATCAGAAGCGTCGGAATCGAACGCACGCCGAACTGAGCAGCCAGTTCAGGGTTTTCGTCGATATTGACCTTGGCGATCTTGACCTGACCGGCCATTTCCGTCGCGATTTCGTCCAGAGCCGGAGCGATCATCTTGCAGGGACCGCACCACTCCGCCCAGAAATCCACCACGACAGGCTCGCTCGACTGAAGAACGTCCGACTGAAAATTGCTGTTATCGACCTTAACGGTTGCCATAGGGCTATCCTCTTTTCTCACCAAGAACGGCAGACATCTTTTCAGACTCACAACACAATCCGCTCTTTATTCGCTATATCATGTGGCGTGTCTGCTGCCATCCGTCAAGTTCTGGTTCGTCACCTTTCCTTGAGAGTCTTTCAGAGACTGCAGCGCTTCATTCAGCACGAAATCCGGCAGCGGCATCAGATATGGGCCTTCGGTAAACAGAAGCGCTGTTTCGACAATCCGTCCCGGATAAAGCGGCGCCAGCAATTCGCGATAGAGTGCAAGCTGCGCCCGATAGGCGAAAGGAACCGCTTGAACAGTTTTCGGTGGCGGTCGATTGGTCTTGTAGTCGACGATCAGCACACGGTTTTCATCCACGCTGATGCGGTCGATCTGACCGGACACGGCATGATCGCGCCCGCCAAGCTCGATCGTGCCCATGATGGCAACCTCCCCGCGTGAGCCTTCTGCAAACACAGGCGCATAAGTCGGATCGTCCAGAATGGTCCGCACACTTTGCCAGGCAATCTGGCGCTCCGTTTCCGGCCAGTCGGCAGCGATCCGATCAAGATAGTCACGTGCCAGCGTTTCACGCCCATCCTGTGGGACATCCGGCAGATATTGCAGCAGCATATGGATCGCCGTGCCGCGTCGCAACGCAAAAGCTGGCGTCCCACTGTCCGGCCCCAGAACCGGCGAAAACGTATCGAGCGGCGGTTCCTCGTCGGCTTCGATCAGCGCGGATGCGCCGGACGGCGCCAGCGGTCGCGGCAGTCCGGTTTCCGGCTTTATCGGTCGCAAATAGTCGAGCGGCGGTGACGGCAGCGCATGGTCCTCGGTTCTATCCTGATCGGCAATCTCGACCATTCCGCGCGGGGTATTGCGATAACGCCTTGCGGCAACACCCAGAACGGGGTGCACGAATGTTTCGGCCTTGGTGGCCAGCGCATCCTCGACAAGGCGGTGCCATGTCTCGCCGCTTTCGCGCGTGCCGCGATAACCGCAGATGATGAGCCGGTCTTCGGCCCGCGTCATACCGACATAAAGCAGGCGGCGATATTCTTCTTCGGCCCGCGTTTTCAGCGTCTCGATCTGTGCCGTCGTAAAACCGGTCTGGCATCCGGCATTCGGTTGCCAGAGATAGCCTTTCACCGACGGATTATCGTGCGAAAAGTCAAAAGGAATGAGCTTCGGCGCGCGACTGCCTGTCCAGACCGCGCTTCCCGGATCGACAAGAAACACCACCGCCCCTTCCAGCCCCTTGGCGGCATGGACAGTCATGATGCGCACTTCATTGCGTCCCTGATCGAGTTCGCGCTTGATTTCCGGCGATGCCGCTTCCAGCGTTTCAAGGAAAGCCTGCAGGCCGGGCAGACCGGCGCGCTCGGCAGAAAGCGCATAATTCTGGAATTCATCGATGATGTCGCCAGCCTCTGGCCCCAACCTCGCCAGGAGTTTTCGACGTGCACCGTCCGCACTCAATATCCGTGCATAGAATTCGAACACCGGCATCGTATCGGCCATATTGCGCCAGCGGCTCAAGGTCTTGTGCACTTCGGCCAGCACGGTATCGCCACGCGAGACCTGATAAAGCCGCTCGAACAGCGTAAGGCTTGAACCTCGCGGATGGGCAAGCTCGAATAGCCGGTCGTCATCCCAGCCGAATAGAGGGCTTTTCAACACCGATGCCAGCGAAAGATCATCCGAAGGCTGGAGCACGAATCGACCGAGCGCCATAAGATCCTGAATGGCGATATGGCTGGTGAGCCGCAGACGGTCAGCACCGGCCACAGGAACGGACAGGTTTTTCAGCGCCCGCGACAGAGCAGGCATGAACTGGTCGCGCTTTCGTACCAGAACCATGATGTCACGCGGCATGATCCGCCGGTTCTGGCCCGGAATCGGTTCGCCGCGATCCAGCCAGTGGCGAATGGTGGCCGCGATCTGATCCGCCAGCCGGACAGCAGGTGCTGCCAGATGATCGACCGGCTCGCGCCAGTCGTCCGGCTCTTCCACCACTTCCGGCGTCAGCATATCCCAGATTTCCACCTCGCCCGGCGCATCGGAACGAATGGCTTCATGAACCGTTGCACCCGCAAGGCCGCGATTGGCTTCCGGTCTCGCAAACACCTCATCCACCGCCTGTAGGACATCGGGCGCGGATCGGAACGAGAAATTGAGGCTGACGCGCTCGAATTTCAGCTCCGCATCTTCCGCGCGAAGACTGACGGACCGCCCCTGCGCCGCGAAATCCTCCGGCACCGCGCCCTGGAACGAGTAGATCGATTGTTTTTCGTCGCCAACGGCAAAGAGCGTGCGGCTGATATTACGCTGGCCGAGGCCGGAGAAAAACTCTTCCGACAGCATACGGATCACCTGCCACTGGTCGGGACTGGTATCCTGCGCCTCGTCGACCAGAATATGGTCGATCCCGCGATCGAGCTTGTACTGCACCCACTGCCCTGCCCCGTTTCGGGCGAGCAACGCCACGGTCCGGGTGATGAGATCCTCGAAATCGAGCAGGCCACGCCGACGTTTCAGGTCGTGATAGCGTTGCAGCAGATTATCGATCAGCGTGAGCGCAGCCAGATTGAGCCGCACAAGGCGCAATTCCTTCAACCGATCGAGCCCCTGTTCAACACGCGCCGCTGCCGTGTCGAAATCCTCTTCGAAATCCGGCAGAAGCTTCTTGACCGCCGCCGAACCGACATAGGAACCGGATTTGGGCTCGCCTGTGCTTTTCAGGAAGGCTGCGCGCAACACGGCTTCCCGGTCACGCTGGCTTGTCACCTTTTCGAAACGCCGGAGCTGCAGTGCAAAATCCTGTGCGCGCGACGCACCCTTCTGGATCGACATGATAAGGTCGAGCGCATCGTCGGAAAATTCCGGTATCGGCCAGAGATCGGCGACAAGATCATCTTCGCTGGTTTGCGGGTCGAAGCGGAAAGCCCGGTGCAGCGCTTCGCTGCGATGCGCCGCCACGCCCAGTTCGGCGATATAGGTCTGCAAGCCGTTGCGCCTGCTTACGGCCTCATCCAGAAGCGATTGCAGCCCCATCTCGCCCGCTGCCTGCAGAACGTCGGCGAAGGCCGCTGCGAGCTCGATATCGCCGCCGCCATGCGCGGTTTCGAGCAACTGACGCCGTGCTTCACCGACAAGGGCTGCCTGCATCAGATCGTCCATCATCTCGAAATGGCCTGCAATGTTCGCCTCAAGCGGGAACTGGTGCAGGATCGCTTCGCAGAAAGCATGGATGGTCTGGATTTTAAGTCCGCCCGGTGTCTCGAGTGCGCGCGCAAACAGGCGTCTCGCTGCAGCAAGACGCGCATCGCCCGGTCTGCGGCCTTCGAGCGACTTCAGGCGTTCGGCGAGTTCGATATCGGGCAGGACAGCCCATTCTGAAAGCCGCATGAACACGCGGTTCTGCATCACCGCCGCAGCCGCCTTGGTGTAGGTGAGGCAGAGAATCTTGGACGGGTCCGTGCCCTCCAGCAGCAGGCGGATAACACGTTCGGTCAGAACATGGGTCTTGCCGGAACCCGCATTGGCGGACACCCAGACAGAAGCCTCCGGATTTGCCGCGTTGCTTTGCGCCCGCAGCGTTTCTTCCGGAATAATCGGTGCTTTTTTCACTCGCCGCCCTCCCCGCCCGCGTCACCGCCAGCAGACCATTCCAGCACCCGCGCCAGATGGTCGTAATCGCCCGTCAGGTCCGTTTCGCGAAACGGCAATGCGCGCGACAGGTAGCCCTTATCCGGCTTCTGGTACTCCGCCAGCAATTGCGCCAGCCGCTGCCAGGATTCCTCGCCGAGCGCCGGTGCGGTTTTTTCCGATGGCGGTCGTCCGATCTTGAGGATCGATTCCGGCTTTACCTCGCCACCAGCCTTGAGGCGCACATAGGTCAGATCGGATGCGCGGACCGAGCCGAGTTCCCGGAATGCACCGCGTACCAGAAGTGCTGCTTCCAGTGCAAGCTGCGGCGACAGCAACACATGCGCCTGTTTGGGCGATGGTGTCGATCCCGTCTTGTAATCGATGATCTCCGCTGTTCCGTCTCGCATCAGATCGATGCGGTCCGCACGACCGGAAAGCGTGATGCCAAGCCCTTCGACCTCACGTTTGTCGGATGAAATCTCGGCAAAGCGGGTCTGGACATTATAGGCGCGCTCGCGTTCCCAAGCCAGAAACTGCGGAATGAGCGCCGTGAAGCGTGGCCACCACACAGCCTCGATTTCGACCGGCAAATCCATGTCGGCAAAAAGGACGCGCCCCAGTTCCATCAACCGCTCTGCAGCGTCGGGCGCCAGTGGATCGATTGCCTCTTGCGTGAAATGCCCCAGAATATCGTGGAACAAGGTGCCGCGCTCGGCGGCAGCGGGGTCACGGATCAAAGGCTCCAGCGGCCGCAGTTTTAGTATCTTCTTGGCGAAGATAGCATAAGGATCGCGGCGCAGTGTTTCGATTTCCGTTACCGAAAAATGCTTCGGGCGTGCAAGGACCGGCGGTGCAGGCTCCGGGCGCTTGACGAAAGGCACGTCGGGCGCCTGATCGATTTCGCGTGACCACTGGATGAAACGCGCCCCACGCTTGCGCATTTCGGCGGTCACATCTGCGCCCAGCACAGTTTCAAGCCGCTGCAGCCAGCGCGAGGGAACGGTCGGCGCATTATCGGAACGCTGTGAGCGCGTCAGTACGACATGATCCATGCCGAGCGCCATCTGGAAGTCATGGGCGGCAAGGCCGGTGCGGCGTTCGGGCGGATCAAGCGCGATCATCGATTTCATCGGGCGCGACATGAACGGGTCGTTGCGGGTGCGGGCGGGCCAACTCCCCTCGTTGAGGCCGCCGATCACCACCGTATCCATGGTTTGCAGGCGTGCTTCCAGCGCACCCCAGATGAAGAGGCGCGGATGACCGCCCGGATGCGGCTTGACCGTCTCGCCCGCCATCAGGGCATCCAGGACGGCAGGCCATTCCGAGGCCTCGAAATCGAGCCCGGCTTCGCTCGAAACCAGACCGCGCAAAAAGGCAGCGAGCTGTTCTCCGCGTTCCCCGGAATAGAAAGGCGCGACGCTGGCCTTTTCATTGCGCGCAAGATTTTCCAGCGCCTCCACCGTGGCGCGCGCGATTTCACCGATCTCCGTCCTGCGTCCGGTGATCACGAAAGGCACCAGCGGCGCTACGGCCTTCGACAGGCTTTCGCAGAGATTTCGGGCGGCGGCGATCATGTCCGGCGTGACCGTGCCGTGCCATGCCGGTTGCCACGGCTGGCTGGCGCTTTCCTCCAGCCGCCGCTCGAAAAATGCGGGAAGATCGAGCACAGAGGCCCGGCCTGTGCCACCGCGAAAGGCGATAAGTTCCAGGGTTTCGGCGGCAAGGCGTCGATCGATACGAGGCGCTTCCAGCCGCAACAGCGGATGCTTGACCAGCGCCAGCAGCGCAACCGGATCGCCCGGACTAAAGACGGTCTCGACCAATAGCCGCAGCAAAGTCGTGGTCTCCACATCGCGCAGATGCCGTCCACCGGAATCATCGGCATCGACCCCGAAACGGGCGAGTTCACCCACCACGCGCCGTGCCAGATTGCGGTCTGCCGTGACGAGCGCTGCCGTCTTGCCTTCATCATTGATCGCATCACGCAGGACAAGAGCGACGGCAAGCGCCTCCTCCCGCTCATTGGCGGTTTCAATCAGGTCAATCTTTTGCGCCGCCTGCTGCAAGGCTGGCCGCTGCGTGTTTGGATCGCGCGCAAGCTGCCCCCATGCATCAGTCGTTTCCGCCGGGCGAAGCGCTTGGCTCACCACCCGCTCGCGCAGGCGTTTGGAAGCGGACATATCGTCCAGATGTTCCACGTCCCCGCGCAATGTCTGCATTGCATCAAGAAGCTTGCGCAAACCGAATTGCGGATGACCGAAGGTCGAGGGATTGTCGGTTGCCGATGCCAGCATCTGCCAGGCGGCATCATCCAGATCGCGGTCCAGTCCCGGCAGCACCACCGCGCCATTCGGCAAGTCCGCAATGGCGGAAATGAGCTCGGCAGTCGCCGGTATGGAACCGGTGGAACCTGCAACGATAACCGGCCCGGCAGGAGGATGATCCCGCAGGCGCTTCACTTCGCTCCAGATGAGATCGTTGCGATGCGCGGCGGGATTTGAAAGCCGGCGTTCTGCCAGAATATCCGGCCACAGATTGGTGACGATGTTGAGAAAGCCGAGCGTGACCTGCCACCAGTCGGCGAGGTCTTCCGGAGCAATTCCCGCAAGCTCGCTCCATTTAGCCCCATCGGTTTCGACCTGATCCATCAGCCCCGCCAGATCGCGGGCAAGCCAGATTGCATCGGCAGTCGTTGCCGGAACCGAAACGTCGTCAACACCGAACAGCGCGCGCACGTGCGAGGGGAGCGATTCCCGCCATGGACGGATCAATCGTGCCAGCAGCAGAAGTCGCTCCGCCGTACCGATCGGCGGATTAACATCGAAGACACCCGACGAACCGGCATTGAAGAACGCGGCATCTTCGTCCACATCACCAAGCGGCTTTATCGTCGGCAAAATAGCGCTTTTAGCCGGATTCCTATCGACCAGTATCGATCTCAACGCACGCGATGCACGGCGCGTTGGCACGTAGATGGTCGCATTGGCCAATGCCAGCGGATCGGATGGGTCGCCGGGAAAACCTTCAACCAGCCGTCCTTCCAGAAGCGCTTTGGCAAAAGCAGGCAAAAACGGCGTACCGGGAGGAATTGAAAACAGGCGCTGTTTCCCATCTCTGGGTTGTCGTGCGCTCATGCCGTTTGCCTCCCTCATGCAAATGTTGTGAGTACCGCCTCCGCCTCGCCGATGGCTTCCGGCGTTCCGACGGTCAGCCAGTGCCCGGTCATTGGCATACCATAAAGGCGACCTGCTGCAATCGCTTCATCAAAATAGCGGTTGAGCGAGGACACACCCGGCTCGGCGCCAGCGAAAATGCGGGGATGGATGATCCCTGCGCCCGCATAGATTACCGGCTCGCCGGAGACATCGCGCGCGCGACGCAGATGCCCCTTCTCATCGGCGACGAAATCGCCCTTGCCCTCATAGCCGGTTTCCTGATCAAGACGCGCCGTCATCAGGAGGATATCCATCCGGTCCGCGTCCCAGGCCTTAGCAAGCGCCAACAGATTGGGGGCCTTCTCGTCACCCACCCAGAATGTGTCGGCATTCAAAATGAAAAAAGGCTCCGCTCCGAGTATCGGCAACGCCTTCACGATGCCGCCGGCTGAATCGAGCAGCATTTCGCGTTCGTCCGAAATCACGATCTCAAGATCGTTGCGGTCACGAATATGCGCTTCCAGTTGGTCGGCTAAATAGTGCACATTGACGATTGCGGTGCCAATGCCTGCCTGCGCCGCTGCATCGAGCCCCCAGTCGATCAAGGGCTTGCCTGCCACCTTGACCAGCGGCTTTGGAATGGTTTCGGTGATGGGACGCATACGCTTGCCAAGCCCGGCGGCAAGAACCATAGCCGCCTTCGGGGCCATTTCAGGCATTTTCATTGTGCGGCCTCTTCCTGCATCAATCCCAATTCCTCGAACCACGCTGCCACCGGTGCCATGACCGGATGTTTCAGCACACGTCCAAGATAGTCGTAAATGCGCGGCAGGTGTTTTAGATAATCCGGCTTACCATCCCGCTCATCGAGCCGCACGAAAAGTCCGAGTAGCTTGGCATTGCGCTGTGCACCCATGGCCGCATAGGCCTTGCGGAACAATGCCTCGTCGAACGCATGTCCGAGCGCGCGACGCTCATCGCAATAGGCAGCGACCACAGCCTGTTCCAGCTCCGGCGAAATCGTCACACGCGCATCAAGCGCCAGCGAAGCCACGTCATAGGCTGCCGGTCCAATCATCGCATCCTGAAAATCGATGACGCCGATCTTGTCCTTGCCTTCCGCCTCCGGGAACCAGAACAGGTTCGGCGAATGGTAGTCGCGCAAGAGCAGACTCTTCTCAACATCGGCAATGTCGGCGATCACGTGGTCCCATGCGGCTTCGTAAGCTTGCTTTTCTGCATCCGTGAGCTGCCTGCCCATCATGCGCGGCGCATACCACTGGCCGATCAGGCTGACCTCGATCATCATCGCATCGCGATCAAAACCGGCGATGATGTGGTCGGGATACCCAGCCACCGGCGCACGATCGGGCCAGGCAATGCCATGCAGATGTGCCAGAAAGCGCCCGGCAGCTTCATAGCGTTCGGCGACGGGTTCACCGGAAGCCGCACGTACGCCTTCGGTTCCGAGATTCTCAAGGATCAGAAAACCGGCATCGAGATCGGCAGCACGCATTTGCGGTACACGGAAGCCCTGCCCTGCAAGAAGCCCATCAATGGCAGCAAAGGCAAGAATGTTTTCCGCCAGATGCGCAATCTGCCGATAGGATTTTCCGTCCCGCAGCGGCGGATCATAGGGCATCTGCGGCGCATTCATCAGAATTTCAACGCTGTGAGCAGCGGTGCGGATCGTCTCATATTTGCGTGGGGAGGCATCGCCCTGCAAATAGCGTCGCGTTGCGTCGGTGCGCTCATGAAGGTCCAGAAAAGCACGAATCGCCAGGCTGCGTTCCAGCCGCTGGATCGCGGCAACAGGTCCGGACACGGCAATGCGCCGCCCTGCCCCTTCATGGCTCAGCGTGACAGCAAAAGACGGTTCAGGCAGGAACCCCTCGCCCTGCTCCGGCCATTCGGCCAGAACCACGCCATCTTCCAGAAACTCCGGCAGCCCCAGCTCATCCAGCTCTTCGCCGTGTGAAATACGGTAAAGATCGGCATGAGCAACAGGAATGCGCAAAGTCTCATAGCTTTGCACCAGCGTGAAAGTCGGGCTCGGAACATCCAGCCCTTCATCATCGGCGATGGCCCGAATGATCGCGCGGGCAAGCGAGGATTTCCCCGCCCCCAGATCACCGGAAAGCGTGACGAGATCGCCCTTCTGCAGGGCGAGGGCGAAATCCTCGCCGAAACGCTGCGTTGCAGCTTCGTCGGGCAAGAAATAGCTGATGCTGGATAGTGAGGCGCTCATGGGCACCCTTTACCTTATTCGGCGGCGACGCGGAAGCTGCGTGTTTCCGATGGAAAACGGCAAATGACCGTTGTTCCACGATCGGAACCCGTATCGATGTCGACCGATCCACCATGCAGCTCGACAAAGCTCTTGACGATGGCAAGTCCCAGTCCGGCACCCCGGCGGCGACCGCCATTCGGATAGGACTGGAAGCGCTTGAAGACCGTATCAAGCACTTCTCCGGGCATACCGGGACCATCGTCGTGCACGGCAAAGACCACTTCCGATCCCTCGCGCGCCACCTGTAGCTGGATGCTGGAGCCTTCCGGCGCATAGTTGGTGGCGTTGGACAGGAGATTGAAAAGCACCTGCCGGACGCGGTTCGCATCGGCCTTGAACACATCCACATCGTCGGCAATGTCGATGTCGAGCCCGATATCGTGGTCGCGCATGCGCTCACCGACACGGGAGGCAGCAGCAGAAATCGCTTCCACGACGGAAACTTCGCCGACCTCCAGTTCCATGATGCCTGCATCGACGGTCGCCAGGTCGAGAATGTCGTTGACGATGGTAAGCAATACCGATGACGATGTGCTGATATGGTCGAGATATTCGATCTGGCGCTCGTTGAGCGCCCCGAAAGCCGGAGTCTGCAACAGTTCGGTAAAGCCGATGATGTTTGTGAGCGGTGAACGCAGCTCATAGGAAACGTGCTGGACGAAATCGTTCTTGATCTGGTCGGCCAGTTCCAGCGCCTCGTTCTTTTCCTTGAGCGCCCGTTCGACACGCACCGTATCGGTGACGTCGATAAAGGTCAGCATGGTCTGGCCCTTCGGCAACGGCACCACGGCGAAGGAAAGAATGGCGCCGTCGTCCAGTTCCACCTGCCCCATGCGTCCGTCGCGCGTGTCGAGGAAACCGGTGACGGTGGAAACGAAATCGTCCCACAGACCGTTGCCGCCACGCTCGCCGCAGATCTTGGCTATCGATGAAATATGCGTGCCTTCGACGATGAGCGGCATCGGCAGCGCCCAGAGATCGGCAAAGGACGGGTTGGAAAGCCGGATGCGGCCATCGGAACCGAACACCGCCACGGCTTCCGCCAGATGGTCGAGCGTTTCACCCTGTACCTTGATGAGCGTATTGTAGCGGCCTTCGAGTTCGAACTTTTCGGTCATGTTCTCGAAGAACCACGTCACACCGCCTTGCGGGTGCGGGTTGGAGACAACACGCATCGTCCGCGTATCGGGCAGATGCCACATATGTTCCTGCGGCTCGACAGCGCGATAGGCCGAAAGGACGGAATCCTTCCACTTGCGCCATTCCGGCTGTTCGGGCAGCTTGCCTTCCGAACGCAGGCGGTCGAGGATCAGCGTGTTGCTGGGCTGCGATTCCAGCCAAGCGGTATCGAGCGACCACAATTTCGCGAAAGCCTGATTGAAAAATTGCAGCTTCATCTCGGGATCGAAAATCGCCACTGCGGTCGAAAGCTGGTCCAGCGTTTCGGCATGGCTCTTCATTGTGCGGTTCAGTTCTTCACGCACAGCCTGCGCTTCGGTCTGGTCGAAGCCGAGCCCGACAGACCCTGTTTCCGCGCTGACATCCGTCACATCGAAAAGACGGCGGTCACCGTGTACGACAGCCGTCAGTTGTTCCTGCAGGACAGGCTCGGCAAAGCGGTCGCGCTCCAGACGCTGACGCGCCTGTGCGCCGAAAAGCTCGCGCCCTTCTGAAATGACCTGGCTCGCATCCGCCATATCGACCGCCTGCGCATAGGCGGCGTTGACCCATTCGACGCGGCCACCGGCGTCGCGAGTCCATACTGGCTGGTCGATCCGGTCGAGAAGACGCCGGAAAAGCTCGATACGATCGGAAAACTCACGGTTTTGCGCCTGTAGTGCTGCACGTTCCGCCTGCACGCCTTGCAGGCTCAGGAAACGGGCCACAGCAAAGCCGCCCGATGTGCGCCCACGCACGTCGAGCAGGGTGCCATTGACGGTTTCAACCGTCAGATCGAACGCCCGCGCCTGTTCGCGCAGCATTCCAATGGCGCGCTCAAGCGCCACCACTGATTGCGGACGCAGCCAGCGGCCAAAAGCCAGAAAGGTCGAACGATCCTGCGGGGCAGCACTTTCATCCGGCAATAGCCCAACGACTTCAGCGCGTGAGCCGTGACCGTCCCAGACCACAATGCGCTGATCCTTGAGGTTGAGCAGGGCTTCATTGCGCTGGGCGACCAGATTGAGGTCGGCGAATTTGGAACGCAGTTCCTTGTTTTCTGCGGCGACGCGCGATCGTTCGCGGATCAGCCAGCCAGCAGAAAGAAGAGCTGCGCCCATCACGCCGAGGAACATGGAAAACTGGATGACCTCGAACGCGCCGATACTGCCGCCGCCGAAGGGCAGGGCGATGCGCGCCGATTCCGTGCCCTGTGCAAAGGCGGGCACGGCTGTAAAAAGCGTCGCGAGGGAAACGGAAGCCTTCATCAGGGCTTTTTTCGAAGCAAGCCAGGCGAACGGCTTTGCAACTTGGGCGGCAGGACGCCATTGCCTGCCAGTAACCATTGCGGAAACATTCCGCAAAATCCCCGTTGCGCCGAACTCTGGCATGTTGTCCTTTTCTCCGCCACCCGGCCATGAAAACCGCCACGAAGGCAGATTGGCCGTATTAAAACACTTCAATACACATCAAAGCCCGACCATACGCACGCCGCCACAGTGCACGATAGTCAACGCGTTTTCAGGTGTTTAGGGGATGAATCCACCTGCCGCTTCCCGCCACAACCGGCAAAAAACGCACAACGCAAACACCCGCTCAAACACCTTGATTCGCCTACACAATACCCTTCCAGCGAATCCACGTGAAGCATCTTGCACGCAAAAAGAAAGACCGGGCGGCTTGTCAACCGCCCGATCTCAACATGTAGTGCAATGCTTAATGTATGGTTAATACCTGTAGTGTTCCGACTTGAACGGCCCCTGTGGAGTGACGCCGATATAGGCAGCCTGTTCCTCGGAAAGAACGGTCAACTTGGCGCCGAGCTTGTCGAGATGCAGGCGCGCGACCTTCTCGTCGAGATGTTTCGGCAGCACATAGACTTCATTCTTGTAGGCGTCGGTACGGGTAAACAGCTCGATCTGCCCCAGAACCTGGTTGGTGAACGAAGCCGACATGACGAAGCTTGGATGGCCCGTCGCGTTGCCCAGATTGAGCAGACGGCCTTCGGAAAGCAGGATGATACGCTTACCATCCGGGAATTCGATCAGATCGACCTGCGGCTTCACATTGGTCCATTTCAGGTTGCGAAGTGCCGCCACCTGAATTTCATTGTCGAAGTGACCGATATTGCCGACGATCGCCATATCCTTGAACTTGCGCATATGGTCGATGGTGATCACGTCCTTGTTGCCGGTCGTGGTCACGATGATATCGGCGGTCGAAGCAGCATCGTCGAGGGTCACGACTTCAAAACCGTCCATTGCCGCCTGAAGTGCGCAGATCGGATCGACTTCGGTGACCTTCACGCGGGCGCCTGCACCGGCAAGCGACTGGGCGGAACCCTTGCCGACATCACCATAACCGCACACGACAGCAACCTTGCCTGCCATCATGACGTCGGTGCCGCGACGAATACCGTCAACGAGCGATTCCTTGCAGCCGTATTTGTTGTCGAACTTCGACTTGGTGACGCTGTCATTGACGTTGATGGCGGGGAAGGGCAGGAGGCCCTTCTTCTGCAACTGGTAGAGACGGTTGACGCCGGTTGTGGTTTCTTCGGTCACACCCTTGATGGCGTCGCGCTGGCGCGTGAAGAAGCCCGGCGTTGCAGCCATGCGCTTCTTGATCTGCGCGAAAAGCACTTCCTCTTCTTCCGAACCGGGGTTCGACAGAACGTCCTCGCCCGCTTCGGCGCGTGCACCGATGAGGATATACATGGTGGCATCACCACCATCGTCGAGGATCATGTTGGACGGTTCTCCGTCCGGCCACTGGAAGATCTGGTCGGTATAGGTCCAGTATTCTTCAAGCGTTTCGCCCTTGATGGCGAAAACCGGCGTGCCGGTTGCGGCAATCGCGGCGGCTGCATGATCCTGCGTCGAGAAAATATTGCAGGAAGCCCAGCGAACCTGAGCACCCAGCGCCTGCAGCGTTTCGATCAGAACAGCGGTCTGGATCGTCATATGCAGCGATCCGGAAATGCGTGCGCCCTTCAGCGGCTGCGACTTGCCGAATTCCTCGCGGGCAGCCATCAGGCCCGGCATTTCGGTTTCAGCGATATCGAGTTCCTTGCGGCCCCAATCGGCCAGGCTAAGATCCTTGACGACAAAATCTTGGCTTGCGGTCATCGCGTACTCCAATCAAAGGCAGTTCAGGGGTGTTCCGGCTCGCCAAAGATGTAATCAGCAACCGGAATTGCATTCCAATGTGGAGCGGTTTTCCATGCGGAAAAAGCGCTCCGGCTGCCGCCTTGACTAGCAGATTGCAGCCAGAAGCACAACGCAATATAAAGAAATCTTTATACGTACATATCAGGAAGGTACGCCGGATATGGGCCAGATATGGGATTAATGACCGTCAAAGGAAGATCGATCTGCAATATTTCGAGCATACGGCGAAACTTCGCCACAGAATAGGTTTCACTTTCCGTCACAAGGGCAACTGTGCGACCGGCGCCGCCCTTCGGTTGCGGAAGTGCAGCGATCACGTCGTCAGCGGGGTCGAAAAACTGCCATTCTGGTCGTGCTGCTTCAAAAAATGATCTGAGCCACGGCAGGTGGGTGCTGGAAAGTGTCAGCGCGTCTGTGAGAGGGTGGCGCTCAGCAATATCATCACAAAATGCAGCGACCTTTTGCTCAGTCTCAACCGGTTGCAGAAGAAAAGCACCGTTTTCAACCAGTTCCACCATTGCCGACGCGTTGATGAGAGCCACGTCTTCCGCACGATCCGTCTGGCTCTGGATAAAACCTGTAAGCTCGTCGCTCTCGATCATCGAGCGCACGCCCATAATGGCGATCTTTCCGCTGCAGCTTGCCGTAAGTGCAGCGCGAACGGGCGGCGCCACGCCGTAGACCGGTATCGCGAAATCGTCCTTCAACGTGTCGAGGACCATGACGGAGGGCGCATTGGAAGCAAGCACGACCGTTTGAGCCCCCAGGCTCGTCAGACAATGGATCGTGCGGCGCATGATGGAAAGCAACTGGTCGCGACTTTTGGCGCCGTAGGGGAAATTGGCCCGATCGGCAAAATAGATGATGTCGCGTTGCGGCTGGCTGCGCCTGATCAGCTCAACCAGCGCGTAACTGCCGATGCCCGCATCGAAAACGGCCACCGGATCATTGAGATCAGCCACGGTGGTCTTATTGTTCAGCATTCTTCGCCGAATTTGTCTGCGATGAGCGTCTGGAGTGCATCAAGGACCGCGCCCGCCTGTTCGCCCGAAGCGCTGACGTCGATGCAGCAACCTGGCGATGCAGCGAGCATCATCAGGCCCATGATCGACGTGCCGCCAACAGTCATGCCGTCCTTGCTGACGCGGACATGCGCATTGTAACCATCAACCAGTTGCACGAACTTCGCCGAAGCGCGGGCGTGAAGTCCGCGCTTGTTGACGATCTCGAAGGATCGGGAAACTGCGGTTTCGGGTTCGTATTCACCGGTGACGGGCACGCTGGAGTACATGAATTACTTTCCTGTCAGGACCTGGCTCGCAACATTGATATATTTGCGCCCCGCATCCTGCGCCTCACGCAGGGCTGTCTTGATGTCGCCCCCGATGCGGACGCTAGACAGCTTGATAAGCATCGGCAGATTGACACCTGCGATGACTTCGACCTTGCCTTCCTTCATGACGGAGATGGCAAGATTGGACGGCGTACCGCCGAACATATCGGTCAGAATGATGACCCCGCTGCCATTATCGGCGCGTTCCACCGCATCAACGATATCCCGCCGACGCTGTTCCATATCGTCTTCGGCACCGATGCAAACGGTCTCGAAATTGTCTTGCGGCCCGACTACATGCTCAACAGCATGCAAAAACTCTTCGGCCAATCTTCCGTGCGTGACAAGCACGAGTCCGATCATACTATAAAAGCTCCCGTCGCGTGCCCGCCGCATCACCCCGCCAGAGTGTCAGATGGCACTGAAACCACACCGGAAAAGCACCGGCGAGTTGTGCATCTTGGCAGCGCAAATCTTGATAGCAAGTGAAAAATTCCCACGCTGCCATGAAAAAAGCAAAATGCCGCAGTGTTGCGAAAAATTAATCGATTCGTAACGAAGCTCGTTTCAACCTTCGTTCGAGGACCATCTTTCATAAAACAAAGTGGCCTCAATCGCCCGCGAAAGCGCGTTGGAATCGCCATTCGAAGACAAAGCCGGCAAAAGAAGCCGGGGGAGTGAAACCCCCTCGAATTCCCATGTTTCGCCGCTCGGATAGCGTTCAGCCTCGTCACGATCCACAAGCCGGACGACGAGATAGAGCGGCGTCGTCGCAGCATAAGCCACCTTGAAAAGCCCGGCGCCACGAATCTCCACGCCGCCTGCAAGGACTGCCGGAACACTGGCGATCAGCGTGCCGCTTTCTACATGAAGCAATGTGCGGTCGTCCGCGACCAGCGAAGCAGCTTCGCCGCGAAGAAGGGCCCTTTCCACAAGTGTCAGCGCAAGTTCGGTCTTGCCTGCGCCCGAACGCCCCATGATCATGACACCGCGACCGCGAACCTGAAGCGTCGTTGCGTGAAGTCCGCTTTTTTCCTCTTCAGGTGTCATGCGCTTGCTGGCAGGTCGACGATGAAACGTGCGCCCTTGAACTGATCGGACCTTACCGGATCGACGATGTTTTCGGCAGTCAGCGTGCCACCGTGAGCCTCGATGATCTGGCGACTGATCGAAAGGCCGAGGCCGGAATTCTGACCGAAAGCCTCCGAAGCCGGACGATCCGTATAGAAGCGCTCGAAGATACGTTCGATATTCTCGATCGGAATGCCCGGACCGTTGTCCTCGACAAGCACACGCAACCGGCTGCCTTCACCATTCAGCGTCACGACGATGCGCCCCGTATCGTCGGGCACGAAAGAACGTGCATTTTCAATCAGATTGCTCACCACCTGACCAAGACGCAGATCGTGACCGGCGACAAAGAAACCCTTCTTTCCAGCGGGCAGCTTGCCGGTATTGAAGACGATTTCCGTCCCGACCTTATTGCGGCGCACTTCACGCGCTGCCGTCACGAGACTGGTCAGAAGCGTCTTCATGTCAACGCGATCGATATATTCGCGCGCAAGTTCTGCATCAAGGCGCGAAGCGTCGGAAATATCGGTAATGAGGCGGTCAAGGCGACGAACGTCATGCTGAATGACGTCGAGAAGACGCTTGCGCGATTCTTCGCTCTTGGCGAGAGGCAGCGTTTCGACCGCACTGCGCAGCGAGGTGAGGGGGTTTTTCAACTCGTGACTGACATCGGCGGCAAAACTCTCGATGGCCTCGATGCGGGTATAGAGTGAATCGGTCATTTCGCGGATCGACGTGGAAAGATGGCCGACCTCATCCTGACGTTCGGAGAAGTCGGGGATTTCCACACGGCTTTTCACACCATGGCGAACACGGTCCGCGGCGGCGGAAAGCTTGCGCAACGGACTTGCAATCGTCGATGCGAGGAAAAGAGACAGGATGACCATGACCAGCGACACGACGCCGAACACCCGGAAGACCGCCATGCGTTCGGCTTGCACGATCTTGTCGATGTCATCGCCTTCGGTCGATAGCAGAAGCACACCCAATATTGCGCGGGAACGCTGGATCGGGACGGCCACCGAGACAACCAGTTCGCCCTTTTCATTGCGCCGCTGAGCCGTTTGCGGTGAACCGGCCAGCGCCTTGACGATTTCCGGATAGGCGAGGCCGTTGCCGCCCGGCTGTTCCTGATAGACCGGCAGTCCTCCACCGTAGAACAGGCGCGAGATCCATGTTCCCGCCCGTTCCCAGAGCGTTGGAGCCTCTTCCTCGATCGGCGGCAGGTCATAGCGAAGCACAGGCCCGGCCGAAGGAAAGCTTGGCGAATAGAGTGCGCGTGAATCGAGCAGCATATTGGCGTAGCGATCATAGATGCGCGCCCGCGTACTCGTCGGCGAAATCAACCGGCGCAGCAGCGGAGAAACCTTTTCCGGATTGATCGGAAACTCCCAATTGTCGGGCGAATCCGGTGAGGGCGTCAGGCTTTGCCCGGCCTGAAGCTCCAGAAGCTTTTCCGGATCGATCATCAGCGAATTGGTGTCGATGGTCGCCGATGCCGAGATCGCGCCCGCGATGATCTTGCCTTGGGTGAGCAGGCTTTCGATCTTCGCGTCGATCAGCCCCTCGCGGAACTGATTCATGTAGAGAATACCGGAAACAAGAACCGCCAGCGCCGCCAGATTGAGAAACAGGATACGGCGCGTCAGGCTCGAGAACAGATATTGGCCGAGAAACTTGCGCAAGGGCGCAAAAAAGCGACGCCAGAACACCGAGCGCTGCCGCCGGGCTCTGCGTTCGCGCAAATCCGATTTCTGGCCGACAAGGCCATCGTTCCGGGTTTCTGCGACCATGTCGCTCTGTCTGCTCTCATTAAACTACCGCCAGACCTCATGGACTGGCGGTATGTAATTATCTATCAGGCCTCGCGGAAGCGATAGCCGACGCCATAGAGCGTTTCGATCATTTCGAAATCGTCGTCAACCGCTTTGAACTTCTTGCGCAGGCGCTTGATATGGCTGTCGATGGTACGGTCATCCACATAGACCTGCTCATCATAGGCCGCATCCATCAGGGCGTCACGGCTTTTTACGACGCCCGGACGCTGTGCCAGTGAATGAAGGATCAGGAATTCGGTGACGGTCAGCGTGACCGGTTCGCCCTTCCAGGTGCAGGTGTGGCGCTCCTGATCCATGACAAGCTGGCCGCGCTCAAGCGATTTTGCCTGCTGTCCGGTCGGCTTTGCCGTGCCATCGCGTGCAGCAACCCGGCGAAGAACCGCCTTGACGCGTTCGACCAGAAGACGCTGCGAGAACGGCTTGGTGATGAAATCGTCCGCACCCATCTTGAGACCGAAAAGCTCGTCGATTTCGTCGTCCTTGGAGGTGAGGAAGATGACGGGGAGGTCGGATTTCTGGCGCAGACGGCGCAGAAGTTCCATACCGTCCATGCGCGGCATCTTGATATCGAAGATCGCAAGATTGGGCGGACGCGCCATCAGACCATCCAGCGCGGATGCGCCATCGGTATAGGTTTCGACCCGATAGCCTTCCGATTCCAGCGCAATGGACACGGAGGTCAGGATGTTGCGGTCGTCGTCGACCAGCGCAATCGTCTGCGTTGCCGAGGCTTCCTTCATGCGAACCTTTCTCCTTCAACTAAGCCAACCGGAATGTCCGGCTGGTGACGTCGCTCAGCCGCCAAAAGCAGGCAGGCTGTATAGATCGAGCGCCTGATTACACATCGATACTATTATAATGTGCCTGCTTGTGCAGTACAAATTAGGTACAAAATGTGGCAAGGCTGGAAGAAGCCGTGAAACCGCACGCACCGAATCGCGCTTTGGTTAATACCGGGGTTAGTGTCGCCCCTACCGTCTTTCCCCGAATCTCACAGCGCATAACACATAGATTAAACGATTTAAAAAAAATTCAAAAATTTTAAATCGATTAAATATTTGAATTGCCACGATTAATCTGTTTCTGACTGCCATCCCCTGTTTCGCGATCCATCTGGTGGGCGTGAAAAGAGACCGATTAATTGTCAAACCATATGGCGGAGACATCATGAGAGAGACCGGCATTCACAACACGGCCGCTTCCATTGCCACTTCAGGACTGAAGGAACTCTCCGCAGTCTTTTACAACCTCGGGCCAGCGCGCCTTTATGAGGAAACCGTCCGCCGGGGCGAAGCCGAACTGTCGGCGCAGGGTGCGCTTGTCGCACGCACCGGCCAGCACACGGGCCGCTCGCCGAAAGACAAGTTCGTCGTGCGCGATGCAAACACCGAAGATCACGTCTGGTGGGACAACAACAAGCCGATGACGCCGGAAGCCTTCGAGCTTCTCTATGCCGATTTCATCGAACACGCGAAGGGCAAGGAGCTTTTCGTTCAGGATCTGATCGGCGGCGCCGATGCCGACAACAAGATCAATGCCCGCATCATCACGGAATATGCATGGCATTCGCTGTTCATCCGCAATCTTTTGATCCGTCCGGAGCTGGAAGAGCTCGCTTCCTACGTACCGGAAATGACGATCATCGACCTGCCGTCCTTCAAGGCCGACCCGGAACGCTATGGTGTGCGCACCGAAACCGTGATTGCGGTCGACCTGACCCGCAAGATCGTGCTGATCGGCGGCACCTCCTATGCCGGTGAGATGAAGAAGTCGGTCTTCACGGCGCTGAACTACATCCTGCCTGCCAAGGGCGTGATGCCGATGCATTGCTCGGCCAATGAGGGCCCGAACGGCGACACTGCCGTCTTCTTCGGCCTGTCCGGTACCGGCAAGACCACGCTGTCCGCCGACCCGACCCGCACGCTGATAGGCGATGACGAGCACGGCTGGGGCGAACACGGCATCTTCAATTTTGAAGGCGGCTGCTATGCCAAGACCATCCGTCTGTCCGCCGAAGCGGAGCCGGAAATCTATGCGACCACGCAGCGTTTCGGCACGGTTCTGGAAAATGTGGTTCTTGATGAACACCGCCAGCCGGATTTCGACGACGGTTCGCTGACGGAAAACACCCGCTGCGCCTACCCGCTGGACTTCATTCCGAATGCATCAAAGTCGGGCAAGGGCGGTCAGCCGAAGAACATCATCATGCTCACCGCCGATGCCTTCGGCGTGATGCCTCCGATTGCCAAGCTGACGCCTGCACAGGCCATGTACCACTTCCTGTCCGGCTACACGGCCAAGGTCGCCGGTACCGAAAAGGGTGTGACCGAACCGGAAGCCACCTTCTCGACCTGCTTCGGCGCACCGTTCATGCCGCGTCACCCTTCGGAATACGGCAATCTTCTGCGCAAGCTGATCGCCGAGCACAAGGTCGATTGCTGGTTGGTCAATACCGGCTGGACCGGCGGTGCCTATGGCACCGGCAAGCGCATGCCGATCAAGGCGACCCGCGCTCTGCTCGCAGCCGCGCTCGACGGTTCGCTGAACGATGCCGAATTCCGCATCGATCCGAATTTCGGCTTCGCCGTTCCGGTCGAAGTACCGGGCGTGGACAAGTCCATTCTCGATCCGCGCTCGACCTGGGCCGACAAGGCTGCCTATGACGCACAGGCCAGGAAGCTGGTCGATATGTTCGTCACGAACTTCGAGAAGTTCGAAAGCCATGTCGATCACGAGGTAAAGGACGCAGCTCCGGCGATCCGTATCGCTGCGGAATAATTTGCTTTTACGCAATACTGAGGAGGAGAGAGCCCGGCCACATGCCGGGCTTTCTTTTTGGGCCGGGTTTTCTTTTTGACCTTTGTCGCCGGAATTTCGTCTTCTGCCAAATCAGTGTATGCCTTCCCATATGGAAGAGAACCGGAACATCATCCGCATCACCAATCGCCTGACGATCCATGAAGACGATCTGGAGGAGAGCTTTATCCGTGCCTCCGGGCCGGGTGGTCAGAACGTCAACAAGGTTTCCACTGCCGTACAGCTACGCTTTCATGCCGTGAGCGCTGGCCTGCCGGAAGATATTCTCAACCGGCTGTTCAAGCTCGCTGGACAGAAAGGCACCAAGGACGGCGATATTCTGATCGAGGCCAATCGTTTCCGCACCCAAGAGCGCAACCGCGAGGACGCGCGCGAGCGGCTGATCGCGCTTATTGCCAAGGCTGCCGAACCACCACCGCCGCCTCGCAGGAAGACAAAGCCTACAAAAGGCTCCGTCGAACGCCGTCTCAAGGCCAAGTCCGGTCGATCCGACATCAAGAAGGGTCGCGGCAAGGTTTCGTACGACTGAACCAACCCCGAAAGACCTCCACACAGGGAAACGCGAAACCATGAAGTTCCACGAAATCGAGACCAGCCACGGTCGCATTGCCATCCGTGAAAGCGCGGGCGAGGGGACGCCCCTGCTGATGATCCACGGCAATTCCAGCGCGGGCGCCATCTTCGCGCCGCAGCTCGAAGGCGAAATCGGCACGAACTGGCGGGTGATCGCGCCGGATTTGCCGGGCCATGGCCAGTCCGGCGACGCGCTTGATCCAGATCGCAGCTATTCCATGGAAGGCTATGCCGACGCGATGACGGAAGTGCTGGCAAAGCTCGGCATTCTTGATGCGGTCGTCTTCGGCTGGTCGCTTGGCGGCCATATCGGCGTCGAGATGATTTCCCGCTTTCCGGGCACGCGCGGCCTGATGATTACCGGCACGCCGCCTGTCGCGCGTGAGGAAGTGGGGCAGGGGTTCAAGAGCGGTCCGGACATGGCGCTTGCCGGGCAGGAAGTCTTTTCCGACCGTGATGTCGAATCCTATGCACGCAGTACCTGCGGTGAGCCCTTCGAAGACCAGTTGCTTGAAATTGTCGCCCGTACGGATGGGCGCGCGCGGCGCATCATGTTCGAAAAGTTTGCAGCCGGAACCGGCGGCAACCAGCGTGATATCGTTGCCGATGCCAAACTGCCGATTGCGGTCGTCAACGGTCGCGACGAGCCGTTCGTTGAACTGGACTTCGTCTCGAAAGTCCGTTTCGGCAATCTGTGGGAAGGCAAAACCCATATCATCGACGGGGCAGGGCATGCGCCCTTCCGCGAGACACCAGCCGTCTTCGATAACTATCTGCAGCGCTTCATGCGCGACTGCGCGGCCTGACCACTGCAATCACCGAAAGATGAAAGGGCCGGATAACCGGCCCTCTTCATATCTTGCGCTTTATATTTTTCTGAGCGCCACTTCCTCGATCAGATGATCGCTGCCCTTGCGCAGGATCAGATCGGCGCGCGGACGTGTCGGCAGAATATTATCCTTGAGATTCTTCAGGTTGATATTGTTCCAAAGCCCTTCGCCAATCGAACGCGCCGCATCTTCCGAAAGTTGCGAATAGCGATGGAAGAAGGATTCCGGATTGACGAAGGCGGTTTCCCGCAATCGCATGAACCGGTCGATATACCATTTGTGGATCAGCTTCGTTTCCGCATCGATATAGATCGAGAAGTCGAAGAAATCGGAAACGAAGGGCACCATCTTGCCGTCTTCCGGCAGATCGCGCACCTGCAGCACATTGATGCCTTCGAAAATCAGAATATCCGGCTTGTCGACGATCTGATATTCGCCGGGCAGTACATCGTAGCTCAGATGCGAATAGAGCGGCGCACGCACCTGGCTCATGCCAGCCTTGATCGCCGATAGAAAGCGTAAGACAGCGCCGACATCATAGCTTTCGGGAAAACCCTTGCGCTCCATCATGTTCTGCTCGCGCAGAACCGCATTGGGATAGAGAAAACCGTCGGTCGTCACCAGATCGACCTTCGGGCTCGAAGGCCAGCGTGCGAGAAGTTCTTTCAGGATACGCGCGGTCGTGGATTTTCCCACCGCAACCGAACCGGCGATGCCGATGATGAAAGGCGTCTTGAACGATTCCTCCATGTTGAGGAACTGCTTGCGCTGCTCGAACAGAAGCTGGCTCGCCTCCACATGCGCCGACAGCAGCCGCGACAGCGACAGATAGATGCGCCGTACCTCGTCGAGATCGATGGGATCACCCAGCGAGCGCAGCCGCTTGACCTCGTCATAGGTCAAGGTGAGCGGCGTGTCGGCCCGAAAGCCCGCCCATTCCTCAGCCGAGAAGAAACGGTAAGGCGAATAGCGCGACGGGGTGAGCTGATCGACTTTTTCCCACATGAATGTCTGCCCCTCAGGTCGTTGTCTGAGCATGATCTTATCCGGAAACCCCGGAAACCGGTTCCCGCTTTTCGGAATCATGCTTTTGGACGGCTGGCCTTTTCCGCCAGACCAGTCTGCGCCGTGCGATGCTGCAATTCCTGCAGAACCTCATTGAGCGGCACCTCCGCAATCTTGAGGACCACCAGCAGATGATAAAGCAGATCGGCGCTTTCGGTGACCACTTCTGCACGGTTGCCTTCAACAGCAGCAATGACCGTTTCCACGGCTTCTTCACCAAGCTTTTTGGCGGCTCGTATCTGTCCCTTGGCAATGAGGCTTGCAGTATAGGACGATCCATCCGTCGAATTTGCACGCTCCGCGACGATGCTTTCAAGGTCGGAAAGGGTGAACTCAGTCATCGGATTTCCTTCAGATTTTATACTCAACGGACTGGGTCGAGCCGCATCGGAATACCCGCTTCAGCCATATAGCGCTTGGCTTCGCCAATTGTATAAGTGCCAAAGTGGAAGATGGACGCCGCGAGAACTGCCGTCGCATGGCCGTCGCGAATGCCTGCCACCATGTGATCGAGATTGCCGACGCCGCCCGATGCAATCACCGGAACGCGTACGCTGTCGGCAACGGCACGCGTCAATGCCACGTCGTAACCGACCTTGGTGCCGTCGCGATCCATCGAGGTCAGCAGGATTTCACCGGCGCCGAGGCTCACCACCTTCTGCGCAAACTCCACCGCGTCGATGCCGGTTGTCTGGCGGCCGCCATGGGTGAAGATTTCCCAGCGATCGACTTCACCAACACCTGAAACCTTCTTCGCGTCGATGGCAACGACAATGCACTGATCGCCGAACTTGTCGGCAGCTTCAGCAACAAATTCCGGGTTCTTCACCGCGGCCGTATTGATCGAAACCTTATCGGCACCGGCCAGAAGCAACTTGCGAATGTCAGAAACCTGACGCACACCGCCGCCAACCGTCAGTGGCATGAAGCACTGTTCTGCCGTCCGGGCCACCACATCGAAAATTGTCTCGCGATTGTCCGAAGACGCCGTGATGTCGAGGAAGCACAATTCGTCTGCGCCCGCCGCATCATAGGCGCGGGCAGCTTCCACCGGATCACCCGCATCGATCAGATCGACGAAGTTCACGCCCTTGACGACGCGTCCGTCTTTCACATCGAGGCAAGGAATTACACGTGCTTTGAGTGTCATGCTGAAGCCCTCAGAACCGCTAGTGCTTCTGCCGGATCAATGCGGCCATCATAAAGCGCGCGACCGGAAATCGCGCCTTCCAGCTTGCGGGCATCGGGTGCAGCAAGGCGCTTGATGTCATCCATCGAAGCGAGGCCGCCTGATGCGATCACTGGGATGGAAACGCTGTCTGCGAGACCGAGGGTCGAATCCCAGTTGATGCCAGCCAGAACGCCATCGCGGTCGATATCCGTATAGATGATGGCGGCAACGCCTGCGCCTTCAAACTTTTTCGCCAGTTCCACCACGCCAAGCTCGGAAGCCTCGGCCCAACCTTCAACGGCGACATAGCCGCCCTTGGCATCGATCCCTACGGCAACCTGACCCGGAAATTCCTTGCAGGCTTCGATCACCAGTGCCGGATCGCGCACGGCAACCGTACCGAGGATTACGCGGCGCAGCCCCTTGGAAAGCCAGTTCTCGATATGCTGGAGCGTACGGATACCGCCACCGAGCTGAACCGGGTTTTTCGTGGCTTTCAGGATCGCTTCCACAGCCTTGCCATTGACGCTTTCTCCAGCAAAGGCACCGTTGAGATCGACCACATGCAGCCATTCAAAGCCCTGATCCTCGAAGGCCTTGGCCTGTGCTGCCGGGTCTTCATTATAGACGGTAGCCTGATCCATGTCGCCAAGCTTCAGGCGCACGCATTGACCGTATTTCAAATCGATGGCGGGAAAAAGGATCATATCTTCAAGGCTTCCATTTCAGGAAATTGGCAATGAGCGAAAGGCCGAGAAGCTGGCTCTTTTCAGGGTGGAACTGCGTGCCGACCATATTGTCGCGACCGACGGTTGCGGTGACGTCGCCGCCGTAATCGGTCACAGCCAGAACATCGACCTTGTTCTTCGCATCGAACATATAGGAATGCACGAAATAGGCATGCAAGCCATTCTCGCCGGTCTCGATACCTTCGAAAATCGGGTGGGAATGTTTCACGTGAATCCTGTTCCAGCCGATCTGTGGAATTTTGAGCGCCGGATCGGATGGCGTCATTTCACGCACGTCGCCCGCGATCCAGCCAAGACCCTCGGTCACTTCCTTTTCAAGGCCACGCTCCGACATGAGCTGCATGCCGACGCAGATGCCAAGGAAGGGATGCGCCTTTTTCAAAACCACATCTTCCAGCGCTTCCACCATGCCCGGAACGGCATGGAGGCCGCGACGGCAATCTGCATAGGCGCCAACGCCCGGAAGCACGATGCGGTCAGCCGTCGCCACGCGGTCGGCATCCGCCGTCAGTTCGATTTCTGCTGCGATACCGCTCTCATGTGCTGCGCGCTCAAAAGCCTTGGTGGCCGAGCGCAGATTGCCGGAGCCGTAATCGATGATTGCAACACGCATTTTCAGTTTTCTCCGCGATGACCGACGAATCCGATCGTCGAGCCAAATGAGGAATAGGTGGGACGAGGGGCCTGCTGTGCCCATTCCGGCGCAGGCTTATCCGCAAGAGAGGCTGCTGGCCGCGTCGCATCTTCGAGGCCGTGGAAATAGCGGATTTCTGCTTCTTCCAGATCGGATGCATCGATGACCGCCTTTTCAACAAAGCCTTGCCGCCTGAGCTTGGCTATCTTCCAGTTGACGCCTTCCAGCGCCACAAACAGCGATACGAGCAAGGTCAGCAACGGAACCGCATCGGCGATGCCGAAATACGCTCCGGCAAATCCGAGCAGGGTTGTGATGCCCAGGACGGCAAAAGCTTCAAACCACAGACGCTGTGTCAGAAGCCAGACGAAGGGCAGGACCAGCGCCAGCACATGGAATCCGTCGCGCACAAACACGGCTTGCTCAAAGTTTTGAGTGTCTTCCGGTTCAAGAACGACAAATTGCGCCATGGCTTACCCTTTCAGCGAACCCTTGGTGGAGGGGATTGCATCCTTCTGGCGTGGATCGGTATCAAGCGCCGTGCGCAGAACCCTGGCAACCGCCTTGAAGATCGATTCTGCAATATGGTGGTTGTTGGCGCCATAATGATTGTTGATATGGAGCGTGATACCCGCATTCATTGCGAACGCCTGGAAGAACTCACGCACCAGCTCGGTATCGAACGTGCCGATCTTGGACGTCGTGAACTTCACATTCCAGACCAGAAAGGCGCGCCCCGATACATCGACGGCGGCGCCGGTCAGCGTATCGTCCATGGCAAGGTCCATCGAGGCATAGCGCACGATGCCGCGCCGCTCGCCCAAGGCTTTGGCAATGGCCTGACCAAGCGCGATGCCCGTATCCTCGACCGTGTGATGATCGTCGATATGCAGGTCGCCCTTGGCCATGACGCGCATATCGATGAGCGAATGTCGGGAAAGCTGCTCCAGCATGTGATCGAAGAAGCCGACACCGGTGGTGATGTCGAACTTGCCGACGCCGTCCAGATCGACGGAAACGGCGATGCTCGTTTCCTTGGTCGAGCGCTCGATGCTTGCCTTGCGGGTGCTTTCTGCAGTCATAAGCTTTCCTCATTCAATAGCTTGGAGGCGTTCTAGAACAGCTTGCCCGCTTTGCCAATTCCTTTTGCCGGTTTGGCAAGCTGCAAATCGGCATTTGCAATTCGTCCGTACGTTCTTAAATATTCTCAGCGAAGCACGATTCATCCACCGCTGGTTGGCCGAAGCTGTTTCTCTAACAGATGAAGGGGCATCTGCAATTGCCTTCCGGGATTGCATATGCCGCCAAAGGAGCATCCATGATCGAACATCATCCCACGACAATTTACGGCACGACCATTGTTACCGTGCGCAAGGACGGCAAGGTCGTCATTGCCGGTGACGGACAGGTTTCGCTCGGCAACACCGTCATGAAGGGCAATGCGCGAAAAGTTCGCCGCATCGGCAAGGGCAATGTTATTGCCGGTTTTGCCGGAGCCACCGCCGACGCCTTCACCCTTCTGGAACGCCTCGAAGCGAAGCTCGAACAATATCCCGACCAGCTCATGCGGGCTTCGGTCGAACTTGCCAAGGACTGGCGCACCGACCGCTACCTGCGCAAGCTGGAAGCCATGATGCTGGTTGCCGACAGCAAGGTGACGCTGGCACTGACCGGCACCGGCGACGTGCTTGAACCCGAACATGGCGTGATGGCCATCGGTTCGGGCGGCAATTATGCGCTGGCCGCCGCCCGCGCGCTGGTCGATACGGACAAGTCAGCCGAGGAAATCGCCCGCAAGGCGATGGATATCGCCGCCGACATCTGCATCTACACCAACCACAACATCATCGTGGAAAGCCTGGACGCAGAATGAGCTCGCTGGCGCAGGCCTCTAAACCGAGTGCGCAACGCTGGGGTCTGGGCGCCCTGATCGTTCTCGCCATAGTCGCGGTACAAGCCTTCTGGCTCTATCTCGACGGGCGGATTGCCATGTGCGAATGCGGGACCATAAAATTATGGTCGGGTTCGCTGAAATCGGAGAACTCGCAGCATATATCCGACTGGTATACGCTGTCGCATATCATCCATGGCTTTCTGTTCTACTGGCTGTTCACTGTCATCGCACCCAAAGCCCCGCTCGGCTTGAGGCTTGCAGCGGCGGTCGGCATCGAAGCGGTATGGGAACTGGTCGAGAATTCGAATTTCATCATCGAACGCTATCGCGCCAATACGTCCTCGGTGGACTATTTCGGCGACAGCATCGTGAATTCGGTTTCCGATACGCTCGCCGCCGCACTTGGCTTTCTGATCGCCGCCAAACTGCCAGCAAAGATAACCGTCGCCATCGCGCTGTTCATGGAAGTTCTGGCGCTGATCGTCATTCGCGACAACCTTACGCTCAACGTGATCATGCTGCTGCATCCGTTCGAGTTCATCAAGCAGTGGCAAAGTGGGTTATAATTATGAGTAATTTCTCTCCCCGTGAAATCGTTTCGGAACTCGACCGCTTCATCATCGGCCAGAACGACGCCAAGCGCGCAGTCGCCATCGCTTTACGCAATCGCTGGCGCCGCCAGCAGCTCGAAGGCCAGATGCGCGAAGAGGTCATGCCGAAAAACATCCTGATGATTGGACCAACCGGCGTCGGCAAGACGGAAATTTCCCGCCGCCTCGCAAAGCTGGCCAATGCGCCTTTCGTCAAGGTGGAAGCGACCAAATTCACCGAAGTCGGTTATGTCGGCCGCGACGTCGAACAGATCGTCCGCGATCTTGTCGAGGCAGCTATCACGCTCGTCCGTGAAAAACGCCGCGACGACGTGAAGGCCAAGGCGCATCTCAATGCGGAAGAACGCGTGCTGGATGCGCTGGTCGGCAAGACCGCAAGCCCCACCACGCGTGACAGCTTCCGCAAGAAGCTGCGCAACGGCGAAATGGACGACAAGGAAATCGAAATCGAGGTCGCAGACACCGGTTCCGGCCCAAGCTTCGAGATTCCTGGCATGCCGGGCGCCAATATCGGCGTCATGAACCTGTCCGACATGCTGGGCAAGGCCATGGGCGGCCGCACCAAGACGCGCAAGACCACGGTCAAGGATTCCTATCCGATCCTGATCAACGATGAATCCGACAAGTTGCTGGACCAGGACCAGATCATTCAGGAAGCGCTCCGCGTTACCGAAGACGAAGGCATCGTGTTCATCGATGAGATCGACAAGATTGCATCGCGGGAAGGCGGCATGGGTGCCGGCGTGTCACGCGAAGGCGTGCAGCGCGATCTGTTGCCACTGGTCGAGGGCACGACGGTTGCCACCAAATACGGGCCGGTGAAGACCGACCACGTGCTTTTCATCGCATCGGGCGCCTTCCACGTATCCAAGCCGTCCGATCTTCTGCCGGAACTGCAGGGGCGCCTGCCGATCCGTGTCGAACTCAGCGCACTGACGCGTGAAGACTTCCGCCGCATTCTGACGGAAACGGAAGCAAGCCTGATCAAGCAGTATATCGCCCTGATGGAGACGGAAGAGGTGACACTTGAAATCACCGATGACGCCATCGACGCCCTGGCCGACATCGCTGTCGACCTGAATGCATCGGTAGAAAATATCGGTGCGCGTCGGTTGCAGACCGTGATGGAACGCGTTCTCGATGAAATTTCGTACACCGCGCCTGACAAGACCGGAGCCAAGTTTGTCATCGATGCGGATTATGTACGGGAAAAAATCGGCACCCTTGCAAAGAATACCGATCTTTCGCGTTTCATCCTCTAATATCAAGGCGCTGAGATGCTGACGCATCACGCCTTGAAAAAGTTCAATCGCCACTCGGGCTTAACCAAAGTCCAATGAGTTTCACTCAATGGAGTTGGTATAAAAGTGACCAGAAAGCCACGGCCCGAGTTCACTTTCGCAAATACTGCAAAAACCCCTCGACTTGCATCGGGGGGTTTTTTATTTTCCCCGCAACTTTTACCGAATATTCACCATATCAGGACCGTTTCCTCACAATGATCAGAATACCGGGGATCAGAATACCGGGCGCAAAATCACGGCGCATATTTGCTGGATTTGTGCTGGCTCTCAGCCTTGCCAGTCAGAGTGCCTATGCGGCAACGGTCGTGCCTCCGGGCAATCGCAGTGCTGAACAACCGCCGGTTCCCGGCGCATCTGCCAAGCGCACGCGTGAACTAAGCACGACTTACGAGAAGAAATATCAGAAGATTTATAATCTCCTGAAGAAGGATGCCTCGCTGCGCTCCAAGATCCGCTCGACGGCAGCAGCCTATGGTATCGATCCCATTCATATCGTCGGCGCGATCGTCGGCGAGCACACCTATAATGTCGACGTCTACGACCGGCTCCAGACCTATTACGTCAAGGCCATGTCCTATGTGAACCAGGGCGTGAGCTTCGGCTACAACGGTGAAAGCATCGGCCAGTTCATCAAGCGGCCCGAATTTGCCGACTGCCTGAAACACAAGGACAGCTATTCGCTGTGGTCCTGCCGCGAAAATGTCTGGAACAAGAATTTCCGCGGCAAATCGGTTGGTGGCAATGCTTATCCCAACAACCGTTTCAGCGCGGTCTTCTTCCAGCCTTTCTATGCCGGGCAGACATTCGGCCTGGGCCAGATCAATCCACTGACGGCCTTGCAGATGTCCGACATGGTGAACCGCGTTTCCGGTCTGCCCAAGCTCAATGCTGAAGACGGCAACGTGGTCTACAAGACGATCATGGACCCCGATCTGACGCTGCCTTACATCGCGGCGACGCTGAAACAGTCGATCAACGCCTACCGCCAGATTGCCGATTTCGACATTTCGAAGAACCCCGGCCTCACTGCCACGCTTTACAATACGGGCGGCGCAGAAGCACGCGCGCGGGCTTTGGCCAATGAAAATGCCAAGCGAAAGGCCGATGGTCAGGAACCTGTACTGCCGCAGGAAAATTATTATGGCTGGCTGGTCAATTCGAAGCTCGATGAGCTGAAAGCGCTTTTCTAGTGGTCTGCTTCCGACATTTACATCCCTCGGATATGAGCGCTGAGCAAATGTCGGAAGCAAAAAGACCACTAGTAACTTTATGAATCTAATGGATTTTTCGAATTTGACGTTTGAAACGTGATTTATATCGGATGGGTATCAAACGTCAAATTCAATCCACTAGAGCGCGTTTCGATCTGATTGGATCGGATCGGCGCTCTGATCATTTGTTTTTACGCGCATCTTTTCTGATCGAAGCAGGATCAGAAATCAGTCCAGTGGACTGATTTCCCTGCGTAGGCGTTTTACACTTTTCGGGATGCGCTCTAATCAACTTGAACAGGCTTGATGCCGCGGCGGCGCTTACGCGCCGCCTCTATTTCCTCACTCAGATGCCTGATCGTCTCGCGGTCGATGATGCGGATATTGCGTGCCAGAAGATTGGCGAGTTCCGTTGCCTGCGGTGACAGGCCCGACGTATCGATCACCACACGCGGATGCGACACGGCAGCAAGGTTTTGTAACTCTTCCGCCTCGTCCCAGATGATATTGAAATAGGTGATGATGCGCTGAAGCAGGTCCCAGGTCGGCTGGCCGCGCCGGCCATGTTCCAGCGCAGACAGATAGGCGGGTGAAACGCGAAGCGCTGCCGCCATTTCCTTCTGCGTCACACCCCGTTCTTCCCGCAATTGGCGCAAGCGTATTCCAAATGGCGTCATCGCGGCCTATTTCCTCCCGGCAATGTCTGGCGTGGCATCTGTTGGGTCTGACGGCGAAGCCTTACATAAAGAGCGCCATGACCGCCATGATGACGTGCTGCATCCTCATAGGCACTCACCAGAAGCCGGAACAGCGGCGTGGAGAACCAGTGCGGCACCGCCTGTCGCAAAATCCCTTCGCTGCCGAATGAACGGCCTTTGCCGGTAATGACCATGACATGACGCAGGCCACGCGCATGCGCGCTGACCAGAAATCCATAGAGCAGACCGTGCGCCTCTCCCTGCGTCAGACCATGCAGGTCTATGCGGGCTTCAATATCGACACGACCTTTGGCGATCTTTCGATGCGTCGGTTTGTCGAGTGACTGAATCTGCATCTCGCTGAGCGCCGACAAGCCCTTTTTCGGTTTGCTCGCCTCCGCTGCCGGCTGGACCTTCGCTTTGGCAGGGCGCTTTTCTTCTTGCGCCATCAGTGATTTGAAGTCGGGAAGCTCGTCCGGTTTCGCCTTTGGCTTTATCAGCGGCTTTGCGGTTTTCGCGACCGTTTCCCACAGGATGCGATCTTCAGGCCGCAGGTAATCTTTTTCCGGTTTGTCGGTCTCGCGCACCATCCCGTTCAAGCCCCCAGGAGCTTGCGCGGCACCAGCGCATAGAAGTCCGCATCATCCTTCACGCCACCGGCGATCTCGCCCGCCATATCACCCGATCCGGCGAAAAGATCGCCACGAGCCGGGCCGACGATTGCCGTTCCCGTGTCCTGCGCGATCATCAGGCGTGCAAAGGGTTCGCCATCAAAGACGGTGACTGTCGGAGCGCAGACATGGATCGGCGTTCCGAATGTGTGGAGCAATTTGTCGACGGCAAGCGAGCGTCCGGCCGTGAGCGGAACTTTTGCAGCGGCAATCGGACCGGCATTCGGATCATCCACCGGTGCTTCCCGGAAGAAAATATAGGAGCGGTTCTGCCAGATGAGGTCGTCTGCCTTGTGCGGGTGCTCGGCCAGCCAGTGGCGGATCGACTGCATGGAAATTTCCGAAGCGGGAATTTCGCCATTGGCAACCAGAATGCGGCCGATGCCTGTAAACGGATGGCCGGATTTGGCTGCATATGTGATGCGCAGCAACCCGCCATCGTGCAGTTTCAGACGCGCGGCACCTTGCACATGCGCGAAAAAGGCATCGACCCGGTCTACCACGAAAGCGATTTCCAGCCCACGCCCGGAAAGACTCCCCCGTTCGATTGACTGTCGATCGTCATATTCGGCAAGGCCGTTCTCCGTCCGGCGCGCAAAGGCAAAGGACGGATCGAGACCTGCTGGACGGGCTTCATCCGTCACTTTCACCAGGTCGTCGGGCTGGCGCAGGAAGGGCACGTTGAACCGGGTGTCGGCCTCAAGGGAGGCTTCGATCTCCGGTTCATAGAACGCAGTTACAAAGCCTGTTCCCTGATCGGGAACGATCCGGCAAGGGATGAAATTCTGTTCGAAGAAAGCACGCGCTTCTTCCACACCCGGATTGTCGAGACTACGTGCAGCCGCAAAGATCGGCTCCAGCGCTTCGAAACGGATGCCCAGACTGCCACTCTTGTAAGTTTGGTGTGATGCGTAATCAGCAGAACGGCGAAACGCAGCAAATGCTGCGGACTGATCGTCCCGGTTCCAGCCCGGACAATCGGAAAAAGCCACCGGGCGCAAAATCCTCGCCAAGTCGTTCATCGCCGCATCCGTTTAAGCTTACACAAACAAAACAAAAAGGCCGCTGAGCTGGGTCAGCGGCCCGATTCATACGCTTTCTCTTAATCTTCCGCTTCGGTCGCGACAAGCTTCCAATTTGGATCACGCGAGCGCGTATCGCGTGCGAAGGTCCACAAATCCTTGATCTCGAGTACATTTTCCGGGTCGCCGTCGATCAGCTTGCCGTCCTTGTCATAGGTGGAGGAAATCATCTGGCTGACGATATTGACCGTCACATGCGCTTCCGACCCCTTCATCTCGGCGCCGGTGATTTCCGCCTTATCAATGCCGACAAAGGACGAACGCACGCTTTCGCCACGGGATTCGCGTTCATCGATAGCCGAAACGAACCCTTCGAAAACATCCTTTGAAAGCAGATTTTTCAGGACCTTGCGATCACCATCGGCATAGGACATCACGATCATTTCATAAGCGATCTTTACGCCATCCACGAAACTGGCCGGATCGAAGGCCAGATCGACAGCGTAAATGGCACGCAGACCGTCGTTGATCGGCGTGCCGGCCGGAGCGGCCTTGTCGATGGCGGTGAAATCCTTTTCGCCCGGACGGCGCGGCAGGGAGACGACATTGTCGGCCTCACCGCTTGCCGGTGCCGCATCGGCACTGCGGGCTGAAGTGTAAGGATCGAAGGGCGGTTTTTCACTTCCGGTACGACGGCCAAGAACATTCCTCAGCTGGAGAAAGATAATCACCGCTGCGATGAAGAAGAATATCGTGCCAAAATCAAAAAATTCCATGCCGCCTGCCGCTGATTGAAGGATCAGGCATTTCGCCTTTCCCTATCCCTGGTTTGTATCTCATACATATAGATCGGCTTACGTCATCATTCAAATCCCGATCATGCGTACCTATTTGATATTGCATGACAGACAGTTTCAATTTCGTTCCGAACCTGAAAAAGTTACAATTCAGGATAAATTGAAACACTGAAACCAAACAACAAAGGTCGTAACTTACGTGTCCTCCTCTCTCGCCCCTCTCGTCATGCTGGCGATGCCCTTCATCGAAATTGCCGGTTTCGTCATCATCGGCAGCAAGATCGGTGTTTTCGCGACTTTGGGCCTTGTTATTCTCAGCGCAATGCTGGGCTTCTTTCTCCTGCGCGTGCAGGGCATCGGGCTTTTACAGCGCATTCGTACCGAAACGGCTGCGGGACGCGTGCCGGATCGCGAAATGGTGCATGGCGCCATGATGGTCCTGGCGGCGATCCTGCTGATCGTACCCGGTTTCGTGACCAGCACCGTCGGCATTTTGCTGTTCATTCCGTTCATTCGCGATTTCATGTGGGAAAAATTCATGCGCGGCCGCATGGTTGTCGCTACATCTGCGCGCTATTCGGACGGTTACGGGCAGCACCCAAGCCCCGGCCAGAACCCACGTCAGGATCATGTCATCGATCTCGACCCTGAAGACTACACCACCCGGCCGAATGAAAACTCACCCTGGAAAGATGATCGCAAAGATCATTGAATGTGCAAATACTAACCTAAAAAGCCTTTCTTGCCTCATGCCCGCGCACATGCTAGCCAAACACTCCGACCTTTCCGGGCAGGCTGTGGGCAGTTTGCGCTTGAGGGGGCAAAAATTTTAATCACCGATAGAAGGCATACCGATAATGAGCGATAAGGCCGCGGGCGAAGTAAAGAACGGCAATGGCGCGACGGCCGAGCCGTCCCTCAACATTCTGGCGCAATATGTGAAGGATCTGTCCTTCGAAAGCCCGGGCGCGCCGCTGTCGCTGCGTCCGCGCGAAAAGGCACCGTCCATCAACATCAACGTGAATGTAAATGCCAATCCGCTTTCCGAAACGGATTTCGACGTTGTGTTGACGCTGGAAGCCAAGGCCGTTGACGGCAAGGACGTTCTCTTCAACACCGAGCTCGTCTATGGCGGCGTGTTCCGCATTCAGGGCATCCCGCAGGAGCACATGCTTCCGCTTCTGTTCATCGAATGCCCGCGTCTTCTGTTCCCGTTCGCGCGCCAGATCATTGCCGACGCAACGCGCAATGGTGGCTATCCGCCGCTGATGATTGACCCGATCGATTTCGCACAGATGTTCCAGCAACGCATGGCCGAAGAACAGGCCAAGTCCGCCGTAAAAAGCTGATCGTTCGAATGATGATTGCAAAAAAGCCCGGTTTCGACCGGGCTTTTTCATATCCAGGTTTCGCTTCCGCGACGTGTTCAGTACTTCTTCCAGATGGCCTTGTCGCCCAGCTTCTCCACAAGGGCCGCGTGGGCGACACGCTCGGCTTCGGAAATACGCGGGGCAAGCGGCTTTGGGCGCGCTGCAAGAATGATGGCGGCACCGTTTTCTCTGCTATTATTGCCGTTTTCGGTACCGCCCATGCTAAGCCCGAGCGCCGTCTGCTTGCCGCCGATCAGTTCGATATAGACTTCAGCCAGAATCTCGGAATCGAGCAATGCGCCGTGCAGGGTGCGGTGTCCATTCTCGATGCCATAGCGCTTGCACAGCGCATCAAGTGAATTCGGCCCCATCGGATGCTTGCGGCGGGCAAGTGCCAATGTATCGATGATGCGTTCCGACTGGATTTCGGCCTGTTTGAGCCTTGCAAGTTCAGCATTGATGAAGCCAAGGTCGAACATGGCATTATGCGCCACCAGCTTGGCGCCATCGAAAAATTCGAGAAACTCGTCCAGAATTTCCGCGAATGTCGGCTTGTCCAGCAATTGTTCGTTGCTGATACCGTGCACCGCAAGCGCCTCGGGATGAACCTGACGCCCCTGCGGGTTAATGTATTTATGGAAAGTGCGGCCTGTGGGAAACTTGTTGATCAGTTCCACGCCGCCGATTTCGATCACACGGTCCTCAAGCCTTTCCAGGCCGGTGGTTTCCGTATCGAAAACGATTTCACGCATTGAAGAACCTCTCGGGAAATAACTTTGGTACCTATAGCACGCTGCCGCCGATTATTCGGTAGCGACCGCCGGCTTTCCACTCAATTCAGCGACGATTTCGGTAATCTGGCGGCGCAGATTGTCGAAACTTCCGCTTGTATCGATAATGAAATCGGCTCTTGCCCGTTTTTCCGCATCCGGCGTCTGGCGCGCGAGAATGGCATCAAGCTTTTCTTCCGTCATGCCCGGTCGCGCAAGCACGCGAATGCGCTGTATCTCGGCAGGGGCTGAGACAACCACGATCTTGTCCACACGCTTGTCGCCGCCGGTTTCGAAAAGCAGCGGAATATCGATCAGCGCCAGAGCGGCGCCGGTTTCTTCCGCGCTGCGGCGAAAGGCTTCCTCTTCCTCACGCACAAGCGGATGGACGATGGCTTCCAGTTTTTTCAGGGCTTCGGGTTTTCCGATGACGGCAGCGGAAAGCTTTTCCCGATCAACCGCACCGTTTTCCACAGTGCCCGGAAACGCAGCCTCAATCAGCGGCACCGCACGACCGGAATAGAGCCGATGTACTGTATCGTCGGCGCTATAGATCGGCACACCGGCTTCTGCGAACATGTTCGCCGCCGTTGTTTTTCCCATCCCGATGGAGCCGGTTAACCCAAGCACGATCATAGTATCTGTTCCAAAAGTCGTCATGCCTTGTTGCAAATGGCGTTTTTCCGCGCTTCCGATGCTCATGTACTAAAGTACACCGCGCTCCGGTTCTCGAAAATCACCATTTTCGCTACGGCCTGACGCTTTTTGATTCAGACACCAGAGCACCAGTCTTTGCCATATCTGCCAGAATATGCTCACGCAGCGCTTTCGTCACTTGCGGCCTTTTGCCGAACCAGCGCTCGAAACCCGGAACGGCCTGATGCAGCAGCATGCCGAGCCCATCCACAGTCACCAGACCTGCTTCTTCGGCCATTTTCAGGAATGACGTCTTGAGCGGCACATAAACAATATCGGTAGCGACTGCCTTTCGCGATGCCTTGCCAAGATCAAGCGGGAATGTTTCCTGCTCGTCATGGCCGCTCATGCCAAGCGATGTCGTATTGATGATCAAACCGGCGTCTGAAACCAGATTCTGCGCCGCATCCCAACCATGCGCCGAAACACCCGGTCCGAAATGGTTTGCGAGATCCTCGGCTCGACTCACTGTGCGATTGACGATGGCAACATTCTTAAAGCCGCGCGACAAAAGCGCATGAACGATTGCCCGGCTTGCGCCGCCAGCCCCCAGAACAAGAGCGCTGTCAGCATTGTCCCAACCGGGAGCCGAAGCATCGAGATTGGCCGCAAAGCCGTAGGCATCCGTATTGCCGCCATGAAGCCTGCCATTTTCAAGCCAGAGCGTATTGACCGCGCCGATAGCTTTCGCGGCCTCATCCAGACTTTCCACAGCAGCAAAGGCTGCTTCCTTGTGTGGAATGGTGACATTGCCACCGGCAAAACCATTTTCCGCAAGCGATGAAGCAAAGAAACCGAAATCCTCGGGTTTCACTTCAATCGCCTCATAAGAACCGTCGATCCCGAGCTCAGCGAGCCAGAAACCATGGATCAGCGGCGACCGCGAATGTTTTATCGGAAAGCCGGTGACAAACGCCTTCTTAGCCATCGATCAGTTTTTCCTTCCGCAGTTCAGCCAGCAGCGGCAACAGCGGCAGACCGACAATCGTGAAATAATCACCTTCGATCTTCTCGAAAAGCTGGATGCCCGGTCCCTCGACCTGATAAGCGCCGACGCTCGAAAGAGCGACGTCACCAGCGCGACCGAGATAACGCCCGACAAAGCCGGGGTCGAGATCGCGCATGGTCATACGGGCAATCGAAACGTGACGCCACAAGGTCTTGCCATCCTTCACCAGCACGACAGCACTGTTCAACTGGTGGGTCTTGCCGGAAAATTTCAGAAGCTGGTGGCGCGCTGCCTCCATATCTGCGGGCTTGTGGAAAATCTCGTCGCCGAGCGACAATGTCTGGTCGCAACCGATCACCATCGCGCCGGGGTTCTTCTCGCTCACATCGATCGCCTTCGCCTCGGCCAGAACCTGTGCGACTTCTTCCGGCGTGGCGCCCGTTTCATAAAGCGGGGTTTCCACCGCGCGCTCGTCGATATCCGCGCTTGCTGTTGAAAACTCGATGCCGGCATTTTTCAACAAAGCTGAACGGAAAGGGCTTTTGGAGGCGAGAACGAGTTTGTCCGTCATGGCTGCAATCCTTGTTTATGCCTTTTCGCTATGCGCGCGAAGCAGCGCCAGAATGGCGGCTGCAGTTTCCTCGATCGACCGGCGCGACACATCGATAATCGGCCAGCCGTGCCGGTTGCATATATTACGCGCATAAGCCAGTTCTTCCGAGATGGAAACGCGATCCGTATAAAGCCCCGTATCCAGCGACGGCACATTGCCGAGCGGCCGGTTCTGGCGGATTTGCGAAATCCGTTCGGCGGTCGCAACCAGTCCCACGATCAGCGGGCGCTTTGCCGTGAACAGGACTTCCGGCAGGGGGATGCCGAGCACAATCGGAACATTGGTGGCCTTGATGCCGCGATTGGCGAGATAGATGCTCGTCGGTGTCTTGGAGGTGCGTGAAATGCCGACAAGAATGACGTCCGCTTCCTCGATGTCATAGGGCAATTGCCCGTCATCATGCTCCATCGTGAAATTAAGCGCGTCGATCCGCCGGAAATAATCGGCATTAAGCACATGCTGCGCACTGGCGCGGCGATGCGCAGGCGCGCCGAGATAGGATTGAAACGTATTCAGCACCGGTTCCAGCACTGAAACACTCGGCACACCCATTTCAGCGCAGGATTCGTCGATGATCGCCGCCAGTTTCTGATCGACAATCGTATAGAGGACGATGCCGGGTTCCGCATCAATACCTTCGAGAACCTTACGCAACTGCTTTTCGGTGCGGATCAGCGGATAAATGTGCTCGATCGCGCGTGCATTGGCATATTGTGCCGCCGCCGCTCGTCCCGCCGCCAGGAGAGTCTCTCCGGTCGCATCAGAAATCAGATGAAGATGAAAGTAGGAAAGCGGTCTGGTCACAGTTTTGTTGCCCTCCTGTTGACGGCTGTGCGTAAAGGCCGAACGTCTTCCACAAGCCATGGCAGGCTGTGGGAAAATTGGCAAGTCATCCACAGCGGGCGAACATGTGCGAAGCTGTTTTCAACATATGTGGACAAGACTCATGAAACCGCGAAATCCCGTCGTAATTCCCAGCTTTTCCACAAATCAGCATGAACTGCGTCAATTGGTAACCCTTTATATTAAAAGAGGGAATTGAGTTTTCATTGTATTTGGTCAGACTATCGGTGAATGATTACACAGGATGAGATGGCAATTTCGGAACTGTGGGGAAAAACGGAACAGACCTTAATCCCCGATTCCAACAGACTCTAAGAATCAAAAGATTCCTGAATCATCCTTTCTTTATGAGAACCGGACTGGATAACTTCAGGCCAAACCGGATCAGATAACCAACAGGGCGGATAAAAATCAGATGAAGCGCAAAGTCTTGAGAGTGATCGACGGTGAAACGGTCTTTCCACCTCCCATCTGGATGATGCGCCAGGCCGGACGCTATCTCCCCGAATATCGCGAAACGCGGAAAAAGGCGGGGAGTTTTCTCGATCTGTGCTATTCACCCGATCTTGCCGTCGAGGTGACACTTCAACCGATCCGCCGGTTTGGCTTCGACGCAGCCATTCTTTTTTCAGACATTCTCGTCATTCCCCATGCCCTTGGGCGCGACCTTCGCTTTGAAGAAGGCAAGGGGCCTTTGATGACACCCATTGATGCCGACGAGATTTTCTGGCTTGAAACCGAAGGTGTCGCCAAAAGGCTGGAGCCGGTCTACGAGACGGTACGGCTGCTGCGCGAGCAATTGCCCGACGAAACGACGCTGCTGGGCTTCTGTGGCGCTCCCTGGACAGTTGCGACCTATATGATTGCCGGTCACGGCACGCCGGATCAGGCACCCGCCCGTCTTTTCGCCTATCGCTTCCCGGAAGCTTTTGAGAAGCTCCTGAACAATCTCGCCGATGTATCCGCTGAGTATCTCATCGAACAGCTCGATGCCGGTGCCGATGCGGTGCAGATTTTCGATTCGTGGTCTGGTGTTCTGGATGAGGACTGCTTTGAGCGGTTCTGTATCCAGCCCGTCGCGCGGATTGTCCAGAAGGTGAGGGCGGTTTACCCCGAAGCCCGTATCATCGGCTTTCCGAAAGGGGCCGGGATGCTTTATGCAGGCTATCGCGAAAAGACCGGTGTGGATGCTCTTGGTCTCGACTGGTCTGTTCCCTTTTCCTTTGCCGCCGCCCTTCAGGAAGAAGGCGCAATACAGGGTAATCTCGATCCATTGCGCGTGGTGGCTGGCGGCAATGCGCTGGATGAAGGTGTGGATGCCATTCTCGAACGTCTCGGCCAGGGCCCGCTGATCTTCAATCTCGGGCACGGGATTACACCACAGGCACCGATCGAGAATGTGCATCGCATGATCGACCGTATTCGTGGAGGAAAATCATGAGCCAGACAGCTCCGGAAAATCGTGGCTCGGCAGTTGCCATTCGCACGATCGTCTCACTGGTCGTGGTGGCGCTCGGTGTATGGGCATTGTTTCACGTGAATCCAGCCGATGCCTATCTCTGGGTCAAATCGCTTCACGTCATCGCAGTCATCGCATGGATGGCGGGGATGCTCTATCTGCCGCGCCTGTTCGTCTATCACTGCGCTGCAAAGCCCGGCTCTGAAACATCGGAGACCTTCAAGGTGATGGAAAAGCGGCTGCTGCGCTTCATCATTAATCCGGCCATGATCGTGACGTGGATTGCCGGCCTGTGGATGGCATGGGAAATCTTCGGTTTTCAGGGCGGTTGGCTGCATGCAAAACTGTTGCTGGTCGTTCTGATGTCCGGTCTGCACGGTTATCTGGCAAAATCCACGCGACTGTTTGCTGAAGACCGCAATATGCGCTCGGCGAAACACTGGCGAATCATCAATGAAGTGCCGACTGTGCTGATGATCCTGATCGTCATATTGGTGATCGTTAAGCCGTTCTGATCCTGAACCCGATTGAAAAAGGGGATCCGCTTGCCGGGTTTCCGCCATTTTTTTGTTGCAGAAATTTCGTGCGCCCCCTACATGAGGCTTGCTCTGCATGCTGCAAATCAGTATGTAGAAAGCCTCTTCCCTTCAAGACAGCAGGCCTTCGATGCCGGTCACGACGCTCAGGTGGCCACCTTTCCGAACAACTGCATTTTCTCCTTACATTTTAAAAAGAGTTCCTCATCCATGCAGGAAATGAAACTACAAGAACTAAAGAACAAAACACCGGTGGAGCTGCTGGCTTTTGCCGAAACGCTTGAGGTCGAAAACGCGAGCGCCATGCGCAAGCAGGAACTGATGTTCGCGATCCTCAAGAGGCTCGCGGCCCAGGATGTCGAAATTATCGGCGAGGGCGTCGTCGAGGTGCTGCTGGACGGATTTGGCTTCCTGCGCTCTGCTGATGCCAACTACCTGCCGGGTCCTGACGATATTTATATTTCTCCCTCGCAGTTGCGTCGTTTTTCTCTCAAGACCGGTGACACAGTCGAAGGTCCGATCCGCGGTCCCAAGGAAGGCGAGCGTTATTTCGCGCTGCTCAAGGTCAATTCGATCAATTTCGAAGATCCGGAAAAAATCCGTCACAAGGTGCACTTCGACAATCTGACGCCGCTCTATCCGAATGAGCGCTTCAAGATGGAACTGGAAGTTCCGACTTCCAAGGATCTCTCGCCACGCGTCATCGATCTGGTAGCGCCACTCGGTAAAGGCCAGCGCGGTCTCATCGTCGCTCCGCCGCGGACCGGTAAGACTGTTCTTCTCCAGAACATTGCCCATTCGATCACCGCAAATCATCCGGAATGCTATCTGATCGTTCTTCTGATCGACGAACGTCCGGAAGAAGTGACCGACATGCAGCGTTCGGTGAAGGGCGAAGTTATTTCCTCGACCTTCGATGAACCGGCAGCCCGTCACGTTCAGGTTGCTGAAATGGTCATCGAAAAGGCCAAGCGCCTTGTCGAACATGGTCGCGACGTTGTGATCCTGCTCGACTCGATCACCCGTCTCGGCCGCGCTTATAACACAGTCGTGCCGTCCTCGGGCAAGGTTCTGACCGGTGGTGTGGACGCCAATGCATTGCAGCGTCCGAAGCGTTTCTTCGGTGCCGCGCGTAACATCGAAGAGGGCGGTTCGCTCACTATCATCGCAACTGCACTGATCGATACCGGCAGCCGTATGGACGAAGTGATCTTTGAAGAATTCAAGGGCACTGGTAACTCGGAAATCGTGCTCGACCGCAAGGTTGCCGACAAGCGCATCTTCCCGGCCATGGACATTCTCAAGTCCGGCACCCGCAAGGAAGACCTGCTGGTACCGCGCGCCGATCTGCAGAAGATCTTCGTTCTGCGCCGTATCCTCGCACCGATGGGCACGACCGATGCGATCGAATTCCTTATCGACAAGCTCAAGCAGACCAAGAGCAATTCGGAATTCTTCGATTCGATGAATACCTGACAATCAATCGGTCTATACCGTTGAAAAAACGCCGCGCCGGAAACGGACGCGGCGTTTTTGTTTCAGGATGTTTTGCCGAGCAGCAGTCGCAACGCATCGGTGTTTTCGACAGGCGGCAGACAGATATGTCCCTTGCAGAACCAGGCCGACGGATGCTCAGGCCTTGCTGTTCCTCCGGTTGGTAGCTCTATTGTCTTACCGGCTTCGAACCGCACGAACTTGTCCACGCGTCGTGGGTCGGGATTTCGATTCGCTGTCGAAACAAGGTCTCCGTCATCGTCCTCGGTGGCCACGACAAGGGAAAGCGGTTCGGCTGCAAAGCGCGCCGCATTCAATATGCCAATCTGTCCATATTGCTGCGCGAAGGCTCGCCCGAGCGCCTGTTCAATCAGCTTCTCGTTGCTCTGATAGAGATCGATATTACCCGTTGCGAGAAACAGTCTTGTCAGTGCTTCGATGATCTGGCTGGTCGCGCTCGGTATCGCTTCATCATAGTCGCCATAGGCGTGCAGGATGACATCATCGGCGTCCAGCGCCGATAGCCGATAATTACCGGCGCCATCGCGGTGCCCATCATCGAGCGCCTGTTTGAACTTCAATGCGTCATCAATGTAGGCCCACTCGCTCGTTGCTTCATAAAGAGCAATGGCTGCATTGATCATCGATGCGTAATCGGTAGAAAGGGCGGGATAGAGAAGCGAATTTTCCATCCGGCAATGCGCGATGCGGCCATCCCGAACGCTGCTTACTATGGAGCGATAGGCACCAGTTGCGAGATCAATCCAGTCCTGTCTCCTGAAGTTCCGGCCCGCCTCGGCCAGTGCCCGGATAGCAAGCCCGTTCCAGTCGGTCAGCGCCTTTTCATCCCGTCCAGGCCGGACCCGCAGTTCCCGACGCGCCAGCAGCTTTTGCCGTGATGCTTCTATCAGTGGGGGAAGGGTTGCACTGTCATTGACCGCATGAAGGCGGTTCAGAATATTTTGACCCTCCCAGTTTCCACCCGTTGTCACGTCAAAAAAGCCCTTGAAAGCTTCGCTATCGCTTCCGAGCACCTGGTCGATTTCCTGTTCGCTCCAGATGTAAAATCGCCCTTCCTCGCCTTCACTGTCTGCATCGAGACTGGATGCAAAACTTCCATCAGTCATGCGCATTTCACGGGTCAGCCAATCAACAGTCTCTTCGATTCGCAAACGAAACAATTCACTTCCGGTTTCAGCGAAAGCGTAATTCGCATGGCGAATGAACTGCGCATTGTCGTAGAGCATCTTCTCGAAATGCGGCACCAGCCAGTTGGCATCGGTGGAGTAGCGGCAAAGCCCGCCACCCAGATGGTCGTAAATGCCTCCCTGCAGCATCACCTTGAGCGACAGGAGGAAATTGTCCCGATGCGTTTGGCTGTGGCTGTAGAGCCAGGAGAGCCACAGATTATCCATGAAAGGGGCGTTCGGGAATTTTGGCGCCCCCTCGATACCGCCGCGGACGGGATCGATCAGACTATTGATACGTGTCGCGATCTCGTCAAATCGCTCTAATTCGTTCTGGACCGGCACATTTTGTGCTGCCAGACGGCCTTCGAGATGATCAAAGACAGCCTGGGCATTATGGTTAATTTTTTCCTTGTCTTTATGCCAGAGATTGTTGACCGCATGCAGGACGTCCACAAAGCCCGGCATGTTGTGACGCGTGTGCCGGGGGAAATAGGTGCCACCCCAGAAAGGCTTGCCGTCCGGCATTAGAAACATGGTAAGCGGCCAACCGCCTTGTTGCCCCATTGCTCCAAGTGCCGCCATATAGATCTGGTCTATGTCGGGCCGTTCCTCGCGGTCTACCTTCACATTGACAAACAGGGCGTTCATCACCTCGGCCACATCCGGATCCTCGAAGGATTCATGCGCCATGACATGACACCAATGGCAGGCCGCGTAGCCGACCGAAAGCAGAATGGGCCGGTCCAGCTCCTTCGCGGCGTCCAGTGCTTGCCTGTCCCAGGGCTGCCAGTGAACGGGATTATCTGCATGCTGGCGCAGATAGGCGCTCGGTTCTTCGGCAAGGCGGTTGCCGCCTGCAGGACGGTTGCGGTTTAACTCTGTCATGAGGCTTTTCTTTCACTGCATGATTGAATATGCCATTCCTTCAGCACCCCGTTTGGCTGCTTTCATCCTTATTGATTATAGGTCAGGAAATGCAATGAGCGAGATCGCTTCCCTTCAAGATACGATTTTTGCTTTGTCGAGCGGGCGTTTGCCCTCCGGTGTTGCTGTGGTGCGCATTTCGGGCCCAAAAGTTCGATTCGTACTCGAAACAATAATCGGGTCCGTACCAACGCCTCGATATGCTGCCTATAAACTATTCCGTAGCCGAAATGGCGATCCAATCGATCGTGGACTGGTGTTCTTTTTTCCAGGACCCAACAGTTTCACCGGAGAGGATTGCGCCGAGTTCCATTTACATGGTGGCAAAGCTGTCGTCGAAAAGCTCCTGTCGGAGTTGGGGGAACTGGCCGGTTGCCGTATAGCGGAAGCCGGAGAGTTTACGAGACGGGCTTTTTCCAATGGCAAAATGGATCTGACCATTGCTGAAGGTCTGGCCGACTTGATCGCTGCTGAGACTGAAGGGCAAAGAAGACTTGCCTTGCAGGTCGCATCGGGTAAGCAGCGCGAACTCTACACGGAATGGCGACAACGCCTGCTGCGTGCTCGTGCCTTTATCGAAGCAGAACTGGACTTTGCCGATGAAAGTGATGTTCCGGGTTCTGTATCGGAGCAAGTCTGGCAATCGCTCACGCTCCTGAAGAGAGAGATCGAGAACCATATAGCGAGCGGCAAGCGTGCCTCCATGCTGCGCGATGGGCTGCATGTCGTTATCGTCGGTGCGCCGAACGCCGGAAAATCAAGTCTGCTGAATTTCCTTGCCGGTCGCGAAGTCGCGATTATATCGGAAGAGGCGGGCACCACCCGCGATCTTCTGGAAGTTAAACTCGACCTTGGCGGTATTCCGGTTTACGTGACGGACACAGCAGGTTTGCGAGAGACAGAAAGTTCTGTCGAAAAGATAGGAATTGAACGCGCCCGTGCACGCATGGCGGACGCCGATCTGGTTCTTCTGCTGGAAGATATGAGCAACCCCATAGCTATCGCTTCCGACGAAGTGCCGGAAGTTCTGTGGAAAATCGGAACAAAAGCCGATCTGAATGATGGATCATCCGATGAGTGGTCCCATCGTATTTCGACACAAACCGGCGAAGGATTGGACGGACTGCTGAATGACCTTCAGAGCTTTGCGGAAACGCAGATAGGCCAGATTGAGGATGCCGTCCCCACACGGCAAAGACATATTAGCCTCTTACGCTCCACAGTTGCAGAAATCGATAGAGCGCTGGATGGCGCACATCTCCCACTTGAACTTCGTGCGGAGAATATGCGTCTGGCCTCGCAGTATCTTGGGCGCATCACCGGAGACGTCGATGTGGAAGAAATTCTCGACGTTATTTTTTCACAGTTTTGCATCGGAAAGTGATTCACGTGAAACACGGACAAGGACAATCGGCGTTGAAGATTGTTTCACGTGAAACATCTGTGGAATCTCGCCGGGGTAATTGACTCACTGTCTTATCCATGAGTCGACCTGTTGCAGAGATTTGATCAGATTGCCGGACAGTTTGATCTTCCGTTTCAGGCACATTCGTGTCAAAGAGACATCTTTCAGAAACGGATTCGAGTTGCGTCAGGATGAACCCAATGAGTTCGACCGAAGCTACAGTCTTTGATGTCATTGTGATCGGTGGTGGCCACGCAGGGTGCGAGGCTGCGTCTGCAGCCGCGCGCGCGGGCGCCAGGACGGCGCTTGTAACGCATCGCTTTGATACTATTGGCGTTATGTCCTGCAATCCTGCCATTGGTGGCTTGGGTAAGGGCCATCTTGTGCGCGAGATCGATGCGCTTGATGGTCTGATGGGACGCGTCGCCGACGAAGCAGGTATCCAATTTCGTCTGTTGAACCGTCGGAAGGGCCCTGCCGTTCGCGGGCCTCGAACCCAGGCCGATCGTAAGCTTTACCGACTTGCCATGCAAAAGGTGATCGCGGCGCAAGACAATCTATTTGTTGTCGAAGGCGGTGCGCACGATCTTCGGGAAGAAGACGGGTGCATTACTGGGGTTGTTCTGTCCGATGGCCGAACCTTGACATGCGGTGCAGTCGTTCTGACGACGGGCACGTTCCTGAACGGGTTGATCCATATCGGGGAGAAGAAGATTCCGGCAGGCCGTATGGGCGAGAAGCCAGCGCTTGGTCTGTCGGAGCGGCTGACATCGTTCGGCTTTGCTCTTGGGCGCCTCAAGACGGGTACACCACCCCGACTGGATGGGCGCACCATTGATTGGCAGAGCCTCGACATGCAGTCCGCCGATGAAGATCCTGTACCTTTTTCTCTCATGACGGATCGGATCACGACACCCCAGATTGATTGCGGTATCACGCGCACAACACCGGAAACCCACGCAATCATTCGGGCCAATCTGCACCGTTCCGCGATGTATTCGGGCTCGATTGAGGGCATTGGTCCGCGCTACTGCCCGTCAGTGGAAGACAAGATCGTCAAGTTCGGTGACCGCGATGGTCACCAGATATTTCTTGAGCCGGAAGGGTTGGATGACGACACCGTTTACCCGAATGGCATCTCGACGTCGCTTCCTGAAGATGTACAGCTCGATATATTGAAGACCATACCGGGGCTTGAAAAGGCCACCATGCTACAGCCCGGATATGCGATTGAATATGACTTCATCGATCCGCGCGAGCTGAAACGCAGTCTCGAAACGCGCAAAGTCAAAGGTCTGTTTCTGGCTGGGCAGATCAATGGCACGACCGGCTATGAAGAAGCAGGCGCGCAAGGTCTGCTCGCGGGTATCAATGCCGCACGTCGGGCTTCCGGAGGTGATCCGGTCATCATTCAGCGCACCGAAGCCTATATCGGTGTTATGGTCGATGACCTGACGTCTCGCGGTGTCAGCGAACCCTATCGCATGTTTACATCGCGCGCAGAATTTCGTCTTTCGCTCCGTTCGGATAATGCCGATCAACGCCTGACGCCCTTGGCCGACAAGCTCGGCATACTGGGATATGCGCGCAAGGAGCGCTTTGAAATGCGTGAGGCAGCTTTGAGCGAAGCACGGACGCTGACCCAGTCATTGACAATTACACCCAATCTGGCCAGCCGTTACGAGCTCCGTCTCAATCAGGATGGTGTTCGCCGCTCAGCATATGATCTTCTTTCGTATCCCGATATCGATCTCGATCGCTTGAAATCCATCTGGCCCGAACTCGAGGCTATCGATGCGACAACGCGAGATGCTCTGGAGATTGAGGCTCAGTATGCTGTCTATATGGAACGCCAGAAGAGTGATATCGCGGTGATGGAGCGTGAGGAGCAACTGCTCATCCCGGCGGGGTTGGATATCGACGGAATCTCCGGCCTTTCCAATGAGTTGAAACACAAGCTCATGCAGCGCAAGCCGGAAACGATTGCAGAAGCTCAGCGTGTCGATGGAATGACACCGGCAGCTTTGGCGCTGCTTATCGCGCAGATCAAGAAGTTTGGATACCGCCACCGCGCGGCTGAGGCGCTCTCTGAAGGGCAGGGCGCGGCATGAACGCCCATAGCCGTCATGAAAGTTTGAAAGCAATCGTTCCCTCTGTTTCACGTGAAACAGTTGAGCGCCTGATTGCCTTTGAAGAACTGTTCCGCAAATGGTCGAAGGCCATCAATCTGGCATCGCCTTCTACTTTGGATGAGTTATGGACACGCCATATTCTGGACAGCGCACAGCTTTTCCCATTGGCAAGCCATGCCAGCCATTGGCTGGATATTGGCTCCGGTGGTGGGTTTCCGGGTATTGTGACGGCCTGCTTTCTCGCAGAACAGTCTGGCGGTACTATAGATCTCATTGAAAGTGCGGGAAAAAAGGCGGCCTTTTTGCGCACAGCAGCCGGACATTTGCATGTACCGGCTCGGGTTCATTCGGCGCGTATCGAAGCGATGTGGCAGAAAATTGAAACACCGCAAATAGTTACCGCCCGCGCATTGGCGTCGCTGAGCGATCTTTTTGGCCTGACCGAGCCATGGCTTACCATGGGCGCCAAGGCTCTTTTCCAAAAAGGTCGGGATTACCAGCGCGAGATCGATGAAAGCCGTGTCGGTTGGAGTTTTGATCTGGTACAACATCAAAGTGCTATCGATCAGGCTTCGGTCATACTCGAAATCAGCAATCTTCGGCGTAAGGCCGTTTGATGCCTGGAAATTTCGATGGGGCGGACAGCAGCAAGGCGACGGTGATGAACAAAATGTCGAGGATCATAACCATTGCAAACCAGAAAGGCGGGGTGGGCAAGACAACCACTGCCATCAATCTGGCCACAGCATTGGCAGCGATTGGCGAGACGGTACTGATTGTCGATCTCGATCCGCAAGGCAATGCCAGCACCGGTCTGGGCATCGATCGTCGCAATCGCCCATTGTCATCCTATGATGTCCTGACTCAAGAATCGTCCGTTCCCGACGCCGCGATGCCGACAGATGTTCCTAATCTCTATATAGTGCCCTCGACGCTGGATTTGCTTGGTATCGAGATGGAGATTGCGCAATCTGCCGACCGTACGCGACGTCTGCGCGATGCCCTGCGTTTCGATTCCGGTGTGTCGGAACGATTCTCTTACGTGCTTGTGGATTGCCCGCCGTCACTCAATCTCTTGACCCTGAACGCGATGGCTGCGGCTGATTCCGTTCTGGTGCCGCTCCAATGCGAATTCTTTGCACTGGAAGGCTTGAGCCAGCTTCTGCAGACGGTTGATCAGGTGCGGACTTCGATTAACGCTGATCTTTCGATTCAGGGCATTGTGTTGACCATGTTCGATAGCCGCAACAATCTCGCCGCACAAGTGGTGGATGATGTTCGCGCTTTCATGGGCGAAAAAGTCTATCGTACCGTCATTCCGCGTAACGTGCGCGTATCCGAAGCGCCATCTCATGGCAAGCCAGCCATTCTCTATGATTTGAAATGTGCTGGCAGTCAGGCCTACTTGCAGCTTGCATCTGAAGTTATCCAGCGTGAACGGCAATTGCAGGCCGCGTAAACCAATCGATTCGACGACGAAACAATTCAGGAATAAGCCGAACGATGAATGACGATCCTTCAAAGAAGCGCCTGGGCCGCGGATTAGCTGCTCTGATCGGCGAAATCGACCGCCCTGTCGAAGAGCGCAAGGCGCCGGTTCCTATCGAACGGAATGTTCCGATTGAATTCGTGACGCGCAATCCGCGCAATCCGCGTCGCATGTTCTCGGAAGGCGAGCTGGAAGATCTGGCGCAGTCGATCAAAGAGCATGGCGTCGTGCAGCCTATCGTTGTTCGACCGGCGCCAGGGCAGCCTGATCATTTTGAGCTGATTGCCGGCGAGCGCCGCTGGCGCGCGTCGCAACGTGCCGGTGTCGATACGATCCCGGTTATTGTCCGTGACGTTGATGACCGGGTTGCGCTTGAGATTGCGATTATCGAAAACGTGCAGCGCGCTGACCTTAATGCGGTCGAAGAAGCGATGGGATATCAACAGCTTATCGATAATCACGACTACACGCAAAATGATCTGGCGCAGGTGATCGGCAAGAGCCGCAGCCATGTCGCCAATACGTTGCGGCTGTTGAAACTCCCGCAGCCTGTGCAGGACTTTATCGCCGACGGCGCGCTTTCGGCAGGTCATGCGCGAAGCCTGATCACGATGGAAAATCCGACCGCTTTGGCGGAGCGGATCGTCAAGGACGGCTTGTCGGTGCGTCAGGTGGAGGCACTGGCACAAGCGGAAGCCCGTGGTGGTGCAGAAGCGAAGCCCGGTAAAACAGCGCCCGTCGAGAAAGACGCTGACACCAAAGCGCTTGAAAAGCTGCTTTCAGATGTCACTGGCATGAAAGTAGAAATCAATCATCGTGATCGTGGCGGCGATGTCAAGATACGCTATAGCTCTCTGGAACAACTTGATGAGATTTGCCGCCGTCTTCAAAGTTAAACCTGGGAATAATAGTTAGACCTAAAGGCTCGTTGCATATCATTGCGACGAGCCTTTTCTCTTGCGCCAAAGGATTACTTGAAGTGACTGCTATTATCGACGGGAGTTTCGAAGAGACTCGACGCTGATTGCCAGCAGGCATTGGCGAATGATGGGGATACCAAGGGCTGCATTCTGGCGGCTTTCGAGGACGGCGCGCTGCAGGCGCTCCATGACGCGGGCAAGGCTTTCGCCCGTCCATCGGCTTACGGCATTTTCGATCAGCTTCTTGCGGTTGAAGAAGATCGGCGGGCGGGCTCCGGCCACAACGACCGATGCGCTTTTGCGTTCGGTATCGACGATATGGCGCAAGGTCTGTACCTGCTGGAACTGACGCATCGCCGTATTGAGCAAGAGAAACGGTGTCGTACCGGATTTCACGACACGGTCGAAGGAGACTTCGAAGCGCGGAAGATCGCCAGCCAGAACCGCATCGATCACTTCGTCGGTTGAAAGACCGGCAACATCGCCGACAGCCTCGCGCACGTCGTCACTATCGATGCGCTCCTTGCCGCGTGTGTAAAGGCAAAGCTTTTCGAGTTCGCCACGTGTGGCGAGACGATCACCGCCCAGACTTGCGCGCAGAAGCTGGCGACCGTCGAGCGTGATCTGCATCTTCCATTCGGCCAGAACGTCATCGATGACGCCATCGATGCCGCGGCTATCATCCGAGTAACAGGGCAGGGCCATACCCGCCGCAGCGTTCTCGACGGCACTGCGCAAGCCTGCACCCTTCTTGAGGTCACCGGCTTCCACCAGCACGAACGTTTCATGCGGCGGCTCGGTTGCAAGTAGCTTGACCGCTTCGGCCAGCTTCTTCTGGCCAGCGGCATTCTTGATCCAGATCAGGCGCTGCCCGCCAAACATCGAGATAGTACGGGCTTCGTCGGCAAGTTTCGCCGGGTCGGCCTCGATCTCGTCCGCTTCCATGCGAATGACGGCGAAGGGATCATCCAGCGGCAATTTGCTTGCTTCAGCAAAACGGCGCGCACGTTCGCTTACCAGCCCTTTATCGGGACCGTAAAGCAGCACGACCGGGAACGAGCTCGTCGGTCTTGCCAGAAAACTATCGACTTCGTTTGCTTTCTTCTGCGCCATAAAGTTTCACTAGCGCAATTCGCCTGCAAACGAAACAGCCGCCAGTCGAACTGACCGGCGGCTGCGAAACAAAGCTGTTTGCAAAGCTTACTCGATCAGCAGCGCATCGTCATCGAGGGTCTGCCCGCGCACCTTGCGGAACATTTCGATGAGGTCTTCAACGCCGAGCGTCTTGCGTTTGTCGCCGGTCACGTCGAGCAGGATCTTGCCGCCATGCAGCATGATCGTGCGGTCGCCATAATCGAGCGCCTGCCGCATGGAATGGGTGACCATAAGGGCGGTAAGCTTGTTCTCGGCAATCAGCGTTCGGGTCAGCTCCATGACGAACTCGGCCATGCCGGGATCAAGCGCTGCCGTGTGTTCGTCGAGCAGCAGTACTTCCGAACCGGCAAGCGTCGCCATAATAAGCGACAGGGCCTGACGCTGCCCGCCTGAAAGCAACTCCATGCGGTCCTGCATGCGGTTCTCCAGCCCCAGATTGAGGCTCGCCACACGCTCGCGAAACCATGCCCGACGGCTTGAATTGAGCGCATGGGTAAGACCGCGCGTCTTGCCGCGTGAAGCAGCCAGCGCCAGGTTTTCCTCGATTGTGAGCGTACCGCAACTGCCGGCAAGCGGATCCTGGAATACGCGGGCGACAAGGCCGGCGCGTTCGGCCGTCGATTTGCGTGTCACATCCTGCCCGCTGATGACAACCTTGCCGGCCGTCGGGATAACGTCGCCTGCAAGAACACCCAGAATGGTCGATTTGCCAGCACCGTTGGACCCGATCACGGTGACGAAGGAGCCTTGCTCCATCGTCAGGTTGATCTTGTTCAGGACCTGCTTTTCCAGCGGTGTTCCGCGACCGAAGACGACCTCGAGGTTGGATACTTCGATCATGACGATGCTCCCCCACGACGCAGGCGCGGCAATATCAGGGCGAAGGTGACGAGAAGCGCTGTAGCAATGTTGAGGTCGGAAGCCTGAAGCCCGACGATATCGCCATTGGAAAGCGCGAGCTGGATGGCAATACGATAGATGATCGAACCGGCTACACAGCCAATGAGAATGACGAGGATAAGACGCGAGCGCAGCAGGGTTTCACCGATGATGACCGCCGCAAGGCCGACCACGATGGTGCCGACGCCGGAGGTCACGTCTGCAAAACCGTTTGTCTGGGCGAATAGCGAGCCGCCAAGCGCCACCAGAGCGTTTGAAAGCGCCATGCCGAGATAGATCTGCCTGTCGGTGCGAACGCCTTGTGCGCGCGCCATTCTTGGATTGGCACCGGTCGCACGCATGGCAAGACCCATGTCGCTTTCCAGAAAGCGCCAGACGATGAAGACCGCAATGGCGACAAGCACAAACAGGAACAGCGGACGTACATAATATTCGGGAATGCCATGGCCGAAGAACGGTGTCAGCATGGTGTCCTGATTGATGAGCGCGATGTTGGGGCGTCCCATGACGCGCAGATTGACGGAGAACAGCGCGATCATGGTGAGAATGGAGGCGAGCAAATTGAGAATCTTGAAACGCACATTCAGCGTCGCGGTTACAAGTCCGGCGGCTGCACCCGCAACCATGGCGATGGCGGCTGCCAGCCAGGCATTTACGCCCGCAATAATCAGCACGCCGGTTACGGCGGCGCCCAGCGGAAACGAGCCATCCACGGTCAGATCGGGGAAATCGAGCACGCGGAAAGCCAGATAGACGCCGATGGCGACAAAAGAGAAGACGAGGCCCAATTCGACCGCACCCCAGAAGGCGATCTGACTCACAATGTCATTCCTTGTTTCTCGCCGCGACCAAAACGACAGACCGCCGCTTCAAAGCAGTATCCATCGTCGGCGTTGCGAAAACCGCTTTCCGCTCGGCCAGCTTCAGTCACGACCGGTTTTGATTTGAGTTCGTCTGGCAGCCATAGGCTGCGTCAGATCATTCCCCGGTTGTTTATGCGAAACCGCATTTTTGCGGCTTTATATCTCAGGCGGGATACAACCCACAAGTTCCAGTGTGCAAGCAATATCGCCGGGCGAGCCCCGAAATGCGGCACTTTGTGGGGCAATTGCAACATCGAGCGTTTTCCGCCAAGGCTCAGTCGTCGGAAATACTCTGTCTATTTTTAACGCGCATCTTGTCCGAAAACCGGTTCCCACTTTTCGGGATGCGCTCTAGCAAAAAGGCGAAGCCCCTTTGAGACTTCGCCTTCTCCTATTCTGCTTTCAGGCTCGATCAGTCGATCTTGCTGGTCGCGCGGTCGATAACGGCCTGCGGGAATTCAATCCCCATCTTCTTGGCGGCAGAAAGATTGATGACGAGATCGGTACCCTTGGCGATGTCGACCGGAATATCGCCCGGCTTTTCACCCTTGAGGATCTTGACCACGACGGCACCCGTCTGCTTGCCGACATCGTAATAGTTGAAGCCGAGTGCGGCCAGTGCGCCGCGCTTCACGGAATCCGTATCGGCGGTGAAGAGCGGCAGCTTGCTTTCCTCGGCGACACCGACAGCGCTTTCCAGAGCCGAAACGATGGTGTTGTCGGTCGGAACATACATGGCATCCGCACGGCCGACGAGGGCGCGCGCCGCACCCTGTACTTCCGCCGACTTGGTGGCAGCCGATTCAACGATTTCGATGCCTTCGGCGGAAGCTGCTTCCTTTAGCGCTGCCAGCAACGAGACCGAGTTGGTTTCACCGGAATTGTAGAGATAACCGAGCTTCTTGATGTTCGGCATCACTTCCTTGATGAGCTTGATATGCTCTACCACCGGCGACATGTCGGAAAGACCGGTGACGTTGCCGCCTGGCTTTGCCATGTCCTTGACGAGCTGCGCACCGACCGGATCGGAAACAGCGGTAAAGACAATCGGAATATCACGGGTTGCCGAAACGACGGCCTGCGCCGAAGGCGTGGAGATCGGAACAATCACATCCGGGCCTTCGCCGACGAACTGGCGGGCGATCTGTGCTGCGGTTGCCGGGTTGCCCTGTGCGGACTGATAGACGAATTTGAGATTTTCGCCTTCCTTGTAGCCTGCTTCGGCCAGCGCGTCCTTCACGCCGTCGCGTGCGGCGTCGAGGGCCGGATGCTCAACGATGGCGGTTACGGCAACTGTTACGTCTTTTGCCTGTGCCGAGGTGGCAATGGCCGTTGCGGCCAGCAAGGCCAGAAGCATAGAACGCATGAAAATCTCCCCTGTTTTGGTGCGTTGCTTATCGGCAAACACCTTTTCTCCAATAACCTCAGATTGAAGGTTTATCCGCCAGATTTGAGGCTTAATCGGGTCCGGATAGACTGTCAACGTATCCGAAGGAAGCGCCCATATGGAATACGCGAAAGCCGCAGGCACCGAATGCTGAACACAGTGTCAGTGTTCGGCACTCTTTCAATTCGGCTGCGCGTGGCCATATTTGGCAGGAACCAATCTTTTGCCCGCAAGCAGGGAACATCATCATGAAGAAAATCGGCTTTCTTTCCTTCGGCCACTGGTCGCCGTCGCCGCAATCGGGAACCCGTTCCGCCAGCGACGCGCTTCTGCAATCGATAGACCTTGCTGTTGCTGCCGAGGAACTGGGCGCGGACGGCGCCTATTTCCGCGTGCACCATTTCGCGCGCCAGCTCGCTTCGCCATTTCCGCTGCTCGCAGCCATTGGCGCCAAGACGAGCAAGATCGAGATCGGCACTGCTGTCATCGACATGCGGTATGAAAATCCGTTCTATATGGTCGAAGATGCCAGTGCTGCAGATTTGATCTCCAAGGGGCGCCTGCAGCTTGGCATCAGCCGTGGCTCGCCGGAACAGGTGATCGATGGCTGGCGTTATTTCGGTTATGCGCCGGAAGAGGGCAAGACTGATGCCGATATGGGTCGACAGCATGGCGAGGTGTTCTTCGAAGCGCTCAAGGGACAGGGCTTTGCACAGCCAAACCCGCGCCCGATGTTTCCGAACCCTCCCGGTCTGCTGCGCGTTGAACCGCATTCGGAAGGTCTTCGGGATCGCATCTGGTGGGGTGCTGCATCGGATGCCACAGCCATCTGGGCCGCAAAGCTTGGCATGAATTTGCAAAGCTCTACCTTGAAGAAGGACGAGTCGGGCGAGCCTTTGCATATCCAGCAGGCCAAGCAGATCCGGGCTTATCGTGAAGCCTGGAAGGAAGCCGGACATATGCGTGAACCGCGTGTTTCGGTGAGCCGCAGCATCTTTGCGCTGGTCGATGATCGCGACCGGGCCTATTTCGGCAATGGCGGCAAGGAGCAGGATTCCATCGGCTATATCGAGGAAGATCTGCGGGCCGTCTTCGGGCGGTCTTATGCTGCCGAACCTGACAGGCTCATCGAGGAGCTGGCCAGAGATGAGGCTATTGCCGAAGCCGATACGCTGCTTCTCACCGTCCCGAACCAGCTTGGTGTCGAGTACAACGCGCATGTGATCGAGTCGATCCTCAAGCATGTCGCACCGGCTCTTGGTTGGCGTTGAGTAGTGTTGGGAACAGGCGGTGAATTCCGCCTGTTTTCATTCTATGCCGTAAATCGCCAAAAGCTGCTTCATGCGGCGAATGGCGAGGTCAGGCTGATCGAGTACATTGGCCTGATCGGCGAGACGGAATATGTCGGCGTAATGCAAAATGCCACGCGCCGACTGCATTCCGGCTGGCATAGTGAAATGGCTCTGGTGGCCATTGAGCCAGGCGAGAAACACGACGCCTGCCTTGTAATATTGCGTTGGCGCTTCAAAGATTTTCCGCGACAAGGGCACGGTCGGCTCGATGATCGCGCGGAAGCGGGCATTGTCGCCTGCGGCCAGCGCCGAAAGCGCGCTGGACGCTTGTGGAGCGACCGCATCGAAAATGCCGAGCAGCGCATGGCTGTGCTTGTTTCCGTCGCCTTCGATCAGCGGGGCGTAATTGAAATCGTCCCCCGTGAAACAGAGAACGCCGTCCGGCAAGCGGTTACGCAATGCAATTTCATAGCGCTCCTCCAGCAGCGAAATCTTGATGCCTTCCACCTTGTCGCTATTGGCTTCGATGATGCCGATCACCGTATCAAGTGCATCTTCGAAACGCGAAGAACCCCAATAGTTCTTGAGCTGCGGATCGAACATCTCGCCCAGCCAGTGCAGCACGACCTTGTCGCGCGCCTGTGTCAGAACCCGGCCATAGACCTCGACGTAATCGTCTGGTGAGCGGGCAATGCGCGCCAGGGCGCGACTTGCCATCAGGATGAAACGACCGCCGTGTTTCTCGATGAAACCGGCTTGTGTCTCATAAGCCTTGATGACGTCATCAAGGCTTTTTGCCTCCGACGGATCGAGATGATCTGTGCCGGCGCCAGAGGCCAGATCAGCGCCTGCCACGGTCCTGCTTTCTGCCAGTGAACGGCGGATCAGTTCCTGCGCGCCCGCCCAGTTCAGCCCCATGCCCCGCTGCGACGTATCCATCGCTTCAGCGATTCTGAAGCCGAGGCTCCACAGGTGATGCCGGAAAGCCATGGTCGCGTCCCAGTCTATCGCCGGTTCGTTCCATGGGCGGGCATCTTTCAGCGGATCGGAAACCACATGCGCCGCTGCATAGGCGATGCGATTGAACTGCGGCGGGCTTGCCGGGCGAGGGGCCGGACGTGGAGTTGGCGTCCCGATCAGCGTGTAGGCGCTCAGGCTTTTCTTGCCATCCGGCAATGTCACTTGATGGTCGCTCATGCCCTTGTCGTTCCTCCGCTTGAATATTTGATTGTTAGTTTAGAACGTTCCAAATGGCAATCCGATCAAAAATTGTGGCGAAAGTGTGATTTTAGTGTGCTTCAGCTCGAAATGAGCATTTCTGAAGAAAATATGCGCTGAGAACTGGCTTGAATTGTGGCGAAGAGAAGGCAAATAGCCCTTTCCATATCTGCTCTTGACAGTATTGGAACGTTCCAATTAAATCAGCAATCGAAACCGGAGCAGGTCATGAGCAAGAGCAGCGTTACCGTTATCGACATCGCACGCGAGGCTGGCGTGTCGAAATCGACTGTCTCGCTGGTGCTGCGTGACAGTCCGCTGGTTCATGCTGAAACGCGCGCCAAGGTGCAGGCGGCAATCGAGAAACTCGGTTATGTCTATAACCGTTCGGCGGCCAATCTCCGTCAGGCCAAGTCGAAGATCATCGGCCTTGTGGTCAATGATCTGACCAACAGTTTCTTTGCGGAGCTGGCCGTCGGTGTTGATCGCGTCATGCAATCGGCAGGCTATGTGCAGTTTCTCGCCAATACGGCGGAAAGCATTGATCGCCAGCGCGAGGTGATTGCCTCGATGCGTGAACATGGCATTGCCGGGCTGATCGTTTCGCCTGCGCGCGGCACTGAGGCCGGTGATTTGAAACCGCTCGCCAAAAGCGGCCTGCCGGTTGTGCAGATGGTGCGCGATGTGCCGGGGTCTGGTGTTTCATCGATTGTTTCTGATAATCGCGGCGGGGTTGCCAAGGCGGTGGAGCATCTGGTTAGCCTGGGTCATAAATGCATAGCATTTATGGGTGGTTACGCGGATACGGCGGTGTTCCTGGAGCGCGTTGCTGGCTATCGTACGGGACTTGAGCAGGCGGGTTTTGCATTTGACGATGCGCTGGTTTTTCCCGCTCCTCCGTCTCGTGCGGGCGGTGTTGAGGCGGTTGAGCAGATGCTGCGCCATGGCATGAAACCGACGGCGGCGGTGTGCTTCAATGATGCGGTGGCTTTCGGCGTCTGCGATGGTTTGCGCGCCGCAAATCTGGAACCGGGCCGGGATTTCGGGGTGGTTGGTTTTGACGATGTGATCGAAGCCAAGACCGCTGTTCCGGCACTGACGACTGTGGCTGTTGATCCGCAAGGTTTGGGGGAGCGTGCGGCGCAGCTTTTGCTGAAACAGATCAATTCGGAACGAGTGGAGGCGGAGGCGCAGCGTTTGGCGGTGCGTCTTGCGGTGCGGGCAAGTTGTGGCGCGCCGTTCCGGACAAAAGAGGAGAAATTCGAATGGCAAAATGGGGCCTTATAGGCGCAAGCACCATTGCAAAAGAATGGGTGATCGGAGCCATTCGCGCCACGGGTGGCGAAGTCGTTTCCGTCTACAGCACCAATGCTGAGCGTGGCGAGGCCTATGCCCGCGAAAACGGTATTTCCCGTTCAGTGACAAGCCTTGAAGCGCTACTGGCCGATCCGGAAATCGACGCTGTTTATATCTCCACCACCAATGAACTGCACCGCGATCAGGCGATTGCCGCCGCAAAAGCTCGCAAACATATCCTCTGCGAAAAGCCGCTGGCTCTGACGATTGGCGACGCGCATCAGATGCTGAAAGCCGTGCGTGAAGCGGGCGTTGTGGCGGGTACGAATCATCACTTGCGCAATGCTGCCAGCCACCGCGCCATGCGTGATGCGATCGCTCGAGGCAAGATCGGCAAGGTGCTTGCCGCGCGGGTTTTTCACGCGGTTTATCTGCCGCCGCATTTGCAAGGCTGGCGCATTGAACGCCCTGATGCGGGCGGCGGGGTCATCCTCGATATTACCGTGCATGATGCTGATACGCTGCGTTTCGTGCTGGGGGAAAATCCGGTCGCAGCAGTAGCTTTCAGCCAGCAAGGGGGCCTAGAGGGTAAGACGAGCGGTGAAGGGTTGGAGGACGGCGTGATGGGCGTTCTGCGCTTCTCCTCCGGCGCGATTGCCCAGTTCCATGATGCTTTCACGACCAAATATGCGGAAACCGGCTTTGAAGTGCATGGCAGCGAAGGCTCGCTCATTGCACGCAATGTCATGACGCAGAAGCCGGTCGGTTCGGTGCTGTTGCGTGACAAGGATGGCGAGCACGAATTGCCGCTCGACCAGAAGAATCTCTACGAAACCGCCTTGCAGGCTTTCCATAATGCCATTGGGGGTAAAGGCCAGCCGTCGGCGACACTGGAGGACGGCATCTGGTCGCTGGCGACCGGGATCGCCGTCGCTGAAGCCGCCAAGACCGGTAAGGCAATTGCCGTTCATTCAGGACTTTGAGAATTATGAGCAAACATATTTCATTTGCGGAAGCGGCAGCACTTATACCCGACAATGCTGTCGTTTCGGTTTCTTCATCCAGCGGTCTCGGCTGTCCGGATATGATGCTGAAAGCCATTGGCGAGCGGTTTGATGAAACCGGTCATCCGAAGAATATCACCACGCTGCATCCGATTGCGGCTGGCGATATGAGCGGCATCAAGGGTGTCGATTACATTGCCAAGAAGGGGCTTCTCAAGAAGATCATCGGCGGTTCTTATCCGTCAGGACCATCGGGTGCCGAGCCGCCACTGATCTGGCAGATGATCACCAATAACGAGATTCCGGCCTATAATATCCCGTCGGGCATTTTGTTCGACATGCATCGTGAGGCGGCGGCCAAACGCCCCGGCGTGCTGACCAAGGTGGGTCTTGATACCTTCGTTGATCCCAAGCGTCAGGGATCGGCAATGAACGACAAGGCGCGCGAAGAGCCGGTCGTCAAACTGGTCAGTTTTGAAGGTGAGGATTGGCTTTATTTCCCCAATATCATGCCGCAGGTGACCATCATCCGCGCCACGACGGCGGATGAACGCGGCAATCTCACCTATGAACATGAAGGTGCCTATCTCGGCGGGCTGGATCAGGCGCTGGCTGCGCGCAACAATGGCGGTATCGTCATTGCGCAGGTGAAGCGCATTGCCAAGGAAGGCACGCTGAAACCGCATGATGTGCGCGTGCCCGGCGTTCTGGTCGATTATATCGTGGTCGATCCTGACCAGAAACAGACGACGCAGACACTTTATGATCCGGCCATTTCCGGCGAGATTTTCCGCCCGCTCGATACGTTCCGCTTGGCCGAATTCAATATCCAGAAAGCGATTGCGCGCCGCGTCGCACAGGAGTTGCAAGCGGGAAGTGCGGTCAATCTTGGCTTCGGAATTTCCGCCAATGTGCCGCGCATTCTGCTGGAAGAGGGCCTGCACGGAGCTGTGACATGGGTGATTGAGCAGGGTGCCGTTGGCGGTGTGCCGCTTCTGGATTTTGCATTTGGCTGTGCATCGAATGCCGATGCCTATATGCCGTCGCCTTATCAGTTCACTTATTTTCAGGGGGCGGGCTTCGACGCCTCGCTTCTGTCCTTCCTTGAGATCGGACGCGACGGCTCGGTCAATGTGTCGAAGCTGTCATTCCGTCCGCATGTGACTGCTGGTGCCGGTGGCTTTGTCGATATTACCGCAAGGGCCAAGAAGATCGTCTTCTCCGGCATGTTCAATGCAGGGGCGAAATTGTCGGTCGCTGATGGCAAGCTGGTGATTGAGAAGGAAGGTAAGCTCAAGAAGCTCGTTAATGAGGTTGAGCATGTTACTTTCTCCGGTCCGCGCGGTGTCGAGCAGGGGCAGGATATTACCTATGTCACCGAACGCGCGGTTTTGAAGCTCACGCCGAAAGGCATTGTGCTCACCGAGATTGCGCCGGGTGTGGATTTGCAGACACATATTCTGGACCAAGCCGAGTTTCCGCTGATTGTTTCGGATAAGCTTAAACTCATGGATGAAGCTCTGTTCCGTGACGAGCCGATCGGGCTTGAATTGCCGCAAAAGCCTGCGCGAAAGCTGGAGGCGTAAATGGCTCAACGGATAGACATCTCGATTGAGAACCACATCGCGGTCATGATCATCAAGCGGCCCGAAAAGCTGAATGCATTCGATATCGAGCTTTTGCAGGAACTGTCTATCGCCTGTGATCGGGTGGAAGCGGACTGCAGCGTCCGGGTTGCGATCCTCACCGGCGAGGGCAAGGCTTTTTCCGCAGGCGGCGACATCAAGGCATGGGGCGGCATGGAACCGGCGGAGTTCGGTCATGCATGGGTGCGCTATGGTCATCGCGTGTTCGAGCGGTTGGCAACTTTGCGTGTGCCACTGATCGCAGCGATGAATGGTCATGCTTTGGGTGGTGGTCTGGAACTGGCAGGTGCCGCCGATATCCGCATTGTTGAACGACAGGCAAAAATCGGCCTGCCGGAAACATCGCTTGGCATGATCCCGGGCTGGTCCGGCACGCAGCGTCTTGTGCGCCGTTTTGGTGCGCAGATTGTACGCCGCATGGTGCTGGGCGGTGAAATGTTCACAGCGGACGAAGCGCTGTCGCATGGGCTGGTCGATCATGTAGTCGATACGGGTGAAGCTTTGCAGGCAGCGCAGGACTATGCGGCACGGGTGGCCAAGCGCGGACCGGCTGCGCTCGAAATTTCCAAACTGATGCTTTCCGTCGCCAATGGCGAGGACAATGGAACGGCAGTCGAGGCGCTGGGTTCCATTCTGGTCGCCAAGACCGGCGATCTGACAGAAGGCGTGCGCTCGTTTACCGAAAAGCGCGAAGCAAATTTTAAGGGAGAATGGTAATGAGCGTCGTCGTAAAACCGCAGCCGCTGACCGGGCTGGAAGTCCGCGAATTCTCCATGCTCATTGATGGCAAATGGGTGGGCAGCCAAAGCGGCCAGACAATCGAGCGTGTAGCGCCCGGCCATGGCGTCACGGTCAGCCGCTATCCGGCGGGCAACAAGGCCGATGTGGAACGCGCAGTTTCAGCCGCCCGCAAGGCTTTCGATGATGGGCGCTGGTCGTCTAAAACGGCATCGCAGCGTTCGCTGGTTCTGCTGAAAGCCGCTGATCTGATCGAGGCGCGGGCTGAAGAGCTTGCCTATCTCGACGCTATTGAAGCCGGCAAACCAATTTCCCAGGTGCGCGGCGAGATTGCCGGTTCCGTCGATATCTGGCGCTACGCGGCAGCGCTCGCACGTGACCTGCATGGCGAAAGCTACAACACGCTGGGCGACGGTACTCTGGGTGTCGTGCTGCGCGAGGCGATTGGCGTCGTTTCAATCATTACGCCGTGGAATTTCCCGTTTCTGATCGTAGGTCAAAAGCTGCCATTTGCGCTTGCCGCGGGTTGTACGGCGGTGGTGAAGCCTTCGGAACTCACATCGGGTTCGACATTGTTACTCGGCGAAATTCTGGCCGAAGCAGGGCTACCGGATGGTGTCGTCAATATCATCACCGGAACCGGCGCAGACGTTGGCCAGCATATGAGTACGCATCCGGACGTCGACATGGTGTCGTTTACCGGCTCCACAGGTGTGGGCAAGCTGACCATGGCCAATGCGGCGCAAACGCTCAAGAAAGTATCGCTGGAGCTTGGCGGCAAGAATCCGCAAATCCTGTTCCCGGATGCGGATATGGATGCCTTTATCGACGCAGCCGTTTTTGGCGCATGGTTCAATGCGGGTGAGTGCTGCAATGCCGGTTCGCGTCTGATCGTGCATCGCTCGATTGTTGACGAGATTGTCGGTCGGGTCGCTGATCTGTCGAAGAAAGTGATCGTCGGCGATCCGCTGGATGTCAGCACGCAGGTGGGTGCGATCATCACGCCGCAGCATTTGAGCAAGGTCGGCACCTATGTCGATCAGGCCAAAAAGGCGGGTGCTGCAATTGCCCATGGCGGCGATGTTCTGGATCTCGGCCTTGGCCAATATATGGGACCGACCATCATTGCAGGCGTGAAAGCCGACATGGCCGTGGCGCGCGAAGAAGTGTTCGGGCCGGTTCTATCGGTGCTGTCTTTTGATACAGTGGACGAGGCGATCTCGATTGCCAATGCGGTCGATTACGGGCTTTCGGCAGGCGTGTGGAGCCGCGATTTCGATACTTGCATGAACATTGGCCGCAAGGTGCGGGCTGGCACAGTCTGGATGAACACCTTCATGGATGGCACGCCGGAACTGCCTTTTGGCGGTTATCGCCAGTCGGGCCTTGGCCGCGAGCTGGGCCGTCATGCGGTGGAGGATTATACCGAAACCAAGACGCTCAACATGCATATCGGCGCGCGCACCGGCTGGTGGATGCCGCAAGCAAAATAAGGAGTGACGGCTTTGGGAGGACAGCCGGATATCGTCATCATCGGATCGGGCATCGGCGGCGCGACAATGGCCGCCGGTCTTGCCGCATCAGGTGCGGACATTCTTATTCTCGAGGCAGGGGAGCATTTGCCGGACAGGCCGGAAAACCGCGATCCGCGCGCCATTTTCCAGCGTGGTTTCTTTCGCCCGAAAGAGTTCTGGTATGAACCGGATGGCACGCCCTTCAATCCCGGCAATTATTACAATGTCGGCGGCAATTCCAAATTCTATGGCGCAGTGCTGGTGCGCTATAGGCGTGAGGATTTTGAGGAGCTTGCGCATCTCGAAGGTGTGTCTCCAGCATGGCCCTTTGACTATGACGAGCTTGAGCCCTGGTATTGCAAGGCGGAAGAGCTTTTTCAGGTACGCGGTGAGTTGGGTGATGACCCGACTGAGCCATATCATTCAAAGCCCTATTCTCATGCGCCGGTCGTTGATGAACGTCCGATTGCCGATGTGCGTGCACGGCTGAAGAAGGCGGGGCTGCATCCAGCTTCCTTGCCATTGGGTGTTGATATTGAGCGCTGGCTTGCAAAGGCCACAACGCCGTGGGACGCGCATCCCAACAGCAATGATGGCAAGATGGATGCGGAAACCTGTCCGCTTGCGGAGGCGCTTGAATATCCGAATGTCCGGCTGGAAACCTCGGCGCGGGTGATGCGACTGGAAACCGGGCCGGATGGGAAAACAATCACGGCAGTTCATTATGTGAAGAATGGTGAGGCGCTGGTCCTGCGTCCGAAGCTGGTCGCTTTATCCGCAGGTGCCGTGCAGTCGGCAGCGCTTCTGTTGCGTTCAAGACTGGCGAACCGTTCGGATCAGGTCGGTCGCAATTTCATGAACCATAATTCCAGCGCCGTGATCGCCTTCGATCCGCGCTATCGCAATGACAGCGTTTATCAGAAGACGTTTGGTTTCAACGATTACTATTTGTCGGACAGGGCCGGCGGGCCGCCGCTTGGCAATGTGCAATTGCTGGGGCGGGTGTCGGGTGCGATCCTCAAATCCAACATGCCTCGCGTGCCGGAATGGCTTTTAAACCGCATTGCCGGGCATACGATTGACTTTTACGCGATGAGCGAAGATTTGCCATCGCCGGAAAGTCGCGTGAGCGTGGATGGTGATCGCATCGTTCTGCATTGGGTGCGTTCCAACTGGAAGGCGCATCTGATGCTGGTGGAAAAACTTAAATCCGCGCTGCGTGCGGCGGGATTTCCAGTCGTGCTGTCGCGGGCCTTTGACCGGCGCACCCCGTCGCATCAATGCGGCACTGTGCGCATCGGTAACGACCCGACAACAGCGCCGCTTGATCCATATTGCCGTGCTTATGACCACCCCAATCTCCATGTGGTCGATGCGTCGTTCCTGCCGACTTCGGCTGCGGTCAACCCGGCGCTGACCATTGCCGCCCAAGCACTGCGCGTGGCGGACTATTTGAACCGGGAGGTGCTGGCATGAACCGTCAAAGACCTGTGGCAGTGGTAACCGGCGGGCGGCGAGGGATCGGGCTTGGCATTGCCCGCACGCTGGCCGCCAAGGGGTTCGATCTGGCGATTACCGACCGCGAGCCTGACGATGCCGTCATCCATGAATTGCGCGGACTTGGTGGAAGAGTGGCTTTCTTCGAAAGCGATCTGGCCGCCATTGGAATGCATGAGGCAACGGTCGCCGCAGTACTGAAAGAATTGGGCGGTATCGATTGCCTGGTCAACAATGCGGGCATGGGTTCGGTCGAGCGCGGCGATTTCCTTGGCCTGAAGCCGGAAAATTTCGACACGATCATGGATGTGAACCTGCGCGGCACGGTGTTTTTCACGCAGGCCGTGGTGAAGGCCATGCTGGCTGTTCACGAGGTACGTTTCCCACGCAGCATTGTGACGATCAGCTCGGTTTCGTCAGTGATGACATCGCCCGAAAGGCTTGATTACTGCATCAGCAAGGCAGGGCTGACAGCCTTCGTGCAGGGGCTTGCGCTGCGTCTGGCCGAAGCACGGATCGGTGTGTTTGAGGTGCGCCCCGGTATCATTCGCACCGATATGACGGCAAAAGTTGCTGAGCGTTACGATACGCTGATTGAAGCCGGTCTGGTGCCGATGAAACGCTGGGGCGAGGCCGGTGATGTTGGCGCGATTGTCGCCGGGCTTGCCTGTGGCGATTTCATCTTTGCGACCGGCTCGGCGATCAATGCCGATGGGGGCCTGTCGATTGCAAAATTATAAGGGTAGGGCGATGGATTACGATTATATCATCGTGGGTGGCGGTCCTGCCGGTTGTGTTCTCGCCAATCGTCTGAGCGAAGATGCATCGATAAAAGTGCTGTTGCTGGAAGCTGGTGGCAGCGACTGGAACCCGCTCTTTCACATGCCTGCCGGTTTTGCCAGGATGACCAAGGGTGTAGCGAGCTGGGGTTGGGAAACCGTTCCGCAAAAGCACCTGAAAAACCGGGTGCTTCGATATACGCAGGCGAAAGTTATCGGTGGCGGCTCCAGCATCAATGCGCAGATTTATACGCGCGGCAATGCAGCCGATTATGATCTCTGGGCTGGCGAAGACGGCTGTACAGGCTGGGACTATCGCCATGTGCTGCCCTATTTCAAACGCGCCGAAGACAATCAGCGTTTCAACGATGACTTTCATTCCTATGGCGGGCCGCTTGGCGTTTCCATGCCTTCCGCGCCGTTGCCGATATGCGATGCCTATATTCGTGCCGGGCAGGAACTTGGGCTTCCGTATAATCCGGATTTCAACGGTCGCGAACAGGCAGGCGTCGGCTTTTATCAGCTCACCCAACGCAATCGCCGCCGTTCGTCGGCATCCCTTGCCTATCTGTCCACGATCAGGGATCGCAAGAACCTTACCGTGCGGATGAATGCGCCGGTGCGCACTATCGAGCTGGAAAAGACCCGCGTAACGGGCGTTACGCTGATGAGCGGTGAGGTTCTGCGCGCATCGCAGGAGGTGATTGTTTCATCGGGCGCGATTGGCTCACCAAAACTGCTGTTGCAATCAGGCATTGGACCCGCTGATCATCTTAAAAAACTTGGCGTAAGTGTAAAACATGATCTGTCGGGCGTGGGTGAGAACCTGCAGGATCATCTCGACCTGTTTGTCATTGCCGAATGCACGGGCGATCATACCTATGATGGCGTGGCAAAGCTGCATCGGACGCTTGGAGCGGGCTTGCAATATCTGTTGTTGGGTTCCGGCCCGGTGGCGTCCAGCCTCTTCGAAACCGGCGGCTTCTGGTATGCGGATCCGGATGCCCGCTCGCCGGACATTCAGTTCCATCTGGGGCTTGGTTCGGGCATTGAGGCGGGCGTCGAGAAGCTTAAAAATGCTGGCGTGACGCTCAATTCTGCTTATCTGCATCCGCGCTCGCGTGGAACCGTGCGGCTGACGTCCAATGATCCGGCTGCTGCTCCGCTGATCGATCCGAATTACTGGAGCGATCCGCATGATCGCAAGATGTCGCTTGAAGGTCTGAAGATCGCGCGCGAAATCCTGAGCCAGGATGCATTGAAACCTTTTGTCATGGCCGAGCGTCTGCCGGGGCCAAAAGTCGTCAGTGATGATGATCTGTTCGATTATACCTGTGCCAACGCCAAGACCGATCATCATCCGGTTGGCACCTGCAAGATGGGAACCGATGCGATGGCCGTTGTCGATCTCGATCTGAAAGTGCGCGGTCTGGAAGGGCTGCGGGTGTGCGACAGTTCGATCATGCCGCGCGTTCCGTCCTGCAACACCAATGCGCCGACCATCATGATCGGCGAAAAGGGTGCGGATATTATTCGCGGCCTCGATCCGCTACCGCCAGTTCTGTTTTCATGGGAGAAGAACGAACATAAGCAGCGGGCGAGGATTTAGAGCATGTCTCCCGAAAGTGGGAACCGGTTTCGGGAGACATGCGTAAAAATAAAAAAGTTAGAGCGGTTCAACGCTCCCGTTCTAACCGGAACCGCTCTAGTCCTCGTCAACAACGGGCTCAAAACGCAGATAGCCCGCAATGCCGGAACCTTTGTAGTTCGGATTATCGGACGGGTGGTTCACGCCGTCATTCACCTCGATGACTGCAAAATCGAATGGTGATACGCCCTCCAGACAAGCCGCATTCACGCCGAACTGGCGTGGATTGGAACGGCGCTGGTGAAAGGTGTAAATCCCGCATTTCGAGCAGAAATAATGTTTGGCGACGCCGGTATTGAACTGGTAGAGCGTCAGCGCATCTTTCCCTTCAAGCACGTCCAGCCCGTCCAGTTCTGCGGACACAGCGACAGCCCCGCGCATCCGGCAATAGGAGCAGGTGCAGCGCCTTGCTGTGTGCAGGCCATTGGATAGTTTGACGCGAAAACGCACGGTCCCGCAGTGACACGCGCCATTGGCTTCCTTGATGTCAGGATTCATTTTCTCTCCTCGCATTTATACGGAAGCTATTTTGTTTTTTGCCGGTTTACCATCGCTGAAAACCGATTAAATTCGTGGCCGAAAATACTTCCGGGAGGGATTTGGCATGGGTGAATTTGCAGTCGTCACAGGTGGAAGCACAGGCATCGGAAGGCATCTTGTTTCTGCTTTTGCCGATGCGGGTTACACAGTGGCCTTCAGCTACAAGCACGATGAGGAAGCTGCACAATCGCTCGTGGAAGCCATTGAGGAGGCGGGCGGTCAGGCGCTAGGGCTTGGCTGCGATGTGGGGCGGCGTGTCGAGGTCGAAGCCTTCTTCGATGAGGTCTGCGACTGGTTCGGTGACGCACCCGATGTACTGGTCAACAATGCAGGCATCCAGACCTGGGCACCCTTGCTGGAACTTTCCGAGGATGGTTGGGACGATGTCATCCGCACCAATCTGAAAGGTTGTTTCCTCAATACGCAGGCCGCCGCGAAGCGCATGGTGGAGGCAGACAAGGGCGGCGCCATCGTCAATATCGGATCAGGCTGCAACAAGCTCGCCTTTCCGAAACTGGTTTCCTACACGGCGTCGAAGGGCGGCATAGAGCAGTTCACCAAAGTGTCTGCGGTGGAGCTTGGGCCTCACGCCATCCGCGTCAATTGCGTGGCTCCCGGTGCGATTTACAATGAGCGCACCGCACAGGAACAGCCGGATTATGCAGAAACATGGGGTCGGATTACGCCACTGCGACGGGTCGGAACGGTGGAAGATCTTTCCGGTCCAGTGCTGTTTCTGGCATCCGATGCAGCACGATTTGTTTCGGGCCAGACGATCTGGGTCGATGGTGGCCTGTTTTCACAGGCCAACTGGCCTTATGAAGGGTAACGGATTGCCAGTATTCTGTAATTTTCGCACCAATTGGACGTTCCTCAATCATATCTACCATCTGCTTTATTGATGGGCAGAAATGCTAGCATTTTAGCTCGCACAATTACTTAATACTCAATTAATACTACCAATGAATTGCGCTTTTCGTATCCTTTGTGTTGGTTACGGTTTACTGGCCTTCATTGGAACGAAAACAATATGGGAGTAATACAATGCATATTGACCTTAAAGATAAAGTATCAATAGACGCTCTGACGAAAGGGCTTTCTATCACGCAAACAGACCAGAGTGCACGGATAGCCACTCCACTCTAGGGTATAATGATAAAAATGGTTCGGGCAACAAGCCTGTATGAAAATTTATTTACAGGGGCGATTATTATCGCCCCTTTCGTTTTTAATGGGAGAGGATATGTTGATGAATGCCGTTCAATCTCAGGCCCCAATTTTTTCGATCAGTGTCGAGTATGCCCGCGATTTTGCCTGCAAGAATTTACGGATCGATGACGCTCCCCTCTCGCTAGCCCATACGCGAGACAAATTGGTAATGGGCAGGTTGACCGAACAAGCTTCCCTCTTGTTTGCCGATCTAATTCCCGAAATCCGGCATCAGCTTGATCATCCATTGGTCGGGATCGTTGCTATTGACGTACCGCAAGTGTCTGAAGATGCCACCGTTGATGCAATCGTAGGTTCCTTGATTGCAGTCTCACTTACACAAGCAATTATGCCGAACTTACCCGATCGTGAGAACAAAACGCCGTTTTCAATTTTTAGTGCGTTAAGAGATAATAGTAAGAAGCTAGATCGCGTAGGTATATGTGGCCTCTCTCCTACTGATGTTCTTGACTTTCATTCTGATGGGTCGATTGTCGATGGCAAACTGTCAGTTCCAGACTACATTTCCATTTTTAACGTGTTTATCAATTACCACAATAGAGGCAACTTTTATTGGGTTCCGACGAGCAAAATTTCGAGTTTTTCTCATATCGTCGAAAAGGTAGGATTGTCGCAGGAATACTGTTTCAGTCTCACTCCCGCTGTTTATGATAACGGCCAATCTGATGTTAAGGTTGTAGATAGGCGCGCAAGGGCGGCAATTTTTACCCGCGCTCTAGACGGTTCAACTACAACTTTTATGAATGGTACTTTTGAAGGTCGGGCTGGTACTAGCGTCGATCAAGCAGAAGACGTCACCGCTGAAATCAAGACAGCTATTTCGACCAATCCGGTCCGTTATTCAATTCCGCAGGAAAGCCGGAGGCTTATCCTTCTCAATAATGTGAACGGGTTTCATGCTCGCGATATTTTTGAAAACCCTATGGAAGAATATCCCGTTACCCGAACATATCTGCGAAGCGCTTCCATTGCTGGTAAAGTTGTTGGTCAGATAGTTGAGGACTGATTTTGCTTCAAAGAGTTTTTAAGTATTTTGAACAGTTAGTTGATTTTCACCATCACGGTCTGCGGGCGCATCAGTCGCGTACTGCGCTCGCACTTTTCTTTGTTCTCATAAAACCGTTTCGGTGGCTGATTGTGGCATCTGCGCTGTCTGGTGCTGCTCTTACGGCGATTGACCTGCTTAGAATGTGGGCTGTGGCGTATATCGTTGATATGGTCGCGCATTCGCCCGAGCTCAATTTAACTTCTGCAACGATCACCTTTTTTGGCTCGTTGATTGTCGCTTATGCGGTAGCTGATCCTGCACTCTGGCTCGTCAATTACATGCTTCGAATGCAGGCGCTTCGATCACAGACAAAATCATCTGCCCTTTGGCAGTCGCACAAGGCTGCTTCTCAACATGGTATGGAATATTTCCATTCGCACCACGCCGGCCAGATTTCCGGGCGTATAGGGCAACTCTCGAATGCAGTGCAATCGGGTATAGAAATTCTAGCTGGTCGTTTCCCACTCGGCTTTGTGCGTTTCGCAGGTTCTGCCGTTCTTATTTCTTATCTTGCTCCTCTATTTGTCGTTCCAGTGTTGATTTGGATTTTACTAAATGGATTGTTAGCGATCTATCTTGTGCCAAAGTTCAATGCTCAAGCTGAAAAAATTTCCGAGACGTCCAGCATCGTAAACGGCGCTGTCACAGAATATTTTTCAAATATTCGTGCGATAAAGACCTTATTTGCTTATGATACAGAGAACAGTTTTGTTCTTTCAAGAATTGATAAGCAACACAAAACAAACCTCGATATTAACCATTTAACAACGATTGCCGGGCTGTTCATTCGTGTGCTGAACACAGGTCTGGTTGCCTGCATCCTCGCATTGGGCTTATACGGATTAGCCCACGGAATGATATCGCCCGGTGAATTTGTTGCAGGAATTACCTTAGCTGGGGGTATGGCTGCGGATGCTGGTTGGTTTGTGGGGGTATGGGAAGGGCTAACACAGACATTCGGCACTATCAGAGATGCGCGTTCAACTGTCACGGCAAAGCCAACTGTTAAAGACGGCAGCGAGCGCCTAAAGGCATCCAATCCACCACACATTTCATTGCATAACGTCAGTTTCTCTTATGGAATAAAACAAACTTTGAGGAATATCTCGTTTGAGATAGAGGCTGGGCAGAAGGTTGGTATCGTTGGGCCCTCTGGAGCAGGTAAATCTACGCTTATCGATCTAATGCTGAGACTATACGATGTTGATGCAGGACAGATTGCGCTTGATGGGCAGGATATTCGCTCTGTGAAGATTTCCGAGCTACGAGGCGTCTTTTCAGTCGTTGCGCAAAGCGACGCGCTGTTTCATCGGTCGATAAAAGAAAATATCGCGTTTGGCGCGGAAATCTCCAACAATGCAGCGATAAAGCGTGCAGCCGAGTTAGCAGATGCATCTTCGTTTATTGAAGAGCTAGCCCCGGACGGGAAGGGCTTTGACGTAGTCGTTGGAGAGAGGGGAGCGAGGCTTTCGGGTGGTCAACAACAACGCATTTTACTCGCACGCACCTTCCTACAAAATCGGCCCGTTCTTATTCTTGACGAAGCCACCTCCGCTCTCGATACCAATAGTGAAAGCTTGATTAAGAATGCAATTGCGTCGCTTGACGCAGATACAACTGTTATCGCAGTTGCGCATCGCCTTTCTACCGTCAGAGACTTTGATAAAATCATCGTTCTAGACAATGGTGCTGTCGTGGCAATGGGACCACACGAAGATCTTATTCAATCCTGTGAGCTTTATCGAGAGTTGTGGATTAAGCAGGCTGGCCTGACGACGATGTAGAATACGCTGTAGCGAGACCAGAGACCGTAGGAAACGCGACGGATTGGGGTAAGCCGGAAGACACCAAAATCAGGGACTTGTATCTGATCTCTACCACTAAAGCTTTTCAACGAACTAAGGAAATTGAATGGTGATCCCGACTGGATTCGAACCAGTGGCCTACAGATTAGGAATCTGTCGCTCTATCCTACTGAGCTACGGGACCAACCGATGAGCATCCGCCGCTGATTCCAGCATATCGAATACTTTTCGAGACATAATGGTTTTCATAGCTGTCGCCAACCCCGCAAAAGCGGGGCAGGCGGATTTCTTCAAGCATCAGGCAGCAAGTGCTGTTTCCGCTACCGCCACGAAATAGCTGACGCCATAAGGAATGGCATCGTCGTTGAAGTCATAGGCCGGGTGGTGAAGGCCGGGCGTGTCGCCATTGCCGAGGAAGATATAGGCGCCGGGGCGCGCTTCCAGCATGTAGGAAAAATCTTCCGCCGCCATCATCGGCTCGACGCTCTCGTCCACCTTGCCTTCGCCCGCCACGGCGCTGGCGACACGGGCGGCAAACTCCGTCTGTGCATCGTGATTGTAGGTGACCGGATAATTGTTCTTGTAGCGAACGGTGATTTCCGCGCCGGTGACTGCTGCAATACCAGCAGCGGCTTCGCGGATACGGCGTTCGGCGAAGGCGCGGGTTTCTTTCTTCAGCGTGCGGACGGTGCCCGACAGCGTCGCCTTTTCCGGGATCACATTATAAGCCTCGCCGGCAATGAACTTCGTCACCGAGATCACAAGTGAATCGAGCGGATCGGTATTGCGCGAAACAATCCCTTGCAGGGCAATCATCAACTGCGAACCCGCCAGGATTGGATCGATGGTGCGGTGCGGCTGCGCCGCATGGCCGCCGCGCCCGGTAATGAAAAGGTCGAACTCATCGGTCGCGGCCATGATCGGGCCTTTTCGCATCGCGAACTGCCCGACCGGCAGGCCCGGCATGTTGTGGACACCATAGACTTCCGAAATATTGAAGCGGTCCATCACGCCGTCCTCGACCATGGCGAGGCCCCCGGCACCGCCTTCTTCGGCAGGCTGGAACAGAAGCGCGACCGAGCCGCGGAAATTGCGGGTCTCTGCGAGATATTGCGCTGCGCCTAAAAGCATGGAGGTATGGCCGTCATGGCCGCAGGAATGTGCCTTGCCGGGATTCTGCGAGGCCCATTCGACACCGCTGGTTTCAGTGATCGGCAGGGCGTCCATGTCGGCGCGCAGGCCGATTGCCGGGCCATCGCCATGACGGCCCTTGATGATGCCGACGACGCCGGTGCGTCCGACGCCTGTTTCCACAAGATCACAACCGAAGGATTTCAGCTTGTCTTCGACAAATTTTGCAGTTTCGTGCACGTCGTAGAGAAGTTCGGGATTCTGGTGCAGTTTTCGCCGCCATGCGGCAATTTCCGCTTGCGTTTCAACGGCACGATTCAACACTGGCATTTTCGGATGGCTCCCCGGATTGGGCATGATTTGAAGAAAACAGGATATGACGTTTCGATGAAAGCGGGCAATCCCTGTTTGCCTTTTCATCGCCACATGGCATAGATAAAGAAAACGTTAATCCTTCACTAGAGCGGTTCCAGTTGACACGGAGTCATTGGAACGGCTCTATCTTTATGTTTTTACGCATTATCCGACGCAAAACCGCTTCGCACTTTTGCCGGAAATGCTCCAGAGCGCAATTCGAACCCGCAGAAGTTGCAGGCTATTTCGATTGGAACTACGGAATGATGTCGAAATCATTGAAAATCTGGTTTGTAGCTGCTGGCCTGTCCGCTACCGCGCTGGCGTCTGCTGCGGCTAATCCCTCGATTGCAGTGGATGTCGCAACCGGCAAGGTCTACCAGCAGCAGGAAGCTTTTCAGCGCTGGTATCCGGCTTCCCTGACCAAGATGATGACGGCCTATGTGGCATTCCGTGCGCTTCAGTCGGGCCAGATGACGCTGGATTCTCCGGTGCGCATGACGGTCAACGCCGCCAAGGAACCGCCGAGCAAGATGGGCTACAAGCCGGGATCGGTCATGACGCTCGATACCGCGTTGAAGATCATGCTGGTGAAGTCGGCCAATGACGTTGCCGTTGCCGTTGCCGAAGCCGTGGGCGGAACGGAATCCGGTTTCGTGCAGCGCATGAATGAGGAAGCGCAGCGTATCGGCATGGTCGGCTCGCATTTTGCCAATCCGAACGGCCTGCACAACCCCAACAACTACACGACGGCGCGCGACCTCGCGGTTCTGGCCGTGCAGCTTCGCCGCGAATTTCCGCAATATGCGCATTATTTCGCGACAGAGGCGATCGATCCGGGTGCAGGCAAGAAGGTTCAGGCCAATTACAACATCCTGCTTGGCCGCTATGATGGTGCAGACGGTATGAAGACCGGTTTCGTCTGTGCATCCGGCTTCAACCTTGCAAGTTCGGCGACGCGCAATGGCCGAACTGTGCTGGCAATCATTCTCGGTGCCGACCGGCAGGAGGCGCGTGCAGTTCAGGCTGCACAGCTCATGACCGATGCTTTCCGCGCAAGTGCCGGTGGTGGCGCGACGCTGGCGACCTTGCGTCCGGCGGCTGGCGGTAATCTCAATCAGGCCGTCGACATGCGCAAGGCGATCTGCAGCCAGCAGGCCATGGCCGATCGCTGGGACGGACGCGATGTCGAAGGCAAGCTGAAAATCAATTCGCCCTATATCCATGCTATGGATCGCGACCCGGTTCCGGTTCGCGTCGGTCTGGTTTCCGAGCCGGGTCCGACGACCCGTCCGAGCCAACTCGACATTTCGCAGATTCCAGTGCCGATGCCGCGCCCGCAGCGGGCAGCAGGCGTGAAGACAACGGCCATCAACTGATATGCGAAATCCCATTCCCGTTTCCGTGCTGACCGGTTTTCTTGGTTCAGGCAAGACGACGCTTCTCAACCGGCTTCTGAAAGATCCGGCGCTGAGCGATACGGCGGTGATCATCAATGAGTTCGGCGAAGTCGGCATCGATCACCTGCTGGTCGAGCAGGCGAGCGCAGGCGTGATCGAGCTTTCCGACGGCTGCCTGTGCTGCACGGTGCGCGGCGAACTGGTGGATACGCTGGCAGATCTTATCGATCGCCTCCAGACCGGGCGGATCAAGGCGCTGAAGCGTGTGATCATCGAAACCACCGGCCTTGCTGATCCGGCGCCGGTGCTGCATTCGATCATGGGGCATCCCGTGCTCATGCAGGCTTTCAGGCTCGATGGGGTTCTGGCAACGGTGGATGCCGTGAACGGCATGGCGACGCTCGACAATCATGAGGAAGCCGTCAAGCAGGCGGCGATGGCCGACCGCATCGTGCTGACCAAAACCGATCTGCCGGAAGCGCAGGCAGGACTGGCTGCATTGAAGGCGCGTCTTCACGCACTCAATCCCGGCGCGGATATTCTGGAAGCCGGTGAACAGCGCACAGGCTATGCGGCGCTTTTCGAATGCGGTCTCTATAATCCGGAAACGAAATCGGCGGATGTGCAGCGCTGGCTCAAGGCGGAAGCCTATGAGGACGAGCATCATGATCATTCACATCATGACCATGCTCATGTATGCGGGCCGGATTGCGATCACGACCATCATCACCACGACCACGATCATGGCCACGCGCATCATCACCATGACGATGCGATCCGGTCCTTTTCGCTGCGCCAGGATGCGCCGATCCCGCTATCGACCTTCGACATGTTCCTCGATCTTCTGCGTTCGACACATGGGGAGAAGCTTCTGCGCGTGAAGGGTATCGTGCAAATTGCGGAAGACCCCGACCGCCCGGTGGTCATTCACGGGGTGCAGAAGATTTTCCATCCGCCAGCGCGCCTGCCGCAATGGCCGCAGGATAAGCGCGAGACGCTTCTGGTGATGATCGTGAAGGATCTGCCGGAAACCTATGTGCGCGAGCTTTTCGATGCGTTTTTAGGACGCCCGGCGCTGGACAGGCCCGACCGTGACGCGCTGACCGAAAATCCGCTGGCTATTCCGGGTTTCTCGCCACGGAGCTGATACTCACTTCCTGCGAATAAGGAAGCGACGCAACGTCCCTTGACGCTCCTGCGCGAGGAGGGCGTGGCCTTCCTGCGTGCAGAAATGCGGGACGTCGATGCCTGACAGCGGATCGGTCGCCTCCACCCAGAGAAGCGCCTGGCTCGGCATTTTTTCCAGACGATTGCGGGTTTTCAAAACCGGAAGGGGGCATTTAAGCCCCCTCAGGTCATAGACAGGAATGTCATCCTGCAAAGTCATCAGTTCCCGATGATCTTCCACCATGGCTTTTTCGGTTCGGGGGCTGCGACAGGTGCCGGTTGTTCGACATTCTGCGCCACCGTGCTGGCGGTAGTCATTGGTGAGATTTGTGGAGCAGACGCTTGTGCAGGGGCTGCCGGGTTTGGCTGCGGTGCGGGCACGGCTGCGGTCTGTGCTGCAGGAATGGCAACCGGTTGCGGCGTCGCCGCAATGGCTGTCGGCTGTACGGACGGCGCTTGTGGGCGAATGTCCGGTGCACCGGCCTTTTCTGCAGAAGCGGGAGAAAGCGACGGTGGTTCGCGCGTTACTTTTTCACCGCGTGCACGTGCAGCACTCCAGGCGGAGACGAGCCTGGCTTCGGTAATGCCCTGAATGGACGGTGCCGGTGCCTTCTGGCTGGCGCTGAATGCAGACTGATAGGTCTTTTCGTAAGACGCATAGGACATGGCCTCGCCGCCAGCCGATGGCGGGCAGGCATCCGTTGCGGACAAGGGCTGGCCGTCAGGCGTCGCAACGTTGAATACATAGCGCTTTTCGCAGACATCGACTTTCGGCGGCACCTTGGCGGTTTCGAAAGCGTCGTAGCCCTGCTTCAGCATCTTCCAGAAGGAATAATTTGGATCGCTCTTGTAGCGCGCCATGTTGGCAGCCGTCATGCGGAACGGAAATGCCTGGATCTGGAAATCGCGCTGGCCGCCCTTGAAGGCGTCGCGACCGAAGGCGTAAATCTCGGCGACCTGTTCGTCGGTCATCGAGTAGCAGCCCGACGACGAGCATGCGCCGTGCACCATCAGATGCTGGCCGGTGCGGCCATTGGCACGGTCATAAGCGTTGGGGAAGCCGATATTGAACGAGAGATAATAGCTGGAATTCGGATTCATCTGGGCGGGGCGGACAGTATAGAAACCTTCCGGCGCCTGACGGTCACCCTCAATGAATTTCGGTCCGAGCTTGCCCGACCACTTGCAGATTTCGTAGGACGCAATCTGGTCGTACTTGCCGTTGTTCTTCTGCTTCCAGACTTCGAGTGTGCCTTCTTCCTTGAAAATGCGTACCATGATCGGCGAGGTGCGGGTCATGCCCTTCGCCTTCATCTTGGCAACGACCTTTTCGGGAAGCGGCTTCTCAGCCCGGAGGCTGAGATCGGATACGGACGAACCCTGACAGCCCGCGAGGAGCGCGGTTGCCATTACGGAGCCTAGAATTGCGGTTCTGATCTTCATGTCGCATCGAGTCTGTTAGAGCTACGCCAGAGACTTTATGAGCAAAAGCCAATTTCCTGAACGTGGAATTTTAAAACTGAAACCTTACGGTATCGTTTATAAATCCTTGCTCAGATAGCTAAAATCCAGCGCGTCGGCAATATGGCTGAATTTACAGCATGATGCAAATCCGAGAGGCGCGAGGCCTCCCGGATGAATTATCTCTTTGTTTTGTACCGCGCATCTTACCCCGAAAACCGCATTACACTTTTCGGGGTGCGCTCCAATTCGTGGTGAAAATCAGATGTTGCGACCGATTTCGAGGAACTTCTGGCGGCGTTCCTGCTTCAGCGTTTCGCCGTCGACATCCTTCATCGAGCGCAGCGATGCGGTGATGATGTCACCAGCCGCATCGATGACGGCTTCCTTGCCGCGATGGGCGCCGCCCAGGGGTTCAGGAATGATACCGTCGATGATCTTGAGATCGAACAGGTCCTGCGCGGTGATGCGCATGTTGGAAGCGGCATCCTTGGCGCGGGTCGAATCATGCCAGAGGATCGAGGCAGCACCTTCCGGCGAGATCACCGAATAGATCGAATGCTCAAGCATATAGACGCGGTTTGCAACGGCGATGGCGATGGCACCACCGGAGCCGCCTTCACCGATGATGATCGAGATGACCGGAACGCGCAGCCGCAGGCACTCTGCCGTCGAACGGGCAATAGCTTCGGCCTGACCGCGTTCCTCGGCGCTGACACCCGGATAGGCGCCTGCAGTATCGACGAAGGTGATGAGCGGCAACTGGAAGCGGTCGGCCATTTCCATGATGCGGACGGCCTTGCGATAGCCTTCCGGGCGGGCCGAGCCGAAATTGTGCTTCAGGCGCGTCTTGGTGTCGGAGCCTTTTTCCTGTCCGAGAATGGCAACGGCCTGTCCGTTGAAACGGGCAAAGCCACCCTGGATCGCTTCGTCATTGGCGAATTTCCGGTCGCCGGCAAGCGGGGTGAATTCGGTGAACAGCCGGTCGATATATTCCAGGCAGTGTGGACGGTCCGGATGGCGGGCGATCTGCGCCTTCTGCCAGGGTGTCAGCTTGCGATAGATGTCCTTCAGCGCATCGGCCGAACGCTTCTCGAGGCGACGAATCTCGTCGCTCATCTCGACGCTGCCTTGTTCCTGCGCGAGCTTCTTCAGCTCAAGAATCTGGCCTTCGAGGTCGGCGACGGGTTTTTCAAAATCGAGATAGTTGTACATCGGGCCTGACTGTTCGTACGTTTCTAATGAACTCGCCGTTATTGCGAGCCTGAAAAAGGCTGTTTTACGGCGCTTTACATATTCACTACTGGCTCATCTTGCAAATTTTTGATTTTCTCATAACCGGACAGAGGCTAATCGGCAAGCGGATGATGCTCGCTGACAAGCTTATGCAGTCTTTCCTCCAGCACATGGGTATAGATTTGCGTCGTGGAAATATCGGCATGGCCGAGCAATTGCTGCACGGTGCGCAGATCGGCGCCATTCTGCAGCAGATGGCTGGCAAAGGCGTGGCGAAGCACGTGCGGCGAGATAGCCGCCGCCGATAATCCTGCCCGCGCGGCAAGTCCCTTCAATTCGCGGGCAAAAACCTGACGCGCCAGATGGCCGCTTTCCGAAAAAGCCGGAAACAGCCATGGATTGTCATCGCTGCCGGGCAAGGAATCCCGCAAGGTGAGGAAACGCTGCAGCGCTTCGCGTGCCTTGGGCGAAAGCGGAACCATGCGTTCCTTGGAGCCCTTGCCGCGCACCAGCAGGAAGCGGTGGTCGGTGCGCGCGACGGTGACGGGCAGACCAACAAGTTCCGAGACACGAAGCCCCGTGGCATAGAGCGTTTCGAGAAGCGCATGAAGGCGCAAGGCTTTGATGTGGTCAGCCGGCTCGGCTGCTTCATCGGCTTCGAGCGTCGCGCGGTCGAGGAGTCTGGTGACGTGTTCGACGCTCATGATCTTCGGCAGCGGCTTTTGCTTCCTGGGCGCATCGACCGTACCGGTCGGGTCGTCTTGCCGATAGCCTTCCGAATAGAGAAAGCGGAAGAACTGGCGCAGTGCCGACAGGCGTCGGGCCTGCGATGTTGCGGCAAAGCCTTCCGCCGCCATGGCATCGATGGCACCGCGAACATGGTCTGGCCCGGCTTCAGCCAGATTGACGCCCCGCGCTGACAGTGCCTCTGCCACTGCCTCAAGATCGCGCCGGTAGGATTCAAGCGTGTTTTCCGCAGCACCCCGTTCGGCGCTCATCATTTCCAGAAAATTCTCAATCGCCAGCGATGCGCGCATCGTCACTCCTGCGGTGTCTGTGACGATTGGGGCAATTGGGGTGCCGTAGCGGCAGCTTCTGCCGAGGCAGGCTCGGCCGCGGGAGCTGGCGGAGGCGCAATCGTGACCGGTTTCAGCTTCGAAGCCGGTATATCGACGGTGATCTCGCGTGTGTCCGGTTCAACGAAATTGGCAAGTGTATACATCGCGCCATAAACGACGGCGGCGACAAGAGCGAGAAAGAGGACGAGGCGCGTTAGCGTAGGCATTCATCTTTTATGCTGTGGCATTGAGACGAAAGCAAGGAGGGGGACGAAAGCAAGGAGGAGGAATGAAAGAGGAGACAAGAGCGCAATCATGCAAAAAAGCCTTGCTTGCGGCCATGCACGCCCTGAAAACCAATCAAAGCAATTGACGGCGCGCTGTTTTTCATGTGGAACCGGAGCAAATGGACGAGGTCAATGAGCGGTACGACAAAACAAAACAATCTACATGAGAAAGCGGAGACGATCCGCGATCTGCTCGGTTCGAAAGTCGTGGTGCTCGTGGGGTTGATGGGGGCAGGAAAATCCACCGTCGGACGCAAGGCGGCAGCCTTGCTCGGACTGCCGTTTCGCGATGCCGATACGGAGATTGAAGCGGTTTCCCGCATGACCATTCCTGAATTGTTCGAAGCCTATGGCGAGGTCGAGTTCCGCGATCTCGAGCGCCGCGTCATCATGCGTCTGCTCGAAGACGGGCCGATGGTTCTGGCAACCGGTGGCGGGGCCTATATGAATGCCGAAACACGCGCGGCAGTTGGTCGTGCGGGCGTCTCCGTCTGGCTCAATGCGGAAATCGATATTCTGATGGAGCGCGTATCGCGCCGCCAGAACCGTCCGCTGCTGAAGAACAGCGATCCGCGCGGCGTCATGCTGCGGCTGATGAACGAACGCTATCCCGTCTATGCGCTGGCCGATCTCCAGTTGATGACCCGCGACGACAAGAAGGAAGTGATCGCTGCCGAACTGCTCGACGTTCTGGCGGATCATCTCGAAAATTTAGAGGCACAGTCGGTTCGGTAGAAGGAACCGCTGATTTCCCAGAGCATTTTCTGCTTTGCATGAGTCATTGGAAATGCTCTAGTTTTTGCTTTTACGCGCATCTTGTCCGAAAACAGCTTCGCACTTTTCAGGATGCGCTCTAGCCGCATGATATTGGAGACTACGCATGAATGCGCCTTTGACCGCCGATGCCAGTGTCACAACCGTTCCCGTCTCGCTTGGCGACCGTTCCTACGACATTCTGATCGGAAAGGGGCTGGTTGATCGCGCGGGCGCGGAGCTGGCGAAGCGCCTGAAAGGCGTGCGTGTAGCGGTGGTGACGGACGAAAATGTCGCCAACGCTCATCTGGAACGCCTCACTTCAAGCTTTGCCAGGGCCGGTATTGATGTAACGCCGATCATCGTTGCGCCGGGTGAGAAATCCAAATCCTTCGCCACGCTGGAAACGGTGACCGATGCTGTGCTGGCAGCACGGCTGGAGCGTGGCGATGCGGTCGTGGCGTTTGGTGGCGGCGTGGTTGGCGATCTGTCCGGCTTTGTCGCCGGTATCGTACGGCGTGGCATGAATTTCGTACAGATGCCGACTTCGCTTCTGTCGCAGGTCGATTCCTCGGTCGGCGGCAAGACCGGGATCAATACAGCCCATGGCAAGAATCTTGTCGGTGTCTTTTATCAGCCCCAGCTTGTTTTGGCCGATACGGACGTTCTCGATACGCTGAGCCCGCGCGAATTCCGGGCGGGTTACGCCGAAGTTGCGAAATACGGCCTGATCGATCGTCCTGACTTTTTCGAATGGCTGGAGCGGAACTGGCAGGAGGTTTTCTCCGGCGGCGCGGCGCGGACGGAAGCCATCGCCGAATCCTGCCGTTGCAAGGCTGCTGTCGTTGCCCGCGACGAGCGCGAAACCGGTGATCGTGCGCTTCTCAATCTCGGCCATACTTTCGGTCATGCGCTGGAAACGGCGACCGGTTACGATTCATGCCGTCTCGTGCATGGCGAAGGTGTGGCTATCGGCATGACGCTGGCCCATCGCTTCTCCGTCAAGATGAACCTGTGCGGTATCGAGGATGCGGAGCGCGTCGAAGCGCATCTGAGGGCCGTCGGCCTGCCATATCGGCTGTCGGATGTACCGGGCGGATTGCTCCCGGCGGAAAAACTGATGGATTATATCGCCCAGGACAAGAAAGTGGCGCGCGGTGCGCTCACCTTCATCCTGACGCGCGGCATCGGCCAGTCCTTTATTGCCAGGGACGTGCCGTCCACAGCCGTGCTAGAGTTTTTGAAAGAACGTCTGGTGGATTGAATTTGATGTTTGAATCCCGACTGAGTTAGATGCTGTTTCAAACGTCAAATTCGAAAAATCCACTAGATATGAAATAAGAGGACAAGGCGAATGGCTTTCGAGCTCTGGGTTATGTGCGGCATTATCCTGCTCTGCGTCATTCTCTCCGCGTTCTTTTCAGGGTCCGAAACGGCGCTGACGGCGGCCTCGCGCGCCCGCATGCTTACGCTTGAGCATAATGGAGATGACCGCGCAGGGCTGGTCCAGCGCCTCATCGGTCGCCGCGACCGGCTGATCGGCGCGCTTTTGATCGGTAATAATCTCGCCAATATTCTGGCTTCCTCGATCGCCACCAGCATTTTCCTCAATCTGTTCGGCGATGCGGGCGTCGCCTATGCGACACTGGCGATGACGGTCATTCTGGTCATCTTCGCGGAAGTGCTGCCGAAATCCTGGGCGATTGCAGGCCCCGATCGGTTTGCGCTCGGCGTGGCGCGCGGCGTGTCGCTGGTCGTGCTGATCCTCGGCCCTGTTTCCAGTGTCGTGAACCGGATCGTGCGTGCGATCCTCAAGGCTTGTGGCATCAATCTTGCCGCTGGTCGTTCCATGCTGAGCCCGCAGGACGAATTGCGCGGCGCGGTCGAGGTGCTGCATCGCGACAAGTCGCTCATCAAGGAAGACCGCGACCAGTTGGGCGGCCTCCTCGACCTCAAGGAACTGGAGGTGAGTGACGTGATGGTGCATCGGACCTCGATGGGCACCGTCAATGCCGACGCGCCGGCGGATGAGATCGTCCGTGACATTCTGGCCAGTCCGCATACGCGCATGCCGCTCTGGCGCGACGATATCGACAATATTGTCGGTATTATTCACACCAAGGATCTGTTGCGCGCGCTTTACGACGTGGACAATGATTTTACGCGCATCGACATCATGAAGGTCGCGCGCAAGCCATGGTTTGTGCCGGATACGACGACATTGCAGGACCAGCTCGACGCGTTTCTTCGTCGCAAGGCACATATTGCCATCGTCGTCGACGAATATGGCGACGTGCAGGGGCTGGTGACGCTTGAGGATATTCTGGAAGAGATCGTCGGCGATATTGCTGATGAACACGATATCGAAATCCAGGGCGTTCGCCTGCAGCCGGACGGTTCGGTGATCGTCGACGGCTCGCTGCCGATTCGCGATATCAATCGTGCCCTCGACTGGTCTTTACCCGACGAGGAGGCAACCACGATTGCCGGTCTGGTCATTCATGAGACCCAGACCATTCCCGAAGTGAAGCAGGCTTTCACCTTTTACGGGAAGCGCTTTTCCGTCCTGAAGAAGGAAAAGAACCGGCTGACACGGTTGCGTATCGTACCGCTCGATGCCGATGGCAAACCGACCCCGATTGTCGCGGCGCTGCCTCAATAACGAGGTGACCCGCTGCAGCTTTGCGATTGCAGATTCCTCATAATATTCTCGATTATCTATTATTAGATAAATCAAATAAACAATGTAATAATCGCTAATGTACTAAATAAACAAACAGTATACATGAATAAATATTGTTGAAATTACCGTAAAAGTAATGTTATATAGGATTTAAGACGTTTTTCAGCCATTATATGTGGCTTATATTAGGATGCGAAAACTTCGGGTTAATTCTTCTTCTATTCGTTATTTATAATGAAGAAATAAGACCTTCGTTCATTCGTTTATACCGGTTTCATTCCGGAAATTTCATCTCTCCGTAAAGTTCGATCCATAGTGTAAAGGCGCCTGCGAGGGCGCCTTTACATGCTTCTGGAATTATCTCCCCCAATCTGTTTACGTGGCTAGCCATCCTCCCTTCAGTGACGGCAAGTCGAGGCTGGGGCGGGAAAGGGTAGTCTGATAATTATTCAACGCCGCGTCTGTTCACCGGGAGCCGAGGGTTCAAGCGCCAATGCGTGCACACCGCCGTCGAGCTCGTCCTTCAAAAGGGCATTGATGGCGCGATGACGCGCGATGCGACTCATTCCGGCAAAAGCCTCGGCAACGATACGGATGCGGAAATGGGTTTCTCCGGTTCCGTCATAGACCTCGTGCTGGCCGCGTTCTTCGTGATGATGTCCGGCGTGGAGGTGGCTTTCATTAATGACTTCAAGCCGTTCGGGAGCGAAAGCCGTGGTCAGTTTGGCTTCCATTGCGCTTTGTTTGCTATTGTGAATGGACATTTGGACCACTTCTCCCCATATAGACGCTGTGCCTCATATAACGCTGCTTCGGTGGCAAAAGGTGGGGCAAATCCGCACAGGAAAGCCACCTGCTTCAAAATTTCGCCCAGTTGAAATGGCTCAAAGCCATACCGGACGAAATGTCAATTCTTGTTCAGCAACTCATAATCCGCATAATTCGATTCGATGACAACGAACTCAAAATTTTTCGACAGTATCCGCATCAAGCCCAAGAAGACCGCGGAAGCGAAGGCTTCAGGCCCCTGCTGCCAATGGGACGGTTGCGACAAGCCAGGCACGCATCGCGCGCCTGTCGGACGCATGCGTGAAGGCGAGTATTTCCGCTTCTGTGTTGATCACGTGCGGGAATATAACAAAAATTTCAATTACTTCTCTGGTCTTTCCGATGGAGACATCGCGAAATTCCAGAAGGATGCGATCACGGGCCATCGCCCGACCTGGTCGACGACGGCGAATTCCACCGCCAAACCGCGCACATCGCCGGATGTGGCCAAGATGCGCTCCGGCTCGGCCTCCTATCACAACCGTATCCGTGACCCCTTCAATCTTTTTAAGGAAGCCAAGGGACATGCGCCGGGTCAGAAGGCACAGCGCAAACCGCGTACGCTCGAGATAAAGGCGCTGGCGACGCTCGGTCTTGAACCAAATTCGACTGGCGATAAGATCAAGGCGCGCTATAAAGAGCTGGTAAAGCAGCACCATCCCGATGCGAATGGTGGTGATCGCGGATCGGAAGAAAGATTTCGCGACGTTATTCAGGCTTATCAATTGCTCAAGCAGGCAGGTTTTTGCTAAAGCCTGTTTGGGCCTGACAGGCTGACTATGGGAGTTGTCGCCGACAACTCCGACGGACATTCTTCTGCCGCGCGATTGCGCGGGCGCAAGCACGGATGCCCGCAACGAATTACGGAAGGGGCATACCGTCCGGCTCGCCGGAAAAATACGCCCACGGATGAAGATGAATGTCGCGGCCGGTCGCTGCCTGCCGCTCTGGAGGCATGATGAACAAGGTTGAGCGGGATATAGCCAATTTGCCGGATACAACGGTTTCGGTGCGTGACGTGTTCGGGATCGATTCCAACATGACGGTGCCGGCCTATGCGGCAGGCGATTCCTATGTGCCGGAGCTTGATCCGGATTATCTTTTCGACCGTCAGACGACGCTCGCGATCCTTGCAGGCTTTGCCTATAACCGTCGCGTGATGGTTTCCGGTTATCACGGCACCGGCAAGTCGACTCATATCGAGCAGGTCGCAGCCCGCCTCAACTGGCCTTGCGTGCGCGTCAACCTCGACAGCCATGTCAGCCGTATCGATCTTGTCGGCAAGGACGCCATCGTCGTCAAGGACGGCGTTCAGGTTACCGAATTCAAGGACGGTATCCTGCCTTGGGCTTATCAGCACAATGTGGCGCTGGTATTCGACGAATATGATGCCGGTCGTCCGGATGTGATGTTCGTCATTCAGCGTGTTCTGGAATCTTCCGGTCGCCTGACGCTCCTCGACCAGAGCCGTGTCATCCGCCCGCACCCGGCTTTCCGTCTGTTCGCAACCGCCAACACCGTTGGCCTCGGCGACACCACCGGCCTCTATCACGGCACCCAGCAGATCAACCAGGCGCAGATGGACCGTTGGTCCATCGTGACGACGCTGAACTATCTGCCGCACGACAATGAAGTGAACATCGTTCTCGCCAAGGCCAAGCATTATCAGAATGCCGAAGGCCGCGAGATCGTGAACAAGATGGTGCGTGTTGCCGACATGACCCGCCAGGCCTTCGTCAACGGCGATCTTTCGACCGTCATGAGCCCGCGTACGGTCATCACATGGTCGGAAAACGCCGCGATCTTCAATGATGTCGGCTTTGCCTTCCGCCTGACCTTCCTCAACAAGTGCGACGAACTGGAACGCCCGATTGTGGCCGAGTTCTATCAGCGCGCTTTCGGCGTGGAACTGCCGGAATCGGCAGCCAATATCGTTCTCGCCTGATGTGGAAGAAGCCTGCCGCCTGATATTTATCCGGCGGCAGAGCAATGTCTGATGCGGGGGTGGTCAGCTTCGCCCTTGCTTGAAAGCGAAGTCAGGATAGGCATATGTCGGGCCAGAAGTCAGGAATAGGCGATAATTCGCGCGAGCGTAAACCGGGACCGGTGGATTCCGAACCGTTCAAGCGTGCTCTAACGGCTTGCGTCCGTGCCATTTCCGGCGAACATGAGCTGGAGGTGGCGTTTACCAACGATCGCCCGGCATTGAGCGCCAATCGCGCCCGTCTTCCCGATCTGCCGAAGCGTCCGACCGCACATGATATTGCCGTCACACGCGGCCTCGGCGATTCCATGGCCTTGCGTCAGGCGCGTCACAATCCGCGCATTCACGCGAGCTTCGCCCCGGAAGGAAAGCAGGCGCGCGCGATTTACGACGCTGTGGAGCAGGCGCGTGTGGAAGCCATCGGCGCCCGCGCCATGTCCGGCATGGCGGACAATCTTTCCACCATGCTGGCCGATAAATATAGCCGCGCCAATTTTGCTGCCGTGACGGCCAAGGAAGATGCGCCGCTCGAGGAAGCCGTGTCGCTTCTGCTGCGCGAAAAGCTGACCGGGCGGGCTGCACCTGCGGAAGCGGGCCAGGTGCTGGAATTGTGGCGCGACTGGATCGAGCAGAAGGCTGCCGCCGATATTGCGCGGCTTGGCGATAATCTCGACGACCAGCAGGCTTTTGCGCGCACGGTGCGTGACATGCTCGCCTCTATGGACATGGCGGAAGAGCTGTCGCAGGAAGAACCGAGCGACGACGAAGAGCAGAATGACGAGCAGACGCCGGATTCCGACGAGAACGAGGAAGGCGGCGACGAGAGCCAGGAAGGCTCCGATTCGGCTGAAAGCGAAGAATCCGACAGTTCGAGCGATGAGGGCGAGCAGGGCGAGATGGATGCCGCCGATGCTTCTGCCGACGACATGGACGACAGCGACGATATCGACGCGGAAACGCCGGGCGATACGCGCCGTCCGAACCAGCCTTTCGCCAATTTTGCCGAGCATGTCGATTACAAGGTCTTCACGCGCGAGTTTGACGAAGAGGTCGAGGCCACCGATCTTTGCGACGAGGCGGAACTCGACCGTCTGCGCGGCTTCCTCGACAAGCAGCTTGCCAATCTGCAGGGCGTGGTCGGGCGCCTGGCAAACCGTCTGCAGCGCCGCCTGATGGCGCAGCAGAATCGCTCCTGGGATTTCGATCTGGAAGAGGGTTATCTCGATTCGGCCCGTCTGGTGCGCATCGTCATCGATCCGACGCAGCCGCTTTCCTACAAGCAGGAGCGCGATACCGATTTCCGCGATACGGTGGTGACGCTGGTGCTGGACAATTCCGGCTCCATGCGCGGCCGTCCGATTACGGTCGCCGCGACCTGCGCTGATATTCTGGCCCGCACGCTGGAGCGTTGCGGCGTAAAGGTGGAAATTCTGGGCTTCACCACCAAGGCGTGGAAGGGCGGCCAGTCACGCGAAGCGTGGCTTGGACGTGGCAAGCCTGCCAATCCGGGTCGCCTCAATGATCTGCGCCATATCGTCTACAAGAGCGCCGATGCGCCATGGCGTCGTTCACGGCGCAATCTCGGCCTGATGATGCGCGAAGGCCTGCTCAAGGAAAACATCGACGGCGAGGCGCTGATCTGGGCGCATCAGCGGTTGCTGGCGCGTCCTGAACAGCGCAAGATCCTGATGATGATCTCGGATGGAGCGCCGGTCGACGACTCGACGCTTTCCGTCAATCCGGGGAATTACCTTGAACGTCACCTGCGCGCCGTGATCGAAGAGATCGAAACGCGTTCGCCGGTGGAACTGATCGCAATCGGTATCGGCCATGATGTCACGCGCTATTATCAGCGTGCCGTCACGATTGTCGATGCGGAAGAGCTGGCTGGCGCCATGACGGAGCAGCTTGCTTCGCTGTTCGAGGAGCAGGGCGCTGCGGCGTCGGGCAAGGGCAGACGGCGCGCCGGTCGACGATAGAATATCGGTCAAAGAAAAGGGCGCCTGAAGCGCCCTTTTTTCATACTTGCTGTTTGGTTGCAGTCAGAACGATTTCGCGTATGCAGACGCCTTGTGGCTGCTCATAGGCATAGAGAATGGCGCGAGCCACATCGTCAGCCGAGAGCACAGGCGCGCCCATTTCCTTTTTCCATTCTTCGTAACCGGCCTTGATACCGTCGTCGCTGGTATGGCTCAGAAGTTCGGTTTCCACGGCACCGGGCGCAATCGTCACGACACGGACATTGTGCGGGGAAAGTTCCTCACGCAGATTTTCCGACATGCCATGCACGGCGAACTTGGTACCGACATAGGCAACATGATTGGCGAAGGTCTTGCGGCCAGCCACCGAACTGATGTTGATGATGGTTCCGTGCTTGCGCGCGACCATCCCGCCAGCCACGGCGTGAATGCCATTAAGGAGGCCCTTGACGTTTACTTCCAGCATCCGGTCCCACTCATCCGGGTTCTGTCTGGTTACTTCGCCGAGCAACATCACACCGGCATTGTTGACGATAGCGTCGGCGGGACCAAACTTTGCTTCGGCTTCCTGAACGGCGGCCAAAAGTGCCTTGCGGTCAGTAACGTCAACCGATTTGCAGAGCGTGTTCGGCAGGTTGAGCTTTTCCATCGCGTCCAGCCGGCGTGCCAGAAGCAGCAGCGGGTGACCACGTTGTGCAAGCATTTTTGCAGTGGCAAGGCCAATGCCCGAACTAGCACCAGTGACGATTACGAGCGGAAGCTTTTCCTTGTTAAAAGACATCTAATCAATCCTAATTTAAATATAAATATAGTCACGTTGGAACGTGAAAGCTGATGCTCGAACAAATTCAAGCGATTCTTGCTTTCTTCACGTGATATAGATACCAGTCCCGATAAAGAAAGACCGCAGGCAAAACCTGCCGTCGATCGAATATCGGTTCATATAAGACGTATTTATTGCGGAAAACCTGTTTCCATTGCCTTCAACAGATCGAGATTTCGGGAAATGGTATCAGCCGGCGTTTGTCCGGTTTGGCGCGTAAAGCGTCGGAGCAAAGACGGCGAGAACCGCGCCATAGGGGATCAGCATCAGCGTTCCCATGATGACCTTCACGAAGAAGTCACCGAAAGCCAGCGACGCCCAGAGCGGCACGCCGAGGCCGAGGAAGGATGCGGGTTCAGCAAGTGACGAATCGGGCATTCCCGTCAGCCTGTCGATCCAGCCAAAACCGGCTGCGAAGGCAATCGAGAAGAACAGGATCGTATCCAGCACCGAGCCGAACATGGCGGCGGCAAAGGGAGCCTTCCACCAGGTCTTGCGACGTAGGCGATCGAAGACGGTGATGTCCATCAGTTGTGCGAAAAGGAAGGCGGAACCGGAGGCAATCGCAATACGCGGGGTCGCGAGCCAGATCGACATGACGACGCCAAGCACGAAACCGGCATAGACGACCTTGCGCGCGGCAGCAGGGCCGAAGCGGCGATTCGTCAGGTCGTTGACCAGAAAGGCGACGGGATAGGTAAAGGCGCCGTAGGTGAGCACTTCACCGAGGCCGAAATGATGGAATGGATATTGGACAAGTATGTTCGACGCGGCAACCGCCACGCACATTGCCAGTATCGCAGGCATAAGCCGGGAATAAGAAGGTGTCTCGATTGACATTTTTTTATCCTGGGTGATGGAACCAGCAAAAAAGGCCGACAAAAGCCGACCTTTTTTGTCGAAATGTTTGGCCGGAAGCTTAGGCAGCGACTGCTTCAGCCTGCTTCTTTGCGATCTGACGCTTCAGCAGGCGAGCGCGCTGCGACAGTTCCTTGTCGTCAGACTTGACGAGGAACGCATCGAGACCGCCGCGATGCTCAACCGAACGCAGGGCGTTGGCAGAAACGCGCAGACGATAGCTCTGGCCGAGTGCTTCGGAGATCAGCGTAACATTGCAGAGGTTCGGCAGAAAGCGGCGACGCGTCTTGTTGTTCGCGTGGCTGACATTGTTGCCGTACTGGACCGACTTGCCGGTCAATTCACAAGCGCGGGACATTTTGGTCTCACCTTCAATTACGTTCTTTTCAGGCCCCGACCCGAATGTCCGAATTCAAGCAATCAACGCAGTTTGATGCTGCTGGCGCGCGATTTCGGACAGGCGGCCTATTGGGAAAGTCGCGTTTCTATAGTGACAGCAGCCGTTGCAGTCAAGTGAGATTCCGTATCCATCGCGCAAAGACGCGGTTTTCAGGCTTTCGCACGGTCTTCACGAAAGCTTGCGATCATAACTTCGCCGGTTTTGCCTGCTGCACAGATACTGTATCGAAGAATCTCACGCAACTTTGTGGCGTTCCAATGTGGTTGAAAACCATCGTGGAGACGCCGGACGAAAAGCAAGTCGCAAGCTAGGATAAAGCGGATCTGCTTTGGGTTTTTGTCTTTACGCATGTCTCTATCGGAAAACCAGTTCCCATTTTTCCGAGATGTGCTTTAGCGGAAGGAATGCGCGCATGATCGAACCGTCGCATAAGTTGAAGCCTGTCTGGCACCGGCTGGCGCATTATGGTGTGTTGACCTTTGCAGGACTGGTCTTTGCGAGCGGATCGGCCAACGCCAATGATCTTTATCGGACCGAATACGATATCTCCATTTTCGGGCTTTCGATTGCGCGATCGGCCATAGAAACCACGGTCAATGGCGCCAATTACAATCTCAACGGTCGCTTTCTGACTTCCGGTCTGGCGCGGGTATTCGACGATACGGACGGAACCGTACACGTTACCGGCAGTGCGGTCAGCGGTAAGGTCGTGCCCAAGAGCTTCGATCTGGCCTATAAGCATGGCCGCAAGAACAAGAGCACGACGATCCGTTTTGCCAATGGCAATGTCGTCTCGGCAGAAAACCAGCCGCCGGTTAAAAAGCGCGATCCATGGGTGGAAACATCGCCGCAGGACCTTCTCAATGTCAGCGATCCGTTGAGCGCATTGATGATACCGGCAAAGAACGGCCGGGCGGTCTGCGACCGCTCGCTGAGTGTGTTCGATGGCCAGATGCGCGCGGAGATCAAGCTTGCCTTCAATGGCACCGAATCATTTACGACCGACGGCTTCACCGGCGAATCGGTTATCTGCTCGGCAAAGTTTGTTCCGGTTTCCGGATATCAGAAGGGCAAGAAGGCAATCGATTATCTGAGCAATCGCAGCCGGATGACGATTTCCTTCGCATCGCTCGGCAATTCGGGCATCTATGCGCCCGTCGTGGCCCGGATCGGCACGCGGATCGGCACGCTCAAGATCGAGGCTACCCGCTTTTCCAAGGTAAACTGACCGGCGGTCAGAATTCAATGCTTGGGATGTGCGCATTCCTCGTGGTTGCCGAGAATCTCTATAACGCGGCACTGGTCGATCCGGCCATGGGCAGTGCATTCCAGCATGCGTTTCAGTTCGGTTTTAAGCGAGAGCAGTTTTGCGATGCGATGTTCCACATCGCTCAAGCGTGCGCGTGCAATGGCATCGGCCGCCGCGCATGACTGGTCGGGATTGTCCTGAAGATCGAGAAGGGTGCGGATGGCATCCACTTCGAAACCCAGATCACGTGCGTGGCGAATGAACAGCAGCCGCTGGACGTCGTGCTGGTCGTAGAGACGGCGATTGCCGTCGCTGCGCGGCGCTGAGGGCAGCAGACCGATCTGCTCGTAATAACGGATCGTCGGCACCTTGACGCCGCTCGCTTTCGACGCTTCGCCGATCGATACATTCATGATCATTTTTCGCTTGCTCCTCTAGTCACTAGAGGATGTAGACCTTGCTCAAGACAATTCAAGAGCGATCCTGAAAAGAGCAGATCATGAGTGAAATATTGAACCAGATTCGCTTTCGCATCGATGGAATGGATTGCGCATCCTGCGCAGCCAAGATCGATACTGCCGTGCGGCGTGTGCGCGGTATCGAGGATGTGTCCGTTTCTGTCACGGCAGGCACGATGACCGTCAGCCACGATGGAACAGGCGATCTCGACAAGATCGCAAGCAAGGTGCGCAGCCTCGGCTATGGCGTTGAGCCGCTCATCGAGGAAAAAACAGTCGCGAAGCATGAGCATTCGCACGATCATTCACACCACGACCACGACCATAGTGCGTGCGGGGGGCATCACGATCACGCCCATGATCATGACACCCACGACAAGGTCATTGCCGTAGCGGCCAACAGTTTCCGCTTTCAGGTCGACGGTATGGATTGCGCATCCTGCGCAGCCAAGATCGATACTGCCGTGCGGCGCCTGTCGGGCGTGACGGATGTGTCCGTTTCGGTGACCAATGGCGCGATGACCGTCAATCATGATGGAACGGCAAAGAGCGACGAAATTGCCGGAAAGGTAACGGCGCTTGGCTACAAGACCGCGCTTGCTGAAATGGCTCTCCCCGGTGCCAGTTCAGCGCGGAACACAATAGCGCCGGCAAAGCCACTGCCGTGGTGGCGCTCGAAAAAAGGTCAGATGATGTTGGCCTGCGGCGGCGGGCTGGTCGCGGCCTATATTGTCGGGCATCTTTATCCAACCATCGCGCTCTGGGCCTTTACGGCTGCCATGCTGATCGGTCTCGTGCCGATTGCCAAGCGCGCCTATATGGCGGCCATCAACGGCACGCCGTTTTCCATCGAGATGCTGATGACGATTGCTGCCGTGGGCGCAATGTTCATCGGCGCGACCGAGGAAGCGGCAGCCGTCGTGTTTCTGTTCCTGGTCGGTGAGCTTCTGGAAGGCGTTGCCGCAGGAAAGGCGCGTGCCAGCATTCAATCCCTGACCGCACTGGTGCCGAAGACTGCATTCCTTGAGAAAAACGGGACGACCACGGAAGTTGCCGCCGAAGGTCTGGCGGTTGGCGATGTGATTTCCGTGCGTCCCGGCGACCGCATGCCTGCCGACGGCGAAATCCTGACGGGTGAAAGTGCTGTCGATGAGGCACCGGTTACAGGTGAAAGCACGCCGGTCGGGAAGGCTGAAGGCGGCACGGTTTTTGCCGGCACGATCAATGGCGACGGCGTGCTGCGGGTCCGGGTTACCGCTGCCGCGCAGGACAACACCATCGCCCGCGTTGTGCGGCTGGTTGAGGAAGCGCAGGAAGCCAAGGCGCCGACGGAACGTTTCATCAATCGTTTCTCGACCTATTACACGCCGGGCGTCGTGGTTGTGGCCGCGCTCGTCGCCATTCTGCCGCCGCTTGTTGCGGGGGGTGACTGGAATGAATGGGTCTACAAGGGGCTTGCGATCCTTCTGATCGGTTGTCCTTGCGCGCTGGTCATATCCACACCTGCTGCCATTGCAGCGGCTCTGTCGTCGGGCGCACGGCGCGGCCTTCTGATGAAAGGTGGTGCGGTTCTGGAAACCATTGGCAAAATCACGGCGGCCTGCTTCGACAAGACCGGCACGCTGACCGAAGGCAAGCCGAAGGTGACAGACGTTCTCGCTGGTGATCTGTCCGAAGATGAGGTGCTGCGTCTTGCAGGCTCTCTGGATGCGGGCTCAAGCCATCCGCTGGCGCTGGCGATTGTCGGTGCCGCAGAGCAGCGCAGTCTGAAACTATCCGCTATCATGCAGGGTAAGGCCCATGGTGGCAAGGGTGTTTCAGGGACGGTTGGTGAAATGGACCTGTTTCTGGGCTCGCGCCGCGCCGCCAATGATATTGCGACCATTCCGGATGCGCTGGCGAGCCGTATTGCTGCCTGCAACGATGAAGGCAAGACCGTTTCTGTCCTTGTTGCCAATGGCAAGATTGCCGGTGCAGTCGCGATGCGTGATGAACCGCGCGCCGATGCCATTGCCGGTTTGCAGGAACTGAAGGCGGCCAATATTCGCACGGTCATGCTGACCGGCGATAATCGTCGTACCGCAGAAGCCATTGGTCGCGACCTTGGTATTGAGGTGCGGGCAGAGCTTCTGCCGGAAGACAAGCAGCGCATCGTCGGAGAGTTGCGTAAACAGGGACTGGTTGTCGCCAAGATCGGTGATGGCATCAACGATGCACCAGCACTGGCTGCAGCCGATGTCGGCATCGCCATGGGTGGCGGCACGGACGTGGCGCTGGAAACAGCCGACGCCGCAGTTCTACACGGCCGCGTTGGCGATGTGGCGGAAATGGTCGACCTTTCCAAGCGAACCATGCGCAATATCCATCAGAACATTGCCATAGCGCTTGGATTGAAGGCTGTCTTTCTGGTCACCACCGTGCTGGGCATCACCGGCCTGTGGCCCGCCATTCTGGCCGATACAGGTGCAACCGTTCTCGTGACGCTCAACGCTTTGCGGCTTCTCAGGCAACCGGCGCGATAAAACAAAAGAACCGGCGAAACCGCCGGTTCGTCTCTCTTTCTTCGTGATGTGTTACTCGCCGATCAGAACGCGGATGCGCTCGCTATATTGCTTGCCGAAGGCGAGATGTTCGGGATTGATGTCCTTCAATTCGTCGACGAGCTGCGGTTCACTCTCGGCGTCTGCGGCGGCAAGGCTGCTCATCAGGGCAAAATAGCCGAGAATATAATCGCTAGGCGTAATATTCTGAGCCTTGAGCACTTCCACCACTTGCGGGCGGGATTCGATGCTCTTTACCATCTTGGCGAATGATGGCGTGGCATCCTGGCCTTCCTCTTCAGTCGCGGAAAGTTCCATGCCGCCTAGCTGTTCCTGCACTTTTTCCATGCGTGACAGGAAATCTTCGCTCAGCTTGAAATTGTTGATTTCGGCAGGCGTCTGCTTCGGCGCGACATCGAGCAGGTCGTCAGCAAACGCGACGCCTGTGGAAACGGGCAGGGCGATAAGGGAAAGGCCGAGGAAAACGGCGCAGCCTGCAATCTTGAAACGGGAAAACACCGTCATTGTTCTATCCTCGAACTGTGGAACGATTCGCGTGTTGTTTCTACGCATTATCCTACGCAAAACCGCTTCGCACTTTTGCTGGAAATGCTTTTATACTATGTCAGAACATATCCTTGCGCTTGCGTATTTCGGCAAACACGGCTTCGTCGGGTGCATCCTGCAGGCCGAGGCGGCTGCGAATGCCGGCATCATGCCAGCGCAGGAAGGGGTTCGTCGCCATTTCAAGCGCGATGCTTGACTGCAATGTCATGCGATCGGCGGCACGAAGCCTTGCAATCTCGGCGGCGCGTTCCTTGAGCGCGGAATTGGCGGGGTCGATGGTGAGCGCAAAGCGGGCATTGCTTTCGGTATATTCATGGCCGCAATAGATCGCCGTGTCGCCGGGAAGCGCAATCAGCTTCTGCAATGACTGGAACATGGTGAGCGGCGTTCCCTCGAAAAGCCGTCCGCAGCCCAGTGCGAACAGCGTATCGCCTGTGAAGACGGCTTTCGCATCGGGAAGATAATAGGACACTTCGCCCGCCGTATGACCCGGCGTTGCGATGGTCTTGACGCGAAAGAGACCGAATGTGAATTCGTCGCCGTCCTTCACGGTCCGGTCGATGCCGGGAATCTTTGCTTCTTCGGCCTTGGGGCCGATGATGCTGACCCCGAACTTTGCCTTCAGCGTTTCATTGCCCTCGACGTGGTCGAGATGGTGGTGCGTGGTGAAGATAAAATCGAGCGTCCAGCCGCGCCGCTTCAGCGCCGCTTCGATTGCCGCTGCATCAGGCGCATCAATGGATGCGGTCAGCGCACTTTGCGGGTCGTGGATCAGGACGCCGTAATTATCGCTGCGGCAGATGAACTGTTCGATTTCAAGCCGTGGTGCGATCCCGTTCATGGCGTCCTTCCTTTTATTGCTATGCGGACTAGTTGTCTTCCGTCAGTGAATGCTTCTGGATAAGCGGCATTTGTAAAAGCGTGAAGACAATGGTGATGGGCATAATGCCCCACACCTTGAACGATACCCAGGCATCGGTCGAGAAGTTCCGCCAGACAAGCTCGTTGACTACGGCGAGAAAGATGAAGAACAGGCCCCAGCGCAGCGTCAGCTTTCTCCAGCCTTCGGCATCCAGCTTGAAAGCCGAATCAAACACATAGCCGAGCAGGGACTTGCCGAAGAAAAGCCCGCCGAGCAGAATCACACCGAACAGCGTGTTGACGATGGTGGGCTTCATCTTGATGAAGGTGTCGTTGTGCAGCCAGAGCGTCAGCGCACCGAACACCAGAACCACGATGCCGGAAACAAGCGGCATGATGGGCAGTGTGCGCGTCATTGTCCATGAAATGGCGAGCGCGATCACAGTTGCGGCCATGAATAGGGCCGTTGCCAGAAAGATCGGCGCGCCGATGGAAGCCAGCACCGGGAAACGCTCGATCAGGCTTTCTCCACGCGCATTGGCGAAAAAGAAGACAAGAAGTGGTCCCAGCTCCAGCGCGAGCTTGAGCAGCGGCGGGACTTCCTTGCGTTCTGCTTCGGTCTTTTGTGACGGATCGCGTTCGAAAACGGGATGCTCCATCAGGCAACTCCTGCGATGGCGCGGGCAAAATCCTTGGCCGCAAAAGGTTCCAGATCGTCGACACCTTCGCCGACGCCGATGAAATAGATCGGCAGTTTATGCTTGGCCGAGATGGCGACAAGAATGCCGCCCCGTGCCGTGCCGTCAAGCTTGGTCATGACCAGACCGTTGACACCGGCAATATTCTTGAAGATTTCGACCTGATTAAGGGCATTCTGGCCGGTGGTGGCATCGAGTGTCTGCAGCACCGTATGTGGAGCTTCCGGATCATGCTTGCCCAGCACGCGCACGATCTTCGCAAGCTCGTCCATCAGTTCGGCCTTGTTCTGCAACCGTCCTGCCGTATCGATGATGAGAACGTCGCTGCCCGCTTCCTTGGCCTTTTCCCATGCATCATAGGCAAGGCCCGCCGCATCGGCGCCGAGCTTGGAGGAGACAACCGGCGAACCGGTGCGTTCGCCCCAGATATGCAACTGCTCGATGGCGGCCGCGCGGAATGTATCGCCTGCCGCCAGCATGACCTTGAGACCGCCTGCGGTAAGCTTTGCGGCAAGCTTGCCGATTGTGGTGGTCTTGCCGGTGCCATTGACACCGACGACCAGGATCACATGCGGCTTGTGCGACAGGTCAAGCTCCAGCGGCTTTGCCACCGGACCTAGAACCTTTTCGATTTCCGCACCCATGATGGTGCGTACTTCCTCGCCCGTCACGTCCTTGCCGTAGCGACCCGAGGCAAGCGCATCGGTCACGCGCATGGCGGTTTCAAGCCCGAGATCGGCCTGAATGAGTACGTCTTCGAGATCCTGCAACGTGTCATCATCGAGCTTGCGCTTGGTGAAAATGCCGCCGATGGATTCGCTCAATGAATTCGATGAACGGAGCAGGCCGCGACGTAGCCGCTCGAACCAGGACAGCTTTGGCTCAGGCGCTGCTTCAACCGGCGCTTCTTCCTGATGTTCTTCAACGGCCTTGGCGACCTTGACCTTCTTGGGCTTCACCGGTTCTGGCTGAGGCGCGGGTTCGACCGCTTCCTCTGCAACCGATGTATCCGGAGCTTTTGCGACTTCCGGCTGTTCGGGTTCAGCAACAGATTCGGGCTCTGGCTCGACAACAGGTTCCGGCACAGTTGCTTCAACCGCGATTGGTTCCATTACCGGGGGCTGTTCAATCGGGATTTCAATCTCGGTAACCGGATGCTCCGGTTCGGCCTTTTCCTCCTCAACTGTTTCAGTCGCAGGCTCTTCTACCGGCTCAGGCTCGTCGAAGGTCACTGGTGCTTCCGGTTCGGAAACGACCACTTCAACGGTATCTGTTTGAGTAATTTTGGGCGTTTCAACGGTTTCAGGAAGCTGGGTTTCTATCGCCGCTTCCACGGCATCGGGAGCCGGTTGTTCGACCGGCTTTTCCTCGACCTCCTTCTTGCCGAAGGAGAACATTTTCTTGATGAAACCCATTGCCATGAAATCTGATGCCCTTAAGCTTTAAGCCGCTTGCGGCTCTGCCTGACGGGTGAGGAGTTTCTCACCGTCATGGCCTGTCACGATACGTTCGATGATTTCGCCCGGTGCGCCGCGGTCCACCGATGCCAGCGTAAAGCCTTCCGTGCGCGCAATGCCTTCCTTCTCGACCAACAGGCGCTGCACAGTGCCGTTGAGAGAAGCGAGGTGCTTTTCATAAGCGCGGTCACCTTCGGCACGCAAACGCGCTGCACGTTCCTTGACGATTTCGCGCCGTACTTGTGGCATGCGGGCGGCAGGTGTGCCTTCGCGTGCGCTGTAGGGGAAGACGTGCAGGTGGGACAGTCCGCATTCCTCGATGATCTTCATCGAATTTGCGAACATCTCTTCGGTTTCAGTCGGGAAACCGGCGATGATGTCTGCACCGAACACGATATCGGGGCGAAGCCCACGCACCGTTTCGCAGAAGCGGATCGAATCGTCGCGCAGATGGCGGCGCTTCATGCGCTTGAGGATCATGTCGTCGCCCGCCTGTAGCGACAGGTGAAGATGCGGCATAAGGCGCTTTTCATTGGCAATCGCATCCATCAGATCGTCATCGGCCTCGATGGAATCGATGGAGGAAAGACGCAGGCGCTGCAGATCCGGCACTTGGTTGAGAACCGTTTTTACCAGCTTGCCGAGACGCAGGCTTCCCGGAAGATCGGGACCATAGGAGGTCATGTCCACGCCGGTCAGCACCACTTCGGCATAACCGTTGCCGACAAGGCGCTTGACCTGATCCACCACCGCGCCCATCGGAACGGAGCGGGAATTACCGCGACCATAAGGAATGATGCAGAAGGTGCAGCGATGATCGCAGCCGTTCTGTACTTGCACGAAAGCACGCGCCCGGCCTTCAATCGCATCAACCATATGGCTTGCGGTTTCGCGCACTTCCATAATGTCGTTGACGCGGACCTTCTCGAACTGGTTGACGCCGAAATCCGGCAACATCCGGTAGGAATTGGATTTCAGTTTTTCCTCATTGCCAAGAATGAGGTCGACTTCGTCCATGGCGGCAAAATTGTCCGCTTCGGTTTGCGCAGCACAGCCGGTGACGATGATGCGCGCTTCCGGGTTTTCACGGCGGGCCTTGCGGATCGCCTGACGCGCCTGTCGCACGGCTTCCGCCGTCACGGCGCAGGTGTTGAAGATGATCGCGCCATCCTTCAATTCGCCAAGTCCGGCGGCATCGGCTTCGCGTTTCATCACCTCTGATTCATAGGTGTTGAGACGGCATCCGAATGTTACGACTTCCACCGACATCAGGCCGCACCCCTGTCAGTTGGCTTGTCATTCTGGGCGTCGCGTCTCCATTCGCCGGTCGCAGGATCGAAAGTGCCTGAGAACTCCCATTCGGCGGGGCCGGTCATCATGACATGATCGTCGTCGCGCCATTCGATCCTGAGCGGGCCGCCGGGAACATTGACGGTGACGGTGCGCCCGGTGCGGCGTGTGCGCGCTGCCGAAACGGCGGCGGCGCAGGCGGCGGAACCACAGGCGCGGGTCAGGCCTGCACCGCGCTCCCATGTGCGCAGATCGATTGTCTCGGGCGAGGTGACATGGGCAATCGAGATATTGGCGCGCTCAGGAAAGATTGGATGATGCTCCAGAAGCGGCCCGAACTTTTCCAGCTCATAGGACCAGACATCGCGGTCGACCCAGAAGATTGCGTGCGGGTTGCCCATGGATGCGACCGACGGCGAATGCAGCACCGGCGCGTCGATGGGGCCGACCTGCAATTCGATCATGCGCGTATCGCGAAATTCTTCGGCAAGTGGAATGTCCTGCCAGTCGAAGCGCGGCTTGCCCATATCGACTGAAATCAGGCCGTCCTCATGCTCGGTCGCGGTGAGAATTCCGGCGCGGGTTTCAAACGTGAAATCCTGCTTGCCGGTCTCGGCGGCCAGCGCCTGCACGACGCAGCGCGTGCCATTGCCGCAAGCCTGCGCTTCCGTGCCATCGCAATTGATGATGGCGATATAGTTGTCGGTTCCCGCTATGCTCGGGTCATGGATCGCCATGATCTGATCGAAAGCGGTTTCGCTGTCGCCTGCAAGACGGATCGCAGCTTCAGGCGTAATCCGGTCCGCGCGGCCGCGCATGTCGGCAACGATGATCTGATTGCCGAGCCCGTTCATCTTGGCGAAGGCTGCCCTGGTGGCCATAACTATCGTGGTTCCGTTTTCCTGTGGCTTTGGTCGATAAAGCCTATGGGACAATTAGCGTCTATATGGCGGAAAAGCCCGCAAATTGCCAGTACCCGCATCAGATTGCGAAAAGTTGTGGCGCAGATGTTTTCTCAGAACAGACGGCAATATCAGGGAAACTGTGGCCTTCCTGTCCCAGTTTCAAGATTATTAAGCGGTTTCGAGCATTCTTAAAGAGTTTGGGAGGCAAAAATGACAGGTGCCGGTGTTGCTTTTTTAACCATATAGCCATTTTATCGGTCCAATATTGTCACAATGCAGGGCTTCGGTAGGAAGTCCGGGGCATCCCCACCCCTGATGAGAAATGCGGAAATGGAGAACCAGATGGGAATTTCGAAAGCAAGTCTGCTCAGCCTCGCGGCGGCTGGCATTGTTCTGGCCGGGTGCCAGAGCTCCCGGTTTGGCAATCTCGATACGGTTTCGCCACCACCGCCACCTCCGCCGGTCAATGCGGCTCCGGCAGGCTCGGTGCAGAAGGGCAACCTCAATTCTCCCAATGCTTCGCAGTTTCCGACGGCTCCGACCACGGACCCGAATGCACAGCCCGGCTCACAGGTTGCAAGCCTGCCGCCGGCATCCGCGCCCGATCTGACGCCGGGCTCCGTCGCCGGTGTCTGGAACGCATCGCTTGGCGGCCAGAGCTGCAAGATCGCGACGCCGCAGACCAAATATGGTCAGGGCTTCCGCGCAGGTCCGTTGCGCTGCCCGGGTGAACTCGGCAATCTCGCTTCCTGGGCCGTCAACGGCAAGCAGCTCGTTCTCTATGATGCGAATGGCGGTACCGTCGCTTCGCTCTATTCTTCGGGACAGAGCCGTTTCGACGGACAGACTTCGGGCGGTCAGGCCGTGTCGCTTTCGCGCTAAGACATTCTTTCGCTTGGAGCTTGCCGCGCATATTGCCCGAAAACCGTTTCACACTTTTCGGGATGCGCTCTAAAGACAGGCGGACCATCGCGAGATGGTCCGCCGTTTTTGCAATTGAAAGGTTGAACGGAAGCAATCATGTCTTTCGACGGTAATCTGAAGGCGTTCCCCTCGGTTCGCGAACACTACGACGCGATGGTCGCGGCGGGCGATGTGGAAGCCGATCCCGCTCAACTCGAACTCACCGTCCGTTATGACCGGCTGATCGAGGAAATCTGCACCAAACGCCTGTCACGCAAGTCGAGCGCGCTCGGCTGGCTGTTCGGCAAGCGCAAGGAGGCAACGAGCATCATCAAGGGGCTTTACGTGCACGGCGAGGTCGGGCGCGGCAAGACCATGCTGATGGACATGTTCTTTTCGCTTCTTCCGGTGGAACGCAAGCGCCGCGCGCATTTCAACGATTTCATGGCCGATGTGCACGAGCGTATCTATGCGCATCGTCAGGCGCATAAACGTGGCGAGACCAAGCAGGACGATCCGATCCCGCCGGTCGCAGATGCCTTGAGCCAGCAGGCCTGGGTGCTGTGTTTCGACGAATTCACCGTGACCGATATTGCCGATGCGATGATCCTGTCGCGCCTGTTCAGCGCCTTGTTCGCCCGTGGCGTGGTTCTGGTGGCGACATCCAACGTCGCGCCGGACAATCTTTATCGCGATGGGCTGAACCGGCAGCTCTTCCTGCCCTTCATTGATATTCTCAAGCAGCATGTCGATGTGATCAACCTCGATTCGCGCACCGATTACCGTCTGGAGAAACTCGACCGCCAGCCGGTCTATCTGTCGCCACTTGGTCCTGAGATGGCAAAGCGCATGGATGCGGCCTGGACGGCGCAAAAGGACGGCGCGCATGAAAAGTCCGACGTCATCCGCATTAAGGGACGCGACATCGAGGTCGCCCGTGCCGTGCACGGCGCGGCGCGCTTCACTTTCGATGCGCTCTGTTCGAAGCCGCTTGGTGCCTCGGACTATATCGCCATCGTGAAACACTATCCGACCTTGTTCATCGATGATGTTCCGGTGTTGGACTATTCACGCCGCAACGAGGCCAAGCGCTTCATTCTGCTGGTCGACGTGCTCTACGATCACCACGCGCGGGTATTCATTTCCGCAGAAGCCCAGCCGGAAAAGCTCTATCTTGCCAGCAAGGGTACGGAGGCCTTCGAGTTCGATCGCACTGCTTCCCGTCTCTTCGAGATGCAGAGCGCGGATTATCTGGCCGAGCCGCCCGGCAAGGCCGGATAAACAGCCTGCACATCAACTGCCCTATCATCAGACTGCCACAGACTGGACTTATAAGCCCGGTGGGCTATGTTGCTCGCGCAATTCATGCGGAAGGTGTGGCACTTTCGTGCCGGACTTTCGATACTGCATCAGTTTTAAATCGGGGCCGGTTTTGAACAGGTGCACAACGTTGTTGGAATTGGCAGCTTGCCAGTCGCTCCGTCACCGCTTCGCCGGGGATGGTTCGCGGCGGTAGGAGAGGGTGGTTTTGCCTTGATATTGACAAATTATCTTACGTTTACGTAAGAACCATTAATTCTAACCGATTGAAAACATTAGTCGCAAAATAATGAGTTGAGTTTATCGCCAAAGAGTCCTATCTCGCAGTTCCAACGCTTGAGCGTTTCCGGCGAGGATTCCGGATGGCTTGATGCGTTTCTGGATCAAAAGTGAGGAAAGAAACAATCATGGCACGCAACAAGATTGCCCTCATCGGCTCCGGCATGATCGGCGGCACGCTCGCCCATCTGGCTGGTCTGAAGGAACTCGGCGACGTCGTCCTTTTCGACATTGCGGAAGGCATCCCGCAGGGTAAGGGACTGGATATCGCCGAATCTTCACCGGTTGACGGTTTTGATGCGAAATACACCGGCGCCAACGACTACGCAGCAATCGAAGGCGCAGACGTTGTCATCGTGACCGCAGGCGTGCCGCGCAAGCCGGGCATGAGCCGCGACGACCTTCTGGGCATCAACCTCAAGGTGATGGAACAGGTAGGCGCGGGCATCAAGAAATATGCCCCTGAAGCTTTCGTCATCTGCATCACCAATCCATTGGACGCCATGGTCTGGGCGCTGCAGAAGTTCTCCGGTCTTCCGGCGCACAAGGTCGTCGGCATGGCTGGCGTTCTCGACAGCGCCCGCTTCCGTTATTTCCTCTCGGAAGAATTCAACGTTTCGGTTGAAGACGTCACGGCATTCGTGCTGGGCGGCCACGGCGACAGCATGGTTCCGCTGGCCCGTTACTCGACCGTTGCAGGCATCCCGCTGCCAGACCTCGTCAAGATGGGCTGGACCAGCCAGGACAAGCTAGACAAGATCATCCAGCGCACCCGTGACGGCGGCGCGGAAATCGTCGGTCTCCTCAAGACCGGTTCGGCTTTCTACGCTCCGGCTGCATCGGCCATCCAGATGGCTGAATCCTACCTCAAGGACAAGAAGCGCGTTCTGCCAGTGGCAGCACAGTTGACTGGCCAGTATGGCGTCAAGGACATGTATGTCGGCGTGCCGACCGTGATTGGCGCCAATGGCGTCGAGCGCATCATTGAAATTGATCTCGACAAGAACGAAAAGGCCGAGTTCGACAAGTCGGTGGCATCTGTCGCCGGTCTTTGCGAAGCCTGCATCGGCATCGCTCCGTCGCTGAAGTAAATTCCAGACAAGGCCGGATTGTCGCCTGCGGGCGGCTCCGGCCTTTTCCGGCTGTCAATCCGTACCGGTTCCGTTCAATCCCAATATGCAACGGACCGGGAATCCGCAGAGGACAACCAGATGAATATTCACGAATACCAGGCTAAGCGCCTGCTTCACACCTACGGCGCTCCGATCGCCAATGGTGTGGCTGTCTATTCCGTCGAACAGGCGGAAGAATGGGCAAAGACGCTTCCCGGACCGCTTTATGTCGTCAAGAGCCAGATCCATGCTGGCGGACGCGGCAAGGGCAAGTTCAAGGAACTGCCAGCCGATGCAAAGGGCGGCGTGCGCCTCGCCAAGTCTGTCGAGGAAGTGGTTGCCAATGCGAAGGAAATGCTTGGGCATACGCTCGTCACCAAGCAGACCGGTCCTGCAGGCAAGCAGGTCAACCGCCTTTACATCGAAGACGGTGCCGATATCGCTCGCGAGCTTTATCTCTCGATCCTGATCGACCGCACCGTTGGCCGTCCGGCTTTCGTCGTTTCGACCGAAGGCGGCATGGATATCGAAGCCGTTGCCGAAGAAACCCCTGAAAAGATCGTCACCGTTGCCATCGATCCGGCCAAGGGTGTGACGGACGAAGACGCCAGCAAGCTCGCCGACGCGCTGAAGCTTGAAGGTCAGGCTCGTGAAGACGGCGTCAAGCTGTTCCCGATCCTCTACAAGGCGTTCACCGAAAAGGACATGAGCCTTCTCGAGATCAACCCGCTGATCGTCATGACCGATGGCCGCGTGCGCGTTCTCGACGCCAAGGTATCGTTCGATGGCAATGCGCTGTTCCGTCATCCTGACATTCAGGAACTGCGCGACCTGTCGGAAGAAGACGAAAAAGAGATCGAAGCTTCCAAGTACGACCTCGCTTACGTCGCTCTCGACGGCAATATCGGCTGCATGGTCAACGGCGCGGGCCTTGCCATGGCAACGATGGACATCATCAAGCTCTATGGCGCAGAACCTGCCAACTTCCTCGATGTTGGTGGCGGCGCTTCCAAGGAGAAGGTGACGGCTGCGTTCAAGATCATCACCGCTGACCCGGCTGTCCAGGGCATTCTGGTCAACATCTTCGGTGGCATCATGAAGTGCGACGTCATTGCCGAAGGCGTGATCGCTGCGGTCAAGGAAGTCGGCCTCAAGGTTCCTCTGGTTGTCCGTCTCGAAGGCACCAATGTCGAACTCGGCAAGAAGATCATCAACGAGAGCGGCCTGAACGTCATTTCGGCCGACGATCTCGACGATGCGGCGCAGAAGATCGTCGCTGCAGTGAAGGGGAATTAAGGCATGTCCATTCTCGTCAACAAGGACACCAAGGTTCTCGTACAGGGCCTGACCGGCAAGACCGGTACCTTCCACACCGAACAGGCGCTTGCCTACTACGGCACGCAGATGGTTGGCGGTATCCATCCGAAGAAGGGTGGCGAAACCTGGGAAGGCTCCAAGGGCGAAAAGCTTCCGATCTTCGCAACCGTTGCCGAAGGCAAGGAACGCACCGGTGCTGACGCATCCGTGATCTACGTTCCGCCAGCAGGCGCCGCCGATGCGATCATCGAAGCGATTGAAGCTGAAATCCCGTTCATCGTCTGCATCACCGAAGGCATTCCGGTCATGGACATGGTTCGCGTCAAGGAGCGTCTGGAACGCTCGAAGTCGCGCCTGCTCGGACCGAACTGCCCTGGCATCCTGACCCCTGAAGAGTGCAAGATCGGCATCATGCCGGGCAATATCTTCAAGAAGGGTTCGGTGGGTGTTGTTTCCCGCTCCGGCACGCTTACCTATGAAGCTGTGTTCCAGACCTCGAACGAGGGCCTCGGCCAGACCACCGCTGTCGGTATCGGCGGCGATCCGGTCAAGGGCACCGAGTTCATCGACGTCCTGGAAATGTTCCTGGCCGACGACGAAACCAAGTCGATCGTCATGATCGGTGAAATCGGCGGTTCGGCTGAAGAAGATGCGGCTCAGTTCCTCAAGGACGAAGCCAAGCGCGGTCGCAAGAAGCCGATGGTTGGCTTCATCGCTGGCCGTACGGCTCCTGCCGGACGCACCATGGGCCATGCTGGCGCCGTGATCTCCGGCGGCAAGGGCGGCGCGGAAGACAAGATTGCTGCCATGGAATCGGCTGGCATTCGCGTGTCGCCGTCGCCGGCGCAGCTCGGCAAGACGCTGGTCGAAGTCCTCAAGGGCTGAGATCGCGTATCGGTCTGAATATCCCGGCGGCGGCGAAAGCCGCTGCCGGGTTTAGCATAACAACGGGTCATGTGATCCGGATTAGAGGGACGGATATCCGTTCCGACGCGTAGAGTTTAGTCATGCCGGGGTCTGTAGCGGTTCCTCCCCGGCGGCGTGAGGGATGAAGTTTCGAACTTCCGGCCCGCGCAAGATGAGCCACTGACAAGGAGACGGAGCGTTGCTCCGGATAGGCTATGGCAAGGCAAGAACAAGCCAACGACGTTTTCGCCCTTACCTCATTCCTCTATGGCGGCAATGCCGACTATATCGAGGAGCTGTACGCCAAATATGAGGACGATCCGAATTCGGTCGATCCGCAGTGGCGCGATTTCTTCGCGAAGCTGGGCGACAATGCCGACGATGTGAAAAAGAATGCGCAGGGCGCAAGCTGGACCAGAAAGAACTGGCCGATTGCCGCCAATGGCGAACTCGTTTCGGCACTCGATGGCAACTGGGCTGAAGTCGAAAAGCATGTCACCGACAAGCTGAAAGGCAAGGCTGCAAAGGGCGAAGCGAAGGGTGCGACCGGCGCAGCCCTTACCAGCGAAGAGATCACGCAGGCTGCACGCGACAGCGTTCGCGCCATCATGATGATCCGCGCCTACCGCATGCGTGGCCATCTGCACGCCAATCTCGATCCGCTCGGTCTCTCCGAGAAGCCGAACGACTATAATGAGCTGGAGCCGGAAAACTACGGTTTCACGCCAGCCGACTACAACCGCAAGATCTTCATCGACAACGTGCTCGGCCTCGAATATGCGACCGTGCCGGAAATGCTCGATATTCTGAAGCGTACCTATTGCGGCACGATCGGCGTCGAGTTCATGCATATTTCCGATCCGGCTGAAAAGGCCTGGATTCAGGAACGCATCGAAGGTCCGGACAAAAAGGTTGCTTTCACGCCGGAAGGCAAGAAGGCCATCCTGTCGAAGCTGATCGAAGCGGAAGGCTTCGAGCAGTTCATCGACGTCAAGTACAAGGGCACCAAGCGTTTCGGCCTCGATGGCGGTGAATCGCTGATTCCGGCCCTTGAGCAGATCGTCAAGCGTGGCGGCGCCATGGGCGTCAAGGAAATCATCTTCGGCATGGCCCACCGTGGCCGTCTGAACGTGCTTAGCCAGGTCATGGGCAAGCCGCATCGCGCTATCTTCCACGAATTCAAGGGCGGCTCCTATGCGCCGGACGACGTGGAAGGCTCGGGCGACGTGAAGTACCATCTGGGCGCTTCGTCGGATCGTGAATTCGACGGCAACAAGGTCCACCTGTCGCTGACCGCCAACCCGTCGCATCTGGAAATCGTCAACCCGGTCGTGATGGGCAAGGCCCGCGCCAAGCAGGATCTGCTGGCCGGTCGCACCCGTGACGACATGGTTCCGCTCGCAACGCGCGCCAAGGTTTTGCCGCTGCTCCTGCATGGCGATGCTGCCTTTGCCGGTCAGGGTGTCGTGGCCGAGTGCCTCGGTCTTTCCGGTCTGAAGGGGCACCGCGTTGCCGGTACGGTTCACTTCATCATCAACAACCAGATCGGTTTCACCACCAATCCGGCCTTCTCGCGTTCGTCGCCTTATCCGTCGGATGTGGCGAAGATGATCGAAGCGCCGATCTTCCACGTCAATGGCGACGATCCGGAAGCCGTGGTGTTTGCCGCCAAGGTTGCGACCGAGTTCCGCATGACCTTCCACAAGCCGGTGGTCATCGACATGTTCTGCTATCGCCGCTTCGGTCACAACGAGGGCGATGAGCCGTCTTTCACCCAGCCGCTGATGTACAAGGCGATCCGTGCGCACAAGACGACGGTTCAGCTCTATAGCGACAAGCTGATTGCGGAAGGTCTGATCAAGCAGGAAGAAATCGACCAGATGAAAGCGCAGTGGCGCGAAAATCTGGAAACCGAATTCGACGCCGGACAGAGCTACAAGCCGAACAAGGCCGACTGGCTGGACGGTGCGTGGGCTGGCCTGCGTACCGCAGACAACGCCGACGAACAACGCCGCGGCAAGACCGCCGTGCCGGTGAAGACGCTGAAGGAAATCGGCAAGAAGCTGGTTGAAGTGCCGAAGGACTTCCACGTCCATCGCACGATCCAGCGCTTCCTCGACAACCGTGCCAAGATGATGGAAACGGGCGAAGGCATTGACTGGGCAACGGCAGAAGCGCTTGCTTTCGGTTCGCTGGTCGCGGAAGGCAATCCGATCCGTTTCTCGGGTCAGGATGTCGAGCGCGGCACCTTCTCGCAGCGCCATACGGTTCTCTACGATCAGGAGACCCAGAACCGCTACATCCCGCTCAACAATATCCAGAAGGGCCAGGCGATTTACGAGGTCATCAATTCGATGCTCTCGGAAGAAGCGGTTCTCGGCTACGAGTACGGCTATTCGCTGTCCGAACCGCGTGCGCTGGTTCTGTGGGAAGCCCAGTTCGGCGATTTCGCCAACGGTGCGCAGGTCGTGTTCGACCAGTTCATCTCGTCGGGCGAACGCAAGTGGCTGCGCATGTCCGGTCTGGTCTGCCTTCTGCCGCACGGCTATGAAGGTCAGGGTCCAGAACACTCCTCGGCTCGTCTGGAGCGTTATCTCCAGCTCTGCGCCGAAGACAACATGCAGGTGGCAAACGTCACGACGCCAGCCAACTACTTCCATATTCTGCGCCGCCAGATGAAGCGCGACTTCCGCAAGCCGCTCATCATGATGACGCCGAAGTCGCTGCTGCGCCACAAGCGCGCCATTTCGACCTTGGCCGAAATGTCGGGCGAATCCTCGTTCCACCGCCTGCTGTGGGATGATGCGCAATACAACAAGGACGAAGGCATCAAGCTCCAGAAGGATGCAAAGATCCGTCGCGTCGTACTCTGCTCGGGCAAGGTCTATTACGATCTCTACGAAGAGCGTGAAAAGCGCGGCATCGATGACGTCTACCTGCTGCGTGTCGAACAGCTTTATCCATTCCCGGCCAAGGCGCTCATCAACGAGCTGTCACGCTTCCGCCATGCGGAAATGGTCTGGTGCCAGGAAGAGCCGAAGAACATGGGTGCATGGTCGTTCATCGACCCGTATCTGGAATGGGTGCTGGCTCATATCGACGCCAAGCATCAGCGCGTGCGCTATGCGGGCCGTCCGGCCGCAGCATCGCCTGCAACGGGTCTGATGTCGAAGCATCTTGCACAGCTCGCCGCTTTCCTTGAGGATGCGCTCGGTAACTGATCCGGGTTAGAGTTTTGGAGCAGTTTTTCGAAACTGCCTCAAGCTGAATTGAACACAGAATCTAAAGTTTGAAGATCAACGGAAGAAGAAACCATGGCCACCGAAATTCGCGTTCCCACGCTTGGGGAGTCCGTTACTGAGGCAACCATCGGAAAATGGTTCAAGAAGGTCGGCGACGCCATCGCTGTCGACGAACCGCTGGTGGAACTGGAAACCGATAAGGTGACAGTGGAAGTTCCGGCTGCTGCTGCGGGCGTTCTGGCTGAAATCACGGCCAAGGAAGGCGACACGGTCGAGGTCAATGCGCTTCTCGGCCAGATTTCCACCGATGGCTCTGCCGTCGCTGCGGCCCCTGCTGCGAAGAAGGAAGAAGCCAAGCCTGCTGCCGCCGCTCCTGCTGCGGCACCTGTCGCCTCGGCTTCGTCGGGCCCGGCCATGCAGCCGGCTCCTGCCGCTTCCAAGCTGCTTTCAGAAAACAACCTCTCCGCCGATCAGGTCGAAGGTTCCGGCAAGCGCGGCCAGGTGCTGAAGGGTGATGTGCTCGACGCCATCGCCAAGGGTGTTTCTGGGGGCGTTTCGGCTGTTCCGGCTCCGGCCACACCGGCTGCTGCCCGTCCGGCATCGTCGGCTGATGACGCATCGCGCGAAGAACGCGTGAAGATGACCCGCCTGCGCCAGACGATCGCCAAGCGTCTGAAGGATGCGCAGAACACTGCCGCCATGCTGACGACCTATAACGAAGTCGACATGTCTGCGGTCATGGAACTGCGCACCAAGTACAAGGACGTCTTCGAGAAGAAGCATGGCGTGAAGCTTGGCTTCATGGGCTTTTTCACCAAGGCCGTGACCCATGCGCTGAAGGAAATCCCGGCGGTCAACGCCGAGATCGACGGCACTGACATCATCTACAAGAATTTCGCCCATGTCGGCATGGCCGTCGGTACGGACAAGGGCCTTGTGGTTCCGGTCATCCGTGATGCCGACCAGCTTTCGATTGCTGGCGTTGAAAAGGAACTGGGACGTCTTGCCAAGGCAGCGCGTGACGGTACGCTTTCGGTCGCCGACATGCAGGGCGGCACGTTCACCATCACCAATGGCGGCGTGTACGGTTCGCTGATGTCCTCGCCAATCCTGAACGCGCCGCAGTCCGGTATCCTCGGCATGCACAAGATCCAGGAACGTCCGGTTGTCGTCGGCGGTCAGATCGTGATCCGCCCGATGATGTATCTTGCCCTGTCCTACGATCACCGCATCGTGGACGGCAAGGAAGCCGTGACTTTCCTCGTGCGCGTCAAGGAAAGCCTCGAAGATCCGGAACGTCTGGTTCTCGATCTCTAAGGGCGAACGATGGAGCCGGGCATCTTCTCCGCATCCCCGTTTCTGCCGCTGGTCGGCTTGAGCGTCGTCCTGCTGATGGTTCATATCCTCCTGCAGGGCTTTGCGGCAACAAAGGAACTCGGCTCTCAATGGAATGCCGGTCCGCGCGACGAGGGTTTGAAACCCTCCGGCAAATTTGCCGGTCGCGCGGAGCGAGCCTCCGCCAATTTCCGCGAGACCTATCCGGCTTTCATCGCTCTGGCGCTGGCGCTCGTGCTGAAAGGCGACCCGTCCGGATGGGGTATTCTCGGGGCGTGGCTCTGGTTTTTCGGTCGCATCGTCTATATCCCGCTTTATCTGGCGGGCATTCCCTATTTCCGTTCCTTCGTCTGGCTCATTAGTCTGGTGGGGCTCGGTATCATGCTTCTGGCTTTGGTTCTGTGATGACAGCCTGCGCGTGAAAAACGCGCAATGAAGGAAACGCGATGCATCCCTATCTGTTCGAACTTGCATCCCTGATGGCGATTTTCGTCTTTGCCATCGTTTCCCCTGGCGCCGATCTCGCCATGGTTATCCGGCAGTCACTGCTGCATGGCCGTCGCGAGGCGATCATCACGAGCTTCGGCATTGGCGCCGCCCTGATGATGCATGTCACCTATACGGTTTTGGGTCTCGGGCTCATCATTTCCAAGTCGATCTATCTGTTCAATATCGTCAAATGGTGCGGCGTGGCCTATCTGGTCTATATCGGCATCAAGGCGTTGCGCGCTGGAACGACGAAGATCGATGTGGAAGCGGCACCGAAGGAACCGCGCAAGCCGCAGAGCTTCGCCAAGGCGTTCGGCCTCGGCTTTGCCGCCAATGCGCTCAATCCAAAAGCTGTGTTCTTCTTTCTGTCGATCTTTTCGACGGTCGTTCACGCCCATACACCGACCGAGGTGAAGCTTGGCTATGGGGTCGTGATGGCGACCGCGCTGATCTCATGGTTCGTCGGCGTCAGCCTTTTCATGACGACGCCGAAGATGCGCGCCGCCTTCTCGCGTGCCTCGAAATGGATCGATCGGACCAGCGGTGTTGTCTTCATCGCGCTGGGACTTAAACTTGCCACCGAAAAGGCTATGTAAGAAGCAACAGGTTCAGTTTCGCTGAATCTCGATTCGCTGCCGGAAACACTCAACCGGAACATTCAGGGAGAACCGACAGATGCACGCTGCAAACAAGCTTTTCAGGACTGCCGCCGTTTCGGTGCTTGCGCTCACCGTGTTCTCGACCGCGGTTCAGGCGGCTTGCACGCAGAACCGGGCGATTTATCGTGATCGCGATGATGCCTATACGCTGACCTTCCGCCCCGAGCAGCCGAACGACCTGAAAATGTCGCCAGCACCGACGAATGAGTTCACCATTACCGCCAATGACAAGCCTGAATTCAAGCTGAGCGGCATGGTAATCTGGCCGGAAGAAGGCGTGGCGCGTCCCTATGCGTTGCTGACCTTCAACTGCAAGGGCGACGGTTCCAACCCGGAAGATCTCGACGATTGCAGCATCTGGCAGAGCGTCATCTATTCGCTGAAGGAAGGCGCAGAAGCCGATGTCCTGCCCAAGGCGGAAGAACCGGCGGCCCAGGCGATCCTGCTGCCCGATCTGGTGACGGCGCTCGATGGTTATGATTTTGGAGCGGCAAAACCCGAAAAGCCGCTTCAGTGGGAAGCATTCCGTTTTCAGGGATGCTCACCAGACGAGGAATGATCGGTAGCCCGCAGGCACTGATTGTATGTGAATAATTTCGAATGAAGGAACGGGCCCGGATGGACGGGGCGTTCGAAAAACGTTCAGGACAGACTGAAGAAGGATAGTTCAATGTCATACGATGTGGTTGTCATCGGTACGGGCCCCGGCGGTTATGTCGCCGCGATCAAGGCTGCACAGCTTGGTCTTTCCGTTGCTGTTGTGGAGAAGCGCAAGACCTTCGGTGGCACCTGCCTGAATATCGGCTGCATTCCTTCCAAGGCGCTTCTGCATGCGTCGGAAGTCTTTGCAGAAGCCGGTCATTCCTTCGACACGCTCGGCGTGGAAGTGACGCCGAAGCTCAATCTGGGAAAGATGCTGGCGCACAAGGACACAACCGTGAAGGCCAATGTCACGGGTGTTGAATTCCTGTTCAAGAAGAACAAGATCACAGCCTTCATCGGTACCGGCAAGATCGTTGGCAAGGGCAAGGTTTCCGTGACTGCCGAAGACGGCAAGGTCGAGGAGATCGAAGCAAAGAACATCATCATTGCTACCGGTTCTGATGTCGCGGGCATTCCGGGCGTCAAGGTCGATATTGACGAGAAGGTCATCGTGTCTTCGACCGGTGCGCTTTCGTTCGACAAGGTTCCGGGCAGCCTGATCGTTGTCGGCGGCGGTGTGATCGGTCTGGAGCTTGGTTCCGTCTGGGCGCGTCTTGGTGCGAAGGTTACGGTTGTCGAATATCTCGACAAGGTGCTTGGCCAGATGGACGGCGAAGTTTCCAAGCAGTTCCAGCGCCTGCTCGAAAAGCAGGGCATTGCCTTCAAGCTTGGCGCGAAGGTGACCGGCGTGGAAAAGGCTGGCAAGGGCGCAAAAGTAACCTTCGAACCGGTCAAGGGTGGCGCGGCTGAAACGCTTGAAGCCGATACGGTTCTGATCGCGACCGGTCGCCGTCCTTATACGGACGGTCTCGGCCTTCAGGAAGCCGGCGTGAATGTCGATGATCGTGGCCGCGTTGCGATCGACGATCACTGGCGCACCAATGTCGAGGGCATCTACGCCATCGGCGACGTGGTGCAGGGTCCGATGCTGGCGCACAAGGCCGAAGACGAAGGCATTGCTGTTGCCGAAATCATTGCCGGTCAGGCCGGTCATGTGAATTTCGATGTCATTCCGAGCGTCGTCTACACGCAGCCGGAAGTCGCTTCGGTCGGCAAGACTGAAGAAGAACTGAAGGCCGCTGGCATTGAATATAAGGTCGGCAAGTTCCCGTTCACGGCCAATGGTCGTGCACGTGCCATGCTCCATACCGATGGTTTCGTGAAGATCCTCGCCGACAAGGCGACGGACCGCGTTCTGGGTGCGCATATCCTCGGTTACAATGCCGGTGAAATGATCCATGAACTGGCCGTCCTGATGGAGTTTGGCGGTTCGTCGGAAGATCTGGCTCGCACCTGCCATGCCCATCCGACCATGTCGGAAGCCGTGCGTGAATCCGCTCTGGCGACCTTCGCCAAGCCGATCCATATGTAATCGGCTGCGATCATATAATTATAAAAAGGCCCGCTGATGTGGGCCTTTTTTGATGCCTAATTCTGCGCTGGCGGGTTAGCAGGAGCTGGAGCCGGTGTTGCAGGTTCGCTCTGGGTCGCCGGTGGTGGGGGAGGCGGAGCCGCAGTATCCGTTCCACTGCCATTCCGGTAGAAGAAGTAAGCGAGGATAATGATCGCTGCCAAAAGCACTGCGCCGAGCAGATAGCCGCTTCCGCCGCGTTGGGGTGGAGGCGTCGGCATTCCCGACTGGCTAGACGGGTCAGACAGGCGCGGATCAGTCGTCGTGCGGGGATCACTGTTTCGCGGATCAAGGGGATCAACCATAACGGGTTCCTCCAGTGGTCCCTTCCATCATCAAGGTGATAGTTGGGAAGCGATAGTTGCCGGGTATCAGCGGTCATTCATGAGCCAGTATGCGCTCCGACCACTCCTCTACGTGTTGCCCTGCATTGCGATAACAAACTCGGTGTATATCAATGCGAAAACGAGCGAATAGTTCCGAAGTGGCTAATATAAGAAGGAACATGGGCTAATCGCTATGCCAGGGCGGTAGGCGAAGGTGTTGTTAACCCGAGAGAAACTGCGCATCGCTATGTATATTCAATCATTGAAGCGGTCTGATGATCGGAATTATGTTCGATCAACTGGCTATCCGGGCCTTATCACTGTAAACCATTGATAAAGCGGATCGTTGCAAGCGATCAGAAACGACGCCGAAATTTGAGGAACGACTTAATGCCGTCGAAAGAAAACCTGAAAACCATCGAGCGCTTCGAAAAGCTCTCATCGCTTTTGCGCGATGAACAGTTCAAGCTTCTGGATGAAGCGGCCAGGGAAGAAGCGCTGCCGGGAAAATCCATACTGAGACAGATTGCCGAACTTGAACTCAATATTACTGCTATTGAAAACAGCATCACCGATCTGAAAGCCGGTTAGAAATATTCAGGCATATACTTCTATAGCGGGGTCACCCGATAGCCTTTTGCACGTAGCAATTCGACTATCCCATCCTTGCCTGGCAGATGGAGTGCACCGACAGCAATAAACGCATTTCCCTTGTCGATGATCGGAACGGCACGATCTGCCATGACCTGATTGCGGTCGAAAATGAGATATTTCAGAAATAGCTCGTAATCCTCTTCGGAAAGGCTGTCTGGAACGATTTTCCGGAGCAACGGCATGATTAAGCCAATCTCGCCCTTCAGGTAGAGCGCAGTCGTGGTCTCCATGGCATCCTCGACCTTGTCGCCATAGTCGACGGTAGCCACCAGATTGCGGAGATGGAAGTCAAGCGGCATCCGGTTCATCGCCACCAGTTGTTCTGCAGCGCTTTCCAGCCCCAAAACATTGCGGCCCTCGGCCTGTGCATCGAGAGCCAGCCGTTCATCAAGTGATTTTTCGCCTTCGCTTTTGCGCTCCCTCTCGCATTTGGGAAGTGCGAGCAGGCTGGTCAGCACCCACGGCTTCATTTTCGCAACTGCGTCGAGAACGATACCGCGTTCTGCAAGCTTCTGCTCGATCTCCGCGCGTCGCTCGGGTGGAATATGCGACTTCAGAGTGCTGCCGTCAGTGAAGAGCAGCAGGTCGGGCTGTTCAAGCTTGAGACGCAGGAAAGCCTTTGGGTCCAGAATATCCGTCGTTTCGATGACGACGGTGCTTGCTGACCGATAGGCCTCATTGGCAGCTTTCGGCAATGTCAGGACGCGCGGATCGGAAAGATGGATCGTGCCGAAGAGATAGGAGGGGGCGCCGCCGTCTTTGTCGATCTTCCAGAGAAGCCCCCTGCGATTGGGCACAGCGTCGGCTGCGCGCTGCAATTCCTCCCAGCTTGCCGGGTCCTTGGTCTCCAGCCCGTCGATGAGATTGACGCCGTGCACAGCGCAAGTGGCAGGCACATCGTCGGCGCGGGCAGAAGTTGCGCCTGCCAGGCAGGCATAGAGAAGAACGAGAAGCAGCTTTTTCATGAGAGTAATATAGGGGTGGTTTTTGCCGATGCCAGCGACTTCTCAAGCCGGTTAAGCCCGGGGATGCGCTTTGTCATAGACTTCCAGCAGCCGCTCGGTGTCCACGCCGGTATAGACCTGTGTGGTCGAGAGGCTTGCATGGCCAAGCAGCTCCTGGATCGTTCTGAGATCGCCCCCCCGCCCCAGAAGGTGGGTGGCGAAGGAATGGCGCAGCGCATGCGGTGTCGCGCTGTCGGGCAAGCCGAGGCCAGCGCGTAGTTTCTGCATTTCGCGCTGGATGATCGCGGCATGCAGCACGCCGCCCTTGGCACCACGAAAAAGCGGCTTGTCGGCGGAAAGATCGAATGGGCAAAGCGCTCGATATTGGGCGACGGCGCGATGCACGATGGGTAGCAACGGCACGAGGCGGGCTTTGTTGCCCTTACCTGTAATGGGGATCGAACGGGCGGTGCTGTCGGATAATGCATCCCCCATCAGACCGAGTGCTTCGGAAATGCGCAGACCGCAGCCGTAGAGCAAGGTCAGAACGGCGGCGTTGCGCGCGGCGATCCACGGCTCCTCCGCCATCTGCCCGTCGGCGGCAACCACGCGCCGGGCGTCTTCGGCTGTCAGCGGCTTCGGCAGTGATTTCGGCTGACGTGGTGCGCGCATGGCGCTTACGCCCGCTGCATTGGCAAGGCCGCGCTTTTCCAGATGACGCAGAAGCGAGCGCACACCGGCAAGACCGCGCCCCAGCGTCCTGGCACCGACGCCTTCATTGCGACGGCTGGCCAGAAAGGAACGCAGATCGGCAATGCGCAGATTGCCGACATCTTTCAGCGATGGCGGCTCTCCTAGATGGCCAGTCAGAAAATTGAGGAACTGACGTGTGTCGCGCTCATAGGCTTCAAGCGTATTTTCCGACAGGCGGCGCGCATCTTTCAGCGTCTTCAGCCATTCTTCACGTGCCGCTGCAAGGTCGGCGCGGGCAGGGATCAGAAATTCGCTGTTCGTCGTCATGGTCAAGCCGGTTGCTCACTCTGGATGGAAGGGCAGTTTGCCAGCGATAGGTTACCGGCTGGTTGTCCGCGAGATGAAAAGCACTATTCTTACGAATTGACGTGAAAAGGGCTGACGAAAGGGTTATTGAACGAAAAATAATCCTATCCGAGCAGCAGAAACAAGGTTGGCAATGCCGCGTCCAGAAAACCCGATCCAGCTCGCCGTCATCGGTGCCGCTCATGGCACGCGCGGCGAAGTGCGAGTGAAGACCTTTACCGGCGATCCGCTGGCGATCGCCGAATATGGTCTGCTCTATGATGAACAGGGCAAGAGCTATGAAGTTCTGGAAGCGCGCCCTGCCAAGACGGTTGTGGTGGTGCGCTTCAAGGGCATCAACGACCGCAATGCCGCCGAGGCACTGAACGGAACGGAACTTTTCATAGATCGTGCCCAGCTACCGGATGACGAACTGGATGAAGACGAGTTCTTCCAGACCGACCTGATCGGCTTGCTGGCAGTCGATGCTGAAGGCAAGACCTATGGCGTGGTGAGCGCCCTGTTCGATTTCGGTGGCGGCGACCTCATCGAACTCAGCGAAAAGGGCAAACGCCCGATGCTTATCCCTTTCACGGAAGCAGCCGTACCGGAAATCGATCTGGACAAGGGCACTTTGCTGGTCGAGCCCTATGCCGCTGGACTGATCGCCGACGATGAGGATGAGCGTCCGCAAAATGAAAAGAAAAAGCCGAAGAAGTCATGACCGAAGTTTCCAAGGTGGATGACGAAGCTGATTTCTTTGAGCCCGGTTTCTTTCATGCATCCGTGCTGACGCTTTATCCTGAAATGTTTCCCGGACCGCTCGGTACCTCCCTTGCAGGCAAGGCGCTCGGCGAGGGCAAATGGCAGCTCGATGCGGTGCAGATTCGCGATTTTGCGGAAGGGCGGCACCGTATGGTGGACGATACGCCCTCCGGTGGCGGGGCTGGCATGGTGATGAAGCCCGATGTTATTGCCCGTGCCCTGGATTCGGTTGCCGACGATCGTCGTCCGATGCTGTTGATGAGCCCGCGCGGGAAGCCGCTGACGCAGACACGCGTGCGCGAACTGGCGGACGGACCGGGTGCGATCATTCTTTGCGGCCGTTTCGAGGGCGTGGACGAGCGTGTCATCGAAGCGCGCAATCTCGAGGAAGTATCAATCGGCGATTACATCCTGTCGGGTGGAGAAACTGCCGCAATCGTTCTGCTGGACGCCATCGTGCGGCTTCTGCCGGGTGTGATGGGTAATCGAGAATCCGGCGAGACGGAAAGTTTCGAGACCGGGCTGCTCGAACATCCGCATTATACTCGTCCGCAGATTTGGGAGGGACGGTCGATTCCAGAAATCCTGACCTCCGGAAATCATGGCGCCATCGATAAATGGCGGCATGAGCAAGCCGAGCGGATTACGAAGGAACGGCGTCCCGATCTTTGGGAAGCCTATTGCGAGGGCAAACACAAATGAACCTGATCCAGCGGCTCGAAAGTCTGTCTCTCGCTTTGCTGGCATTGGGTGCTTATTGGGTCAGTGGCTCAAGCTGGTGGCTTTTCGCGATATTCATTCTGGCACCTGATCTTTCGTTCCTAGGTTATCTCAAAGGTCCACGCACAGGTGCAGTTATCTATAATGTAGCTCATAGCTGGATCGGCGTTGTACTTCTCGCAGTGCTGGGTTGGGCGATGAACTGGCAAATCTGCATCGCCATGGCACTGATCTGGGCTGTGCATATCGGTGTTGATCGGGCGCTTGGCTTCGGTCTCAAATATGGATCAGGGTTTCAGGATACGCATCTTGGCCGGATTGGCCGGTAAATGAAAAATGCCCGGCAGATGCCGGGCATTTTTGTTTGCTATTGTCAGGCAGAATGCTGATTTGCGGGTCTGCGAAGTTCTCTTTGCGATCTGCGGAGCACAAAATAGACGCCGCCGCCAATCGCTACACCGAAGAACCAGCCATAGGTTGCCCACCAGGACGGCAGGAGATTGGTGGTCATCGGCAGGATGGACGAGAACAATGCGCCGATTGCAAAGGCGATGAAAGCCTTGACGTGCCAGCCGTTCTGGAACCGGAATTCACCGTTTTCCTGATATAGATCGGCCACGTTCAGTTCGCCGCGACGGAGCAGGTAGTAGTCAACCATCATGATTCCGAAGATTGGACCCATGGTGGAGCCGAGGAAGTTGACGAAATGCGCGGCACCCGTTTCCCATGGTGCGAACGGGTAGAGAAGCAGTGCGATCAGTGCTGCAACGACTCCGCCCCGCTTGAACGAGACTTTCTGCGGGAAGGTATTCGAGAAGTCGAACGCGGCCGAAACGAAATTCGCGACCACATTGATGCCGAGTGTTGCGACGGTAAAGGTCAGTGCAGCCAGAAGTGCGAGAAACCAGCTATCGAATTTTGCCGAAATCTGGTCAGGGTGCAGAAGAACTTCGCCGTAAACAGTGAAGGCTGCGGTGGTGGTGACGCCCGCAACAAGGCAGAAGGCCATGAGGTTGATCGGCAGACCCCACAGGTTGCCGCGCCGCAGGGATGCTTCATCCTTGGCATAACGTGAGAAGTCGCAGAAGTTCAGATAGAGCGCCGCGAAATAGGTGATCCAGGTGGCCGCAACAGCCGCGAGCGCTGCAAAGGACCCTGGCTCGCCCATGACACCCGCATCCCTCGTTTTCTCAAGCAGTACATCGCGCGGGATTTCGCTGCCGAAGGAGAAGGTGCCGGCTTTGATGACCAGATAAACAGCCAGGATGAGCATCATGATCCAGACGGCCGGGCCCGCCCAATCCTGAAACTTGCGTACGGTTTCCATGCCGCGCTGGATGATGAGAAGCTGTGCCGCCCAAACCAGGACGTAGCAGATAACTTCCAGCGTCGAGTGGCCGAGAAGATGGCTGTTCTGGTGAAAGGACAGCATGCTTTCGTTGCGAATAAGCAGCGCGACGAGCGCGCCGGAGGCTGCGGCTGTCTGTGCGCCATACCAGAAACAGGCGACGACGCCGCGCACGAGTGCGGGAAAATTGGCTCCGAATGTGCCGAAAGATGCACGCGCCAGTACCGGGAAAGGTACGCCGGTTCGCACACCGGCATTGCCGACCAGGCTCATCAGGAAAAAGATGACCAGTGACCCCGCGCCGATGGCCAGAACAAAGTTCAGGAAGCTGCCGCACAGGAGAAACAGACTTGCGGCAAGATAATAGCCCCAGAGACTATGAACGTCTGATGTCCAGACGTTGAAAATACTGAATGCGCCCCATTTACGCTCTTCGGCTGGTGCCAGATCCTCATTATACAATGAGGGTGATGGATTCTTGATTGTCATAGTGTCCCCATTTTAGCATTGTCTTTTAAAGTTGTTTACAATTGAATCATTATTGTTAACAATAACTCTGGCACAGTCCCGCGCTGCTGGCTATGAAAATTTATGACAGGGCGTGACAAATCCTCCGGGATGCTGTATTGGCCCGTCAGTTCGGGAAAACCGACATTGTAATATCTCGTTCGGGCAAAGCCCGCGACGTCCGTAAACCAATAGATGGTGTACCGCTCCTGCCTGGTATTTCAGGCATAGTCGCAAGGCCAAGGATTGCTTGGCGGCAAGTGCAGGGCGCTCTGACTGTTTGAGAAGAACAAAGAAGGAGTCAGACGATGACCGATATCATTCGTCAGCTTGAAGCCGAACAGGCAGCAAAGATCGAAGAAAAGCGCAAGCTTCCAGATTTCCAGCCGGGCGATACGGTTCGCGTTCAGGTTCGCGTTACCGAAGGTACGCGTACCCGCGTGCAGGCCTATGAAGGCGTGTGCATTGCCCGTTCCGGTGCTGGCCTCAACGAAAATTTCACCGTTCGCAAGATTTCTTACGGCGAAGGCGTAGAGCGCGTATTCCCGGTTTACTCGCCGATCGTTGAAGGCGTTGAGCTGGTTCGCCGCGGCAAGGTTCGTCGCGCCAAGCTTTACTACCTGCGTGGCCTTACCGGTAAGGCTGCTCGTATTGCTGAAAAGAAAGACAACCGCACCAAGGCTGAGCGCGAAGCCGACAAGGCTGCCGCCGCCAAGGCCGAAGGTGCCAAGGCTGCCGCTGAATAAGCTTCAGGGCATTCTGTTTGAAAAAGGCGGCCTTTGGGTCGCCTTTTTTATTTGCAAAAGCCAAAAGCCTGCGTAACATATCGCATAATTCTGCCAATATTCCGCAAGATTGTTACTGCGACACCCTGTTGCGGTTTGTGTTTCTTGACGAATTGCGGCGGCGGGTGCATATGACAGCCAAAGTTAAGAACTATTCAAAGGAACTCTCGCAATGAGCGCGCCGCGTACACTTTATGACAAGATCTGGGACGACCATGTAGTGGATCAGCAGGAAGATGGTACCTGCCTCCTTTATATTGATCGCCATCTTGTGCACGAAGTGACCAGCCCGCAAGCTTTCGAAGGCTTGCGCATGGCAGGCCGCAAGGTGCGCCATCCCGAGAAAACGCTGGCTGTTGTCGACCATAATGTTCCGACGTCACCAGACCGCATCAACGGCATCAAGAACGAGGAAAGCCGCATTCAGGTTGAGGCTCTGGCCAAGAATGCCGCGGATTTCAACGTCGAATATTATTCCGAACGTGATCGCCGTCAGGGTGTTGTGCACATCGTCGGACCAGAGCAGGGCTTCACCCTGCCGGGCATGACCATCGTTTGTGGTGACAGCCATACCTCGACGCACGGCGCTTTCGGCTCGCTTGCGCACGGTATCGGTACTTCGGAAGTCGAGCATGTGCTTGCAACGCAGACACTGATCCAGAAAAAAGCCAAGAACATGCTGGTGCGTGTTGAGGGCGAATTGGCTGCAGGCGTCACCGCCAAGGATATTACGCTTGCCATCATCGGCGAAATCGGCACTGCAGGCGGCACCGGTTACGTGATCGAATATGCAGGCAGCGCCATTCGCTCCCTGTCGATGGAAGGTCGTATGACCGTCTGCAACATGTCGATCGAAGGCGGCGCGCGCGCTGGCCTGATCGCACCGGACGAAACGACTTTCGCCTATGTGCAGGGAAAGCCACGTGCACCGAAGGGCGAAGCGCTGGAACAGGCGGTTTCCTACTGGAAGACGCTGCATTCGGACGAGGGTGCACATTTCGACAAGATCGTCGAACTGGACGCCGCCAAGATTTCGCCAGTCGTTTCCTGGGGCTCATCGCCTGAAGACGTCGTATTCGTCACTGACATCGTTCCTAACCCGGACGAGATCAAGGACGAAACCAAGCGTGCTTCGAAGTGGCGCGCGCTCGACTATATGGGCTTGAAGCCGGGCACCAAGATGACCGACATCAAGATCGACCGCGTCTTCATCGGCTCTTGCACCAATGGCCGCATCGAAGATCTGCGCGACGCGGCACGCATGGCTGAAGGCAAGAAGGTTGCTGCTGGCGTCAATGCCATGATCGTGCCGGGTTCTGGTCTGGTGAAGGAACAGGCGGAAGCCGAAGGTCTCGACAAGATCTTCATCGAAGCCGGTTTTGACTGGCGCGAGCCGGGCTGCTCCATGTGCCTTGCCATGAACGACGACCGTCTGAAGCCGGGTGAACGTTGCGCTTCGACCTCGAACCGCAATTTCGAAGGTCGTCAGGGCTTCAAGGGCCGCACGCATCTCGTATCGCCAGCCATGGCTGCCGCTGCTGCGATTGCCGGACATTTCGTCGACATTCGCGAGTGGAACTGAGGTTTCACACGGACGACTGCAGGGCGGTTCCGGGTAAAACGGAGTCGTTGGAACCGCTCCGTCTCTTTGTTTTTTGCATGTCTTAATCCCAAAACCGGTTTCCACCTTTTGGGGACATGCGCTCATTGAAGTGTTTTTGAGACGCTTCCGAAAAGATCAGACCGCCGGTTCATCCCGGCGGTTTTTCTTTGACTGTGTATTAGCAGCTTTTTCACGCTTTGATTGTAAGGAGAATTGGGGGTGGCTGGCGTCGAGAGGCTTTTGAGCGCCGGCACGGGGAAGAACATTGATGAATGGGGCCGACTTTATCCTCCTGATCAACATGACCGTTTCCGGTCTGTTTGCTTTTGCATTTCTCGGCATAGCCGTTTATGCGCGGGACAATGCTGCAGCACCCGTCTTCGCCTTCGGCTTCATCTTTGCCATGCTCTACTTCCTGACAGAGCTCGCCATGCCTTCCATTCCCAATCCCCGTCTCGGTTATATGCTCGCCTTCACAACCTATTACCTGACATTGTCCTGTCTGGTCGTCGGTCTGGCTCGAATGTATGCCCGACCGGTGCCGTGGATTGCGCTCGGCTCGCTGACCATTACGTCCCTTGCCATGGTCTACGGCATATATGACATTGCCCGCAGCCAGATGATCGGCATGCTGCTTTACCAGACGCCCTACTTCCTCATGCTCATGCTTGCGGTGTGGGTGATCCTGCGGGTGGACCGCAACGGCATCGACACCTTGATGGCGGTGCTGTTCGGCATCAGCGCCGTGCATTTTCTGTTCAAGCCCGTCGTCGCCGCGCTGTCGGGAGGCACAGGTGCTGAACCGGCTGACTATATCGATACGACCTATGCGATGTTTTCGCAGTCGATGGGGGCTGCTCTTTCCGTTGCAGGCGGATTGCTTCTGCTTTTGAGCCTGATGCGGGAGCTGATCACCAATATGCTGATCCGCTCGGAAACGGACCAGCTTTCGGCGCTGCTCAACCGACGCGGCTTCGAGTTTCGTGCGGAAGCTGCAATCGAAAAATCGAAACGCATGCGACAGGCCCTGTCGCTCGTTTTGTGCGACATCGATCACTTCAAGATAATCAACGACACGCATGGTCATGCGTTGGGGGATCGCGTCATTGCCGCTTTCTCTGCCGAACTGCGTAAGGCGGCCAACGCCAAGGGCGGGATTGCCGCGCGCATAGGCGGTGAGGAATTCGCAGTCATCCTGCCGGGAAACACGATTCAATCCGCATGGCGATTTGCCGACAAGGCCCGGCTTGCCTGCCATGATATCCATATCCCCGGCAAGAACGGGGAGACCGAATTCACTGTGAGCTTCGGGGTCGCGGAAATGGAATTCGACGATGTGTTTTCCGATCTCTACAAACGTGCAGATGGTGCGCTGTATGAAGCGAAGAAGGGCGGACGCAACTGTGTCCGCACCGCCTTGCCGATACTGGTCGACGAAAACGTTCTGGAATTCCGCTCAATGACCGGGCGTTGAACGAAGCCTATTGATAGCTGCAACCTGCATGGTCGAGAACCGGCGTTTCTCCACGATCGATTCCATACATGAAAGAGCGCCCCTGTCGTACGACTGCACTTTCGCAATCGCTGTTGGGTTTGGCGACGATATGGGCGACGGCGCGATCTTGCGGTCCAGAAATCACTTTGATGCGCTGTGCCGAACGGGAGGCTGTCTTCTGTGCCGCTCCGATCCGAATGATCTTCGCGCCGTTATCTGGCATCTGAATGACAATACTTCCCGACGCATCGAAAGAGCGTATCGCGTTGTCGGCCAGTGCGGGACGGGTCAGTGCGGAACCGGGCAGCGCAAGAGCGCCGACGACAACCAGACCAAGCATCGTCCGTTTGCGGTTTGCCATCGTTGATCGAGCCTCACCATGCATGATCCCAAAGAGAATGAGGACCATCTTAACTCTTTCTTTACCTTTGTCATCCGTGCTGGCTAAAATCGAACCGGTCTTCCCGTGCGGTACTGCTTCGCAAGCTGCACGTGGGAGAGCTGGAAACGCCAAGGAACGTCCAATGACCAAAGATCATGCCGTCGATATTGCGCTCCTCCATCTGCGTGATGCCCACGAATTCGCACCGCTGCTGGCAAGCTATGCGCAGGCGCTCAAGCGCGGTGCCCCACGTCGCCCCGACGATTTTTATGCCGAGCATCTGCTTCAGGATCGCGCTGCTGAAACTCTGGGGGCCAGGGTCGACGGCAATCTGGTCGGTTTCGTGATCTTCTACGATCTGCCCGAGCCGGTGACGGGGCTGCGTGCGGGGCAAGTGGATCATATCTATGTGCATCACGATCATCGCGGGAAAGGCATAGCCAAGGCGTTGATCGACGTGCTGGCCGACAAGGCCGAGGAGCGTAGCTGGTCAAAGCTCGTGCTCAACGCGCCGCGCGTGCCGGAAGACGGGCGCAAGCTCTATGAACAGATTGCCACGGCAGCCGACTGGTCGAGCTACGTGATTCGATTCGGTAATTAATCATTCTCCCAAAAGTGGATGAAATTACACATGTTTTTGCCGATTGCGGCCTTCAATCGTTTGAATGCCGCAATCACGCGAATGTGTCGCCCAGGTGCGACCAATTGTTAGTCTTTTCGTGAAAAAGCTTCTTTGACGTGATGGTAAAAGCGCAGTAGAAAGCGCCACATAGGGCCGTACGCCACGGTCCAGCCATATTTTATTGGGTCGTACCGGCGCGGGATCGTAAAGTCCGGTTCCCTGCGCTTTGGACGACGTCGAACCAGGGTTCGGGAGAATCCGCAACCTGGCTGCTTCGCTGATCGTCGTCAGCGGGGTGTGGCCGGGGAGAAACGTCAGGGAAGCCTACAGAGCCATGACACAACCGACTGTAACGCGCCAGCGTCCTTTGTCGCCGCACCTGTCCATCTACAAGCCGGTCATTACGATGACGATGTCCATCGTCCATCGCATTACAGGCGGCGCACTTTACTTCGGCACCTTGTTGCTGGCGGCCTGGTTGATCTCGGCTGCAGTCAGCGAAGAGTGCTTCAATTTCGTCAATGCATTGTTCTCGTCCTGGATCGGTCGCCTGATCCTGTTCGGCTATACTTGGGCGCTTCTGCACCATCTGGCCGGTGGCGTTCGTCACCTGATCTGGGATACGGGTGCGGGTCTTGAAAAGCACACGGCTTCGAAGATCGCCTGGACGACCGTCGTTTTCTCCGTCATCGCCACGATCCTCGTCTGGGTCGTTGCCTATTCGGTGCGCTAAGGGGAGCAGGTTTCATGAACGGTCTGAACAATGATATGCGCACCCCGCTCGGCAAGGTCCGGGGTCTGGGATCGGCCAAGGAAGGCACCGGTCATTTCTGGTATCAGCGCCTGAGCGCGGTCGCTCTGGTGCCGCTGGTCATGTTTTTCATCGGTCTGGTTATTTCGCTCAATGGCGCAAGCTATGCGGAAGTCCGGGCTGCTCTTTCGCATCCCATTACAGCCATTGTCATGGCGCTGTTCGTTCTGACGGGCGTCTATCACATGCGTCTGGGTATGCAGGTCATTATCGAAGATTATGTGCATGGCGAAGGCATGAAGGTCGTGCTGGCAATGCTGAACACCTTCTTTACGGCGGTGGTTGGCTTTGCCTGCGTTTTCGCGATCCTTAAGCTGAGCTTCGGAGGTTGATAGCCCGATGGCTAGTGCAGTAAACAACGCGGCTGATGCTGCCGTGGCAAGCAAATATACCTATGTCGATCACAAGTTCGACGTGGTGGTGGTTGGAGCTGGCGGCGCGGGCTTACGCGCAACGCTCGGCATGGCCGAACAGGGCCTGAAGACGGCTTGCATCACCAAGGTTTTTCCAACCCGTTCGCATACGGTTGCAGCACAGGGCGGCATCGCCGCTTCGCTCAAGAATATGGGCCCGGATAGCTGGCAGTGGCATATGTACGATACCGTCAAGGGATCGGACTGGCTCGGCGATACCGATGCGATGGAATATCTGGCGCGTGAAGCGCCTGCAGCCGTCTACGAACTGGAACATTACGGTGTGCCGTTCTCGCGTACGGAAGAAGGCAAGATCTACCAGCGCCCGTTCGGCGGCCACATGCAGAACTTCGGTGACGGCCCTCCGGTTCAGCGCACCTGTGCTGCTGCCGATCGTACCGGCCATGCGATCCTGCATACGCTCTACGGCCAGTCGCTGAAGAACAACGCACAGTTCTTCATCGAATATTTCGCGCTTGATCTCATCATGACCGACGGTGTCTGCACCGGCGTCGTGGCGTGGAACCTCGATGACGGCACGATCCATCGCTTCTCCGCCAAGATGGTGGTTCTGGCGACGGGCGGTTATGGCCGTTCCTATTTCTCGGCTACGTCTGCTCACACCTGCACCGGCGACGGCGGCGGCATGGCTGCACGCGCTGGCCTTCCGCTGCAGGATATGGAATTCGTTCAGTTCCACCCGACCGGCATTTATGGTGCAGGCTGCCTCATCACCGAGGGCGCACGCGGCGAAGGCGGTTATCTGGTCAATTCCGAAGGCGAACGCTTCATGGAGCGTTATGCGCCGTCGGCCAAGGATCTTGCTTCGCGTGACGTGGTCTCGCGCTGCATGACCATGGAAATCCGCGCCGGTCGCGGCGTTGGCAAGAACAAGGACCATATCTACCTGCATCTCGACCATCTTGATCCGGCTGTTCTGCATGAACGCCTGCCGGGCATCTCTGAGTCGGCCAAGATTTTTGCAGGCGTCGATGTGACCAAGGAACCGATCCCGGTTCTGCCGACCGTTCACTACAATATGGGCGGCATCCCGACCAATTACTGGGGCGAGGTGCTGAACCCGACCGAAGCTGATCCGGACCGTGTACAGCCGGGCCTGATGGCTGTCGGTGAAGCGGGCTGTGCTTCGGTGCACGGTGCAAACCGTCTCGGTTCCAACTCGCTGATCGATCTGGTGGTGTTTGGCCGTGCGGCTGCGATCCGTGCCGGTGAGGTTATCGATCGCAATACAAAGGTTCCAGACCTCGACATCGCTGCCTGCGACAAGATCATGGAACGCTTCGACCGCCTGCGTTTTGCCAATGGCTCCCAGCCGACTGCAGAACTGCGCGAGAAGATGCAGCGTACCATGCAGGAAGACGCTGCCGTGTTCCGCACGTCGGAATCGCTCAAGCAGGGCGTCGAGCGCATGGAAAAGCTCTGGAAAGAGCTGCCGGACATCAAGGTCACCGACCGTTCGATGATCTGGAACTCCGATCTGGTCGAAACGCTCGAGCTGGAAAACCTGATGGCCAATGCGCTGACGACGGTTGTTTCGGCCGAAGCGCGTCACGAAAGCCGCGGCGCCCATGCGCATGAGGATTTCCCGGACCGCAACGATGCCGAGTGGCGCAAGCACACGCTGTCCTGGCTGTCGCCGGATGGCAAGGTCAAGCTTGACTACCGCCCTGTCCACCTTGATCCGTTGACGACGGAAGAGGAAGGCGGCATCAGCCTCGCCAAGATTGCGCCGAAGAAGCGCGTTTACTGATTAAGGGAAAGAGCAATGGTTGAACTCGCACTTCCCAAGAATTCGCGCCCGCAAGAGGGCAAGACCTGGCCGCGCCCTGATGGTGCCAAGCGGGTTACCGAATTCCGTATCTATCGTTGGTCGCCGGACGACGACGCCAATCCGAGCATCGACACCTATTATGTCGATCGTGACGATTGCGGCCCGATGGTCCTGGATGGTCTGCTCTATATCAAGAACAAGATCGACCCGACGCTGACGCTGCGCCGGTCGTGCCGTGAAGGTATTTGCGGTTCCTGTGCCATGAATATCGATGGCGCGAACACGCTGGCCTGCACCAAGGGCATGGATGATATCAAGGGCGCCATCAAGGTCTACCCGCTGCCGCACATGCCGGTGGTGAAGGATCTGGTACCGGACCTCACCAATTTTTACGCCCAGCACCGTTCCATCGAGCCTTGGCTCAAGACGGTTTCGCCGGAGCCGCAGAAGGAATGGCTGCAGAGCCATGACGACCGCCAGAAGCTCGACGGTCTTTATGAATGCATTCTGTGCGCATGCTGTTCGACCTCGTGTCCGAGCTATTGGTGGAACGGCGACCGTTATCTCGGACCTGCCGTTCTGCTTCAGGCTTATCGCTGGCTGATCGATTCCAGAGATGAAGCCAAGGGTGAACGCCTCGACAATCTTGAGGACCCGTTCCGGCTCTATCGCTGCCACACGATCATGAATTGCGCGCAGACCTGCCCGAAGGGGCTGAACCCTGCCAAGGCAATTGCCGAGATCAAGAAGATGATGGTCGAGCGCCGCGTGTAGTCGCGATATAGCCACTTTTTGCGATCCCTGTCGGCCTATAGGCCTTCGCGCCGCTTGTGCCACGATCAAGGATAAAAAGGGGAAGGTGGTAACCTTCCCCTTTTTCTTTGTCTGAGAGCCTGTTCCAAAAGTCGCCACGCCGGTCTGCAAATGGCGCTTTTCTGCGTTCCGGTGCTCATGTACGTTCAGTACATTGCGCTCCGGTACTCGAAAATCACCATCTTCGCCTCGGCCCGCCGCTTCTTGATTCAGGCTCTGAACCCTGGTTGTCTTCGCAGAAGGCTTGATCTTTGTAGCGACACCGATATCTCATTGGAGAACAGGTCCATTGGAGACAGGGCAATCATGCTCGATCACATCGGTTTCAATATTTCCAGCATGCCCAAGTCGCGGACTTTCTATGATGCGGCACTGGCCCCGCTCGGCATAAGCCGCGCCATGGAGTTCGGCGACTGGGTGGGTTACGGTCGCAACGGCAAGCCGGAATTCTGGATCGGCAAGCAGAAGGGGGCGAAACTCAACGGTGTGCTTCATGTCGCCTTTTCTGCAGGAACCCGCTCCGAAGTCGATCGTTTTTACGAAGCAGCCATCGCCGCCGGCGGCGCAGACAACGGCAAGCCGGGCCTTCGTACGAATTATCATCCCGATTATTACGCCGCCTTCGTGACCGATCCGGACGGGCACAATATCGAGGCTGTTTGCCACTTGCCCGAGTAAAAAGCGGGCTTACGCCCGCTTATCTTTTCAGTTGGTCAATTTGTTCAGACCAGTTTTGCATCCAGTGTCACTTCAATCGCGCCGAGTGCTTTCGAGAGCGGGCAGGACTGCTTGGCCTTGTTGGCGAGCGCTTCAAAATCTTCGACCGAGATACCGGGGATCGTGGCATTGAGCGTGAGCGCACTGCGGCTGATTTCAAAGCCTCCGCCGGCTGCGGGGCCGACAGTGACCGCCGCAGTGGCTTCCAGTTTTTCCGGTGGCGTTCCGTGTTCCGTCAGAAGTGCGGAAAGCTGCATGGCGAAACAGCCTGCGTGAGCGGCGCCGAGAAGTTCTTCCGGATTGGTGCCGGAGCGACCGCTTTCGTCCTGAAAGCGTGCCTTGAAATCGTAAGGCAGATCCTTCAGTGCACCACTTTGCGTGTTAAGGGTGCCTTTGCCTTCCTTCAGCGTGCCTTGCCAGACGGCAGTTGCTTTTCTGTCCATGGGAAGCTCTCCTCTCGGTTTGGATTTCCGTTTCCGATATAGGGCACTTGACCGTGGCTTCCAGCAATCAGCCAGAACGCAGCCAGAATTCAGATCGCCTGTCCTTTTAACAGGCGTGGCGTATCGCCGGAAAGACCGGCCGCCTGTTTGATGAAGAAGGATTTCAGCGCCGGCACCCGGTCGACGAGTCCCAGACCGATATCGCGGATCGAGCGGACCGCCAGATGGTCGTTGGAGAAAAGCCTCGTCAGGATATCGGTCGTCACCCCCATCTGTACGGTGTCGAAGCGACGCCAGGACTGGTAACGTTCCAAAGCGGCAAATGATCCGATGTCGAGGCCGAGCCGGTCTGTTTCGACTACGACTTCCGCAATCGCTGCCGCATCTCGGAAACCCAGATTGAGACCTTGCCCGGCAATGGGATGGATGCGGTGCGCCGCATCGCCCACCAGAACGAAGCGCGGCTTCACGAATTCCCGCGCCAGCGTCAGTCCGAGCGGAAAGGCGCGGCGAGGTCCTTCGACATGCAGGACACCCAGACGATGACCGAAGCGCTGTTCCAGTTCCGCTTCGAACACGAAGTCGTCTTCGCGAATGAGGCGTTCGGCATCTGCTGTGCGCTCGGTCCAGACGAGGGAACTGCGATTGCCCTTCAACGGAAGGATCGCAAATGGACCGGCTGGAAGAAAATGTTCATCGGCTCGGCCGCCATGCGGCAGTTCATGGGCAACATTGCACACGATACCCGACTGGCCGTAATCCCAGTTGACCGTCTTGATGCCAGCCAGATCGCGCAGGCGGGAACGTGCGCCGTCAGCCGCAATCAGCAGGCGCGTTTCAAGCGTATCGCCTTTGGAGAGCGTGACAGTCACCCCCTCGGGAAGGGTGTTGAAATTCTCCACGCTGGTGGCTTCAAGGAAGGCGATTCCGAGCGCTTCAGCCTTGTTGTGCAGGGCGGTGTTGAGGACGCGGTTTTCGACCATATGGGCAAAGGGTTCGCCGGGTTCGACTTCGCCTTCGAAAGTGAGGAATACCGGACGCACGGGATCGGAGGTACGCGAATCGGTGATGACCATTTCCGTAATCGGTTGGGCTTCGGGAAGGATTTCCTGCCAGCAACCAAGCTTGTCGAGCATGCGTGAAGCGGCTGCAGCAATGGAGGAAGCGCGCGGGTCATTCTTCCAGGCGCCAGCCGGTGCGCCGTCAATCACGGTGACGGAAAGGTGTGGCGCTGCTGATTTGATCGCAACTGCCGTGACGAGCCCGACATAGCCGCCGCCTGCAATCACTACATCGTTATGGCGTGCTGCTTCCTGCTTCTTCCGGGCGGCCATTGTCATTTCCTTTCGAGAATCCATCTCACGAGCGCTGTTTTGGCATATATCTTTGTCCAAGAAACCCGATATTTTGCCGCGGTGCATATCGAAACGCGAGCTGTCGAAGCGAGGTATCCGGGCTTCTGCCAATACAGCTTTTCCCGCGCGCTTCTTGACAGGTTCCAATGCTCCGGCTCAAACAAGAAACCAAAGCATATATATGGTTGCAGGAGACAGGCTGTCCATGACCGATCAAGAAAAGTCTGCTGGTGAGCAGGCCGATGCCCCGACTGAAGCCCCGACTGAAGCTCAGACGGATGCGATGCGTGAGCTTCTTTCCATCCTCGATCTGGAAACGCTGGAGGTGGATTTGTTCCGCGGTAACAGTCCGCAGGTCGGGTGGCAGCGGGTTTTCGGCGGACAGGTGATCGGACAGGCGCTGATTGCGGCGCAGCGCACCGTCGAGCCCGAACGGGACGTCCACTCCCTGCATGCTTATTTCGTGCGGCCCGGCGATCCGTCGATCCCGATTGTCTATGAGGTGGATCGTATCCGCGACGGATCGAGCTTCAGCACCCGGCGCGTTCTGGCAAAGCAGCACGGCAAGGCGATTTTCTCCCTCTCGGCTTCGTTTCAGGTGGATGAGGGCGGACTTGATCACCAGCTTCCCATGCCGGAAGGATTGCCGATGCCTGAACAGCTTGTCGGTGATCGTGACATCAAGGAACAATATCTCCATATGGCGCCGCCCAATGTGCGCAAATATTGGGAGCGGGAACGGCCGATCGAAATCAAGCCGGTGTCGCTGACCCATTATTTCTCGCGCGAGAAGCTCGAGCCTGCCCAGCATGTCTGGGTCAGGGCGCGCGGCATTGTGCCGGATGATCGGGCCCTGCAGGCCGCCATTCTCGCTTATCTCTCGGATATGACGTTGCTCGATACGTCCCTGCATCCGCATGGCCGCACGATTTTCGACCGCGATCTGCAGGTTGCGAGCCTTGATCACGCCATGTGGTTCCATCGCCCTTGCAGGCTCGATGACTGGCTGCTCTACACGCAGGATACGCCGAGTGCCTCCGGCGCGCGCGGTTTCAACCGGGGTGCGCTTTATACGCGTGATGGCGTGTTGATCGCATCGGTCGCGCAGGAAGGCCTGATCCGCGTTCACGATAAAAAGAAATGACTATTATTTAATCATTACCTTCGTGCGTGATTAAATATAAGGCATTCGCTACGCGAAAGCGGATGCCTATGAGGGAAAGCCGAGCCGAATGAATCGTTTAAGGCTTCATTCAGGGTAAGTTGCAGCAACATCTTCTCTTCCATGGACCTCCATTTGCGCCTTCGGTGCACTCAATTTCAGAAAATTTACGGTTAGTTTGCCAACCCCGGCCAACTGGCATGAATTTTGTTTCTCTCTGTTTGAACCGGTCTTTCCAGCGCAGCCGCGTTTGAAACCGCCCTTCGACGGAGATATTCGATGCTGATAACAGGAAGAAACAAGCAAACGGCCCTTCTGGCTACCCTGCCTGCGCTCGTCGCCATGGCCGGGACGGCAATGGCACAGGACGCCGCACCGACACCAACCCTCGATACGGGCGACACGGCGTGGATGCTGACTTCAACCGCGCTTGTGTTGATGATGACCATACCGGGTCTGGCACTTTTCTATGGCGGCATGGTGCGCAAGAAGAACGTGCTGTCCACGGTGATGCAGAGCTTTGCGATTACCTGTCTGATGTCCATTCTGTGGATGGTTGCAGGTTATTCACTCGCCTTCACCGATGGCGGCTCTCTCAATTCTTATATTGGCGGGCTTTCAAAAGCCTTCTTCTCCGGCGTCACGATGGAATCGCTGACGGGAACCATTCCCGAATATGTGTTCATTACCTTCCAGATGACCTTTGCCGTCATCACGCCCGCACTCATCGCCGGTTCGTTCGCCGAACGCATGAAGTTCTCCTCCATGCTGGTCTTCCTGACACTCTGGCTGTTCATCGTCTATATCCCGGTCGCACATTGGGTCTGGGGCGGCGGTTTCATGGCGTCGGATGGCGTGCTTGATTTTGCCGGTGGTACGGTTGTCCATATCAACGCCGGTGTCGCCGGTCTGGTTGCGGCCCTCATCATCGGCAAACGCGATGGTTACGGCCACACCAACATGGCGCCGCACAATCTCGTGCTCTCGGTCATTGGTGCTGCCCTTCTGTGGGTGGGCTGGTTCGGCTTCAATGCGGGTTCCGCTGCTGGCGCCAATGCACTTGCTGGCGTCGCCATGCTCAACACCCAGGTTGCGACCGCCGGTGCTGCTCTGGCCTGGATGTTCATTGAATGGGCGGTTGCCGGCAAGCCAAGCGTGCTCGGTATCATTTCAGGCGCCGTTGCGGGTCTCGTTGCTGTCACGCCCGCTGCCGGTTTCGTCAATCCGATGGGTGCGCTCATCATCGGCATCGTTGCCGGTGTGGTCTGCTATCTGGCAGCCGTAAAGATCAAGCATGCGCTTGGTTACGACGATTCGCTCGATGCATTCGGTGTCCATGGTGTCGGCGGTTTCGTCGGTGCGGTGCTGACCGGTCTTTTTGCCGATGCGGCAATCAACCCGGCCGGGGAAGGTGCGACCATCGGCAAGCAGTTCTTTGGTGCTGCCATCACGATTGTCTATACGGCTATCGCCACTGCGATCATTCTTTATGTGGTCAAGGCCATCATGGGTCTGCGACCCAGCAAGCAGGCTGAGATTGAAGGTCTCGACATCGCTTTGCACGGCGAATCCGTTCAATAGAGCGGGATTGTCCGAAGAGGAAAAAAGGCGCGGGAAACCGCGCCTTTTCATTTCATCAACGGATTTGCTTGCGACCTTTTGCATGGTTAATGAGGAATTAACCATCCGGCGATTAGGATCGGACCGATTCAGTGTGCCCGGAGTATTTCCGCTCAGGGGCCAGCAAAGATATTCGGTTCGGGACAGGCTATATGCGGCAAGGATATTCGCCCTCATACCCGCTGCGTGACGAGCGGGTTACGGAAGACAGGCTCAGACTGGCCAATCTCTTCCGCAGGCAGTTCTATATCTTGTTCGGGTTGGGGCTTATGGCGCTCACCGGCATGGCCGTCGGTGCGCTTGCGACGTGGAATGTTGCCGATCCGAGCTTCAGTCACGCAACAGACAATCCGGTAACCAACGCGCTCGGCTACCCAGGCGCCGTGTTCTCCGACATCGCCATGCAGTTTTTCGGCCTGGCGAGCGTTCCCGCTTTGCTTCCGCTTGCCGTCTGGTCGCTCCTGATGATGACGCGTGGTGGAATCGGGCGCATAGCCAAACGCAGTTTCGCGTGGCTCGGCGCTGCATTGCTGTTCGCAGCTATTGCCAGTTGCTTTGCCGTGCCTGAAAGCTGGCCCATGCCGATTGGCCTCGGTGGCGTCTTCGGCGACATGGTCCTGAAGTTCCCGGGCCTTTTCATCGGTAGTTTCCCGCAAGGCGCGATAGCGTCGGGAATTGCGCTTATTCTCGCGATACCGGCTCTGTGGCTCTGCCTTTTTGCCAGCGGGATCATCGGTCGCGGGGCAGGAATCATCAATCCTGCACAGCCATCGGCACGTCGTGGTGCGGAGCACGATGATTTTGCCGGAGATGAGGAAGACGATGAAGCATCTGCCGGTGGCGGTTTCCAGCTTGTTGGCGCGCTCACCCATCTGGCATTGACCACGACCGCAAATTTCAGGCGTCTGACGGGGCTTGGACGCCGCCGCCCGCGCGAGGAAGATTTCGACGAAATGCGCGTTGTGCGCCGCAATGCGGAAACACGCAATGCGCCGCGCCGCGAACCCGGTTTCGGAGCATCTGCCCCAGCCGATGACGAGCCGCCTTTCGATATGGATGACATGGATGACGGTTCGCCACTCGCCGGTCAGGAGTGGCATGATGCGCCGCCCGCGCGAAGCCGCAAGGCTCGTGTGGAACAGGTCGCACCTTCGCCAAAGCCCGGCGCGCGCGCCCAGCGTGAGGCGCAGCCGTCCTTCCTCAAGGACAACGGCGTCTTTGAAATGCCATCGCTGCATTTCCTTGCGGAACCGAAGCTGGTCCAGCGTGATCCCGCACTTTCCAAGGATGCTCTGGAACAAAACGCGCGTTTGCTTGAAGGTGTTTTGGAAGATTTCGGTGTGCGTGGTGAAATCATCAATGTGAAGCCAGGTCCGGTGGTCACACTTTACGAGCTTGAGCCAGCACCGGGTATCAAGTCATCACGTGTTATCGGGCTTGCCGACGACATCGCCCGTTCAATGAGCGCGATTGCAGCGCGTGTGGCGGTCATTCCGGGGCGTAATGCCATCGGTATCGAACTGCCCAATCCCAAGCGCGAAATGGTTTATCTGCGCGAAATGCTGGCAAGCCGCGATTTTGAACAGTCCAAGGCGAAACTGGCGCTGGCGCTCGGCAAGACAATCAATGGCGAGCCAGTCATCGCCGATATCGCCAAGATGCCTCATGTTCTCGTTGCCGGTACCACAGGCTCAGGCAAGTCGGTGGCGATCAATACCATGATCCTGTCGCTACTTTACCGCATGACGCCGCAGGAATGCCGCCTGATCATGATCGATCCCAAGATGCTGGAACTTTCCGTCTATGACGGTATTCCACATCTGCTGACGCCCGTTGTGACCGATCCGAAGAAGGCGGTCGTCGCGCTCAAATGGACCGTGCGCGAAATGGAAGACCGCTATCGCAAGATGTCCAAGGTCGGCGTGCGCAATATCGACGGCTTCAACCAGCGTGTCGGTCTGGCGCAGAAGAAGGGCGAACCGATCGCGCGTACCGTGCAGACCGGCTTCGACCGCAATACCGGTGAGGCGATCTACGAGACGGAAGAGCTCGATCTGGCGCCGATGCCCTATATCGTCGTGATCATCGACGAAATGGCCGACCTGATGATGGTCGCAGGCAAGGATATCGAAGGCGCGGTGCAGCGCCTCGCGCAGATGGCGCGTGCGGCCGGTATCCATGTCATCATGGCGACGCAGCGTCCATCGGTGGACGTCATCACCGGCACGATCAAGGCCAACTTCCCGACACGTATCTCCTTCCAGGTGACGTCGAAGATCGACAGCCGCACCATTCTGGGCGAGCAGGGTGCCGAACAGCTTCTCGGCCAGGGCGATATGCTCTTCATGGCTGGCGGCGGTCGTATCCAGCGCGTGCATGGGCCTTTCGTCGGTGACGATGAGGTGGAACGCATCGTGCAGCACCTGAAGCTTCAGGGCGTACCGGAATATCTCGATGCGATCACCGAGGATGAAGAAGACGACGAAGGCGGCGGTCCGGCTGGGACCTCCAGTCTGGAGGATTCCGACGATCCGTATGATCAGGCTGTCGCCGTGGTGCTGCGCGACAAGAAGGCTTCGACTTCCTATATCCAGCGCCGTCTTGGAATTGGCTACAACCGGGCTGCCTCGATCATCGAACGCATGGAGGACGAAGGCATTGTCGGTCCGGCCAACCATGCGGGCAAGCGTGAAATTCTCGTCCCGACCGGTGACGATGATTTCTAAGCCGGGTGTATGACTGCGGGACGCCATACTCGCGCCCAACTGCCAGCGTAGTTCAACAGAATGATGAAAAGAGAAAGTTTGTCGATGATGTTCTCCCGTTTTTCCGCCATTGCGAAAGCTGGTCGTTTTGCAGCCGTGCTGGGAATGGGAGCGCTTGGCCTTGGCATGACGTCACTGATTCTGGCGCCGGTCGCCGCGATGGCACAAGGTGCTGGCGCTGGTGCTGCGGCACAGCAGATTGCAGATCATTTCTCATCCGTGCGCACAATGACTGGCGAATTCGTCCAGTTCGGTCCGAAGGGCGACCAGACCGGCGGCACTTTCTATATCGAGCGTCCGGGAAAGATCCGTTTCAACTACAACAACTCGCCGATTCGGGTGATTTCGGATGGCGAATCGGTGGTCATCAACAATCGCAAGCTCGACACGTGGGATCTCTATCCGCTTTCGAAGACGCCGCTGAAGCTGCTGCTCGCGGACCGGATCGATCTTGGCGGCGGCCGTCTTCAGAATGTGAAGCAGGAGCCGGACATGACCACGCTGGTATTGGGCGACAAGTCGGTCTTCGGCGATTCGAAAATCACCATGATGTTCGACCCCAAATCCTACGAGCTGAAGCAGTGGACCATCACGGATGCCCAGAAGCTCGATACCACTGTCATGATCTTCAATGTGCGCAGCGGCGTTCGGTTCACCGACGATATGTTCAAGATCGACTATCAGCGCATCGCGATGAAGCGCAAAGGCCAGTAATCGTCAGTTTGTGATAGGCAAGTCGTTTGCATTTGTCGGATAAATGATTAGGTTCGCGGCATCTTTTTCGTTGCTGCGAGACCTACCTCCATGACATTTTCTGTTGCTACCTGGAACATCAATTCCGTTCGCCTGCGTATGCCGCTGGTCGAGCAGTTTTTGAGCGATTATCAGCCGGATGTTCTCTGTCTTCAGGAAACCAAATGTCCCGATGACCAATTTCCTTCCAAGGGCTTTCGCGCACTTGGCTATGAGCACATCGCCATCAGCGGCCAAAAGGGCTATCACGGCGTTGCAACAATATCGCGCCGTCCACTGACGGGCGTGGAAAAGATCGGGTTTTGCGACATGGGCGATTGCCGCCATCTGAGCGCGGTGGTCGAAGCAGGTGGTAAAAAGCTTCGCATTCATAACTTTTACGTTCCTGCGGGTGGTGATGAGCCGGACCCGCAGATCAATCCGAAATTTGCACATAAGCTGGCTTTTCTCGAGGAGATGCGCGCCATCGTAGCCGACCGGCAGGATGGACATTCATCCGTTCTCGTCGGCGATCTCAACATCGCGCCGCTCGAAAATGACGTCTGGTCGCACAAACAGCTTTTGAAGATCGTTAGCCATACGCCCATCGAGACCGAAACGCTGGAAGATTTGCGTGTGAAGGGCGGCTGGAGCGACCTGATGCGGCAGCTCATTCCGGCAGACCAGAAAATCTATACCTGGTGGAGCTATCGCGCCAAGGATTGGGCCGAGTCAGATCGTGGTCGCAGGCTGGATCACGTCTGGGGTTCCGCCGATCTTGAAACACATATCCAGAGCCTGCAAATTCTTCGCGACGCGCGCGGCTGGGATCGCCCGTCCGACCACGTGCCGGTTATTGCGACATTCGATCTGGATTGATCATGTCGTAAGCCCTATATAGGGGGCAGTTTAGAGCGAATTTCGATCTTATTGAATCGGATCGGCGCTCTAAATATCTGTTTTAACGCGCATCTTTTCCGAAAACCGTTTCACACGTTTCGGGATGCGCTCTGAACAAGGAGAGAAGAACGATGGATCGGATTGCACTGTTTCAAATGACCAGTGTTTTCAACGTTTCCATGGTTCGCGATGTCTGCTGTTCTTACACTTCAGGATATTTCCTGCGTTACGGCTGATGGCCGTACTCTCTTCGAAACCATCAATTTCAGTATAACCGCAGGCCGCATCGGTCTGGTCGGGCGCAATGGCGTCGGCAAATCAACGCTGTTGCGCATCATGAGCGGGGCGCTGCTTCCGACAAACGGAAATGTGACCGCGAACGGAAGCATCGGTGTGCTGCGGCAGAATGCCGGCGGCGATTGCACCGGGGCACTGGCTGATCTTTTCGATGCGCGGACAGATTTCGATATTCTGGCACGCGTCGAACAGGGGCTGGCCAGTGACCGCGATCTGAATGAGGCCGACTGGCTTCTGCCGCAGCGCTTTGTTGACGCACTACAGCAGCTTGGTTTGCCTGATATGGGTCCGGAAACACCCGTTTCCGCTTTGAGTGGAGGCCAGCAGACGCGCGCGGCGCTTGCAGCCCTCATCTTCCGCAAGCCTGACCTGATTCTTTTGGACGAACCGACCAATAATCTCGATCGCGCCGGTCGTCTGGTCGTCGTCGATTTATTGGCCGCCTGGCGCGGTGCAGCCGTGGTGGTCAGCCACGACCGTGAACTGCTGCAGTCGATGGATGCGATAGCGGAATTGTCGGCAGACGGGCTTCGAATCTATGGCGGGAGCTGGGATTTCTATCACGGGAAAAAGACCGAAGAACGCGAGAAAGCAGCCCACGACCTCGCAATGGCACGACGCGAGGTCAAGCAGGTCGAGCGAAAGGCGCAGACTGCAGCCGAAAGACAGGCGCGCAGCGATGCGCGCGGTAAGAAGTCACGAGCCGATGCTGGAATGAGCAAAATGCTGCTTGATGCCCGGGAAGATCGTGCGCAGCAGTCGAAGGGCCGAGGCAATGCGCTGGCGGAACGCCAGTCCGGCAAGGCCGACGAGCAGTTGCGGGAGGCCGAGGCAAAAGTCGAGCGGGTGAAGCCGATGCATTTCGATGTGGCTGGCGCGGTTCCGCCTTCCGGTCGCGTCATGCTGGATATGCAGCATGTCTCAGGCGGACCTCAGACCGATTGTCCGGTGATCCGCGACCTGTCGCTGAAGATTGTAGGAGCCGAGCGCGTGGTTGTCGCAGGGCCGAATGGCGCTGGCAAAACCAGCTTGCTGCGGTTGATGACGGGAGATCTTCAGCCTGTAGCCGGAACGGTTCTGCGTCCGGCGCGTGTAGTGATGTTCGACCAACAGATGAGCCTGATGGATCGCAGCCAGACTCTCTATGAAAACTATCGGCGTCTCAATCCGGGATCGAACGACAATGATGCGCGCGCGGCGCTGGCACGGTTTTCGTTCCGTAGCGAGGGGGCTTCACGGCTTGCCGGCAGTCTCAGCGGCGGCGAATTGTTGCGGGCGGCACTTGCCTGCGTACTCGGTGGAACGGAGCTTCCTGAACTCCTTATTCTCGATGAACCGACAAATCATCTCGACCTCGACTCCATTGAGGCGCTGGAAACCGCTCTCAATGCCTATGAAGGGGCGCTGATCGTTGTCAGCCACGATCAGACGTTTCTCGACGCTATCAGGATGAAAAGGGTAATAGAGCTTTAAAGGATCTGCTGCAAACTTTTCGTCAAGGATGTTGATGACGGCATTCAGGCTTTGCAAAGCAACTTGACGCAGATGCGCTTACGATTGCGCCTTCCGCGATCCGTCACCGGATTCCCGAATGACACAATCGGCAAGCGTCCCCCGAAAGCTTTACTTCTTTATATCCCTGATCAACCTGTCGGCCCACCACTGTGTCTGCCCGATCATCATATCGCGATCATCGCGAGCCGTCAGTGGTTGTAAATTCAATATTTGCGATGATCCAACGTCGGATCGTCACCAACTGTGACAATATACAGTTTAGTTATAAAGGTTATGTGTCATAATGAAAACCGTAAAGAAAATACATATTGGCGAATATACAGTAAATTTCTCGAATATAATGGAGAACATAATGAATAAATTTTTATGTGCAGCAGTCGCACTATCATCTTTCATTCCTAGCTATGCGTTTGCATCGCAATCATATCAGGTCGTTTTTGTAAATAATACTTATAATGAATTGAAAATTATACCGAACGGATCGGCTGGGAAATGCTTCCACATATGGAATGTGCCCTCAGGAGGAGCGACTCTGACGAATAAGGCTCCTGACAATAGATTGACTGTTCGTGTAGAAGATAAAAATTCCGGAAACTGCATAAATGCAGAAAAAAAAGCTGCATGGAACGTGACACCGGATGGCAAGGTCGGTCAAATAATTACCTTAGATCATCAGCGTTCCAACTGGGCAACTCAAGTAACTTCAAACTTATACGACAGTGATCCATTGAAAAATAAAAGCATAATAAAAACGGCTACTTGTCAGACTGGAAGTACCGCATCTGCTGCTGTCAACTGTTACGAGAATCTAGTACCGGGGGTCCCGGAAGCGGGTGTTATACTAATAAATTTTTAATACTGTAGAATAGAATCCATATTATTAGTAAAAGCAAGGCGCCATTAAATGACGCATACTATATAATACAGCGAAAATTCGATTGTAATTATATTATAATGAATATAAAATATAATAGTATGAAAATAATGATAATTATCGTGATAATACAATTGAGATGGCGTCTTGGTTTTATTTTATGGTTATATTAGGATACCAATCCTTTCCTTGAATTTAGTATTATCTAATATTGCGTAGAAATTAATCGATTTGGAGAAGAGATGACAAGTGTGAATATTATCGTTTACGATTTCGGCGTTCGAGGTTTTACGAGCAGCAGAGATATTCAAGTCGCTATGAACGTTAATGTCAATGTTGTCCTGACTTTCGCGTTGTGCGATCAAAATGGTACATTGATTAACCTTAGTCAACCAAGTGCAGCAGATGCAATTAAATATTTCCAATTAACAGATTACTATAGTGGGTCGAGCAGTATAGCAGACTTCGCGATTCAGGATCCGACGATTGCTAAAACTGCGTATAATTCATTTACGGTCGAATGGAAAGTTACGTGTAAAATTTCAAACGCGCGACAGACCTTTGGATATATAATCGACACCCAGAATTGGGCCCTGCAAGGAAGTGGGCAAGCTTATAATTTATCAATGAAAGGAGCTCAGAACGCGTTTTCATTACATTCTGGGCAGTCTTAGAGCGCCGATCTGAATCAATCAGATCGAAATGCGCTCTAGGAAAAAGACCGCACATGCATTGGAGCAGGAACAGCCAGGTCTGATGAGCTGAGGTGAAGATGGGTTCAAAAGTCGGCGTGACCTTGATCCCGCACGCCTCGTTTTTATTGATGGTGAGGCGGACAAGCAATCGATCCAGTGAATCGATTGCCCGTCGAACGGCCTGAACACGAAGGTCGCAAGGCTCTGTGGATAGTCTCAACGCGACGAAAGAACCAAGCAGGCATTTCCACATGATCATTGGAAAACAACCAGATTCTCCGGTGCGCTTCGTCTGTCAGGCTTGACGGCACCGATGGTGCTTGAAGGCGTGATGAACACCGATGCTTTTCGTGCCTATGTCAATCAGGTTCTCGTGCCGACCCTGACACTCAGTGACATTATCATCATGGATAACCTGTCCGCCCACAAGGTTGCGGGCATCAAGGAAGCAATCGAGGCGGCAGGTGCTCAATTGCGGTATCTGCGTGCAAAAGCCGAGTGCACTGTCCAGGTCCTGTGAAATGCCGTCGGCCAAGTCGTAATACTGTTCGAATCAACTGAGTGCGTAAATTACTTTGCCGACTGCGGTTATGATCCAAGATAAACGGATGCGCTCTAGATCGCGGAGTTATTTTAATGAATGTATATTCTCAAATTTATACAAAGGCCACGGATTTTGTCGGCGCGATTAAGGGTGACGTGGATCCACGCACCGGACAATTTACAATCAAGATCAGTCTTGGGTCGCTGATGGCCAATAATGGGCTTGGACCAAAGATTCCACTTGATCTCAGATACTCGCCGATGACACAGGCCAATCTTGGTTTCGGTGTCGGTTTCGGGTTTGGCTTTACCACCTACGATCAGCGATCCACCCTGCTGTCGCTTGGAGGCGGCTCGACTTATAAGGTTCTGGAAAGCGACGAAACTCTATCCCTGATCGACGCAAAGCTGCGCCAGGTCTCTGTCTCCAAGATCCCGCAACACTATTATAAAACGCTCTATAAGGACGGCAGTTTTGAGCTGCTCACCGCGCCCGAGGTTCTGAGCAGTTTGAAGGTTCCCGACACGATCGTATCGGCAAGTGGTCACTTTGTTACGCTCAACTGGGCGTTCGCGGATAACCAGTTCCGTCTCGTGTCGATTGTCGATGAGAACGGTAGCACCCTGGTCAGTGTCGACTACCCGGATGAGCAAAACCTGGCCACTCGGATTGCGGTTCTGCCCGACCGTCAGATCGCGACCGCCGGCTCGGACGACCCTGAAGGATACAATGTCTATCTGTTCTTTGGCGACAGTCACCATTTGACCAGGATTACCTGCGATGCAGCGGACGATCTGGAATGGAATATCGGTTACACGAATCTGAATAGTATCGGTCCTTGGGGACAGGTGGCCTCCAGCATCACTTACCCGGGTGGGCTTTACGAATATGTGAAATATTCCAGGAGCCGCGGACATCGTTTCAGCAGCGCACGCCCCGATATGTCGTCAAGCCTTTATCCCTACGTGAGGGAATTTACCCGCGTTCCGGGTGATAGTCAGCCCATGATCACGACGACCTATGATTATGAGGTCATCAACAGCCATAATTTTCTCGGCCACGCAGCGCCGGGCATTTATGCCCGCAATCCGACATTGGATGCGCTTTATAATTGCGCAGACAGCACCTATCGCTACCATACGCTGGAAACCCATGTCGATGACAACGGCGAAGAGACGCGGATCGGGCGTACCTATAATTGCTTTCACCAGCTCGTTGAACAAAAGAGCACGACAAGCGATTGCTCGGTCACCCGGCGCACGAAGTATGGTTCCTTGCCGGGCAGCGGTTTCGAGGCTCAGCCTGCGAATTTCCAGTGCCCCAAAACGAAGACCATAATCTGGAGCCGGACCGACCCGGTGACCGGGGCGGTTGTGTCCACGAGCGAGGCCGCTCAGAATTTTACGTATGACAACTACGGCAATATCCTGGAACGAAGCGGTACCTATACCGACGCGGCAGGCACAGAAACGGCGATTGGTACGCTCACCTATGAATATTATCCTGCTGAAACGGGCACGTCTTATGATCCGAACACAGGGTTTGGCTGTCCGGCTGATCCAAACAGCTATAATAAAGGGAACAAAATTCCACGGTTTGTGAAGAGCAAAACCTTCACACCGCACCAGTTCCACGGCGATGAACAGCCGAAAGAAATCCGGTACGCCTATACCCAATACGACCTGCCGGATGCGGTGAAGCAACTGCTTTCGTCCACCGATCCCGATTACAATAGCGCTTATGCGGTGTTGAAGTCCGAACAGCGGATCTATGATAATGGCGAGACGCTGCTGGAAAAAACCACTTATACTTATGCGGACAAGGACGCTGTTCTGGCCGGAACCGACATGCGCGAGTTCGGCCAATTGCTCCAGACCATCGACACGCATTATCCAAATGACGGTGTGGTGATCGATTCAACTGATCCGAAGACGGCTGCAAGCTTTGAGACCACTACCAATACACAGATCGAACTGGTCAATAGCAACAATGACCTGAAGACAACCACAACCGTTACAACATGGGACAGCCTTTCGACTTCGTCGAGCCAGACGAGTTCGCGCTTTACCGGTCGGATCAAGGAGCGCGTTGATGAAGTGGGCATCGTGATCCAGGCGACATATGATGCGCTTGGGCGGGTAGTATCGGAAACGACCGCTGTTGGAACCGACTATGAAGACGAGTACACTCTAAGTTATGTCTTTGGCACCGCTGCCACGACATCCTACTTGATCACTGCTACAGACAGGTTGGGTAATCAGGCGAAAACAACCTTTGACGGGCTCGGCCGGGCTCTGACAGGCACGGTCAAGCTGGGGACGGCTGGCGCGATCTGGCAAACGATGCAGAGCCGACAATATGACTGCTCCGGTCGACTGAGTGCCTCAACAAGCTATGACTATAAGGATGAAACGAAAGCCGATATCATCGGCGCTTACAGTACGGTGACGTCGACGCGGCATTATGATAACTGGGGCCGGGTCGATTATGTGACGGATGCGGAAGGTATTCGGCGCTATAATAGCATCGATCCGATCGCCCTGACAAAAACGGCCTACAGCCAGAGCGCTGATGCTTCTGCTGAAACCGCAAGAACCGTTTTGTCCGCGAATGTCGCCACCTGTTCCGCCAGCATAGAGCTCTTCAATTCAACAACAGCGCCCAGCAATAGCGGCGGACTGTATAGTACCGTAACCCAGAACTATGACGGCTGGAAGCAGTTGCGTAAAACCACGGATGAGCTGGCGCGCGACACGACATTCGACTATGACGTTTTTGGGCGCGTCACCACGACGACCTTGCCCATTGTGCCTAACCAGAAGGGTGACGGAAGCACCGTTGTAACGCGTCTCTACAGTCGCGATAGCGCATCCTCGACTGTAACTGATATCCAGGTGAACGGCACATCCATGGGCACCCGTGAAGTTGATAGCTTGGGGCGCGTGACAAAACAGACCGTGGGCGGGCGTGTCACGACCGCTATTTATGATGCAGCTTCTGGCAGTCTGACCGCACCTTTCCAGGTTACCACGCCTTACGGAACAACGGTTCAGTTTCTATATGAGGCAGCCCTTGGAGGGAAGATTGCTTCAAAAAGCCTGATGGTGGGCGGCAAAGCTACCGACACGGCGGTGTTTTCCTATTCCAAAAAGACGGATCAGACACAGGTCGGTCGACTTTTGAATACCGTGAGCACGGTCAACGCCCTATCAAATACCATCACAAACTCCTACGATCTTGCCGGGCGCCTGCTGACAGAGACCTTTAACGATGGATCGACGGCATCACACAAGCATACGGTTGCCGGTAAAGCCTGGAGCTACACCGATATTACGAGTCAGACATGGGAGGTGACGGAGGCCGACGTCTATGGCCGACCGACGACCGTGAACGATGGCGGCTATGTCCGGCTGAGTCTTTCCTATGACAATCTCGGTCGCACACAGAGCTGGACCACAACTGACAGCCTTTCTGCCGAAACGCTCATCACAAGTCTGATATGGGATGGCGTGGATCGGGAATTTACCCGTACTATGGACAGCTCGCGTACGGGCCAGCGAATGCTCGTTCAGCAGGACTATTCTAAAAACCACCAGATCAGCAGGCGAACTCTCAAGCGCGGTTCGGTTTCCACACCGCCCGAGAATCTTACAACCACCCGTATTGAGAACTATGCCTACGACAAACGCAATCGTCTGAGCAGCTACAATGTCCAGAATCCGACTGATCTGGACTGGATCAGAGATGACAAGAACAATATAATTACTGGCGAGGCTTATGGCTCTGCTGGTGATCCAGGTTACGATGCCTTCAACAATATTCTGAAGGTTACCACGACCTTTAAAAATGGCCAGGATATTGCGACCTTCACATATGACACCACGGACATCACCCAGCTCGTCACTATAAATCACAGCAACATCACCCTCGGTAGCCAGATTGACCTGACTTATGATGGGTATGGCTGCCTGCAAAGTGACGAGAACGGTTCAGTGATGAGTTATGATCAGGGGATTAATTGCGGCTATATTTGTGGATTTCAAACGCAGGGCTCCACTGATGTTCCGAAAACATTTCAGTATGATGCGCTTCGACGCGTCGTCAACGAAAGCGGCACCACCCTATTCTACAACGGCACGACACTTGCCGCCCAAAGACAGGGCAACAATACAAACCGTCTTGTCTATGGCCCTTCCGGTGCCATTGGGCAGGTCGATAACGCCAATACGGTCTGGCTGAACGGTGCCGGTCTCGACGGCTCCATCCTCAGTGCTGATAGTCCTGACGGCGCGCAGCAACACTATGATGTGGCTTATGGGCCATACGGCCAGCAGACAACGCAGGAAGGGCAGTCACCTGTCATCCTCGGCTATAATGGCGAGCGCAAAAGCAACCTGCTTGGCGGCTATCAGCTCGGAAACGGATACCGCCTCTATAAACCGTCCCTGCGCCGCTTCACATCACCTGACACCCTCAGCCCTTTCGGTGCCGGCGGCATAAATCCCTATGCCTATTGTGAAGGCGATCCGATCAACAATACCGATCCAACAGGGCATTAGCAGGTTCGGAGATTCCTTATGGATGCGGGCCCATAGGGATGGATGCTGTCCCCGGAACTGGCGAAGTTGCAATGGGAGCAGAAGTGGCTGGAGCCGCTGGCGCAGAAGCAGCGGCTGGGGCTGCCGCCGCAGCCGGTGGAAAAGTCGCAGCGGATGCCGCCGCCGCAGGAGCTAACGCTGGCGCCCGAGCAGTCGCAGCCGGAGGAGCGCAAGACGCAGTTAATAATAACTTCGTCCTTACTTATGAAAGGCTAGATCAGTTCATTTCAGAATCTGAACAGGAACACGCAGACGAGGTGATTGATGAGGAACTTAAGAGCCTTAAAGGGGATGGCAGCCCATTCGATTGGGGCTTAAACACGACTGGGAAGATATTAAGGAATATATCAAGCCAGTAGATGATCCAGCACAGCCAGGGCCAAGTAATAGGTCCGCACAAAGGCAGCCCCGGGATGCAGAAAATCCGTCACGCAAACGTCCAGTTGAAGCCCGACCTCAGTCGTCGGGAGATGAGGGGCCGCGACCCAAGCGTAGCAGAAGAGTACCTGGAAATCCAGATCTTGAAGCTCTTCAGAAGCGTTTTCCAAATAGAAATACCAACGATATAAATAGAGATGAAAGTTTTATTAATAATGCATACTGTCATTTTAAAGTCTTAGAAAAACGAAAGGCAATCGCTTCTGATAGACTCGGTGTCATTGGCGATAATGATCTTGCAAATAATCACGGCCTCAACAGAAGCCAATTGAAAACTGTTTTATATGATATCTGGTTTGATCCTGTAAAAATATAGAAAATTTCTCTAATTGTAGTTATTTCTATTTAATTACGCCAATTTTTCTCAAAAATTGTTTAGAGTAGAGAGAGAATTAAATGAACATGAAATTACTTTTCCATTATTTTGAACCGTTATTTGATGTTTGATGGTTTCATTGAAGTGAAGACGCCTTGTTGCTTGCGCATCATGTGAATGACGCTCGATGGCAGCCAAAGCGATACCGGCAGAGGCTTCGGACTTGAAGCCGAGCATGTCTTTATCCTAAAGCCGGGTCCCATGTTGGGGAGACATGCATTTGAGCGCGTTTCGATCTGATTGAATCAGACTGGCGCTATAACTGGTTGTTTTAACGCGTATCTTTTCCGATCGAAGCAGGATCGGAAATCAGTCCAGTGAACTGATTTCCCTGCGTAGGCGTTTCACACTTTTCGGAATGCGCTCTAATCGCCATTAAGGCGCGGCGCGACTTTTTCGATTTCGCCGATCAGTTCCAGCAAATTGCGACTGATATGGGAATGCAACGCCGCCGCCACTTCCGGATATTCCTCGAGGATGCGTCGGAAGATCGAACGGCTGATGCGGATAACCTCGGTTTCCGCTTCGGCGACCGCACCGGTGAGACGCGAGGTCTGTGCGATCAACGCCATTTCTCCGATCATCGCACCTGGACCGACGGGGCGGATCGCAATCCGCCCTTCGTCTTGTTCGTGAAACAGGGTGATGTTCCCGGAAACGACGATATAGGCGCAGTCGGCACTTTGTCCTTCACGGAAAAGTTCGCGCCCGGTTCTGAGAACGAGACGTTCCGCACCGAAGGCAAGCAACCGCAACTGTTCGGGCGTGAAAGACTCGAACAGGCCTACCGTGCCGAGAATGCGAATATCGTCATCGAGCGCCATGGATCGTCAATACACCTGCATCGGGCGCTGTCCATCATGGGACAAGCTTGTATCCCCCGCTTTCTGTGACCAGAAGCGCCGCATTGGACGGGTCTTTTTCTATTTTCTGGCGCAGACGGTAGACGTGGGTTTCCAGTGTGTGCGTGGTCACACCCGAATTATAGCCCCATACTTCTTCAAGGAGCACATCGCGGCCGATAACCTTGTCGCCGGCGCGATAGAGATACTTGATGATGGCTGCTTCCTTCTCGGTGAGACGAATCTTGCTGCCCTTCTCGTCGATGAGCAGCTTCTGGCCGGGCTTGAATGTGTAGGGGCCGACGATGAACGTCGCGTCTTCGCTCTGCTCGTGCTGGCGAAGCTGTGCACGCACACGCGCCAGAAGCACCGCGAATTTGAATGGCTTAGTGACGTAGTCATTGGCGCCCGACTCGAGACCGAGAATCGTATCCGATTCCGTATCGTGACCGGTGAGCATGATGATCGGTGCCTTGAAACCGCCCTTGCGCAGCAACTTTACGGCTTCACGGCCATCCATATCTGGCAGGCCAACATCCATGATCAGGAGGTCTACAATGCCGTTTCGTGCAGTCTGGATGCCCTTGGTGGCATTGTCTTCCTGCAGAATCTGGAATTCTTCGCACAGCTCGAGCTGTTCGACGAGGATGGAACGGAGATCTTCGTCATCGTCCACAATCAGTATTGTACGGCCTGTCATGCCTGTCCTCGTTACTCTTTGATTTAAATGGCTCTTGGTGTTTTATGACATTTAATGGAGACAAGTTGAAGCGGCGAAACGCGAAAGAGTTTTTTGCGCTCGCCGACAACGGTTTAAAACATGCATGACACGGAGGCGGGAGCTTGGCCAGATACGAAATCAGCCGGGGAATCGGCGTTATCGATGTACGGGCCAAACCGGGCCACAAGACTCGCGGCTTGCTTGTTGCCGGCAATCTGGTGCTGGAATGCGCTCTTGGCAAGGGGGGGATCAGCGCTTTCAAGCGCGAAGGTGATGGGGCGACGCCGCTGGCAACCATGCGGCTGCTCTATGGATATCGACGTGGCGACAAGGGTTTGTTGCCCTCATCACGACTACCGCTCGGGCGCGTCCGCCGTCTGGACGGCTGGTGTGATGCATCGTCCGATGCCAATTATAATCGTCCCGTAAAGCTGCCTTATGCGGCCAGCCACGAGGATATGTGGCGGCGCGATGACCTTTATGATGTCTGCATTGTCATGGACTGGAACATCGCGCCACGTCGTCGTGGATGCGGCAGCGCGATCTTCTTTCATCTGGCGCGACCCGGCTATACGCCAACCGAAGGCTGCATAGCATTGAGGCGCGCCGACATGGCGCGCCTCTTGCCTCATCTGACGGATCGGACTGTGATCCGTGTTTTAAGGTAATCTTCTGAGAGCGCCGATCTGATCGGCGCTCTCAGTATTTGTTTTAATGCGCACCTTTTCCGAAAACCGTTTCACACTTTTCGGGATGCGCTCAGTGTGCGGCGGCGACGACTCTCACTTCGTTGCCATCGGCATCGTAGAGCTTTCCGTTCAGGAAATAATCTCCGTCATGCAGCTCCGAGATGTTGTGATGGCGGATGATGCGCTCCGTGCCTTCCGCAAAGACTGACATCTGATTGCTGTTGCCCAGTTTGATTTCATTGAACATCAGGTTGAGCGCAATGGCCATCAACGCTGCCGAACTGATGCCGGAATGGAAGATGGTTTCGAACCAGGTCGGGAAGTTGTGGTAGAACTGGGGCGCGGCGATCGGGATCATGCCAAAGCCGATCGAAGTTGCCACGATGATGAGATTGATATTGTTCTCATAATCCACTTTCGCCAGCGTGCGGATGCCGCTTGCGGCCACCGTGCCGAACAGGACAATGCCCGCTCCGCCCAGAACCGCCGGAGGAACGCAGGCAATCACCCGGCCCATCACCGGCAGGAGGCCGAGCGTGATGAGGATCAGCCCGCCGGTTGCCACCACGTAGCGGCTTTTCACACCCGTCACCGCGACTAGGCCGACATTCTGCGCGAAAGCACTCTGCGTGAAAGAGCCGACAATCGGTGAGAGGATGCTTGAAAGCATATCCGCACGCAGGCCATTGGCCAGACGACGCGAATCCACTTTCGTACCGATGATTTCACCGACAGCCAGGATATCGGCGGAAGTTTCGACCAGCGTGACCATGATCACGATGAACATCGAGAGCGTTGCTGCAAGGCTGAACACCGGCATGCCGAAATGGAAAACTTCCGGCAGGGCCACCATCGCGCCTTCGCCCACACGCGAAAAGTCGGTCATGCCGAGCGCCCAGGCGATAAAGGTTCCGATGATCATGGCGAGCAGGATCGAAAGCCTGGAAATCGTGGCATTGCCCATCTTGCTGAGAATGAGGACGATGACCAGTGTGAGGCCGGCAAGCCCGATATTGGCCATGCTGCCGAATTCGGGGCTGTTGCTGTCTCCGCCCATTGCCCAGCGCGCCGCAACGGGCATCAGCGTCAGACCGATCGTGGTGATGACGATGCCTGTGACGAGCGGTGGGAAGAAGCGCGTGATGCGTGAGAATATCGGCGTGATGATAAGGCCGATTACTGCTGCCGTGATGACGGCTCCGAGCACGACCTGCAGACCTGCTTGCCCGGTTTGGCTCGACGTAACGATGGCTACCATGGTGGCGACGCCCGAAAACGAGACGCCCTGAACCAGAGGTAGCTGGCAGCCGAAGAAGGGGATGCCGATGGTTTGCAGGACGGTCGCAACACCGCCAGCAAACAGCGACGCGGTGATCAGCAAGCCGATTTCGGTCGGGCTGAGACCGGCCGCCTGACCGATGATCAGCGGAACCGCGACGATGCCCCCATACATGGTCAGAACATGCTGGAAGCCATAAGCCAGATTGGCAGTTGCTGATAGTTTTTCATCTTCGGGACGCGAAAGCGCATCCGCCCCGGATTGGTGCGTATTCAATGATACTTCCTCCCAGCAGGCGCAAGCTCATAGCCCGCCTGCTCTCTCCGTTCTCCCTGCGCTGATCGTCGTGGCGGCATGTCTTTCGACACCGAACCGACGATGAAATGCGCGATGTCTCCTCCAAAGACACGTCGCAGGAGTATAACCGCAGCCGTCCGGATGACTGTGTCTCTTTTGCTTGAAATTGTTTTCGATGCGGGGATGCTAATGTTGAGGGAGTTTTTCAGATGTCTATTTGGCGCGGGCTTCTCTCATTGCATCGCGCAACACCGCAAAAATGTAGGGTTCCAGCGATTGCGCAACGTTGAAGCGGAGAAAGCCGCTTGCTGTGCGTGATGGGCTGAAGACATCGCCCGGTGCCAGAAGCACACCCTTCTCCAGAGCATGCCGGGCAATCTGGCCGGAGTCCAGCCCATCCGGCAATTCCGCCCAAAGGAACATGCCGCCTTGCGGCTCGGTCCACAGCGTGAGGCCTTCCGCTTTCAGGCGATTGGCGGTCAGCGTCATGGCGTCGGCCAGTTTGGCGCGCAAGCTGTCGATATGACGGCGATAGGTACCGTCGGTCAGAAGTGCGTGCACGATCTGCGGCGACAATGCATTGCCGCCGAAGCTGGTGGCAAGTTTCAGGTCGGTGAGCCCGTCGATCCAGTCGCGACGCCCGGCAATATAGCCGACGCGGGCAGCAGCGGATAGCGTCTTGGAGAAGCTGCCGATGTGTAAGACGCGCTCAAACCCATCGAGCTCGGCAAGCAGTGGTGCGGGGGAGGGGTGGAAATCGCCGAAGATATTGTCCTCAACGAGCGTGACGCCATGCGCTTCGGCAAGCTTCAGCAGGCGGTGAGCGGTGGCTGGCGTCATTGAGCCGCCGGTCGGGTTATGCAGTCCGGCATTGGATATATAGAGTTTCGGCGCGTGTCCGCTGGCCGCTCTCGCAAAAGCCTCGAGGTCCGGGCCGGTATGGGCATAGGGCACGCCGATCAGTTTTACACGGTGCGTCAGAAGTACGGCCTGAAAGTTGAAGTAGCAGGGATCGTCGACCAGAACCGTATCACCCGGCTGCAACAGATAGCGGCAGATCAGGTCGATTGCCTGCGTGCCTGAATCGGCCAGAAGTATTTCTCCGCTCGAAACGTCGATGCCCTGTTCGCCGAGCCGGCGAGCGAGATGCTGGCGCAGAGGACGGAAACCGAGCGGTTCGCCATAGGTGGCAAGATTGCTTGTCTCGTCGCGGGCAACCAAGCGCATTGCCCGACGGATCGCTTCCTGCGGTAGCCATTCGTCAGGCAGCCACCCGCATCCCGGTTTGAGAGTGGCGTCATCAGCCTCAAGCGATTGCCGCATGACCCAGAAGGGATCGATCTGGCGTTCCTTATGTGGCGTGTTGGTGGCGAGTGAAAATGGCTGGCGGGCACGTTCCGAAACATAGAAGCCTGCTCCGCGCCGCGACTGGATGATGCCTTCCGCCACCAGCCTGTCATAGGCTTCGACGACGGTGGATTTCGAGACGTTCATCGTTTCGGCGAGGCGTCGGATAGAGGGCAGTCGTGCACCCGGCGCGAGGCTCATCGCGGTGATGCGTCCGCGAATAATGCCCATCACCTTTTCAACAAGCGGCATCCTGTCGGCGGTGGCGTTTTCATCGTCGCGCTCGATTTCGCCGCTTGCGTAAGCGGCTTCTACAGCTTCAAGGCTGCGCAGCAGGCCCGTCGAGATCATCTGTACTATTCCTTGTATCAGTACAGTTTGTCAGGATTGTCCGGAAACTGTCTCTGATTATTCGGGCAGTTTCGCGGCATTGTCTCACGAATCCTTATACGATTTTAGAGAAAGCCGAAAAGACACAATGCGTGAGAATGTTGGGAATAAGACCGCCGGATGGATCAACGGGTTTTTGGGCGTATTGATTTTTTCCGGCTCGCTGCCGGCAACGCGGCTGGCGGTGATCGATATCGATCCGACTTTCCTGACGATGGCGCGCGCATCGATTGCAGGTGTGCTGGGACTGGCGCTGTTGCTGGCGTTTCGGGAACCTTTTCCCCGCCGTAACGATGCGATCTCGTTGATCGTGGTGGCGCTCGGCGTGGTCGTCGGCTTTCCGCTTCTGACGGGGCTTGCCCTCCAGCACATGACATCTGCCCATGCGATTGTCTTTATAGGACTGCTTCCGCTTGCCACGGCAATCTTCGCTGTCCTGCGCGGTGGAGAGCATCCGCGCCCAATGTTCTGGCTGTTTTCAGTGGTTGGAAGCCTCATCGTCGCTTCCTATGCCTATGGACAGGGAAGCCAATCCACGCTTCTGGGTGACGTGCTGATGCTCGCTGCCGTTATCGTTTGCGGTCTGGGCTATGCGGAAGGCGCGCAACTTTCGCGCAGGCTCGGCGGCTGGCAGGTTATCTGCTGGGCGCTGGTGTTCTCGCTGCCGGTCATGCTGCCGCTGAGTGTCATAACACGCCCGGAGACATGGGCAGGCATCGGTACGCCAGCCTGGATAAGCCTTGGCTATGTCTCGCTGTTTTCGATGCTGATCGGCTTTTTCTTCTGGTATCGCGGTCTTGCGCAGGGTGGAGCGGCCACGGTGGGCCAGTTGCAGCTTCTCCAGCCTTTTTTTGGCCTTATGCTGGCAGCCGGTATTGCGGGGGAACCAGTCAGCACGGGGATGGTTGCGACGGCAGTGGTGGTCGTCATCTGCGTGGCGGGTGCGAAGAAATTTGCTTAAATAAATGCCCATACGGTCGTGCGCTTCACTTCCGCGTCTTCAAGGGCGCGGGTGACGGGCACAGTATAGACGGCAAGCTGCTGCAGCCGGTCCTTGGGCAGATAGGCGCGCCCCGGATCGCCGACGACGATACGGGCGCCGCGTTCGGCAAGTTTCGAAAACCAGGGAATAAGTCGCTCGGCGAGCGGCTTTTCGTAAAAGACGTCGCCTGCCAGAACCACGTCCCAGCCGCCGTCTTGCCCGGTGAGATCATCCAGAGAGGGAACAACTGATACGCCATTGGCCGATGCATTGATCTCGATGGCGGGAAGCGCGAAGGGATCGATGTCGGAAGCCAGTACGCTTGATGCGCCTGCCTGCATGACGGCAATGGCGACAAGGCCGGAACCCGATGCGAAATCGAGCACCGTCTTATCTTTCACCGTTTCGGGATGATCCAGAATATAGCGTGCCACACCCTGACCGCCCGCCCAGGCGAAAGCCCAGAAGGGCGGCGGCAGTCCGATCGTGGCAAGCTCTTCCTCCGTCTTGTGCCAGAGGTCGTGTGCTTCATCGGCCAGATGCAAAAGAATTTCCGGCACATGCGGCGGCGCTTGCAGACTGGTATTGGCCAGAATGAAATCGCGCGCGCTTTTATGTGCCGGATCAAGCATCAAATATCTTTGACATCAAGTTCGCCCATGCGGCAGACTTCGATCCATTCGTCTTCCATGACCGGCTGCACCGAAAGCCGCATCGAGGTGACGAGTGCCATCTTCTCCAGCTTCGGATTGGCCTTCACATCCTTCAGCGTTACCGGCTTCGGCATGTCGCGGACAGCCCTGATGTCCACGCAGTCCCAGCGCGGATCGTCCGTGGTACTGTCAGGATGTGAAAGGGCGCAGACCTCGACGATGCCGACGACTTCCAGCCCTTCATTGGAATGATAGAAGAAGCCTTTGTCGCCCAGTTTCATGGCACGCATGTTGTTGCGCGCCTGATAATTGCGCACACCATCCCACTGCTCGCCTTTTTCGCCACGGGCTTTCTGCATTTCCCATGACCATTTGAACGGTTCGGATTTGAACAGCCAGTAAGCCATCAGTCATGAGCCTCAAGCGTTGGCGGGGTTGTTGATCGCCCAGTTCCACGGGCGCACGGTCACGCCCTCGAAAAGACCCGCGAGTGCATAAGGGTCATTGGCGGCGATCTTTTCCGCCGTGGCTTTGTCGGCAGCTTCGACAACGACAAGGCTGCCATTCGGCTTTCCATCTTCACCGAGAAAGGGGCCTGCGAACTTCAGCCCATCACCAAGACCCTTGAGATAGTCGAGATGCGCAGGGCGCGTATCGAGGCGCACTTGCAGATGGTCCGGCTTGTCGTTGCACAGAAGAGCAAAAAGCATTGTCAATTATCCTTTCCGTTCGAGCATGATCTTGTCCGAAAACCGGTTCCCACTTTTCGGATCACGCTCTAGTCCTCGGTCTTGAGTGGTCGATTGAGCAGAGCCGTCACGGCTTCGTCGATGGTGATGGTGCCGTCGAGCAGCGCACCTGTTGCATCAATGATGGGCGCTGAGATCGCATGTTTGCGACATAATTCAGCGGCAATCGGCGCGGTGGCTACGCCTTCGGCGAGCGGGCGATTGGTCAGGTCTTCGCCGCGTCCGAGTGCCAGCCCGTAGGAATAATTGCGCGATTGCGACGACGAGCAGGTCAGCATCAGATCGCCGAGGCCGGAAAGGCCCATGATGGTTTCGGCTCTTGCACCCATGGCCCGACCAATGCGGCGCAGTTCGGCAAATCCGCGCGTGACGAGTGCGGCTTGAGCGCTCGCGCCAAAGCCGCGCCCGACGGCAGCACCGGCGGCAATGGCAAGAACATTTTTCAAGGCACCGCCGATTTCAACCCCTTTAAGATCGGTTGTCGAATAGCAGCGGAATGCGGGACCGGACAAAAGTGCAGCGAGCTGATCGGCGGTTACCGCATCCTCACAGGCAACCGTCACGGCGGTCGGAAGCCCTCTGGCGACGTCTGTTGCAAAACTGGGACCGGATAGCGCTGCGATCCGGTGGTTTGGCAGAACTTCGGCCATGACTTCCGACATCAGTCGTCCGGTACTGCGTTCTATCCCCTTGGCGCAGAGCACGACGGGCGCGTTTTGGGGGATGAGACTGCTCAATTCCGAAAGTCCGGCGCGCATGGCCTGGGCGGGAATGACGGCCAGAACGGCATCCGCTCGCTCGATGACAGCGGCTGCGTCCGTGCTTGCATTAATAGCGCCGGGAAGTTCGATTTCGCCCAGATAGCGTGGATTGCGGTGTGTCTGGTTGATGGCTTCGACCATCACCTCGTCGCGGGCATAAAGCCATGTGTCATGACCGCTGCCGCTTGCCATTGCCGCAAGGGCCGTGCCCCAGGCACCGCCACCCAGAATGGCAATCTTGCTCGTCTTTCCGTTCATGCCTTGGCTCCACGTCGTCCGGTTCCGATCAGCGGAGCCGATTTTTCGTCAAGTGGCCAGCGCGAGCGCGGTGCAAGATCAAGCGAATCAGGCGCTTCGGTCGCTGCACGTTCGGCACCGGCCCAGGCGATCATCGCGGCATTGTCGGTGCACAGATCGAGCGGCGGGGCGATAAAACTGAAACCGTGCCGGGCGCAAAGAGTTTCGAGGGCTGTGCGCAAGGTCTTGTTGGCCGCGACCCCACCGGCAACGACAAGCGCCGGTGTTTCGCAATCGGGAAATTCATTTTTGAAACGCTCAAGCGACCGGCCCACCCGGTCGGACAGCGTGTCGGCGACCGCAGCCTGGAAAGAGGCGCAAATATCGGCCACATCCTGATCCGACAACGGAACCAATTCGGTTGCCGTCTGGCGCACCGCCGTCTTGAGACCGGAAAAAGAGAAGTCGAGTCGTGCTTCGCCTTTCAGCGGCCGAGGCAGGGCGAATCGCTTCGGATCGCCCGTGAGCGCCATGCGTTCGACCGCCGGACCGCCTGGATAAGGCAGGCCCAGTAGCTTGGCCGTCTTGTCGAAGGCTTCGCCGAGCGCGTCGTCGATTGTAGTGCCGAGCCGCTCGTAATCGCCAATGCCGCGTACCAGCACCATCTGCGTATGACCGCCGGAAACGAGCAGGAGCAGATAGGGAAATGGCAGGCCGTCGGTCAGACGCGCCGTCAATGCATGGCCTTCCAGATGGTTGACGGCGTAAAACGGTTTCTGTGCAGCCATGGCCAGCGCTTTGGCAGTCATGAGCCCGACGATCAGCCCGCCGATCAGTCCCGGCCCTGCCGTGGCTGCCACCGCATCGACATCGGCAAGTTTCATGTTGGCGTCATCTAGCGCGCGTGCAATCAGCCGGTCCAGCGCTTCGACATGGGCGCGTGCGGCAATCTCGGGCACCACGCCGCCATAGGGTTCATGCTCGGCGATCTGGCTCAGAACCACATTTGACAGAATCCGTCCTTCGCCCCGATCGTCACGTTCGACGATTGCGGCGGCTGTTTCGTCGCAACTTGTTTCTATTCCAAGAATGCGCATTTGCGGTTAGACCCTGCCTGTCTCATAATTCATTGAAAAATCCGGTACCATGGACGGCGCAATATGCAAACAGCATCCTTGAAGAATGGCACGTTGAAGATAGGCACGCGGGGCAGCAAGCTTGCTCTCGCCCAGGCTTACGAGACGCGTCGCCGCCTGATGGAGGCGCATGGTCTGCCGGAAGAAGCCATCGAAATCATTCCCATGTCGACGGCGGGCGACCGCATTCAGGACCGCGCGCTTTCCGAGATCGGCGGCAAGGGACTTTTTACCGAAGAAATCGAGCAGGCGCTGACGGAAGGGCGAATCGATCTTGCGGTCCATTCGACCAAGGATATGCCGACGGTTCTGCCTGATGGACTTCATCTTTCCGTTTTCCTTGAGCGCGAAGATCCCCGCGATGCCTTTATCGGTCGCACGGCTTCGCGCCTTCTCGATCTGCCGCAGGGCGCGATAGTCGGATCGTCATCGCTGCGTCGTCAGGCTTTGATCCGCCGTCTTCGCCCCGACATTCAAGTGGTGATTTTCCGCGGCAATGTCGATACCCGCCTGCGCAAGCTGGAAGCTGGAGAAGTCGACGGGACGTTTCTCGCCTGTGCGGGGTTGCGGCGTCTGGGGCTTGGCGATGTCATTACTGATCTGGCCGATCCGGAAAGCTTCCCGCCTGCGCCCGGACAGGGTGCCATCGGCATAGAAACCCGTATCGGCGATACACGCATCGATGCGCTGCTGGCCCCCCTTGCGCATCGCGAAACAGGCATAGCTCTTGCCTGTGAACGGGCATTTCTGGCCGCCCTAGACGGCTCCTGCCGCACGCCGATTGCCGGTCTTGCAACCGTGAACGGTGACACGGTTTCGTTCCACGGCATGATTTTGAAGCCGGACGGGTCTGAAGCGCACGAGATAAGGACGGAAGGTCCAGCATCGAATGCTGCCGCACTTGGTACGGAAGCCGCAGAGCATCTGCGTGTGACGGCCGGTCCCCAATTCTTCGAGGGCTGGGAGTAGATTTGGCGGCGCGGGTACAAGTCGCATCTGTCGGCCGTGTTCTGGTGACGCGGCCACAACTGGCTGGCTCGCAGACCGCCGTAAAACTGGTGTCGAGGGGGTATGAGCCGGTTCTGCTTCCGCTGAGTCGGACCGTTGCGCTTTCCTTTGCTATGCCCGAGGGCTTGTTTGCGGCTTTAACGGTGACGAGCGCCAATGCCTTTCACCACATCGACATGGAACGACTGATGCCGTTTCTAGACCTGCCGCTTTTTGCCGTAGGGCAGGGAACAGCGCAGGCGGCGCGGAAGGCCGGATTCAGCCGGGTGATCGACGGCGGCGGCGACGCGGTTCGTCTTGCTGCAACGATGCGGCGCGATCTTCCCCAACAATCTCGTGTTCTTTATCTCGCCGGGCGGGTACGCCAACCGGTGTTCGAAGACGAGATGCGGGCCGCTAGGCTCGATATGCACGTCGCCGATGTCTATGACACGGAGATGATTCCTTATTCTGCGCCAGCACTTCTGGACGTGCTTCATGGCGCGCCTTTTGTCGCGGTCATGCTTTATTCCGGTGTCGCTGCGACGAGCTTCATCGAAGCAATGCGCGAGATCGAGCCGCCTTTTGACGAGAAAACGCGGTTTTTGTGCATTTCAGCCCGCGTGGCCCAGCGATTGCCGCCATTATGGCGGGCAAAAGCTCTTGTTGCAGACCATCCGGATGAAGAAGGACTTTTCCGGCTGTTTGCCAAACTTTGACTCATTTCGGCGCAACCTTCCTTCATCTGGCGATTTTATCTGTTAGACTTTGAGGCAGCCAATCGGCGTTTACGAGAGGATCCATGGCGAAACCCGGCACTCCGCGACATTCCAAACCGGCCCGTAATCCTGTGACGATCAATCTCGATCCATCAGACGTAAAGCGGGTTGATGAACCGGCAAAGGCGACGCCAGACGCAGAGCCGGTAGGAAGCTTTTCAAAACTTGAGAACCCAAAGCCGGAAACCCCGAAGTCCACATCGCCTAGACCGGAAGCAGCGACTGCCGAAAAGACCGTGAAAACCGAAACGCCGGAAAACTCGACATATGCCAGGCCGCCTTTTACGTCGGGCGTGAAACCTGAAACTCAGCAGCCTGTGCAAAAGAGCGGTGTGACCGCGGCACATCTTCTGGCCGGTATTGCCGGTGGCATTATCGGACTTGGCGGTTTGCTGGCGCTGCAATGGGGCAATGTTATTCCATCTCCGGGTGCAAGAGTGACGGCGGAACAGCTCGCGCATATGGAACAGCAGATCGCCGATCTGCGGAGCAATCCAACGCCCGCGCCGCTTGATGATGCGAGCCGCGCGCAGCTTGCAGCTCTGGAAAAGAACGTACAGGCCGCCGAGATCAAGTCAGAGGCGGTCGCAGGTTCCTTCGCCGATCTTCAGCAGCAATTTGCGGCCTTGCCGAAAGAGGCGGGACAGGAAGCGGCAGCCGATTCCTCTGCTCTGACCGAGCGGCTTGACGCGCTGGAGAGCAAGCTTTCAGCGGCGCAGAGCCGGGCCGATGAAGCGACAGCCGGAGTTTCGGGAAATAGCGGCACGATTTCCTCGCTCGAATCGAAAGTGACCTCCTTGCAGGAAAAGGTCAGTCAGGCTTCGCGCCAGCCCGATGCGACGGCGCTTATAGCGGCAAATGCGCTGAAAACCGCGATCGATCGCGGTGGCTCTTTCAAGGCGGAACTGGATACTTATGCATCGGTGGTGCCCGACGAGGCATCCATCGAACAGCTCCGTGCCCTCGCCGAGAAAGGCGTTCCGACCGTTGCCGACCTGAATGCCTGGTTTGGTGCCGTTGCAAACCGGATCATCGCGACGGAGAACAAGCTGCCTGCCGATGCCGGAATTTGGGATCAGCTTGTCGCCAGCGCCAAGGGGTTGGTCAGCGTACGTCCAGTTGCGGGCAATGTCAGCGGCACCGGTGTCGGACCGATCACGGCCCGCATGGAAGCAGCACTTCAGGCAGGCGATCTGGAGCGCACTCTCAGCGAATGGGAACAGTTGCCTGCCGATGCCAAGGCCACCTCACAGGAATTTGCCGATCAGGTGCGGGCGCGACGTGATGCAGATGGGCTTGTGCAGCGTGTCGTCGCCAACAGCCTGAAGCCCAGCGCATCTGCGGATGAAACCGGCGGGGCTCCAGCCTCTTCCGGTCAATAGGAGGCGAGCCGATGCTGCGTGTCCTGTTTTATCTCTTCATCGTTGCTGCGCTCGGCTTTGGCTTTGCCTGGCTTGCGGATCGTCCGGGAGAACTTGATGTAACCTTCGCTGGCAACCACTACAATGTGCCCTTGATAACTGCCGTTGCGGGAATCGTTGCCATTGTCGCGGCTATTCTCATCCTGTGGTGGCTGGTCAAGAGCATCATCCAGTCGCCCTACACGCTGCGCAGGCATTTTCGTGCTCGCAAGCGCGATCGTGGCTATCAGTCGCTGTCGACCGGACTGATTGCAGCCGGTGCCGGCGATGCGGAAGCAGCGCGCCGTATGACAAAGCAGGCAGGCAAATTGCTCAGCTCCGACCAGGAACCGCTGATAAAGCTTCTGGAAGTGCAAACCGCGATGCTGGAAGGGCGCACTGAAGATGCCCGCAAGGGTTTCGAGGCGATGGTGGAGGACCCCGAGACGCGGCTGCTCGGTTTGCGTGGGCTTTATATCGAAGCCCAGCGCGTTGGCGCTCGCGATGCCGCTCGTCATTATGCTGCCGAAGCCGTCAGCCAAGCGCCGCAGCTTGAATGGGCCTCGTCGGCCATGATGGGGCAGCTTTGTGCCGAGGGCGATTGGGATGCGGCGCTGAAGCTTGTCGATGCACGCAAGCAGGCGCTTGCCCATAGCAAGGATGTAGTGAAGAAGGAACGCGCCGCGCTTTTGACCGCCAAGGCGATGGCCGTGGTCGATGTCGATCATGCGCAGGCAAAGGCGCTGGCGCTTGAGGCGAACAAAATCGTGCCCGATCTGGTGCCTGCTGCCGTGGTTGCCGCGCGTGCGCTTTTCGCCGATGGTGATGTACGGAAAGGTTCGAAAATTCTCGAAGCGGCCTGGAAACGGTTTCCGCATCCCGACATTGCTTCGACCTATATCTACGCCCGGTCTGGCGATACCACACAGGATCGCCTGAAGCGTGCAAAACATCTTGTATCGCTGCGCTCTAACAATGCCGAGGGCAGTCTTGCTCTGGCGCGTGCCGCCTATGAAGCAGGCGATTATCGTCTTGCCCGCGACAATGCCGAGCAGGTTCTGCGCGCTTCGCCACGCGAGAGCGCCTATCTGCTGCTTGCCGATATAGAAGAAGCCGAAACCGGCGATCAGGGCAAGGTTCGTGAATGGCTGGCGCGTGCAGTCAAGGCACCGCGCGATCCCGCCTGGACTGCTGACGGCTATGTTTCCGAACAATGGTCGCCTGTATCGCCGGTCACGGGGCGGCTCAACAGTTTCGAGTGGAAGGTTCCAGTGGTGGAACTCGCTCCGGCTATTGAAGCGGAAAAGCCAGAAATCAAGGGACCGGTGGAAGCAAAGCCGATCAATCCACTTGTTCTGGCTGAGCCGAAAGACAAGGCTGATATGGTGGATATATCCGAAAGTGTGGAGAGCAAACCGCCTGTTCGTGATGTGGAGGAAGCCGAAGTCGTGCCTGCTGCCGAGCTCGTCAAAGTGTCGTCAGCTCCTCCGGCAAGGACGGTCGAAAGGATGATGCCACCTATGGCCGACGTCGTTGTGGCCGACGATGATGCGGATGATGAGCCGCGCCGCGCGCATATTGTGGTGGACGATCCGGGCGTCGAGGAAAGCAAGCCTTCACAGAAAGCCCAGAGCGGATTGAGACTTTTTTGATTCTGCTCTGGCTAAGCGTTGCCGAAAAACAACGCGACGCGCCTCTTGGGCGACAAACGGCTGTGCAAACCGTTTATCGCCTTGCTTGGCGTTCTCAGCCCGTTACCTTCAATCTTGCTAACAAAGGATGCCGGAATCGCCGGTCCGGTCGGCAAGCAGTGAATGTGGCAGTGAATGTGGCAGCGAGGGTAAATGTTCGACCGTCTCCTGGACTTTTTGAAAGAACTTCCCGCAAATGGTTTTCGCGACCGGAGCGAAAAATTTTCCAACGACGATCCGAGACTGGCTGCTGCTGCTTTACTCTATCACATCATGGATGCCGACGGCGAAACGCGTGAAAGCGAGCGCAAAAAACTCTCATCAATGCTGTCGCAGAAATATGGCCTGAAGGGCGACAGTCTGAAACGGCTCATCCGTGCGGCGGAAAAAGCTGATCAGGAAGCAATAGACCTGTCCGATTTCACGTTGGTTCTGAAGCGGCAGCTCGATTATCAGGCCCGTCTCGATCTGGTCGCCCTGATGTGGGAAATGGTCTATGCCGACGGTAAGGTGAGTGAAGTCGAGGCCGACGTGATGTGGCGGGTTGCCGAACTTATCGGTATCCGGGAAGATGACCGCAACATTATTCAGGATCGCATGGACAAGGCGAACCGCAGCACGCCTGCGTCCTGACGGATTCTTATATTTTCAACGATCAGGTCCGACCCTGCAGGTGACGGGCCTTGCGCAACTGAGGGAACATTGCCGCCCAAGCGACAGCGACGGCGATCGATCCCATTCCGCCAATCACGACGGCAGGGACCGCGCCGATGGCTGCCGCCATCAGACCGGCGCGAAATTCGCCGAGTTCGTTTGATGCGCCGACAAAGACCATATTGACGGCATTGACGCGGCCACGCACATGATCAGGTGTCCAAAGCTGCATCAGCGTTTCACGGATATAGACGCTGATCATGTCAGCCGCGCCTGCAAGTGCCAGGGCAACGACCGACAGCCATGTCAGGGTCGAGACGCCGAAGATAATATTGAAGAAACCGAAGAGACCGACGAAGACGAACATCACCCGGCCTGCATGGTCGCGGATCGGATGTCCGGCCAGCCAGACCGCAGTCAGAACCGCACCTAGACCGGGAGCGGAGCGCAGCAATCCCAGCCCCCAGGGGCCAAGATCGAGGATGTCGCGTGCATAAATCGGTAATAGAGCCACTGTCCCGCCGAGAAGAACGGCGAAAAGGTCGAGCGAAATCGCACCCAGGACGATCTTTTCCTTCCATATATAGCGGAAACCCGCCAGCATGCTTGTCAACGAGCGCTGTTCGGCAAGCGTGTGCTGCTTGGGCTTTGGAATGGAAAAGATCAGGAAGGAGCCTAACAGCAGGAATACCGTTGCGACGGAATAAGCCGCAACGGGCGAAATTCCATAAAGCAGGCCACCTGCGACCGGACCGACGATTGTGGCCACTTGCCATGCAGATGAATTCCAGGAAACGGCGTTGGCGAAATCCTCCGTCGGCACGAGATTGACCACCAGCGATGCTGAGGAAGGTCCGAGAAATGCACGCGCCACGCCAAAAAGTGTCAGTGCTGCAAAGACGGTCAGGGGCTCGAACAAGCCCGCAAGAGTCAGACCGAGCAGCAACGCCGTCACGACACTTTCCAAGATAAGCGACAGGCCCATGATGAAGCGCCTGCCGAAGCGGTCGGCAGCAGCGCCGGTTACCAGAACCAGCAGCAGGGCCGGTAGAAATTGTACCAGTCCGACCATGCCCAGATTGAAGGCGTCGCGGGTCAGATCGTAGATCTGCCAGCCAACCGAAACACTTACGATTTGAACCGCAAATGCGCTCAGGAAACGGGCGCCCCAATATTTTTTGAAGGCAGAGTGCCGGAATGCTGCGTAACGATCCGCAGGAGAAACATCGGTGGAGGGGGACATCGCTCACAACATCTAGGGCATTTCCAGCAAAAGTGCGTAGCGGTTTTGCGTTGGACAATGCGCGATAACAAGAAGATAGATGTTACTTACAGCATCCTTCCTATGATCGGAACCATTTTTTGGAATCTGTTCGAGACAGTCCAAGGGTCGCCCGAAAGCATGAAAGGCCGGTTTCAACCGACCTTTCATTGTTATGGTTCTGGATCAATCCTTGCCGAGCAAGCCTTTCCAGATGATCGCGCCGATCGCGGCGCCGACGAGTGGTGCAAGCCAAAACAGCCAAAGCTGGCTGAGCGCTGCCGTGTCGGCGAAGAGCGCAACGCCGGTCGAGCGGGCCGGGTTGACCGATGTATTGGTGACCGGGATCGAAATCAGATGGATCAAGGTCAGGCCAAGGCCGATGGCAATCGGGGCAAAGCCAGCCGGAGCCAGCGACGAGGTGGAGCCCAGAATGATGATGAGGAAAAAGGCCGTCAGGATGATTTCGATCAGCAGGCCAGCCATCATGCTGTAACCGCCAGGCGAAAGTTCGCCATAGCCGTTCGAGGCGAGGCCACCAGCCGAGAAGCCTTCCTTGCCTGAAGCGATGAGGAAGAGCACGGCTGCGGCCGCAATGGCACCCAGAACCTGCGCGACCCAGTAAGGGATCAGGTCTTTGGCCGGAAGACGGCCAGCCACCATGAGACCCAACGAGACGGCGGGGTTGAAATGGCCGCCGGAAATGCCGCCAACAGCGTAGGCCATTGTAAGGACCGTCAGACCGAAAGCGAGGGCGACGCCAAGAAAGCCGATGCCCAGTTCAGGGAAGGCTGCGGCGAGGATCGCGCTGCCGCAACCCCCGAAAACGAGCCAGAACGTTCCGAAAAATTCAGCCGACAATTTATTGAGCATGAAAGTCCCCAAGGTTGGTGTAGTGAAACTGCCGCATGCGAATCATTTAGCGAGAAGCATATAATCGTATTTTTCTTCGATCAATCTTGTTTAACTTGTTATGTCGTGGTCGTTTTCTGTGGGATTTATCAGTCATTTCAGTAAACGAGGAAGCTATTCTTCTTATATTCGTAATTGCTTTTATAACTCTTCCAAATTGGGTGCCGAGGGATAGTAGGCGTTGATTGGCCTGTTCTTTAGAGCGCGCTTCGAACTGATTGAATCAGGACGGAGCTCTAAATATTTGTCTTAACGCGCATCTTTTTCGAAAACCGTTTCACACTTTTCGGGATGCGCTCTAAACGGCGCCGAACCAGTTCAGCGATATTGCGGAGAGGGGCGGTGGCACGTTATAAGCGCAACTGTCGAATGGGCGACGCTGGCCAGTGCACGTGCAATTGGCAGGTGACTTCGCGGGGCAGATAGGAGTTGTCAGCCTTGAACACTCATCCTGGGACGAAAGCGCAAAGGCTTGTTTTGGGGGTCGTCAAAGTCGTTCCGATTATTGCAGCCTTGTCGGGTTGCACGGCGACGGCATGGACGGAGAATGTGAAGATCGACACCACCCCGATGCCGACCGAATGCACGGGTTGGCAGAAAATCGATCTCAAGCAGCGCACGACACTGGTTCTCTTGCGTGAAGACCCGCGTCTTGTAGTCGATATTGATGCGCACAATCTCAAGGGTCGTAATTTGGGTTGCTGGCAATAGAGCGCCGTGCGTCTATTTGGACGCACAAAGGTCGCTCTGACTTATTGAATCTACACATCGCGTCAGACCGGGCTGGCCAACCGGACATCGACTTTTTCGATTGTGCCGTGCACAGCCGGAAGCATTGTTTCGAAGTCGATATATCCACCTGGTTTCAGCATTGTTTCTCCCGAGGCCAGAGGACGTTCGTGTTTGCTGCCGTCGCTATAGATAATCGTGACGATCAGCGGTGGTGCGGCGCGTTCTTTGGTTGTGTTGTTCCGGATGCGTCCAGCAACACTCAAAACGTCACCCTTGTCACGTATTCCGACACTGTTTTTCAGTTCTGTGAGCTGAAGCGCTGAAATGAGCGGCAGTGTCGATTGTTCGACGGAGAGGGCGGGCCTCCTGTCGGCAAGCAGCGTATATCCGCCAGCTACCCAGAAAGCGGTTGTCGCGCAAAGAGCGACGAAAACCCAATATCCGAATCCTGGCCATTCGCTGGCGAGATATGCTTCAGACACAGATTTTCGTGTGATGAGCGGCATTTCCGAAATATTGGGCGAGAAAGATTTTCGGGGCGCAGAGGCGGGAACAATGGTTTCGAATTCTGCGTCCTCGACCGGCCCGGCATTGGAAGCAAACCATGCTACAGGAAGCTGTCCACGCGAAGGCGTGCGCGAAATCTGCGCTGTCGATGGTTGTTTCGCCATCATGACGTCATCTTCCTTTGCGTTTTTCGCCGCTTCGACCGGTGTTATACACTGGCTCATAATGGTTAATGCTTCATGGGGGCGGCTTCGTTCACGTATTTTTTTGAAGTGCGTACACTCGGATTTAACGCAACATTAACCATAGAGGATAAAGGTCGATTTGATATCGATGTCATCCGTTCGTCTTCAAAACGCGCGGACAATTTAAGAGAAACAGCCGGTGATACGTTTTGAGAATGTCGGCCTGCGATATGGAATGGGTCCTGAGATCCTGCGCGATGTCAGTTTCCATATTCCGCCGCGTTCATTCCAGTTTCTGACCGGCCCTTCCGGGGCGGGAAAGACTTCGCTCATGCGCCTTCTCTTCATGGCGCTGAAGCCGACGCGCGGTCTTATCAATATTTTTGGCAAGGATGTTGCACGGCTCAATCATGCCGAAATTCCGCTTTTGCGCCGCCGCATCGGTATTGTGTTTCAGGATTTTCGCCTGCTTGACCATATGACCACCTATGAGAACGTGGCTCTTCCGCTGCGGGTGCGCGGAAAGGAAGAGGCAACCTACCGTCATGAGGTGGAGGAGCTTCTGCACTGGGTTGGGCTTGGCGATCGCATGAATGTACTGCCGCCGGTTCTTTCAGGTGGTGAAAAGCAGCGTGCCGCAATTGCTCGAGCGCTTATTGATCAGCCAGAACTGCTTTTGGCCGACGAACCGACCGGGAATGTCGATCCACCGCTCGCAAAGCGCCTCCTGCGCCTTTTCACCGAGCTGAACCGTTCGGGCACGGCTGTTATCATCGCGACTCACGACCTTTCCCTGATGGATCAGGTCGATGCGCGGCGCATGATCCTCGAACATGGGCGGCTCGACATCTATGATTGATGCAAGGAAGGCCTGGCAGCGCACGCTGGATGATATTCGGGTTCGTCTGGAAGACCTCAAGGATATTGTGCTCGTCCGTATCGGCAAGCGCCGGAAACGTCAGGGACCAAGTCCCATCGTTCCCGATGGTAGTGTTACGGGCACCGCACTTGTCATTGTTATCGCCATCATGACCTTTCTGGCATGTCTGACGATGGGTGGCGTGACACTCGTTCGCGCCTCGGCTGCTGCCTGGCAGAGCCAGATCGCTCGCGAGGCCACAATCCAGATCCGGCCCGTCGACGGACAGGACATGGAAAAGGCTCTGGCTCAGGCAAGCGAGATCGCGCGCGGTTTTGCCGGTGTGAAAGGCACCAGCATCATCGACAAGGATGCGACCGCACGGCTGCTCGAACCATGGCTCGGCAGTGGTCTTAATATCGATGACTTGCCTGTGCCGCGCCTTGTCGTCGTCACGATCGATGAAAATGCACCACCTGATTTTGAAACCATGCGCGCTGAAATCACACGCGCTATTCCGGCTGCGTCCTTCGACGATCATCGCACCTGGGTCGACCGGCTCGTCTCCATGGCGCATACGACGGTGTTCGTTGGCACAGGTGTTCTCTCGCTTGTGATCGCCGCGACCGTCTTGACGGTAATCTTTGCCACACGGGGCGCGATGTCGGGCAACGGGCACATTATTGAGGTGTTGCATTTCATCGGCGCGGAATCGAAATTTGTGGCGCGCGAGTTCGAATGGCATTTTTTTCGTACCGCATTGAAGGGCGCTCTGTGTGGAGGAGCGGCGGCAATGCTGGTCTTCCTGATCTTTTCCTGGTGGGCGTCGAGCCACATGGCAACACCTGAAGGCGATCAGGCTGCGGCCATGTTCGGCAATTTCGCCATCGGGCGCAGCGGCTACATCGGAGCCGCCGTCATCATTATTCTGGTCAGTTTCCTGACCATGCTAACCAGCCGCCTGACGGTGATCCGCCAGCTTGCAACTATGGACGGTCCAGGAGTGCGCTCCGAATGAAGACCTTCTCCGATACTGGCGCTTTCAAGACAAGATTTTCGTGCGCTTCTCCGACTTCTCGCCGCAATGCTGGTTATGATGGAAGAAGAGATGGTAAGCGAATCCCGCAAGCGCTATCGGGCGGGCACCGGTCGAGTGACGATGCAGTGGCACAGAGACAGACAGCGAAGGGATTTTCTACAGGAGGTGTGGTCTGGCGCCGCAGCCGAAACGGCGTTCCCCTGCAATCCTTTGCACTTGCGTCCGGCAACTTCCTATGGTCTGTCATGATGCGCATGTTCAGACGTTTCCAACCCGTTACCATCGTCTTGTTTATAATTCTTCTGGCGTTTCTCGTCGGCTTCGTCGCGTTCGGCGAAAAGGTTACCAGCATGCAGCCTCCTGTCATCGACGAACCTGCCGATGCGATTATCGTCCTGACCGGTGGCCAGTCCAGAATTCAGGCGGCAGTCGATCTCCTGAAGGACAAGCGCGGAAAGCGTCTTCTGATCAGCGGCGTTCATCCGGCGACCAATGAAAAAGCGCTGCAACGTGCCACACATGCCGACCAGAGCCTGTTCGAATGCTGCATCGATCTCGATCGGTCGGCCCTCAACACCATCGGCAATGCGACCGAAAGCGAACGCTGGATCCGTAGCAACAATTATCGTCGTGTAATCCTGGTCACCAACAACTACCACATTCCGCGCAGCACGCTGGAAATGTCCTATCGCATGAAAGACGTGGAATTCATTCCCTATCCGGTCGTGAATGGCGAGCGCCGCGAACATAGCTGGGTTGCCGAAGGCGACACATTGCGTGTGCTCTTCATCGAATATGTGAAATATCTCGGAGCCGCCGTTCGCGTGGGTACGACCGAACTGTTTGGAACGCAGCCCGAGCACAGCGCAACGACCGAGAACTGATCTCACCGCCGGATTACGATTTCCTGATGGAAATGGCCGATCTTCCTGATATATCGGTGCCGTCACTTTCTGAAGAAAGTCCAGAATTTGCGCATGATCGTTTTCCGCCAGCCGGGAGCGGGAATGCTTTAGCCAGGGTCTCCGCCGACAGATGCTTCTCTATCTGCGCTCAATCGTGTTCAATGCGGCGTTTTATATCTGCACACTGGTTCAGATGATCGTCTATACGCCTTTCTATTTTCTCCTGCCCCGCAAAAAGGCCTGGATCGTGCCGAAGCTGTGGGCACGGGTCAATCTCTGGCTCCAGAAGCATATCGTGGGCACCGACTATGTGGTCGAGGGATTGGAGAACATTCCCGAAGGTGCTTACATTTGTGCGCCCAAGCACCAGTCTGCCTGGGACACCTACGCTTTCCTGCCGTATCTCGATGATCCCGTGCTGATCCTGAAGCGGGAACTGATGCGCATTCCACTTTTCGGCTGGTATATCGCCAAGATGCAAATGATACCGGTCGATCGCGGTTCCCGTGTGAAGGCGCTGCATTCCATCACCAAGGGCGCGGAAAAGGCGATTGTGGAAGGTCGCCAGATTCTCATCTACCCCGAAGGAACGCGCCGGGCACCGGGCGCTCCGCCTCAGTACAAATACGGCATCGTCCATCTCTACGAAGCGCTCAATCTCCCGGTTGTGCCGATCGCGCATAATGCTGGCCTCTACTGGCCGCGTCGCAAGTTCCTGCGCTATCCCGGAACCGTTCGTGCCCGTATTCTGCCACCTATTCCGCCGGGCCTTCCGAAGGAAGAATTCCTCAAACGATTGATCGAAACGACCGAGACGGCTTGCGATGAATTTCTGGTCGCTGCCAGCCACGATCCTAATCCGCCACCCATGCCACCGACCGCCGTTCAACGATTGAACGAGCTCGGCGCTTAACCTTCACAGCATGTTAACGGCCTGATCACGTTCAATTGCGTTGCGAGAACGACAATTCGCCGCGTTTTCTAGAACTTTCGTTTTTCTTGCGCGCAACCTTGAAACCCGTTATCAGAGCCCGACACGAAAGGACACATCATGAATATTGATGCCATCTCCATCGGCTCCAATCCTCCTGAAGACGTCAACGTCATCATTGAAGTGCCTGTCGGCGGCCAGCCGATCAAGTACGAGATGGACAAGAAAGCCGGCGCCCTCATCGTCGATCGCTTCCTCTACACGCCAATGACCTATCCGGGCAATTACGGCTTCGTGCCGCATACGCTTTCGGAAGACGGCGATCCGATTGACGTTCTCGTCTGCAACACCCGTCCGCTGGTTCCTGGCTGCGTGATCAATGTACGCCCGATCGGCGTTCTGGTCATGGAAGACAATTCCGGCAAGGATGAGAAGATCATTGCCGTTCCGTCGCCGCATCTGACGCGCCGCTACGAGAAGATTCACGACTATACCGATATGCCGGAGATTACTCTGAAGCAGATCGCGCACTTCTTCGAACACTACAAGGATCTGGAACCCGGCAAATGGGTCAAGATCGGTGACTGGGGCGACGAAGATTACGCACGCAAGTTCATTGTTGAAGCTATCGAACGCGCCAAGGGCAAGTAAGCGATAGCTCTCCGATCTGCATAAAACAAAAGCGCCCGGCAATGTCCGGGCGCTTTTGTTTGCGGGCTTGTGAACTTGAGCTTTTGAACAGTCGTGCATGCTTACAGGAAAAGCGGCAACAGCGTCGTCCACATGAATTGACGGACGAAGAAGATGATCAGCAGCAGGACAATCGGCGAAATATCGATTCCGCCGAGATTGGGCAGAATATTACGGATCGGGCGCAAGACGGGTTCGGTCACCTTGTAGAGAAACTCACCGATCGAAGCCACAAATCGATTGCCGGAGTTGACAACATTGAACGCATAGAGCCATGAGAAAATGGCGCTCGCAATAATGATATAGGTGTAGATATCGAGCGCCAAATCAATGGTGCGGAACAATGCGATCATGGAGGTCTCCTTGGCAATTGGCCGAGATGTAGCGGTTGCATGGGGCAAGAACAAGGGCCGAGCGCGCGGCCGCTCGAATTTTTGAGAAGCGCGGTGCGCTCTTTTAGTCGGTCGAATCGTCCGATTGTCGTTGAATATTGCGGTAAATGAGATCGTTGACATGCTCCAGCCAGCGGTCGCACACACGCATATTGCGCAGATGCTGGAGCGTATTGGCGACGTAATCCACATTGGCGCCGGAATCGCCGCGGGCGGATGCGACGATTGCCGCTGCATTCTCGGCTGAGATCGATCCGGCATATTGCAGGTGACGACGGTCGGCCACATAGGTGACCGCGTCGACATTGCGCCCGTCGTTGAGACGCAGGCGGAGATGCTTCTCGTGGTAAACCTGGTTCGACATTTCACGTTCGCGCAGATAGGTCATCACTTCATCGGTCATGTCGCCGGGCACGCGAAAAGCAATGCCGAGGCACGAACCACCGGCATCCAGACCTAGGACCAGACCGGGATGGTCTGGTGTTCCACGATGGACATGCGAATAGATGCACAGGCTGCGCCTGTAGCCGTAAAGACGGGCACGGACGGTTTCGACGTGTGCAAAGCCCGGCCGCCACATCAGCGACCCGTAGCCGAAAACCCAGAAATCATTCATTCGTCCGTCATCGAGGCGTGTGGTCATGAGGGTGTCCATAATGATTTAGTGAACGCTGATTTCCACTGGTAATCAACGGATATCCCTCGATTTTTCCGCTCTATCGCTTCACAAGGCACATTCCTGCCATAATATGGCCAACAGTCGGGAGGAGCAAACATAACGGGGTTGGAATAATCATTCTGAACCGGGAGCGAGGCTCTTCGAAACAACCGTCTGATTAATGTAAGGCTTTTGAAATGGCGCACACTCGAATGAACGCACCGAAAGCCAGAAAGCGTCCCATGGCGCTTATCGTCATACTGGTTGTCTTGATCGCCGGCTATACGGCGGGCTGGTTCTATATAGCAAACAGGCTTGAGGCGCGGGCCAAGGCTGACATGGCCAAGCTTGCTGCCCAAGGTGTCGGCGTGAAATGCGAAGACCTGCGCATGGGCGGTTATCCGCTACGCGTCAATGTCATTTGCGACAGCATTTCCTGGCAGCGCCCTTCCGAGGGCATGTCGTTCCGTGCCGGGCGTTTCACCTCGGGGTCTCCGGTCTATGCGCCACGTTCCCTGTCGAACGACTTGACCGGACCTGCCTTCATCGAGTTTCCAGGGCTGGAACCACTGGAAGTCAACTGGAGCAAGTTTAATTCCAGTACCCGGCTGGCCCGTCCGTTCCCGACCGAAATCGAGTTGGCGGCACGTGAGGTCGCGGTTGGTCTTCGCACCGAGACGACGACGACGGAACCGCTCAGCACTCTCGAGCAGATGGATTTCCGTATGGGCGCAGCGGATGGCACCTTGAAGATCAATGGTCGCTTTGCCGGATTGAAGCTTGCCAAGGCCGTGATTGGCAGTGCCACCAGTCCTGAAATCGACGGTGTGGCGGATATCGACGTGTCAGACGCTGCGACACTGCTTGCAAGGAGCGATGCTCCTTTCAATGAACGGCTGCGTGGGCATTCCGGCACCATCAATCAAGCTTTCTTGTCGATGCCGAATGGAGCCATGGTTTCTGTCACGGGACCGTTTTCGGTTGATCCTGACGGGCTGATCAATGCCGACGTCAAGCTTACGCTGGTCAATCCGCAATCGCTGGCACAGGCAGGACAAACGGTATTCCCCGAGCAGGGCGGCAATATCGCGACCGTTCTGTTTGCTCTCTCGGCCATGCCGAAAGACGAAAACGGCAATCCTGTGATGGAGATTGCCGTTCGCAAGGGCAAAGTCAGTGCCGGATTTATTCCGCTCGGGCGACTGCCTTCTCTTTAGGAGAGTAGGGGAATAAGGGAATAGGGGAGTAAGGCAGTATGCATGCTGCCCTATCGTTCCCTACTTCTTTTCGCTCGTGCGCGTCGCGGCCTGACGGCCGAAGTCCGGAGCGTCCACTTCCTGACCTGCATCAATGATGCCACGGCGGACAGCGCGTGTGCGCGTGAAAAGATCGAACAGTGCGTCACCGTCACCCCAGCGTATCGAGCGCTGCAGCGAGGCGAGGTCTTCCGAAAAGCGCCCGAGCATTTCGAGAATGGCATCCTTGTTGTGCAGGCAGACGTCGCGCCACATCGTCGGATCGGATGCGGCAAGGCGCGTGAAGTCGCGGAAACCGGAAGCGGAATATTTGATGACTTCCGATTTGGTCACCTGTTCCAGATCGCTTGCCGTGCCGACGATGTTGTAGGCGATGATGTGCGGCAGATGCGAGACGATGGCAAGTACCAGATCGTGGTGCTGCGGGTCCATGCGATCGAGCCGCGAGCCGCAGGCGAGCCAGAAGTCGCTCAGCTTTTCCAGTGCTGCTTCATCCGTATCGGGCAGGGGTGTCAGGATGCACCAGCGATTGGTGAAGAGCTCCGCGAAGCCGGCATCGGGGCCGGAATATTCAGTACCTGCCAATGGGTGGCCGGGAATGAAATGCACGTTGCCCGGCAGCTCCGGCTGCATCTGCGCGATCACGGAAGCCTTGGTGGAGCCGACATCGGTGACGATAGCGCCAGGCTTGAGGTTTGCCGCGATCTGGCTTGCCACTGTTCCAGAGGAGCCGACCGGAACAGACACGATGACCAGATCGGCGTTTTTGACGGCCTCAGTGCTGTCGGTTGTGTAGCTGTTACCGAGCCCCAGTTCTTCGGCGCGCTTCAGTGTTTCACTGCTGCGTGTGGCAATAGCGATGTGATCTGCGAGCTTTTCACGTCGAATGACGCGGGCCAGCGATGAACCGATAAGGCCGATGCCGATCAGGGCGATCTTGTTGAAATGGACCGTAGACATTGTTCTACTTCAAAAATTCGGTCAGGGCGGCGACTACGCCGCGATTGGCTTCTTCCGGTCCGACCGTCATGCGCAACGCATTGGGAAAACCGTAACCGCCGACACGACGCAGAATGTAGCCGCGTCTGGAAAGCCATTCGTCAGCCTTGTCCGCCGAATGCACGGCATCGTCCGGAAAATGGATCAGCAGGAAATTCGTGACCGAAGGCGTTACCCGAAGACCGAGCTTGGTGAACTCTTCGGTCAGCCAGCCAAGCCATTTGTCATTATAGGTGATCGACTTTTCAACATGGGCGCGGTCGCGTATGGCCGCGGCACCGGCGGCAATGGCGGCTGAATTCATGTTGAACGGTCCGCGAATGCGATTGACGGCATCAACCACGTGCAGCGGCGCATACATCCAGCCGATACGCAGGCCAGGCAGCCCGTGGATTTTCGAGAAGGTGCGCGTCATGACGACGTTCTCGTTGGATGAAACGAGCTCGAGGCCTGATTCATAGTCGTTGCGACGGACATATTCGGCATAAGCCGCATCGAGAACCAGAAGCACGTGCTTGGGCAGTCCGGCATGAAGGCGACGAACTTCCTCGAAAGGCAGATAGGTTCCGGTCGGGTTGGCTGGATTGGCGATGAAGACGATTTTCGTGCGCGGCGACAGGCCAGCCAGAATGGCGTCCACGTCGATACGCTCGTGCTTCTCCTTGACCGTTATCGGCGTCGCGCCTGCACCCAGCGTCTGGATCTTGTAAACGGCAAAACCATGTTCGGTGATGATGGCTTCGTCGCTTGGAGCAAGATAGGTCTGGCAGATCAGGCCGAGCAATTCGTCGGAGCCGTTGCCGCACAGGATATTGGCCATGTTGAGCCCCTGCGTTTCGGCAATCGCCTCGCGCAGCGCCAGCGCCTGTCCATCGGGATAAAGCTCCAGTTTTTCGCCTGCGTGTCGATAAGCTTCGACCGCATGCGGGCTTGGGCCTACCGGCGTTTCGTTGGAGGAGAGTTTATAGACCTTGGCAACGCCTTCCACGTGTTCCTTGCCGGGTACGTAGGCCGCGATGTCGAGCAGGCCTGCCTTGGGCTGGGGACGGGTAAGGTTCTGCGTATCGGTCATGATTTTGGCTCCGCCAAAAAGGTCAATGTTAATTGTACGATGGCGGCATATCCCGCCATTGCGTCCAAGTCGAGAAAAACCTTGTTCGATAGTACGTGCCGACCGCAGCAACTGTACGTTTTCGCGGGCCATGATGCGCAAATGCCCTAGCTTTTTCTCTCTGTCCGGCTGATCTGTGCCGGTGTTTTCCGCAATCCACCGACGGGTGTTCCTTGCGGTGCGAGAACCGGAACGAAGACGCGACGTGACGAGCGTTGAGCGACAGGCAATCCCTGATAGAGCCGTTTCTGCGCCTCGACTACCAGAACGCCTGAAAAGACCGGCCACAGCCGCCGCCCCATTCCTTCCAGTGCGAGACAAGGCCGCATCAACCATCGGCGTGTGGCGGGTGGAAAATGCAGGGCGTCGCTCACCGTGTTGACGGTGAAATTCGCCTCACGCAATAGGGTTGTTAGCTGCGTCCGGCTATAAGGCCGCCCGCTGCCGAAAGGTGTATGTTCAAAGCGGGCCCAAACGCCGCGGCGGTTTGGCACCACGATAACGAGCCGCCCATTGGGGGCGAGGACGCGCCACATCTCCTTCAGCGTTTCCGTCGGGTTTTCTGCATATTCCAGCGCATGGACCATAAGCACGCGATCAATCGAGGAATCGGGTAGCGGCAGTTCCTCATCGAAGACGAGAGCTGTGGCCGTTTTCTCAACCGAAGGCCAAGCAACGGCTCCCTGACCTGCCGGCATGAACGCGAATGTGCGCTCGGTATCGGCACTGAAACGGTCGAGATAGGGCAAGCTGTAGCCCATGCCGACAAGCCGCTCTCCCGGCACGTGCCCCCACAGCCCCGCAAGTGCCATGCGAATGGCACGCTCCGCGAGATGGCCCAGCGTGGTGTCGTAAAATGATCGCAGTTCAATGATGTCCGGATGCATGACAGTCACGCTATATGAAATCTCGACGCTGGGAAATGGAGAAGCCTGAGCATCTTCATCTGGTGGGGTGCAATTTCCTCAAACCATGCTATAGAGCGTGCCTTTCCGGCGCCTTTGATGCGCGCCAAGTCTGCGCGAAAGCGAACGATCAGGAGAAGCAGCAGATGCCCGAAGTCGGTGGCAAGACAATCGAAGTTCTCTTTAGTCCGGACGAGATTGCCGGTCGCAATCTCGATCTCGCCAAGGCCATTGCTGAACGCAAGTTCCACAATCTGCTGACGATTTCGATCCTGAAAGGTTCCTTCATTTTTGCGGCCGATCTCATTCGTGCGATGCATGATGCAGGCGTAGAGCCCGATGTCGAATTCATCACCGTGTCGAGCTACGGCAAGGGTACGACCAGTACGGAAGTTCGCCTGTTGCGCGATATAGATAGCGACGTGCACGACCGTGATGTGCTGCTGATCGACGATATTCTGGAATCCGGCAAGACGCTGAAGTTCGTTCGCGAACTCATGCTGGAACGCGGGGCGCGGAGCGTCAGCATTGCTGTTCTTCTCGACAAGAGCGTACGTCGCAAAGTCGATCTCGATGCTGATTTCGTGGCCTTCGAATGCCCGGACTATTTTGTTGTCGGTTATGGCATGGATGTCGGGCACGCCTTCCGCCAGTTGCCCTTCGTCGGCCGTGTGATGGAATAAGGCTGCTCGGTAGCGGCCTATCGGCTCAATCGAACTTCAACAGGCGCTGCAGATATTCCTTTTCCATCTGCGGCGTCAGTGCATTGCCAAGCTTGCGGCGGATTTCATCGAGAATTTCACGCGCGCGCTGAATATCGATTTCACCCGGAATCTTGACATCATCGTTGAGGCCGCTGTCCCCGGTGCCCTGCTGGCGCCCGAGCGGGTCCTTTCCGCGACTGCCATTCGCGCCATTCTGGCCCTGGCCTTGCTGGCCCATGGCCTGCTGCATTTTCTGCATCATGTCGCGTCCGCCGCGCCGCAACGCATCGAGCGCATTGCCCTGCTGGTCGCTCGCTTCCGCGCCTTCGCTGCGACCGAGCGCATCCGTGGCGTTGCCCATTGATTTTCCGGCGTCCGAAAAATCCTTGCCGGGTTCGATGCCCATGCCTTTCAGATCGTCCATCAGCTTTTGCAGATCGGACTGGAGATCCTTCTGTTTCTGCTGCAGCTTGCGCATGGCTTCCGCCATATCGGGCGGAATGTCACCTTTATCGTCCTGACCGTTCCCGCTTTGGCCGTTTTCGGCTTCCCCGCCCGGCTGCCCGCCGCCCATGGAGCCGTCATCGCCGGGGAACATGTTATCGCCGAATTCGCCTTCACCTTCATTGCCGCCGAACTGGCGCTGCATTTTCTGATCGAGATCGAAGGTCTCATTCATCGTTTGCTGCTGGCGTTGCATCAGCTCGCCAAGCTTGTTCATCTGCTGCTGCATCTGGCCCTGTTGGCCCTGTTGACCTTGTCCCTGGCCTTGCTGTCCCGGCTGCGCCTGTCCCATCTGCAGATTGTTCATTAGATTCTGCAATTGCGACAGCAATTCTTGCGCCTGATCGCGCGAGCCCTGGCGCGCCAGATTTTCAATCTGGTCCATCATGCGCTGGAGGTCTTTTTCCGTTAGCATCCGGGCATTAGGATCTGGCGCGGCGCGACGTGCATTCGGATTTTGCTGCTGGCGTTGGGCGAACTCCCGCAGAAAATCCTGCATCGCCTTGCGCAGTTCAGCCGACAGCTTTTCGATTTCCTCTTGTGAGGCGCCGCTCTGAAGAGCGTTTTTCAGCGCTTCTTGTGCCTGCCGCAGGCGCTTTTCGGCTGCGGACAGGTTTCCGTCCTCGATACCAAGTGCAACCTGCCACATATAGTCGACCGCGTCGCGCAGGGCGTCATCGCTGTTGGCGACCCCAAGACGCGTACGGATCGTGACCAGTCCCAGATAATGGGCCGCGTTCTTGATCGTTTCTTCGGGGCGCAGCATGATTGCCGACAGCATGTCGAGAACATGATCGCGCTGCGTGGCATCGAGCGCCAGAATACGGCGTTGTTCAGCGACGGCACGGGCAAGCGGATTGCCGAAAGGGCGCTCGGGCAAGGTGATGATCTTGGTTTCGCTGCGCCCCGTTTGTCCTGCCGCATCCGTGACGACGAGCGTAAGCGCAACTTTCTCGCCTGCCCATGGGTGTTCGGTCAGGTCCTTCGATGTCGTGGCATCCTTAACGCCGCGTCGCGGCAATGTAAGTGGCAGTTCCGGTGCATCGTAAAGCGGTGCGGCTTCCTCGTCCTCATCATTGTTGAGCGAAACGATCTGACCTTCGGCCTTCACCGGCGCATAGTCGTCATCAATTTGATAGGAAAGCTGCAATGTGCCGTTCAGCGCATGCCCCGGTTCCTTTGTGAAGCGGATCGTCGGCGAATTGTCTGGCGTGACGGCAAATTTCCAGCGAGCATCGGTGCCGGAAAGCGCCCCCGAAAGCGCCAATGTCTCGTCCTGCTGCAAATCGTAACGGAAATTCCGGCTTCCATCGACAACGGCCTGCTCTGCAGGCTCCTTTTGGTCTTCCTTTGCGCTTACCGGCTGCACGTCGCGGCGCTCGCCCTTCGCATCGGTCGCAGTCAGGCGTTCAGAACCGCCACCGATCACACGGACCGAGAGAATGCTGCCTTGCGGAACATTGATTGCGGCCTGTTCACTGTCATTCGTGGCGGTCAGGAAGACCGGAGCGCGACCGGTATAGCGCGGCGGCGTTACCCAGGCATCGATGCGGGCAACGGCGCTGCCGTCGCCCGGATGGATATGAAAGGCATCGGCAATACGACCGCTGTTGGGGCTGAGGCTATAGGCAAAGGCGGTCACGAAGAGCAGGGCGACCACTGCACGAATGCCAAGGGGGTCATGCTCGGGGACGCGTGTATGAGGCAAACCGGATTGCAGGTTCCTGAGCTGGTCTGCCATGCGGCGCTGGTGTTCCTGCCACAAGGCGATGGCGAAGGGATCATGTTCACCGGTCGCCATATGGCCTGTCTGCACTGCGAGCGGCTCGTGAACGAGACCGTTGATTGCCTCAATACGGTTCGTGATGTCACTTTCCGCCGGCGGTCGAAACCGGAACGGCAGGTAAAGCGCAATAAGACCTGCAAGGGTGAAGAGCGTCAGAACGGCGATATGCAGCCATCGCGGCATCATACCGAAAAGGCCGAACCAGCTTAGGCTGGCAAACAGGCCGATGAGAAGGATCAGCGGCAGAACGAGTGGCCAGAACCGCTCGAAACTGATCGAGAAAAAGGCGCGCAGACGCAAACGGCGCAGGCCAGCGCCTTCACCTGAAAACAGCCGTAGAAAAGCATCCCGCGCGCGACGCGGCAGGTTGTTCCTGTCGTTGCTTCTATCTGTCTGTCGGGCCGCCTTTGGGGCAGTCATAGGGTATAGTCTTTCACGTCAGCCGATTTCGGTTCGGCTGACAGGATAACATGCATCATGGCAAAGACGAGGCTTTGCCATGAGAATTATGGACCACGAGAATTATAACCACTCCGGCACGCAATCGAGCGCGAGCAGTTCTTCGTAGGTAAGGCGCGGGCGCACGACATGATAACGGTCGCCGTCGACCAGTACTTCGGGAATGAGCAGGCGGCTATTATAGGTACTGGACAGCACTGCACCATACGCGCCCGTTGTGCAGACGGCGATAAGGTCCCCCGAAGCAGGTTTTGCCACTTCCCGGTCGAGCCCGAGATAATCGCCGGTTTCGCAGACCGGGCCGACAAAATCGGCACGGATGCGCGGCGCATCATCCCTTGGCGCGACTACTGGCTTGATGTCGTGGAACGCATCGTAAAGCGTCGGGCGAATCAAGTCGTTCATCGCCGCATCCACGATGACGAAGTTCTTGGCGTCGCCTTCCTTGACGAAGATCACTTCCGTTACCAGAAGTCCGGCATTGCCGACGATCAGGCGGCCCGGCTCGAACACGGTCTTCAAGCCGAGCGGCTTGATGTGCTTGGCGACGATTTCCGCGTAGGCGACGGGTAGCGGCGGCGGCGTGTTGTCGGTGCGGTAAGGAATGCCGAGCCCGCCACCGACATCGACGTGGCGGATGTTGTGGCCATCGGCCTGCAGTTCCTTGACCAGTTGCGCCATCAGGGCAAAGGCATTGTCGAATGGCTCGAGGTCGATGATCTGGCTACCGATATGCATATCGATACCGACCACGTCGAGACCAGGCAGGCTTGCCGCGCGGGCATAAGCCTCGCGCGCCTTGACACGTGGAATGCCAAACTTGTTTTCGGATTTTCCGGTCGAAATCTTGGCATGCGTCTTGGCGTCCACATCGGGATTGATGCGCAGTGACACGGATGCGACCTTGCCCGCCTTGACGGCACGAGCGGATAGAATTTCCAGTTCCGGCTCGGATTCAACATTGAAGCAGTAGATGCCTGCTTCCAGCGCAAAATCCATTTCGTGCGGTGTCTTGCCGACGCCCGAAAAGACAATCTTGTTGGCTGGGATACCTGCAGCAAGCGCCCGGCGAATCTCGCCTTCCGAAACGGTGTCGGCACCGGCGCCAAGCTTAGCCAGCGTTTTCAGCACTGCGAGGTTGGAGTTGGCCTTCAGCGCATAGGTGATGAGTGTTTCCATGCCGGCGAAGGCTTCGCTGAACACTCGGAAATGGCGCTCGATGGTTGCGCGGGAATAAACGTAGAAAGGTGTGCCGACGGCCTGAGCGATTTCAGGCAGGCTGACATTTTCGGCGTGAAGAACGCCGTTGCGATATTCGAAATGGTTCACGGGACGGCCCTGCAGCAGAAACTTACAACAGCTTGTCGAGGATGATCGGCTTGTCTTCCTTCGGTTTCGGCTTGGTGTGGCCCTGTTCGTCCGTCACGACGGCGGATGGCGGCGGCTCCAACGGGCCCTTGCGACCGCAAGCAGCGAGCGTGGCCGCGAGCGCGGCGATCAGAAGCACAGAAGAAATGGCGGAGCGGCCTGTCATCAGCTTTGGTTCCTGAAACATATGATCTTGCGATAGGTCTAACCCATAATGCCAGAAAGTGGAATCATCAGTTGGAAAGATGATTCCACATGACATCATGTTGATTGGCCATCAGGCTTTTGCGATCCGCTTTTTCCAGTAACGGATCTGGCGGCGCACTTCCTGCGGGGCTGTACCACCGAAGGACTGACGGCTCTTCACTGATTTCTCGACCGTCAGATAGCCGAATATCGCATCCGTGATGCCCGGATGTATCGATTGCAGTTCCTCAAGTGAAAGCTTTGCCAGATCGACCTTGCGGCTTTCTGCCAGAGCGACGGCCCGACCGGTGACGTGATGGGCTTCACGGAAAGGCAGTCCCAGTTCGCGCACCAGCCAGTCGGCGAGATCGGTCGCCGTGGAGTAGCCGGAACCGGCCGCCTTCTTCATCGATGCCACATTGATGGTCAGGTCGCGCACCATGCCAGCCATGGCGGCGATCGCCAGTTCCAGATTTTCAGCGGTGTCGAAGACCTGTTCCTTGTCTTCCTGCATGTCCTTGGAATAGGCGAGCGGCAGACCCTTCATGATGGTCAGAAGGGCGACCAGCGAACCGTTGATGCGGCCCGTCTTGGCACGAACCAGCTCGGCGGCATCCGGGTTCTTCTTCTGCGGCATGATCGACGAGCCGGTGGAGAAGGCATCGGAAAGGCGCACGAAGTTGAACTGCGGCGTCGACCAGATGACGATTTCTTCGGCGAGGCGCGAGAGATGACCGGCGCAGATGGCTGCGAGCGACAGGAATTCCAGCGCATAATCACGGTCTGAAACGCTGTCGAGCGAATTGCGAGTCGGTTCGCGGAAACCAAGCGTCTTTGCCGTCATGTGGCGGTCGATCGGGAAGCCGGTGCCGGCAAGGGCTGCAGCACCCAAAGGCGATTCATCCATGCGTTCGATGGCATCGCGTACACGGGACAGATCGCGGCCGAACATTTCCACATAGGCCATGCAGTGATGACCGAAGGTGACAGGCTGCGCGGTCTGTAGATGCGTAAAGCCCGGCATCACGGTCGCGGCATGTTCTTCGGCGCGCTCCAGAAAGGCTTCGATCAGATTTTTCAGGGCAATCGCGGTCTTTTCCATCTCCTGCTTGACCCAGAGACGGAAATCGACGGCCACCTGGTCGTTGCGCGAACGGGCCGTGTGCAGGCGTCCGGCGGACGGTCCGATCAGATCGGCCAGCCTTGCCTCGATGTTCATGTGAATGTCTTCGAGCTTGCGGGAAAAGGTGAACTTGCCGTCCTCGATCTCCTTGAGGATGGCTTTCAGACCGTTCTCAATCTTCTCATGATCTTCTGCCGCAATGATGCCCGTCTTTGCAAGCATGGCTGCATGGGCGAGCGAGCCCTGAATATCCTGCGCATAGAGCTTGCGGTCAAAGCCGATCGATGCATTGATCTCTTCCATGATCGCATCGGGTCCTGAGGCAAAACGGCCGCCCCACATCTGATTGCTTGATTTTTGTTCGCTCATGCTCATATGCCCCGAGTGACGATTTGGCCGGATAATGGAAAGAAGTGACGCGACATGGCAGAAGACAGCGAAAAGGCGAAATCGGGAAATCGCAAGATCGTCCTTCTTGCAGCCCTTGCCGGTGTCATTGCCGGTATCGGGGCGGTATACGTGATGGAGCGCCCCTCTGGCAATGTGGTAGCCCAGAATGTTTCAGCCGAAAATGACGAATCGTCAGCCCAATGTGCCCTCAAGGCGGAATCTCTAAAGGCTCTCGACGCGGCTGCGACCGGTGGCGTGGCCGCGATGCGCGCCGCCGAAAAGCCGATTTCCGTCTCGCATATCGCCTTTACAGGCCCGGACGGCAAGCAGATGACGCTCGGCGATTTCAAGGGCAAGACGCTGCTGGTCAACCTCTGGGCCACATGGTGCGCGCCATGCCGCGAGGAAATGCCAGCCCTCGACAAGCTAGAGGCGGAGAAGGGCGGGGCCGATTTCGAGGTGGTTGCGATCAACATCGATACCGGCTCGGATGACAAGCCCAAGGGTTTCCTGAACGAAATCGGCATCAAGAATCTGACGCTGCATCGGGACGCTTCCATGTCGAGTTTCAATGAATTGAAGCGCAAGAATCTGGCGTTCGGCCTTCCAGTGACGCTGCTCGTCGACAAGGAAGGTTGCCAGATTGCAGCCATGAACGGTCCGGCGCCGTGGGATAGCCCGGAAGCCGTGAAACTCATCGAATCGGCACAGAATCTTTAACGCTCGACAAAATCAAGAATCAGTGGCTTGCTTTCCCTTCAAGAGAGGAAGTTACCCATGAGCCTTGAGGTCTGGCTTGCATTTTCCGCCGCGTCCATCGTGCTCCTGGTCATTCCGGGGCCGACCGTCCTGCTTGTCGTCTCATATGCCTTGGGACAAGGGTGGAAGGCGGCTTTCCCAATGGCGGTCGGTGTTGCACTTGGCGACTTCACGGCGATGACGCTTTCCATGCTCGGTGTGGGTGCGCTGCTGGCAGCGTCAGCAACCGTGTTCACCGCTGTCAAATGGGCCGGAGCGGCCTATCTGGTCTGGCTCGGCATAAAATTGTTTCGCGCTGGCGGGACACTTCATGCAAGCGCGCGGCACGACAAGGTGCATCCCGCAAGAATGCTGGTTCATGCTTGGCTGGTAACCGCGCTCAATCCAAAGAGCATTACCTTCTTCGTGGCGTTTTTGCCGCAATTCCTTAGCCCGCATCGCGATTTTCTGACCCAGATGCTGGTTTTCGAAAGCACCTTCCTCGTGCTCGCTTTCCTCAACGCCTTTGCCTATGCGCTTCTGGCGACCCGCGCACGCCGCTTCTTCTCAAGCGAACAGGCGTTGCGCATTTTCAATCGGGCTGGCGGGACATTGCTGATCGGCGCGGGTGTTGTCACCGCCTCAATGCGGTCAGCCTGAGACGAACCCGGCACGTTTCAGCCGGACGATGGCAAGTTCAAGCGCGGAGAGAAACGCTGAGCGGTCCTTCGGCGAAAAGGGTGCGGGACCACGAGTGACTTCGCCTGCGGAACGCAACGAATCCATCAGATTACGTGTCGCCAGCGTATTGCCGATAGTGCTTTGGGTGTGGATACGACCATTCGGTGCGATGACCGAGGCACCTTTTTCGAGCGAACGGCTGGCCAGGGGAATATCGGCGGTAACCACGATTGCACCCGGTCGCGAATTATCGGCAATCCAGTCATCGGCAGCATCGAGCTTATCCGATACGACAACGCGCTCCACGCGTTCTGCATCGCGCGGGATGGCAATGAAACTATTGGCCACCAGCACGACAGGCAGATTATGTCGTTCCGCCACGCGATAGATTTCGGCTTTTACCGGGCAGGCATCGGCATCGACGAGAATGCGGATTGTTTCAGGTTCATTGTTCATGCCGCTTCATAAAATGCGGACGCCTGTTTGGCAAATTCAACGCTGCGATCAGTTTTATGAGATAGGCGTTCGTTGCGAACCGGTATAAGGCGAGCCGCGAAAGTGAGAGTTCCGCCATGGCTGCCCGTTTCTTCCCCATCATGTTTGTCCTGCTTTGGGCCACCGGTTTCATCGGGGCGGGGCTTGCCATGCCTTATGCGGAACCATTCACCTTCATGGCGGTGCGTTTTTCCATCGCGGCGGTCATCATGACACTCTGGGCGCTGGCAAGCAAGGCGGTGTGGCCGAAGGGACCGGTACTGGTTCATGCGGCAATCGCCGGGTGTCTGATCCATGGCGCTTATCTCTCCGCTCTGTTCTGGGCCGTTCATCACGGCCTGCCAGCCGGCATGTCGGGCCTTGTCGCGGGCCTGCAACCCATGCTCACCACGCTCATCGCCGCCATGCTTCTCGGTGAGCGAGCAAGCGGACGCCAGTGGGCAGGATTGCTCATCGGCTTTCTCGGTGTTGCGATGGTTGTGTGGCCGAAGTTTTCGGCTGGTAGCGGCGTTGATCCGAAAAGCCTTGCAGCGGCGTTCTTTGCAGTTCTGGCCATCAGTACAGGCACGGTCTGGCAGAAACGTTTCGGAACAACCGGCGATCTGAAAACGGGCACGGCAGTTCAATATATCGCCGCCGCTGCGTTGACCGCTCTTTGCGCCTTTGCGTTCGAAACCCGGGTGATGATCTGGTCGCCGCAGCTCATTTTTGCGCTGGTCTGGCTGACGCTCGCCATTTCCATTGGGGCCATTCTGGCTCTGCTGGTGATGATTCGTGAGGGCGCCATGTCGAAAGTCGCGTCGCTGTTCTATCTCGTGCCGGGAACTGCGGCGATCATGGCCTATCTGATTTTCGACGAGACGCTCGGTCCGATCCAGATTTCCGGCATGGGTATCACCACGCTTGGCGTGGCCTTGACCACGATCAAGCGCTGATTATTCGACGAGCAAATCCGGCTGCTGCTCGCGTTTACGGAAATTCATGATCGCAGCGTTGATTTCTGCGCCGATGATGAAAATGGCCGACAGCATGTAGAGAAAGACGATCGCAACCATGATCGAGGCAAGACCTGCATAGGTCGTCACATAAGTGGCGAAGGTTTCCAGATATTTGGCAAAGGCCATCGCGGCGGCGAGCCACGCGAGAAGCGTGATCAATATGCCGGGCAGGATGTCACCGAGGCTGCGCCGTCCGGCTGGAAGCCAGATATGCACTGTGAACAGTGCCAGCACCAGAACGGCCACAGCCACGCTATAACGCCAAAAGGCGATGGTGCCGGTGAACGGCGCGATGTCGGGAAACCATTGTTCGGCGATGCGCACGGCAAGCGGCGCCAGTACCAGCAGGAAGCTGATCGCCATCAGGCTGAGGGTGCCGACCAGAACGAAGCCGAGGCTCTGAAGGCGGCAGAAAATGATCGAGCGCTGGTCGGTGACGCGATAGGCGCGGTTGAGCGCGATGCGTAGCGCCTCCACGCCGTTGGAGGCAAAATAGGCGGCGGCAATCACGCTCAACGTCAAAAGTCCGCTGCGTTGCACTGTCAGAACATTGGTCACTTCATTGGCGATGGGGGCTGCAATGTTCGATGGCCACATATCGAAAATGACGTGGACCGCCGTTTCGGCGAATTCCTTGGTGCCGAGAAAACTCGCAAGCGTCGTGGCGAAGATGAGAAATGGAAACAGTGCCATCAGGCCGGAAAGCGCAATATGACTGGCGAAAGCCCAACCATCGTCCGAACTGAAATGACCGATGACGTCGTAGGTGATCTGACGGAGAAAACGTTTGATTTTTCGCATCCGTAGATTTGTCCCCTAAAGCACTTTCGATGTTCGGTACGCGTTCAGCCTGTGTTTCAAGGCCTTAAATCTAGTATCGGTCTGCGGATTGCAAGAGCATGGGCCGTTTTAAACCGGAGCCGAATCAAGCAAGCTTGGCGAAATGGCAGCGGGAAGCAGACATATGACTCTGGCAAAAACCGGTCAGAACCGACAGCGTAGTATCATCATCACCGGCTGCTCCTCCGGTATCGGCGCCTATTGTGCCGAGGCGCTTCACAAACGTGGCTGGCGCGTCTTTGCGACCGCCCGCAAGGATGAGGATATTGCGACACTGAAGGCAAAGGGAATGGAAGCCCATTATCTTGACTACACGGAGTCGCAGTCGATCGCGGTCCTTGCCGATGAGGTTCTGCGCCAGACCGGTGGGACCCTCGACGCCCTGTTCAACAATGGTGCTTATGCTCAACCCGGCGCGATTGAGGACTTGCCGGTCGAAGCCTTGCGCCAGCAGTTCGAAGCCAATTTTTTCGGCTGGCATGATCTCACCCGACGCGTGATTCCGGTCATGCGTCAGCAAGGACATGGACGTATCGTCCATTGCTCGTCGATCCTCGGTCTCGTGCCGATGAAATGGCGCGGTGCCTATGTAGCGTCAAAATTTGCGCTCGAAGGACTGATGCTCGCCCAGCGCATGGAACTGGAAGGCTCCGGTATCGACGTGTCGCTGATCGAACCTGGCCCGATCGCTTCGCGTTTTACTTATAATGCCGCCAGCCATGCTAGAGCCAATATCGATATGGAAGCCTCGGTGCATCGCGAGCTCTATCAGCGCCAGATGGCAAAACTGACAAGCGGCGGGACAAAATCCAAGAACAAGCTTGGACCGGAAGCCGTCTATGCTGTACTGCTTCATGCATTGGAGGCGCCGCGTCCCCGTCCGCATTATGTGGTGACAAGACCGGCAAAACTTGGGTCATTGGCGCGGCGCCTGATGCCTGCACGCTGGCTCTACCGGATGCTGTCCGACCAGTCATGAGGTCAGGAACAGTGCGCATGGGAAGGAAATAAAATGGACGTTCTGTTCAAGGGCGCGGCAATGGTGGCCATGTTTGCTGTGGCTGTCGTTCTGATCATCGGTCTGCGCAACATGATGCGTGGCGGTGACGGCAATTTCTCAAACAAAATGATGCAGTTGCGTGTTCTCCTGCAATTCATTGCCATTGTTCTGATCGTCGGGGCTATCTATTTTGCCCGCCAGAAAACCGGCCAGTAAATATGGTCAAGCTCAACAAGATCTATACCCGCACAGGCGACAAGGGAACGACCGGCCTTGCCAGCGGACCACGTCGGTTGAAGTCGGACCTGCGTGTCGAAGCCTATGGTACCGTGGATGAAACCAATGCCTGCATCGGCATGGTGCGCATTTATACCGGCGGTGAAGATAATCCACATGCGCAGATCGATGCCATGCTGGGCCGTATCCAGAATGATCTTTTCGATCTTGGTGCCGATCTGTCGACGCCGGATGATGGTAAGTCGCTTGCCTATGAACCGTTGCGCATTGTCGCATCACAGGTCGCGCGCGTGGAGGCCGACATCGATCTCCTCAATGCCGATTTGCAACCGCTGCGCTCGTTCATTCTCCCCGGTGGTTCGGCAGCATCGGCTGCATTGCACCTCGCTCGCACTGTCTCACGCCGGGCCGAGCGATTGATGGTTGCGCTTGCCCGCGTCGAAGGGGAGGTCGTGTCGGCGGAGGCTCTGCAATATATCAACCGCCTTTCCGATTTCCTGTTCGTGGCATCGCGAACCGTCAACGATAATGGCGCGCAGGACGTACTCTGGGTGCCCGGCCAAAACAGATAATCAGACGCCGCGTCGGTTGCCCCAGATCAGCACGTGAAGCTGGGGCAGGACGTGCGCATCATACCAGCCATCTGCAATTACCTTTTTCACCAGCCATTCCATCCGCTGCATGATGCCGTCAATATCGATTGCCGCATCATGTGCCTCGGGCGGCGGCGGTGTGTGATTACCGGGTTGGAGATAGACCGGCAAAACGGGGTACCGGCTGACCATGTCTTTGGCGAAGGCATAATCGGAATCGTCGAAGATGACGAATTTCAGCACCGTTCGCGACGCCGTGCCCGCAGCCTCGACACACGCGGCGAATGCATCGAAATCTGTCTTCATGTCGCTTGAGGGAGGCTTGGGGCTAAGCACCAGCGTGTCGAGTGCGGAAAACCAGTCTCGCGCAACGGAACCTTGGGTTTCCAGTGCAAAGCGATAGCCCTCGGCCTTGCCGCGTTCAATCAAGGGTCCGAGCGGCTGGATGGCCGGGTTGCCGCCAGAAAGTGACACCGTTAGCGGCTTGTTTCGAGAAAGTGCCGTCACTTCATCCCAAAGCGCCTCCACGCTCATTGCTTTCCACTCATGGCGAAAACGGCTTTCAACGGCATGGAGGCTGTCGCACCAGGCACAGCGATAATCGCAGCCGCCGGTTCGCACGAAAACCGTCGGCTCACCGATGAGCACACCTTCGCCCTGTATCGTCGGACCGAAAATCTCTGCGATACGGATGTCTCGCGGCGGTTTCTGTTCCGACATCACCGTCTGTACTCGGCCCATGTCTTGGGCGTTTCGCTGACCCGCACGGCGGAAATTTCCGGCCAGCGCGCGTGGCACCATTCAAAAAAATGCCGGGCGAGGGTTTCGGCGGTCGTTTGGCCATGGCCCATAACATCGTTGAGATGGCGATGGTCAAAACAATCATCGATGTAGCGCTTGAACGGCGCCAGCTCGTGATAATCCCGGACAAAACCGTGCTGGTCCAGATCACGAGCCGAAAGCTCGACCTCGACAATATAGTTGTGGCCGTGCAGGCGGGCACATTGATGATCTTCCGGCAGCCCGGTTAGTTGATGCGATGCGGAAAAGTGAAACTCCTTGGTGATGCGAAACATCAAGCGTTCCTCCGCGCAACGGCATCGCGCCAGAAATCCGCATCCTCATAGAGTGTCGGGTCTTCGATACCGGCGTGATGGAAAGCTTCGCGCCGTTCGACGCAGGTGCCGCAGCGCCCGCAGTGATGCTCGCCGCCCTTGTAGCAGGACCATGTCGCCGCAAAGGGCGTACCGTATCTTGCGCCATCGGTAACGATGTCGGCTTTCGATGCGCGCACATAAGGTGCGAGCAGCTTTATATCCGCATAACCGTCTAATGCATGGTTCTGCATGATCTGGAAAGCATCGATGAAGCCGGGGCGACAGTCCGGATAGATGAAATGATCGCCGCCATGGACGGCAAGTGCCACGGCGTTCGCTTTTTGCGCAGCCGCTACGCCGAATGCGATTGCCAGCATGATCGCATTGCGGTTCGGAACGACGGTGATTTTCATCGTTTCTTCGGCATAATGTCCGTCGGGAACGTCGACATCGTCGGTCAAGGCCGAGCCGGTCAGGCTTGCGCCGATGTTGGTGATATCAATGATCTGATGGCGGACGCCCAGCCTTTCGGCGCAGGCTTTGGCCGAGTCCAGTTCCTTCTTGTGGCGCTGGCCATAGTCGAAGGAGAGAAGCGCGGCGAGTTGGTGTTCGGATGCTATTCTGTAAGCAAGCGAAACGGAATCGAGTCCGCCGGAGCAGACGACGAGCGTTTTCATAAGTCAGGGTTCCTTGTTTTGACCGGGTAGGCTGCGACCGGATTACGGGGCGTTACCTAAAGCATGGCGTGTGGCTTGTAAACGACATGAAAACAGGAGGCGTCGGGTTGCGCAGTTTCGGAATGACTTCTTGTCAAGATAAATTGATTTTAATCGATATAGCGGCCCAACCCTGATTGACGTGCACGTCACCCGTCTTTAGGTTTCGTGCCGGTTCCCGGCGGATAGGCAGCGCATTTGCGCCATAACCCAAGTTGCGCCGGTGCCGCTTTCATGTCGGATTTTGACATGCGGGTGGGAGTTCACGGCGGCATAGTCCTGCTGCAAGAGTTATTGAAGAGGTAATCGCGGATGAAAGTCCTTGTCGCAGTGAAACGGGTTGTCGATTACAACGTTAAGATCCGTGTAAAGGGAGACGGATCGGGCGTTGAGCTTGCGAACGTCAAGATGTCGATGAACCCGTTCGACGAGATCGCAGTTGAAGAAGCGATCCGACTGAAGGAAGCGGGCAAGGTGACGGAAATCGTTGCGGTTTCAGTTGGCCCGACTCAGGCACAGGAAACGCTGCGCACGGCGCTCGCCATGGGCGCTGATCGTGCCATTCTGGTCAAGGTTGATGAAGCGGTCGAACCGCTCGGCGTTGCCAAGGTGCTGAAGGGCGTGGTCGATGCTGAAAAGCCGGACCTCGTCTTCCTCGGCAAGCAGGCAATCGACGACGATTCAAACCAGACCGGCCAGATGCTGTCGGCGCTCCTCAACTGGAGCCAGGCAACCTTTGCTTCTAAGGTGGAGTTGGGTGACGGTTCGGCCAAGGTAACGCGTGAAGTTGATGGCGGTCTCCAGACCATCGACGTGAAGCTTCCGGCGATTGTCACGGTTGATCTTCGTTTGAATCAGCCGCGCTATGCGTCGCTGCCGAACATCATGAAGGCCAAGAAGAAGCCGCTCGACGAAAAGTCGCCTGCTGATTTCGGTGCCGATATTGCGCCGCGTCTCAAGGTCCTGAAGACGGAAGAGCCAGGCGGCCGCAAGGCTGGTGTGAAGGTCGGCTCCGTTTCCGAACTGGTCGAGAAACTCAAGGCCGACGGCGTACTGTAAAGAAATCGGAAGGGACAAGACATATGGCTATTCTTCTTATTGCCGAACACGACAATGCAACCCTTTCGGATCAGACGGCCAAGGCGCTGACGGCAGCCGCCCAGATCGGCGGCGATGTTGATGTTCTGGTTGCAGGCAAGGGTGCGAAGGCTGCAGCCGATGCCGCCACCAAGCTCAAAGGTGTACGTAAAGTCCTGCTTGCTGAAAGCGATGCGCTGGAAAACCGTCTGGCCGAGCCGACGGCAGCACTCATCGTGGAACTGGCAGCCAATTACGACACGATCATTGCGCCGGCGACGACCTCGGCCAAGAATATCCTGCCGCGCGTTGCAGCCCTTCTCGATGTGATGCAGCTTTCGGAAATCATGGAAGTTGTGTCGGCGGATACGTTCAAGCGCCCGATCTATGCGGGCAATGCGATCCAGACGGTACAGTCCACCGATGCCAAGAAGGTGATCACGGTACGCACGGCTTCGTTCCAGGCAACGGGCGAAGGCGGTTCGGCTGCGGTTGAAAGCGTCAATGCAGCGGTCGATCCGGCGCTGTCGAGCTTCGTGGGCAACGCGCTCTCGGATTCGGACCGTCCAGAACTGACCTCGGCCAAGATCATCATCTCGGGTGGTCGTGCGCTTGGTTCGGCTGAAAAGTTCCAGGAAGTGATCCTGCCGGTTGCAGACAAACTCGGTGCGGCGGTCGGCGCCAGCCGTGCGGCTGTCGACGCGGGCTATGCGCCGAACGACTGGCAGGTCGGTCAGACGGGCAAGGTGGTTGCACCGGATCTCTACATAGCGGTCGGTATCTCCGGCGCAATCCAGCATCTGGCGGGCATGAAGGATAGCCGCGTGATCGTGGCGATCAACAAGGACGAAGAAGCGCCGATCTTCCAGGTTGCTGATTACGGCCTCGTCGGCGATCTCTTTACAGTTCTGCCGGAACTGCAAAAAGCGCTTTGATCGATCAGAAGCGGCGGGCAGGTCCCGCCGCTTTTTATTTGTGGGAAGCTCTCCGGCATGAAAGCGCTGTTTTTGCCTTTCGCAATATGAGAGCTGTATCTGTCTCGAACGGAATTGGTATACTCGCCCCGGCTCCGTTCCGGAGCGGCTGAATGAAGGAGTTATGATTGTGGCAATCAAGACGGTAGGGGTGGTCGGCGCAGGACAGATGGGCAGCGGTATTGCTCATGTATGCGCGCTGGCCGGGTTCGATGTGCTTCTTCACGATGCGGCAGCGGACCGGCTCGAAAAGGGCATTGCCACCATCAATGGCAACATGGCGCGTCAGGTTTCTTCCGGCAAACTGCTTGAAGATCAGCGCGCCGCTGCGATGAAGCTTATCCGTCCGGCAAATTCCATGGCTGATCTGGCTGGCGTCGATCTCGCCATCGAAGCGGCAACGGAAGACGAGACCGTCAAGCGCAAGATTTTCGCGCAGCTTTGCTCGGCCCTGAACCCGGAAGCGATCCTCGCGACCAACACGTCGTCGATCTCGATCACACGTCTCGCCTCCACGACCGATCGTCCTGAGCGCTTTATTGGCATTCATTTCATGAATCCCGTACCGGTGATGAAGCTTGTCGAACTGGTGCGCGGTATTGCCACCGATGAGGAAACCTTCCGCAAATCGAACGATTTCGTAACCGCGCTTGGCAAGACGATAACCGTTGCCGAGGATTTCCCGGCCTTTATCGTCAACCGTATCCTTTTGCCGATGATTAATGAGGCTATCTATACGCTTTACGAAGGTGTCGGCAGCGTTGAGGCGATCGATACGGCCATGAAGCTTGGCGCCAACCATCCAATGGGACCGCTACAGCTCGCCGATTTCATCGGTCTCGATACCTGTCTTTCGATCATGCAGGTTCTGCATGACGGGTTGGCGGATTCCAAATATCGCCCATGTCCGCTTCTGGTCAAATATGTCGAGGCAGGCTGGCTGGGACGCAAGACGGGCCGTGGCTTTTACGATTATCGTGGCGAGCATCCGGTTCCGACGCGGTGAGACACATAATCTTTCGCACGGAAAAGGCCGGTTCAAACCGGCCTTTTTCAATTGTGGCAGCAATTCGCGACCTGTGGAAAGCTTCAACATCCTTACCATTAACTTACCCTTAACCATAAAGGTTCAGAGCTTATTCATCTTTGATTGTTAAAGTTTTCATTAAGATGTTCGGAAATGAACAACGTTTCATGGTCCCGATTGAACGGGACATGACGGGCATCCATTCCGAATAGCGTGTTTTTGACGAAGGTTAAGACGATGAGCATTCTTGTTCAGTTGCGTGACAGCGTTAATGTCATCCGTGAGTTCGTCGTACCGAGCTATCGGCCCGAGCGTCATTATATGCGTGGACCTGGTCCGGCTTGCGCGGCACGTACGCATCATTGATATGAGCGTTTAAAGCCTTCCCGTTCGTTTGACGCACGGCAGGTACGTTCAAAGTAAAGCCAGAACGGTTGCCCGCTCTGGCTTTTGTCTTTTGAGAACTCGTGCGTGAAACGGGCTATTCAAGGCCCTCGAACAGCGCGGTCGAAAGATAGCGCTCGGCAAAAGATGGAATGATGATGACGATGTTCTTGCCAGCATTTTCCGGACGTTTGCCGATCTCGACGGCAGCCGCCAGAGCAGCGCCGGAAGAAATGCCAACCGGAATGCCTTCGAGGCGGGCGAGCAGGCGTGCATTGGCGAAAGCATCGTCGTTGGAAACCTGAACGACTTCGTCATAGATGCCGGTATCAAGCGTCTTTGGGGCAAAGCCTGCGCCGATGCCCTGAATCTTGTGCGGGCCTGGTGTTCCGCCGGAAAGAACGGGTGAATCCTTCGGCTCCACCGCGATCACCTTGAAGGACGGTTTGCGTCCCTTGATGACCTGGCCAACGCCGGTAATTGTGCCGCCGGTTCCGATGCCGGAGATCAGGATATCGGCTTCGCCATTGGTGTCGTTCCAGATTTCCTCCGCCGTCGTCAGACGATGAATTTCGGGGTTGGCAGGGTTTTCGAACTGTTGTGGGATGATCGCGTTCGGATTGCCTTCTGCAATGGCTTCAGCTTCTGCGATAGCTCCCTTCATGCCTTTGGCGCCCTCGGTCAGAACCAGTTCAGCGCCAAGGAGCTTGAGAAGTTTGCGACGCTCCACCGACATGGTTTCCGGCATGGTGAGGACGAGGCGATAGCCCTTGGCTGCCGCGGCGAAGGCAAGCGCGATGCCTGTATTGCCGGAAGTGGGTTCGACAAAGACCGTCTTGCCCGGTACAGCCTTGCCATCGCGTTCAAGCGCTTCGATCAGTGCCAAGCCGATGCGGTCCTTCACACTTGCCAGCGGATTGAAGAATTCAAGCTTGGCGAGAAGGTTGGCTTCCACGCCCTTTTCCTTGGCAAACTTGTCGATGCGCACAAGTGGGGTATTGCCGATCGTGTCGAGAATGGAATCATAAATGCGACCGCGACCTGCGGTTTTACCGGCTTTCGGTTCGTTCAGGGGCTTGTTCATGGCGTGATCTCCCTTTTGTCGCGCAAAGTTTAAGAGGAAACTGCGCAAAAGCATAGTTGGGTATATGCGCTTGTCGTATCAAGTTTAGAAATTTATTCTTTATAATCGAATAAATTGGAAGTAAATTCCATCATAATTGGGAGTTGGCGTATTAGCTTGGGTTAAAGCTTGATTGATCCGCGTCAATGCGTTGCGACGGGGAGACGCGCATCATCGGACATCAGGCAGCCAGGAGAGCACGAATGTATAAGAACATACTGATCGCAACCGACGGATCGGAACTTGCCGAGAAAGGCGTCGACCAGGGCGTGGCGTTGGCCAAGGAAACGGGTGCCAGGGTTACCTTCGTTTCCGTGACCGAACTTCTGCCATCCTACGGTATCGTTGTCGCGGCAGAATGGGCATCGAGCCCGGCGGCATTTCAGGAATATCGTGAGGCTATCACCAAGGCAGCCACCGAAATCCTATCGAAGGCAAAAGCCAAGGCAACGGCGATCGGCGTCAGCGTTGAGGCTGTGCATGTCGAGAATCAGTCTCCGGCGCAAGGCATCGTCGAGGCCGCGAATGCCAAGAATGCCGATCTGATCGTCATTGCATCGCACGGCCGTCGTGGCGTGAACAAATTGCTGCTGGGAAGCCAGGCTGCGGAGGTTCTGTCACTCAGCACCGTACCGGTATTGGTCGTCAAGTAATCGAGGTATTTCTACCCAATCTGCATCTTCTGCCATTGCAGCGATTTCTCTAGAGAGCGTAACAACGCAAGAAGATTCTCGAAGACCTCTGTTAAGCTCCTCCTGTCCGAATACGGGCGGGAGGATTTTTCTCAAGGAGGTATTTATGACTGCGCCACGGCCTTCAAAGACCATGTTGGGCAATCATCCGCTTCATCCTGAAACGCAGATGCTCAATTACGGCTACGACCCGGAACTCTCCGAGGGAGCGGTCAAACCGCCGGTATTTCTGACGTCGACTTTCGTTTTCAAGACCGCAGAAGACGGGCGTGATTTTTTTGATTTTGTTTCCGGTCGCAAAGAACCACCCGCCGGTGTGGGCGCCGGTCTCGTCTACTCCCGCTTCAATCACCCCAACAGCGAGATCGTTGAAGATCGCCTCGCCGTCTATGAAGGCACCGAGAGTTGTGCGTTGTTTTCTTCCGGCATGTCGGCAATTGCCACGACACTGTTTGCTTTCGCGCGCCCTGGCGATGTCATTCTACATTCGCAACCGCTCTACGGCGGCACGGAAACTCTTCTTGCCAAGACATTTCTCAATTTCGGCGTCGAAGCGGTTGCCTTCGCCGATGGCGTGCACGAAGCCTCGATAGAGCTGGCTGCTGAAGAGGCTGTTCGCAAGGGGCGCGTTTCGGTGATTTTGATCGAGACGCCTGCCAATCCCACCAACAGCATTGTCGATATCGCAGCCATCCGGCGTGTCGCGGAAAAAATCGAACAAAAGCAGGGGCACCGTCCGATCATTGCCTGCGACAACACTTTGCTTGGCCCGGTTTACCAGAAGCCGCTCGACCATGGTGCAGATCTTTCGGTCTATTCGCTGACCAAATATGTCGGCGGGCATTCGGATCTGATTGCCGGGGCGGTACTGGGTCAAAAAGCTGTCGTAAAGCAGGTCAAGGCATTGCGCGGCGCCATCGGTACACAACTTGATCCGCATTCATGCTGGATGCTGGGACGCTCGCTTGAAACGCTCGGACTGCGCATGGAGCGCGCCAACAACAATGCCCAGGCAATTGCTGAGTTCCTGCGCGATCATCCGAAGGTGGAGAAATTGCACTATCTCCCATTTGAGGATGAGAGCTCGGACGTCGGTGCGCTGTTCAAGCGCCAATGCAGCGGTGCGGGATCGACTTTCTCGTTCGATATCAAGGGTGGGCAGGCGGCGGCTTTCCTCTTCCTGAATGCGCTTCAGATATTGAAACTTGCGGTCAGTCTCGGCGGAACGGAATCGCTTGCGAGCCATCCCGCCGCGATGACCCATTCGGGCGTTCCCGTCGACGTGAGAGAACGTATTGGCGTGCTGGAATCGACGATCCGTCTTTCCATCGGCATCGAGCATCCCGATGATCTGATTGCCGATCTGGCGCAGGCGCTTGAAGTGGCGTGACGAGAAAACTTGTGGTGGGATGATTGGTGCGGGTGGTCGGAATCGAACCGACACTCCTTTCGGAACCGGATTTTGAGTCCGGCGCGTCTACCAGTTCCACCACACCCGCACATTTCCGCCGAAGCAGTTCGATATGGTCCAAAGGGACAGCGGGTTGGGATATACCGGCTAAACGAAACGAGGTCAATTGCTCAAAAGCGCAGCTTGCACCGCTCTCTGGACGGAAGGCGGACGGGGCAAAGAGATAATGACGCACAATCCACTCAACCGTTCGTCGCAACGGCTGGATTTTCGTCAAAGAACCTGTTCCTGATCGTATCAGGCACAATAGGCTCCACGGGATCGGGACGACTTTAGGACGCGTTTCGATCTGATTGAATCAGATCGGCGCTCTAAAATAAGCCGCCGCTATTTATCTGTGTATGTTCGCTTCGACCAGATTCCAGAAGACCAACAAGGCGATGAAGCCCAGCAGGATGTAATCCAGCGTGCTGACATAGTGAAAATATTCCATAGCGCATCTCCTTCCCCGGGAGGGCGCGACAGCGTTTGAGCCAGACGGAAGTTTTATAATTTTAACCGGGCTTCAGGCACCTCTTCGGAATGCCGGATTGCACCGGTGCGGACCTCCTTTTCCGCCTGTCCATGCGCTCTCCCAGAACAAAGTGTATCACGCTTTGTCGGACGGCTCAAATCATTGGTTCGGCTGATATAATCAGCGACCTGTGCGCGAAGCCGAGTATTTTAGTTCGACGTTGCGACATGAGCTTTCCGGCAATTGGCAAAGCGGTCCAGCGCCTGGTCATACGCCGAGGTCTTAATACCCATCATGCCAATGATCGTGTGGAACAGATTGTCGTGTGAGGAAGGAGCGGCGGCGTCTTGCCTGACACAAGCTGTGTCGAGCTTGGTGGCATCGGTGTAGTCGGGCGAAAACCACGCGACGAAAGGAATATGCGTCTGCTCGTCAGGAGCAATGAAATAGGGCGCGGCGTGAAGATAAAGGCCATCTTCGCCAAGCGATTCGCCATGATCGGACATGTAGATCATGGCAGGGGCAAAACGGTCTTCGCTTGCTTTAAGGACATTGATAATCTCCGACAGGACATGGTCGGTATAGAGGATGGAGTTGTCATAGGCGTTGACGATCTGGTCCGTGGTGCAATCGGAAAATTCGCTGGTGCGGCACTCCGGCTTGAACTTTGCAAATTCCGGCGGATAGCGGCGATAATAGGATGGTCCGTGACTGCCCGTCATATGCAGGACGATCGTCGCATTGCCATTCACGTCTTTCAGGCGATCGCGAAGCTGGTCGACCAGAATCTGGTCGAGACATTCGCCGCCTTCGCAGTAGCGCGCATCATTCGAATTCTGCAGATCGACCGTCGGTATGCGGTCCGACACGCCCTTGCTGCCGGTGTTGTTCTCGTACCATGCAACCTGTACGTCAGCATGTTTGAGAACATCCATCAGATTCTCCGAACCATGGAACTTGGAGCTTGAATAATCCTCGCGTGTAAAGGGCGAGAACATACATGGTACGGAAACAGAAGTGTCCGTTCCGCAGCTTGTCGTATTCGTGAAGGTGACGATATTCTGCTGCTTGAGTTCGGGATTGGTTTCGCGCGGGTAGCCGTAAAGGCTGAAATTCTGGGCACGGGCCGTTTCGCCCACCACGACAACCGTCAGCAGCTTCTTGCCCGATGCAATCGGTGGCAATGTTTGTTTGGCATCGAGGCCGAGCGGCTGCATAACGATTTGCCTGTCATTCAGGTCACGCGCGACATACTGCACCGTGCTCTTGAGCGGCGTGCCCGGCATCAACCGTTCCATGATGTCTGAACGATGCTCGCGGTACATGGAAGAGAAGCTGCCGTAATCCGAACCGATCAGCGCAATGGCGACGGCCAGGCAGACGATGATCGAAACCATATTGACGAGAAGCTTTTGCAGCAAAGGCCGATGCTTCACGCGGACCCAGATGATGAGCAGCGAGGGGATGACGGCGTAGAGCAGCATATGCAGCAGAAAGCCCGTCGTTATCAGATGGCCCGACTCGGCTTTTGTCGTCGTGAGCGTTGCCTCGACTACATTCCGGTCGATGATCGTGCCGAAAGTATCCGTGAAATAGGATCCGCCTGCGGCAACCCAGATGGCAAAAATCAGAACCGGCTTGATGATATATTTTGCCGAGAAAGCCATCAGGACGGCAATATGGATGAGAAGAAGGGCTGCCGCTGCAACAATGAGCTTTTGCGGATGGTCGGAGAAATAGGCGATCAAACGTTGCCAGAAAGAAGTATTGGTGAAGGCGAGGAGATAAATCGCGGTCAGGACGCAAAGCGTACCGCTGGCAATGGTCGGGCGTCGAAATCGCATTCCTGAACCTTCACAATTCGATATGGGCGAGTATATGGGCCGACACTGGCCGATAGTTGCGGTCGAAGCTTCGCAGGGCTTGTGCGAAACTGCAATCGCAACTTTCTTTGCCGGATAAATCCGCCGATCGATGATTCAGGACAGTGATTTCTGGGCTTTTTTAAGGTTAACTTAAATTCGGCCCTATTTCCTTTCGGCGAAGCTGCGGATGCGGTTGCGCACGATGCGGGCCAGATTGCGTGTTCGCTGATAAAGGTGGATCTGCGATGCAGCCTGACGGACAAGCTTGTCTGCAGACGGATTGAGACCGATAACTAGAGTTTCGATCGTCTCGCGTTTGTCGAACAACCGCGTCATGACCGGATGATCCGGAACTGCGCAGGAATCGGTGCGGTTGATGTTCGGATCGTTCAGATGGTTCTTCACGACTTCAATCATCAGAAGCACGCCGGGCGACCAGGCGTTAAGGCTCTCGTCATAGGCGGTCTTCCAGGTCCAGGCTTCTCCTGAAACGGTAAAGACGATCAAAATGGCGATAACCCGTCCATCAAGTTCAAGCGTATGCACGCGCACGCAGTCGCGCTCGGCAAGATTGTTGACCGCCTCGCGGGCGAAAGCCGCGCGAAACCGGTCGACGGCCATGGCGGTGCCGCGCTTGCCTTTCCAGCCGCTCGCTTCCAACGTCAGGAAATGTTCGAATGCGTGACGCACTTCGTCGGACGTGCGGGCGACGCGATAGGTAAGCTCGCCCTTTTCCGCCAGCCTGCGCCACAAACGATTATAGTCCCGGCGATGGTGCGCGCCGATTGCTTGCTTAATATAGGCGTCGCCGTCCAGATCGCTTTGGAGAAAGGGGCGTTCCTTCTGTTCTATGGCGACCAAAGGCAGTTGTCGGCCTACAGCAACGGAACGGATCAGCTTTGCTGCCGGGCCGTTGGCTCGCATTTCGGGCAAAACGAGCACATCCGGCAAATTGAGATGCCTGCGCGCCAGAATATCGAACAGGTCTTCCAGCACGCCGACAGGGTCGTCGTGATCGATCAGCGGTGTTCCCTGAGGTCCGAACGGCGTGGACCAGGCGCGGATCACGGGCGTCGAAAGCGGCAGGCCGGGACGCTCGATCGTATAGGGCATGACGAAGCGCAAACGGCTGCGTATTTCGTTCTCGTCGCGCATGACCATGAAGCGAACTTCGCGATCTTCAAGACGCGGCATGGCCGGTGCCAGGAACCGCGCATTGAAGAAGACGTTCGGCTCGACCGTGCGGTTGCTCAAGTGATCGAGTTCATCCCGCAACTCGAAGCCCGCTGCCGCACCATAGATTGCAAGCTTGCGCGGTATATCGCGGCTATGAAGGCTTTCCTCCAGCTTCTTGGCGGCTTCATGGGCCATGCCGCTTTCGGAAAGTTCCGAAACGATGTGGGCTGCATTTCCGCCTGCCGATTCTTCAAGCAAAGGTTTCGCGGCCATTACAAAGTCCCCTCCGAGGTCTTGGTACGGTCTCGTGGAATGAGAATGAACATGGTTATGTGCAAGGTGCGTGATACGGCTGCCGAAAGAAGCGCCGCTTCCATCAGCATGGCGATGGCTGTCGAAATGGCGGCACCCGTCAGGCCGAGGCGTGGTATGAGCACCAGATTGAGAATGACGTTGACGGCAAGCGTGGCTGCATAGAGCAGGGCGCAGATATTCTGCTTTCCCGACATGTTGAGGAGGCTTTCCGCCGGGCCGACACTGGCGCGCGCAATTACCCCGACGATGAGGATGAACAGAAGCGGATAACCGGCGGTGAAGGCGGGACCGAAAAGCCGCAGAAGCGGATAGCCAGCCAGCAGAATGACGGCACCCAGAAACAGCGTCGGCCAGAATGTCCAGCGAACGGAGGCTTCCGCAAAGCTTGCGAATGCGGCGCGGTCGCCGCTGTGCAGCAGATCCGAATAGCGCTGGGCGACGCTTGCCTTCACGGCGAAATAGACGAAATGGGCAAGCGCCATGATCTTCGTCGCTGCAAAATATATCGCCACGTGCTCCGGATCGAGCGCGTGGCCGACCATCAGAACATCGACATTGATGAGCAGGAAGAAAAAACCTTCCACGAGGAAAATCGGCAGGGCAACCTTCATCCATTCGCCAAAGCGCTGGTCACACGTTGCAGCGGGAATATCCTTTTCCAGTGAGCGGTCGACGGTAAGGAATTGCCCGACCGTCGTAAGCCAGGTTGCGGCAATCGATACGGCCAGCGCGATAGTCGCCGTGGAGGGCAATCCGGCTTCATGCGCGATGATCATGAACAGGAGAACCAGGAGCGGTCGGACGATATAGCTTGGCGTCAGCGCCATCATCATCCAGGTGCGCGAGCGCGCAATGCCATCCAGCATGTTGCCGAGCGTTATCATGGGCAGGCAGATGAAACCGAGAATGAATGGCACGAGATAATAACTCGCGACATGGTCCTTGAGCAGGAGCAGCAAGGTAGCCCCCAGAAGCGCGACGAGTGTGGCGGCCGTGAAAGCGAAGATGCGTCCGGTCAGGATGATGCCACGCACGAGGCCGAACATCTGGCGCTGCACATATTCCGGTACGAAGCGGATAATGGTTGTGTGCAGTCCGAAACAAGCCAGATCGCCGATGATGATCATGGTCAGCCAGACGAGGACAAAAATTCCGTACTCGAATTCACCCATCCACCGGGCCAGAATGACTTGAGACAGGAGTGCGATGGCGGCACTCGCAATGCGCACGGAAAAGGCGACAAGGGATGAACGCTGCGCGCTTGCCTGCGGTCCGCTATCCGTAAGCACAGCATCCAGCCGCTCCGTCATGGGACGAAGTCTGGCTGCGATTTTGCCGGGTAGAAACCGGCTCGCCGTTTCAGCCGCCGAAAACCGCACTAATTGCCAACCCTGTTTTTGCCAGCCTTCTCGGGCCCGCTTTTTCTGTACCGGATCGCCCGGCTTTTTGCGCTTTGTCTTTCACAAGCCGCCTGAGAACCTTAGACAGGAGTTCTTTATAAAGAGAAAAAGAAAAAGTCTAATCTGCCGAAGGTCGAAAGACTTCAAGGAATGGTGAGTATTTCCTAAACGGCATCTATATTTGATATGTCTAAAATAAAACAAGCCACACAACTGTTCGCGGTGCGTATCGACGTTCACCGTGTGCTAGAGCATTTCCTGTTTTGATTGAATCATTGGAAATACTCTATCCCTTTGTTTTTACGCATGTCTCCCGAAACCGCTTCCCACTTTCGGGAGACATGCTCTGGAAAACACAAACCCGGCAAATGGCTTGCCGGGGTTTGTTCGATAGAGGCGATGACGAGCTCGGCTCACATCACTCGAAAGCGCCGTGGCAGTGCTTGTATTTCTTGCCGGAGCCGCATGGGCATGGTTCGTTGCGGCTGACCTTGCCCCAGGTCCGCGGGTCGGTCGGATCGCGTTCGGCAGCAGGCACGTTGCGCTCGTCGTGCTGATGTTCAGCCCAGGACGCTTCGTCGAAATCGTTTTCGCCTGTCGTGCTGTCGATATGACGGCCGGTCATCGGTGGCAATTCTGGTTCAGGCGGTGCTTCGCGAACGATCTCGACGCGCATCAGTTGCGAGATAACCACTTCGCGCAGGTTCGCAAGCATCGACTGGAACAGTTCGAAAGCTTCGGTCTTGTATTCGTTCAGCGGGTCGCGCTGGGCATAACCGCGGAAACCGACGACCGAGCGCAGATGGTCCAGATTGACAAGATGTTCGCGCCACAGATTGTCCAGTGACTGCATGATGACCGATTTCTCGACATAGGTCATGATCTGCGGGCCGAAGCGTTCAGCCTTTTCGGCAGCAGCCTTGTCGGCGGCTTCCTTGATGCGGTTTTCAAACTCTTCTTCCGCGATACCCTCTTCCTTGGCCCAGTCCTCGACCGGCAGGTCGAGATTGAGCTTGGAGATGATGTCTTCCTTCAGGCCGGCAATATCCCACTTTTCCGCATAGGCATCCTTGGGGATGCGCAAAGCGACCATGTCCTCGATGACCTCATGGCGCATTTCGCCAACGATCTCGGTCAGGTCTTCTTCATCCATCATTTCCAGACGCTGTTCGAAGATCACCTTGCGCTGATCGTTCATCACGTCGTCGTATTTCAGAAGATTCTTGCGGATTTCGAAGTTACGCGCCTCGACCTTCTTCTGCGCCTTCTCAAGCGCCTTGTTGATCCACGGATGGACGATGGCTTCATCTTCCTTGAGGCCGAGCTTCTGCAGCATGCTGTCCATGCGATCGGAACCGAAGATGCGCATCAGGTCGTCCTGCAGCGACAGGAAGAACTTGGAACGGCCCGGATCGCCCTGACGGCCGGAGCGACCGCGTAGCTGGTTGTCGATGCGGCGGCTTTCATGGCGTTCGGTGGCGAGAACGTAAAGCCCGCCTGCGGCCAGAGCCTTTTCTTTCAGATGTGCAATATTGGCCTTGATTTCGGCGATCCTGGCGTCGCGTTCGGGGCCTTCCGGAACATCGGCCAGTTCCTGCCGAACGCGCATTTCCAGATTGCCGCCGAGCTGGATGTCGGTACCGCGACCGGCCATGTTGGTAGCGATGGTGACGGTTCCGGGCACGCCGGCCTGTGCAATGATAAAGGCTTCCTGCTCGTGATAGCGGGCGTTCAGGACCTGGAATTCCTTGATGCCTTCCTTGCGAAGGCGTTCGGCGAGTTGCTCCGACTTTTCGATGGAAGTCGTGCCGACGAGGATCGGCTGGCCCTTTTCATGCGAGGCGCGGATATCGCGCACGATGGCGCGGTATTTTTCCTCGACAGAACGATAGACTTCATCGTCTTCGTCGATACGCTTAACCGGCAGATTGGTCGGAATCTCGAGCACTTCGAGGCCGTAAATATTACCAAATTCTTCGGCTTCCGTCGAAGCCGTGCCGGTCATGCCCGACAGCTTGTTATACATGCGGAAATAGTTCTGGAAGGTGATAGAAGCCAGTGTCTGGTTTTCCGGCTGGATCGTCACCTGTTCCTTGGCTTCCAGCGCCTGGTGCAGGCCTTCCGAATAGCGGCGGCCCGGCATCATGCGACCGGTAAATTCGTCGATGATGACGATTTCGTCGTTGCGGACGATGTAGTCTTTGTCGCGCTGGAATAGCTTGTGAGCGCGCAACGCGTTGTTCAGGTGATGAACGACGGCAACGTTTTCGATGTCGTAAAGGCTTTCACCCTTGAGGTGGCCTGCCGCTTCCAGAAGCTGCTCGACCTTTTCGGTGCCGACTTCGGTGAAAATGGCGGTCTTCTGCTTTTCATCGACTTCGTAATCTTCGTCCGCCAGCGGTGGAATGAAGGTATCGATGAGATTGTAGAACTCTGAACGATCTTCCAGCGGACCGGAAATGATAAGCGGCGTGCGCGCTTCGTCGATGAGGATCGAGTCCACTTCGTCGACGATGGCGTAATTGTGCGGACGCTGCACCATCTGGGCGCGTTCATATTTCATATTATCGCGCAGATAATCGAAGCCCAGTTCATTATTGGTGCCGTAGGTGATGTCGCAGGCGTAGGCCGCGCGGCGCTCATCGTCGTCGAGGCCATGCTTGATGACGCCGACGGTGAGGCCGAGGAAGTTGTAAAGCTGGCCCATGGTTTCGGCGTCACGGGTGGCGAGATAGTCGTTCACCGTCACGACATGGACGCCCTTGCCCTCAAGCGCGTTGAGGTAGACCGGCAGGGTCGCCATCAGGGTCTTGCCTTCACCAGTACGCATTTCGGCGATGCCGCGTTCGTGCAGAACCATGCCGCCGATGAGCTGCACGTCGAACGGGCGCATGCCGAGCACGCGCTTCGCGGCTTCACGCGCCGTCGCAAATGCGTCGGGCAGAAGGGCGTCAAGCGTCTTTCCGTCGGCCAGCGCGGCGCGGAATTCGGCAGTCTTGGCCTGAAGCTGCTCGTTGGTGAGCGTTTCGTAATTCTTCTCAAGCGCGGTAATCTGTTGCGCACGCTGACGCAGGGTCTTTACCTGGCGGTCATTGGATGAACCGAATATCTTGCGGGCGAGGCCGCCAAAGCTGACCATCACTGGTCCTTTCCTGTCCGTTCAGCCGGAAGCGCTTCCGGCAATGTCGAATGCTTTATTCACGCGTATTGAAACAATTGCAAGAAAACTGCATCGTGAAAGCTGCCAGATACGGCGCATTTCCGGCGCAATTCACCCGCCCCTTACTGGACGTAAAGCCGAAGGACAGATAAGAGGGGCTTCGGGCGATGTCAACGTTGCTCTAAGGGCTGGAAAACCTTTCCTTTGTTGCAATATAGGGGGTATCCGGGCCAAATTCCGCCGCATTCATCGGGCCGGTAAGCGGTCACGAAGGAGAGAATTCCATATGAAAGCCATTCTGAAAGCCCCTTATCGCAAGGCTCTCGCTGTCGTCGGCATGTCTCTGGCAGCCTCTGTGGCGCTGGCGAGCTACTCAGGCGTCGCATTCGCGCAGGATGCTGCCAAGCCTGCTGCTGCACCGGCCGCGGCCCCTGCAGAAAAGGAAGACCCGTCCAAGGTTCTGGCCACTGTCAACGGCACGGATATCACGGTTGGTGAAGTCGATCAGGCTGCAGGCGATCTCGATCCGCAGTTCTCGCGCCTTCCTGCCGAGCAGCGCCGTCTGGCTGCGCTCGCCGCCCTGATCGACATCAAGGCGATGGCTGGTGAAGCGGAAAAGGAAAAGCTTGATCAGTCCCAGGAATTCAAGGATCGCATGGCGTTCCTGCGCGAACGTGCGCTCCATAATGAGTATTTCAAGGATGCGATTGTCGACAAGATCAGCGATGACGATGTGCGTGCTCGTTACGACAAGGAAATCGCAGCCATGCCGCCGCAGGTGGAAGTGCGTGCACGTCACATCCTCGTGAAGACCAAGGAAGAAGCCGAGGCGATCATCAAGAAGCTCGAAGGCGGCGCCAAGTTCGAGGACCTTGCCAAGGAAAGCTCCACCGATGGCACCGCTGCCAATGGTGGTGATCTTGGTTATTTCAGCGAAGGCCAGATGGTGCCGGAGTTTGAAAAGGCTGCCCTTGCGCTCAAGCCAGGTGAATATACCAAGGATCCGGTGCAGACCCAGTTCGGTTTCCATGTGATCCAACTGGAAGATCGCCGTACCAAGCAGCCGCCGGCATTCGATCAGGTCAAGGACCAGATCCGTTCGATCATCCTGCGTGAACGTTATGTCGAGGCCGTCAAGAAGCTGCGTGACGGTATGAAGATCGACTACAAGGATCCGGCTGTAGAGAAAGCCATGAAGGACGCTGCCGCTGCCCAGGAAGGTGCGGACAAGGGCGACGCGCCGGAAGAGGCTGCTCCGCAGCAATAAAGTTTCACTTCAAACATCACGCCCCGGCTTGCCGGGGCGTTTTTTTATTTTGATCTAGCGTTTCCGGCTTGATTTTAAACCGCAAACCTTTCCAATGCGGCAAACCAACCGAATATCCTTCGAGGCACATATGTCCGCGTCTGTTTCTCCGCTCGCTCCAAAACATTACCCAGCAATGCCTGTCGTCCATGGTGTGCGCATCGCTACCGCCGCCGCCGGGATCAAGTATAAGGGGCGAACGGATGTAATGTTGATGGTGTTCGACCGACCGGCCGAAGCCGCAGGTGTCTTCACGCGTTCGCTCTGCCCCTCGGCGCCGGTCGATTTTTGCCGTCGCAATCTGGTGCATGGAAAAGCTCGCGTGGTCGTTGTCAATTCCGGCAATGCCAATGCCTTCACCGGCGTCAAGGGCCGCGAGGCGACGGAAGCAACGGCAGAAGCTGCCGCAAAGGCCGTCGGTTGCACTACGACCGACGTGTTCCTGGCATCAACAGGCGTAATCGGTGAACCGCTCGATGCGAGCAAGTTTGCGCATTTGCTCGGCGACATGAACAAGGATGCCGTCGAAGACTTCTGGACCGAAGCCGCCAAGGCGATCATGACCACGGATACCTATCCGAAGGTCGCGACCGAAACGGTGCTGCTCGGTCAGGTGCCGGTCACGATCAACGGTATCGCCAAGGGTGCAGGCATGATCGCGCCGGATATGGCGACGATGCTTTCCTTCGTCGTCACCGATGCGCCGATCAAGGCTGACGTGTTGCAGAGCCTGCTCTCCAAGGGCGTTGGGTCGACCTTCAATGCAGTAACGGTTGATAGCGACACATCCACGTCGGATACGCTGATGCTGTTTGCGACCGGATCAGCGGCGGAACGTGGTGCGCCTGAAATCACCGATGCTTCTGACAAGCGTCTGGGCGAGTTCAAGAAGGCGTTGAGCCGTCTCCTGAAATCACTGGCGCTGCAGGTGGTGCGCGATGGTGAAGGTGCACGCAAGATGGTGGAAGTCGAAGTGACCGGCGCCAAATCCGCAGCATCAGCAAAGAAGATCGCGCTTTCCATCGCCAATTCGCCGCTGGTCAAGACGGCTGTTGCCGGTGAGGACGCCAATTGGGGCCGTGTGGTCATGGCAGTGGGCAAGGCCGGTGAACCGGCCGACCGCGATCTGCTGGCGATCTGGTTCGGCGATATTCGCGTTGCGCACCAGGGCGAACGCGATCCGGCCTATTCGGAAGCGGAGACCTCCGCCTATATGCAAGGTGAGGATATTCGTATTCGCGTTGATCTGGGGATCGGGAAGGGGAAGGCAACCGTCTGGACCTGCGATCTCACCAAGGAATATGTGGCGATCAATGGCGACTACAGAAGTTGATTGCAGCAATGGAAAAGCCCAACAGCACCCCAAGTCTTGCCATCGTTCGCCAGCTTGAAGCCGTCGGCTTCCGTGCATGGCCAGCGACGTCGGTTCACTATGACGGCACATGGGCGATACGCATGACGGCAGCGCATCCTTCGAGGCGCCTGAACTCGATCAACCCGCTCGATCCCGGCGACACGCGCGATATTCCGACGCGCGTGGAACTGGCCGCACAGCGTTTCCGTGCTTATGGTCGCGTTCCATGTTTCAGGCTTTCGCCGCTCGCGCCGCGCGAGCTTGAAGATTATCTCGAAGGACTGGGCTGGAAGCGTCAGGACGAGACCATCGTGATGACAGCGGATCTCGAGAAACTCGATCTGTCGGGTGCCATCGACCAGATACCATTGAAGGACATCGGGCGCTTCGTGGATGCCTCGCTTTCCATCCATGAAAGACCCGAGGATATGCGTCCCGGATTTTCCGAACTTCTTAACAGTGTTCGTCCGAACAAGGGCATGTTCGTTCTGGAGGAAGGCGGACGTGCCGTATCCAGCCTGCTTTGCGTGCAGGACGGGGTGATGGCGGGGCTGTTCGATGTCGGGACCCAGCGCGCCGCACGGCGTAAGGGGCACGGGCATGCGATTGTCGGTTCGGCACTCAAATGGGGGGCAAAGCTCGGCGCGAAGACGGCATGGCTGCAGATCGAGGCGGACAATGTTGCCGGACTTGCGCTTTACGAGAGCTTCGGCTTTCAGGAAGCCTACCGCTATGCCTATCGGGAGAGCAACGAGAAATGACCGAGGTAAGGGGACGCCGTATTCTTCTGGTCGCGGCTTGTGCACTGGTGGATTCGGATGGCCGGGTCCTGCTGACGCAGCGCCCTGAGGGCAAGCAACTTGCCGGATTATGGGAATTTCCCGGTGGCAAGGTGGAGCCAGGGGAAACCCCGGAAGAGACGCTGATTCGCGAATTGCAGGAAGAAATCGGCATCACCACGAAAGCGGCCTGCCTTGCGCCTTTGACGTTTGCCAGCCACACCTATGATGATTTCCACCTGCTTATGCCGCTCTATGTCTGCCGTCGCTATGAAGGTATTGCGCAGGGACTGGAAGGGCAGGCGCTGAAATGGGTTCGCCCGAAGCATATGCGCGACTATCCAATGCCGCCTGCCGACGAACCGTTGATCCCGTTCCTGCTCGATCTTTTGTAAACTGATTACCTTTTCCGACTGTGGAAAAGGTTGGCAATTTCTTACGATTCCGCTCGCCGGTTAATCTATGATTCACTCCGTTGAGGCATTCTCGTTCACGAGCTGCCGCGGAGTTTTGAAGCATGAGTTTTGATAACAATTATTTTAGCGCCGATCATAACGAATACACAGCCAATTCGCTGACCAAAACCGGTCTTGGGGCCGGTCGCGGAATCCTGCGCGTTGTGCTGCTGTTCGGCTCCGCCGTTGTCGCTCTGGCTCTCATCATTGTGCCGGTTCTCAACGATCAGGCAAACAAGGTCGCGGCCCAATCGGTGCTTCCAGCCGGAATTGACCGCACCATGACCGGTTCGATCAAGCGCGATACCGGAAACCAGCCGCACGCAGCAGGCCAGACCTATACGGTGCGCAAGAGCGTGCTTCAGCCAAGCCCCAATTCCGTCTGCATTATTGAGGCAAATGGCAACCATCACGGCGATTGTTAGCTTTTTCGCATGTCTCCCAAAACCGGTTCCCACTTTTGGGAGACATGCTTTATTTTTCCTCAGCTTTTTTGAGCGCTTCGGCGAGCGATGCTTTTGCCGAACCGGGTTTCAGCGGCTTTTGCTGCGATTCATGTGGTGCCCAGCCCGATAGCCAGATGATGGAGAAAGTGGCGCGGATGCGTCCGTCCGGATCGGAGAACCGTTCTGCGTAGATTTCAGCCGCACGCAGGAAAAGGCGTTTTGAAACCGGCTTTCTGGAACGATCATGCAGGATGTTCTGCATCCCCATGGCGCGCAGATCGGCCATCAGATTGAACAGCGAATCGTAGCGCACTGTGAAGTTATCGACGTCGGTTACAGGCAGGGCGAAGCCTGCACGTTGCAGAAGGCCGCCCACATCGCGTACGTCCGGAAACGGGAAAACGCGCGGCGAGGCGCCGCCCGTCAATTCGATTTCTGCTTGAAGCAGACTTTCGCGCAATTCACCCAGCGTTCCGCTGCCGCTCAGGGCGGCCAGAAAAAGCCCGTCCGGCTTCAGGGCACGGGCGATCTGAACCATTGTGCCCGGTGTATCGTTGGTGGCGTGAAGCGCCATCAATGACACTATAAGATCGGCGCTGCCGTATTTCAGCGGCAGCATTTCCTCATCGCCGACAATAGCGGGGTATGGGCTGCCCAGAAAATCTCTGTCGCGTTCGATGCGGACAATCAGGTCGGCCTTACCAGTCTGCGCTATGGCTGCAGCCGCCGCGCCGGTATGGCCAGCCAGATCGACGGCGACGGGAAAATGGCGCTCCACTGCGTCGAGACGACCAGCGAGATCGCCGGCAATGCGCTGCAACAGGAAATCCGCGCCGGGTTCGGCGCGCGCAAAGGCGCGGCGGCGAAACGAGAGCAGGAGATCGCGATCAAAGATCGCGCTATCATCAGTCGGCGCAGGCATGGAATCCGTCTTCTCTTTCGAGCAAGGTTCAGTACAATCGTTGCGGGGATAGATGCATTCGAACGGGGGCGAATGCAATGGCGGATGACGATAGAACGCATCAAACCTTTTTGCGCAACGCGGGCGAAAGGCTTCGGCTGTTGGCTGGCAGGGCTGTTCGCTCGTCGGCGGACATGTTGTTTCCGCCGACATGTATCGGCTGTCGGATGCATGTGTCCGAACCGGGGACGCTGTGTCCGAAATGCTGGCCGGAGCTGCGCTTTATAGAAAAGCCCTACTGTCCTGTGCTGGGCATACCTTTCAGTCATGATTTCGGTGAGAATTTCATGAGTGCGGAGGCGATTGCCGATCCTCCACCTTTCCGGCGTCTCCGGTCTGCCGTCCTGCACCGGGGGGCGGCACAGCGCATGGCGGTTTCGCTCAAATTTCATGACCGGACCGATCTGGCCCCGTGGATGGCGCGCTGGATGCAGCGCGCGGGCCGCGAATTTCTGGATGAATGTGACGTGATACTGCCAGTGCCCCTGCATCGCTGGCGGTTCTGGCAGCGGCGCTTCAACCAGTCGGCGGAACTTGCCCGCGCCTTGGCAAAACTGGAGGCGAAACCCTTTGCGCCGCAAGGCGTGAAGCGCGTGCGCCGGACCGAACAGCAGATCGGTCTTGGCATCAAGGAGCGAAAACGCAATGTGGACGGCGCGTTTCGCGTGCCGCAGGAACACGAGATTCATGTTCGCGGGCGGCGGGTTCTGCTCATCGACGATGTCTATACGACCGGTGCTACGGTCAAGGCGGTGACGCGGGCCCTGCTGCGCGGCGGCGCGAAAAGCGTGGATGTGCTGACTTTTAGCCGGGTGTTGCCGGATTGAACCGGATAGTGGGCTACACAAGCTCGTGAAAAGCGTCAGGGCTTCCAGATGGCGCTTTTGCCACTTATATAGTGATTAAACACTGGAGTTTATGATGATTGATGTAACGATCTACACGCGCACCGGTTGCCCTTATTGCAGCCGGGCCAAGGACCTTCTGACCCGCAAGGGTGTTGCCTTTAATGAAATCGATGCAGGCGCATCGCCGGAATTGCGCGCTGAAATGCAACAGCGTTCGGGGCGCAACACTTTCCCGCAGATTTTCGTCGGGTCCGTTCATGTCGGCGGATGCGATGATCTTTTCGCGCTGGACGATCAGGGCAAGCTGGACGGCCTGCTCAAGACTGGCGAATTGGCTTAAAATCTTAAGGGGGAGAAACCGATGAGCACGTTCCGCGCTGCTGCCGTACAGATGCGTTCCGGCACAGATGTTGTCCGCAATATCGAGGCTCTGGAGAAATTCGTCGCTGAAGCGGCAGCAAAAGGCGCGGCCTATGTACAATCGCCGGAAATGACCGGCGCGATGATGCGTGATCGTGCAGCCTTCAAGGCGAGCCTGCGTGACGAAGCCAACGATCTTGTTTTCAAGGCTGCTTCGGCATTGGCGGCGAAACACGGCATCTTCCTGCATATCGGTTCAACCGCTATCGATGCCGGAGACGGCAAGATTGCCAATCGCGCTGGAATTTTCACGCCTTCAGGTGAGAAGCTCGTAACCTATGACAAGATCCATATGTTCGATGTCGACCTCGACAATGGTGAAAGCTGGCGCGAATCGGCAACCTATGAGCCGGGCAAGGAAACCATTATTGCCGAACTGCCTTTTGCAAACTTCGGCATGGCGATCTGCTACGATATCCGTTTTCCGCAGCTTTTCCGCGCCCAGGCGCTTGCCGGTGCCAATGTGATCACCGGCCCGGCTGCCTTCACGAAACAGACAGGCGAGGCTCACTGGCATATCCTGCAGCGTGCGCGTGCCATCGAAAATGGTGCCTTCCTGATCTCTGCCGCGCAGGGCGGTCTGCATGAGGATGGACGCGAAACCTATGGTCACTCGATCATCGTTTCGCCGTGGGGTAAAATTCTCGCCGAAGCCGACCATGATGAACCGGGTGTCATTCTGGCCGACATCGACGTGGCGGAAAGCACGGCTGCGCGTGCCAAGATTCCGAACCTGAAGAATGCACGGGAGTTCGATATTCGGACTTGCTCGGCGAAACAGAAAGAGGGCGCGTAAATTCCATGATCCGCTTTTCGCTTCATTGCGATCAGGGCCATGAATTCGAGGGCTGGTTTCGCGACAATGCCGATTTCGACCGTCAGTCGGAAATGAAGCTTGTCGCTTGCCCGGTGTGCAATTCGCAAGCCGTCCAGAAATCGCTGATGGCCCCAGCCGTTTCAACAAGCCGTGGCAAGGAAAAGATTGCCATGACGCTGGGTGACACGCAGAAGCAGATACTGGATGAAATGCGGGAATTGAGCCGCAAGGTTCGAGAGAATGCCGATTATGTCGGCGACAAATTCGCCGAGGAAGCCAGGAAGATCCATTTCGGCGAAACCGAAACACGTGGTATCTACGGCGAAGCGTCGCGCGAGGATGTGCATTCGTTGCTTGAAGACGGTGTCGACGTTCTGCCGTTGCCGGTATTTCCAGAAGACAAGAACTGATTGCCGCATAGGAGACAGGGCGCATGAAGCTGACGGATTCTGCGCCTTTTTTGCTGATTGCAACCGGCACTTTGCTGGGCCTCATCCTGCCGCTCGGCAAGATCGCCGCGCAGGCCGGTATTCCGCCCGCGATATGGACATTTCTGTTCTCGGCGAGTGCCGGGATCATTCTGTTCGCTGTTCTTCGCCTGCAGGGAAAGAAGATCGGCTTTTCAGGCGGGCGGCTGCGTTATTATATCTGTACCGCGTTCATTTCCTATGCCGTACCCAATCTTCTTATTCTTTCTGCCATTCCGCGCCTTGGCGCGGGTTTTACCGGCATCATGTACACGCTCTCGCCGGTCATCACGCTTGTTCTGTCGATGGGGTTCGGACTGCGACGTCCCAATGCGCTTGGGATCGGCGGTATCGCTGCCGGATTTATTGGCGCGGTGATGGTGGCGATGACACGCGGCGAAGTGGGGAAGCCGGCCGACCCATTGTGGATCGCCGCTGCATTGCTCATTCCTGTGTTTCTCGCCATCGGCAATGTCTATCGCACGCTCGACTGGCCGAAGAACTCCGATCCGACCGAGCTTGCAGCCGGAAGCCATCTCGCATCAGCACTGATGCTTTTTGCTGGAATACTCATATTCACCGGCCAGTTTCCGATTGAAACACTTGCATTCGCGCCATGGGCTGCACTGGCCCAATCGATTGCGTCGGCTGGCATGTTCGCCCTGTTCTTCCGGTTACAGGCGGTTGGCGGGCCGGTCTATCTTAGCCAGATCGGCTATGTCGCAGCCGCACTGGGGCTTATTTCGGGAACACTGTTTCTCGGCGAACACTATCCGCCGCTGACCTGGATCGGGGCGCTGGTCATCTGCGCAGGCGTTGCCATGACAACGCGCGCGCAAAGAGGCTGATTGGATCAGGCGGGGCGTTCGGCAAGCACCATATAGTTCACATCGGTGTCGCGGGAGCGGCTCCAGCTGTCGGCCAGCGGATTATAGGTTACGCCAAGCTTGTCGATGAGACGCAGGCCGCCTTTCGCAAGTGCGGATTCGAGTTCTTCCGGGCGAACCAGCTTTTCATATTGATGAGTGCCGCGCGGCAGCCAGCGCAGGACATATTCCGCGCCGATGATTGCCAGACCGTAAGCCTTCAGCGTGCGGTTGATTGTGGCGACAAACATCAGTCCGCCGGGCTTTACCATTTCGCTCGTTGCCGACATGAACAGGTCAACGTCGGAGACGTGCTCGACCACTTCCATGTTGAGCACCACATCGAATTTTTCACCGGCTTCTGCCAATGCTTCCGCGGTGGTGGCACGGTAGTCGATCTCGACGCCGCTTTGTGCGGCGTGGATTTTTGCCACTTCGATATTTGTCGTGGAAGCATCTGCTCCGATCACGGTTGCGCCGAGGCGCGCCATCGGTTCGCAGAGAAGCCCGCCGCCGCAGCCGATATCAAGCAGGCGCAGGCCCTCGAATGGGTGCGGCGAGTTCGGATCGCGGTTGAACTTGGCGCAGATCTTTTCCTTGATATAGGCAAGCCGTGTCGGATTGAACTTGTGCAAGGGACGGAACTTGCCCTGCGGATTCCACCATTCCGCGGCGATGCGCGAAAAATGCTCGATTTCCGAAGCGTCGATGGTGGTACGGGCAGTCTCGGTCATTTCATTCTCCAGCGGCGGAAGCGTGCAGTTCTGCTCTCAAGGTAGTACTCCAAAGTCAAGGAACAAATCAATTTTGCTCTCAAGTGGCCCGATGCGAATCGCGGCCTTGCGGAAGCGCGACATATTAGCTATGTGACCCCGGGTTTGCCTGTCGCAACAATATAAGGTTTGGGCAGGTGAGAGTGAAATTTTTCTAAACAGCGGGACGTAACCTTAAATGGCGCGCATCGTGATGAAATTCGGCGGCACTTCGGTAGCTGATCTGGAACGCATCTATAATGTGGCGCGCCACGTCAAACGCGAGGTCGAGGCGGGCAATCAGGTTGCCGTCGTCGTTTCGGCCATGTCCGGCAAGACCAATGAATTGGTCGGCTGGGTGCAGAACATGCCGAAAGTCTGCGGTGCAAGCTCGCCTTTCTACGATGCCCGCGAATATGACACCATTGTCGCTTCCGGCGAGCAGGTAACGAGCGGCCTTCTGGCAATTGCGCTTCAGTCCATCGGCGTTGATGCGCGTTCGTGGCAGGGTTGGCAGATTCCGATCAAGACCGACAATGCCCATGGCGCGGCCCGTATTCAGGACATCGACGGCTCGGAAATCATCCGCCGCATGGAAATGGGACAGGTTGCGGTCGTTGCCGGTTTCCAGGGCATCGGGCCTGACAATCGCGTTGCAACGCTCGGGCGCGGCGGCTCGGACACGTCTGCCGTCGCCATTGCTGCCGGTGTGAAGGCCGATCGCTGCGATATTTATACGGATGTAGATGGCGTCTACACCACCGACCCGCGCGTGGAGCCGAAGGCAAAGCGTCTTTCTAAGATTTCCTTCGAGGAAATGCTGGAAATGGCATCGCTTGGTGCCAAGGTTCTGCAGGTGCGTTCGGTTGAACTCGCCATGGTGCACAAGGTGCGCACTTTCGTGCGCTCGAGCTTTACGGACCCAGATGCGCCGGGCATGGGTGATCCGATCAACCCGCCCGGAACCCTTATTTGCGACGAGGATGAAATCGTGGAACAGCAGGTCGTCACAGGTATCGCCTTTGCGAAGGATGAAGCTCAGATCTCGCTGCGACGCGTGGCCGACAGGCCGGGCGTTTCGGCAGCAATTTTCGGACCGCTCGCCGAAGAGCACATCAATGTCGACATGATCGTGCAGAACGTGTCGGAGGACGGCTCCAAGACCGACATGACCTTCACCATTCCGACCGGTGACGTCGACAAGTCACTGAAGGTGCTGGACAAAGTCAAGGGTGAAATCGGCTTCGACAATATCCAGTCTGAAACGGGCCTCGCCAAGATTTCGGTCATCGGCATTGGTATGCGCAGCCATGCGGGCGTTGCCGCCACGGCCTTCAAGGCGCTGGCCGAAAAGGGCATCAATATCCGCGCCATTACGACGTCTGAAATCAAGATTTCGATCCTGATCGACGGCCCTTATGCCGAACTGGCCGTGCGTACGTTGCACGCTGTCTACGGCCTCGACAAGTAACCAGCCGGTTCACATTCCGTTTTGAAGCAGAGTTGTATGCCGGGCCGCGTATCCGAAAGGGTGCGCGGCCCTGCAACATTTTGCGAGCAGCGACTATTTGTTCTGGACGCGCGTGTCAAAAATGCTCACAAAGGGATTGGCGTAACGCTTCGCGGGCGGGTATTGGGAATCGGCTGGCGGAACGCACGTCAGCAATTGTGAAGGAGCCCCCGACGATCATGCGTGAGCTGACAACCGGTCCCCGCGTACTGCTGAAGCGGTTGCGCGAATTGATGGCAGAGCCGCTGGAACCGCAGGCGCGCCTCGACCGGATCGTTCGCGAAATCGCACAGAACATGGTCGCCGAAGTCTGCTCCTTCTACATATTGCGTGCCGATGGCGTTCTCGAACTCTATGCCACTGAAGGTCTCAACCCGCAGGCAGTCCACCTTGCCCAGCTTCGCCTCGGTCAGGGTCTGGTCGGCACGATTGCAGCGAGTGCCCGCCCTCTCAATCTGACAGATGCGCAGAGCCATCCGGCCTTCGCCTATCTGCCGGAAACAGGTGAAGAAGCCTATAATTCCTTCCTCGGCGTTCCCGTTCTGCGCGCTGGCCGCACTTTGGGCGTTCTTGTCGTCCAGAACAAGACCAAGCGGGCTTATCGGGAAGACGAGGTTGAAGCGCTTGAAACCACGGCTATGGTCCTTGCCGAAATCATCGCGACCGGTGACGGTCTGCGTCTGGCACGTCCGGGCATAGAGCTTGATCTCGGTCGCCCGATGAGCGTGACAGGACAGGCTTTCAACGACGGTATCGGCCTTGGCCATGTGGTGCTGCATGAGCCGCGCATCGTCGTCACCAATCTTTTCAACGAGGACAGTCAGGCGGAACTCAACCGGCTCGACGAAGCGCTTGGCAGCTTGCGCATATCCATCGATGACATGCTGTCGCGCCGCGATGTGGCGGCGGAGGGCGAGCATCGCGAAGTGCTCGAAGCCTATCGCATGTTTGCCCATGATCGCGGCTGGGTGCGGCGTCTGGAAGAAGCCATTCACAACGGTCTGACTGCCGAAGCGGCGGTCGAGAAGGTGCAGAGCGACACACGTGCGCGCATGGTGCATCTGACCGATCCCTATATGCGCGAGCGCCTGTCGGATTTCGATGATCTCGCGAACCGTCTGCTGCGCCAGCTCATGGGGCGCGATATCAAGACCATTGCCGAATCGCTGGTCAAGGATGCGATCATCGTCGCCCGCTCCATGGGAGCTGCCGAACTCCTGGATTATCCGCGCGAACGCTTGCGCGGTGTCGTTCTGGAAGACGGTGCTGCCACGAGCCACGTTGTGATTGTCGCCCGCGCGATGGGTATTCCGGTGGTCGGCCAGGCCAAGGGCATTGTATCGATGGCCGAAAACAACGATGCGGCAATTGTCGATGGTGATGAAGGCATCATGCATCTGCGTCCGCAGTCAGATCTGGAAACGGCTTATGCCGAAAAGGTTCGGTTCCGGGCGCGGCGTCAGGCCCATTACCGTGAGCTGCGGGACAAGCCATCTGTCACCAAGGATGGCGTCGATATCTCGCTTCTGATGAATGCTGGGCTTCTTGTCGATCTGCCGCAATTGTCGGCGTCCGGTGCGGCGGGGATCGGCCTCTTTCGCACTGAACTTCAGTTCATGGTCGCCTCGACATTTCCGCGTGCCGAGCAGCAGGAACGCCTCTATCGCTCGGTTATCGAGGCTGCCGGTGACAAGCCGGTGACTTTCCGGACGCTGGATATTGGTGGAGACAAGGTTCTCCCTTATTTCAGTTCGACCGTACAGGAAGAAAATCCGGCACTCGGCTGGCGGGCCATCCGTCTGACGCTCGACCGTCCGGGGCTACTGCGCACCCAGCTAAGGGCGCTTTTGAAGGCGGCGGGCGGCCGTGAGTTGAAAATCCTGCTGCCGATGATTACGGAAGTCAGCGAAGTGAAGGCCGCACGCGAGATCATCGATCGTGAGGTCCGTCACCTGTCGCGGTTCGCCCATCAGTTGCCGATGTGTCTGAAATTGGGAGCGATGATCGAGGTGCCGTCGCTGCTGTGGCAGCTTGAGGAACTGATGTCGCTCGTCGATTTCATCTCCGTCGGTTCAAATGATCTGTTCCAGTTTCTGATGGCGACGGATCGTGGCAACTCGTTGATGTCGGGTCGCTTCGACCAGCTTTCACCTGCATTCCTGCGGGCACTGCGCTTCATCGTGGAAACCGGGAATCGCCACGGCAAATCGGTTACCCTATGCGGTGAAATGGCCAGCAGGCCGCTTCCAGCCATGGCGCTGGTGGGCATCGGGTTTCGGTCGATCTCGATGTCTGCGGCGGCAATCGGCCCGGTCAAGGCCATGCTCGATGCGCTGGACGCGGGCAAGCTTACGGCCTTGCTGGCGGAAGAGCTGGACAAGCCGAACAGCGCGCATTCATTGCGTGAACTGTTGATGAGATTTGCCGAAGACAACGATATTCCGTTATAGCGAAGCAGATTGATCTGACCGAACGGTCGCGGTGCAGGATTGCGCGGCGTTTCGTTTTGCATTCTTGCACGCCGCTGACAAATTTTAGGACATGACATGATCGCATTGCCGCAGGACCGGATGGACCAGCTCTTGAAGCGGTTCTCGATGATCGAAAGCCAGATGGCCAATAATCCGGATTCGGAAACCTATGTGAAGCTCGCATCTGAATATTCCGAGTTGCAGGAGGTAGTCGGCAAGATTCGCGAACTGACGGACGCCCGCAAGGAAGCAGTTGATCTGGCGGCCATGCGTGACGATGCCTCTACGGATGCGGAGATGCGCGCACTGGCGCTGGAAGAACTGCCGGAAGTCGAAAAGCGCATCGAGACGCTTGAGCAGGAAGTCCAGATTTTGCTCTTGCCGAAAGACGCCGCCGACGAGAAAAATGCTATTCTCGAAATTCGCGCCGGTACCGGCGGTCTTGAAGCGGCTCTGTTCGCCGGTGACCTGTTCCGCATGTATGAGCGTTATGCCGCCGAAAAAGGCTGGCGGGTCGAGCTGGTCTCGGCCAGCGAAGGCGATGCCGGTGGTTACAAGGAAATCATCGCCACAGTTTCCGGCAAGGGCGTATTCTCCAAGCTCAAGTTCGAATCGGGTGTGCACCGTGTGCAGCGCGTGCCTGAAACGGAAGCGGGTGGCCGTATTCACACCTCGGCTGCAACCGTCGCAGTCCTGCCTGAGGCTGAGGATATCGATATCGAGATTCGCAACGAAGATATCCGCATCGATACGATGCGGGCTTCGGGCGCAGGGGGGCAGCACGTCAATACGACCGACTCGGCCGTGCGTATTACCCACATTCCGACCGGCATTATGGTCGTTCAGGCAGAAAAGTCCCAACACCAGAACCGTGCACGCGCCATGCAGATTTTGCGGGCGCGCCTCTACGACATGGAGCGCCAGAAGGCGGATACCGAACGTTCGGAATCGCGGCGCAGCCAGGTTGGATCGGGCGACCGCTCCGAGCGTATCCGCACTTATAATTTTCCGCAGGGGCGCGTCACCGATCATCGCATCAATCTGACGCTCTACAAGCTCGATCGGGTCATGGAAGGCGATCTGGACGAACTGGTCGATGCGCTGATTTCCGATCACCAGACCGCACTCCTGACCGAGCTGGGCGCCTGAGCGTGAGCGGCGAACGCCTCGACATACTGTTGAGCGCCGCCCGGAAGCAGCTTCGGGACGTCGGGCTCGATACACCCGATCTCGACGCGCGGCTTCTGGTCGAATGGGCGACGGGCAAAACGCGGCTCGATCTGATTTCCGCGCCTGAGCAACTGATAGATTCTGAGGCCGTCGAGAAACTATACGATGCGCTGGATCGGCGCGTGAAGGGAGAGCCGGTCCACCGGATCATGGGGGCTCGCGATTTTTTCGGCCTGTCTTTTCGGCTTTCTGCAGAGACGCTCGAACCGCGTCCTGATACGGAAGTGCTGGTGGAGCTGGTCATTCCGACTTTGGAAGCACTCGCAGCAAAGACGAGCACGCTTGAACTGCTCGATATGGGAACAGGAACGGGCGCTATCATCATCTCGCTTTTGCACCATTTCGAGCGCGCGCACGGCATCGGTCTCGATATGGCGGAAGGTGCGCTTGCGATGGCGCGAATCAATGCAACCGCCAATGGGGTGGGCGACCGCTTTGCGGCGCTCAGAAGCGACTGGTTCGAAAATGTGTGCGGGCGGTTTCATCTCATTGTCTCAAACCCGCCCTATATTCCGTATGAAGACATCGCGGGATTGTCGCGCGAAGTGCGCGAACACGATCCGCTTGCCGCACTTGATGGCGGCACTGACGGACTGAATTTTTACAGGGCCCTTGCGCAGAAGGCAGCAGATCACCTATATAAGAATGGAATGGTTGCCGTGGAAATTGGCGCCGGACAATTCCAGGATGTTGAGGCGCTTTTTGAAAGCGCAGGTTTTTCTCTCGCAGGAGATGCGAGTGATCTTGGCGGCCACAGAAGGGCCATGCTTTTCGCGCACAAGTAAAATACGTAATTTTGATGCGGTGAACCGCTAAAAAACACTTGGAATTTGCGGCGAAGCCGTTTAGTTTCCGGCCACCGTATACAGCCAGAATGGTTTTGCCCGCTGATGGGCGGTGGCGGAAATGCTCCATGACGATTTTTGGTCATGCTCCCCGGAGGGTTCTTTGGGGATGGCTTGTGCGGAAGTACACGACTTTCAAGCATAATCTCGAAGAGCAAGCTTTTCGGAATGGTTATGCATTAATGCAACCGCGGAGTTTCGGTGACCTGCAGAGGTGTACCTAACTCAGGAGCAGTCGATTTGTGGGAAGTTTTTAGGGCGTACTTCCTCCATGGCTCGATAGCGTGAAACCGGCAGCTTTTTTGGCTGGGAGTTTCTACGCCCTTTAATCTGAAAAGAGATGAATATGAGGCCAGCACAGCAGAACAGGCGCATGCGCGGACGGGGCAATAACAATAACAATAATAACAACAACAACCGCAAGGGCCCCAATCCTCTGTCGCGCAATTACGAAAGCAATGGCCCGGATGTGAAGATCCGTGGCAATGCGCAACATATTGCAGAAAAATACTCGGCACTTGCGCGAGACGCACAGGCATCTGGCGATCGCGTGATAGCAGAAAACTATCTTCAGCACGCTGAACATTACAATCGCATCATCATGGCTGCCATGGCGCAGAATCCGGTGCCGTTCCAGCGCGAGGAAACTTTCGACGATGACGGTGCGGAAGAGGAGGAAGCAGGCTTCACGCCTGCCGTCGCACAGCAGCCAGTCAATGGATCTGGCCCACAACCGGTTATCGAAGGGACGCCTGCCGAGGTTGTCTACGGTGAAGATGGCGGTGAGCCAGTAAAGTCCGGCGAAGGTCGCCAGCAGCCGCGCGAACGCGACAATCGTGATCGTCGTCTTGGTCGTGGCCGCCGTCCGCAGCGCGAGCGTTTTAACGCCGACGAGCGTTCCGACGAACAGCCGCAGGAAAAGCAAGCTCAGCCGGTGGCTGAAGATATTGCTGCTCCGGCCGAGGTTGTTGTCGAGCAGACAGCACCGGTGGCCGTCGAGGCCGCTCCTGTCGCTGATGCTGCTCCTGCCGATGAAGCCGCACCACGTCGCGCCACGCGCCGTCCCGGCCGTCCGCGCCGTGCCGCCAAGGACAGCGGCGACGAGACGCCGGTAACGGAACCTGCGAATTCCGACGCTTAAAAACGTCTCCTCTGGATCGAGTTCAAAATGGCGCGGTTTCCGCGCCATTTTTATTTGATTTTGCAAGTGCATGTGACCCTTGCCGAAACCCGGCGATGGTCCCATATGCTGTACTGGAAAAGGAGCCTGCCCATTGCGGGGGCTTCGTCACCATACATCTTCTGGCGCCGCATGACGGGCCGGAAGGCAAAGGAGACATTTATGAACATTGAAAAATATACGGAACGCGTCCGGGGCTTTATCCAGTCTGCACAGACTTTCGCGCTGTCATCCGGCAACCAGCAATTTACGCCGGAACACGTGCTGAAGGTTCTCGTCGATGATGACGAAGGACTTGCCACATCTTTGGTCGAACGCGCAGGCGGACGGATTGCTGATGTGCGCATCGGCTTGCAGAACGCGCTCGAAAAGCTGCCCAAAGTGTCGGGCGGCAACGATCAGCTTTATCTGTCGCAGCCGCTTGCCAAGGTCTTCTCGCTTGCCGAGGAGCTTGCCAGCAAGGCCGGTGACAGCTTCGTCACCGTCGAGCGTCTTCTGATGGCGCTGGCGATGGAAAAATCCGCAAAGACGTCTGAAATTCTGTCCGCTGCCGGTGTGACCCCGACAGCGCTCAACAAGGTCATAAACGATATGCGCAAAGGCCGCACCGCCGATTCGGCGTCCGCTGAAAGCAATTATGATGCGTTGAAGAAATATGCCCGCGATCTGACCGAGGATGCGCGTGCAGGCAAACTCGACCCTGTGATCGGTCGCGACGAGGAAATCCGCCGTACGATTCAGGTTCTGTCGCGTCGCACCAAGAACAATCCGGTTCTGATCGGTGAGCCGGGCGTCGGCAAGACCGCAATCGCGGAAGGTTTGGCGCTTCGCATCGTCAATGGCGACGTGCCTGAATCCTTGAAGGACAAGCAGTTGATGGCGCTCGACATGGGCGCGCTGATTGCCGGTGCCAAATATCGCGGCGAGTTCGAAGAGCGTCTGAAAGCAGTACTTTCGGAAGTGCAGACGGCTGCCGGCCAGATCATCCTCTTCATCGATGAGATGCACACGCTTGTCGGTGCAGGCAAATCCGATGGCGCGATGGATGCTTCGAACCTGTTGAAGCCTGCCCTTGCACGTGGCGAACTGCACTGCGTCGGCGCAACGACGCTGGAAGAATACCGCAAGTATGTCGAGAAGGACGCAGCGCTTGCACGTCGTTTTCAGCCGGTATTTGTCAATGAACCGACCGTCGAGGATACGATTTCGATTCTGCGCGGCCTGAAGGAAAAATACGAGCAGCACCACAAGGTGCGTGTTTCGGATTCTGCTCTGGTTGCTGCGGCAACCTTGTCGAACCGTTATATCACTGACCGCTTCCTGCCCGACAAGGCGATTGATCTCGTTGATGAGGCCGCATCGCGCCTGCGCATGCAGGTGGATTCCAAGCCGGAAGAACTGGACGAAATCGATCGTCGCGTGATGCAGCTCAAAATCGAGCGCGAAGCGCTGAAGGTTGAAACCGATACGGCGTCCAGGGATCGTCTGCAGCGTCTTGAAAAAGAACTGATCGATCTGGAAGAAGAATCGGCGGAATTGACCTCGAAGTGGCAGGCTGAAAAGCAGAAGCTTGGACTTGCCGCCGATCTCAAGCGCCAGCTTGAAGAGGCGCGCAATGCTCTCGCCATCGCACAACGTAGCGGGGAGTTTCAGAAGGCGGGCGAACTTGCCTATGGCAAGATTCCGCAGCTTGAAAAGCAGCTTGTCGAAGCGGAAAGCCAGGAAAACAAGGGTTCTCTGCTGGAGGAAACCGTTACACCTGACCACGTGGCGCAGATTATTTCGCGCTGGACCGGTATTCCGGTCGACCGGATGCTGGAGGGCGAGCGTGAGAAGCTGTTGCGTATGGAAGATGAACTTGCGAAGCGGGTCGTCGGGCAGGGTGAGGCGGTGCAGGCCATCTCGAAGGCCGTTCGCCGCGCACGTGCCGGGCTTCAGGATCCCAACAGGCCTATCGGTTCGTTTATCTTCCTGGGCCCCACGGGCGTCGGCAAGACGGAACTGACCAAGGCATTGGCTTCGTTCCTGTTCCAGGACGACACGGCCATGGTGCGCATCGACATGTCGGAATTCATGGAAAAGCATTCCGTGAGCCGGCTGATCGGCGCACCTCCCGGCTATGTCGGCTACGAAGAAGGCGGTGTTCTGACGGAGGCCGTGCGCCGCAGGCCGTATCAAGTGATCCTGTTCGATGAGATCGAAAAAGCGCATCCTGATGTGTTCAACGTGCTGTTGCAGGTACTGGATGACGGACGCCTGACCGACGGGCAGGGCCGCACGGTCGATTTCCGCAATACGGTCATCATCATGACCTCGAATCTCGGTGCCGAATATCTCGTCAATCTTGGTGAGAAGGACGATGTCGAATCGGTTCGTGATGAAGTGATGGGCGTGGTGCGTGCTGCCTTCCGTCCGGAATTCCTGAACCGTGTCGATGAAATCATCCTGTTCCACCGGCTGCGCCGCGAAGATATGGGTGTGATTGTCGATATTCAGATGCAGCGTCTTCAGATGCTTCTGAGCGATCGCAAGATCGCGTTGCAGCTTGAAGAAGATGCACGCGAATGGCTGGCCAACAAGGGCTACGACCCGGCTTATGGTGCACGTCCGTTGAAGCGTGTCATTCAGAAGGAAGTTCAGGATCCGCTCGCTGAGCGTATTCTTCTGGGCGATATTCTGGATGGCTCCATCGTCAAGATTACTGCTGGTTCGGACAGGCTCAACTTCCGTCCGATTCGCGGTGCGCTTGAGGACGAAGGCCAGAAGGTCGACGAAAACGCTTGAATGAGCATGAGTTGAAAGCTTTGGGTGTCGCAACCGGATAGGTTGCGGCGCCTTTTTCATGTTTGGCCTGACAAGTTTTCCGGCTTTCCTTTGATATCGGCCATTTTCATGTCCAGTTCATCTGGCATCTGCTTTATCAGCTAATCAGTTATTAACCATATTCGCGGCATCCATGATCTTTCGATCACCCAGGGCATTCTTCATGGCGCATTCCACACGCATGCTTCGTTTCGCTTTGTTTGCTTCCGTCGCGGTAACCGCCGTCGACGGTAAAGCGCGCGCAGAGGAAGGCAATTCTGCGACGGCTGCCGAACGCCCGGTACAGCTTGCGCAGCTTTATGATCCGGGTGAAGAAATCTATCATGATCGCCGGGTGCGGGTCTTTATCGACCAGTATGGCCGTCGCGTTACCATGGATCGTCGCGGGCGTATTCTCAGTGTCGAGGACGCCAATAATTATGATCCTAACGCCTATGACCGTCGGGTTCGCCGTGCGCCGCAGCCAGACGACAACTGGACGCTCGATGGTCCGGTCGATGGTGGCGCGCCCTATGATGGCTTTGGCAACGTGCCTGAAGATCCGAACTATTACCCGGATGCTCCGGCGGCACCGCAATATGGCGGTAACCGGGATGGACAGGTACAGCGCTCGGAATTGCCTCCGGCAGGCGATCAATATCCTGACAATACCGACACGAATTCAGCCAGCGCTAATCCCGGCTATGACGGGCGGCAGGATTACGGCCAGCCGGGTTATGAGCAGCCAAGGGGTGTTCCAAATCCCAGCGATATGGCTCCGGCCATTGAAATGCCGAAAGGGCAGGGCGCAAAGGCAAAGATTGCAGCCTATCAGATTCTTCTCGACCGTGCCGGTGCGTCGCCGGGCGTCATCGACGGTCGTTCGGGAAGCAATGTCGACAAGGCTGCTGCTGCCTATGGCGAGTTGACCGGAAAGTCGATCAACCCGACAGACGAAGCGGCCGTCAATGCCGAACTTGAAGCCACAGGCGGCCCGGCCTTCTCGGAATACACGATCACCAACGAGGATGTCGGGCGGCAATATGTTGCCTCCATTCCGGAAGATTACGCCCACAAGGCGCAGCTTCCCGCCATGGCCTATACGTCGGTGACCGAAATGCTGGGCGAAAAATTCCACATAGACGAGACCTATCTGAAAGAGATCAATCCGGGCGTGAACTTCAACCAGCCCGGTTCGATCGTGAAGATTCCCAATCTCGGTAAGCCGGTTCGGGCCAAGGTCGCCCGTATCATCGCCGACAAGGGGCGCAAGCAGGTTCGCGGCTATGATGAAACCGGCAAGCTGGTCGTTGCCTATCCTTCAACCATCGGCTCGTCGGACAATCCTTCACCATCCGGCATCGTTCAGGTTGAGCGCATCGCGATCAATCCGAATTATACCTATAATCCAAAGATCAACTTCAAGCAGGGTAACAACGACAAGGTGCTGACCATCCCGCCAGGGCCGAACGGGCCGGTCGGCACGGTTTGGATTGCGCTTTCAAAACCTACTTACGGCATTCACGGCACACCGGAACCGTCGAGAATTGGCAAGACATCGAGCCATGGCTGTGTGCGATTGACCAACTGGGATGCTGAAGAGCTGGCAAAGCTGGTGAAGGCTGGCGTAACGGTCGAGTTCGCTGAGTAAGTCTAACGACATCCTTCAAATAAAAAGCCGGGAATTTTTTGCCCGGCTTTTTCTGTATCAGCTCTTGGTCGATCCGTTCGAGGCAAGCTTGGTACCGTTTTCATCGCTGTTCAAAAGCGTGTCGATGCGGTCCCGTTCCTGCTTGAAGGCTTCGAGCTCCTTGCCGGAAAGTGCCTTATTGTCCGGAAGGCGGATGCGTAGAGGATCGACCTTGGTGCCGTTCACGATCAGCTCGTAGTGAAGATGAGGACCGGTCGACAGACCTGTCGATCCCACATAGCCAATCACCTGTCCCTGCCGGACACGTGCACCGGCTGTAACACCGCGAGCGATTGCATTCTGGTGATTGTAGCTGCTCACATAACCATTGGCGTGGCGAAGCAAGGTCTGGTTGCCGTAACCGTTGGTCCAACCGGCCTTTTCCACCACGCCATTACCGGACGCGATGATCGGCGTGCCGCGCGGTGCTGCCCAGTCGACCCCGGTATGCATGCGGCTATAGCCAAGGATCGGATGGCGGCGCATGCCGAACGGTGAGCGGAAGACACCATTGGGAACCGGATTGCGCAGCAGGAACTGTTTTGCGCTTTTGCCGTCGCCATTGAAATAATCGACGCTGCCGTCCGGGGCCTGATAGCGATAGAATTTGCGGGTTGTTCCACCGAAATTGGCGGCAATGTAAAGAAGCTGCGAATCGGCTTCCGGCTTGTCGGGATCGTCCGGCAGCGAGAAGAAGGCGTCGATCTGGTCGCTCGGCGACAGTCGCGACTGCAGGTCGACATCGCTTGCGAGCATCTTGATGAGCTGTTCGCGCATTGTCTCCGACATGCCGTAGGCAAGTGCAGCCCGGCTGATCCCGTCATAGACGCTGGGAAGATTGCCCCGAATTGCCGTCGGCAGGGCATTGCCATCGAAAGCGGTCTGCAGGAGCGGGGTCTGCTCCGGTTCGTCTGACGGAATATACTGCCCGCGGTCGTTGAGCGCGACCGTCACCAGATGCGTGGTGCGATTATAGATGCTTGCTCGCACGATACGGTCAACGCCATCACGGGTCTCGGTGCCGACACGCAGAACGCTGCCTTCCTTGAGGCGGGGCGAGTTCATCAGCTTGGTGAGCGAATCGGCCATGTTCCCGGCATCGTCGCCCGTATAGCCGGCGTCTTCGAGCGCCTGCGCGATTTCGGCTGTCTGGCGGAACGGGATCAATTCTTCCGAAAAGCCTTCGCCAACCGTTTCGTCATCGCCGCGCTGTGCGACACTGACATTCTCCTGAGTAATCTTCACACCGAGCGCCGGGCCAAGTGCGAACGGAGAATCCGTACCGCCGAAACGGGCAGGATCGACATAATGAAGCGAGGCTACCTGCACGTCACCGTCAGTCAGTAGACCGCCAGTATCACGCACGACCTTTTCGACCTCGTCGACAGTAAGGTCGCTGGAAGCGTCGAATGTGGTGCTGTTCATCGGAAAGTCGACGACCTGCAGGCTGACTTCGCTTTCGACCTTCGCGCCGTAAATCTGACCGGCATCGGTAGGTTGTGGAGCCGCTGGTCCCTCCGAGAACACGGTCAGGGCATTGAACGCCGGATATTTGCGGTTGGTTGGATGATCGACAGCCAGAGCCATGCGAACAAATTCGAACGGTCGCGTCCGGATGACTTCACGCTCGCCCACTTTTTGCATGGTAGAAAGATCAAAGCGACGCCGGTCTCGTGCCTTTTGCTGGGAAACGGTGCTGACAATGCGCCCACCCTTTATAATGGCGGCGTCGTCAATCACACCAGGCATGTCGTTCCGGGCAAGAATTTCAGGCGGCGTGGCCAACTGTTCGCGCCCGTCGAGTGCAGCAAACAAAGCGACGCCGATCAGCATGCAGGATGTAACGCCGGTCAGAAACGTACCGGCGAGCCAGCGAGCGGAAACTTCGCGACGATCAGGCGGTCGCCGCCGTCCGCCTACGCTAAGCGGGGGCTCGTCACCCGGATCGAGATTGTTCGGCCCCATCTCTTTCATACTGCTATAGCCGGCCCTTCTTCAAAAAACTGACTGCACAAAACGTGCTTGAAATCATTTGTCGGAAAAGCGGATGAGCCGCCAATCCGGTGCTAAGGTGTCTTCCATCCTGTCGGAAGGCTCCCAAACGGGCATGTGAGTTTTGCCTGTCGAAGAAACGTAAGTCAACGACAAGCCTGCCGGACCAGGATTTCCACAGCGGCTCGCAAGCCGTGGTTTATTGCCAGTGTTGAAAGTATCCGGAAACTATTTGGGTAATGAGGCCGGTTTATGGCCCTCCCAACTGCGCACGGTGCATCGAGCGCGCTATAATATAAGGTAAATACGTGGAAATCCGACGGCTTGTGGAAAGCTGTCAAAAAAACATCAAAAAACTTCGCTGTCACTGTTGACAGGTACGAGGGGTCGCCCCTATATAGCCCACACAACGAGGGCGGCGACGCTGCTAGCGGCAGGTTGGTTCGTCCGTTGAGTTGGTTGATTGGGTTTGGCGGTGACGTTGGATTTGGTTGGCTGGCGGCATTGACGGGATGAGAGTTCTGTTGATGTA